>NZ_VIWU01000001.1:5061118-6326398 GCF_007994075.1 Pseudonocardia hierapolitana | reverse complement strand
GACGCCGCCGGCGAGCAGCCGGTCCAGCAGGTCGACGAGTGCGACGTCGCGGTCGGCCACGACCGTCACGGTTCCTCCAGGGTGGCGAAGGAGTACGGGGCCCACGGCCCGGTCAGCTCCAGGCGCAGCTCCGGCACGTCACGGTCCTCGACGAGCCGCCGCACGGCCGCGGCCCCGGCCTCGTCGACGAGGTACGCGGCGTTGAGCACCATCTGCTCGCGGCGACCGGACAGCCTCGGGTCCTGCGGCTCGTAACGGCGGGTGGCGTCGGCGAGGTCCGAGATCACCCGGTGCACCGCATCCGCCGCCTCCACCGCGGCCCGGAGCCCGCCTGCCGCGCGGTCGCGTTCGGACCGCCGTCGCATCAGGTAGGACGTTCCGGGCTTGGCACCGTCGGCCTCGTCCCGGTCATCGGCCTCAGGGGCGGGCACGGCGTAGGCCTTCACCCCCCACTCGCTCCGCCCGCGGACCCGGTCCAGTGCCCGGTGCAACGCGGAGGCGCGGTCGTGCAGGAGTGCGCGGACGTTCTGGTCGTCGAGGTAGACCGTCGCCATCCGCACGGGCGCGACGGGGCCGGATCGCGCGAGGGAGGCGACCACCTCGTGGTGCGAGCGTGCCACCTTCTCCAGCCACTGCAGGTCCTCCAGGCTGCGTCGCAGCGCCTCCTCGCCGAACCGCTCGGCGTCGACCGAGCTGACCACGGCGGCGAGGCCGTCGGCGACGACACGGCGCACCGGCGCCCCCTCCACGCCGGAGATCGCATGGTCCTGGGCGTCGGCGGCGTCCGCGACGGCGTAGAGGTACACGAGGGTGTCAGTCATCGGCACCGTCCCGCCGGGCGCCGGCTCCGTCGTGCTCGGGCCGGCCCGCCTCGAGGGCGGCGATCCGCTCCCGCAGCGCCTTGTTCTCCTCGGCCAGGTCCCGCTTGCCGATGCTCAGCGTCGGATCGTGCTCCCACCAGTCGATGCCGATCTCACGCGCCTTGTCGACGGACGCGACGAGCAACCGGATCTTGATCGTCAGCAGCTCGATGTCGAGCAGGTTCACCCGGATGTCCCCGGCGATCACGATCCCCTTGTCCAGCACGCGCTCCAGGATGTCGGCGAGGTTCGTCGACTCCTGACGGTGGTCCGGCTGACGGGCGCGGTTGGGTGTGGTCAGTCCGCCCGAGGTCATCGGCACTCCTTGTCCAGCTGTCCTCGCGCGTAGCGGCGCGTTCGGCGGTAGGAGACGAGGCTGCCGTCGCCGTCGAGGCGCACCTCGTAGGTCGCGAGGACGTCGGTCGTGTCCGGGATGCGGTGCGTCTCGACGACCTCGACGCCGACCTGCCAGTCACCGTCGTGACGCTCGACCGAGATGACGCTCTCGGGATGCCGGCCGGTGAACTCCGCGATGTACCGCGCGGCCCTGCGCGCCGCCGCCGGGGCAGGGATGGCACTTCCGTCGTGTTCCTGCTCGCCGGGTTCCTGCTCGCCGTCGTCCTGCTCGTCGCCCTCCGCGGCACCCTCGTCCCGCACGGTCTCCTCGCCCTGCTCCGGGCCGCTGTCCCCGGTCCGCGCGCGCCGTTTGCGGCGTGGTGTCGCCTGCTCGTCATCAGCCATGATCGGCTCCAGAACCGCCGGACGCCCGCCGACCGGCCATCAGACGCTGCAGCAGCTCGTCCTCCAGCTCCGCGCATTCCTGCTCGGAGAGCTCACCGCTGCGGCGGGCCTCGTCGACCCGGTCCAGCTCGGCGCGGATCCGGACCGGGTCGTAGTACTGCTCCTCCGCGTGGTCGCGGATCTGCTCGGCCAGCCACACGACGCCCCGGACGGGCGCCAGCGGCAGGCCGAGCAGACCGGTCAGCAGTCCCACTCATTCCTCCGGGACGAAGTCGTAGGGCGCCAGCGGCCCGAGCAGCCTCAGGCGCACCCGGTCGACGAGGTCCCGGCCCAGATCCTCGACCGCGCCCTCGAACTCCGGCACGCGCTCCCGCTCCACGAGGAAGGCCGCGTTGACCACGTCGTCCGGTTGGCCCGGGGGGTTGGCCACCGCCCGCACCGCGAACGGCTCCAGCCGACGCACCATCTGCGCCCCCTCGGCGTCACGCCGCTCCTGCAGCGCCTCGACCACGAGCTCGCCCAGCCGGACCCGGTCGTAGTAGGAAGCGTCCTCGGGCAGGTCCCGCACCTTCTCCTGCAGAGCCCTGATCTCCGGATCCGCGTCGACCAGCTCACGCAGCACCGGCTCCTGCTCGTAGCGGCCCTTGAGCGTGAACTGCACCCGGCCCTCCAGCTCGCCGAGGACCGCGACGAAGTGGTCGTGGTGCGGGCCGAGCAGCTCCTCCACCACCCCGTCCTCCTCGACGACGGCGGGGAACCGCATCGGGAGGACGGCGGTGGTCGCCGCCACCGTGTCGACCACCGCCTCGTGCGCGAGCAGATCGTCGCGGATGCCGAGCGGGCGTTCGGTCGGCACGTCGCTGACGATCGCGGCGACCTTGCCGTGCGCGATCGTCGAGACCCGGCCGGACGGGCCGAGGCCCTTCAGGTCGTCGGGCAGCTCCGCGTCGGCGCCGACGAGGCCGTAGACGTACGTCGCGCTCATTCCTCGCGCTCCCGGGGACGCTGCCGGGCGGGCCGCCTGCGGGGCGCCTCCTCGCGCTCGGCACGTTCCTGCGGCTCGGCGCGCTCCTCACGCCCGCCGCCGAGCATGTCGCCCACCTTGTCGGCAGCGGCCTCGAGGACCCCGGACGTCTTGCCCTTGGTGCCGCTCTCGGTGACGCCCTCCATCAGCTCCGGCAGGTCCTTGCCGCCCTTGCCCTTGCCGTAGAGGTCCAAGCGGTTCGTCGCCTCGGCGAAGCGCAGGAACGTGTCCACGCTCGCCACGACGATCCGGGCGTCGATGGTGATGAGCTCGATCCCGACCAGGGACACCCGGACGAACACGTCGATGACCAGACCCCGGTCGAGGATGAGCTCGACGACGTCCGCGAGGCTGCTGGAACCGCCGCCGCCCCGCTCCACGTATCCACCGCTGCGGCGCTGTGTCGCCACTGTCATGTGTCATCGCCCCCGTCGTGATCTCGAGGCGGCCACCGGCTCCCTGGCCTCGGCGTCCTCGTCCGGTTCCGCGTCGACGTACTCGTCCTCGAGGTCTGCCTCGTCGACGGGTTCTCCCTCGTCGACGTACTCGTCCTCCTCGCTGTAACCCGCGTCCTCGTCGTACGGCTCCTCCTCGGCCGGCTCCTCCTCGTACTGCTCCTCCTCAGCCCGCTCGTCGGCGGCCTCGCTGCTCTCCTCCGGCTCCTCCGCGCCGGTCTCCTCCTCAGGCTCCGGCTGCTGCGCGCGCTGCTCCTCCTCGAGGGCCTCCTCGTGGGTCTTGACGACCTCGTTGTCGCGGATCTCGCCGCGCCAGCCCTCGACCTCCTCCTGGTGCAGGATCACGTTGGCCATGGCGTGCCGGCGGAAGTGTTGGAACTCGAGCCGGGCGCGCCGGCCCTGCGCGCGCCAGAGGTTGCCGGTCCGCTCGAACAACCCCTGCGGGTGGTACTCGAGGACCATCATCACGCGGGTCAGGTTGGGACCGAGCTCGGTGAAGCTGACCGCCCCGTCGACGTGCCCCTTCGGGCCCTTCGACCGCCAAACGATGTGGGAGTCGGGCACCTGCTCGGCGATCGTCGCCTCCCACGTCCGGTGCGACCAGAAGACCTGCGCCTTCCAGTTCGTCTTCTCGTCGGACTCCTGCTCGACCGACTCGACCTTCTTCATGAAGCTGGGGAAGTCGGCGAACTGGGTCCAGAGGTTGTAGGTCGTGCGCAGGGGCAGGCCGATGTCCTGGTCCTCGCTGATCACGGTGACCTTGAGCTTCTTGCCCTGGCCACCCCCGCCGCCCCCGAAGACGTTGCCGATCTTCTCCTTGAGCGTGGAGAGACCCCGCCTCAGCGCCCCACCTGGCGACCCGCCCTCGCCCTCGGCATCCGTGTCCTCCGTCTGCTCCCGGCGCCTGCCGAGGACCGTTCCGAGTCCCTGCCCCGGGTTCTCGGCGACGTCGGTCAGACGGTCGGACAGGTTGCCGATGCGCTGCGCCGCGTTCTCGGCCGCACTCTGGACCATCAGCCCCAGCAGCCGCTGCCCGGCGTCTTTCAGCGCGTCCGTGGGCAGTGCTTCCTTGAGCCCGGCCCGGTCAGTTCCCTCAGCCATCGCCGTCGTCCCTCCGGGTGCGGGTGGCCCGCGCGGGCTTGCGACCGGTCGCCCTGCCCGTACCCGACGCGGTCCGCTTGACGGCCGCGGACGCCGAGGTCCCCCGGCCGGAGCGGCCTGCGGTGGCCTTGGCAGCCGGGGTTCGGGTCCGGCGAGGAGGTGCCGGTGCTCGTTCCTCGGCGGGCTCCTCGTCCTGCTCGGCGGTCGAGCCGGCGTCGCGCGCGGCCTCGTCCTGCCCGCTCCCGTCCCGGTCGTACTCGTCCCGCTCGTACTCGGCCTCGTCCTCGGCCTGCTGGTCGGTCGCGGGCTCCTCCTCGGCCTTGCCGCGCTGCGGCACTCCGGCGCCTGCGAAGGACTCCACCCGCCGGCCCACCCGGTCGGTGAGCGCCTCGACCTGGCGGCTGGCGACGGCGACGGCGGCACCCTTGCCCGCCTCCAGCAGACGCCCTCGCACCTCGCCCACGAGCCGTGACAACTCCGGCGAGGCCTCGACGAGCTTGCTGCCGCGACTCAGGAGCTCACCCGGTCCGCCGGCGCGCCGACCCGCTGCCATCCCACCCAGCATCAATGCGAGCTTCATTTTCTTGGTTCGTCCGAGTAAATAGCCGCCGGCAACGCCGAGGGCCACTCGTGCCCCACACTTCACTGGATCTCCTCTATCGGTTGTCGGGCGCTCGACCGTTACGCCGTCGCAAAAACATCGGTTCCTGCAATGGGCGCCCCCGATGGCCGCGTCAAGCGATTACCCAGCGGGGTGATCTCACACTCCGCCACGGCAAGATCGCCTGAAATTTAGGCCGTTCGGAGCAGGCGGGACGGCCATCGGCGCGTTCACGCCGCCGCTCCCTCCGCGCAGCGACCGGCGACGGTCACCGGCCTAGCCGCATGATCTTGCGTGCTCGACGCCGGGTGCGCTTCGTCGAGAGGTCCCGCAGCGGGCTCTTCCGCCACCACCTGCGCGCCTGCTTGCGCACGCCCTTCTCGATATCCCGCGACCGCGGGAGCAGCAGGCCGAACCCCACCACGTACAGCCGGAGCGCGACGAGCCCCAGCAGCACGCCGACGGGGAGGAGCAGGATCGTGATGCACAAGACGATCGACAGGACGAGGAGCAGGGAAGCGACGAGCCAGATCAGAACCGCCGCAAGTGATCGGAGCACCCTCATCGATCATCAGCTCCTCGGCCGGCTGCTCGCACAGGGATAGCCGCCTGCCACTGCGCTGAATCGCAGCACCGCCGCTCTCGTCGGCTCTTGCGACGAATGCCGTAGCAGATCCCGGCAGAAGGACGAGTGAATTGCTTTCTCCGGTCAGCGCGAGGCCGCCCGGACCGCGACCCACACGGCGAAGACGATCAGGGCGAGCAGCACGAGGACGACGGTCAGCGGCAGCAGGAGCACCGCGAGGACGAGTGCGGCGATCAAGGCGACCCTGGCCGCCGGGCTCATCGCCGCGACCGCACCCTTGATCGCCCCCCAGACCGGGTTGCTCCCCTGGGCCAGTGCCCTGGCTCCCCCGAGCAGCGCGTTCAGCCGAAGACCTCCTCGAGCGGCCACCTCGTCCAAGGCGCGAGCGAGGCTCTCCACCGCGTCCAGTGCGAGCCCGAACGCCCGGTCGATCAGCGTGGCGAGCAGCTCCCGCAGGCTCGCCTTGAGCTGCTCGGACGCCGTCCGCTCGGTCCGAGCACCCTGCGTGGTCTCCACCATCCGACCCATCCCCTCGTCCGGTCACGCCCGCCTGTGCTCCCGCCGCATACCCGGCACCGGGCGCCTCTACCGATCGTGGTCGGAGGAAGGAGGACGACGCGGCGCGAAGCCTCGGGGTCGGGTCGCGGTGAGGCGATGCAGGGCTGCGTCATCGTGGGCGTCCGTTACAGGAGCAACGCATTGGCAGGAGCTCCGGACGGGAGGTCGGCCACCCGCGCGAACACTCAGGCGCGCACGAGGCAGAACGGGTGCCCGGCCGGGTCGAGGTACACCCGGAACCGATCCGGCGCGGGCTGCACCTCGTGCTTGCGGGCGCCGATCGCCAGCACCCGGCGCTCACCCTCGTCGAGGTCGGGCACGTCGAAGTCGATGTGCAACTGCTGCGGCACCTCCTGGCCGGGCCACTGCGGCGGCCGGTACTCGGACGACACCTTCTGGAATCCGAGCCCGGCGCCGCGGCCGTCGGGCGGGTCGAGCTGGACCCACCCGTCGGAGCCCGCATGCGGGTCGAACGGCCAGCCGGTGATGGCGCTGTAGAAGCGCGCGAGGGCGACCGGATCGGGACAGTCGAGCGCGACGACTCCGAAGCGGGCGATGCCCCCGCCATGCGCGTTCTCCGTGGTGGTCACGCGACGGACGCTAACGGCCGGCACCGACAACCGCTGGAAGCACGCGACCTCGGCGGCGATCACCCATCTCGGGCATGGTGGGGCGATGCGCATCCAGCAGGACACCACGCTCCCGATGAACCTCCAGGTCGAGATCGCTATCCCGAACGAGGCGCGTCACGACGACGCGGGCGCGCAGGCCCAGGTCGTGGTCCGTCCCGCCGGAGGCGATGGCGATCCGGCGGGCTCGGCCCTCCGGTGGTCGTTCAGCCCGGACGAAGCCGAACTGCTGGCGCGTTCGCTGCAGGAGGCGGCCGACAGTGCCCGTGCGATGACCTGAGGCGATGACCCGAGGCGATGACCTGAGGCGATGACCGGGGGCGATGGACCTGAGCGGTACCGGGTGCCGGTCAGCCGCCCAGCGCCAGGCGGTTCACGGTGGCGATCCGGCAGTCCGCGGGCCCGGCCTGCGCCCGCCCGCTGACCTCTCCGCTCGCCTGCGCGCCCGACAGGACGACGGTCTCGCCCGGAGCGACGGTCGTGGCGATCGCGTTGATCTCACCGACGCGGGGACCCGTCTTGTCGTTCACGGTCACGTTGATGTTGTACGACTGCCGCTCGGCCGTGCGGTTCGTGATCTCGAGCGTCGCCTCGGCCGTGACCGCGCCGTCCTGCCGCACGACCGTGCAGTCGCGGAGGGCCACGTCCTGCGAGGCCACGTCGCCGACACCCGTCGTGCCCTCGACCTCCGGCGTCGCCACCTGGGCCGTCAATGCGACGGCGATCGCCCCGGCGCACAGGACCACGCCGATGCCTCCGAGCACCTTGCGCGTGCCGAGGAGTGCGATCGCCCCGAGCAGGACGCCGACCACCGCGAGGCCGATCGTGAGGTACTTCAGCACGACGATCGACGAGCCCACGAGCACGCCGACGACGCCGGCGACGATGCCCACGATCCCGAAGACGAGCGCCGCCCAGGCCAGAGCCACGAACCGCTGCTTCCGCACGAAGATCGGCCGCGGCGGCTCCGCGGCGGGACCGCCGGGCAGCCCCTGCGTCCGGGCCTGCGCCCGGCGGAGCTCCTCGTCGGCGGCCTGCCGGCCGGACACCTGCTCCGGCTGGCCTGCCGCCCGGTACGGCTGGTCCGGGTGCGCCTGCTGCTGCTCGGGGTTCACCGGCCACGGGCGCAGGTGGTGCCCGGGGGCCACCGGCGGGTGCACAGGCTGATGGGGCTGTTGGTGGGGCTCCTGCGGGTACGGCCGTTCCGCGAACGCCGTCTTCTGCGGGGACTGGTGGGGAGCGGTCATCACGAACGTCCGTTCTGCGCTGTGATCTTGCCGTTCATACTCGATCTCTACCGGGAACCGTTACCGACGAGCGCGCCCCAGCGCGCACGACCGCTGCGCCGTCGTCTCGCACGGTGGTCTCTGCGGCCCTGTCATCGATGCGTTCCCCCCGGGGTGGCAAGTGAAGTAGGCGGCGACACTAGCGCGTTGATCATGGAATGGTCACCGAACGTGTGACGACACGTGACAAACGTGGTGTGACGTGCGCCGTTCGGAGCAGTCACGTCGCACCTGGCGTGACTACAGTGGACCGAAGCCGCAACGGCGGCCGAGCAGCCCCGGGCGGTCGCGGCACCGGTCCAGGCGCAGGGCGACCGCAGTGACCCGGAGTGACATGGACGCGAGACGCACGATGCGCGCGGTCCTCCGCGCCGTCACCGCGCTGGCGTCCGCGGCCGCGCTCGTCACCACCGGGTTCGCCTGGTCACTGCACCAGCGGGTCGACACCGCGGTCGTCAGCAGCACCGCGGCCATCCCGACCCCGCGCCCCACGCCACCGGGCGAGCCGTTCACGGCGCTGCTCGTCGGACTCGACGCACGCACCGACGCGCAGGGCGACCCGCTCCCGCCCGCGCTGCTCGACGCGCTGCACGCAGGCCCCGACGAGGGCCAGCTCCACACCGACACGATCATCCTGCTGCACGTGCCCGCCGAACCGGGCGGACGCGTCGTCGCCATCTCCATCCCGCGCGACTCGTACGTGCCGATCGCGGGTGGACGCGGCACCCACAAGATCAATTCCGCGTACCGGCGCGGGATGCAGGGCGCCGAGGAGTCGCTGCGCGCCCAGGGCATCGACGGCCCCGAGCTCGACCGGCGCGCCCGCGAGTCCGGCCGGCGCACGCTGGTCGCCACGGTGGAACAGCTGACCGGTGCCCGGATCGACCACTTCGCCGAGATCGGCATGGCCGGGTTCGTCGAGCTCACCGAAGCGCTCGGGGGCGTGCCGGTCTGCCTGAACGCGCGCGTCCGCGACTCCTACTCGGGGGTCGACCTCCCGGCGGGCCGGCACCTGGTCAGCGGCGCGGGCGCGCTCGCGTTCGTGCGGCAGCGGCACGGGCTCGAGGACGGCGACCTCGACCGCATCGCCCGCCAGCAGGCCTTCGCCGCGGGCCTGGCGCAGCGGGTGCTCGCGCCCGGCACGATCACCGATCCGGCGCGGCTGCAGCGCCTCGTCGACATCGCCACGCGCTACCTCGTGCTGGACAGCGGCTGGGACCTCGACCAGGCGCTCTCCCAGATGCGCCAGGCCTCCACGGAGGCGCTGAGGTTCTACACGATCCCGACCGGCCGCCCTGACCTGCGCACCCCGGCCGACGGCATCGCCGTGCAGATCGACCGCGACGCCGTGCAGGCGTTCGTCGGGCCGCTGCTCGCACCGGCCACCTCGCCCCCGGTGGCGACGCCGGGGCCCACCGGGCCGGACGCGCCACCCACCACCGCCCGCGCCGTGACCGACGACGACCCGATCACCGTGCAGCGGGCCGACGAACCGGAAGCCGGCAGCACGCCGGCCCCGGCGACGAACAGCCCTCCGGTGATCACGGCGGATGGCGTGCCCTGCGTCGACTGACCGGTGCCAGGGGCAGACTGATCTCCCGTGACCGACAGCTTCCCGCGCCGGCAGGCCCGCACCCGTCGCTTCACCCTCGGCGCCCCGCGCGGCATCACCGTCTCCCCCGATGGCGAACGGGTGGTGTTCCTGCGCAGCCGCGGGGGCACAGACCCCGTCACCTGCCTCTGGACGCTGGACCTCGACACCGGCGAGGAACGGCTCGTCGCCGACCCGCGGGAGCTCGAAGGCCCTGCGGACGGCGCCGGTGACGAGGACCTGCCGGCCGAGGAGCGGGCCCGCCGCGAACGCAGCCGGGAGCAGGCGGGCGGCGTGGTCGGGTACGCGGCCGACCGGCCGGTCACCATGGCGGCGTTCGCCCTGTCCGGCCACCTCTACCTCGCGGACTTCGTGGGCGGGATGAGCCCGCGCCTGGTGGACACCCCGGCCGGCGTGATCGACCCGCGGCCGGACCCGCACGGGCTCAAGGTCGCCTTCGTCCGCGACGGGGCGCTGCACGTCCACGACATCACCTCG
Source organism: Pseudonocardia hierapolitana (assembly GCF_007994075.1). Taxonomy (NCBI): domain Bacteria; kingdom Bacillati; phylum Actinomycetota; class Actinomycetes; order Pseudonocardiales; family Pseudonocardiaceae; genus Pseudonocardia; species Pseudonocardia hierapolitana. The sequence continues at coordinate 6,316,468 of NZ_VIWU01000001.1, read as the reverse complement.
CGCATCACCACCGCCGTCGCCGAGCCGGACGCCCCCCACGTCACCTACGGCCTCGCCGACTTCGTGGCGGCCGAGGAGATGGGCCGGATGCGGGGGTACTGGTGGGCGCCCGACGGCGAGTCGCTGCTGGTCGCGCGGGTGGACGACGCCGAGGTGCGGCGCTGGCACATCGCCGACCCGGCCAACCCCGAGCGCGTGCCCGCCGCCGTGGCCTACCCCGCTGCGGGCACGCCGAACGCTCGCGTCACGCTCGAGGTGATCGCGCTCGACGGCACGGCCGTGCCCGTGCGGTGGGACACCGGGCGCGACGAGTACCTCGCCGACGCCGTCTGGGACGGCCACGGCCTGCTGATCGTCGTGCAGCCGCGCGACCAGCGGGCCCTGCGGGTGCTCCGCGTCGACCCGGACACCGGGGCCACCACCCCCGTGCACGAGCAGACCGATCCCCTCTGGGTCGACATCGTCCCCGGCGTGCCCGCGCACACCGCCTCCGGCGCGCTCGTGACGGTCGGCAGCGTCGAAGGCGGCATGCGGCTCGTCGTCGACGGGGAGCCGGTGACGCCCACATCGCTGCAGGTGCGCGACGTCGCGGACGTCGACGGCGACGTGGTGCTGTTCCGCGCGAGCGACGACCCCACATCGATCGGCCTCTGGACGTGGGGGCCCGACGGCCTCACCGCCGTCGCACCGGAGCCGGGGGTGCACAGCGGCCGGCTCGTCGGGGGCACGCTCGTCGTCACGCGGCAGGACCTCGACACCGACGGCACGACCACCACCGTCCGCCGGGGCGGGGCCGAGCGCACGATCTCCTCCTTCGCCGACCTCCCCGGCCTCGTCCCGCGGATCACGCTCCTCAGCGCGGGCGAGCGCGCCCTGCGCACGGCCGTGCTGCTCCCGACCGACCACGAGCCGGGCACCCGCCTGCCGGTCCTGATGGATCCCTACGGCGGCCCGCACGCCCAGCGCGTGCTCGCCGCCCGCGGCGCACACCTGACCAGCCAGTGGTTCGCCGATCAGGGATTCGCCGTGGTGGTCGTCGACGGGCGCGGCACCCCGGGGCGCGGCCCGGCGTTCGAGCGCGCGGTCCACGGAGACCTCGCCGGACCGGTGCTGCAGGACCAGGTCGACGCGCTGCACGCGGTGGCCGAGCGCCATCCGGATCTCGACCTCACCCGCGTCGGGATCCGCGGCTGGTCCTTCGGGGGCTACCTCGCCGCGCTCGCGGTGCTGCGCCGACCGGACGTCTTCCACGCGGCCGTGGCAGGCGCCCCGGTCACGGACTGGGCGCTCTACGACACCCACTACACCGAGCGCTACCTGGGCCGCCCGGACACCGACCCGGACGCATACGCCCGCTCGTCGCTGATCGCCGACGCGGCGGCGCTGAGCAGGCCGCTGCTGCTCGTGCACGGTCTCGCCGACGACAACGTGGTGGCCGCCCACACGCTGCGCCTGTCCTCGGCTCTGCTCGCCGCGGGCCGGCCGCACAGCGTGCTCCCGCTGTCGGGGGTCACCCACATGACGCCGCAGGAGGTCGTGGCGGAGAATCTGCTCCTGCTGCAGGTCCAGTTCCTCCGGGAGGCCCTGCGCGTCGGGCCGTGAAGCCCACTCGACCCGTCAGCCGTGGGCCGCGTGGTCGTAGCTGTGGGTCTCCTCCTCGGTGCACCGGCGCCGGGCGACCCGCTCCTGCCGCAGGTCCCGCACGGCGATGACGAGCGCCGCCGTCACCGAGAGCACCGCACCGGAGAGCGCAACCGCGGCGGCGACCTGGTGGTCCTGCCCGGTTGCGCCGAGCACCAGGTAGTACGCGCCGGGCAGCGCAGCGGTGCCGATCGCCGCCCCGACGCGCTGGCCGGTCTGCAGGGCACCTCCTGCCGATCCGGCCATGCGGACCGGCACCTCGCGCAGCGTCAGCGTGATGTTCGGGGAGATCACCAGCCCACCGCCGATCCCCGCCACCAGGAGCGGCACCGCCAGCGCCCCCGCCAGCGACTCGGCCGGCACGACCAGCACCACACCGATCGTCACCAGCAGCCCGATGAGCACGCCGCTCAGCCCGATGACGGTCAACCTGCGGCCGAAGCGCTCGACGAGCCGCCCACCGATCGCGGCCGACACCGCGGACCCGATCGCGAACGCCGTGACCGAGAGACCGGACTGCAGCGGCGTGTAGCCCAGCCCGGACTGCAGGAACAGCGCGAACACCAGCCAGATGCCGGAGAAGCCGAGGAAGTAGACGGCGCCGAGCGCCGCGCCGGTGGCGTATCCGCGCGTGCTGGACAGGAGGCGCAGGTCGAGCAGCGGGGCGCCGTGACGGCGCATCACGCGTCGCTCCCACCGGACGAACAGCGCCGCCGTCCCGACCGCGACGGGGAACAGCCACCACAACCGGGCGAGGCCACCGGCGTCGGCCTCGGCCAGCGGCAGCAGCACGGCGAGCACGGCGCCCGCGAGCAGCAGGCCGCCGACGACGTCGATGTGCCCCGCGCGGCCGGCCGCCGTCCGGGGGATGAGCCGCGCCGCGAGCACGAGCGCGACCACCCCGATGGGCACGTTGACGAGGAAGATCCAGCGCCACCCGTCCACGCCACCCGCCAGTGCGAGGATGACCCCGCCGACGACCGGGCCCACGGCCGTGGAGATCCCGACGGTCGCGCCGAAGAGCCCGAACGCCCTCCCGCGTTCGGCGCCGCTGAAGAGCTGCTGGATCAGCCCGGAGTTCTGCGGCGCCAGCGCGCCCGCCGCGAGGCCCTGCGCGAGCCGGGCCGCCACGAGTAGCCCGATGCTCGGGGCCGCGCCGGCGAGACCGCTGAACAGCACGAACGCCGACAGGGCGCCGAGGAACATCCGCCGCCGCCCCAGCGCGTCGCCCAGCCGTCCCGCCGGCACGAGCGCGAGGCCGAACGTGAGCGCGTACCCGGAGACGACCCACTGCACCGTCGCAGGCTCGGCGCCGAGGCTCTGCTGCAGGGAGGGCAGCGCGACCGAGACGATGCTGACGTCGAGCAGGCTCATGAAGCCCGCGACGAGCGTGACCGACAGCGCCCGCCACCGGTTCGGGTCCGGGGCGTCGGCGACCGGTCGCCCCACGTCAGGCCTGGCCACGAGGCCTGTCTACCCCGCGCCACCCCGTCTGGCACGCTGGGCACGCCCACCCTCAGGAGGAAGAACGTGGCTCTGCAACGACCCGACGTCGACCCGCACGACGGCCCCGCCCCCGCTGACCTGCTGGTCGAGGACCTCAACCCCGGCGTCGGCGCCGAGGCGACCCCGGGTCGCACCGTCGAGGTGCACTACGTCGGTGTGGCGCAGTCCACCGGCGAGGAGTTCGACGCCTCCTGGAACCGCGGCTCGACGTTCCAGTTCCCGCTGGGCGCCGGGCGCGTCATCGCGGGCTGGGACCGCGGCGTGGCCGGGATGAAGGTCGGCGGGCGCCGCAGGCTGGTGATCCCGCCGCACCTGGGCTACGGCGACCGCGGCGCGGGCGGCGCGATCAAGCCCGGCGAGACGCTGATCTTCGTCGTCGACCTCGTGGACGTGCACTGACCCTGAAGCTGCTGCTGATCTCCGACACCCACCTGCCGGTGCGGGCGAAGGACCTGCCCGCACCGGTGTGGTCGGCCGTCGACTCCGCCGACGTCGTGATCCACGCGGGCGACTGGGTGTCGGTCGACCTGCTGGACGCGCTCGAGGCCAGGGCGCGCCGGCTCGTCGGCGTCCACGGCAACAACGACGGCGCCGCGCTGCGGGCCCGGCTGCCCGAGGTGGCGCGGGTCGAGGTGAACGGCGTCCGGTTCGCGGTGGTCCACGAGACCGGCGCCGCCGCCGGCCGCGAACGGCGCTGCGCGCGGGCCTACCCGGACGTCGACGTGCTGGTGTTCGGCCACAGCCACATCCCGTGGGACACCACGGCGGCGACCGGGCTGCGCCTGCTCAACCCCGGCTCCCCCACCGACCGGCGCCGGCAGCCGACCTTCACCTGGATGACGGCCGAGGTCGCCGACGGCGCCCTCCGCAAGGTGGATCTCCACCATCTGCCACCTGGCTGAGGTGGCTCTGCCGTGGTTGAGTGCCCCGGTGAGCCGCGCGAAGACCGTCGAGACGCGGGCCGGGGTGGAGCTGACCAACCTCGACCAGCCGCTCTTCGACGGCGCCGACGCCACCAAGCGCGACCTCGTCGACTACCTCGACGCGGTGCGCGACCGCATCCTGCCCGAGCTGCGGCGGCGACCGCTGTCGGTGATCCGGATCCGGCCGGGGCAGGAGCCGTTCATGCAGAAGAACGTGCCCAAGTACACGCCCGACTGGGTCGAGACCACCACGGTGTGGGCCGAGGCGTCGCGGCGCGAGGTGCGCTACGCGCTGGCGAACGACCGGCGCACGCTGCTGTGGTTCGCCAACCAGCGCTCGGTGGAGTACCACCCCACCCTGATGCGGGTGGGCGAGCCGCACCCCACCTACCTGATCCTCGACCTCGACCCACCTGAGGGCGACGACTTCTCCCACGTGGTCCGGGCGGCGCGCCTCGTGCACCAGGCCCTCACCGACAGCGGGCTCGAGGGCATCGTGAAGACGAGCGGGTCGAAGGGGCTGCACATCTTCGTGCCCCTCGACGAGGGCGTCGGCTTCGAGGACGCCGCTGCGGCCACCCGCGCGCTCGCCGCCCGTGCGGAGCGCGTCGACCCCGACGTCGCCACCACGGCCTACATCAAGGAGGACCGGGGCGGGAAGGTGTTCGTCGACTCCACCCGATCGGGTGGGGCCACCGTGGTGGCGGCCTACAGCCCCCGCGTGCGGCCGGGCGTGCCGGTGTCGTTCCCCGTGGCATGGGACGACCTGGACGGCGTGTCGCCCCGCGACTTCACCGTCCGCACCGCCGTCGACCTCCTCGGCGACGGCGACCCCTGGCACGAGCGGATGCCCGCGCCCCAGAGCCTCCCCGCCGATCTCCTGGAGGAGGGGCACGCGATCCCGATCGCCCGGGTCGCGGCCATGCACGAGGGGAAGCGGCGAGCGCGGGCCCGGCGGCAGTAGGCCCTCCAGCACCACAGCCGAATCTCGTGATCATGGTCTGGCGCTGCTGCCGGGCCATGATCCGATGTATCGGCATAGCGATCTACAGCTGGAGTTCGAGCCTCAGACCACTACCACCGCGCCGCACCGCCGCGCGTCCGCTCCCCCGTCGAGCGCGCCGGTGGCCGGGTCGCGCCGGACGGCCTGGCACCCGCCGAAGAACAGGTTCGGGGCGGCGAACCGCGTGACGGGGTAAGCGGCCGCCTCCAGCGCCACCGCGTCGATCCCCGGCTCGGCGTAGGCGGTCCCCCGCTCCACGTGGATCCGCGGCGCATCCACGGCCCGCTGCGGCGAATCGCCCCGATCGAGCACGTTGACGAGGACCTGCAGCAGGGCGCTGCGGATCCGGCTCGACCCCGCGGAGCCCAGCACGAGCTCGGTGGTGCCGTCGCGGCGGACCACCGTCGGGGCCATCGCCGACGACAGCCGCTCACCGACGCCGTCGGGGACGAACAGGTCGTGCTCGCCGAGCATGTTGTTGAGGTGGACGCCCGTCCCCGGGACGGTCACCCCGGAGCCGGTGCCGTTGGAGCAGGTCACCGAGCACGCCCAGCCCTCGGCGTCGAGCACCGAGGTGTGCGTGGTCGATCCCAGCGCGTCCCCCGGCGCCGGCCCGTTGCGCACCCCCGCTTCGAGGGCCGCGGCGATGCCGGGCGCGTCCGGCGCGTGGCCGGTGGTCTCCAGGTGGGCGAGCGCGCCGACGAGCCGGCTGCCGCCCGCGCTCGGCGGGGGGTTGGTGAAGACCTGGCGCCCGCCGTAGGTGACGCACAGCGGGTTCCGGCGCACGACGCGGTACGCCTCGAGGTCGGCCCGCGTCAGCACGCCGCCGCCGGCGCACACCCGGTCTGCGACGGCGCAGCCGATGTCGCCGGTGTAGAACGGCGCGGCCCCTTCGGCCCCGAGCCGGTCGAGCGCGTCGGCCAGCTCCGGGTCCCGCAGCAGCTCGCCCTCCCGCGGCGGGCGCCCGTCCACCGTGAATCGCGCGGCCGCCTCGGGGGTCGAGCCGACGACGTCCACCAGCAGCTCGAATACGTACGCCTGCATCGCGTTCACCCGCACTCCGGTGCGGGCGAGGCGGGCCGCGGGCGCGGTCAGCTCGGCCAACGGCATCCGGCCGAACTGCTCAGCCGCGGCGGCCACGCCGGCGGGCACCCCGTACGTGGCGCACGAGGAGGCCCCGATCTGGAACACCTGGGTGGTGCCCTCGAACGTCACCAGGACGTCGGTCATCGGGGCGGGGCGCGCATCCGCTCCGCGACCGGGGGTCTCCACGAAGAAGTCGAGGAGCAGCGGCCGCTGCCCGGGCGGCGCGACGAGCATGTAGCCCCCCGCACCCAGCCCGGTGAGCAGCGGCTCCGCCACGAACGACGTGAGGACGGCGGCCACCGCCGCGTCCACGGCGTTGCCCCCGGCCCGCAGGGCAGCCGCGCCGGCCGCCGCCGACGCCGGGTGGCCCGCGGCCACAACGCCCTGTTGGGTCACGGCCGAACGCTGACGCGCTGCCCTCGCCGGGTCAGGAGGTCGGCGGTTCGTCCTCGCCCGACTCCTCCGCCGCGTCGGCCTCCTCCTTCGTGCGGTGCACGGCTCCGGGCGCGTGGTCCGGCGGGCCGTAGACCGTGTACAGGACCAGCGGGTTCGGGCCGGTGTTCACGAAGTTGTGCTTCGTGCCCGCCGGCACGACCACGAGGTCGCCCGCCTCGACGGCCTTCGTCTCGCCGGCCACCCGCGCCTCGGCGGATCCGCTGACGAACGTGAGGATCTGGTCGATCCCCTCGTGCACCTCCTCGCCGATCTCCCCACCGGGAGGGATCGTCATGATCACGAGCTGGGTGTGGTCACCGGTCCAGAGGACGCGGCGGAAGTCGTCACTCCGCTCCGCGACGGAGGCGATGGTGAAGTGATCCATGCCGGATCTGTGCCCCGATCGCGCCCGTTCCACTCGTGCGAGGATGCCCACATGGTCCTGGAGATCGCTGACATCGCCGTGCTGCCGGGCACCGATGAGGAGTTCGCCGCCGCCGTCCGCGAGGGCATCCGGTACGTCTCGGACACGCCGGGCTTCCGCAACGCCCGCCTCACGAAGGGCATCGAGACACCCGGCCGGTTCGTGTTGTTGATCGAGTGGGACAGCGTGGAGGCCCACACCGTCGGCTTCCGGGAGTCGGAGAACTTCGGGCGCTGGCGCGGCCACATCGGCCCGTTCCTGGACGGCGAGCCCCGCGTGGAGCACTTCGACGAGGTGACGCTCCCGGGTCCAGCCGCGCCCTGAGAGCGCACTGAGGACACTACGGACAGGCACCCCGTAACGTCGTCCTGTGCACCCCGCCCGCGGCGCCCGGCCGTCCCCAGTGGCCCCCCTGGCGATCAGCGTCGTGCTCGCGGTCGTGGCAGGTCTGCTGCTGACGGGTGCCGCCCCCGCCGGTGTCGCGGTCGCCGAGGAACGGGTCACCGAGGAACGGGTCACCACATCCGACGGCGTCGAGCTCGACACCTCGCTCTACCTGCCGGCCGTCACCCCGGCCCCTGCGGTGCTGGTGGCCCACGGTTTCGGCGGCAGCAAGGCGTCGGTGGACGCCGACGCCCGCGCGCTCGTCGCCAGCGGGTTCGTGGTGCTCACCTGGTCGGCGCGCGGTTTCGGCACGAGCACCGGGCAGATCGCGCTCGACTCCCCCGACCACGAGGTGGCCGACGCGCGGGCGCTCGTCGACCGGCTCGCCACCCTCCCCGAGGTCCAGCAGGACGGGCCGGGCGACCCGCGCGTCGGCGTCACCGGCGCCTCGTACGGCGGGGCACTCGCGCTGCTGCTGGCCGGGTACGACCCGCGCGTCGACGCCCTCGCCCCGGTGATCACCTGGAACGACCTCGGTCAGGCGCTGTTCCCGAACACCGCCACCGCGACCCCGCCCCCTGCCGACACCCCCGCCGGGGGCGTCGCCGCACCCGACGGGGTGTTCAAGAGCGGCTGGGCGGGGATGCTCTTCTCCGCCGGGAGCGACCCGTCCGACGGCGACCCGTCCACCGGTACCCCGGCCACCGGCGTGAACCCCTGCGGCCGGTTCACCGCCGAGATCTGCGCCGCCTACACCGAGGCCGCGACCACCGGCCGGCTCTCCCCCGCCACGGCCGAGCTGCTGCGCCGCTCCTCGCCCGCCACCGTCGCCGGGCGCATCACAGCGCCGACCCTGCTCGTGCAGGGTGAGCAGGACACCCTGTTCGGCCTCGACCAGGCCGACGCGACCGCCCGGCAGATCGCGGCGGCAGGTGGCCGGGTGAAGGTGGAGTGGTTCGCGGGCGGCCACGACGGTGCCGCGCCGGGTGTGGCCGTCCGAGACAGCATCCGCGACTGGTTCGGCTTCCACCTCGCCGGCACCGGCGACGACCCGGGCACCGGCTTCTCCTACGTCGTGCAGAGCGGCGTCCGCGCCGGCGCGAACACGCCCACCAGCCGCACCCTCGCCGCACCCGCCTACCCGGGCCTGCCGGGCACCGCCCCGCTCCTCACCACGCCGCTGCCACTCGACGGCGGCCCGCGGCAGGTCGTCCACCCGGCGGGCGGCCACCCGGCGGCGATCACCTCGCTGCCCGGGATCGGCGGCGCGCTCGGCTCCGTCGCCGGCCGGATCTCCGCGTTCGCGGCCGACCCGGCGGGCCAGTCGGCCACCTTCCGCACGGAACCGCTCGCGGCCTCGCTCCTCGTGGCGGGCACCCCGCGGGTGCAGGTGAGCGTCTCGCGCGTGCCGGGCCAGCCCGCACCCGCCGAGGCCGTGCTGTTCGCCCGGATCACCGAGCTCGCGCCGGACGGGCGGCGCACACTGCTCGGCGGCGCGGTCGCCCCGATGCGCGTGCCGGTGCCCGCCGACGGGACGCCCGTGACGGTCACGGTGGCGCTGCCCGGCGTGGTGGCGCCCGTCGAGTCCGGCAACCAGCTCGCCGTCTCCATAGCGACCACCGACCAGGGCTTCACCGGCCCGGTCGAGCCCGCGGTCTGGCAGGTCGGGGTGACCGGAGATCTGACCGTGCCGGTCGTGCCGGGCACCAGCGCCACCGCCTCCACCGTGCCGCTCGGGCCGCTCCTCGGCATCGTGGCGGCACTGGCCGTCGCCGTACTCGGCTGGGCGCTCGCCCGGCTGCGCCGCAGGCGCGACACCGCGCAGCCGGCGGACGGCGACGGCCCCCCGCTGGTCGTCACCGGGCTCGCCAAGACCTACGCCGGCGGCTTCCAGGCGGTGAAGGACGTCTCGTTCACCGTGGAGAAGGGGATCGTGCTGGGCCTGCTCGGACCCAACGGCGCAGGCAAGACCACCGTGCTGCGCATGCTCATGGGCCTGGTGCGCCCCACCGCCGGCACGATCAGCGCGTTCGGGCAGCCGATCGGGCCGGGATCTCCGGTGCTGGCGCGCATCGGGGCGTTCGTCGAGGGCCCCGGCTTCCTCCCGCACCTGTCCGGCCGCGACAACCTGCGCCTCTACTGGGCGGCCACCGGTCGCCCCGCCGCCGACGCGCACATCGAGGAGGCGCTCGAGATCGCCGAGCTCGGCGCGGCGCTCGACCGCCGGGTGGGCACGTACAGCCAGGGCATGCGCCAGCGGCTCGCCATCGCGCAGGCCATGCTCGGGCTCCCCGACCTGCTGGTGCTCGACGAGCCGACCAACGGGCTCGACCCGCCCCAGATCTCGACGATGCGCGACGTCCTGCGCCGCTACGCCGCGCGGGGCCGGACGGTCGTGGTGTCGAGCCACCTGCTCGCCGAGGTGGAACAGACGTGCACCCACGTCGTCGTGATGCACCGCGGCGAGGTGGTGGCCGACGGCACGGTCGAGGAGATCATCGCGGGCGGCGGTGCCGCCACGTTCACCGTCGACGCACCGGAGCGCGCGGCATCCGTGCTCTCCGACCTCGCAGGCGTCCGCTCCGTCGAGGTGATCGACGGAGGCGTGCACGCCGAGCTGAACGGCACGCCTCGCGGCGCGGCGGTGCGAGCGCTCGTCACCGCGGGGGTCGAGGTGACGGCGGCCGGCCCGCGCCGGCGCCTCGAGGACGCGTTCCTGCAGCTCGTCGGGGAGGACCGCACGCCATGACCGAGTCCACAGCGACCGGACCCACAGCGGCCGGACCCACAGCGGCCGGACCCGCGACCCGGAGGAAGCCACCCTCGCCGGTGACCCGCCGCCCCTTCCGTCCCGAGCGGACGCTGCCGTTGCGGGTCGAGCTGGAACGCCAGCTGCGCCGCCGCCGGACGCAGGTGGTGTTCGGCCTGGTCGTGCTGCTGCCGGTGCTGCTGTGGGTGGCGTTCGAGCTGGCCCCCGACGCGCCGCCCACCGGCTCGCTCACGCTCGTCGACCTCGCCACCAGCAGCGGGCTGAACTTCACCGTGTTCGCGATGTTCGCCTCGTCGTCGTTCCTGCTGGTCGTGGTCGTGGCGCTGTTCTTCGGCGACACGGTGGCGGCCGAGGCGTCCTGGTCGAGCCTGCGCTACCTGCTCGCGGCTCCGGTGCCGCGAGCGCGCCTGCTGCGGCAGAAGGCCGTGGTGGCGGCAGCGCTGTCGCTGGCGGCCCTGCTCCTGCTGCCGGTCGTGTCGCTCGTCGTGGGCACACTCGCCTACGGCGCGGGCGACATGGTGAGCCCGACGGGCGTCTCGCTCGACTACGGGCCCGGCACCGTCAGGGTCCTGTCCGGCGCGGTGTACCTCGCGGTGCACCTGAGCTGGGTGGCGGCGCTCGCACTGCTGCTGTCGGTGTCGACCGACGCCCCGCTCGGCGCCGTCGGTGGGGCGGTGATGGTGTCGATCGTGTCGCAGATCCTCGACCAGATCACCGCGCTGGAAGGGCTGCGCGACTTCCTGCCCACGCACTTCGACGACGCGTGGTCGGGCCTGCTCGGCGACCCGGTGGACTGGAACGGCATGACACGGGGCGCGCTGTCGGCGTCGATCTACGCACTGGTTCTCGGCGCGTTGGCGATCTGGCGCTTCCAGCGCAAGGACATCACGAGCTGAGGGCCCGCCCCTGGCTGCAGTTCACGGTGCCCCGAGCAGGCCGGACACCGACAGCGAGGCCCCGGCCACGAGCAGGACGACGCCCACCGGCGCCACCAGCCGCGCTCCTCGGCGGGCCGTCTTCTCGATCAGCATCACCGCGGTGAGCCCGACCATCCAGACGAGGCTGCCGATGCCGGTCCCGATCATCACGAGCATCAGCGCCCAGCAGCAGCCCAGGCACGACACGCCGTGCCTCAGGCCGAGCCGCCAGGCACCTGCGGCACCGCGGCGGTAGTTCAGCCAGAGGAACTCGACCGGGTTGCGGCACGCCGTCAGGCAGGCGTTCTTCAGCGGACTGAACTGGAAGGCGCCCGCCAGCACGAGCGTCGCGCCGAGCAGGAAATCCGGCCGGGCCGCGAGCCACGCCCACGCGGCCACCAGCGCTTGCACCGCCTGGTCGGCGAGCAGCGCGAGCACGGCGAACGCGGTCCACACGGCGAGGTAGCCGGCCAGGAAGGTCAGTCGCGCGGCCGTCGGGCCGGGGGCCCGCGCGGTCACCACGCCGAACAGCCGCACCATCGGCACGACGGTCGGCAGCATCATCGCGCCGATCATGACCAGCCAGACGGCGAGGATCGCCCCGAGCCGCAGCGGCCCCGTCGAGCGTTCGAGCACGGCGCCGTGATGCCCCACCCCGCCCGTGCCGGCGACGAGCCACACGGTGCCCACCCAGCAGACGCCCGCAACGACCCAGAGGGCGACCCCCGGGTCGCGGCGGGCGCGTACCGCCGCGGAAGCGATGCCCGGCACGATCAGACCGTGAACCGGAACATGCCCTGGATGGCGTTCTGCCCGGTGACCGCCACGTCCGGCAGGCCGTGCCGGCTGCCGTCGCGGCGGAAGCTCTCGGCCTTGCCGACGTAGGCGGGTGCGCCGGGAATCGTGGAGAAGGCCGAGTCGTGCAGCGTGGTCGGATTTCCGGTGGCGCCCACGAACTGCACGAGCCGGGCCTCGGCGACGTCACCGATCCTGAGGTAGCCCTTGCCCTCCACGACGTCGAACGTGATCGGCACCCGCTCGACCGCCACCACCTCGCCGATCAGGGCGGCGAGGTCGGCGACCGCGCCCCCGAGCTGCCCGGTGAAGACGTTCAGGAGGGCGGCCTGCTGCTCCTCGCTGCACCGGTCGTCCACCAGGACGGCGACCTTCCAGTTGCCGGCCAGCACGTTGCCCGGGATGTGCGTCGACACGCAGAGGCAGCGGTCGCTCACGTCCACGCCCTGCACCGTGCCCCGGTCGACGTACCAGCCGAGGACCGAGTCGCACGTGCCGTCGCCGTCCGGGTCCTCGCCGACCCAGCAGGGGCACAGGGTGTTGCACGTGCAGACCTCGAGCAGCCTGCCCTCCACGTCGTAGGTCGCCGCCGTCTGCGCTGCCACGGTCTCTGCCGTCATGGCACACCCCCTCCAGGTGAGGAAGCGCAGCGTAGGGACGGCCGGCCCGCGGCGACATTCGGAGAACTACGTAGGTCAGGACCGGCACGCTGAGCCGTTCGGGGGTAACCCGGACGGCTGGCGGGCCTTGCCTGGGGCATCTGGGTCGGTAGCGTTCTCGGTTCGTGGAATCGTGGCGGGGGGTGATTCCGGTGCTCCGTCCGGGAGTGCCCGCGGTGAAGACGGCGGTTCCGCGGCCGCCGCCCAGCTACGTGCCACGCCCCCGGCTGCTCGTCGCATTGGACGAGGCGGCGGCCGGGCAGGTCACGCTGGTCAGCGCGCCGGCCGGGTACGGCAAAACCCTGCTGCTCGCCGAGTGGGCGACGCGGCGCCCCGAGCTGACGGCGTGGGTGTCCCTCGACGAGGACGACAACAACGACCGGCGCTTCTGGGCCGCGGTCCTCACCGCGCTCGACAGGTGCGCGGCGGTACCCGCGGACAACGCGCTGCACGATCTCGCGCTCCCCGGTCTCCCGAGCCGCGACCCCGAGTTCCTCGCCCTCGTCGCCGACGCCATCGGAACGGCGCCCGGGCCGCTGCGGCTCGTCCTGGACGACGTCCACGAGCTCACGGCGCCCAACCCCCTCCACGGGCTGGCATCGCTCCTGCGGGACCGGCCGCCGGGCCTGCACCTGGTCCTGTCGGGGCGCACCGACCCACCGTTGCCGCTGGCCCGCATGCGTCTGACCGGCGAGCTGCACGAGATACGCGCCGATCGGCTGCGCTTCTCGCTGGCGGAGGCGGGGACGATGCTCGCCGCCGCGGACTTCCGGGCCCGCCCCGACCAGGTGCGGCTGCTCGTCGAGGAGACCGAGGGGTGGGCGGCGGGACTGCGGCTGGCCGCGCTGTCGCTGCGCGAGGCCGAGGACCCCGACAAGTTCCTGGCCGGCTTCGTCGGCAGCGGCCGCGCGGTCTCGGACTACCTGGTCGGGGAGATCCTCTCCCGGCTCACGGTGGAGACCCGCGAGCTGCTCGGGGCCGTCAGTGTCTGCGACCAGCTCTCCGCCCCGCTGGCCGCGGCCCTGTCCGGCCGAGAGGACGCCGGGGCCGTGCTCAGCTCCCTCGAGCGGGAGACCTCGCTCGTCCTCAGCACGGGCGAGGACCGTCGCTGGTACCGGGTGCACCCCTTGCTCCGGTCGCACCTGCGGGCAGACCTGCAGCGGCAACGTCCCGATCTGATCGTGCGGCTGCACGGTCGAGCTGCCGACTGGTACGCCACCGCGGGGCAGCCGGTCTCCGCCCTCGCACACGCGCGCCAGGGCGGGGACCCCGAGCGGATCGCGCAGCTGTTGCGCCAGCAGGCGACCGCGCTCATCGCAGACGGCGAACACGCGGTGGTTCGTGAGGCACTCGATCAGCTGGGTGACGCTCAGCGCGGCAGCGAGCCTCTGCTCGCCCTGGTGGCCGCCCTGATCGCGACCGAGAGTGGGGACATCGCGACGGCCGACCACCACCTCGCCGAGGCTGCATCGTCGTGGCCGTCCGATCCGTCGTCCGACCTGCTCGCCCTGCGCAGTCTCGTCCGGTCGCGGCGGGCGATCGTCGCAGGCGATCCGAGCGACCGGGCCCGGACCGCCGACGAGATCGGCTCCGGCGCTGCGACGGACCCGGAACTGGCCCCCATGGCGATGGCGCACGATGCGCTCGGGCTGCTCGCCGAGCGCCGGCTGGACGAGGCGCGCGCAATCGCCGAGGCCGGGCTCGCGCACGCGCGGCAGCAGCACCACATCTACCTCGTCGCGCTCGGACTCGTCACGCTCGCCGCGATCGCCGCCGCGGAAGGCGACTACCGGCGGATGACCCGGCTGGCTGCGGCCGCCGACGCGGAGCTCGCCGATCCGACGTGGCGGGCGACGGTCGGTGCAGCGTGGTCGTCCACGATGCGCGCGTACGGGGCGCTGCTGCGCGCCGAGCCGGCCACGTGCCTGGAGCTGACCTCGCCCGACGTCCCGGACGAATCGGCTCCACAGCTCTCCGATCAACTCTTCGTGCTGCGCGCCGCGCTGCGCGGGGCGGCGTTGTCCGACATCGGTCACGGCGACGAGGGCCTGAACGAGCTCCGGGAAGCACGTGCGGTGGCCGCGGGCAGGCCGGGCGCGGCCGAGATCCCCGCCACCGTCGCGCTGCTCGAGCACCGCACCGCAACGTTGCAGGGCCACGACACCGTGGCCCGCTCCATCCTGAGATGGGCCGAGGACGAACTGGGCCACGTCGGCGAGGTGCATCTGTTGCGCGCCTGGCAGCTGGCCAGGCTCGGCCGTCCCGCAGCGGCGAGCGATGCCCTCGTCCACCTGCTGGACGGCGCGGCGCCGGTCGTGCTGCCCTGGACGATGGTGGAGGGCAGGGTGCTCGGATGTCAGCTCGCGCTGCGTGGGGAACGCCGCCCGCAGGCCCGTAGAGAACTCGACCACGCCCTGGCGCTGTCGGAGGCCATGGACGTGCTGCGGCCACTGGTGATCGGCCCACCCGAGGTCATCGACCTGCTGACGAGGCACATGGGCAGCTTCGGTGATAAGGAGTCGACGGCGCTGCGGGTACTCGCGGCGCGTAACGCGCTCGGCACCGGCACCCAGCCGGTGTCGCTCACCGAGCGGGAACGAGCGGTGCTGAACATGCTGCCCACGCAACGATCGTTCGACGAGATCGCTCTCGACCTCACCGTCTCGCACAGCACCGTGAAGACGCACGTCCGAGCGCTCTACGGCAAGCTCGGCGTCGGCTCCCGCCGCGACGCGGTGGCTGCGGCGCGCAGGCGAGGCATCCTCTCACCAGAGACCTGAGCCTCCGTGAGGTCGATCCAGGAACTCGCGTCCGGCGATCGAGGACACGAAGATCACGCGTCCGCCGCCCCGCGCCACCATCCCCGGCACGAGAGCCTGGGTGAGTGCCAGTGTCGCGAACACGTTGACCTCGAAGACGTCCCGGACGCGCTGCAGCGGGACCTCGGCGATCGGGCCACCCGCGCCGATCGCGGCGTTGTTGACCAGGACGTCGACGCCCCAGCCACGAAGACCCCTCAGCGTTCCGAGTCGGCGACCTGGTTCACCGACACGATGCGCAACCCGAGGTTCTGGATCAGTGCCAGCACCCCGTGCATGTGGGACTGGTCGATGACCTCACCCCGGATGATCGTCTCCGGTGGGGCGTCGAGCACGGTCATGTCCGGGAACGCTCCGCGGGTGTGCTCCGACAGCCGCCCGGCCACCCGGAACTCGTAGCGTCGCGATGTCACGCTGCGCTCCCTTCCTGCGGTGCGTCGTTCCGGCGTTGCGCTGGACCGCAGTGGCGTCACCGTCGTCGGGACGGCATGTTCTCGGCGTCGTCCCCGCAGGATGAGATGGCAGCCGTCGGGCAAGGGGGCGGGCCGGCGATCGGCGGGCGGGCCGGGCCCGCGGGCCCGCCGGTCCGGGCGACTCCGGACGATGGCGACACCCGACCCCATCCCACGCGGGGGAGGCTCCGTGCGTCGGCGCCCGATCACGCTCCTCACGGGTCGTGGCACTCCGGCACGGCCATGAGGTCCGTCGGCCAGAGGAGAACGCCGTGTCCACCCCGACGTCCATGCCACCCGGATCCGCCGACGACACCCGAGCCGACGGCGCCACACCAGCCGGCACCGGCGCCGCTCCCGCCGGAGGAGGGCGGCGCGCGACGTACGGCGATCGGCTCGGGCGGGGCGGTTGGCCGGTTCTGCTCGTCGTCGGGATGCTCACCGTCTTCTACGGGCTCCTGGTGATGAGCCTGCGGCCCGTCGCCATCGCAACGGTCGGCGGTGCTGGCCGCGATCGCGTTCCTCGTCGCAGGCGTCGGGCAGGTCCTGCTCGGTGGCGGCCTCGACGTCCCATGGCGCTGGTTCGCGTACGCAAGCGGCGTGATCGCGATCCTGGCGGGCATCGCCCCTGGCCGTCCTCCGAATCGCCGGACTCGCCACGGGCCTGATCACCATCTAGGAGGAGCTGACCCATGGCCAACCCGATCCCGACTCCCGAGCCCGGCGCCACCTTCGGTGTGCACTCCGAGGTGGGGACGCTGCGCAAGGTGCTCGTCTGCGCGCCGGGGCTCGCCCACACCCGCTTGACCCCGACCAACTGCGACGCCCTGCTGTTCGACGACGTCATGTGGGTGCAGAACGCCCGGCGGGACCACTTCGACTTCGTGAGCAAGATGCGCGAACGGGGCGTCGAGGTCGTCGAGCTGCACAACCTGCTCACCGAGACGATGGCGATTCCCGAGGCGAAGGCGTGGCTGCTCGACCGCAAGATCGTCGCCAACGAGGTCGGCCTCGGCCTCGTCGACCACACCCGCGCCTTCCTGGACGGCCTCGACGAGCGCACGCTGGCGGAGTACCTGATCGGCGGCCTGTCCACCGTCGACCTGCCCGAGGGTTTCCGGCCCGGCTACGTCGCGCTCGCCCGTGAGTCCGCCGGCGTGCCCGAGTACCTCATGCCACCGCTGCCCAACACGCTCTACACGCGCGACACGACGTGCTGGCTCTACGGCGGCGTGACGCTCAACCCGCTGTACTGGCCCGCCCGGCACGACGAGACCCTGCTGATGAAGGCGATCTACACCTTCCACCCCGACTTCGTCGGGGCAACGGTCTGGTGGGGCGACCCGGAGCGGGACTGGGGCCTGGCCACGCTGGAGGGCGGCGACGTGATGCCGGTCGGCAACGGTGTGGTTCTGGTCGGGATGAGTGAGCGCTCCTCGCGACAGGCGATCACGCAGCTCGCCGCGTCGCTCTTCGCGAACGAGGCGGCCGAGCGGGTGATCGTCGCGGGGATGCCGAAGCTGCGTGCGGCGATGCACCTCGACACGGTCTTCACCTTCGCCGACCGCGACTGCGTGACCGTGTTCCCGAACATCGTCGACGGCATCCACACCTTCTCGTTGCGGCCGGGCGACAAGGATCCGGTCGAGGTCACCGAGGAGAAGCTCGCCTTCGTCGACGTCGTGGCCGAGGCCCTGAACCTGCCCGCGCTGCGCGTGCTCGAGACCGGAGGCGACGCCTACGCCAGTGAGCGCCAGCAATGGGACAGCGGCAACAACCTCGTCGCCGTCGAACCCGGAGTCGTGTTCGCCTACGACCGCAACACCCACACCAACTCGCTCCTGCGCAAGGCAGGAGTCGAGGTCATCACGATCGTCGGCGCCGAGCTCGGCCGGGGCCGCGGCGGCGGGCACTGCATGACGTGCCCGCTGCTCCGGGACGCGGTCGACTTCTAGGAGGGGAGAAGACATCGAACCTGTCGCCGCGACCGGTGGGTTGGGCATCGCCCTGCTCATCGCCGGCATGCTCCTGTGCTTCGTCGGCGCCCGGTCGCTCGTGCTCGCCGCGGCCTGCGCCGGGTTCGGCCTCGGGAGCGGCCTCGCCGCGGCGCTGGGCGGTGGTGCGGTCACCGCCGTCCTCGTCGGGGTGGGCGGCGGTGTGGGCGCGGTCCTGCTGGTCCGCCTCGCGCTCGGAACCGGACCGTTCGTCGTCGGCGCGCTCGCCGGTGGCGTCGTCGCGGCCAGCGCCTACCGGACGCTTCCGCCGACGCTCTCGTGGCCTGCGCCCCTCGTCGTGCTCGTCGTCCTGGCTGTCGCCGTGCTCAGCGGGGCCGCCGTGCACTTCCTGCGGGCGCCGCTGCTCCGCGCCGTCACCGCGCTCGCCGGGGCGGGCCTGATCATCCGAGGCGTCGTCGAAGCCGGTCCCGCATTCCTCGGCTTCCTCCGCAGCCCCGCCACGTGGGTCGAGAGCCTTGTCGCGCTGGCCGCGCTGCTCGCGCTCGCGTGGGTCGGGTTCACCACGCAGCGCCAGCGGGTGGACAAGACCTGACGTCTCATCCCCTGCGGAGGAGGCCGGCCCCGCCCGGGTACCAACACCATCACGCCCCGGAGGGCGCCATCCGCGGTGCCCGTCCGAGGAGGAGACCGATGTCCACCCTGAGCGTGTGGCAGTTCGACACTCCCGACGGCGCCGAGAAGGCCGCCAGCACCCTCGAGACCCTGTCGAAGCAACAGCTGATCACGGTCCACGACGCCGCGACCGTGTCCTGGCAGGCGGATGCGAAGAAGCCGAGGACCCGCCAGCTGCACAACCTGGCAGGAAGCGGCGCGCTCGGCGGCGCCTTCTGGGGCATGCTGTTCGGCCTGCTGTTCCTGGTGCCGCTGCTCGGCGCGGCCATCGGCGCTGCAGCAGGCGCGCTGGTCGGCACGCTCTCCGACGTGGGTATCGACGACGAGTTCATCAAGCGCACCCGCGACCAGATCACACCCGGCACGTCGGCGCTGTTCGTGCTCACGTCCGGCGCGGTCGTCGACAAGGTGCAGGACGCCTTCACCGGCCAGCGCGCCGAGCTGCTGTTCACCAACCTGTCCAAGGACCAGGAGGACACCCTGCGCGAGGCGTTCGCCGAGTGACGTGAGTGGATCGCGGGTCGCCGCAACGCGGCCTGCCCCGCGTCGCCGCATACCCGAGGAGCGCCGACTTCTCGATCCGGCCTCCACCCCGCACCGCGAGGGCCGCGCTGGTCGCGTCGCCGGCCTGGGCGCCGCCAGGAGGCGGTCCCAGTGTGATCAGCAGGTCGGATTTGTGGTCTGTAGCGACGATCAAGGGCAGATGGTCGCCGTTGAAGATCAACTAGCGACCATCTCGCCTTGATCGCCATCAGCCCCGGTGCGCGGCCGTGGTTGGTCCTCATCGGGAGGAAGATCGCCGATTTGGTGCACTCACGGCAGGCAGGGAAGCAGCAGGTACACCAAAGCGCCGATCACCAGGGCGCGTAGGCCTCATGATCGGCGTTCCGGCGCCTTCACGGCCGGATTCCGCCGTAGAGGCACCGACGCCCCGATCATGACCGTCGCACCGCCTTCGGCGGCGCCGCGCGTCCCCGGGCAGGCCCCGGCCTGCCCGCGTTGTGCCGCCCGGAGGGGCCGCAGAGGCTCAGAGGTCAAGGGTCGCGCAGCGATCGCGAAGCGACGCCGCAGGCGCCCTTGAGCTCTGAGGGGCGGCCCCGCACAATGCGCGGCGCCACCGAAGGCCCTGCGTGAAGGCCCTGCGTGAAGACGCCACCGAAGAACTCTCATCCAGAGGCGTCACCGAGGGCCCGCACCCCGAGGCCGGCATCCCGGCGCCCAGAACCAGGAGGCCGCCCCTGAGAGCGCGCCGGGGGCCTCATGATCGGCGTTCCGGCGCCTTCGCGGCGGGATTCCGCCGTAGAGGCACCGACGCGCCGATCATGACCATCGCGCCGCCTTCGGTGGCGCCGCGCGCCCTCCGGGCAGGCCGGCGGCCTGCCCGCGCTGTGCCGCCCGGAGGGGCCGCAGAGGCTCAGAGGTCAAGGGTCGCGCAGCGATCGCGAAGCGACGCCGCAGGCGCCCTTGAGCTCTGAGGGGCGGGCCCGCACAATGCGCGGCGCCACCGAAGGCCCCCCGAGCACTCGTAACCACTCACCGCCCGTCAGAGGCGAGCCCGGACCGCCGCGAGCACCTCCCCGGGAGCCTCCATGTGCGGCATGTGCCCGGCCTCCACCCGGGTCAGCTCCACCCCGTCCGGCACCGGGACGATGCGGTCGGACGCTCCCCACACCACCGTCACCGGCACGTCGACGCCCTCCAGCAGCGCCGGCGTGTCGAGTGCCTGCCGGTCGCCGTCGAGCAGGGTGCCGAGCACAGCGGTGAGCGCCTTGTCGACGCCGTCGAGCCGCTTGTAGCGCAGCAGGTCGTCGACGAGCTGGCGCGTGACGAGGGCCTCGTCCGCGAACAGCCGTCCGACCAGCGGCTTCAGCTCCCTCCGCGAGGCGGCCGCCGCGAACCCGCGCAGGTACTCCGCGTCGACCTCGGGGGTGAACCCGGCCGGGGCGATCAGCGTCAGCGACGCGACCTTCCCGGGCGCGGCCTTCGCGACCGCCGCCACGACCGCTCCGCCGAGCGAATGCCCGACCAGGTGGGCCCGGCCGATCCCGAGCGCGTCGAGGAAGCCGCTGACGGTGTCGGCGAGGGTCTGGAGCGACCCGTCCCCCACGTCCTTGCCGGACGCACCGTGCCCGGGCAGGTCGAGCGCGATCGCCCGGCGGCCCTCCTCGGCGAGCGGCTGCTGCACGAACAGCCAGGAGTTCTTGTCCCCGCCGTAGCCGTGCACGAGCACGACCGGGTCGCCTGCGTCCTCGGGCCCCAGGACGAGGTAGGAGATCGTCCGCCCGCCCACGTCGACGAGCTGCGGCTCCGGCTCGTCGTCGGCTTCGAGCGCCCCGGAGGCGACGGCGGCCTTCGCCTCCTCGACGACGGCGTCGATCTCCGAGTCGGGCACGTCCGCAGGCGCGACGACGGCGAGCACCGCCCCGACCGGCAGGTCCGCACCCGGCTCGGCGACGATCCGCCGCAGCGGTCCCTCGACCGGCGACTCCAGCGTGCCGGCGATCTTGTCCGTCTCGATGTCGACGATGTCGTCGCCCTTGGCGATCGTGTCCCCTTCCGACACGAACCAGTCGACGATCTTGCCCGTCTTCATCGACAGGCCCCACTTGGGCATCGTCACGCGCTGGATGCGCGCAGCGCTGTCTGTTCGCTCCGCGGAGCTCCGCTCATCGGGCATAGTCGACCGCCGTCTTCACAGCGCCGGCGATCTTCGCCGCGTCCGGGATGAACAGGTCCTCGAGGGAGTCGGAGAACGGCACCGGCGTGTGCGGGCCGGTCACCAGCTGGATGGGCGCGCGCAGCGACCCGAAGGCGTCCTGCGCGACGGTGGCGGAGATGTCGGTGGCCAGCGAGCAGCGCGGGTTCGACTCGTCCACGACGACCAGCCGGCCGGTGTTCTCCACCGACTCCAGGATCGTGTCGACGTCGAGCGGGCTGGTGGTGCGCGGGTCGATCACCTCGGCCTGCACCCCGGAGCCCGCCAGCTCGTCGGCCGCCTCCAGCGCGGTGTGCACCATGCGTCCGATGGCGACGATCGTGACGTCGCCGCCTTCCCGCACGATGTTCGCCTCGCCGAACGGGATCGTGTAGCTCTCCTCCGGGACGTCGGCCGTGGTGTCGTAGAGCATCTTGTGCTCGGCGAAGATCACCGGATCGTCGTCCCGGATCGCCTGGATCATCAGGCCCTTCGCGTCGTAGGCGTTGGACGGCGCCACGACCTTGAGGCCCGGGATGTGCGTGAACACCGACAGCAGCGACTGCGAGTGCTGCGCGGCGGCCCGCAGGCCCGCGCCCCACATCGTGCGGACCACGACCGGCGTGACCGCCTTGCCACCGAACATGTACCGGAACTTCGCGGCCTGGTTGAAGATCTGGTCGAAGCAGACACCCATGAAGTCGATGAACATCAGCTCGGCCACCGGTCGCAGCCCGCCGGTCGCGGCGCCGATCGCCGCGCCGATGAATGCCGACTCCGAGATCGGGGTGTCGAGCACCCGGCCCGGGAACCGGCCGTACAGGCCCTTCGTGACGCCGAGGACGCCGCCCCACGCGTCCGGCTCGCCGGGCGAGCCCTCGCCACCGGCGTTGTCCTCCCCCATCACGATGACGCGCTCGTCGCGCTCCATCTCCTGGGCCAGCGCCTCGTTGATCGCCTCGCGGTAGGCGATGATGCGTGCCATGTCGGGCTCTCCTCTCAGTACGAGACGTAGACGTCGGTGAGCAGGTCGGCGGCCCCCGGCTTCGGCGCCGCCTTCGCCGCCACCACGGCGGCCTCGACGGCGGCGGCGACCTCGGAGTCGATCTGGTCGAGCTGCGCGCCGTCGAGCTGCCCGCCGTCGGTGACGGTGGCGCGGAAGCGCTTGAGGCAGTCGAGCTTCTCGCGCGCGTTCGCGACCTCGTCGGCGCGGTAGAGCTGCTGGTCGCCCTCGAAGTGGCCGAAGTAGCGGGTGAACTTGACCTCGATGAGCGTCGGGCCGCCGCCCTCGCGGGCCCGCGCGATCGCCTCGCCCGCGGCCTCGTGCACCGCGAAGAAGTCGAACCCGTCCACGATCACGCCGGGCATGCCGAACGCCGCGGCCCGGTCGGCGATGTCGTCGGTGGCGACCGACCAGCTCGACGACGTGGCCTCGGCGTACCCGTTGTTCTCGGCCACGAAGATCGCCGGCAGGTTCCAGATGGAGGCCAGGTTCAGCGACTCCAGCGTGGTGCCCTGGTTGGACGCCCCGTCGCCGAAGAACGCGACCGCGACCCCGCCGTCGCCCTTGTGCTTGGACGCGAGCGCGCGGCCGCAGATGAGCGGCGGGCCGCCGCCGACGATGCCGTTCGCACCGAGCATGCCCTTCGACAGGTCGGCGATGTGCATCGAGCCGCCCTTGCCGCGGCACGAGCCGGTGATCTTGCCGTAGATCTCGGCCATCATCCCGGTGATGTCCACGCCCTTGGCGATGCAGTGGCCGTGGCCACGGTGCGTGGAGGCGATCGCGTCGCGGTCGTC
Source organism: Pseudonocardia hierapolitana (assembly GCF_007994075.1). Lineage (NCBI taxonomy): Bacteria > Bacillati > Actinomycetota > Actinomycetes > Pseudonocardiales > Pseudonocardiaceae > Pseudonocardia > Pseudonocardia hierapolitana. The sequence continues at coordinate 6,293,532 of NZ_VIWU01000001.1, read as the reverse complement.
GAGGTGTGCGCACACCCCGGCCGCGGACGCCTCCTCGCCCGCGTAGAGGTGCACGAAGCCGGGGATGTCACCACCGGCGAACTCCTCGTGCACCCGCTCCTCGAAGTCACGGATCGTCCGCATCACGCGATAGGCGTCGAGGAGCTGGTCGGGGGTCAGGTCCTGGGAGGCAGGGCTTTCGAGCGTGCCCGTCATGACATCACGATCCCTCCGTCGATCATGACCGACTGCCCGGTCATGTAGTCCGAATCCGGTCCTGCGAGGTACGAGACGAACCCGGCGACGTCCTCCGGGGTCTGCACCCGACCCAGCGCGATGAGCTGGGAGTACTGGGCGAGGGCCTCGCCCTTCCCGGTGCCGAGGTAGGCGCCGAGGCCCTCGTCGATCTGGTTCCACATCTCCGTGCCGACGATCCCGGGGCAGTACGCGTTGACGGTGATGCGATGCCGCGCGAGCTCCTTCGCGGCGGCCTGCGTCAGCGCCCGGACGGCGAACTTGGTGGCGCTGTAGTGCCCGAGGTAGTCGAACCCGCTGTGCGCGGCGATCGACGCGGCGTTGATGATCTTCCCGCCGCTCCCCTGCGCGATCATGCGCTCGGCCGCGGCCTGCAGGCAGTAGACGACGCCGAACACGTTGACCTCGAACATCCGCTGCAGGTCCGCGGGCGTGACGTCGAGCAGCGTCTTGACCTGCGCGATCCCGGCGTTGGCCACCATGACGTCGACGCTGCCCAGCTCGGCGGCGACGCGGTCGACCATCGCGAACACCGCGGCCCGGTCGGTGACGTCGGCCGGCACCGCGAGCGACCGCCCGCCGGCCTCCGCGATCTCACCGGCGACCGCCTCGGCGGTGTCCTTGTCGAGGTCGTTGACCGCGACCGCGTGCCCGTCCCGGGCGAGCCGCAGCGCGATCGCGCGCCCGATTCCCCGTCCGGCGCCCGTCACCACCGCAACGGTCACGAGAGCTCCTTCGGCGAGACGAGGATCTTCACGTTCTCCTCCTTGTTGTCGATCAGCTCCCGGAAGCCGCCGTCGACGAGGTCGGCGAGCCCGATCCGGCCGGTGATGAACTGCTCGGCGTCGACCTTCCCGTCGCGGAGCAGGGCGATCGTGTCAGTGTGGTCGCCGCAGTAGGCGAGAGAGCCGATCACGCTGACCTCCGACAGCACGAGGTCGTTCATCGCCACCTGCGGCACATGGCCCCAGATCGCGACGTTGACGACCGTGCCGCCGGGACGCACGGAACCGATCGCGGCGGCCAGCACGGCGTCGACGCCCGCGCACTCGAACGCGACATCGGCGCCCGCTCCGCCGGTGAGGTCGCGGATCGCGTCGGGCACGTCGATACCGCCCGGGTCGACGACCTCGTCCGCACCCGCGCCCGTCGCCTTCGCCTTGCGCGCGGCGGCGGGCTCGACCACGACCACCTTGCCGGCGCCGGCGGCCTTCAACGCGGCGGTCGTCACCAGGCCGATCGGGCCGGCCCCGAACACCGCCGCCGTTCCGCCCGGCTGCAGTCCGGACAGCCGCACCGCGTGGTAGCCGACCGCGAGGGGCTCGACGAGGGCCCCGATGTCGGTGGGGAGGTCGCCGAGCGGATGCACCCAGCGCGCGTCCACGACGCACCGCTCGGCGAACCCGCCGTCCGGCCCGGACAGACCGACGAACCCCAGCTTGCGGCAGATGTTGTAGCGGCCGGCGGTGCAGGCGACGCACTCGCCGCAGACGTAGTACGGCTCGACGGCCACGCGGTCGCCCTCCCGCACGTCCGTCACACCCGAACCGACGGCGGAGACGACGCCCGCGAACTCGTGCCCCATCACGACGGGCAGCTCCGAACCGGTGATCGGGTGCGGTGCCCCCTTCTGCGGGATGAAGATCGGGCCTTCGAGGAACTCGTGCAGGTCGGTGCCGCAGATGCCGCACCAGTCGACGCTCACCTCGACCTGGCCGGGCCCGACCTGCGGGTCCGGGACGTCGTCGATGCGGATGTCGCCCCTGCCGTGGAACCGTGCCGCCTTCATCGGGCCTCCAGAGCACGTGGTTCGAGAAGCCGCCGCTGGGCCGCGGCGGCGAGGACGGCGCGCACGTCGAGCACCCGCGGCCCGTCCGGCGCGAGCGTGACGGTGACGGGCGTCGACGGCCCGAACTCGATCTCCCGCTCGCCGTCGACGGCGACCGTGCCGCGCGCGAGATCCACGACATGCGGCCGTCCGGAGACGAGCGGGCCGGCCGCACGCACACCGATCGGTGCGACGACGCCGGGCGCGATCGGGGCGAGCACGGTCTGCGGCGCGTGCCCGGCGCCTGCGAGCCGGACGACGACGCCGTCCGCCGCCGTGCGGGGAGTCGGGTGCAGCAGCCCGGCGATGCTGGACAGACCGATCGCGTGCGGCTCGGCGAACGCGCAGTAGAGCTCGTGCAGGGTGGCCGGCTGCCACAGCGCCCGCGAGCCGACGTGCGTCACGGTCGAGACGCAGGCGTCGACGAGGGCGAGCTCGTGGGTCGCGCCCGCGACGACGTGGAGGGCCTTTGCGCGGTAGCTCGCCTCCTCGACGGGCACCCGACCGGTCGCGACGAGCGCGGCCGCCGTACCGGCGACGGTCGCCTCCCACATCTCGGGGAACGCGTTGTTGGTGCCGGTGGACAGCGGCAGCAGAGCGACGTCCCCGCTCGCGGACGCCGCCGCGCGCACCGTCCCGTCGCCGCCGAGCAGGACGACCACCGACGCCCCGGCCGCCACCATCCGCCGCACCAGCTCACGGGTGTCCTCGGCCGTGCCGCTGATCGCGTCCAGCGCGACGAAGTCCAGCTCGGGCCACCGCGCGGCCCCGGGACGGCGCTTGTCCCGCGCCCTCAGCACGCCGGCCGCGACGCCCATGCCGTCGGTCGACATCAGCACGCGGGCCACGCCCGTGGCGCCCGCCGCGGCGACGAGCCGCAGCGCCATGTTGGTCTTCTCCGCGTTCGGGAAGACCGAAGCCTGCGCGACGAGCCTGCGGATGTCGCGGCCGGACATCGGGTTGGCGACGATGCCGACGGCCGACCCCGGCACGACCGGCAGCTCTCCCGCGGACGGCCGCACCACCCGCCCGTTCGACCCGCCCTGCTGCACTCGCGCCTCCGGACCTGCCCGCGAGGCCCCGGCGCCCCGCGTGACCCAGTTCACTCCTGGTCGGGCCGCAAGACAACGGTTGCACCGGGGTTGCACGCTCCCGAACGCCGAACGCCGAACGCCGAACGCCGGACGCGCGGCGCTCGAAACGCCGGACTCACCGTGCACGAACGTCGGACTCGCCCGGGATGGGCCCCGCCAGCAGCGAGTCGGCATCCCAGCACGGCGAGTCCGGCATCCCAGCACGGCGAGTCCGACAACCCGACACGGCGAGTCCGCCTTTCGGGCTCGGGGTGCCTCGCCGGTAACGCCTGGCAGGCCCGACGACACTCCCTCGCCATGACAGTCGATGTCCGACCGAGCGTGGTGGTGCACCGTCCCCGGGCCGAGGTCGCCGCGTTCATGTTCGACCCCGCCAACGATCTGCGCTGGACCGGCGGCATCACCGCAAGCACGCCGGCCCGGCCCGGCCCGCTCGTCGAGGGCGCGACCGTCGAACGAACCGCGCGATTCCTCGGCCGCCGGTTCACGTACGGCTACGTCGTCACCCGGCACGAAAAGAACCGGCTGGTCGAGTTGGAGGTCGACCGCCCGTTCCCGATGCTCATCCGCTACGAGCTCGCCGACCACCCCGACGGGACCCTGGTGAGCATCCACGCCACCGGCACTCCCGGCCGCTTCTTCGGCTGGGCCACCCCGCTGCTGGCCCGCCAGGTGCACCGGAACATCGCAGCCGACCTCGGCCGGCTGCGCAGCTGCCTGGAGGCCGGCTGAACGACTACTGCTCGGCGAGGCGACGCACGCCCGGGGCCGTGGACCGGCGCAGCAACGACGACTCCTGCGGGTCGGGCGCCACCACCTCGACGTCCGGGGAGATCCGGTAGGGCCGCGCGAGCAGCAGGCCGCCCAGCGACCTGCGCAGGCGCGACATCTCGGCGCGCACCGTGACGAGGTGGTCGCGATCGCCGTAGAGCGCGATCGACAGCGCCCCGGCGTCCATCCCGGCAGTGCCCGCGGCCGCCAGCAGCACGAGCACCTCCGCGTGCCGCGTCGACAACGGGTGCACCCAGCGCGCCGCCCCGTCGACGACGGCGCGGGGCGGGCGGGCGTCGAGCTCGAGGCTGAGCCGGATGCGGGCGGTGTCCTCCACGCGGAGCAGCCAACCGCCGGGCACCGGTTCGGGCAGGAACACGCCGACGCCGTGCACCGAGATCGGCCGGTCCGCCCGCGGGACCGCGACCCGCTCCACGCTCGGCATGCCGGTGACGGCCGCGACCCAGCCGTGCTCGTCGACGACGAGGCCGGCCCCCTGGAGGCGGGAGAGGATCGGTGCCGCGACTGCGCGCAGCGCGTCGATGCGGCCCTCGTGCTGGCGCCACAGGCTCGCCTCGGCGAGCTTCACCGCGGTGCCGACGAGCGCCACCGTGGTGGGGTGCACGGTGTGCGCAGGCCCGCTGACGTCGACGACGCCGAGGAGCTCACCCGAGCGCGGATCGTGCACGGGGCACGCGGTGCAGGTCCAGACGTGGTGGGACCGCACGAAGTGCTCGGCGGCGAACATCTGCACGGGGGCCGCCTCGGCGAGGGCTGTGCCGATCGCGTTGCTGCCGACGCTGCCCTCGGACCAGTCGGCACCCTCGGTGAAGCCGAGCCGGTCGGCGCGGCGGCGTACCTGCACCGACCCCTCCCGCCAGAGCAGCCTGCCGTCGGCGTCGGTGATGACCATGATGTGCGAGGCGTCGTCGGCCACCGACGTGAGTGCGGCCCGCAGTTCGGGCAGCACGCGCTGCAGCGCGCTGCCAACCCGGCGCCGCTCCACCTCCGCGGCAGGCAGCGGTCCCGCCGGGTGGCCCAGGTCGGGGTCGACCCCCTGCGCCCGGACCCGCGCCCAGGAGCGCGCGACGAGGCGCCGCGGCGAGGCGGGCGGCCGGTCCCCCGAGAGCAGCGCGTCGTGCACGCGGGCGAGCACGCGTGCGTGCCGGCCGATGTCGGTGCCCGGCCGGACCGCGCAGACGCCCTCGTCCGCTGTCATGAGCATCACCCGCCGACCACATTAGGCAGGCACGACGCCCTTCGTCGACACCGCCGGCGCAACGGGACGCGGCGTGCCCAGCAGAACGCCGCAGACGATGACGGTCGCGGCCACCAGTTCCACCGCGCTCGGCCGCTCCCCCAGGAACGTGGCGGCCAGCCCGATCCCCACCACCGGGACGAGCAGCGAGTACGGCGCCACCACGCCGGCCGGGTACCGCCGCATCAACCCGACCCACAGCCCCGAACCGACCAGGGTCCCGAGCACGGCGATGTACCCCAGCGCGACGACGCCGGGCAGCCCGGCGGGTGTGACGGTCGTGCGCAGCGCCTCCCAGCCGGCCGAGGAACCCTCCCAGATCATCGACATCGCCAGCAGCGGGATCGGCGGTACCACCGTCATCCACAGCGTGAGGTGCATCGGGTTCGGCGCGGCGGCGAGCCGGCTCGCCAGGTTTCCGAACGCCCAGCCCAACGCCCCGAGCAGGGTGAGCAGCACCGGGAGCACGGCGGCGACCTGGGCTCGCGACACCGCGATCGTCGCGAGCCCGAGCAGCGCGAACGCGATGCCGATCCCCTGCCGCGGCGAGATCCGCTCGTGCAGCAACAGCGCCCCGAGCAGCACGGTGAACGGGGCGGACGCCTGCAGCACCAGCGACGCGAGCCCCGTCGGCATCCCGATGTCCATGGCGATGAACAGGAAGATGAACTGCACGGTGCCGAACCCCACGCCGAACCCGAGCAGCCAGCGCAGCGGCACCCGCGGCCACGGCACGAGCAGCACCGTCGGCACCGCGAGCACGAGGAAGCGGATCGCCGCCAGGAACAACGGGGGGAAGTGCTCCAGCCCGACGTGGATGGCGATGAAGTTCCCGCCCCAGAGGATGGCGACGAACCCGGCGAGCAGGCGGTGGCGGATGGTCACGTCCTCACAGTCTTCGCGCCGGGAACCGCTCAGACCAGCGAAATGTTCTGAAACGACTCTTTAGAATCACTTCATGGACGTCCAGCGGTTGCGGGTGCTGCGCGAGCTGGCCGATCGGGGCTCCGTCACGGCGGTCGCCGCGGCCCTCTCCTTCACCCCGTCCGCGATCTCCCAGCAGCTCAAGACGCTCGCCGACGAGGTCGGCGTGCCGCTCACCGAGCCCGCGGGGCGCGGGGTGCGCCTCACCGAGGCCGGGCACGCCCTCGTCGCCGAGGCGGAAGGCGTGCTCACCGCGATCGCCCGCGCCGAGGCGGCGGTGGAGCGCCTGCGCACCGAACCGCGCGGGCTGGTGCGGGTCGCGCTCTTCCCGTCCGGCGCGCGGATGCTCCTGCCCGGCTTGCTCCGACGGCTGGACGCGGTGGCCGGCGTCGAGCTGCAGTGCCGCGACGTCGACATGACCCCCGCCGACGTGCCCGCCCTCGCCGCCGACTTCGACGTCGTCGTCAGCCACCGCGACGAGACGGCGCCCGCCCCGCCCATCACCCGGTGGCAGGTCGTCCCGCTGCTGCGCGAACCGCTCGACGTCGCGCTCCCACCGGGGCACCGGCTCGCGCGGCGCCGGAAGCTGCGGCTCGAGGAGCTCGCCGACGAGGACTGGATCAGCGTGGGCGTCGGCTGGCCCGTCGACGACATCCTGCGCTCGCTCGCCATGGCCACCGGCGCCACCCCGCGGGTGGTGCAGCGGATCAACGACTTCGCCGTCACCGAGGAGCTCGTGGCGGCGGGGCACGGGATCGCGCTGCTGCCCCGCTACTCCACCGACGACCGCGGCGGCCGACGGCTCGTGTGCCGCCCGCTCGCGGGCGTGCGCGCCGGGCGGCTCGTCGAGGCGGTAGTGCGCACGAGCACGGCGGAGCGGCCCGCCGTCGCGACCGTGCTCGACGCGCTGCGCGCCGAGGCACGCTCGCTCACTGCAGGCAGAACTCGTTCCCCTCGGGATCGGTGAGCACGATCCACCAGCCGCTCTCCTCCTGCATCTCCCGCACCACGGTGGCCCCCGCGGCGACGAGCTGCGACATGTGCGACCGCACGGCCGCCCGCCGGTCGTTGGCACCGTGCCCGGCGTTGACGTCGAGGTGAACCCGGTTCTTGATGGTCTTCGGCTCCGGCACCCGCTGGAACAGCATGCGCGGCCCGAAACCGGCGGGGTCGACGATCGCGGTGTACTGCTCCTCCCGCGCACCGTCGCCGCTGCTCACGAGGTACCCGGGCCGCGGTGGCTGCAGCACGTAGCCGAGGGCCACCGCCCAGAACGCGGCGAGCCGCCGGGGGTCACGCGCGTCCACAGTGATCTGGAGGGGGATCGCCATGGGTGCATCCTGCCGGGTCTACGGACGCAGTCGTTTCGGCAGCTTTGCGACGATCGCGTCGTAGGACTCGTCGACCAGCTCTCGCAGCTCCTCGTCCGGGATCGTCCCGTCGATGCGCACGCTGTTCCAGCCGTGCCGACCGATGTACGGCATCACCGTGACGTGATCCGGGTAGCGGTGGCGCAGCTCAGCGGCCTCATCGGCGTCGCGGCCGCACTTGACCCCCAGCCCACCACCGCCGAGGAACGCGAAGATCTTCCCGCCGACCTTGGCCACGACGTCGCCCTCCCAGGGCTCGTCCTCGAGGGCGCCGGGTTTGGCCAGGCAGTACGCCACGAGTTCGTCGTGGGTCACGCGGCGATCCTGGACCGGGATCGGCGGGCGAACCACAGCAGGACGATCAGCAGCACCGTGAACCAGACGTACGTCCCGTCGACGACCTGCTGCAGCGGCGTCCACGTCAGCTCCTGCTCCCCGCCGCGTGGGTGGACGTACTGGTGCGGCGCGACGACGAACACCGCCGCCATCGCCACCGTGACCGCCGTCCACGCCGCCGAGCGGTTCGCCCAGGCGGTGGCCGCGGCGACGAGCAGCGCGGGCGCCACCCACACCCAGTGGTGCGACCAGGAGGTCGGGGAGACCAGCAGCCCGACCGCCGCGAGCGTGACGAGTGCGAGCGAGGCGGGCGCCCGCCGGATCGCCGGTGCGGCGAGAGCGAGCAGCCCGGCCGACAGCAGCAGCCAAATGACCGTGCGCGCCGTGCCGTCGACGCCCGCACGCACCAGCATCGCCTCGAACGTCTGGTTGGTGAAGAACGGTGACCCGCTCACTCCGCCTGCCGGGTCGGACCAGAACTCCCGGGACTGCGCCGGCGCCACGGCGAACCCGATCGCCGTGGCGACCATCCCGGAGACCGCGGCCGTGGCGGCGGAGCGGTAGTCCCGGCGCAGGAGGAAGAACAGCACGAAGACCGCGGGCGTCAGCTTGATCGCGGCGGCGATGCCGATGAGCATGCCGCGGGGCCACTTCGGCTTGGCGACGAGGCAGTCGAGGGCGACCAGCGCCATCAGCACCAGGTTGATCTGCCCGAACTCGATGGTCTGCAGCACCGGTTCGAGCCCGAACGCAGGCCGCCCCGCGATGGGGTGGTCGAAGTCGATGGCCCGGCCCGGCTCGACGGCCAACGCCAGCGGCAACGCGATCGACGCCACCGAGAGTGCTCCGCCCCGCCCGCCGGAGGGCCAGAGCCGCCGCGCGAAGACGTACAGCGTGACGCCGAGCGACAGCGCCGAGAGCCCGAGCAGGCCCACCCACGCGACGAGCCACGGCACCACCGCGAGCGGCACCATCACCACCGCCGCGAACGGCGGGTAGATGAACGGGAGCGCGATCTTCCCCGAGGTCTCGGGAAGGGGCCCGTAGAGGTCGCCACCGGCCAGCCAGGCCTGCACCCCGAACCGGTAGACCTCCAGATCGATGTGCCGGCCGCCGGTGTGCATCACGAGCCCGGCCAGTACCACTGCCAGCAGCGGCACGGTGACCGGCAGGACGCGCGACGGCGTGCGGAGGACCTGGAGCAACCGTGGGGCAGCTGGCGTGCGTGCGGTCGAGGCGCCGACAACCGTCACGCCGATCCCCTCCCTGTCGCCTCTCCCCCTGCCACGGTAGCCCGACCGTGCGCCCGCACGACCCCCACCCCTGCGGGCCCCGGCTCCCGGATCACGGACCGTGATCAGCCGCCTGGTGCGCGAGCGGCACGTCCCGCCACGTCCGGCCGCTGGTGCACCCACGCGACGATCACGCAGACGTACGCGCCAACGAGATCACCACTCCGGCGCACGCACGGCCACATATGGCCGTCAACGCACCCACCCGACGATCACGCTCCGGCCAAACACACGGGCCAACAAGATCACCAGCTGGGCACGAATACGGCCACATCCGGCCGCAAACGCACCAGGCGGACGATCACGGCGTTGCCCGGCCCCGGCCCGCCTCCCGGCCCCGGCCCGCCCAGGCCCTGCCCGTCCCCCCGGTCTCGGCCCGCGCCCGGCCTACCCCGGCGGCCCATCCGAACCGCGACGACCTCAGCGGATCCCCGCCGCGTCCATCCCCCGCAGCTCCTTCTTGAGATCGGCGATCTCGTCGCGGAGCCGGGCGGCGAGCTCGAACTGCAGGTCGCGGGCCGCGGCGAGCATCTGGTCGGACAGCTGCTGCACCAGGTCGGCGAGCTCGGCGCGGGGCATGTTGGCGGTGTCGCGCCGGGCGACGATGCCGGAGCTGGCGGCCGGTGCCCGGCCGGGCTCGCCTGCCGCGCGCTTGCCCCGGGACTGGTTGCGCCCGGAGCCGCCGACCGGGACCTCCTCGGCCTCCCGGTAGACCTGGTCGAGGATGTCGGCGATCTTCTTGCGCAGCGGCTGCGGGTCGAGACCGTTGGCCTCGTTGTAGGCGATCTGCTTGGCGCGGCGGCGGTCGGTCTCGTCGATGGCGTACTGCATCGACTCGGTGATCTTGTCGGCGTACATGTGGACTTCGCCGGAGACGTTGCGGGCCGCGCGGCCGATCGTCTGGATCAGCGAGGTGCCGGACCGGAGGAAGCCCTCCTTGTCGGCGTCGAGGATCGCGACGAGGGAGACCTCGGGCAGGTCGAGACCCTCGCGGAGCAGGTTGATGCCGACCAGCACGTCGAACTCGCCCAGCCGCAGCTGCCGCAGCAGCTCCACGCGGCGCAGGGTGTCGACCTCGGAGTGCAGGTAGCGCACCCGGATGCCCAGCTCGAGGAGGTAGTCGGTGAGGTCCTCGGCCATCTTCTTGGTGAGCGTGGTGACCAGCACGCGCTCGTCGCGCTCGCTGCGCTCCCGGATCTCGTGGACGAGGTCGTCGATCTGGCCTTTGGTCGGCTTGACCACGACCTTCGGGTCGACGAGGCCGGTGGGCCGGATGACCTGCTCGACGAACTCGCCGCCGGTGCGGGAGAGCTCGTACGGGCCGGGGGTGGCCGACAGGTAGAGGGTCTGCCCGATCCGGTCGGAGAACTCCTCCCACGTGAGCGGCCGGTTGTCGACCGCGGACGGCAGCCGGAAGCCGAACTCGACGAGGTTGCGCTTGCGGGACATGTCGCCCTCGTACATGCCGCCGATCTGCGGGACGGTCTGGTGGGACTCGTCGATGACCAGCAGGAAGTCGTCGGGGAAGTAGTCGATGAGCGTGGCGGGCGCGGAGCCGGGGCCGCGGCCGTCGATGTGGCGCGAGTAGTTCTCGATGCCGGAGCAGAACCCGACCTGGCGGATCATCTCGAGGTCGTACTGGGTGCGCATCCGCAACCGCTGCGCCTCGAGCATCTTGCCCTGCCGCTCGAGCTCGGCGAGCCGCTCCTCCAGCTCGGCCTCGATGTCGCGGACGGCCCGCTCCATGCGCTCAGGGCCCGCGACGTAGTGGGTGGCCGGGAAGATGCGCACGTCGTCGACCTGGCGCAGGACGTCGCCGGTGAGAGGATGCAGGTAGTACAGCGACTCGATTTCGTCGCCGAAGAACTCGATGCGGATCGCGAGCTCCTCGTAGGCCGGGATGATCTCGACCGTGTCGCCGCGGACGCGGAAGGTGCCGCGGTTGAACGCGAGGTCGTTGCGGGTGTACTGGACGTCGACCAGCGCGCGGAGCAGCGCGTCGCGCTCGACGGTGGCGCCGACCTCGAGCTTGACCGACCGGTCGAGGTAGGACTGCGGCGTGCCGAGACCGTAGATGCACGAGACGGACGCCACCACGACGACGTCGCGCCGGGACAGCAGGTTCATCGTGGCGGAGTGGCGCAGCCGCTCGACGTCCTGGTTGATCGAGGAGTCCTTCTCGATGTAGGTGTCGGTCTGCGCGATGTAGGCCTCGGGCTGGTAGTAGTCGTAGTACGAGACGAAGTACTCGACGGCGTTGTTCGGCAGCATCTCGCGCAGCTCGTTGGCCAGCTGCGCCGCGAGGGTCTTGTTGGGCGCCATCACGAGCGTGGGCCGCTGCAGCCGCTCGATCAGCCACGCGGTGGTGGCCGACTTGCCGGTGCCGGTGGCACCGAGCAGCACGACGTCCTGCTCGCCTGCCTTGATGCGGCGCTCCAGCTCGTCGATGGCCGCCGGCTGGTCGCCCGCGGGCTTGTACGGGCTGACGACCTCGAAGCGGCCGCCCGTGCGGGGGATCTCCCCGACAGGACGGAACTCCGAGTGCGCCACCGGAACGTCCGGGAGCGCTGCGCTGCCGGGAACCTCAGTCGCGAATGCCACGAGTCCAGGGTACGAGCCGGGTCCGACAGGAACAGGCCGCATGCTGGCAGCATCGGTACCCGTGCACCCGCCGAAGACCGTGACCTTCGACGTCCCGGCCCGCGTCAACACCGACACCAAGGGCTTCGAGCGCCCGGTGGACGAGTACCGCGAGACGTCCTTCGGCCTCTACATGAGCCGTGCGATGGTCAACCGGCCCACGGCGCACTGGGTGGAGTCGTGGCTCCTGCCCGACCTCGGGCTGTGCGTCACCGACTGGTGGTGGAACCCGGGCCACGCACGGGAGCAGGACTACTACCTCGACGTCTGCGAGATCGTCCGGGACGGCGGGCGCTGGGTGCTCACCGACCACTACCTGGACATCGTGGTGCGCACCGGACGCGACGCCGCCGTGGTGGACGTCGACGAGTTCGTGGCCGCGGTCGCACTGGGCCTGCTCGCCCCGGCCGCCGCCGAGTCGGCGATGCACACCGCGTACCGCGCGGTCGACGGGCTGGCGTCCCACGGCCACGACCTGGACGCATGGCTCGCCACGTTCGGCATCACGCTGACGTGGAAGGACCGTGCGAGCGGAGACTCGGCAGGCGCGCCGGAACGGCCCGCATGAGGCGGTGGAGTTGTTGCGCCCAAGATCCGCAGTATCGGTTGGCTATGGCTGTGGCGACAGCCATGGGCAACCGACAGTTCGGATCACGCGCGTCCCGGCCGGTCAGGCCATTGCGCCATCCCGGTCACCCTGCGGGCGTGAGCGCGGTCATCCCCTCGCGCGGGTCCCATCGAGTCGGCCTTGTCCGGCGGGTTCCGGTGGGCGCGCCCACGGCGGCAACGGTGCGTTCCGCAATACGCACCCGGCCGTCATCAGCGACTCGGCGCGCAGACCGGGGCCAGATCCACCCGACTACCCGCCGATCACGACGATGCCGGCGCCACATGCGGCGGGAAGCCCCTACACAGGCACGACGATCGACAGCTGGACCTCTGCTACGACGACGAGGTCGAGGGTTCCGGGTCGGGCTCCGAGGTCGGCTCGGGGTCCTGCGTGGGGTCCGGATCGTCGGTCGGCTCGGGCTTCGTCGGCTCGGGCTTCGTCGTCGGCTTCGGCGGCTTGGTCGGCTTCGGCGGCTTGGTCGACGGGTCGTCCTCGTCGCCCTCGTCGTTGTCCGGCCGCCGCGACGTGGTGGTCGTCTGCGGCGGCGGGGCGGTCGTCGGCGCGACGATCGCCGGGGGAGGCGGGGGCGGCGGCGCGGCGAGCCCGGGATCCGGAGCGAGGGCCGGGCCGGGTTCCTCGACGGGCAGCGAGTCCGCCGACGTCGACTCCTCGGTGGACGAAGGAAGTTCCTCCACCACGGGCAGCGACGCGCCCGCGCCGACCCGCGAGGACGGTTCGGCGTCGGCCGAGATCGAGGCGGCCGGGTCGACGATCGGGCTCGGCGCGCTGAGCTGGGCCACCGCGGTGGTGGCGCCGAGCGCGCCGACGGTGAGCACCGCCGCCGCGGCCGCGGTGCTGGCCCGGTTGAGCATGCTCGCCCGGCGGATGACGGTGTCGACCGACGGAAGGGTGACGGCGCCCGCCAGCTCGTCGTCGAGCCTGCGCAGCTCGTCGGTGATGCGCTCGTAGCCGTCCGTCACCGACGACCTCCCTCGTAGTCGCGGGCGTCGGCGTCGTCGAGCCCGTAGTCATCGGATGCCCCGCCGCCGGAGTCGTCGAGTCCGTAGCCAGGGGCGTAGCCGGTGGCGGCGGCATCACCCAGCACGTCGGGGAGCACGTCGGCCATCCCCTCGGTGACGACGTGGCGGCCGCGCGTCAGCCGGGCGTGGACGAGTGTCTCGGAGGCCTGCTCGATGGCCGCGATCTCCTCGACGGTGGCACCGGCCATGTGGAACAGGACCACCGCGCGCCGCTCCGCAGGCGACAGCCGGGCGAGTGACCTGAGGATGGCCCGCGTGCGGTCGTCGACGCCCGCACCGATCGCCCGCGGGCGGCCGATGCCGAAGCGGGCCAGGGCTCCCCGCCAGCTGCGGACGGTGGACCGGACCGCGACCCGGCGGATCCACGCGCTCGGGTCGGGCGTTCGGCCGATCGCCACCCAGCTGCGCCACGCCCGCGAGTAGGCGTCCTGCACGACGTCGTGGGCCTCACCCGGATTGAGCGTGATCGCGTAGAGCTGGGCGACCAGACGCTGGTAGTTGGCCTCGAGGTGAGCCCCGAAATCCGCGCGCAGCTCGGCCGGCGTGCTCAGACCCCGCCGCTGCACCAGCTCGGTGCCGTCCGACACGTCGTCGTCGAGATCGGCACCGTGGGAGACCGACGTCGTCACTCGGCCCTCCCCGACAGCTCGTCGTTCACCCGAACGGAGATCGCTCTGCCTCCTCCATCGCCGGACTACTCCGGTCCGTTACCAGCGGCATCCTCCGTTCAGTCCAACGACGGGACCCATGCGGAAGTTGCGGCCCATGCGTCAGCCCGTTGCAGAACAGCGTCGAACCACGGTTCCTTCGCCTCGACGTGCCGATCGGCGTCGGGGTCGCCGCCGTAGCGGGCCTCCGCCTCCCGCTTGACGGCGAGGTACTCCGCACGGGCGGTGGCGTCGGCGCGCAACCAGTCGCGGAAGAGCAGCGCGTAGCGCCATCCCGGCGAGCCCACCTCGCGGATGTGCAGGTTCACCGACCGCCCCGGATCGGCGCTGCCGTGGAACCGCTTCGGCCACACCGGCGAGCCCGGCGGCTTGGGGTTGTCGTGGCCGATGTGCGGATGCCACGGGAAACCGGCGTCCTGCAGTGCGTCGCGCACCGCGTCGGCGTCGGCGAGCGAGGCGACCCCGAGCTGCAGGTCGATGACGTCCTTCGCGGGGAGCCCGGGTATCGAGGTGGACCCGATGTGCGCCACACCGCGGCCACGCTCCCCCGCGGCTGCGGCGACGCGGGCCCGCAGGCGCTCGGCCGTGGCCGGCCACTCCGGGTCGGGCTCGACGAGCCGCGGCGCACCGGCCGAGACGATCCGGCGCTCCCGCAGGTTCGCCTCGAACCGGACGAGCCGCCGCTCCCAGAGCGCGTCCACGGCGATCGCGAGGTCTCGTTCGTCGCCGGAGTTGTCCAGCCGGACGTCGGCCGCGGCCCGGCGGGCCTCGTCGCTCGACTGGGCGGCGATCCGCGCACGGGCGTCCGCCTCGGGCAAGCCGCGCCGGACGAGCCGCCGCACCCGCTCCTCCGCGTCCGCGTGCACGACGACCACCAGCGGGAAGAGCGGCGCCATCCCGTTCTCGACGAGCAGCGGGATGTCCTGCACGACCACCGCGTCCGCGGGAGCCGCGGCGATGAGCTCGGCGGACCGGTCGCGGACCCGCGGGTGGACGATCGCGTTGAGCCGCTCGCGGGCGGCCGGGTCGCCGAACACGACGGCGGCCATGGCCGGCCGGTCGAGCGCACCGGACGCGTCCAGCACGCCCTCGCCGAACACGGCGACCACCTCGGCGAGCCCGTCGGTACCGGGGGCGACGACCTCTCGGGCCAGCACGTCGGAGTCGACGAGCACCGCACCGCGCGCGACCAGCCGACGCGCGACGGTCGACTTGCCCGATCCGATCCCCCCGGTGAGTCCGACGCGCAGCACGGCGGGAGGCTACATGGCCGCGTCCCGTAGATCGCGGGCGACGGGATTCCCGGTCGGGCCGACAACGCAGCCAGGGCCATCCGGGCGCGAATCCCGCGGTCGTGATCTGCGGGACGCGACCAGGATCAACGGGAGCTTCCCGCCTGCGACATCGGCTCACCCGGCGGGGGCGGCGGCGGAGGCGCGCTCGCCTGGTCCACCGATACGGCCGGGAGCACCCGCAGCGCGAGGTCCACGAGCGCGTCGGCGCGGGTCTTCCCCCCGGGCAGCGGCTGGTCCGGCAGCACGAGCGTGAGGTTGCTCGTGGAGTGGGCGACCATCAGCACGGCCTGGCCCCGCTTCTCGAAGAGCGCACCGGGCGCGCTGCCGAGCGGCAGGTCACGCCGCTCCCCCGACTCCGCCCGGACGTTCACCTGCCACTGGGCCGAGGCGGCTGCGGCGTCGCGGTACGCGGTGGCGTTGACGTCCAGCAGCGCCCGGCCACCACCGTCGCCGACACGGGTGTAGCGGCAGGTGACCCGTTCGGTACGGCCCACCGCGGGCTGAGGGACACCGATGGTGGTGCGCACGGTCACCGAGCCGAGCGGAAGCCCCATCACGGCCTCGAGATCGGGGGTGGCGAGGATGCGCCCGCAGTCGGCGGGGATGACCCGGCCGTCCTCGGCCGCCGTGGTGGCAGGCCCGGACTCGGTGGCCGAGGGGAATGTCGGCAGGGCCGTCGGCTCGGCCTCGGACGTGCCGCACGCCCCGATCGCCAGCGCGAGCGCGGCGGCGAGCAGCGCCCGCGCGGCGCGCCCGCCTCCCGCCCCGCGCATGGTTCCACGTTAGATCGGAACCGCTCGGTTATCACCCGACGCGCCCGCCCACTCACCGAACCGTGACAATGCTTCCCCCGAACGCAGGACGACCCCGGTGACCAGTGGTCACCGGGGTCGTCGCAGCGATCTTGCGATCAGGCTCCGCCGGACAGCTTCTCCCGCAGCGCGGCCAGCTGCTCGTCGCTGGCGAGCGAGCCACCGGTCTGCGCCGGAGCCGCCTCACCACCGGACGAGTAGTTGGCGGCCCCACCGTCGGCAGCGGCCTCGGCCTCCGCCTCGGCGGTCTTGCGGATCTGCGCGATGTGCTGCTCGTAGCGGGCGTGCGCCTCGGCGTACTCCTTCTCCCAGGCCTCGCGCTGGGCCTCGAAGCCTTCCTTCCACTCGCCGGTCTCGACGTCGAAGCCCTCGGGGTAGATGTAGTTCCCCTGGTCGTCGTACTCCGCCGCCATGCCGTAGCGGGTGGGGTCGAACTCGGTGTCGACCGTCATGCCCTCGTTGGCCTGCTTGAGCGACAGCGAGATGCGGCGCCGGTCGAGGTCGATGTCGATGACCTTGACCATGCAGTCGTCGCCGACCTGCACGACCTGCTCCGGGATCTCGACGTGGCGCTCGGCCAGCTCCGAGATGTGCACCAGGCCCTCGATGCCCTCCTCGACGCGCACGAACGCACCGAACGGGACGAGCTTGGTGACCTTGCCCGGCACGATCTGCCCGATCGCGTGGGTGCGGGCGTACAACCGCCACGGGTCTTCCTGCGTGGCCTTGAGCGACAGCGAGACGCGCTCGCGGTCCATCTCCACGCTGAGCACCTCGACGGTGACCTCCTGGCCCACCTCGACGACCTCGCTGGGGTGGTCGATGTGCTTCCAGGACAGCTCGGAGACGTGCACCAAGCCGTCGACCCCGCCCAGGTCGACGAACGCACCGAAGTTGACCACCGAGGAGACCACGCCCTTGCGGACCTGGCCCTGCTTGAGCTGGTTGAGGAACTCGCTGCGGACCTCGGACTGGGTCTGCTCCAGCCAGGCGCGGCGCGACAGGACCACGTTGTTGCGGTTCTTGTCCAGCTCGATGATCTTGGCCTCGATCTTGCGGCCGACGTACGGCTGCAGGTCGCGGACGCGACGCATCTCGACCAGCGAGGCCGGGAGGAAGCCGCGGAGACCGATGTCGAGGATCAGGCCGCCCTTGACGACCTCGATGACCGTGCCCTCGACCGGCTCGTCGGCCTCCTTGAGGGCCTCGATCGTGCCCCAGGCGCGCTCGTACTGGGCGCGCTTCTTGGACAGGATGAGCCGGCCTTCCTTGTCCTCCTTCTGGAGGACGAGGGCCTCGACGTGCTCACCGACCGACACCACCTCGGCGGGGTCGACGTCGTGCTTGATCGAGAGTTCCCGAGAGGGGATGACACCCTCGGTCTTGTAGCCGATGTCGAGCAGGACCTCGTCCCGGTCGACCTTCACGATCGTGCCCTCGACGATGTCGCCATCGTTGAAGTACTTGATCGTCTGGTCGATGGCGGCGAGGAAGTCCTCCTCCGACCCGATGTCGTTGACGGCGACCTGCGGCGTGGTCGGGGCGGCGGTGGTGTCGATGGACATGTAGTGGGGTGCTCCGGTGGTGGATGGGCTGGTGGTGCGTTCTTCGTGGCGTTCGTCTCGTGACGTGGCGCTGTCACCTTTGCTTGTGGATCGTGGAGTGCGTCGCGATGCGTGGTCTGAGCGAAGCGCGCGTCGTACCCGCGACGTTGACCACACCGCAAGTAGGATGCTACGCGCCGCCCGATCAGCAGGGCAATGCGGGTACCCCCTGCTCAACCGCGGACATTCCCCGATGATTCCCAGGTGAGCGCCGAAGAGTTGCTGGGGACGGCCGGGGTGGCCCGCCGGGAGGTCGACAGCGCCGAGTCCGAGCGCGCGAGCAGGCTGTGGTGGGACGCCGACGCCGACGACTACCTGGCAGAACACGGCCGCGACATCGGCGAGGCCGACTTCGTCTGGTGCCCGGAGGGCCTGCGCGAGGCCGACGCGCGGCTCCTCGGCGACGTCGCAGGCATGCGGGTGCTCGAGGTCGGCTCCGGCTCGGCGCCGTGCGCGCGCTGGCTCGCCACGCGGGGAGCGCACCCGGTGGCGCTGGACCTGTCCGCCGGGATGCTGCGCCACGCAGCCGACCTCGGCGCCGCCACCGGGCTGGTGGTCCCGCTCGTGCAGGCGGGCGCCGAACGCCTGCCGTTCGCCGACGCGTCCTTCGACGCCGCGTGCTCCGCGTTCGGCGCCGTGCCGTTCGTGGCCGAGCCGGAGCGCGTGATGCGGGAGGTCGCACGGGTGCTGCGGCCGGGCGGGCGTTGGGTGTTCGCCGTCAACCACCCCATGCGCTGGATGTTCTCCGACGACCCCGGCCCCGACGGCCTCACCGTCCAGCAGTCCTACTTCGACCGCACCCCCTACGTCGAGATCGACGCCGGCGGCCACGCCACCTACGTGGAGCACCACCGCACGCTGGGCGACCGCGTCCGCGACCTCGTGGCCGCCGGCCTGGTGCTCGACGACCTGGTGGAGCCGGAATGGCCGGAGGACCGGGAGACGGTGTGGGGCCAGTGGTCTCCCTTGCGAGGCCGTCTGTTCCCCGGCACGGCGATCTTCGTGACGCACAAGCCGTAGCCACTGGATGCACGCTCCCGGCCACGCCTGTCGGCGCCGGCGACGCACGTGCCCCGCCATGGGCACGGCGGGTCGGTGGTCCGCGCGTCGAGCTGATCATGCGTAGGGAAGCCTCATGCGGCTTCGATCGCCGCGAGACCACCCGGAGCGCCCTCGTGAGGGCGCCGGCGCGGATCTCGGACGCTTCTATATCTGTCAAGCGGCTGAGGACGCGTTGCTGCTTGTGGTCGTGATGGTCGCGGTGAGGAAGCGGTAGAGCTCGCGCGCGATGTAGCGCTTGAGGCAGCGTCGGATCTCTCGGGTGGTCTTCCCTTCGGCGGTGCGGCGGGCGAGGTAGGCCTTGGTCGTGGGGCAGCTGCGCATGCGGACCATCGCGATGGTGTGCAGTGCGCTGTTGAGGGCGCGGTCACCGCCGCGGTTGAGCCGGTGGCGCTTGGTGTGGCCGCTGCTGGCCTCGAGCGGGCTGGCGCCGGCGAGCGCGGCGAAGGCGCCCTCGTTGCGGCAGCGCCCGGGGTGGGAGAAGCTGATGATCGCTTGGGCGGCGGTGATCGGGCCGATGCCGCGGCGGTCGGTCAGCCCGGGAGCGAGGTCGTCCACGATGCGCTGGAGTTCGCGGCTGTTGGCCCGTAGTGCGCGGTGAGACTCTCGCAGTGCGAGAGCGAGGCGCCGGATCTCGGCCTGGCGCACGACCTGCTCGCGGCTGGCATCGCGGGCCGGACGGTGGCGGGCCAGCGCAGCGAGCCTGGTGTCGGTGAGCGTGCCACGGGCGAAGTCACGGTCGCGGTCGTCGCCGCCCAGCAGCAGTGCGCGTAGCCGGTTGGTCTGAGCGGTCGAGCTGTCGGTGAGCTCGTGGCGGGCGTCCATCAGGATCCGGCGTCCATCAGGATCCGGCGTCCATCAGGATCCGGAGCGCTTCGCGGTCACCATCGGCGCGCGGGCTCGGGAGCTGGTCGGCGTCAAGCCGCAGCGCGGTGAGCACGGCCAGGTGCGCGTCGATCGCGTCGGACTTTCCCCGACCGCGACGGGACTTGCGGTTGGGCTGCTCGCACTCGATCACCATCACACCGGCACCGCTGACTGCGCGCGCTAGTCCGATGCCGTAGCTGCGGGTGCCCTCGATCGCGACGGCGACCCGCGACCCGGGAGCGTGATCGCCGATCCAGGCCAGCAGCTCGGCGTAGCCGCGGGAGTCATTGCTGACCTGGCAGGTCGCGATCGGGGCTCCGGTCGGGAGGGCGATTTCTGCGTCGTGGGTGTCGTCGTGGGTGTCACGGTGGGTGTCGACACCGACGACGGCGTCGACACGTTCTGCCAACATGGGCACGGGCCTGGTCCTTCTGACGGGGAACGGGTCCAACAGGCGGCACCGGCCCGGGTGAGGGTCACCACGTGGCACATCTGTGACGGGTCACGCCGGTAACCGGCGGACAGGCTTCTGATCAGGCCAACCGGTGAACCGGGCCGGTGCCGGCGACCACGACGGAACAAGTCCGAGACAGGGCACGCCGAAGCGGCCAGATCGATCACGAGTCACATCGGGTCACCGGCACCGAGCCTGACGGTTCTCCACCCAGGAGCACCGCACCGACACACTCACAGATCGATCAGCTGCCGATCCGTCCGCCGGGCGCCCCTGCTGGCGCGAACGGCACTGCGGGGAACGTCGGTGGCCTGTGCTGGGATCGGTCCGTGAAGGTCACGTGGCGGCAGGTCGTGCGGTGGCGGATGCGGCGGCAGCTCCTCGTCGAGCCCGCGGACGACGCGCTGGCCGTGGCCCGGCGGGTCTGCGGGCTGCACGCGCAGGTGGCGTCGTGCACCGAGCTGATCGCCGGCATCCGCAGCGCGGCCCCGCCCGACCTCGACACGGCGCTGTGGCGCGACCGCTCGCTCGTGCGCACCTGGGCCATGCGCGGCACCCTGCACCTGCTGCCCGCCGACGAGCTCGACGTCTGGGTGGGGGCGCGCACCGACTACGAGTCGCGGCGCCGCTTCCCGCCCTCGTACGAACGCGAGCACGGCGTCACCGGGGAGCAGGTGCACGCGATCACCGACGCCATCGGCGAGGTGCTCGGCGCGCAGCCGCTGACCAGGGCGGAGCTGGCCGCGGCGATCAGCGAGCGGCTGGGCGACCCGGCCCTCACGGCCCCGCTCTCCACCGGCTGGGGCGCGGTGTTCAAGCCGGCTGCCTCCCGAGGCCTGCTCTGCTCCGGCCCCGCCGCCGACGGGGCCGTCACGTTCGTCAGCCCGGCGGCCTGGCTCGGGCGGCCCGTCCGGCCGGTCGACGCCCCCGCGGCCAACCGCGAGGTGCTGCTGCGCTTCCTCGCCGCCAACGGGCCGGCCACGGCCGCGGACGTCGCCCGCTGGTGGGGCGAGCAGCCCGGCCCGGCCCGGCGCTGGATCCGCGAGCACGGCGACGCGCTCACCGCCGTCGAGATCGACGGCGAGGCGGGGTTCGTCGTCCGCGCCGAGGACGCCGACGAGCTCGCGGCCGTCCCCGATGCGCCGGCCGGGGACGTCGTGCTGCTGCCCGGCTTCGACCCCTGGGTGATCGCCCCGCGCTCGCACCGCGAGCACGCGGTGCCGCCGGACCGCATGCCCGAGGTGTCGCGCACCGCGGGTTGGATCTCCCCCGTCCTCGTCGTCGGCGGCGCCGTGGCCGGGGTGTGGGAGCACGAGCGGCGCGAGGGGGAGCTCTCGATCACCGTCCGCCCGTTCGGCGAGCTCCCCGCGGCGGTGCGCGACGGGGTGCAGGAGCACGCCGCGCGCTACGCCACCCTGCTCGGCGCCGCCGGCATCAGCGTCGGGTGGGGCTGACATAAGGTGCCGGAATGCCCATCGACCCCGCCGACCTGACGCTTCCCGACGCCCCTGAGCAGCTCCCCAAGCTGATGGGCATCGAGCTGGTCACGCTGAGCCTCGACGAGGTGATCGGCACCATGCCGGTGGCGGGCAACCGGCAGCCGTTCGGGCTGCTGCACGGCGGCGCCAACGCCGTGCTGGCCGAGACGCTGGGCTCCACGCTCTCGGCGCTGCACGCCCTGCCCGACCGGTTCCCGGTCGGCCTGGAGCTCACGTGCACCCATCACCGCTCGGCGACCGATGGGCTCGTCACCGGGGTGGCCCGGCCGATCCACATCGGCCGCAGCACGTCCACCACCGAAATCGTGATCATCGACGCCGAGGGCAGGCGCACCTGCACGGCGAAGCTCACCTGCCTGCACCGGGACACCCGGCCGTCCGGGTTCTGACCCGGACGGCCGAGCGTCGGTGCCCGGTGTTCGCTCCCGCGGGCTCCGGTCAGACCACGCCCAGGTAGGCGTTGCGCACGGCAGGGTCGTCGAGCAGCTGACGGCCGGTGCCGTGCTGCACCACCCGGCCCGTCTCCAGCACGTACGCCCGGTGCGCCAGCGCGAGGGCCTGGCTCGCGTTCTGCTCCACCAGCAGCACCGTGGTGCCCCGGTCGGCGTTGATGCTGCTGATGATCCGGAAGATCTGCTGGATGATCTGCGGCGCCAGCCCCATCGACGGCTCGTCCAGCAGCAGCACGCGGGGCCGGGCCATCAGCGCGCGGCCGATGGCCACCATCTGCTGCTCACCGCCGGACAGGGTGCCGCCCGGCTGGTTGCGCCGCTCCGCGAGGCGCGGGAACAGCTCGAACACGTGGTCCAGGTCCTCGCGGTAGGCGGGCGAGCGCCGGTCCTTGCGGCTGTAGGCCCCCATGTCGAGGTTCTCCAGCACCGTGAGACCGGGGAACACGCCGCGGCCCTCCGGCGCCTGGCAGATCCCGCGCCGGACCCGCAGGTCGGCCCGCAGCCGGGTGATGTCCTCGCCCTCGAAGACCACCCGGCCCGCGCTCAGCGGCAGCAGCCCGGAGACCGCCCGCATCGTCGTGGTCTTGCCGGCGCCGTTGGCGCCGATCAGCGCCACGATCTCACCGGCCTCCACCGTGACCGAGACGTCGGCGAGCGCCTGGATGCGCCCGTAGTGGACGGCCACGCCGTCCAGCTCAAGCAAGGCCATCGTCGGGCACCCCCAGGTACGCCGCCACGACGGCGGGATCCTCACGGATCGCGTCCGGCTCACCGTCGGCGATCTTGCGTCCGAACTCGAGGACGATGATGCGGTCGGTGACGCCCATGACCACGCGCATGTCGTGCTCGATGACGAGGACGGTGTACCCGTCCTCCCTGATCTTGCGGATCAGGGCGACCAGCTCGTCCTTCTCCGCGGGGTTGAACCCGGCGGCGGGCTCGTCGAGGCACAGCAGCTTCGGCTCGGTCGCGAGCGCGCGGGCGATCTCCAGCCGCCGCTGGTAGCCGTAGGGCAGGTTGCGCGCCTTCTCGGCGGCGCGGTCGGCGATGCCGACGAACTCGAGCAGTGCCATCGACTTCTCGACGCCTGCCCGCTCCTCCTTGTAGTGCCGCGGGAAGCGGAAGACCGCCCCCGGCACGCTCGTCCTGTGACGGGCGTCGGTGCCCACCATCACGTTCTCGAGCGCCGTCATCTCACCGAACAGCCGGATGTTCTGGAACGTCCGCGCGATGCCGAGCCGGGTGATCTGGTAGCGGTGGCTGCGAGCGATCGAGCGCCCCTCCAGCAGCACGTCACCCGACGTCGGGCGGAAGACGCCGGTCATGGCGTTGAAGCAGGTGGTCTTGCCTGCGCCGTTCGGTCCGATCAGCCCGAGGATCTCGCCCCGCTGGATCGAGAACGACACGGCGTCGAGCGCCGTCAGGCCACCGAAGCGCATCGTGAGATCGCGCAGCTCGAGCAGCGTGTCGCCGACGCCGACGGCGATCTCCCGATCCGTCGCGGCGGCTGCGGCCACCTCCCGCTCGTGCGCCGCCCGCTCTTGCGGGGTCATCCGTTGCAGCTCGGCGACCAGCCCGCCCTCCGGCGGCTCGGCCGAGATCTCCTCGGTGGGCGGCTCGGGGTGGGTCACCGGAGCACCCCTTCCTCGTGCTTGCCCAGCGCGCTCTCGCTGCTGATCTGCTCCCCCTTGCCGATCAGGCGCTGGTAGGCCTGCCTGCCGTAGGTCAGCAGGCGCTGGCGGGCGCCGAGGAGGCCCTGCGGGCGGAAGATCATGAGCACGATGATGGCGAGGCCGAAGATCAGGAAGCGGTACTGGGCGATCACCTGGAACCGGTCCGGGATGTAGACGATGATGAACGCGCCGAGGATGACCCCGACCTTGTTGCCCGAGCCCCCGAGCACCACGGCGGCGAGGAACAGGATCGACGTGATGATGTCGAAGCCCTGGCTGTTGATGAAGCCGACCTGTCCGGCGTAGATCGAGCCGGACAACCCGCCGACGGTGGCGCCCATCGCGAACGCCCACAGCTTGAACCGGAACGTGGGCACGCCCATCGCCTCTGCGGCGTCCTCGTCCTCCCGGATGGCCACCCAGGCCCGGCCCACGCGGCTGCGCTCGAGGTTGCCGACGAACATGAGCACGACGATGATCACGGTGACGGTCAGCCAGTACCACGGCGTGCCGTCCGTGGACGTGAAGACCTGCGAGCCGTCCGCGCGGGTGACCTCGGGGCCGGGGATGGCACCGAAGCCGCGCTGGCCGCGCAGCGGGTCGAGGTTGTCGGCGAGCAGCCGGACGATCTCGCCGAACCCGAGGGTGACGATCGCGAGGTAGTCGCCGCGCAACCGCAGCGTCGGGGCACCGAGGATGAGCCCGGACACCGCCGTGACGAACATCGCCAGCGGGATGCAGGCCAGCCACGGGTAGTCGGTGGCGAGGAACGAGTCGGGGCTCGAGAACACCGCCGTGGTGTAGGCGCCGACCGCGAAGAACCCGACGTAGCCGAGGTCGAGCAGGCCCGCCTGCCCGACCACGATGTTCAGCCCGATCGCGATCAGCGCGATCCGGGCCGCGTTGAACAGCGTGATCTGGAAGTCGGTGCCCGGCTCGGTGGTCAGAAATGGCGGGTTGAGCACCGGCAGCAGGTAGATCACCACGACCACCGGGATGAGGACCGCCCACTGCTGCCAGCGGTCCAGCGATCCCCACCAGTCCCGCAGCCGCGTGCCGAACGGGACCTTCGCCGCGGCGGCCTGCGGGGCGTTCATGCGCGTGCCTTCGCGAGCGACTCGCCGAGGATGCCGGTGGGCCGGAACATCAGCACGACGATCAGCAGCACGAACGCGATGACATCGCGCCACTCGCCGCCGAAGAACGACTGGCCGTAGTTCTCGACGACGCCCAGCACCAGCCCTCCGAGCAGGGCGCCGCGCAGGTTCCCGATCCCACCGAGCACCGCGGCGGTGAAAGCCTTGATGCCGAGCAGGAAGCCGCCGTTGTACACCGCTGCCGCCGGGATGGTCATGATGTAGAACAGCGCGGCCGCGCCGGCCAGTACGCCGCCGAGCAGGAACGTGAGCATGAAGACGCGCTCGCGGTTGACGCCCATCAGCGTGGCCGTCGCCGGGTCCTGGGACACCGCCCGGACGCCCCGCCCGAGGCGGGTTCGGTTGACGAACGTGTCGGCGACGACCATCAGCACGATCGCCGCCACGACCGTCATGATCTGGATGTTCGTGACCCGCGCACCGAAGATCTCGAACACCTCGGTCGGGCGCAGGAGCCGGATCGTCGGCTGCGAGTTGGCGCCGAGCGTGATCAGGAAGATCTGCTGGATGGCGAACGACGCGCCGATCGCGGTGATCAAGAAGACCAGCGGTGGAGCGCCGCGCTTGCGCAGCGGCCGGTAGCAGACGCGCTCCAGCAGCACGGCGGATCCGCCCGACACCGCCATCGCCACGAGCCCGGCAGCCAGCAGCGAACCGATCAGCACGAACAGCCCCAGCTGGGGCGACTCGCCGGGGACGAACCCCAGCGACGCGAACGTGAAGTAGGCGGCGAAGACGCCGATGACGAAGATCTCGCTGTGCGCGAAGTTGATCAGGCGCAGCACGCCGTAGACCAGTGTGTATCCGATTGCCACCAGGGCATAGATGGAGCCGTAGGACAGGCCGTCGATGGTGTTGGCCCAGAACCGGTCGATCAGCAACTCGAAGTTGAAGTCGATCAGCCCGTCCTGCGCGAGCACGCTCGTGACGTGGGTGATCACAGGGTGTTTCCCGTCTTCACGTGGCTACGAGCGCGGTCCCGGGCTTGTCCCGGGACCGCGCCCGTAGCCACCGCTTACGTTGTGGCGCCTGGCTCGTGCCGCTACTCGATCGGCGACAGCCGCTGGATCTGGCCGTCCCTCACGACGTAGCTCCACACCGGTGTCTCGTTGAGCTCACCGTTCTCGTTCCACTGGAACCGCTTGGTCAGGCCCTGCCCCTGGTAGTTGCGCACGTGCTCGAGCAGTGCGGCGCGGTCGGCGATGCCCTGGTCGAGGCCGCGCAGCAGGATCGTCGTGGCGTCGTACGCCTCGGCCGAGTAGGTCTGCGGGTCGACGTTCCAGCGGGCCTTGTAGGCGTTCGTGAACTCCGGGAACACGTCACCCGGCAGGCACGGGCAGGTCATGTAGACACCGTCGGACGCCTCACCGGCGTTCTGGACGAAGATCGGGTCCTTCACACCGTCCGGCACCACGAGGTCCGCCTCGATGCCGGCGTCGCGCAGCTGCTGGGCGAACGGGGCGCCCTCGTCGTAGTACCCGGCGTAGAAGATCGCGTTCGGGTTGGCCGACTGGATGGTGCCGATCGCCGCGGAGAACTCGCGCTGACCGGTCTTGACCTCCTCCTGGCACGTGGCGGCGTCACCCAGGGCGTTGGTCAGCTCGGTGGCGAGACCCTGCCCGTACGCGCTGTCGTCGCGGATCACGCAGACGCTCTGGGCGCCGAGGGTGCCGGTGATGAACCGGGCCGCAGCGGGCCCCTGCACCGCGTCGTTGCCCAGGCCGCGGAAGAAGTGCGACCAGCCCTTCGTCGTGAGGTCCGGCCGGGTGGCCGACGGGGTGACCGAGACCAGGCCCGCCTCGGTGAGCGCCGGGCCGACGGCCTCGGACTCGCCGGAGAACGGCAGCCCCACGATCCCGAGGATCGACGGGTCGTTGATGGCGGCGACCGTGGGAGCGAGCGCGGTCTGCGGGGAACCGCCCGTGTCGAACTCCTTGTAGCTGACCTGGCAGCCGGCGTTGGCCTGGTTGTGCTCCTCGATCGCGAGCTCGACCGCCTGCTTGATCGCGATGCCCAGCCCCGCGTTCGCGCCGGCGATCGTGCCGACGTAGGCGATCGACGGGTTGCCGCTGCACTGCCCCTGACCGTCGCCGGCCGGGAGCTCGGCGTCGGCCGGCGGGCTGAACGGCGCCTGCGTCGGCTCTGCACGCTGCTGGGTCGGGGCGGCACCACCGGTGTCACCACCGCCACCGCCGCCACACGCCGCGAGCACCAGGGCTCCGGCCAGTGTCGCGGCGACCGCGAGCACCATCCGCTTCCGACTCATGTCCATGTCCTTCCGTACCGCCCCCGGAATCCCCGCGGGACCGTCCACGCTCGCGCCCCCGGTTGCGGGAGACGGGCGGACGTTAAGGGAAAGGCAGTGACAGAGTCATCATCAGCGGCGGGTCCTTTACCGGACCGCAACGTTCTTGACCCGTCAGGACTTCGGCGCGGCCAGCCCGTCCACGATGGCCTCGGCGACCGCCTTCATGGTGGTCCTGCGGTCCATCGCGGTGCGCTGGATCCACCGGAACGCCTCCGGCTCGGTCATGCTCTGCCGGGTCATCAGCAGGCCCTTGGCCCGGTCGACGATCTTGCGCGTCTCGAGCCGGTCGGTGAGCGTGGCCACCTCGTCCTCGAGCGCCCGCTTCTCCGCGAAGCGCGACACCGCGAGCTCGATCGCGGGCACCAGCTCGTGGCGCGCGAACGGCTTGACCAGGTAGGCCATCGCCCCCGCGTCGCGGGCCTGCTCGATGAGGTCGCGCTGGCTGAACGCCGTGAGCATCACGACCGGAGCGATCTTCTCCTCGACGATCGAACCGGCCGCCGCGATGCCGTCCACCTTCGGCATCTTCACGTCCATGATCACGAGGTCGGGCCGGAGCTCGCGGGCGAGCTCGACGGCCTGCTCGCCGTCGCCCGCCTCACCGGCGATGACATAGCCTTCCTCGGTCAGCATCTCCGTGAGGTCGAGGCGGATCAGTGCCTCGTCCTCCACCACGAGCACGCGCAGACCGGCGGCCGGTCGGGCCTCGTCCGCGGCCTTCTGCTCGGACACCTGCTGGCTCACAGGGCTGCTCTCCTTCGCCGGAGGGGTTGTACCGGAAGGATTCAGAATACCGGCCACCTGCCTGGCCGAACTGTGATCCCGCCGATCCCGGCGGGCCCGGAACCCGCTGCAGACCCCGTCCGCGATAGAGTTCGCTGGCCGCCCCCGTAGCCCAATTGGCAGTAGGCAGCGCTCTCAAACAGCGTCCAGTGTGGGTTCGAATCCCACCGGGGGCACCAGGGCTGCGATCACAATCGTCGGTGCTCAACGCCACACTGTCTGCGTGTACGACGCCGACGTGCGCCGCGTCGCGTTGACGGCCATCCGTTCCGGCCAGAGCATCTCAGCGGTGAGCCGGGCCACCGGCGTCAGCCGGGCGGCGTTGCGCAGCTGGCGCGACGGCACGCAGGTCAACCGCACCTCGGATTGCCCGCGCTGTGGTCCCGATCAACGGAAGCCAGCGCCGGATCTGGCGTACACCTACCTGCTGGGCCAGTACCTGGGCGACGGCACCCTCAGCCGGGGGCGAGGGGACGTGTGGTCCCTGCGGATCGCGTGCGCCGATTCCTGGCCCGCGATCATGACCGAATGCACGAGCGCGGTTCGCGCGCTCCGACCGCTCAACTCGGTCAGCCATCTTCGTCGACAGGGATGCACGTACGTGACCGCCCGGTGGAAGCACTGGCCCTGCCTCTTCCCCCAGCACGGCCCGGGCATGAAGCACACCCGCCCGATCGTGCTCGAGCCGTGGCAGGACGATCTCGTCGCCGAGCACACCGGCGCGTTCCTCCGCGGCCTGTTCCACTCCGACGGCTGCCGGATGACCAACTGGACCCGCCGCACCGTGGCCGGAGTGCCGCGGCGCTACGAGTACCCGCGCTGGTTCTTCACCAACAAGTCCGCCGACATCCTCGGCCTCTGCAGCGCGGCTCTCGACCGGCTCGACATCGCCCACCGCTTCCCCCGCCCCGACACGATCTCGGTGGCCCGCCGGGAGGCCGTGGCCGCTCTGGACGCGGCGGTCGGCCCGAAGGCCTGACGCCCGGATGCCCTTGGCAGCGTGACCAGGGCTTTCACCGTGACTAAGGGTCACCTAACGTCCCGATTTTGCTACCCCGATAGGGTGACGCAACTGCTATTGCGGGCACGGGGAGGTACCGATCATGCCGTCGCGGTGGGAAGCGGCTTGGTGACAGAGCGAGAACGGCACACGGCCACTCCCGATCCGAGCCCGACGGTTCCGATCGTGCGGCCCGCACGCCCGTCGGCGCGATCACGACAACGCCCTGCCGCGCCGTGCCCCGGCACCGAGGTGGCGACCACGCCGCTCCGAGTGGCCGGGTCGTCGTGGCCGCACCGCGGCGATTTCGCGATCGCCGAGCTGCCGACCCAGCCGGTGGTGGTCACGCTTCCGCCCACGACGGACGGTGCCACGAAATCGACCGGACGCGGCGGCGGGGGCGCCGCCATGTCGATCAGTTCCGCGATCGGCGCTCTCGCCGGACTCGCGAGCTGGCTCATCGCCGCGCGCCTGCTGCCACAGGCCGAAGTGGGGCTCGCCGCAGCCGTCGTGTCCGCGTTCATCCTGATCGCCGGCATCACGCAGCTGAACCTCGGCCTCGGGCTGATGCGTTGGCTCCCGGTCGCCGGCTGCCACGCCCCGCCCCTGGTGTGGCGGAGCCTGCTCCTGATCATGCCGTTGGCCGGGCTCGTCGGCCTCGGCTACGTCCTGGCCGTACCCGAACTGGCCCGCACAGCCGCCGGTGCGGACGGGCCGCACTCCCTCGGCGTGTGCCTGTTCGCACTGGCGGCGGCCGGATGGGGCGCGTTCGTCGTCCACGACTACATCCTCATGGCGATCGGCAAGCCCTGGTGGTGCGTGTGGCGCAACGGCCTGTTCGCGGTCGTGCGGATCACCCTGCTGGTCGCGCTGGGCACCGCCCTCGGCGCGCAGGGGGTCGTCCTGTCGTGGGTCGGGCCCATCGTGGTGTGGATCACCGTCGGATCCCTCGTCCTCCTCGTGGCCGTGCGCCGGTTCGCCCGCCGGGCCTGCGGCGGGATCCTGCCCGGCCGGTCGGAGATCGTGGGGTTCCTCGGCCCTACGGCGGCGGCCCAGATGGGCTACACCCTGCTGCTCAACCAGGTGCCCCTGGTCGTGATCCTCCGGTTCGGGCCGGAGGCCGGGGCGGCGTTCTTCATCGCCTGGCAGGCCACGGTCGTCCTGGAGACCACCGCCACCTACTACACGCACTCGCTCTCCGCCGCCTGGGCCCGAGCGCCAGAACGCGCGGCGGAGCTGACCTCCTCGTCGCGCAAGCGCCTCCTGGTGATCTTCCTGCCGCTGCTCGCGGTGGGCGCGCTGCTCGCCGGGCCCGGTTTGTCGATCTTCGGCGCGAACTACGCGCCTGCGGCCGACGTGCTCCGCCTGCTGTTGCTCGGACAGGCGTTCCGGCTGATCGTCGTGCACGAGCTCGGGGTGCGCACCGCAGCGGGACGCAGCATGGCGTACGCGCGGCTGCACCTCGCCAGCACGTTGCTGGTGCTTGCGACCGTCGCCCTCGTACCGGCCGCCGACGTCGGGCCGGGCGGTGCCGGGGTGGTCCTGCTGCCGGTCGCGGTCGGCTACGCGGCCGTCCAGCTGGTGGTCGCGGCGCACGTCGTCGTGGTCGGGCTGCGGGGGCTGCGGCGGGCTCGGGTGAGGCATCACTAATCTGCCGGGCATGCCTACTGCGCTCGTCACCGGTGCCAGCCGCGGGCTCGGCTCCGCCTTCGCCTCGCGGCTCGCCCGTGACGGCCACGACCTCGTGCTGGTGGACCGCGACCAGACCGGGTTGGAGCGCGTCGCGACGTTCCTCCGCGGGCCGGGGAGGTCGGTCGAGGTGCTGGTGGCCGACCTCAGCGACGAGAAGGGCCTCGCCGCGGTGCAGACGCGGTTGGAGGCGAAGGACCGGCCGGTCGACCTGCTCGTGAACAACGCGGGCGTCAGCGGCGAGACCGAGTTCACGGTGGCCGACATCGCGAAGCTGCAGGCCGAGATCGACGTCAACATCACGGCGCTGATGCGCCTGACCCGCGCCGCCCTGCCCGGGATGATCGATCGGCACCGGGGCGCGGTGATCAACGTCGCGAGCTTCGCCGGGTACCTCGCCGGGAAGGGCGACGCGTACGCCGCGAGCAAGGCGTGGGTGCTGTCGTTCACCGACACGGTCTCCGCCTCGCTCGAGGGCACCGGCGTCCGCATGATCGCGCTGGTGGCGGGACAGCTGCGCAATGCGATGTTCCCCGCGCCCCCGGATGCGTCCCGGGACGGGCTCGACCCCTCCGCGGTGGTGGACACCTGCCTCGCCGATCTCGCGAAGGGACGCACGCTGTCGGTGCCGGGATGGCGCTACCGCGCCGTGGTGGACGTGCTGGAGCTGCCGCGCCGCACGCTGCGCACGGCCGCCCGGCTGGCCCGCAAGGGCCGCGACCAGGCGGGCACCCTGCGCAAGCCGGCGCACCCGCAGTCCTGACGTCCGCACTCACACGTCCGCTCTCCGCCCGCGCCACCGGTCGACGGGGAGCGTCGGCCACGACAGGGCGCGCCGGCTGAGACGAGGCGCGTGAGCCGCCCGCCACCGGCGTACCCCGGCTCCGTACGCGCACCCACTGTCCGCCCGTGCTCCCGGTCGACGGGGCGCGCCTGCGGACGCGGGTCGCGCCCGGCGCATGCGCCGGGGGCGGCTCAGCCCGACAGGTCCTGCAGGGCCCGCTGGGCGGCGTCGAGCTCGGCGCGCAACCGCTCCACCCGCTCGATCTGGCGCTGCCGCGCCGCCGCGAGGGACGACTCGATCGCCTCCGCGACGGCGGCGGGCAGGGACCGGGCGGCCTTGGCCACCTCGGCCGGCTGGACCGGTGTGGGCCGCACCGTGCGCTTGCGCCCGGTGACGACCTCCACCGTCCACTCCCCCTCGACCGTGCTGCTGAGCGTGACGGTGACCTCGGCGGGACGCGCGACGGCGCGGGGGCGTGCCGGCTTCTTCTCCTCCGCGGCCGGCGCGGAGCCGTTGCGCTCCGGCGCCGGGGCGGGGCTCTCCCGGCGCGCAGGCGGCCTCGGTGCCGGGGGCGCCGGGGCCGGCACCGTGCTCTCCTCTTGCTTGGGCTTCTCGGCCGGCTTGCCCGCCGCCTTCTGCGCGCGCCGCCGCGGTGGGCGGGTGCTCGTGAGCTCGTTCGGGGAGCAGAACACCGTGTCCTTGCTGCCGGTGGGGCGGACCTCGACGAAGTCGCCCTCGGCGGGCTCACCGATCGAGACGAGCTTCGCCGAGCCGCCCACCGGGACGCCGACCGCGGCCGCGGTGAACCACACCGGGAACGGCCGGCCCTCCGCCAGCTCCGCGCGCGCTGCCGCCAGGTCCTGCTCCGACAGCGGTGCCGGTGCGTCCGTCATCCGTGGCTCCCCTCACTCAGCGTCCATCTGCCTCCGCTGCGCTCCGGCGGCTCGCGGGCACCTCGGAGGCCACTCGCTCGGGGGCATCATGCACGGACGCACCGACAACGATCAGCTCGCCCACACCCCCGTGGGTGCGACGTGCGCCACCCACTCCGCGAACGAGCGCGGCGGGCGGCCCAGCACGTCCTCGACCCCGGACGTGGGGGCGGCGACGTGCCCCTCGCGCATCAGCCCGAGCAGGCCGCCCAGCAATGCGACCCACTCCTCCTCGAGGCCTGCCGCGCGCAGCTCGTCCGCGTATGCCGCGGGGGTGAGCTCCTCGAACCGGATCGGCCGGCCGGCCGCGGCCGCGATGGTGGCCACCGCCTCGGCGTACGTCAGCGCGGCCGGACCCGACACCTCGACCGTGCGGCCCGCGTACTCGTCGGACGTGAGCAACCTCGCCGCGACCGCGGCGACGTCGTCGAGGTCGACGAGCGGCTCGGGCACCCCGCCGGTGGGCAGGGCGAGCCTGCCGGCCAGCAGCGGCTCGTACCAGAGGTCCTCGGTGAAGTTCTGCATGAAGTTGTTGGCCGCCAGGATCGTCCAGCTCAGGTCACTGCCCCGGACGGCGTCCTCGGCCGCCGCCATGGCGTGCCCGAAACGGTCACCCCACGCCTCCCTCGCCCGGCCCGAGAGGAGTACGACGCGCTTCACGCCGGCCTCCTGCACGCGGTCGACGAACTGTCGCACCGGGGCGGGGTCATCCGGGGCGACGAGGTAGAGCGCGCCCGCCCCGTCGGTCACGGCGGGCCAGGTGCGCGGGTCCTGCCAGTCGAAGTGGACCTCCGCGGTCCGGGACGCGGCCCGGACGGTGTGCCCGGCCGCCCGCAGCGCCGCGACCACCCGACGGCCCGACTTTCCGCTCGCGGCCAGCACCGAGATATCTGCGTTCATGCCGCCCAGTGGATCTCGGGGGCACCCGGCGCGGCCATGCTCGCGCGTCCGCGGGGGATGCGAGCGCGTCCAGTGCGGTGCCACAGACGTTGCCGGGTGATCGTCTGTGGCCGCCGCACTAGGCTGCGGACTCGTGACGGTCCTGGAGACCCTGCTCCGTGGGATCCGGACGCACGAGGGAGCGGTGCTGCGTGCCCGGCTCGGCCCCGGGGAGGAGTACGTCGTCCCCGTCGGCTCACCGCTGGTGTTGTGCGGCGTGGTGGCGGGCGGGGTCACGGTGGCGGGCGAGCCGCTCCAACCCGGCGGCACCGCGATGATCCAGCCGGGCGCCACCGTGACGGTGCGGGCGGGCGATGCAGGCGCGTCGCTGCTCGTGTGCGGTTACCGGTCGCGGGACAGCGGGATCCGGCTGACGAGCGCGTTGCCCCCGGCTGCCGTCGTCGCCACCGACGACCCGGACTGCGTCGCGCTCCTCGAGATGCTCGACCGCGGGGGCGCCGGCGGACCGGCGGTGGTCCGGGACCGTCTGCTGGACTGGCTGCTCACCTGCACGCTGAACGCCTGGTTCGAACGGCGGGCGCCGGAGCGTCCCGGCTGGTTCGTCGCGCTCGCCGACCCAGTGGTCGGACCCGCTCTCGAGGCGATGCACGCCGACCCCGCCCGGCGCTGGACCGTGGAGGAGCTGGCCGCTCGCGGCGGGTCGGGTCGGGCGGCGTTCGCGAAGCGGTTCCGCGAGCTCGTGGGGACGGCGCCGCTCGCCTACCTGCGCAGCTGGCGGATGACGCTGGCCGCCGAGTACCTCGCGGACCCGCAGGTCACGGTCGGGGCGGTGGCGCGGCGGGTGGGGTACTCCGACGCGTTCACGTTCAGCGCGGCGTTCAAGCGGGAGCGGGGTGTGGCGCCGAGCACGGTGCGGGCATGAACTCGACGACCCGCGCGTTGGGGCCGGGTGATTGCAGATGCAACTACCGGAGGCAGGGAGCGAGATGGAGATGCAGTTCGGCGTCTTCTCCGTCGGTGACGTCACGCCCGACCCGACGACGGGCCGCACACCCACCGAGGCGGAGCGGATCAAGGCGATGGTCGCCATCGCGCTGAAGACGGAGGAGGTGGGCATGGACGTCTTCGCGACCGGCGAGCACCACAACCCGCCGTTCGTGCCCTCCTCCCCCACCACGATGCTCGGCTACATCGCCGCGCGCACGAAGCGGCTGCTGCTGTCGACGGCGACGACGCTGATCACCACGAACGACCCGGTGAAGATCGCCGAGGACTACGCGATGCTGCAGCACCTCGCCGACGGGCGCGTCGACCTGATGCTCGGGCGCGGCAACACCGGGCCGGTCTACCCGTGGTTCGGCAAGGACATCCGCGACGGCATCTCGCTCGCCGTGGAGAACTACGCGCTGTTGCGCAGGCTGTGGCGCGAGGACGTCGTCGACTGGGAGGGGAAGCACCGCACGCCGCTGCAGGGCTTCACGGCCACCCCGCGCCCGCTCGACGGGGTGCCGCCGTTCGTGTGGCACGCCTCGATCCGCAGCCCGGAGATCGCGGAGCAGGCCGCCTTCTACGGCGACGGCTTCTTCCACAACAACATCTTCTGGGACGCCGGGCACGTCCGGCGGATGGTGAACCTGTACCGGCGCCGCTACGAGCACTACGGCCACGGCCCCGCCGACCAGGCGATCGTCGGCCTCGGCGGGCAGGTGTTCATGCGGAAGAACTCGCAGGACGCGGTGCGCGAGTTCCGCCCGTACTTCGACAACGCGCCGGTCTACGGCCACGGCCCGTCGCTGGAGGACTTCTCCGAGCTGACGGCCCTCACCGTCGGCAGCCCGCAGCAGGTCATCGACAAGACGCTGAGCTTCCGCGAGTTCGCGGGCGACTACCAGCGCCAGCTGTTCCTCATGGACCACGCCGGGCTGCCGCTCAAGACGGTGCTCGAGCAGCTGGACATGCTGGGCGAGGAGGTGATCCCGGTGCTGCGCAAGGAGTTCGCGGCGCGCACGCCGGCGCACGTCCCGGACGCACCGACGCACGAGAGCCTGAAGGCGGCCCGCGACAAGGAGGAGGTGTCGGCATGACCACCCGGAAGATCACCGTCGTGAGCGCCGGGATCGGCGTCCCGTCGTCGACGCGGCTGCTCGCCGACCGGCTCGCCGCGGCCACCACCGCGGCGCTGGCCGAGCACGGCGTGGAGGCCGAGCTCGAGGTCGTCGAGCTGCGCGAGCACGCGCACGAGCTGGTGGACGCCGTGCTCACCGGCTTCGTCGCGCCGGGCCTGCGCCCGGTCGTGGACGCGGTGGCGGGCGCCGACGGGCTGATCGCGGTGACGCCCACGTTCTCCGCTTCCTACAACGGCCTGTTCAAGCTGCTCTTCGACGCCCTCGAGGAGGGCACCCTGGACGGGAAGCCGACGCTGATCGCCGCCACCGGCGGCACCGGCCGCCACTCCCTCGCCCTGGAGCACGCGGTGCGCCCGCTGATGGCGTACCTGCACGCGGTGGTCGTGCCCACCGCGGTGTTCGCGGCCCCGGAGGACTGGGCGGGCGGAGCAGCGGGCGTGCCCGCGCTCGACCGGCGGATCGCCCGGGCCGCGGGCGAGCTCGCCGACATCGTCGCGGCCCGGCCCGCCGCCGCCGCGCCGGACCCCTTCGAGGAGCCGGTCCCGTTCGAGCAGCTGTTGCGGGGCGAGTGAGCATCGAGCACGAGGAGTTCGCGGCGCTGGCGGAACGCCACCGCCGCGAGCTGCGCGTGCACTGCTACCGGATGCTCGGCTCGTTCGACGAGGCCGAGGACCTGGTGCAGGAGACGTTCCTGCGCGCGTGGAAGGGCATCGGTTCGTTCGAAGGCCGCTCCAGCGTGCGCGCCTGGCTGTACCGGATCGCGACGAACGCCTGCCTCGACCACCTCGACGGCCGGGCCCGTCGGGTGCTGCCGCAGGACCTGCGGCCACCGTCGGACGCGGGCGCCGGGTCGCCGCCGCGCACCGACATCCCGTGGCTGCAGCCGTTCCCGGACCGGCTCACGCCCGACGACGTGGAACCGGGCGCGGCGGCCGTCGAGCGGGAGACGATCGAGCTCGCCTTCCTGGCCGCGATCCAGCACCTGCCGCCCCGCCAGCGGGCGGCGCTGCTGCTGCGGGACGTGCTCGGCTGGCGCCCCGGCGAGATCGCGCCGGTGCTGGAGGGCAGTGTCGCGTCGGTCAACAGCGCGCTGCAGCGGGCGCGGGCGACGCTGCGCGAACACCTGCCGCAGCGCCGCTCCGACTGGGCGCCGTCCACCCCGCCCACCGCGGAGGAGCTCGCGGTGCTGCGCCGCTACATGGCCGCGATGGAGAGCGCCGATCCCGACGCCGTCGCGGCGCTGCTCGCCGAGGACGTGCGCACGGCGATGCCGCCGTGGCCGATGTGGTTCGAAGGCCGCGACACGGTCGTCGCGGCGCTCCGTGCGAGCTGGGCCCCGGACGGCCTGGGCTTCCGATTCCGGATGCTGCCGACCCGGTCCAACGGGTGTCCCGCGGCGGCGGCCTACGTCCGGACCGGGGCGGATCCCGGCTTCCGTGCGTTCGCGATCTCGGTGCTGCGGATCGAGCACGGCCTGGTCGCCGAGGCCGTCGCGTTCCACGAGACGCATCTCTTCTCCGCGTTCGGCCTTCCACCGCTGCTCGCCGATGACGTTCCGGGTGCCGCACCGTCTCCATGACATGGCAAAGCTCCTGTACTCGGTCACCATGTCGCTGGACGGGTTCATCGCCGGCCCGGGCGGGGACATGTCCTGGCTGACCCCGTATCTCGGTCCGGATCCGCTGGTCGACGACCTGATCACCCGCGTCGGGGCGATCCTCGTGGGCGGCCGCACGTTCCGCGGTGACGACCCGCACGCCGGCACGGAGGCGGAGGGCAAGGTGTTCGGCGGGGGCTGGAAGGGTCCGCAGTTCGTGCTCACCCGCAACGCCCCACCCACCCCGGTGCCCGGCCTGACGTTCGTGGCCGACCTCGGGGACGCGATCGCCGCCGCCCGGACGGCGGCCGGGGACAGGTACGTCAACGTCCTGGGCGCCGAGACCGCGCGCTCCTGTCTGGAGGCGGGTGAGCTCGACGAGGTGCTGACCTTCATCCTCCCCGTGCTGCTCGGCGACGGCGTGCGGCTGTTCGAGCATCCGGGCGGCACACACGTCCGGCTGGAACGGATCGACATGAGCTCGGCGCCACTCGCGACGCACCTCTGGTTCCGGGTCGCCGGCCGGTGATTGCACTCCCCGGGGAAAGCGCAGCCACCTTCACGCAACCTCGTTGCATGAAGGTGGCCATGCTGCAACCGGCTAGGGCGTGGGCGGGCCGAGCCAGAGCCCGCCGTTGACCTCGAGGGTCTGCCCGGTCACCCAACGGCCGTCGTCGGATGCGAAGAACGCCACCGCGTCGGCGATGTCGGCGGGCTGTCCGTGCCGGCCGAGGGCGACCATGTTCGCGACCCCGCGGGCGGCCTCGGGGCTCTCGGCGAGCCAGGTGTTCATGTCGGTCTCCGTGATGCCCGGCGAGACCGTGTTGACGGTGATCCCGCGCTTGCCCTGGGTGTGGGCGAGTGAGCGGGTGAGCACGTTCAGCGCCCCCTTCGACATGCCGTAGACGACGTCGGGCGTGGCGAACCACGTCACGCCCGAGGAGACGTTCACGATCCGGCTGCCATCGGGCATCAGCTGCAGTGCCCGCTGGACGATGAAGAGCGGCGCGCGCACGTTCACCGCGAACAGCCGGTCGAAGGCCTCCGGCGTGGCGCCCTCGATCGTCCCCGTGTAGTCGATCACGGCGGCGTTGTTGACCAGGATGTCCAGCGGGCGTCCGGCGAGGCCGTCGCGCAGGCCGGCGAACAGAGCGGCCAGCTCGGCGGTCTCGGCCAGGTCCGCGCGCACCGCGAAGGCCTGCCCGCCCGCCTGCTCGATCGCGGCCACCGTGGCCCTCGCGGCCGTCTCGTTGCTGCCGTAGTGCACGGCGACGAGCGCGCCGTCTGCCGCCAGCCGCTCGGCGATCGCGCGGCCGATGCCGCGGGAGGCCCCGGTGACGAGTGCGGTGCGTCCGGTCAGGACGGTCATGCCGATACTCCTTCGATCTGCTGGGTGGGGGTGGGGCGCAACACGGAGGTGGCCCAGGCCGCGGGCAGCGCCACGGCGGCGACCACGAGGCCGGTGATCACGGGGGCGCCCGCGCCGTAGGCGTCGAGCGTCCAGCCGCCTGCGAGCGCGCCGAGTGCGATCCCGGCGTTGAGGGCCGATGCGGGGAGCGTGGCGGCGAGGTCACGCCCCGGGCCGGCGAGCTCGAGCACGCGGTACTGCAGCGAGGGCACGAGACCCATCCCGACGACGCCCCAGACCACCAGCACGACCGCGACGAGCACCGGGATCGCCGCGACGACGTGCAGGAGACCGAGCGCGACCACGAGCGCGGCGTTGCCGAGCACGAGGGTCCGGGTGGCGCTGCGGTCGGCCGCCCACCCGCCTGCGAAGACACCGACCGCGGTGGCCACGCCGAAGGCGAGCAGGAACGCGCTCACCGCGCCGCTGGACACTCCGGTGCGTTCCTGCAGGAACGGCGTGATGTAGGTGAGCACCGCGTACTGCCCACCGAGGATCAGCAGGCCGGTCCCGAGCACGGCCAGCACCCGGGGCGCGAACGCGTGCCGGGCCTGCACGGCAGCGCGCCCGCCGCCGGTCGCGGCGACCGCCGGCACGACGCGGAGCAGCGCGAGCAGCGCGCCCAGCCCCAGCACGCTCACCCCGACGAACCCGGCGCGCCAGCCCATCGCCTGCCCGACGAGCGTGCCCAGGGGAACGCCGAGAGCCGTGGACACCGAGA
Organism: Pseudonocardia hierapolitana; assembly: GCF_007994075.1. Lineage (NCBI taxonomy): Bacteria > Bacillati > Actinomycetota > Actinomycetes > Pseudonocardiales > Pseudonocardiaceae > Pseudonocardia > Pseudonocardia hierapolitana. The sequence continues at coordinate 6,254,347 of NZ_VIWU01000001.1, read as the reverse complement.
TCCCGCCCAGCACGATCCCGATCGCGCGACCCGTGCGCTCCGGCGGGACGAGCGCGCCGGCGACGGCGAACGCGACGCCGATGAACAGGCCGTGCAGGGAGCCTGCGGCGAACCGGGCCGTCAGGAAGAGCGTGGCGCTCGATGTGACGAGCGGTGCGGCGGTGGCGATCACGTACGCGGCGAGCGCCCAGGCGAGCACCCTGCGGCGCTCGGACCGGATCGTCAGCGCGGTCAGGACCGGCCCGCCGATGGCGATCCCGAGCGCGTACGCGGTGACGGCCGCCCCTGCGGTGCTCACCGGCACCGCGAGGTCGGCGGCGATGAGGTCGATCACCCCGACGACGAGCAGCTCGGCGCTGCCCATCACGAACGCGGCAGCGAAGAGCGCCGCCATGGCCGGCCCGGATCGGGTGTTCATGACCCGCCCCTCTCCTTTGTTAGGGGTCGTTCCCTAACAAGAAGCTAGGCCGGTGCCGAGGTGACGGCAAGCCAGTGTGACGCAGAACGCTAGGGAACGATCCCTAACAAGGTACGATGGACCCATGGCCCGCGCAGGATCGGTGACGCGCCGCAGCTCGGCGGAGACGCGCGAGCACGTCCTGGAGGTGGCGCACGACCTGTTCTACTGGCAGGGCATCCGCGCCGTGGGCGTCGACCGGATCGCCGCCGAGGCCGGGGTGGCCCCCACCACGCTCTACCGCCTGTGGTCGTCCAAGGACGACCTCGTGGCCGCATACGTGGAGCGCGCCGACCGCGGCTACCGCGAGTGGTTCGACGCCGCGACCGCCCACGGCAGCCCGCGCGAGCGGATCCTGTCGCTGTTCGACGCGCTCGCCGTGCAGACGCAGCCCGACCGCTGCCGGGGCTGCCCGTTCCAGATGGCGCTGACCGAGTTCCCCGACCCCGAGGTCGCGGCACACCGCAACGCCGCCACCAACAAGGCATGGGTCCGCGCCCGGCTCGGCGAGCTCACGGCCGGGATGCCCGGCTCAGAGGCCCTCGCCGATCAGCTCGCGGTCCTCATGGAGGGCGTCTACGCATCCGCGCAGGCACTCGGGGCGGAGGGGCCCGCGCGGAGCGCACGGGCACTCGCCGAGGCGCTCCTGCCGCCCGAGTCGTGAGCGGGTCGTGGCACGGTGGTCGTCGTGGACATCGCGCGCGACCGTGACCCGGCCGGACGCCCCCGCAACTCGCGACCCCGTGACGCGGCGGGGCGCCCGCTCCCCCGCGGCGCGGAGGGCGTCGAGCGGGTGCCCGACGACCTCGTGCTCACCTCCGACGAGGGCGTCACCGAGGCGCAGCGGCTGATCGACGCCGGCCTGCCGTTCCCGGCCCACGACGTGCTGGAGGCCGTCTGGAAGTCCGCGCCCGACGCCGAGCGCGAGCTCTGGCGCGGGCTCGCCCAGCTCGCCGTCGGCCTGACACATGCGCAGCGCGGCAACGCCCGGGGCGCCGCGGCACTGCTCGAACGCGCCGCGCACCGGATCGGCTGCTGGGCCGCCCCCGCACCCGCGGGCCTGGACATCGCGGGGCTCCAGGCGCACGCCGAGGACCTCGCCAGGCGGATCGAACGCGACGGCCTGGCAGGCATCTCCGAGATCGATCTACGACCCCGCCTGCGCGGCTCCTGACGCCGCGACGACCTCGGCCACGCCGCGCACGGCGAGCCGGTCGGCGCGCTCGTTCTCCGGGTGCCCGGCGTGGCCCTTCACCCAGTGCCACTCGACCTGGTGCCGCGCCGCCGCCTCGTCGAGCCTGCGCCAGAGGTCGGCGTTCTTCACCGGGGTCCGCGCCGAGGTCGTCCAGCCGTTCGTCTTCCACCGGGGCAGCCAGCTGAGGATCCCGTTGCGGACGTAGGTGCTGTCGGTGTAGATCCGGACCGCGACGGGCCGGGTCAACGACTCGAGCGCCCGGATGGGGGCCATCAGCTCCATCCGGTTGTTGGTGGTCGGCCCGGCGTCGCCGCCGTGGAGCTCCTTCTCGACGGTGCCGTAGCGCAGCACCGCGCCCCAGCCGCCGGGGCCGGGATTCCCGCTGCACGCGCCGTCGGTGTAGATCTCCACGACGCGGTCCGGCACCGGCACACCGTACCGACGCCGGCACCGGCCCCGGCTCAGCGGTCCTGGAAGAGGCGCGCGAGCGCCGTCTCCAGGTCGGGGAGGCCGGAGGTGTCGATCAGGAACGTCTCCTCGAGGACCTTGCGGATCTCCGCGGGCGACTCCAGCGTGCGCCGCTCGGTGGGGCCGTCGAGGTGGTGCACGGCGAGGCTCGTGCTGCCCAGGGCGTACCGGCGGTCGGGCTCCGGGCGGGCGGCCATGATCCCGCTCAGGAAGTGCGAGCGCGGGTGGTGGCAGAGGTACCAGTTCGACACCTCGTAGTCGGCCAGGAGCTGCTCGGTGAGGTCGAACCAGTACAGCGGCCGCCACTGTCCGCCCACCCGTGCCTGCATGACGTACCCGGCCCGCTCGGCCGACACCAGCCGGAACGGCTCGTGCGGGGTGGCCTGCTCGACGTCCGGTTCCAGCGCCAGCACGCCGGTGAGCGTGAGACCGCCGAAGCCGACGTCGACGAGGTGGGGCCCCTCCGGCAGGTCGACGCGCAGCAACATGTGGCTGCGGGGCACCGGCGGTGCGTCCGGCGGGCGGCCCCACATCACCCGCGCCGCGAGGCAGGTGGTGGTGTAGCCGACCGCGTCGAGGGCGCCGCGCAGCAGCAGGTTCTGCTCGAAGCACCACCCGCCGCGGCCGCCGTGCACGAGCTTCGCGGCGAGGGCGTCCGGGTCGAGGGCGATCTCCCGGCCGGTGAACGCGTCGAGGTTCTCGAACGCGATCGACCGCGTGTGACCTGCGATGATGCGGTGCAGCGTCGGGAGGTCCGGACTGGTGACGTCGGCGACGCCGATCCGGTCGAGGTAGGCGGCGAGGCCGGTGTCGGTCCCGGCAGCGGTGCTCATGCCCCCCATCCTCCCGGACGCCGCGCCCGCGTCACGCAGCTTCGTGAACAGGTCACCGAAGATCGCGTCCCGATCCAGCTGCCGCATCTCGCGGATCAGGTGCCGCCGCGGGTCGTGGCTCCAGGTCCCCTCGGAGGTGAGCACCGGGCTGTGCACCAGCGCGCTCGGCGTCCACTCCGGGTCGACGAGCCACGCCACCGCACCGACGTCCCAGATGACCTTCGAGCGGGCGAAGTGGTCGTCGTAGTAGGCCTCGAAGATCCCCGCGAGGTACGCGCCGACCGGTCCGGTCGGCCGGACGAACGCGTCGATCTCGGCGAGCGTGGTGGTCAGGTGCTCGGTCACGTTGACGCACGGCACGTACACGAGCGGGACGCCGGAGTCGAGCAGGACGCGGGAGGCCGCCACGTCCTGCTCGAGGTTGTACTCGTTCGCCTTCGGCCAGGTGGTCGGGTTCCCGCCGAGCCACACCACGACGATCTTCCCGGCGATGTCCGGCGCGGCCAGCAGCGCCGACGAGACGTTGGTCGGGGCCCCGATCGCGACCACGTACAGCACCTCGTCGTCACCCTGCCGCCTGGCCCTCGCGACGAGATCCTCGGCCGCCGCGCTCGGGACCGGCGCGCCAGCGTCGGTCAGCCACCGCTCGGACCCGGTGAACACGAAGCCGTCGGGCCGCCGGTCGAACCGCTCCAGCACCCGGAGGATCTCGTCGTAGCTCTGGCGCATGCCCGTCGCGGGGTCGGTCGCGTCGTTGCAGAACGGCGCCGCGTAGACCGCCTGCAGGTCGAGCCGGTCCGGTGACAGCAACGCGTAGGCGAGCGCGAACTGGTCGTCGATCTCGTTGAACGTGTCGGTGTCGAGCACCACCGACAGCCGCGCGCCCTGCGCGGGCGGCTCGAGCCGACGGATCCGGTCCGGGTCGCTGAGCGCTGGGGGCATGAACCCTTCCTATCCGGCGGTCCCGGCGCTGCGCACCCCGTTTCGCCGAACTCGGTGGGCGAGCCGGGTCGCGGGCGCGATCATGGACGGGTGCGAGCGCCGACACTGACCGATGGGGCGGTGACCCTGCGGGCCCACACCGCCGCCGACCTGGACGGCCTGCTGGCGTTCGCCCGCGATCCGGAGACCGCCCGCTGGACGCGCATCCCGCACCCCTACGGCCCGGCCGACGCGCGCCGGTGGATCGAGGAGACGGTTCCCGCGGGGTGGCGCGACGGCACGGCGGCGCGCTGGGTGGTGGAGGCGGAAGGACGGTTCGCCGGCAACGTGGACGTCCACCGGGGTACGCCACCGTTCGTCGGTTACGGGCTCGTCCCGGCTGCGCGCGGGCGTGGCCTCATGTCGAGGGCGCTGCGGCTGGCGGCCCGCTGGGCGTTCGAGCAGGCCGGGCTGCCGGTGCTGCACTGGTGGGCGCAGGCGGGCAACCTCGCGTCGTGGCGGGTGGCGCACGCGTGCGGCTTCACGTTCGAGGGCACCCGGCGCCTGGCCCTGCCCCGCCGCGACGGCCTCGCCGACGGCTGGTTCGCCTCGCTCACCCCCGACGAGGAGATGGCGCCCCGCACCACCTGGTGGCCGGTGCCCGAGCTGGTGGGCGAGCGGGTGCGGCTGCGCCAGCACACCGATGCGGACGTGCCCCGCATCGTCGAGGCGTGCAGTGACCCGCGTACCCGGCACTGGCTGGCCACGCTGCCGCACCCGTACACCGAGGACACCGCGCGGGACTTCGTGATGGACTGCCGGCTCGCCGAGTCACTCGGGCAGAAGGTCACCTGGGCGGTCGCCGACCCCGTCGACGACCGGCTGCTCGCCAACGTCTCCGTCTTCCGGCTCGACGACCCGATGAACCCCACCGGCGGGGAGATCGCTTACTGGGCCCACCCGGACGCGCGCGGGCGCGGCGTGGTCGGCGAGGCCGTCGACCTCGTCGTCGCGCACACGTTCACGCCGCGCGAGCGGGGCGGGCTCGGCCGCCACCGGCTGCAGATCGGCGCGTCTCGGGACAACACGGCGAGCAGGCACGTCGCGGAGCGGGCCGGCTTCACCCTGGTCGGGGAGGTGCACCAGGACGGCGTCGTCGGCGTCGGTGCGGACCGCACGGTCGACGACGGTGTCTGGTACGAGCTGCTGGCGCCCCGGACGTCCTGATCGCGCCCCGTGATCGGCAGGTCGACGCGAGAACGGCGAAACAGAGGCTGTGCTGTCTTGCCACGTCTGTCGAGGTCGTCCTGACGATCTGGACGGTGTCGCGCGCCGCAGCTTCACCAGGGCCTTCGGCGGCGCCAGGGCCTTCGGTGGCGCCGCGCATCGTGCGGGGCCGCCCCTCCGGTCAGCACAACGCGGGCAGGCCGGGGGCCTGCCCTTCGGGCGCGCGGCACCACCGAAGGCCGGCCTCGCGGGCATGATCAAGGCTTTGGCGCGAAAACGGGCGAAAACGACACGGCAACGCGCCGAACTGCCGATCGCGCCGCTCGTAGCGCCGGCACAGCCGACTTCACACACCCAGTACGGACTTCACACAAGGAACGATCTCCGCCGCTCGCGCACCCGTTCACCGCCCAGGCATCCCGTCGACCGGGCGCGTGGGCCGACACGGGGCGCGCGAGCGCACACCGGGCGCGCGACCGGCACCGAGGCCCGCTCACCTGTCCGGGAGACCGGCCTGCTGGCGACGCCGCGCACCCCACCGGGCAGGCCCCCGGCCCGCCCGCACCGCATGCCCGAGGGGCCGCAGAGGCTCACAGGTCAAGGGTCGCGCACCGATCGCGAAGCGACGCCGCAGGCGCCCTTGAGCTGGGAGGGGCGGCCCCGCACAATGCGCGGCGCCGCCAGCAGGCCCACCGACATCCACGGAGCGCGGACACGGCGCGGCTATGCCCCGCCGGGGTTGAGCGTGACCTCGATCGGCTGGTAGCCCTCGCCGGTGACGTCGACGCCCTCGCCCCGCAGCTGGTCGAGGGCCCGCTGCACGTAGGTGTTGGTGTGGGCCTCTGCGTCGGGGTCGCGGGTGAGCACGGTCTGCCCGTCGGCGTTGACCGCGGTGCGCGCCACCTGGACGGTCTGGGTCCACGCCGCCTCGTCGATCGAACCCGCGCCGTCCGGCGACGGCCAGATCAGCTTGTTCACCTCGTTGACCTGCCACAGCTGGTGGCTCGCGCCGAGCGTGGAACCCGCGGCGACGACCATGTCCCGGCACGACTCGACGTTGTCCCGGCAGTACGCCCAGCCCTCGAGGGAGCCTGCGATGAACCGGGTGGTGAGGTCCTGGTAGGCCGGGTCCTGAAGCCGCTCGGTGCTGGCCCAGATGGCGTCCTGCAGCATGGCGGTGCCGGTCTCGTTCCAGTCGATCACGGAGAAGTCGCTCGGCTGGTAGAGCTGGCCCGTCGCGGGGTTGGTGGCCTCCAGCACCTGCGCGTACTCGTTGTAGGACATGGCCTGGGCGGCGTCGATCTCTCCGGAGAGCAGCGCCTGCATGTCGAACTGCTGCTGCACCAGGGTGACGTCCGTGGCGGGCGTGAGCCCGGCCTTCGTCATGCCGGCGAACAGCTCGAACTCGTTGCCGAAGCCCCAGTTGCCGACCTTCTTGCCCTTGAGGTCGGCGGGCGTCGTGATCCCCTTGTCCGCGAACGCCACCTGGTAGGTGCCCGACCGCTGGAAGATCTGGGCGACGTCGGTGATCCCCGCGCCCTGCTCGCGCGAGGCGAGCGCCTTCGGCACCCATGCGATCGCGAAGTCGGCCTGGCCCTGCGCGAGGACGGTCTGCGGGACGATGTCGACCCCGCCCTCCAGGATCTCCACGTCCAGCCCGCGCTCGGCGTAGAAGCCCTGCTCGACGGCCGCGATGTAGCCGGCGAACTGGCCCTGCTTGAACCACTGCAGCTGCAGCCGCACCTGCTGCGGGCCCTCAGCGGGTGGCGCGCTGCCGCCGCCTTGTGGGGTGACGCTGCAGGCGGTGACCGCCACGAGGAACGCAGCCACCAGGGCGAGGCGGCGGATGACCGAGCGAGGCATGGGGACCTCCGGGGGTTCAGGCGGTACGACCGCGGGTCACCAGGCGCTCGATGAGCAGCCCGGCAAAGTGGAACAGCAGCCCCAGTGCGATCGAGGCGGCGACGAAGGCCCACGCGCGGGCGTAGGCGGTGTTGGCGGCGGCCGAGGTGATGCGGCTGCCGAGCCCGTTCTGCAGGCCGCCGAAGTACTCGGCGACGATCGAGGCGATCACCGCGGCCGGGGCGGCGAGCCGCAGCCCCGTCATGATGTACGGCACGGCACCGGGCAGCCGGACGAACCGCGCGTGCTGCCACGGGCTGGCGGCGAGGGCCGTCATGAGCTCGGCGTGCACGGGCTGCACCTGCCGCAGCCCGCGCGCGGTCGCGACGAAGACCGGCACCGTGACCACGACCGTCACCACCAGCCGGCGCGGGATCTCGGTGGCCGAGCCGTACATCGTGGTGAAGACGGGTGCGAGCGCGACGATCGGGACGGCGCTCGCGGCCAGCACGATCGGCGTGGCCAGCTCCCCGAAGATCCGCGACCGAGCGGCCAGCAGCGCCAGCGCCACGCCGAGCACGAAGCCGGCCACGAGACCGATGAGGGCGTTGCCGCCGGTGACCGCGGTCGTGGAGAGGATCACCGGGAGCTGGGCGCCGACCTGCTCGGCGATCGCGCTCGGCGCGGGCAGCAGGAAGGCCGGCACCCCGGCGATCCGGACGACCAGCTCCCACACCACCAGCAGGCCGAGCCCGAACACGACCGGCGGCCACACGGCCGCGAACCCGCGGGGACCGCGCCGCGGGCCGGCCTCGACCCCGGCGGCACCCGGCACGACCCGGGTCACGCGTGCCCCTTGCGCAGCGCCTCGCGCACGGTCGTGATCGCGGCGAAGAACGCGCCCGACTCGCGGACGTCGTCGACGTCCTCGTCGGGGCCCGGGCGCTCCCCGGTGACGACCTCGGTGATCCGCCCGGGGCGCGGGGACATCACGACCACGCGGTCGGACAGCACGACGGCCTCGGGGATCGAGTGCGTGACGAACAGGACGGCGGCGTCGGTCTCCCGCGCGATGCGCAGCAGCTCGGCCTGCATCCGCTCCCGGGTCATCTCGTCGAGCGCGCCGAACGGCTCGTCCATCAGCAGCAGGCGCGGGCTGGGCGCGAGCGCGCGGGCGATCGCCACGCGCTGCTGCATGCCCCCGGACAGCTCGCTCGGACGCGAGCCCGCGAACTCGGCCAGCCCGACGAGTTCCAGCAGCTCGGTGGCCCGCGTCCGGCGCTTCGCCTTGTCGACCCCGTGGACGTGCAGGGGCAGCTCGACGTTCTCGACGACGCTGCGCCACTCCAGGAGCCCGGCCTGCTGGAAGGCGATCCCGTAGTCCTGGTCCAGCCGTGCCTGGTACGGGGTCTTCCCGCCGACCAGCACGCTTCCCGACGTGGGCTGCTCCAGGTCGGCGACCACGCGCAGCAGGGTGGACTTCCCACACCCGGACGGCCCGATCAGCGAGACGAACTCGCCCGCGGCGATCTCCAGGTCGATGCCGTCCAGGGCGTGGACGTCCCCGAACCGCTTCTGGACCCCCGCGAGCTGCACGGCGTTCATCGGACACTCCCCCGGTACCGGCGCAGTGCGACGTCCAGCAGACCGACCGCGCCCGCCGCGAGGAGCCCGAGCGCGGCGGCGCCGAGGATCGCGGTGTAGAGGCGCGACGGGTCACCGGTGGCCGACTGCGCGTACTCGATGATCAGGCGGCCGATCCCGCCGCGCGTGCCGGTGGAGATCTCCGCGACGATCGCCCCGACCACGGCCGCGGCCGCCGCGAGCCGCACCGCCGGGAGCAGGAACGGCACCGACGTGGGCAGCCGCAGCCGCAGCAGCGTGGTCCACCAGCCGGCGGCGAGGGTGCGGAACAGCTCGACGTCGGCCTTCGCGGGCGCGTTCAGGCCGCGGAGCATCCCGACGGCGATCGGGAAGAACGCCAGGTACGACGAGATCACCATGACACTCGCCCACGGCTGCCACGACCAGCCCATGATCGCGATCTTGCCGCCCCACCCGGCCACGAGCGGGGCGATCGCGATCAGCGGCACCGTCTGCGACGCGACGACGTAGGGCAGGGCCGCGCGCTCCAGCAACCCGAACCGCTGCATGGCCAGCGCCAGCAGCATCCCGAGCACCCCGCCGAGCACCAGCCCGCCCAGCGCGAGGCCGAGGGTGAACAGCGCCCCCGACGCGACGGCCGCGCCCACCGTGCGCGCGTCGGCCGCACCGGCCACCTCCGGCTCGAGGAGCCGCCCGAGCACGGTCCAGACGTGCGGCATGGCCGAGTCATCGGTGCGGGGCAGGACCCGGGTGTCGCCGATCAGCACGCCGTCGCCGGGCAGCGCGAGCTTGACCAGCTCCCACAGCACCACCAGCAACACGAACGCCGCCACCGCAGCGACGACCGTGCGCGCCCGACCGACCATCCCGCGCTCCCCTCAGACCGGGTGATCCTCTGAGCAGGGGATGACGGTAGCGTTACGAACGCGTTCCCAATAGGGCATGTACTCCGCCAGGGGGCCGCTGATGCGCGAGACCGTGGCGCGTCTGCTGCACGAGATCGCAGGCGCGCGGGTCCACGACATCGTCGAACTCGGCAATCCGGTGGCGCCGGTACTGCGGATCACCCTCGATGCCGACTACCCCGGGATCGGCCGCTCCGTCATCGCCGAGCTACGGCGGCGTGCGGGAGCCGGGTGGAACGGGGGATCCCGCGTACCTCGACAACGAGCGCCGCGCGCTCGAACACCTCGAGCGGGCCGGCGTCGCACTCGCGCCGCTCATCCTGACCAGCGACGTCGGTGTCGTCCTCATGACCGACATGGGCACGGGGCCGTCGGTGCAGGATCTGCTGATCGCCGACGCCTCGACGCCGGCCGAGCGCGGACTCGTCGCGCTGGCGTCCGCGGCCAGCAGGGTGCACGCGGCGCGCGGTTCCGAGCGGTTCAGGGCGGCTCGCCGCGTGCCGTTCCTCGACGATCCGCTCGGCTCGTGGAGCGACCTGTGTGCCGCTGCCGACGACCTGGGCTTCCCATCACCCGCGCACGCCTGCGCCGATGCGGAGGCTCTGGCGGGGGCGCTGGCCGACGAACGGTTCCGCGGCTTCACCCACGGCGACCTGACGCCGAGCAACGCCGTGGTGATCGATGGAGAAGCGCGGATCTTCGACTTCGAAGGGGCCGGCGTCCGCCATCTCGGGATCGATGCCGGGTGCCTCCGATTGTCGTTCCCCCAGTACGGGCGCTGGGCCGTCCTGCCGGGCCCGGTGCTGGCGAGGATGGACCGGGCCTACCGCGCCGAGCTGGTCGAGGGGCGCCCCGCCGTCGCGGACGACGCGGTGTACGAGCGGCTGATGGCCGAGGGCTGCCTCGCCTGGGCGGTCGTCCGGGCCTCGAGGCTGCGGCTGATCGCGTCCGCTGATCAAGCGTCCGACGGCGCACCCAGATCGTGCACACGCTCACCGCCGCGACCGATACCGCCGGGCCCACTGGGCTCTATCCCGCGCTGACTCGGTGGCTCGACGACCTGGTCGAGGAGATGAAGTACCGGTGGGACGAGGCCCGGCTCCCACCGCGGGTGTTCAGGGCGTTCGACCCGCTCTGACTGATCGCTTCCTCCGCGTTTGCCGTCGCCCTCGGCGATCACGGTGATCCACGCCGCGGGCCACCATGCCGACTACCGGGGCATGCGCCGCCACAGCGCCCGCGGCGCGTGCCGCAGCACCGCGAACACGGGCCGCAACACCCTCGGCACCCACACCTCACCCCGGCCCGCCCGCAGGGCGGCGACCGTGGCATCGGCGACCTGGTCCGGCTTGGACGAGAACGGCGCCGGAGTCATCCCCTCGGTCATCCGGCCGATCACGAAACCCGGCCGGACCAGCAGCAACCGCACACCGCTGCCGTGCAGGGAGTCGGCGAGCCCGCTCGCGAACCCGTCGAGGCCCGCCTTCGCCGAGCCGTACACGAAGTTGGCCCGGCGCACCCGTGCACCCGCCACGGAGGAGAACACGACCATCGTGCCGCGCCCCTGCTCCCGCAGGATCGCGGCGAGGTGCAGGAGCAGCATCACGTGCGCGACGTAGTCGGTGTGCACGATCTCCACGGCGTGCGCCGGGTCGCGCTCGGCGCGGGCCTGGTCGCCGAGGATCCCGAAGGCGACCACGACGACGTCGAGCCTGCCGTGGCGACGCACGACGTCCAGCAGCACGGCGCGGTGGGCGTCCAGGTCGTCGGCGTCGAACTCGACGCGGTCGACCGCCGCCCCGGCCTCGCGCAGCAGCTTCTCCTCGGCGTCGAGGTCGGCACTGCGCCGGGCCGCGAGCACGACGGTGTTCCCGGCGGCGAGCCGCTTCGCCACGGCCAGCCCGATCTCGCTGCGACCCCCGAGCACCAGCACTGTTTCCGTCACCAGCCGAGCCTGGCACAGCGTGTCCGCGCGGATCCTGCGGTCCTCGCAGGATCCACGGGCCCTGCGAAGACCCTGCTCGGCGAGCGGAGATACTGGCGGGCATGCGCGCCGCAGTGCTGGGGAGTCCCGTTGCCCACTCGCTGTCGCCGGTGCTGCACTCGGCGGCGTACGGGGCGCTCGGGCTCGACGGGTGGCACTACGACGCACACGAGTGCGATGAGACCGGCCTCGCCGGTTTCGTCGACGAACTCGGCCCCGAGTGGGCCGGCCTGTCGCTCACGATGCCGTTGAAGCGGGTGGCCCTGGACGTCGCCCGGGACGTCTCCCCGCTCGCGGCGGCCGTCGGCGCGGCCAACACGCTCGTGCTCACCGACGGCCGCCGGTACGCCGAGAACACCGACGTCGCGGGCGTCGTCGAGACCCTGCGCGGCGCCCCGCCCGGCGGGCGCGCGGTCGTGCTCGGCGCGGGCGGCACCGCGCAGGCCACCCTTGCCGCGCTGCGCGAGCTCGGCATCGCCGACATCACCGTGCTCGTGCGCTCCACGGCGCGGGCCGGCGAGCTGCAGGCCGCCGCCGACCGGCTCGGCGTCGCCCCGGAGATCACCGACGGCCTGCTCGACCCCACCCGCGCGCGGGCCGCGCTCGCTGACGCCGACGTGGTGGTCTCCACGCTCCCCCGCGGCGCCGCCGACGGCCTCACCGGCGTGCGGCCGGGCGCCGTGGTGCTCGACGTGGTCTACGCGCCGTGGCCCACCGCGTTCGCGGCGGCCGCAGACGCCTCGGGAGCGCGCGTCCTCAGCGGGCTGGAGATGCTGCTGCACCAGGCGGTGGCACAGGTGGAGCTGATGACCGGCCTCGCCCCGCCGGTCGACGTCATGCGCGACGCGCTCGACGCGGCGGTCGCGGCGCGCGCCTGACCGTTACCATCCGGCCATGGAGGGCAGGCGCGGTACCAACCTGCCGCGCGTCGCCGACTTCAACCAGGCCGTGATCCTCGACGCCATCCGCCACGCCCCCGACGGCCTGTCCCGGGTGGAGCTCGCCGAGCTCACCGGCCTCTCCGCGCAGTCGGTCTCCAACATCACCCGGCGGCTGCTGGACCGCGAGCTCATCACGGAGGCGGGCACGCTCGTCCAGGCCGGCCGGGGCAAGCCACGCACCCTGCTGCGGCTGCACCCCACCGGGCACTTCGCGATCGGCGTGCACATCGACCCCACCGTCACGACGGTCGCACTGCTCGACCTCGTCGGCGACGTCGTGGCATCGGTCCGCACGCTGCCTGCGTCGGCGACGTCACCGCCCGAGCTGGTCACCGCGATCGTCGAGGCCGCCTCCGGGTTGGTCACGTCCACCGGGATCGACGCCGGCCGCGTCCTGGGTATGGGCATCGCCGCGCCCGGCCCGCTCGACCCGGGCACCGGCGTCGTGCTGGAGCCGCCGCTGCTGCCGGAGTGGACGCGCGTCGGCCTGCGGAAGCTGCTGCACGAGGCCACCGGTTACCCGGTGGTGCTGCACAAGGACGCGGCCGCCGCTGCGCTGGCCGAGCTGTGGCGCGGCTCGGCCACCGCCCTCGCGGACTTCGTGTTCCTCTACCTGGGCACCGGGCTCGGGGCAGGGCTCGTGATCGGCGGCGAGCTGCTCGGCGGGAGCACGGACAACGCGGGCGAGATCGGGCACCTGATCGTCGACGCCGACGGGCCGCGCTGCCGCTGCGGCCAGCGCGGCTGCGTCGGGCCGGCGTGCATGCCGCGCACCCTCGTGGCCGAGGCCGCCGACGCGGGCCTGCTCCCCCCGCTCCCGCCGGACGCAGGCGACCGCGAGATCGACGAGCTGTTCACCAGGATGTGCCGGCTGGCCGCGGCCCGGCCCATCCTCGAGCGGAGCGCGGCACGGCTGGCACGCGGCGCGGCCACCATCGCCAACCTGCTCGACGTGCGCGCCGTCGTGGTCGGCGGACCGATCTGGGACCGGATCAGCGAGGTCTTCCTGCCGATCCTGCGTGACACGCTGCTCACCACCACCGAGGCCCGCCACGTGCACCCCGTCGCGACGCTGGGCAGCTCGCTCGGCCCGGACGTCGGCGCGATCGGCGCCGGGTGCCTCGTGCTCGAGCACTCCTTCTCCACCCGGCCGTCCACGCTGCTGCTCGGGCCCCGGGACGATCAGGTGGCCGCCGCCCCCTGATCGCGCCGGTGCACCGACACGACGTAGTCGCCCGCCGCGTAGGGATCACGTTCCCAGGTGGCGAACCGGTCCTCCGGCACGGCGCCGGCCGCGGCGCACCACCGGTCGTGGTCGTCCGGGGTGGGCCAGCCCGGCCGCAGCCGGAAGCCCGCGACGAGCCGGCCGCCGGGCGCGAGGTGCGCGATGCACGCCGCCACCGCGCGCGCCCGCCGTTCGGGTGCGATGTACGCCACGACGTTGCCGGCGAGCACCACCACGTCGAACCGCTCCGGCCGGTCGAGGTCGGCGAGGTCCGCGGTGACCCACTCCAGCTCGGGGGCCTTCGCACGGGCGGCGGTGATCATGTCGGGGTCGGCGTCCACGCCCAGCACTCCGATCCCGCGCCGGGCCAGCTCGATCGCGACCCGTCCGGTGCCGCACCCGCCGTCGAGCACCCGGACCGGTGCGTAGGAGGCCACGAGGTCGGCCTCACCGTGCGGGTTCCGCCCCGACTCGGCCAGCCGCCGGAAACGCTCGTCGTAGCGGGCGAGGTCCTCCTGCTCGCGCCAGGCATGCCAGTCGTCGGGAAGGTCGGACATGCCGGCCAGGCTAGGGAACACGATCCCGGCACCGGCGGTTGACCTGGCCGTGAAGGTGGAGATCTGGTCGGACGTCGTGTGTCCGTGGTGCGCGGTCGGCAAGCACCGCTTCGAGAAGGCGCTCGCGCGGTTCGACCACCGCGACCAGGTCGAGGTGAGCTACCACAGCTTCGAGCTGGACCCCGGCGCACCGCCGGAGCAGGAGGGTGACCTCAACGACCACCTCGCCGCCAAGTACGGCATGACCCGCGCCGAGGCCGAGGCCAAGCACCGCCAGATGACGGCGATGGCCGCCGAGGACGGCTGGGACTTCCACTTCGACCGCGCCCGCCGCGGCAACACGTTCGACGCCCACCGCCTGCTGCACCTCGCGGCGGAGCGCGGCGTGCAGGACGCGGTGAAGGAGCGCCTCTTCCGCGGCTACTTCACCGAGGGCGAGCCGATCGCCGACCCCGCCACACTCGTCCGGCTGGGCGCAGAGGCCGGGCTGGACGCGGACGAGGCCCGCGAGGTCCTCGCCTCCGACCGGTACGCCGAGGCCGTGCGCGCCGACGAGCGGCAGGCCCAGGCGTACGGCATCACCGCCGTGCCCTTCTTCGTGGTCGACCGCAAGTACGGCGTTGCGGGCGCCCAGCCGCCGGAGGCGCTGCTACAGGTGCTCGACACCGCCTGGGCCGAGGCCCACCCGCTGCAGGTCCTCACGCCGGCCGGTGGCGACGAGGCTTGCGCCGACGGCTCCTGCAGCGTCTGACCAACCGCGGGCCTGACGTCCAGGCCTGCTGGCGGCGCCGCGCATCGTGCAGGGCCGCTGCTGGACCAGGCCGTGCACAGAGACAGGCAACGCGGTCAAGGCTCCTGACCGAAGGCCTCCTGACGGCGCCGCGCATTGTGCGGGGGCCGCCCCTCCCAGCTCAAGGGCGCCTGCGGCGTCGCTGCGCGATCGCTGCGCGACCCTTGACCTGCGAGCCTCTGCGGCCGCTCGGGCATGCGGTGCGGGCAGGCCGGGGGCCTGCCAGTGGGGGTGCGCGGCGCCGCCAGCAGGCCGGTCTCACGGGCAGGTCACGGGCATCTTCCCGCCCGTCACGCACCTGGTGTGCTCGCGCGCCCCGTGTCGGGCCACGCGCCCGGTCGACGGGGTGCGTGGGCGGAGAACGGGTGCGCCGGTTGCGGAGATCGCTCCGATCAGCACACCGGGGGCTCGGCGGTGACGTTGATGTACTCCTCGGGCCGATCCCGAGGGCCCTCTCTCCCCGCCGACAGCCACTTCACACACCCAGTGGCGACTTCACACAAGGCCGGCCTTGTGTGAAGTCCGTACTGGGTGTGTGAAGTCGCCTATGTGACGGCGCCCCGGGCGGCGTCATCGACAGTTCGGCGCGTTGCCGTGTCGCTTTCGACCGTTTTCACGCGGAGCCTCGATCTTGGCCGTGGGACCGCCTTCGGTGGCGCCGCGCGCCCGAAGGGCAGGCCCCTGGCCTGCCCGCATGGCTTGCCCTCAGGGGTCGCAGAGGCTCAGAGGTCAAGGGTCGCGCAGCGATCGCGCAGCGACGCCGCAGGCGCCCTTGAGCTCTGAGGGGCGGCCCCGCACGATGCGCGGCGCCACCGAAGGCCTTGCCGGGAGGCGCCACCGAAGGCCCTGGTCGAAGGCTTCAACGCCGGAGGGGCTCCACCCGGCCCACGCCGACGAACGGCCCTTTCGTCGCCTAGGTTCCGACGAACGCGCCGTTGGTCGGAAGCAGGGCCGGTGGATCAGCCGCAGACCGCGCCCTGGGCCGCGGAGCCCACGAGCCGGGCGTACTTGCCCAGCACCCCGGTGCGCAGGGTCGGCTCGGGCGGCGTCCGCTAGGCCCGCCGCCGGGCCGGCTCGGGCTCGTCGGCCTCGACGTCGAGGGACGTCGAGCAGCGCCCGCATGACGACGGGCACCCCGCCGACCTGGTCGACGGTGGACATCACGTGCGGGCCGAACGGCTTCACGTCCGCCAGGTGCGGCACGCGGTCGCCGATGCGGTTGAAGTCGTCGAGCTCGAGGGGCACGCCCCCTCCCATGCGATGGCGAGCAGGTGCAGCACCGCTTTCGTGAGGCCCCGGGTGACCTCCGCGCTCCGTGGCTGGAGGTTCGTCGTCAGTGCTCCCCGGCGACGGCACTGGGTACGGCCCGCACGTCCTCCCGCTCGTGCCTCCGGCCGACCACCATGACCACGATCCCCGCCATCACCATGAACCCGGCGACGACGAACATGCCCGCCTCGTTGTTGCCCGTGAGGTCGCGCAGCCACCCGGTCATGTACGGCCCGGCGAAGCCACCGATGTTGCCGAACGAGTTGATCATCGCGATTCCCGCGGCCGCGCCCACACCCGTGAGGAACGTGCTGGGCAGCTGCCAGAACACCGGGATCGCCGAGTTGACCCCCGCGGCGCAGAGCGTCATCGCGGCGATCACGAGGTAGGGCGAGTCCATGAACAGCGCCGACGCGACGCCCACCGCTCCGATGAAGGCCGGGACCGCCACGTGCCACCGCCGCTCGCCGGTGCGGTCCGAGTGCCGGGCGTTGAAGATCATCACGACGCACGTGATCGCGTACGGGATCGCGGTGATCAGGCCGATCTGCGCGATCGAGAACTCGATCGCGAACGTCTCCTGCAGGTCCGAGACGACCTGTGGCAGGAAGAACGCCAGCGTGTAGTTGCCGAACACGATCCCGAAGTAGACGAGCGACAGTCCCACGACGCGCGAGTCGCGCAGGCCCTCCCGCAGCCCGGTGGTGTGCGGCACGTGCGCCGCGTCCTCGTCGGCGATCTTCTTCTCCAGCGCGTCCCGCTCGTCGGGCGACAGCCAGCGCGCCTTGCGCGGCCGGTCCGGCAGCAGCAGGAGCACCAGGAAGCCGACGAGGATCGAAGGCAGGCCCTCGACGAAGAACATGAACCGCCAGCCGGCGTCGAAGCCCCACGCACCGTCGCCGTACTGGATCAGCAGCGTGGAGATGGGCGAGCCGACCACCGACGAGATCGGCACGGCCAGGAAGAACAGCGCCACCACCTTGGCCCGCTGTACGCGTGGGAACCAGTAGGTGAGGTAGAGGATGATCCCGGGGAAGAAACCGGCCTCGGCGACGCCCAGCAGGAACCGCACGATGTAAAAGCTGACCTCGCCCTGCACGAACGCGGTGCTCGAGGCGATGATCCCCCAGGTCACCATGATCCGGGCGATCCAGAGCCGGGCGCCGACCTTGTGCAGGATGACGTTGCTCGGCACCTCGAAGAAGAAGTAGCCGATGAAGAACAGGCCGGCGCCGAGGCCGTAAGCCGCCGCCGACAGCCCGAGGTCCGCGTTCATCGTCAGCGCGGCGAACCCGACGTTGACGCGGTCGAGGTAGTTCAGCAGATAACACAGTCCGAGGAACGGCAAGAGCCGCCACATCGCGCGGCGCACCGCGCCCTCCACCACCTGCTCCTGCCCGGTCCCCGCGTCGGCCATCGGCTCCTCCTCGAGCTCATCAGAGGACTACACCTAACCGTCCGGCCGACCGGAGATCAACATTTGATCCCGCGACGACGAACGGCACTCCGTCCGCCAGCGTCGGACAGGAGTGCCGTTCGTGCAGAGTGGATCAGTCAGTCGCGGCGCCCGCGACCCCCCGCCGTGGCGAAACCACGGTCCCGGCGGATGTTCGTGCGCCGCCCCTTCAGGGTGGTGCCACCCCGGAGGCTGCGCAGCACGTCGTCGGCGGCGTGCTCGGGGATCTCCACCAGCGCGTGCCGCTCGTGGATCTGGATCGCGCCGATGTCGCGCCCGGACAGGCTCGACTCGTTGGCCAGTGCCCCCACGATGTCCTGCGGCCGCACGCCGTTCGACCGACCCGCGTTGACGAACAGGCGCGTCGTGCCTGCCTTCGGCGGGCGGGTGCCTGCGGCGCCGCCGCGACCGCGGGGCTCGCGGCGCTCACCGGAACGGGGCGTGACGACCGGGATGTCCTCGGCGTCGTCGGGGGCGCCGGTGGCCGCCTGCAGCAGCCGGACCGCCGCCGCGGCGACGTCGACCGGGTCGAACTCGCCTGCGAGCCCGGCCAGCATCTCGCGGACACCGTCGCCGGACTCCTCGTCGCGCAGGTCGTCCACGAGCCGCTCGCGCAGCGCGGCCGCGGTGCGCTCCAGCCGGGCGGCCCGCAGGTCGGCGGCCGTGGGCACGGGGGCGAACTCGATCGGCTGCCCGGTGAGCCGCTCGACGGCGCGCATCGCGTGCACCTTCGACGGCGGCACGAGCGTGATCGCCACGCCCTCGCGCCCGGCGCGGCCGACCCGGCCGATCCGGTGCACGTACGCCTCCGACGACTGCGGCACGTCGTGGTTGACCACGTGCGTGAGCAGGTCGATGTCCAAGCCGCGGGCCGCCACGTCGGTGGCGACGAGCAGCTCGGTGCGCCCGCTGCGCAGGCGCTCGACCACGCGGGTGCGGTGCTCCTGGTCCATGCCGCCGTGCAGCGCCTCGGCGCGCAGGCCGCGGGCGGTGAGCGTCTCGGTGACGGCGTCGACGTCGAGCCGGGTGCGGCAGAACACGATCGCGGCCGTCGGCCGCTCCGCCTCGAGCACGCGTCCGAGCGCGGCGGTGGTGTGGGTGCGGGGCACCAGGTAGGCCGTCTGGCGGACCTTGGGGGCCTCGCCCTCGGGCACCGCCTCCCGGCGGATCCGGACGGTGACCGGCTCCCGCAGGTACTTCTGGGCGAGCGTCTCGATGCGCCGCGGCATGGTGGCCGAGAACAGGACGGCCTGCCGGGTGTCCGGCGTGGCGTCGAGCAGCGTCTCGATGTCCTCGACGAAGCCCATGTCGAGCATCTCGTCGGCCTCGTCGAGCACGACGGTCTCGAGCTCGTCCAGGCGCAGGGCGCCGCGGTTCATCAGGTCGATCGCGCGGCCGGGGGTGGCCACGACGACGTCGACACCCTGCTGCAGTGCCTTCCACTGCGGGCCGGCGGGAGCGCCGCCGTACACGGTGACGACGCGCGCGCGGAGGCCGCGCCCGTACCGGGTGACGGCCTCGGCCACCTGCAGGGCGAGCTCACGGGTGGGGGTGAGGACGAGCCCGAACGGCGCGTCCCCGCGGCCCTGCTCGGACCGCTGCTCGGCGAGGCGCTCCAGCATCGGGAGCGCGAACGCCGCGGTCTTGCCGGTGCCGGTGGCGGCCTGGCCGAGCAGGTCACGGCCCTCGACCAGCGGCGCGATCGACTGGGCCTGGATGGGGCTGGGGTACTGGTAGCCCAGCTCCTCGACCTCGCGCAGCAGCTCCTCGCGCAGTGGCAGATCCGAGAAGCGGGGGAGGTCGGAGAAGCTGGGCTGGTCGAGCTCGTGCTCGTTCTCGATCAAGAATCGTCTTCCGTCGCAGGGACGGGAGCACCGACGGCGCTCCCGCGGGATGAGCCCGCGGGGCCGTCGGCACGACTACTACCTGGCCGGTGCGGTCTCAGGTGGTCCAACACACCACCGACCTCACATAGTCCCAGGTGATCGCCGTCACGCCCCCACCGGGGCCAAGGAGCGCGCCGAAGAACCCCGACCTACTGCGCGACGCCCAGGCGGCCACCCCGCTGCGTTGTCGTCGTCGCCGATACAACCCGGCAGGGGACTCCTCCTCCGCCTTGCGATGCGGCCACCTGGCCGCCGCTCGCTACGGCCGCGGTTCTTCAGCACGCTCCTCCTGCCGCAGCGCCGGGAGCACGTCCTTCTCCCATGCCGTGAAGAAGCCCTCCATGTCGTGACCCATCTGGGAGACGTACACCTCGTCGACGCCGGCATCGATGTACTCGCGGATCTGCGCGAGCTGCGCGTCCACGTCGTCCCCGCAGGCCACCGCGTTCGCCGTCGACTCGCGCGTGACGAGCGTCTGCGCGTCCATGAAGTCGCGCGGGCGGGGCAGCGTCTGGGAGAGCTGGCCGGGCAGGCCCTGGTTGCCCCAGGTGCGGTGGGCGATGTCGACGGCGCGCTCGGCGTCGCGGTCCCAGCACACCTTCGTGCCCGCCTGCACCGGCTTGCCCTCGCCGCCCGCCTCCTTGAAGACCCGGATCAGGTCGGCGTCCGGCGAGGTCGTGACGTAGCCGTCGCCGATCCGGCCGGCCAGCTCGGTGGCCTGCGGGCCGAACCCGGACACGTAGATCGGCACGGGCTCCGCGGGCAGCGTGTAGATCCGCGCGTCCTGCACCTCGTAGTACGTGCCGTGGAAGCTGATCTCCTCGCCCTCGTGCAGCTTCCGGATGACCTCGATCGCCTCCTCCAGCATCTCCAGCCGGACGCCGACCGAGGGCCACTGGTCGCCCAGCACGTGCTCGTTCAGGGCCTCGCCGCTGCCGACGCCCAGCACGAACCGCCCGTCGAGCTGCGCGGCCGCTGTCGCGGCGGCCTGGGCGATGATCGCCGGGTGGATGCGGAACGTCGGGCAGGTCACCGCGGTCGTCACCGGTAGCGACGTCGCCTGCGAGAGCGCGCCGATCACACCCCACACGAACGGGCTGTGCCCCTGCTCGTCGTTCCAGGGGTGGAAGTGGTCGGAGATCCAGAGCTTCTCGAAGCCGGCGGCTTCCGCGCGCCTGGCCTGATCGATGAGCTCCTTCGGGCCGAACTGCTCGCAGGACAGGAAGTAGCCGATGCTCGCCATGTCGGCAGCGGTACCCGCAATGCCCCACACCCACGCCGCGAACGATCCCGGCGGGTGACGAGCAACGCGTGCCGCTGCACGCCGATCTGCGCGAGACCGACACGATCCTGACCGCCGCGGCCCGCACCCTGGACTTCACGCGGCCCGTCGCCTTGATCCTCAGCGGCATGCTCGGGCACATCACCGGCTACGACGAGGCCCGCGCCATCGTCGGGCGGTTGCTCGCCGCGCTGCCGGCTGGAAGCCACCTGCTGGTGTGCGGCGGCACCAGCACCAACGAGTCGCTCAACGAAGCGCAGCAACAGCACAACGACCGCGGCGCGGTGCAGTACCAGCTGCGCACGCCGGAGGAGATCGCCGGCTTCTTCGACGGGTTGGAACTCGTCGAGCCGGGGGTCGTGAGCTGCCCGCTGTGGCGGCCCGAGACCACACCCTTCAGCGACCCGCGGGGCGTCGACGCCTACGGCGGCATCGGCCGCAAGCCCTAGGAGCGCCCTCACGCGGAGGTGGCACCTGCCGCGTGAGGCCGGTTCCGGTCAGCGCTTGCCGTCACCCCCGGCGAGTCCCGCGCGGCGGAGGGCGTCGGCCATCGCGCTGTTCGCCGGCGCGCCCGAGCCCTGGCGCTGCGCGCCCCGCCGGTCGCCACCGCGACGGTCGCCGCCCCGCTGGTCCCCACCCCGCTGATCCCCGCCACGCTGGTCCCCGCGACCGCGGTCGCCTGCCTTGCGCTCGCGCGGCCCGCCCTTGCGGTCGCGGTTCTGATCCCGCGGGCCGCCACGGTTCTGCTCACGCGGGGCACCACGGTTCTGCTCCCGCGGGCCACCACGGTTCGGCCGCCCCGCCCCGCCGGCCTCGTCCTCGAGCCGCAGCGTGAGCGAGATGCGCTTGCGCGCCTCGTCGACCTCGAGGACCTTGACGCGCACGACGTCGCCGGACTTCACGACGTCGCGGGGGTCGGACACGAACTGGTTGGACATCGCCGAGACGTGCACGAGCCCGTCCTGGTGGACGCCGATGTCGACGAAGGCGCCGAACGCGGCCACGTTCGTGACCACGCCCTCCAGGAGCATCCCCGGCTTGAGGTCGGAGATCTTGTGGACGCCCTCGGCGAAGGTGGCGGTGCGGAACGCGGGGCGCGGGTCGCGGCCGGGCTTCTCCAGCTCGGCGAGGATGTCGGTGACGGTGGGGAGCCCGAACTGCGCGTCGACGAAGTCCTGCGGCTTGAGCGACTTGATCTTCTGGGCGTTGCCGATCAGCGCGTCGATGTCGGTCTTCGCGCGCTCCAGGATCCGGTGCACCACGGGGTAGGACTCGGGGTGCACGCCGGAGACGTCCAGGGGATTGTCGCCGCCGCGGATGCGCAGGAAGCCCGCGCACTGCTCGAACGCCTTCGGGCCGAGCCGCGGCACGTCCGCGAGGGCCGTGCGGGCGCGGAAGGGGCCGTGCGTGTCGCGGTGCTGCACGATCAGCGCGGCGAGGCTCTCGGTGATGCCGGAGACCCGGCGCAGCAGCGGCACCGACGCGGTGTTGACGTCGACGCCGACCGCGTTCACGCAGTCCTCGACCACCGCGTCGAGCGACCGGGACAGCGACGACTCGGGGAGGTCGTGCTGGTACTGCCCCACGCCGATCGACTTCGGGTCGATCTTCACCAGCTCGGCGAGGGGGTCCTGCAGCCGCCGGGCGATCGAGACGGCGCCGCGCAGCGACACGTCGAGGTCGGGGAGCTCGGCGGAGGCGTAGGCCGACGCCGAGTACACCGACGCCCCGGCCTCGCTGACCATCACCTTCGTGAGCTTGAGCGCGGGGTTGCGGGCCACGAGCTCGCCCGCGAGCTTGTCGGTCTCGCGCGACGCGGTGCCGTTGCCGATCGCGATCAGCTCGACGTCGTGGGCCGCGGCGATCTTCGTCAGCTTCGCCAGAGCCCCCTCCCAGTCGTTGCGCGGGGCGTGCGGGTAGATCGTGTCGGTGGCGACGACCTTGCCGGTGGCGTCGACGACCGCGACCTTCACCCCGGTGCGCAGACCCGGGTCCAGGCCCATCGTGGCCCGGCTGCCCGCGGGCGCGGCGAGGAGCAGGTCGCGCAGGTTGGCGGCGAAGACGCCGATGGCGCCCTCCTCGGCCACCGTGCGCAGCCGCACCCTGATGTCGATCGAGAGGTGCAGCAGGATCCGGGTGCGCCAGGCCCACCGGACGGCGTCGGAGAGCCACTTGTCGGCGGGGCGGCCCTCGTCACGGATGCCGAACGCGGCCGCGATCGTGCGCTCGTAGTCGGTGACGACGCCGGGCTCGACGGGCTCGGCCTCCGGTTCGAGGGCGACGTCGAGCACCTCCTCCTTCTCCCCGCGGAAGGCCGCGAGGATCCGGTGCGAGGGGAGCTTGGTGAACGGCTCGGAGAAGTCGAAGTAGTCGGCGAACTTCGCGCCCTCGGTCTCCTTGCCCTCCCGCACCTTCGTGACGAGCCGGCCGCGCGCCCACATCCGCTCGCGCAGACCACCGATCAGGTCGGCGTCCTCGGCGAAGCGCTCGACGAGGATCGCCCGGGCCCCTTCCAGCGCGGCGGCGGCATCGGGGACCTGCTCGTTCAGGTATCCCTCCGCGAGGGCAGCCGGGTCCTGCGTCGGGTCGCCCAGCAACGTGTCGGCGAGCGGCTCGAGGCCGTTCTCCCGCGCGATCATCGCCTTGGTGCGCCGCTTCGGCTTGTACGGCAGGTAGATGTCCTCCAGCCGCGCCTTCGACTCCGCGGCCATGATCCGCGCCTCGAGGGCCTCGTCCAGCTTGCCCTGCTTGCGGATCTCCTCGAGGACGACGGTGCGCCGCTCCTCCAGCTCCCGCAGGTAGCGCAGCCGCTCCTCGAGGGTGCGCAGCTGCGCGTCGTCGAGCGCCCCGGTCGCCTCCTTGCGGTAGCGGGCGATGAACGGCACGGTGGCGCCGCCGTCCAGCAGGTCGACCGCGGCCGTCACCTGGTGCGGGCGCACGCCGAGCTCGTCGGCGATGCGCTGCGGGATCGACTGGGGCTGCTGGGGCGGGGGCTGCTGCTGGGTCGAGAGCGACGTGCTGGTCACCCGCACATCGTCCCGCTAGCCCCGCGGCTCCGCTCCGAGGGGTGGCCGCAGCGCCGCCGCGGCCGCGAGCTCCTGCTCGATGAGCCGCACGGCCTCCGCCGTGCCGCCCTGTTCGCGCAGCTCCCTGCGGATCTCGGCGCTGCGCGCCGCGACCTGCGGCGAGCCCGTGAGCTGCAGCAACGCCGCGCGGAGCTCGTCGGCGGTGACCGTCTCCGACTCGACGCGGCGTGCCACCCCTGCCGCGACGAGCGCGTCGGCGTTCCCGAACTGGTCGACGGCCTGTGGCGCGGCGATCATCGGCGTGCCGGTCCACAGCCCCTCGGACGAGCCGCCCATGCCGGCGTGGGTCAGGAACGCGTCGGCCTGCTCCAGGATCGCCAGCTGCGGCACCCAGGAGTGCACCTCGACCGAGGCCGGCACGTTCCCGAGGACGGCGGGGTCGACGTACTTCCCGACCTGCAGGACGACGTGCCAGCCGGGCAGGTCGCCGAAGGCCTCGACGCAGCGGCGGTAGAAGTCCGGGTGGTCGGTGAACGCGGAGCCCAGCGAGACCAGCAACACCTTCTCCGCGTCCGCAGGGCGGGTCCACTCCCCCTGCTCGGGCCGGGGAGCCAGGCACGGCCCGACGAACGTGTACTGCGGTCCGACGCTGTCGGCGTTCGGCTGCAGCACCCGCGGGATCAGCACCAACGACTTCTCGGGCCGGCCCATCCACCCCTCCACGGGCGGTTGGCCGTTGGCGGCCAGCCACTCCCGCTCGACGCGGTACATCTCCGCGCCGCGCGGGTCGGCCTTCCACGCGTCCGTGGTCTCCTTCATGTCCTCCTCGTAGCCCTCCCAGGCCACGTAGGTCGGCGAGAGCTGGACGGCGGGGATCTCCCACTGGGCGCCGAGGATGCGGGCCGGGGCGCCCGCGATGTCGTAGAGGAACAGGTCGGGCCGGTCGTTCTCGTATGCCGCTCGCAGTTGCGGCAGCATCGCGATCGCGTCGTCGAGGAAGAGCCGCAGCGCCTCGATCGCGTCGCCGTCCCAGGAGTCGTCGCGGTGGAACGGCAACGTCGACTCGTACGGGACGAGCTCCGCCCCGACGCCCCGCACCGTCTCGGCCCACGCCGGGTCGTTCGCGTACGTCACGCGGTGCCCGCGGGCCACCAGCTCCCGGATGACCTCCAGGCTCGGGTTCACGTGCCCGGGTGCCGGGATGCTGACCATGGCGATGTGCGCCATCGAACTCCTTCTTCCCGTCGGAACGAGACGACTCGTCTCGCCACACGACGATGCAGGAGGCGCGTCCAGCCTGTCAAGACGATTCGTCTCGTCTCGCCTGTGAGTAGGATCGCCCCGTGCCCCCCGACCCGTCCCGGCGCAGCGAACGCTCCCGCCGCGCGATCCTCACCGCCGCGACCGATCTCGTGCACGAGGTCGGCTACCGCAAGCTGACGATCGAGGCGATCGCCGCCCGGGCGGGCGTCGGGAAGCAGACGATCTACCGGTGGTGGCCGTCGAAGGGCGCCGTGGTGCTCGACGGCTTCCTCGCCGCGGTGAACGAGAACCCGGACGACCTCTCGCTCCCCGACACCGGCGACGTCGCCGCCGACATCCGCGGCGTCGTGCGCGCGATCGTCGCCGAGCTCGCCGACCCGACGCTCTCGGGCACCACTCGCGCCCTGATGACCGAGATGCAGGACGACCCCGAGTTCGCCGACATGGTTCGCGAACGGTTGCTCGGGCCGCAGCTGCAGGCCATCGCCGACCGGCTGCGCGCCGCCCAGGAGGCCGGGCAGCTGCGCGCCGACCTGGACGTGCCCGTGGCCGTCGAGCTGCTCGTGGGGCCGCTCTACCACCGGTGGCTGCTGCGCACGGCTCCGCTCACCGAGGCCTATGCAGACACGGTCACGGAGCTGGCCCTGCGCGCCCTCTCCCCCTGATGGAGCAACGCGTTTCGTCCTGAATGGCGCTCAACGGCACGGAGGGTCAGCGCATTCACCCGACCGTGACACGGCGGACACGTGACGTGCTCACGCTGCTCAGAGGTAGTCCTACGCCTCGACCCCGGAGCAGCCATGACCGCCGCACCCACCGCCGGCCCGCACGCGGGCGCCCCACTCCCCGACGGCCAAGACTCATCGACACAGCCCGACCGCCTCTCAGGCGGGGCACTCGGTCTCACGTCCGTCCTGTTCTGCATCGTCACCGGCGCCGCCCCGCTCGCCGCGATGCTGTTCAACGTCCCCGTGGCGACGCTCGGCGGTGGTTACGCCTCCCCGGCCGCGTTCGCCGTCGCCACCGTCGCGCTGACGATCTTCTCGGTCGGCTACATCGCGATGTGCCGGCGGGTGACCTCGGCCGGCGGCTTCTACACGTTCGTCACCCGCGGTCTCGGGCGCGTGCTCGGGCTGGGCTCCGGCCTCCTGATCGCCCTCTGCTACATGGTGTTCACCGCCGCCGTGACCGGCACGATGGGCTACTTCGCGTCGACGACCGTGGCAAGCCTGACCGGCCTCGTGCTGCCCGCCTGGGTCTACATGATCGTCGGGCTCGGCCTGATGACCGTGTTCGCCCTGTTCCACATCGAGCTCACCGCCAAGGTGCTCGGGGTTGCGCTGGTCGCCGAGGTGGTCGTGCTCGCGGTGCTCGCGATCGGCGTCTTCGCGGCCGGGGGCGCGGAGGGCTTCTCGCTCGCCCCGCTCAACCCGCTCGCCATCTTCGACAACCCGGCCGCCGTGCAGGTCTTCGGCGCGGGTGCGTCCGGCATCGCGCTGTTCGCGGCGTTCTGGTCGTGGGTCGGCTTCGAGATGGCCCCCAACTACGCCGAGGAGACCCGCGACCCGCACAAGATCGCCCGTACCGCCACGTACGGCTCGGTCATCGGGCTCGGCGTGCTGTACGTGATCATCTCCTACGTCTACGTCACGGGCTGGGGTCTCACGGGGGCGGTCGAGGCCGTGCAGGCGCAGTACGCGGGCGAGATCGCATCGGCGTTCTACCCGCTCACCGACCGCTACGTGGGCACGTGGGCCACGGTCCTGATGGAGATCCTCATCGTCACCGGCTCGTTCGCCTGCGCGATGGCGTTCTACAACACCAGCGCCCGCTACCTGTTCGCGCTCGGCCGCGAGGGCGTGCTGCCCACCGCGCTCGCCCGCACGTCCCACCGGCACAGCCCGGTGACCGCCTCGATCGCGGTCACCGCCCTCGTCGGCCTGTACTGCCTCGCCTTCGTGCTCTACGACCCGAGCAACGAGGGCGCGCTGCTCAAGCTCGGCACGTGGTCGCCGCTGCTCGGCGTGCTCGGCATCCTCGGCGTGCAGGCGCTCGTCTCGATCGCGATCATCCGCTACTTCCGCACCACAGCGCGCGACGGCTTCCGCTGGTGGTCCACGCTCGTCGCCCCCGTCCTCGGGTTCGCCGCCATGGCAGGCGCGTGCACGCTGCTCGTCGTCAACCGCTACGACCTCGCAGGCGCGGACGACGCCGCGTTCATCGTGCTGCTGCCCTGGGTGGTGCTCGCGGTGTTCGTCGGCGGCCTCGTCCTCGGGTTGGTGCTGCGCAGCCGCTACCCCGACCGCTACGCCCGCATCGGGCAGTTCGAAGTCCCCGAGACCGACGCCGAGCCGACCGGAGCCGCAGCATGACCGCCGTCCAAGAACCCGCCGTCACCGCCGCAGCCCACCCGCTCGAGCCGCTCACCGCCGACGAGATCGTCACCGCGGCCGCGGTGCTGCGCACGGAGCAGGGCCTCGGTGACTCCGCGCGCTTCGTGTTCGTGGCCCTGCACGAGCCGCCGAAGTCCGCCGTCCTCGCCTGGACGCCGGACGCCGCGCCGCTGCCGCGGGAGGCGCACGTCGTGCTCTACGACCGGGCAGCGCGCACGACCTACGAGGCGGTCGTGTCGCTGACCGACCGGGCCGTCCGGTCCTGCACGCCCGTGGAGGGCGTGCAGCCGCCGATCATGGCCGAGGAGTTCACGTCCTGCGAGGCGATCGTCCAGGCCGATCCCCGCTGGCAGGAGGCCATGCGCAGGCGCGGGATCGAGGACTTCTCCCTCGCCATGATCGACCCGTGGGCGTCCAGCTGGACCGGGCCGGAGGACGACCCGTCGGCCCGCCGCATCGCCCGCCCGCTCACCTGGGTGCGTTCGGCACCCGGCGAGCACGGCTACGCCCGGCCGGTCGAGGGCCTGGTCGTGGTGGTGGACCTCGATGCGGGCGAGGTGGTGGAGGTCGCCGACCACGGCGTCGTGCCGCTGCCCGGCCGGCCGGGCAATTACGAGGAGCCCTGGCTCTTCGAACCCGGCAACGTGCCCGCGGTCGAGGCCTACCGCACCGACGTCTCCCCGATCTCGATCACCCAGCCCGACGGGCCGAGCTTCACCGTCGACGGGCACGCGGTGACGTGGCTGGGCTGGCAGTTGCGGATCGGGTTCACCCCGCGGGAGGGGCTCGTCCTGCACGAGGTCGGCTACGACGGGCGGCCGATCGTCTACCGCGCCTCCCTCGCCGAGATGTACGTCCCCTACGGCGACCCGGCGCCGACGCACCGGTTCAAGAACGTGTTCGACCAGGGCGAGTACGGCGTCGGATGGCTGGCCAACTCCCTGACCCTCGGCTGCGACTGCGTGGGTCACATCCACTACTTCGACGGCGTCGTCAACGACAACGACGGCGCCCCCGTCACCATCCCGAACGCGGTCTGCATGCACGAGGAGGACGCCGGGATCGCCTGGAAGCACACCGACTTCCGCACCGGGGCGGTGCAGGTGCGCCGGCGCAGGAGGCTGGTGGTCTCGACGATCGTGACCGTCGGGAACTACGAGTACGGCTACTTCTGGTACCTCTACACCGACGGCACGATCGAGTACGAGGTCAAGCTCACCGGCGTGATCTCCACCGGCGCGGTGGCCCCCGGCGAGGAACCGGCGCACGGCACCCTCGTCGCCCCTGGTCTCTACGGGCCCCATCACCAGCACTTCTTCTGCGTGCGGCTGGACATGACCGTGGACGGCACCGCCAACACCGTGGTGGAGATCGACTCCGCGCCGAGCCCGCCCGGCCCGGAGAACCCGCACGGCAACGCCTGGCAGACCCACCGAACGGTGCTCGCCAGCGAGGCGGTGGCCCAGCGTGACCTCGACGCGTCGAGGGCCCGGTACTGGAAGATCGAGAGCGCCGAGCGGACGTCCGCGCTCGGCGCCCCGACCGCGTACGCGCTGATGCCCGGCGCGAACGTGCCGCCGATGTACCCGGGGGAGGCGCTGTTCGCCCAGCGGGCGGGCTTCACGCAGCACCAGCTGTGGGTCACCGCGGCCGACGACACGCAGCGGTACGCCGCGGGCGACTACCCCAACCAGCACCCGGGCGGGCAGGGACTGCCGGCGTACGTGGCGGGCGACCGGCCGCTGGAAGGCCGGGACGTGGTGGTCTGGTACACGTTCGGGGCCCACCACGTGGTGCGGCCGGAGGACTGGCCGGTGATGCCGGTGAGCACCATCGGGTTCATGCTCAAGCCCAGCGGGTTCTTCGACGGCAACCCCTCACTCGGCCTCCCGCCGTCGGCGCCGCACTGCCACGGCGGCTGAGAACTCAGGCCGCGGGGACGGCCGCCACCGCCTCGATCTCGACGACCGCACCGGGCACGCCGAGTCCGGCCACGAAGGCCATCGTGATCGCGGGCGGGGCGGCGTCCCGCGGCCAGAACTCGCTGAACGCGGCGAAGCCCTCCTGGATGTCGACGCCCTCCACGCAGAGGATCGTCCACTTCACGACGTCGGTGACCTCCGCGCCGGCTGCCTCGAGGCACGTCCGCAGGTTCACGAACGCCTGCCTGGTCTGCTCGCCGACGCCGGGCCCGACCACCGTGCCGTCCGGTCCGACGCCGTTCTGCCCGCCGACGTAGATCGTGTCGGCACCTGCCGGCACCCGGACGACCCAGCTGAATGCAGGGTTGCGGTGCATGGAATCCGGATTGATGTGGGTGGCAGTCGTCATGCGCGTGAGTGTAACCATTTATAGTGGTTACATGTACCTCGGATCGCCGGCCGATCTCCGCAGGCGCTTCCGCACCGGACGACCGTGCCTCGACCTCGTGCACACGGGCGGCGAGGGCGCACTGGCGCGCTGGGAGATCGTGCACAGCCCCGACGACCTGGGCCGGCTGCTCGGAGTGGTCCTCGGGCTGCCGCCCCTCCCCGCGGACGAGGCCGACCTCGCCGCGATGCGGCCGCTGCGCACGGCGATGACGCATCTCGCCTACGGGCTCGCTGCCAGCGGGAACCCACGGCCCGCGGACGGCGACGCCGTCGGCCGCCTCGTCGACGAACTCGCCGCCGGCGCCCCGCGGCCCGCCGACATCGCCGTCCTCAACGCCGCGGCGGCCGCCCCGCCGCTTGTACCGGCACTGCGACCGGAGGGCAGCGGCAGCAGGGTCGTCGACCCCACGGCCGCCGCGGCGCTCGCCACGATCGCGCGCGATGCCGTCGACCTGTTCGGCGGGCCGCTCGCCCAGCGGATCCGCGTCTGCGACGCCGAGGACTGTGGCCTGCTGTTCGTCGACACCTCGCGGCCGGGCCGGCGCCGGTGGTGCTCGATGGAACGCTGCGGCAACCGGGCCAAGATCCGCACGCACCGCGCGCGGCGCTCCGGGTAGAGCGGCTTCGTAGGGGCGTCAAATCTAAGCTGGCGCCGTGGAGCCGGAGCGGATGGTGGCGCCGTCCTCGCGAATGGTGCGCGAGGCGAGTGCCCGGCTCGTGCTCGACCACATGTGGGACGCGCCGGCGGTCACCGGCACCGACCTCATGGCCGCCACCGGTCTCTCCCGCGCCACGGTCCACGACGTCTGCGAGGAGCTCATCGCGCGCGGCTGGGTGCGCGAGGTGGCCAACCAGCGCGAGCACGGCGACTACCGCAAGGGACGCCCCGCCCGCCGGTACGCGTTCGACCCGCTCGCCGGTCTCGTCGTCGGTGTGGACGCGGGCCAGCACCGCGTGGACGCGCTCGTCACCGACCTCCGGGGCGCCGAGCGGGGTAGACACCAGAGCCCACCGCGAGCCGGGTTCACCGGCACCGCGGAGCGGGTGGCGGCGGTGCGGAACGCCATCGCGGGCGCGCTCGCGGGTCTGCCGTCCGAGCGCGTGCTGGGCGTCACGGTGGGGGTGCCGGCACCGGTCGACGCCCGAGGCCGCACGGTGTTCCGCGGCAACCCGTACTGGGAGCTGATGAACCCCGACCTGGGAGAGCGGCTGCAGGCGCGGCACGGCTGGCCGACCGTCGTCGACAACGACGCGAACCTCGCCGCGCTCGCCGAGGGCTGGCGGGGCCACGGCCGCGGCGTCCGGCACTTCGTGGCGCTGCTCGCCGGCGAGCGGCTCGGCGCAGGCATCGTCGAGGACGGGCGGCTGGTCCGGGGCGTCCGCGGCGGTGCGGGCGAGATGGGCTTCCTCGACCTGGTGGACGGTGTCGGGTCCACCGACGGCATCGCGAAGACCGCGCGCGAGTGGGCGCGCGAGGCGCTCGCCGAGCCGGGGGCGCGCTCCTCCCTGGCACCCGACCCCGACGCCGCCTCCGTGTTCGCGGCGGCCGGGGCGGGCGACGCGCTCGCGGCCGGGGTCGTCGAGCGGGTCGCCGAGCGGATGGCCAGGGTGATCGCGACCCTCGCCAGCCTGGTCGACACGGAACGGGTGATCATCGCCGGGCGGGTGGCCGCGTCCTGCGGCCCGCTGCTCGCAACACTGGAGGAGCGCCTGGCCCGCCGCGGCGACCCGCCGCCCCGCCTGCTGGCCTCGACCCTCGGCGGGGACGCGGTGATGCTCGGCGCCGTCAAGCGGAGCGTCGACCGCGTCCGCGAGCACGCGCTCCACCTCATGCTCAGGGCGTGAGCAGGGCCACGCTCTCGAAGTGGTGGGTCATCGGGAACGCGTCGAACGCGCGCAGCTCGGCGAGGCGATACCCCCGCGCGGCGAACAGGGCCAGGTCCCGGGCGAGCGCCGCCGGATCGCAGGCCACGTGCACCACGCGACCGGGGCCGCGCGCGCACAGCGCCTCGACGAGCTCGCGGCCCAGCCCTCGCCGCGGCGGGTCGGCCACGACCACGTCGGGCCTGCCCTCCAGGGTGGGCAGCACGCGCTCGACTCGCCCGATGCGCCAACCCACCTGCGGCAGGTCGGCCAGCGCCGCCCGGCCGTCGGCGACGGCCCGGGCCGAGGACTCGACGACCACCACCTCGCCGTCCGGCCCCACCTGCCCGGCGAGCACCGCCGCGAAGAGGCCGACGCCGCCGTAGAGGTCCCATGCGACGCCGCCGGAGGGCGCGGCCGCCCACTCCGCGACGACCGACGAGAGCGCGTCCGGCAGCGCCGGGTGGACCTGCCAGAAGACGCCCGGCGAGAGCAGCCATTCCCGGCCGGCGGCGCGCTGCACGGCGGGGCCGCCCCCGACGTGCGCGGTGCTGTCGAAGTGCGTGGTGCCGTCGGCGTCCACGACCACCTCGACCTCGCCCCCCGGCGCGAAATGCTGCTCCAGCACCGGCGGGAGCGCGCCGGCCGGGGTGATCGGGCAGTCCGCGATCGGCAGCACGTCGTGGCTGCGGTGCGCGCGCAGCCCGGCCCTGCCGTCGGCGTCGACGGCCAGCCGCACCCGGTGGCGCCAGCCGAGCGCGCCGCCGGGCAACTCCTCGACCTCCACCGCACGTTCGATCCCCGCCAGCCTCCGCAGCTGCTCGGCGAGCACCGTCGCCTTGAGCTCACGCTGCAGCGCAGGGTCGGCGTGCTGGAAGTCGCAGCCGCCACAGCCACCGGCCCGCGCCCACACGCACGGCGCAGGCACCCGCCGCGGCGCCGCCTCCCGCACCGCCACCGCGTCGGCCCGGCAGAACCCACCTCCTGCGTCCTCGACGACCACGGCGAGCACCCGCTCCCCCGGCAACGCGTGCCGGACGAACACCACCCGGCCCTCGTGGCGGGCGACGCAGTGCCCGCCGTGCGCGACGGGGCCGACGTCGAGCTCCAGCACCCGATCGGTCCAGTCGAGCGCCGGCTCCGAGACCGCCTGCTTCACGGCCGCCGCTGACCCGCGGTCGCCTTGGCCGGCGCCGCACCGTCGTCGCCGACCACCGGTTCGTAGCCGCGCCGCGACGACCCCGGCGCGGTCTCGGGCCTGCGGGTGACGACCCGCTCGGACGAGCGCAGCTGCCACGGCACGCTCGTGACCATCACACCCGGCTGGAACAGCAGCCTGCCCTTGAGCCGCAGCGCGCTCTGGTTGTGCAGGATCTGCTCCCACCAGTGGCCCACGACGTACTCGGGGATGAACACGGTGACGACGTCGCGCGGGTTGTTGCTGCGGATCCGCTTGACGTAGTCCAGCACCGGCTTGGTGATCTCCCGGTACGGCGACTCCACCACCTTGAGCGGAACCGGGAGCTTGCGCCGGTCCCACTCGCGCATGAGCCGCTTCGTGTCGGCGTCGTCCACGTTCACGGTCACGGCCTCCAGGCGGTCCGGGCGGGTGGCCCTGGCGTAGGCGAGCGCGCGCAGCGTGGGCTTGTGCAGCGTGGAGACGAGCACGATCGCGTGGTTGCGCGACGGGAGGACGGCGTCGGTCTCCCCCGCCACCAGCTCGACGGCCACCCGGTCGTAGTGGCGCCGGATCGCCTGCATCATCACGTAGAACACTGCCATCGCGGCGATCGCGATCCAGGCACCCCGGGTGAACTTCGTGATGAGCACGACGACCAGCACGAGCCCCGTCATCCCGGCGCCGAACCCGTTGATCGCGCGTGAGCGCATCATCCGCCGCCGGGCGACCGGGTCGGTCTCGGTGGCGAGGAGCCGGTTCCAATGGCGGAGCATGCCGGACTGGCTGAGCGTGAAGGAGGTGAACACGCCCACCGTGTAGAGCGCGATGAGGCGGGTGACCTCGGCCTGGAACCCGACGACCAGCACGATCGCGACGGCCGCGAGCACGACGATGCCGTTGGAGAAGGCGAGCCGGTCCCCGCGGGTGTGCAGCTGTCGCGGCAGGTAGCGGTCCTGGGAGAGGATCGACCCGAGCACCGGGAATCCGTTGTAGGCGGTGTTGGCAGCCAGCACGAGGATCAGCGCCGTCACGACCACGACGAAGACGAACCCGGGCCGGAAGTCGTGGAACACGGCGTCGGCGAGCTGGGCGACCAGCGTCTGCTGCACGTAGCCGGGCGGTGCCGAGACGATCTGCGTCTCGGGGTGCTCGGCGACCTTCGCGTCGGTGAGGTGCGCGAGCGCGATGAGGCCGGAGAACATCGACACGGAGATCACGCCGAGCAGCAGCAGCGTGGTCGCCGCGTTCCGGGACTTGGGCTTGCGGAACGCGGGCACGCCGTTGCTGATCGCCTCGACGCCGGTGAGAGCGGCGCAGCCCTGGGTGAACGACCGCAGGATCAGCAGTGCGAGCGCGAGCCCGGTGAACGCGTCACCCTCGGCCAGCAGCTCGACGTCGGCGCTCGGCGCGCGCACCACCTCGCCGAGCAGCAGCACCCGCGTGAGGCCCCAGATGATCATGGAGCCGACGCCGAGCATGAACAGGTACGTCGGCACCGCGAACGCGACCCCCGACTCCCGCACCCCGCGCAGGTTGATGGCGGTGAGCACGACGATCGCAGCCACCGCGAAGGCGACCTTGTGCTCACCGACGTACGGGACCAGCGCACCGACGTTCGCCGCTGCCGCCGAGATCGAGACCGCGACGGTCAGCGTGTAGTCGACGAGCAGTGCGCTCGCGACGGCGATGCCCGCCCTCCGGCCGAGGTTGACCGTGGCCACCTCGTAGTCGCCTCCGCCGGACGGGTAGGCGTGCACGACCTGCCGGTAGCTGGTGACGACCGTGAGCAGCACGACCACGACCGCGAGGCCGACCCACGGCGAGAACGCGTACGCCGAGATCCCCGCGACCGACAGCGTCAGGAAGATCTCCTCCGGCGCGTATGCCACGGAGGACATCGCGTCAGAGGCGAAGATGGGCAGCGCGACCCGCTTGGGGAGCAAGGTGTGGGAGAGACGGTCGCTGCGCTGCGGCCGCCCGACGAGGACGCGCTTGAGGGCGATGCCGAGCTTGGGCACGGGGAAAGCCTATGCGGTGTGGCAGGTCGCCACGCGATAGCGTTCCCGCGACCCGGGGAGGCAGTGCGGTGTACGTCGTCATCATGGGATGCGGGCGGGTCGGGGCGGCTCTGTCCGCCGGCCTGGACCGGCTCGGCCACGAGGTCGCGGTGATCGACCGCAACCGGCAGGCGTTCCGCAGGCTGAGCCCCGACTTCCGCGGCAAGCAGGTGGTCGGTGAGGGCTACCACCGCGAGGTGCTCGTGGAAGCCGGCATCGAGCAGGCCCAGGCCTTCGCCGCGGTCTCCAGCGGCGACAACTCCAACATCATCTCCGCGCGGGTGGCCCGCGAGACGTTCGGCGTCGAGCACGTCGTCGCTCGCATCTACGACGCCAAGCGCGCCGCCGTCTACGAGCGGCTCGGGATCCCGACCGTCGCCACCGTCCCGTGGAGCACCGACCGGTTCCTGCGGATGCTGCTCCCCGACGGCGTGGCGTCGGCGTGGCGCGAGCCCACGGGAACCGTCGCGATCCTGCCGCTGCCCGTGCACGAGGAGTGGATAGGCCGCCCGATCCGCGAGCTGGAGATCGCAGCCGGCTGCCGCGTGGCGTTCATCGTGCGGTTCGGTACCGGTGTCCTCCCCGGTCCGGACACCGCCCTGCAGGCCGAGGACACCATCTACGTCGCAGCCGTGTCGGGCACGGTCAGCGACGTCACCGCAGCGGCCGGCGCGCCGCCCCAGGAAGGCTGAGAGAGATGCGCATCGCGATCGCGGGAGCCGGCGCCGTCGGCCGCTCCATCGCGCTGGAGCTGGTGGAGAGCAAGCACCAGGTGATGCTCATCGAGCGTGAGCTCGCCAACATCGAGCCCGAGGCGGTGGAGCGCGCCGAGTGGGTGCACGCCGACGCCTGCGAGCTGGCCTCCCTCGAGGAGGCCGGCATGGAGAGCTGCGACGTCGTCATCGCCGCCACCGGCGACGACAAGGTCAACCTCGTCGTGTCGTTGCTCGCCAAGACCGAGTTCGCCGTGCGCCGCGTCGTGGCCCGGGTGAACGATCCGCGCAACGAGTGGCTGTTCAACGACAACTGGGGGGTCGACGTCGCCGTGTCCACCCCCCGCCTCCTCGCCGCGCTCGTGGAGGAGGCGGTGGCCGTCGGTGACCTGGTGCGGCTGATGACCCTGCGCCAGGGCCAGGCCAACCTCGTGGAGGTCACGCTGCCCGAGGACACCCCGCTCGCGGGCAAGCCCGTGAAGTCCCTGCAGCTGCCGGTCGACTCGGCGCTCCTGGTGATCCTCCGCGGCGGCCGGGTGATCGTCCCCCAGGCCGACGACGCCCTCGAACCCGGCGACGAGCTGCTGTTCGTCGCCACGTCCGCCGTCGAGGAGGACATCCGGGACGCACTGGGCGTCTAGAACGGTGTTTCCTCCACGTCGCCGTCGGGTGTGGCTGGCGGTGGTGGTTGCGGGTTGCGGCCGTCCCGCCACAGGATCCGCAGGTCCAGCTTCTGCCCGTGTTCGGCCTCCGGGTCAGCTACCTGATCGTCACGCCGGAGCGGGATCGCGCCGTGCTCGGCGAACCGCCCAGATCGTGCCCAGCAGCGCCAGCCCGACGAGCGGGTAGCCCATGGCCAGCCGGGCGATGCCGAGCCACGTCTCCTCGTCGGCGTTGTAGAGCCAGCCCTGAACCACCACGCGGGACGCGAACACGAGCGTCCAGAGCGCGGTGGCGAACGTGTAGGCGCGCAGGAGCCGCCGGTCGGCCCGCCACGACTGCCCGTCGCCGTTCACGGCGTGCCAGACGACTCCGGCGAGCGGCCAGCGCACCAGCATCGACACCAGGAACGCCAGCCCGCAGACCGCGCTGAAGAGCAGCCCGGGCAGGTAGAAACCGCGGGCCTCGCCGGTGCGGTAGGCGATGAACGCCGCGACGCCCACGCCCAGCAGCCCGGACACGGCCGGCTGCAGCGCCTGCTTGCGGGTGATGCGCCACACCGCGATCGCGACACCGGCCGCGAGCGCGGAGATCACCGCGGGCTGCAGCCCGAACACCACGTTCGCGACGACGAAGACCGCGACCGGGATCGTCGAGGCGACGACGCCCTGCACGCCGCCCATCTGCTCGAGCAGGGTGGGGAACTCGCGCTCCTCCCGCGACCCGTCGGCCGCCCGACCGTCGGTCTCGGACTCAGGAGGGAGGCCTGGGTTCGGGCCGTGGGTCACGGTGCTCCTAGCGCCCGGACCCGGAGGCCCGGTGCATGTCTCGACGGTTCCAGGTGCTGCAGCGCGTGCCGGCAGGCCGGCGGCGCCGAGGGTACCCGCCCGGCCCGCCGGTGCGGCCGGAGGGAATCAGGGGGTGTTGGCTGGGCAGATCTCGTAGAACGGGTTGTAGAGGACCTTGTGCCCGTCCCGCAGGGCGAGCCGCCCACGCACGCGCATGGTGCGCCCGGGTTCGATGCCGGGGATTCGTCGCCTGCCGAGCCAGATCAGGGTGACACCGTCGGTGCCGTCGAACAGCTCGGCCTCCAGCGACGCGTCGGCGTCGTGCGGCCGGAACTCCACGCTGCGCAGCCGCCCGAGCATCGTGACCTCCTGCCCGCAGGCGCAGTCGGAAGCGCGCTGCGCGCCGGACTTCTGCGAACCGGCCTCGAGGTCATCGGCGTCCAGCTCGTCCACATCACTGGTCAGCCGGCGAAGCATGCGGCGGAACGCACCGCCATCGCTGCTGGTCATCTCTCCCCCAGCTCGCTCGGCACCCCCACGCGGGGCCCGATATGTTCCCAGCGTAACTCGCAGGAAACCATCTTCGCCGACCTCACCGGCCACCTTCTCGCCAGGTCACGGCGAGCGGTCGGCCCGTCGCGCCGTCCGGGCCGTCATCCTGCCCGGCTCCGGCTCGGATGCGCGGTTCGTCCGGAACGCGTTCGAGACCGCGCTCACGGCGCGAGGCCTCGCTCTGGACGCGGTGGAGCCGCGGCCCGGGGTGGACGTCGTCGCCGGGTACCGGGCCGCACTCGACGCCGCGGCCGAGCGGCCAGGGGCGTTCCTCGTCGGCGGGATCTCACTCGGCGCCCACGTCGCGACGGCGTGGGCCGCCGACCGGGCGCCCGCCGGGCTCGCCGGCGTGCTGGTGGCGATGCCGGCCTGGACCGGCGCCCCCGACGGCGCACCCGCCGCCGCGGCGGCGCGGGCCACGGCGGCGCAGGTCCGAGCGGGCGGCCTCGCGGCTGCCGTCGCGACCGCACGTGCGGGCGCTCCCCCGTGGCTGGCCGAGGAACTGGCCCGCGCGTGGGCGGGGTACGGGCCGGGGCTGGCCGACGCGCTCGACGCCGCCGCGGCCGAGCCCGCCCCCGACCTGGACGCGCTCGGCTCGCTCGCCGTACCGGTGGGCATCGCCGCCGTCGTCGACGACCCGGTGCACCCGCTGGTCACGGCCCGCGCGTGGGCGCGAGCACTGGCGTGCGCGGCGATCCGCACCACCACCCTCGCCGCGCTCGGCGCCGACCCCGCCGTGCTCGGCAGCGCCGCCGTGCTGGCCTGGCAGCGGGCGACCGGCGCAGGCCGGTGACCTCAGCGGCGGTGGCGGCGTCTCGGGCGGTTCGGGTCCAGCTCGCTCAGCAGCGCCTCCAGCCGGACGGTGGGGGGCGACGCGTCGCCCGCCCCGGAGTGCCTGCCGCCGCCGCGCCGCTCCGTGCGGTCGTCGAGGCCCGTGGCCCAGCCGGCGTCCTGCTCACCGGTCTCGATCAGGTACTCGGCGCTCAGGGTGCGGCGGGCGCTCCCGTCGGACGGACCGTCGGGCGCGACGAGCCACGGCTCGGTCTGCGAGCCGTCCCGGACGGGTGCCGGCTCCGTGTCGCGCAGTCGTCGCCGCCCACCGGTGCCGGAGATCGGGTCGTCGCCACCGGGCCGACGGCGCGCGCTCCGTTCGATCGGCTCGGGTTCGCCCGGCATCCGGCGAGCAGCTGATCCGTCCGGCCTCCCGCGGGCCGCGTCGTCCCACAGCTCGCCCAGGCGACCGCGGCCGGACGCGGACACGCCCGTGTCGGCCGGCGGCGGGGCCGCTTCCAGACCGAAGGGTCCCGGCTCGCCGAAGTACTCCTGCCTGCGACGGCCACCCGCCGCAGGCTCGCCCGTTCCGTTCGGCAGGCCAGGAGCCGGCTCCCGCGGACCGGCGTCCGGCGGCGCGTCCTCCCACGACTCCCGCAACCGTCGCCGGCCGGTCGCGGAGACGCCCGTGTCGGCTACTCGCGGCGCGGCCGGCTCGGCGGCCCGCCGTCGTCCGGCCGCCCCGTTCAGCGCCCCGGGCCCGGTCTCCCACGGCCGCGGTCCGGTGTCGAGGCCCGCCTCGTCCCACGGCTCCCGCAGGCGCCGCCGGCCCGACGCGGACACGCCCGCATCCGCCGCGGCCGGGCCCGGCGGCTCAGGGCCGCTGCCCGGCCCGCTCTCGTCCCACGACTCGCGCAGCCGCCGCCGGCCCGTGGCCGACACGCCCGTGTCGCCCACGGGCCCGTTCGCCCCGGCGCCCTCGTTCCACGAGTCCCGCAACCGCCGTCGACCCGACGCCGACACACCGGTGTCGGCCGCGCTCGGTGCAGGGCCCGGGTCCACGCCGGGGAATCCGGCCGGCTCCCCCGACCTGCGCCGGCCACCCGACCCGTCGGGCTCTCCTGGGCCGTCCCACGGCCCCCGCAGGCTCCGCCGCCCCGACGCGGAGACGCCGGTGTCGGCGGCAGACCGGCTCGGTTCCCACGGCTCACGCAAGCTCCGCCACCCCGAGACAGAGGCACCGGTGTCGGCGGCAGGCGGGCTCGGTTCCCAGGGCTCCCGCAACTGTCGCCTGCCCGAGGCGGAGACACCCGTGTCGGCGGCGGGCGCGATCGGCTCCGCGCCGTCCCACGGCTCCCGCAGGCTCCGCCTGCCCGCCGTGGAGACGCC
Source organism: Pseudonocardia hierapolitana (assembly GCF_007994075.1). Taxonomy (NCBI): domain Bacteria; kingdom Bacillati; phylum Actinomycetota; class Actinomycetes; order Pseudonocardiales; family Pseudonocardiaceae; genus Pseudonocardia; species Pseudonocardia hierapolitana. Next base: position 6,214,477 of record NZ_VIWU01000001.1, on the reverse strand, counting down.
CGTGTCCACACCTCGCCGAGGGTGCTCATCACGTGGCCCCGCGGCCAACGGGTCGGCGGGCGGCCGGGACGACCCGTTCATCCGGTCGGAACCGGGTTCCCACGGCTGCCGGTCCGCGCCGCGCTCGGTGCCGTCCCACGGCTCCTGCAGACGCCGGCGCCCGGACGCCGACACGCCCGCGTCTGTGGCGGGCTCACGCAGTCGGCGCCGCCCACCGGGCTCACTCAGGTCCCACGGTGCCGTGGCACCCGGTGCGCCGTCCGGCTCGTGGAGAGGCGGCCGCCCGCCCCGGGGAACCCCGGGGTCGACCGGGTGTCGAGAGCCGGTGGGCGGCAGGTCGGCCGCGGCGTCGCGCAGGCTGCGCCGCCCGCCCGGGTAGGACTCCTCGGCCGGGGTTTCCAGCAGGTGGCGCCGGCCGGACGGGGGTGGCACGGGAGGAGCGGGCTCACCCAGCCGTCGCCGGCCGCCGGTGCCCGGCTCGACGACGCGCAGAGCCTCCGTGGGGAGCTGTGCCTCCGTGGGGAGCAGGGCATCCGAGGGGGGCAGCGACTCCGACCGCGGCCGCGACTCCGAGGGGCGCAACGCCTCCGAGGGGAGCAGCGACTCCGACCGGGGCCGCGACTCCGAGGGGCGCAACGCCTCCGAGGGGAGCAGCGACTCCGACCGCGGCCGCGACTCCGAGGGGCGCAACGCCTCCGAGGGGAGCAGGGCATCGGCCGGAGGCCGGGTGGCGCGGAACGCCTCCGTCACGGGCGGGTCCTCGACCGGACGCGCGACGGGCAGCGCCTCCGTGGGCGGGGGTGCCTCGGTGGGCGGGGGTGCCTCGCTCCGGAGCGCCCCGGACCGGGAGCGCCACGCCGCGGCGGCCGCACGGCGCGCGGACGGCGACTGCTCCCGCAGCGGCGCATCCGGGCCGGGCCCGGTGGGGATCGTTCCAGGAACGGGGTGGGACCCGGTTCGTCCGAGGCGTGCGGCGCTCCCGGTGTCCGGGTGTTCACCGGCGGCGGCTCTGTCCTCCGCCGCCTGCTCGGCCAGCGCCTCCGCCGCCGCCTTCACGGCAGCGGCCGCGGCGGCCTTCCGCGCGGCCGCCCGGCGTGCGGCGGCCTTCTTGGCGGCCGCGGCCGCCACGTCCGAGTTCGGGGGTGCCGTCTTCCCGGGTGCGGCCTTGCCCGGCGCCGACCTCCCGGCCGCGGCCTTCGCCTGCGACCTCTTCTTGGCACCCGGCGCGGGGACCGCGGGGGTGGCCGCAGCCTCGTCGGCGAGGTGGTCGGGGATGGTGAGCGGAAGGATCGTGCGGACCGGGTAGGGCTGCTTCCCGCGCACCACGACGGTGCCCCGCAGCATGCGGCGCAGCTCGGCGTCCAGCGTCTCGGCGTGCGCACTCGGTCCGGTCGCGACCCCGTACAGCATCCAGCGCGGCCCGTCCACCCCGACGAACACGGACGTGGCGCCGCCGGACGTCGCGTGCAGCTCGCGCCCCCAGGCGCCGGGGAACGACCGCACCCGGGCCCCGCCGTCGCGCAGCGAGGTGTCGATCTCGCGGGCCAGCTCCGGCCACAGCTTCGACGACTTCGGCGCGGCGAGCGCGCTCACCGACAGCCGACCCTCCGCAAGCCTGATGTGCACGGCCTGCATCCGGTCGCCCGCCGTGGGTTCGACGGCGACCGTGCCTTCCGGTGGCACCGGCACGCGGATCGACCCGAAGTCGACGAGGCCTGCCGCGTCGGTGACCTCGGGGTCGAGGCCGTCGCTGTCGTGCGGGCCGGTGAGCGGTAGGGGATTCTCGGTGTCGAGCGCCACGCCGCCACCGTCGACGTCCGGGGTGAGGTCGGCGTCGCGGTCGGCGTCGACGTCCGGGGCGAACCGGACGGCGGAGGTACTCCGGTCGCGTCTGGCCACTACGGCCCGTCCCCGGTGCTCAGCCGCTCGTGCCCGCCCGTGGAGCCGTGGCCGCCCGCACCGCGTTCGGAGCCGGGCAGCTCACCGACCTCGACGAACCGGGCGTGCTCCACCTTCTGCACCACCAGCTGGGCGATGCGGTCGCCGCGCCGCAACCGCAGCTCGTCGCGCGGGTCGAGGTTGATCAGGCAGACCAGGATCTCGCCGCGGTAGCCGGCGTCGACGGTGCCCGGCGCGTTGACGATCGACAGCCCGGCACGCGCGGCCAGCCCGGACCGCGGGTGGACGAACCCCGCGTACCCCGGCGGGAGGGCGATGGCCACGCCGGTGCCGACCACGGCCCGCTCGCCGGGAGCGAGCACGACGTCGGTGGTGCAGTGCAGGTCCGCGCCCGCGTCACCCGGGCGCGCGTAGGACGGCAACGGGAGCCCGGCGTCGAGCCGGGTGATGAGCACCTCGACGGTGGGCGCCGAGGCGGCAGGCGCTGACACGGCATGCGCTGACACCACCGCAGGCGCTGGGACGAGCGGTGCGCTGAGCGGCTCGCGCTGGGGAGCATCGACGGGGCCGGGCACGACGGGCGAGGTTACCCTCGGATGCTGTGAGCGAGCACCCGTCGGCCACCCCGCCTGCGACGTCCGGCACCCCTCGATTCGACGAGCGGTTGTCGGTGCCGTTGTGGTGGTACCTGTTGGCGCTCGGCCTGGCGGTGTTGCTCGGCGCCGAGGTGCACATGGGCTATCCGGGCATCCGCTCGTGGATCGGCTACGCGATCACCGTCCCGCTCTGCCTCGGTGCGATGGTGTGGCTGGGCCGGGTCCGGGTGCAGGTGGCCGACGGGGAGCTGCACGCGGGCGAGGCCCGGCTGCCGCTGCGTCACGTCGGACACGTCGACGTCGTGCCGCGGGAGGGCAAGCAGGTGGCGCTGGGCCCCGAGCTCGATCCCGCCGCCTTCCTGATGCACCGGGCGTGGATCGGCCCGGTCGTCCGGATCGAGGTCACCGACCCCGATGACGACACGCCGTACTGGATCGTCAGCACCCGCGATCCGGACGCGCTGGTGAAGGCGCTGGGCCGCTGAGCCGTGTTCCGCGGACACGACACAGCCCCGAACCGGCGAGCGGTCCGGGGCGGTTTCGCTCCCCCTGTTACCCCGGGAGATCAGGCAGCGCAGTCGCGGCAGATGTACTGCCCACCGCTGCTGGACGCCAGTCGGCTGCGGTGGTGGACGAGGAAGCAGCTCGCACAGGTGAACTCATCGGCCTGCTTGGGCAGCACCTTGACCGTCAGCTCCTCGCCGGACAGGTCGGCGCCCGGCAGCTCGAAGCTCTCCGCCGTGTCCGACTCGTCGACGTCCACGACCGACGACTGGGCCTCGTTGCGACGGGCCTTCAGCTCGTCGAGCGAGTCCTCGGCCATGTCGTCGGTCTCGTTGCGCCTCGGCGCGTCGTAGTCGGTCGCCATCGTTCCCACCCTCTTACACACATGTCGTCGTCGTGCGGCTGGACAACGCCCTAGGGCCGGGGTTTGTGCCCGGCAATTCTGTGACGCACGTCTCAACCCAGCGCCACTGGCGGTCGGGATGCGCTATCACGCCCGCGATAGTGGAGCTCCCCCTCGGGGCGCAGAAGGGTAACCCAGGGCGCTGGCGTCCACACCCCTGCCCGTGTCGCCCAGAGGTGGCGTCCACATGCGCGGTTAGGGTTCCCGGCGTGGCTGTCACTCCCGAGCGCGATGATCGCGGGCGCAGCGGCCCCGCGCCGGTGCCGGGGGCCGACCCGGTGGCCGTCGGCGCGTGGCTCGCCGCGGAGCTCGGCGACGAGCGCTGGCGCGGCTGCACGCTGCGGTCCCTCGGTGAGGGCCGCTCGAACCTGACCTACCGGGTCGACAGCCCGGCAGGTGCCGTCGTGCTGCGCCGTCCGCCGGTGGGCCGGGTGGCGGCCACGGCGCACGACATGGGCCGCGAGCGGCGCGTGATCACAGCGCTGGCCGGTACCGCCGTTCCGGTGCCGCGGGTGCTGGCGGCGTCCGCGGGCGGGCCGCCGGTGGACGCGCCGTGCTACGTGATGGAGCTGGTCGAGGGCGTCGTGCCGCTGCGGGAACTTCCACCCGGATGGGCGAGCACGGAGGACGAGCGCCGCCGGGCGAGCGAAGCGCTCGTGGACGTGCTGGTGGCGTTGCACGCCGTCGACCCGCACGCGGTGGGGCTCGGCGACTTCGGTCGCCCGGAGGGCTTCCTCACGAGGCAGGTCCGGCGCTGGGTCTCGCAGTGGGAACAGGCCCGCGACGGCGTGCCGACCGACGCGACCACGGCGGCCGAGCTGTCCCGCCTCGCCGAGCGGCTCGGGGCCACCGTGCCCGCCACCCAGCGGCACGCGATCGTGCACGGGGACTACCGCATCGACAACTGCCTCTTCGACGCCACCGACCCGGGACGCATCCGCGCGGTGCTCGACTGGGAGCTCTCCACGCTCGGCGATCCCCTGGCCGACCTGGGCCTGCTGCTCGTCTACTGGCACCAGTCCGAGGAGCACCCCGTCTGGCGGGCCGCGCAGTACCTGTCGAGCCCCACCCGGCTGCCGGGGTTCCTGCACCGCGACGAGGTGGCGAGCGCCTACGCCGCCCGGTCCGGTCTGGACCTCGCGCCGCTGCACTGGTACGTCGCGTTCGGCGCGTTCAAGCTGGGCGTGGTGCTCGCCGGCATCCTCGCCCGCGTGCAGGCTGGGATGGTGCCGGCTTCCATGGCCGCCGGGCTCGACGGCAGCCTCGCCCCGCTCGTCGCGCTGGGCCAGCACGTGCTCGCGGAGGGACTGGACCGATGACCGCTGCCCGTACCCGCCCCTACCAGCGCCGCAGGCGAGGGCCCGTGCTCGTCGTGGTCGGCGTGCTGGCCGCGCTGGCGATCTTCACGTGGAGCGTCGTGCTCGTCAACGCGGGCGGCGCGGCGAGCGCGACGTCGTGCCCGGTGCCCAACCCGCCCGCAGGCGAGGTGCTGCCCACCGGGGCGCTGGACCAGGTGGCGCCGATCCCGCCGGGCGGCGTGGAGGTGAACGTGCTCAACGCGGGCGGGCAGCGCGGGCAGGCCAGCCTGGTGGCAGCGCAGCTGGGCGACCTCGGGTTCTCGGTGAAGGGGACGGGCAACGACCCGCTGTTCCCGGACGGGAACATGGAGTGCTACGGCCAGCTGCGCTTCGGTGCGGCAGGCGAAGCCGCGGCCAGCACGCTCACGCTCGTGATGCCCTGCGCCGAGCTCGTGCGCGACGGGCGCCCGGACGCCGGGGTGGACATCTCGGTGGGCACCGGCTTCGGCGACTTCAACCCGGGCCGGGAGGCGCGCGACGCGCTCGACCAGCTCACCGAGCCCGGTGGCGGGACCGACGGCGCCGCCAACGCGGACCCGAACGCCGCCGAGGCCGCGCCCGCCCCGACCGCCGTGGACCCGGAGCTCGTCCAGGAGGCGCGCGACGCCAGCTGCTGAGGTGCGCCCCACGGGCTCAGACCTCGGCGGCGCCGTGCTCGCGGGCGAGCGCGGCGAGCTCCTCGGCGATCGCGGGGGTGGCGGCGAAGAGCGCGTCGGCGCCCAACCCGTCGTCGGGGGGCACGCTGCCGGTCGGGCCAGGCGTGCGCACGAGCGCTCCGGCCTCCTCGGCGATCAGGGCGCCGGCCGCCCAGTCCCACCAGTTGCAGCCGTGCTCGAGATAGGCGTCGGCCCAGCCCGCGGCGACCGCGCACAGGTCGAGGGAGGCCGCACCGGCGCGCCGCACGTCCCGCACGTGCGGCAGCATGGCGCCGATCATGCGCACCTGCCGCTCGCGGCGCTCCGGGCGGTAGGAGAAGCCGGTGGCGAGCAGCGACAGTGACATGTCGGTGGCGCCCGACACGCGCAGCGGCCGTCCGTCGCAGGTGGCGCCCGCGCCCGCGGCGGCGCTCCAGAGCCGTCCCGATGCCGGCTCGATGACGGCACCGGCCACCGATACGCCGTCCCGGACGGCGGCCACCGAGATCGCGTACCAGGGCATGCCGTACAGGAAGTTCACCGTGCCGTCGATCGGATCCACCAGCCAGACGGTGCGGGACTCCCCCGCCGTGCTCCCGTGCTCCTCCCCCACGACGACGTCGCCGGGCCGCAGCGCGCCGAGCCGCTCGCGGATGAGGGATTCCACGGCGTGGTCGGAGGCGGTGACGACGTCGGTCGGGGTGCTCTTCGTCGCGACCCCGGCGGTGGCGACGCCCGCATCATCGCGCTCGTCCCACGGGCGGGGCAGCTCCCCGAGGTGCGCGGCGGCCTCCGTCACGATGTCCTCGGCGATGCGGCGCAGGTCGGCGGGCTCGTCGCCGGCGAGCGCGGCCGGGCGAGCGGGAGTGGTCGGAGCGGTGGGACGGGCCTCGTTCACGGTGACCATCCGACCACATCGCACCGCGCGAGCGCGTGCACCGGGCCCGCGGAACGACCATTGGGCTCAGCTTCGGACGCCTGGAGCACGCGCAGTTACAATGGAGCAGTACCCCGATGCGGGATGGCCTCAAGAACTCACTTTGAACGCCATCCGTCGAGGTATCGCACAACATCTCGTCCAGCAGCCGGAGCTCGACGTCTCCCGGCGCACCATAGAGCGCACGCAGCGAGAGGGCCTAGTGGCAGCCGCAGACTCCGCAACCCGTATCGACCCGACCGTCGACCAGGCGGCAGGTCCCGCACCTGCTCGCCGATCCGGCAAGCGGTCGAGCGCATCCGCCAAGACCGGCACCACCCGGTCCCGCGCGGGCGCCACGAAGGGCGGGACCGCCAAGACGGCGGCCAAGTCCTCCAAGAAGGCCGACCCCGCCGCCGAGGGTGAGCCCACCGAGCTCGACGGCGAGGTCGATCTGGCTGACGCCGAGGTCGGTGAGCTGGAGGACGTCGACGTCGAGCTCGAGGCCGACCTCGGGGACGACGTCGCCGAGGTCGTGGACGAGGAGGACGAGGCCGACGAGGAGGAGGACGACGAGGAGGTCGCCAACACCGGCGCCAACCGTCGCGCCCCCACCACGCGCAGCTCCCAGCAGAAGCAGTCGGCCGACTTCGTCTGGGACGAGGAGGAGTCCGAGGCGCTGCGGCAGGCCCGCAAGGACGCCGAGCTCACCGCGTCGGCCGACTCGGTCCGGGCCTACCTCAAGCAGATCGGAAAGGTCGCGCTGCTCAACGCGGAGGAGGAGGTCGAGCTCGCCAAGCGCATCGAGGCCGGCCTCTACGCCGCTGAGCGGATGCGCCGCGCCATCGACGCAGGCGAGAAGGTGTCGCCCCAACTGCGCCGCGACCTGCGCTGGATCGTCCGCGACGGCGAGCGCGCCAAGAACCACCTGCTCGAGGCGAACCTCCGTCTGGTGGTGTCGCTGGCCAAGCGCTACACCGGCCGCGGAATGGCGTTCCTGGACCTCATCCAGGAGGGCAACCTCGGTCTGATCCGCGCGGTCGAGAAATTCGACTACACCAAGGGCTACAAGTTCTCCACGTACGCCACCTGGTGGATCCGGCAGGCCATCACCCGCGCGATGGCCGACCAGGCCCGCACCATCCGCATCCCGGTGCACATGGTCGAGGTCATCAACAAGCTCGGCCGCATCCAGCGCGAGCTGCTCCAGGACCTGGGCCGCGAGCCCACGCCGGAGGAGCTGGCCAAGGAGATGGACATCACCCCGGAGAAGGTGCTGGAGATCCAGCAGTACGCCCGGGAGCCCATCTCGCTGGACCAGACCATCGGCGACGAGGGCGACTCGCAGCTCGGCGACTTCATCGAGGATTCCGAGGCCGTCGTCGCGGTCGACGCGGTCAGCTTCACGCTGCTGCAGGACCAGCTCCAGTCGGTGCTCGCCACCCTGTCGGAGCGTGAGGCCGGTGTCGTCCGGCTGCGGTTCGGTCTCACCGACGGCCAGCCGCGCACGCTCGACGAGATCGGCCAGGTCTACGGGGTCACCCGGGAGCGGATCCGGCAGATCGAGTCCAAGACCATGTCGAAGCTGCGCCACCCCTCGCGGTCGCAGGTGCTGCGCGACTACCTGGACTGAGACTGATCTAACCTCGGGCGGGTGACCAGCGGAAATGCTGGTCACCCGCTCAGTGGTAGGCAAGCATGCCGCTCCCAGTCAAGATATCGGCATGTCCCGCGCTCGGCCTCGCTCTCGGCCGCTACCCGATCTGAGCGTCCTGCTCGACTCGTGGACGGTGCATCTACGCGCCGAGCGCAAGAGCCCCGAGACGGTGGACAACTACACCACCGGCGTGCGCCAGTTCCTTGCCTGGTGCGCCCAGCAAGACCGGCCCGCGGTGCTCGACCGGGCCAGTGTGAACGAGTTCGTGGCGGCGATCCTCGACCGCGGCGTGGAGGCGGCTACCGCGCGGGCACGACAGCTCGCAGTGCGTCGGTTCTCCGCCTGGTGCGCTGACGAGGGCGAGATCGACTACGACGACCTGTTAGGGCTCAAGCCGCCCAAGCTCGACCAGAAGGTCGTCGAACGGCTGTCCGAGGATCAGATCCGGGCGCTGGTGAAGGCGTGCAGCGGGACGGACTTCCGGGATCGCCGTGACGAAGCCCTCGTGCGGTTCATGCTGGAGGCCATCGTGCGGGCAGGCGAGGTGGTCGCGATGACCACCGCAGACGTGGACATCGTCCGTGGGATCGCCGTCGTCCGCCGCGGCAAGGGAGGCAAGGGCCGCCCGGTGCCCTTCGGCCCGCAGACCGGCCGCGCGATAGACCGCTACATGCGGGTCCGGCGCAGCCACCGCCTCGCGGCAGATCCGCCGCTGTGGCTGGGCGACCGGGGCAAGACCCTGTCGTATGACGGGCTCTACCGCACCCTCAAGTACCGCGCCGAGCTGGCAGGTATCCCGAACTTCCACCCGCACGTCACCCGGCACACCGCCGCTCAGCGGTGGCTGTCGGCCGAGGGATCAGAAGGCGGTTTGATGGCGGTCGCGGGCTGGACCCGGCGCGACATGCTGGACCGCTACACCCGCGCCACCGCAGCCGAGCGAGCCGCGGAGGAGTCCCGCCGGCTGAACCTGGGTGATCTTTAAGCGACCTCCGCGACAGTTGGCAGGAGCGGCGCCTTGGCACGCTCGGGGGCGACGCCAAGGGCATGCCGCGACGCATCGCGGCCTCACGGGTGGCACGTCGTAGTGGTCGTCGCCGACGAGGTACGGGCGCGTTCGATCCCCAACGAGACCGCGCCCCCCGCCACATCGCGGGTGGAAGGGGAAGCTGTGCCGTATAGGCCGTGGTCATCCACAACCGCTGCGCCGCCTCCACCACTGGATCAGCCAGTGTGGGCTGACATCCGCTTGGGTCATCCGCTGGCAGCTGCCCCCTGCCCGGCGGCGATGCCTCCCGTCGACCGGGGTCAGACAGGTTCGGACGCGGCCTGCGAACTAGAGATTCCAAGATCGTGTCTCGGAACAGCACCCCGTGTTGCCGGACAGTGCCGCTGAGCTGCGGGGGCACCTGCGGCGGCTTCCAGACGTTCCGTGCTGGTCCTGGCGTTCCCGGTAGGTAAACGTGGGATCTGATCTTGGGACTGTCACCCCATGCCATCGCTCCAGGCTCGGTTGGGCTCGCCGGGGAGTCGCTGGTTGTGGTTGGTGACAGCGTGGGCCCGGCCAGCTCCTAGGGCTCGGCCCGGGTGCATCTGGCTCCGTCAGAGTAGATGGCGGTGACCCCAGCGGCGGCGAGGAACGCCAGAAGATCGTCCCGAGGGCGCGTCGGTACGAGCACGGCGTAGCGCTTGCTGTCGACAAACCGTCCGTAGTCGAGGAGCTGACCGACGGCCATACGAAGGGCATCGCGGGTGACGGTGCCCTTCGCCTCGACGAGCTCGCCGGTCGTCTCGTTCCACAAGTCGCTGTAAATCGGAGCGGACTCCCCCGCGGGCACGACCCGAAGTCGGCTCACAACTTGGCCGTCGAGATCGAGCGCGCGGCGGTACCGGTGAACGAGCTCCGCCTCACGGCGCTCGGCCTCGTACGGCTCGCGGGTCGGCGTGACGTGTGCCCGCTCCGTGTGCCTCTCCTCGATGGGCACATTCGTCACGGTGTGCGTGGATGGCGGTGGGACGGGGAGCGACGGCAGGTCTACAGGAACCGGCTCGCTTCGCTTGAGCCGGAACACGACGACCTGGCGTAGGACGTTGACGTCGCCGGTCTCGTGAGCATCGGTGAAGTAGTAGTCGACCAGCGAGAACTCGCCAGGTACGCAACCGACGTGCCCTCAGCGCGGAAGCCTTCGCGAACGAGTCGCTTCTGGAACTCGAGGAGACAGGATGAGACCTGGACTGAGCCCTCCGGATTCTGTTCACTCTGTAGAGCTTGATCCAAACCGCCGCGGCGGGCGGCCAGGCGCAAGAACTCGTGCGTCTACTGCCCTTCGCTCGACCGCGCCGGTTTCCACGAACTGATCGACCGCTTTCCTAGCTGCCTCGCTGCGCGCGTCCATCTCCTCACGAGTAGCAGCCTTGTGGATCACACGCAGCTCGTCGACGACCTGATCGGCGGCCAGGCGAACGCGCTGGTCGTCGGCAACAAGCTGGACGCGGAACAGCGCCTCGATGAGGCTCGTACGCAGCCGGTAGGACTCGAACCGGGCAAGTCTGTGCTCCTCGCCGTCCGGGTCCTCGGTACGGCGGTGCCATCGGTCCATCAAAGCAAGCCGGTACTGGATAGCCACGCCAGCGAACGCGCTGTAGGCATCCAGGCGCTCTTGCCGCAGGCGTTCTGCGCGAGTAAAGGCCTGAGTGCGCTCAATGCTGCGCCACTGAAACTGGTACGTCAGGAACGAACCGAGCAAGGTCCCGAGCACCGCTATAGCTGTAGTCGCGATAGCCATCCCGTCCACGTGCGCCTTTCCGCGGGTCTTCGGAGTGATGGCGGGCCGGGCGCACCGCCACCGCGCTGCCCGCAGCGCCTCGACTGACCGCTAGCCGGCGGCGTGGACAGCTGGGCGCCGAGCGGCAAGGGCTGCGGGTGCTGCCCGTTGCTTATCAGATGTCAACTAGCGGGAGTTGCGCAGCGCTCTGTCCCACGCCGGAAACTGACGGCCAATCGCCGTCAGGCTATCAGCGATCTCCGGCCCGCCGCAGCCTGCGGAGGATTATGAACTGACCGGTAATGATTGCCGATGAAATGATGACTCCAGCTCCCACACCGATCGTGGCGCCATCACCAACGGGGTCACTGGCCCCCACCTCTCCCCCGATACAGAGCGTGAAGGCCATCCCCATGGCGAACAGCACGGATGTTAAAATTGGCACCCACCACGATGCAAGTACGGCGGCAACAGCCGCTGCGAACCCTGCCCCGGTTCCGCCTGTTCCAGTAACCAGAACCACGACTATCGCCGCAACGACGATGAGACCGACAGTGATGCCTCCAGCAATCAGGGCAGCAACTATGCAATCCTCCAAGGACATGACTATCTCCCCACGGCGACATCGAAAAGCCGACTGTCTTGATAAAGCACTTCCGGCATCATTTCACCATTTCGAGGTTAGGGATGCGAGCTAGCGGTGGCAGCGGCAACGCTCGGCCCCGCTGGAACCGACCGGGAGGTAGAGCTGCTCATCGCGGGACTCGCGGAGGGCACCCATGGCGTTACCGAGCGTCATAGCCTAGCGAGTTCGTGTAGTAGCCGGACGACGACGTGCTGGTAGTGGCTGGCATCGCTCGACCGGGGGAGCGGGTGGGTCGCCGGCGCCCTTGGCGGCTCCTGGGCGAGCAGGGTGTGGCGTCGCCCATCGCTGCCCGCAGGCAACGTGCTAGGCGGGGGGTTCGGTGTTTCCTTCGTCGGGTTGGCCGGCTGGTCCTGCCGCCTCCACTGCAGATGGCCACCGTCACGCTGTCTGCGACGATCACGGTGTTGCTCGCCTACGCGTCGGCGGTGCTGCACAGGACCGTCTCGCCGACGTCGCGCTCGCGCTGGGCGCGATCATCACCGTCCTCGCCGCGGCGGAGGCCTTCTTTTCCCACCGGGGCCTATGGGTCTTGCGAACCGCGACCGTCCGCGATCTGGAGATCTTGGCCCGCCGCCTCGACTACTACCAGGCCGGCCTCGACGGGCAGGCTCCCGACACGGCGGCGGTCGTTTACCTTGAACGATCATGCCCTCACCGCGATCGCTCTGCGGGGAAGCGCTGAGGGGCTGCCCGTCGCGAGCAACCGGCCTGCCATCATCTCGCGCGTGATCCCCACGAGGCCCGGGAGTCGTTCCGATGCGTGACCGCACATTAGAGGGATATTGGTGGCTCCCAGGGCGAGAAGACACCAAGATCGCCGGGATCCTGACGTATGACGGCACCGACCCGAGCCTACGGCTCCTTGGCGCCTTCAGGAACGAGTCCGCACCCGACTCCCTCCCCGTGGAGCCCGTGGTGTCAGCTCCGCTCATCCGGGGTGCTTGTGACGGCACGGCCGTGACGCTTCTGGACTGCCGTCAAGTCCAGTTTCGAAACAAGCTCGGCGTGACTGACGGTTGGCGGCAGACCCTGCATGCCCGGCTCATGCTGGTTGGCGGCATCTGGCTGGACGAGGCCGATGAGGAGTTCTTCGACAAGATCGTTATGGGGATCGACCACCTCCTCCCGTGGTCCAACCAGTCCGGCCTCGTGCGAGCCTTCGAGCAGGTCAATGACCGCTCGAGCTCGGTCACGGTCAGCTGGAAGCCTGCCGAAGCTCTCACGGCGCACGTCGGAGACGCCTCGATCCAGCTCCGACTGCGCGGCGTGACGAACGAAGCTGCCCACGCTGACCGAACAGTCGAGTCGCTCGCCGAGCGAGCAGACCTGGCGGTTACCGTCCCCGAGCCCCGAAGTGCATGGACACTGATCGATCAGTGGACCAAACCGCTTCAGGACCTCCTGACCCTGGCTGCGGACACTCCGTGCGGATTGCACGACATCACCTTGATCCGGACGGACCCACCGCAGCAAAGCCCGCCAGACGCCGAGGCGCCACAGGGGCATCCCGTCAAGGTTGAGGCCTACTTCGCACCGCTCTACCGAGCGAAGCCGGACAGCAAGGCTGTGGCCGACCATCAGGCGCTCTTCACCCTGAAGGACATCTCGTTCGCTGATCTTCTGCCGACCTGGTTCGAGATGGTAGATCGCCTCGGGCCCGTGATCGGGATGCTTCTTGGCCAGCGCTACATGGCGCGATCCTTCATGGAGAACCGGTTGATCACGGCCGTTGCAGCAGCTGAAGGCCTCCACCGGCGTCTATTGCCTGACCAGACGTACGTGTCTCACGAGCAGTTCGACGCAATGCAGGCGGCCCTCGTGAAGGCCGTGGCGCCTGAACACCGGCAATGGCTCACGAGCCGGCTCTGGAACGAGCCGAGTCTCAAGCAACGGCTCATGGAACTCGTCGACCGGCTGGGTCCGGAAGTTGTCCACCCGTTCATACCCAAGGCGAACCGCTGGGCGAGGGCAGCCACAGAGGCCCGAAATGTCCTGGTACATCGCTTCGACGTCGATCCTTCTGACGACCCACCCACCGGCCCAGTGATGTACGCACTTGCCGAACTGACATCAGCAATGATTACGCTGTCGCTACTGCAGGAGATTGGCCTCAGCACCTCGAAACTGACGGCGTTGGCAAATCATCACCAGTCATTCCAGTGGGTTCGGGAGGAAGCCAGCAAGTACGTTCCGAAGGTCTTTGGCATCAGCGCCTAGCTTTTTCGAGTGCTACCTTCGGTTCAGGAAGCTGGGCCGGATCCGCCGCAGGCCTGTAGCCGCTTTGGCTGGGTGTTGCCGCCGAGGAAGACCCAGCGCGAGCCCGCCCGGACATCGACATGCGTCGAGCACGACGTAGCTTGACGTCTCGATCGGCACGGCGAGGTTGGCCCCGAGCCGCACATGCAGCCCTTCCACCTGCACGGCAACCTCGTGATCAAGTGCCAGTGGCCAGGAACCCTGCGAGGCATCGCACGATCTTCAACGGATCGGACTCCCGTCCTACTCTCCTGCACCTCATAGCATATGAATCGCAGGCTAGATCTAGCGCAGCAAGTGCCGCCTTTGCCGGATCGGACTCGTACATGCCCCAGCCCGACACCTCGACCTTCCGCCCGATTCCTGACTCCTGGATCCCAACCTCGGAAGCGACTATGATCGGGAGACCTACGGCTACCGCCTCCATGATTGTTGATGAGCCACCCTTTGTAACAATGACATCGCTCATCGCCATCAAGCGCGGCATCTCATTAGTCGCACCAACTATGACAAGGTTGGCGCCGTGCCTGCGCCTGAGTCGACGCGCAAGGCTCCGATTTCGACCTGTCACGACAACAATATTGGCTTTTCGATCATCCTCAGCAAGGGCTGAAACGACTGCCAAGGTTGGACCAGCACAAGCCTGTCCCATCGTGACCAGAATGACAGGTCTGTCGGCAACCACTCTCGATGCGTTCCTAGCCGCATACGCTTCCGATCGCGTAAAGTCCGAATGCACCGGAAAAGGCAGGACTTCGAATGGCGAGTTGAGGCCGTACGAGAGCAGTCTTTCAAGTACGGCCACGTCGCACGCAATTGTTGCGTCTATTCCCGGACACACCCAGAGGCGATGGAGCGACGAAGACAAGTCTGTGACGACAACAGCAAGGTAGTAGGGTCGATCCACAACTGTCCGGATATGGTCAAATACATGAGCTACGGCGGGGGCCGTAATCACGATTAGGTCAGGTTGGTGCTCCTCTACAATCCGGCGAGCCGCGTCTGCCGTGACCGCCTTTAGTATTTGAACTACCCGTGCCGCCGGCAGTGCCCTATTCAAGAATCTGAAGATCGCGTCGTAAAGCCAGACCGCATTTCGCGTCAGCCAGCCGTAAACTGTTGGTAGCGGTCGAAGTAGAGACACGCGACGAAAGAAGTCCTCTTCCGCTAGCAGGAGGGCAGGATATTCCCTCCTTGTGGCATCGAGCAAGGCCTTCGCTACACTCTGATGTCCTCCCCCGGCAGTCGAGTATACGAACAAGACTCGCTGCATCTTTGCGGTCCCCTCCTGAGTGCGAGGCCGGTTTGGCGGCACGTTCAAGGCCTAGCGATAGACCACGAGTGAAGTAGCGGACTTTCGGGCGGCGGCAGCGGGCCACTGGACCCGGTTCGCGTCGCCCTCCGGGCTATTTCGTACCCTTTCTTGTAGGCAGCGCGCAGCTCGATATATGCACTGACGTTCAGACTAGCGAGGAGGACGATACCGATCACATACAAGTACGGCACGAATGCCGCTTGACGCAGCGATACGACGAATCCCACGATGGCGAGTAACCCTAGGAAGGTCGCGATTGAGAGATACATGAGGCCATGACTAAGCCTCGACTGCCGTACGCTCGCGACATATATTTCATCCAACAGGACCTGCTCGCCCAGGCGTTCGTTGATCGTCTCTTCCAGATACCGCTTATGGCCCGCGCGCGAGAGCATCTCAGTAAATGCCTGCAAGGCGAACGCATAGAACACCAGGAGCGGAAACGGGAGAACGACTAGGATGACGTGACGACTAGGGTCGAGCCCAAGCGTTAGACTTCCGATCAGCACGACGATACTTAGACTGAATATCCGCTCGAAGCTGAGCAGAAATGCAGGCAGCGCCTTACCGAGCTCTCGAGCTTCCTGAATCATTGCATCAAGCGCAATTCTCTCACGGTCATCAGGTCCCATGAATGTTGCCCTCCTCGAACCGAGGAGGGCAACATAGCGTTGAGCCAGGACCTTAGTCATCCGCTGATCGGTCGAACATCGACCTATTTCTGCTCCCTGCGGGTCGATTGGGCGAGGCCGCGCGTAGAATGAGGTCCTCTAAGCATGAGCACGACCCCGATGATCATCGGGACGTGCTCTCAGGAGATCTGCGGCTCGCAGCTCTTGTTCGCAGTGTGAATCAGACTTTGACGGGGTGGATGATCCGCCGCCGAGCGGGTACCTGAAGGCGACTGGGCGCGTGCCCGGCCTGCTCAGGTGGTGGAGGCGCACTGTCGATGGTCGCTGGTTCGGTTGTCGCCCCGGTTTGAGGTTGACCGTTGACCTGCACGGCCTGCAATTGGTTCCGAGTGGCGTCGATCACCAGCGCCGGGAGACGCCGCGTCGGACATGAGGGAACGCTGCGACCGTTGCTGGAGGGGCCCACCCAGTCGTCGCCGTGGCGGACCGCGCGGTCGAACTGGAAGCCGGTGCGCCCTTCGCGGCTACGGAAGCCGGCTCACTCAGCGGGCGCACCGCGGTGTACACGATCTGGGGCGGGTGATCAGCAGGTTTTGTGCCCCCGGCAGGACTCGAACCTGCGACCCAGGGATTCCAGGATCATGCCTTGGGGCGGTGCCTCGCGGTGCCGGACACTACCGCCCAGCTGCGCGGGTACCTGCGGTGACTTCCCGGCGTTCGGCGTGGTTCCTGGCCGGTAAACCTGGGATCCGATCTTGTGGCGACCGCCTCGCACGAGGCGACCCTTGCGAGGCAAGGTCCACTACTTCGGTCGGCATCGATCAAGCTCCAGTTTGGACGTCTGCCCCGAGTACTACTCCGTTCGCCCCGCCGCTGACCTGCGCTCACAGGATGCAGCACGGTGCATCCTTTTGACGGCTCGCACCCTGACTAGTTGCACGCTAGCTGCACGGCCCCCGCCCGCGTACCTTATGGGCACTAAGCGGAGGTCATGTGGCGAACGTGGCCATCCTCTAGTCCCGACGGGGCTGTCAGACGGGCCGCATACGATCGCCGCCGTGGACCTCAAGGGCGCGCTACTCGGTGTCGTGACGTACGGCTATCGACACGTAGACGAGAGACAGCAACCTGCGCAGGAGCACCTTAGACGCAGTAAGCAGCAATTGCCTGATCTCCTGCCGCCCGGCATGCGCGCGCTTGTCAGCGGATCTGGCCAGTCGCTACCTGTGGTTCCTTGGATCGCAATACTCGATCCTGACGTCACCACCACCGCCAAGGAGGGACTGTACATCGTATATCTGTACAGTGCCGATCTTTCTAGACTCTACCTCAGCAATGAATCAAGGAGTGACGCAACACAAAGACAATGCAATGCGTCGAGGGCTGTCCGGTGCCGCCGCTGAGCGGGCGGCACTAGAGGAACTCGACAAGGAGAGCGGACTACTTCGCAGCCGCTTCTCAGTTGAAGCACTCAAGGGCATTACCTCGAAGATCAAACTCGACGCGGACCGCTACTTTCTTCCACGAGCCTACGAGAAGGGCAACATCGCCGCAATTGAATACTCGGTTCGAGATCTGCCGAGCGAAGAGGTATTGCGAGAAGATCTTACCCGCCTGCTAAGTTTCTACTCGGCCTGCGTCGAAGCTAAGCGTGAGGTGCTCGCTCAGCACCCAGGCATAATCGCGACTTCGCCAGACAGTGAGCGCGCGAAGAAGAAGTTTCGCCCCAGCCGCCGGCATTCAAGCCTAAGAGTGGCGCAAGCTATCGCGCCTCTGTCCGGACTCATGAACAAGTACGCCAGCGCCGTCATGAGGATCTACTGACGTCATTCCGCGACTGGGTCCGCGGATCACAGCTCGAAGTAGCGAACAACACCCATCCGTGCGACATGACCGTGGACGATGAGGCGGACCACTGGCTAGTAGAAGCCAAGACCGTAGGCCCTAACGCTGAGATCGCGGTCCGTGAAGCTATCGGCCAACTCTTCTCTTACCGACATTTCTGCTATCGGGACATTGGCCGACCAGATCCATCGCTGATCGCGCTGTTCTCTGAGCCAATTGGCAACGCTTTCGTGGATCTCATTTTATCGCTAGGTATTGAAGCCATCTGGCGGGAGCCAGACAAATGGGCCGAAAGGTCGCCAGATGACCATATAGGACTCCTGGAGAGGATCGAGCAGAGGCGTGCCAATCATCCGCGCTAAGTTGAGTAATTCCGCGCTAGCCACGTCCGCGCTGTGCCGGATTATCGGACAAGAATCGCGGGAGATGTCACCCGACACCTGTTGGCTGCGAGTGCTCGCTGAGCTGAAGCTGGGACTGCCTGACTGCCAGGCACTTGTACATCTGATCTGAGCTGGACCGTGCACAGCCCGGCGCAAGCCGGCTCGTCGGGTCGCACCCGATCACGCCAAGCTCGCGACCCACCGTGTTGAGCCAGCATCCGCCCCGGGTGTGGTTTTGGAATCTATGTCCCCGGCGGCAGTGCCTCGATCCGCCCGGCATGAGGGTCGAACCAGAACCGAGGTAAGCCCGGCCAGATTGATGGGGACCACCACTGAGTTCGGAGCTCCGGCTGGCCGGTAGGATCGGCGGTCAGCCCTCCATGGGCGTCGATAAAATGACCAGTTGGCATACTGCCCCAGCGCGCAGGTATCCAACGGGGGTCGCCGACCAGGATGCCAATGAGGCCTGCCTGGCGAATCGGCAGCGAGTCAGCCTGTAAACGCCACTCCTTCTCGTGCGTCCAGTCGGAGTAGCGACCGACGGCAGTTTCGAACCTGACAGCCCACTCTGCTGCCGGAGTACCCCTGGCCTGCTCATAAGCTTCGGGACGCGCATACCATACGGGGCCGCCGCCAAGATCGAAAACGCTCTGCTTGGCGAATATCAGCGCCCAGGGTGGAAACGCTCGGCTTGTAACGAGCCACGCGAGATGCGCCTCAGCTGCCTCAGAGAAGCACACAGAAGGTCGAGCCGCATCGAACGCTGCACTTCCCCGCAGTCGCTCCTCCCAGAGGATATTAGCTAACCGCTCCGGGGGCGACATTGCTGCGATCGCCGTGTCGAGCCCCCAGTGTTGAGCAGTTCCTGGTGGACGGCCGCAGAAATGGACCAAGATGCTGGCCTGCCCGGGACCTGAAGTCTGGAGAGAAGGGCTGGTCATGCTCGCACTACCTAGGGCGCGCGATCGAGGTAAGCATGAGCCTAAGCGTCTCGGTCCGCCGACGAAGGACCCCGGTCGTCCGCCACGAGCAGAGGTCCGTCGTGATGAGTAGTTCGACTAGAGGCGCTGCCGACGTGGCTCCACACCGGCGACAGAAGTAGCACCGGTTCCGTTCAGCTTGCAGGATATCCTACTTTCCGTCGAGAATGGCAGGCACAGTAATCGAAATGGCCAGGACGATCAGGCTTGCAAGACCGAAGATGCAAAGCCCAATCGACCACATTCTATAGCCTCCGATATGAGCAAGCGCACTGAAAGGTTGCGCATCTGGATCTACTGCATTGCGGGCGCTCTGCCACGATCGCCCATGGAAAGCGGAACTATTGAGTTGTGCCTCACGCTCTTCAAGCCAGTGCGCATCGGTAATCTCAGACTGCCTATGGCGAACGAAGAGCTGCAGTGTGAGTACGGTAACGATCAGTGAGAGACTCGAAGAGATGACGCGAGCGGCTTGGCTAGTATCGGCACCCAGCGAGACAGTGAACAAAAATGCTTGTGCGGTGATGCTAAGGATCGGAACTTGCCACATCAGGTTATCGAACTGCGTCCTACGCGCCGCGACCGCCGAGTACATGGCAATCTCGCTGGGCGATACCGTCCCCGATGGTGGAGTGCTCGAACTGCCAGATGTCACAACTTGTCTCCGCTCGACTCAGTCTCTGGCGCGTCTGTCGCTTAGCGGAGCTGTGGTGTTACGCGTTCAGCTGCCGCGGGCGCCCAATGCACCGACCCTGCATCTCCGAGCTGGCCGCGCGCTGACCGGCCCCGGGCCGTGCCCTCTGGGTTATGAGTCGGGTGGAGGACGTCTCTGGGCGTCTCACAAGTAGCAGCGAGAGCATCGCGACCTGCTGGAACAAGTCCAAATCGTCTCACCCCACGTCGCTCCGCACCGGCACCTCTCAGGCCGTCGTGGTCACAGATCTGGTCACTGCCTCGGGTGACGCTCGATGTGGCTCGCCGAGCCCGCTAGCGCATCCGATGGCCTGGCGCAGCCGCATGGGAAGCCACCTGGCAGCATCCGGGCGGCCTCGCGGCCTAACGAGATTGCTCCCAGAAGTGACACGAGGACGAGATCCGATAGAATCAGACGAATGATTCTGAGCCTGCAGCTTCCAGAAGCAGTGGTTGATTGGTCACAGGTGATCAGTGCTGGCCTCAGCCTACTGGCGTTAGTGCTCGCACTTTTCGCGATTGTCAACGCCAAGCAGGATCTGGCGAACGAAAGAAGAATAGCACACGAACTCGACGTGCTGCGCAGCATTGCCGATTCGCTACGGTCGTTCGGCTCCTCCTCACTGCTTCAGCTCATGAGAACATACCTACATATCCTCCCAGGCAACCAGGATTTCCCGATCGCCCGGGCCCAGTTCGATGTTCGGGCTACGGACGAGGCGAAGCAACGCCTGGCAGAAATCAAGCAATCATCTCCGCCGAGTCCTATCGAGCAGTACCACGCAACACAAGAGCTACTGGACATCTACAGGGGTGAGCTTTACGACGCTATAGACAGGCGCGCCTCATCTCACCGACCTGTCCGCTCGGCGCGGTCATGAGCACTTCCGTGTGAACGCCCGTCCACCGTCCTACCGAGGAGCGCTCCGTACCGTTCACGCTGGTCACGGTGCTGGTCAGCGTCGATCGCGACCACCACTGACGACCGGCTGACCCGCCCCGCGAGAGCGATGAAGCGCCGTGACGACGCCTCGTCCAACATGAGCGAGCATGCAGATGTGGCCGAGCGACACGGCACCTGCGATTCGCAGTTGCACTGGATCAAGCGCGTCAGTCCGGCCAGAATCTGTCACGGATCAGGTGTGTGTGCCGCTACGCGAGCGTGTTCATCGGCCCTGCGTCGGCCCAGACACGCTCAAAGCAGTCGACGTACGTGGAGAACATACCGCTCGCCTCAACGCGCCGCAGGTGCAGCACCGGCGCGTATGCGGCGGCGATGCCGTGGACCTGCGGGTTGACCAACATCTCGTCGTCGGCCCGGAAGATCGAGTTGTAGAGCACCGTGTCGTGCTGGCGAGCCTGGACACCCTCGGCCTCCAGGAGGGGCCGGAACAGGGATACCGCGTTCTGGACCCGGGCGGCGACGGCGTCGCCGATGCCCTCCTCGGCGCCGCGTTCGGCCATCCGCCGAGAGCCCGGGTCGGCAAGAAGCAGGCGCACCGCCACCCCGGATCGAGCCTTGTCTGCCAGCAGACGGACCAAACCGACGTCCTCAGCGAGGAAGAGCGCTGCGTAGACCAGGATGCCGATCTCGCGCTCGGCGCCGGCGAACAGTTGCCGCCACTCCTCGCGAGGTACGGCGCTGCGGTACGGATAGCTCATCTTGATCTCATGGGACACCTGCGTGGGGGCGTCGTCCGGGTCAGGCCACAGGTCTTGCTCCCGGAGATTCAGGAGGTCGGCGACCGCCCAGCGGTGTCGGGGGTGCGGGACGCGGCCACTGATCCAGCGCTGCACGGTCTTCGGGTCGACATCGAGCGCCGCTGCAACGGCCGTCTCGCGTAGCCGCGCATCGGCGAGCGCGCGACGAAGGGCGTCGTTCACGGTCCCTCCTACCTCAGCAGCGCGACGTCGGCACGCTAGCACAAGAAGTCCCAAGACGTCCCACGGCGTGGTTCAGGCGTACCCGACGTTCGGCGAAGCTCGCAGCGGCCATGAGCAGTGCAAGCAACGGAACCGGCGAGCGGCCTGATCTCTTCAACGCGCTCGCGCACCCGCTTCGGGAGCAGATCCGGAACGGCCGGTTTGCTGCGGGTGCACTCCTGCCGTCCGAGTCCGAGCTTGCGCGAGCCGCCGGGACCAAGCGCTACTCGATCCGCAAGGCGCTGCTTCTGCTCCAGAACGAGGGCCTGATCGAACCCGTGGCCGGGCGGGGTTGGGCCGTCGTGGACCAGGCCGTCGGTCGCTCGGGGTTGCTTCCGCGGTACCGGCAGATCGCGGAGGAGCTGCGAGATGGGACAGTGACGGGCCTGCTCGCGCCCGGCTCTGCCTTGCCGAGCGAAACGGAGCTCATGGCCGCCTATGGGGTGTCCCGCGCGACCGTTCGTCGCGCCCTCGTGGTGCTGGAGTCGGACGGGCTGATCAGCACCTACCCGGGCAAAGGCAGATACGTGCGCCACCGGTGACCCGATAAGTTGATCTCGACAGGTACGTACCTGTCGCGGGTAACCTCTGCGCCCGTGCAGGTCGAACGGGCACGCCAGATCGCAGAGACGCTCCTCGCGGACTCCTTGCCGCGTCGCTGGGCCCATACCCAGGGGGTTGCGGCGGCAGCGCGCCGCTTGGCACCGATCCTCGGTGACGATGCCGAGCTGCTTGAAGCCGCGGCGTGGCTGCATGACATCGGGTACGCGCCGGACATCGCTCACCTCGGGTTCCACCCGCTCGACGGCGCGCGCTACCTGCGCGACTTCGAGAACGCAGACCCACGAGTCTGTGCCCTCGTCGCCTATCACACGGGTGGATTGCAGGGGGCGCGTGAATGTGGCCTCGGCGACACCCTCGGAGGCGAGTTCACCGCCCCGCCGGAGTTCCTCCTTGACGCCATCACCTACTGCGACCTGACCACAAGTCCGGACGGCAACGAGATCGACGCCGAGGAACGAGTGGCTGACATCGTGCGCCGCTACGGCGCTGAGCATCCCGTTGGCAAGGGGGCGCTCAGTTCAAGCCGTTCGTGGTTCGCGAGCGTGCGGCGCATCGAAGCCCACCTCGCGTCGTAACACCATCAGGGACGTTGCTCGGGACGTTTCTGACGTTCGCAACGTCCTGAGCTGTCCTGGAAGCGAGGTGCATACGCCCCGCTGACCTGCTGTCTCGTTGCGGCATGGCAGCACGAAGGGGTGAGCGTGCCCCCATCTGCGGTTCAGCGTGCACCGTTCCCGTCACGGACCAATTCGGCGAACGGCTTGCGCACCAGGTGTTCGACCAGCACATTACGCCGGAGGGTGTGGGCGGTGCGCTTCGCACCGCCTGCGGTGAATGGATCATTCCTGCTTCGATGATGGCGCCGATCGGACGGCCATGTGCGACTTGCCTGGCGAAGGTCGCAAGTCGCGTCGAACAGCCGGCTCCCCGTAGGAGTCGATGGATGTGGGTTCGGCGATGAGCTACCTTGCGCAGAGCTGCCCGGACTGTGGCGGACTGTTCATACGGGACGAGGATCTGGGCCGATTTCATGCGACCACGGGGGAAGAGTTCTGTCCCGTGCCAGGTTCACTCCAGATAGGGTTCGCCGGTGAACTCCAGGAAGTAGCGGATCCGGCGCCGTTGGGCAGGTGTCATGCTGAGCTTGAGGACACTGTTCCGGTCGCACCACTCGACTTCCTGAGATTCGCTGCTCGTCGCAATCTCGCCGCCGACCGGGCGACCGGCGAAGAGGATTGAGAATTCCTGCCTGACCTCGCCGTTGCTGGTGTACTCGATCACGTTGCGCGGGCTGCTGAAGATCCCGACCAGGCCGGTGACCTCACACAGGATGCCGGTCTCTTCACGTACTTCGCGCCGGCCCGCCTCGATCGGCGTCTCGCCGACCTCCTGCTTCCCGCCGGGGATCGACCACTGGTCGTTGTCGGTACGGCGGATCATCAGGAGCTGGCCAGCCTCGTTGACTACCGCGACAGCCACCCCGGGAACGATCCGGGTCGGTCGAGGTGCATCGGGGTCGTCGAAGTAGTCGATACGGCGCCCTGTCATGGGCTGGACTCTAGTGATCGAGCGCTGCTCCAGACCTTTTCGAAGCTGTCCCGGTAGAGCGTCACCATGTCGCCGCCGGGGATCTTCCGCAGGTGGAGCACGGGCGAGTTGGATCCGCCCATGCCGTACACGTGCGGGGTGACGATCATGTCGTCATCCGAGCGGAAGATCGAGGCGTACAGACAGGTTCCGTGCAGCCGGAACTCGATACCGTCCACGCCCCGCAACGGACGCAGCAGGGCAAGCACATTACGAACGCGCGCGGCGACCACGCCGGGCCCGGTCTCTTCTTCCTTCTCCCGCAGTGCGACCGCTTCCGAGTCCGGATCGCTGATCAGCAGCCGGATCCGTACTCCCGCCCCTGCCTTCTCACGGAATGCCCGCACCGTGCCCGAGTCCTCCGCGATGAAGAGTCCGGCCATGGTAAGCATGTCGATCGATTCCTCGGCGCGAGTAAAGTGCTGGAACCAGACCTCTCGGGTAACCATCCAGCGGTGCGGATAGGCGCTGATGATTTCGCTCTCGGACGCGGCTAACACCTGGGTGCGGCTGAGCGCGTCCGGCCAGAGGTAGGTCTCGTCCACGCCGAGCAGGGTCGCAACGGCGAATCGGTGTTTGCGGTACGGTGCGCGGCCGCTGATCCAGCGTTCCGCGGTCTTGACGTCCACCTGGAGTCGCTCCGCGAGCTGCGCGGGTGTCAAGCCGTTCTTGAGCAACGCCGCGCGCAGACGCTCGTTCGACAAGCCGCACCCCTCAGGACGTCCTGGGACGACTAGAACCTTATGGGGACGTCATCAACACGTCCAGCCATGTGGTGATCTTGTCCCCTGCTTCGCCACGAATCTCGTCGCCATGAACGAGCGACCGAGCTTCGAAGAGATGTGCACCGAGCTGGACGAACTGGCCGCGGTGCCCACGGAGGTTTTGGCGGCCTGGGTGACCGACCGGGGCCTCTGCCTGTGGGAGTCGACATTCGGCGATCCCCCGGAGTGGAGCGGTGAGGACGAGCCGGATCGGGAGCTGGCCACGCGCATGTGCGCCGGGTGCCCGGTCCGGGCCGAGTGCCTGGAGCTGGAGCTGCGGGTTGGCGGTGCCGAGACGGTCGGTGTGTGGGGTGCGCTGAACGAGGACGATCGGCGCGCGCTGCACTCGGTGTGGACGCGGCGCCGCCGGGCCGAACTCGAGGCCATGCCCGACGGGGAGGCGCCGTGATGACCGGTTCCGAGCTGTTCCTCGGTGGTGTCGCCGC
The DNA here is from genome assembly GCF_007994075.1 of Pseudonocardia hierapolitana. Taxonomy (NCBI): domain Bacteria; kingdom Bacillati; phylum Actinomycetota; class Actinomycetes; order Pseudonocardiales; family Pseudonocardiaceae; genus Pseudonocardia; species Pseudonocardia hierapolitana. Next base: position 6,189,710 of record NZ_VIWU01000001.1, on the reverse strand, counting down.
GCTCGCGGTGCTGTCAATGGTGGTAAAGGCGCGGGCCGGGGTGAAGCGGGCGCGGGTTGCGGCGGAGATCGCCCGGGTCGGCGCGAACCCGGTGTCCCTGCTGGGGCGGGTGCTGACGACCGCGAGCGCGATCGTCGGAGCGCAGTGGGTGGTGATCATCTACGCGGTGAGCAACACCACGTTGCTGCTGGCGGTGCTGGCCGCGCCGGCGCTGGTCGCTGCCTACACCCTGACGCGGGCTACGACCGCGATGCAGCTCGGCCCGGCCGCCCGGCCGGGAGGTGGCCGCCGATGACCAGCACGGGGACGGCTGCCGAGGTGCACGAGCGGGCGCGGCAGGCGTACCGCGTCAGCGTCGCCGCCGGTACCGGGCTGAGCGGCAAGGCGCTGGGCGAGCGGTTCGGCCGCAGCGAGCGGTGGGGGCGCGAGCGGATCGCCGAGGTCCGCTCCGCCCCGCCTCGACCTGAGCGGCGTGCCGACGGCGGCGCTGGCCGGGACGACGGCGAGCGTGGTGCGGGTGCGGCTGCCGTGAGCGAGTCCGCGCGGCAGCCGCACGGCACCGAGACAGCCATCGACGTGAACCCCGCGGGAGACGGTGCGGCGCCGATGGGTGCGCGGTTCGTGGCCTGGCTGGGGTTCGTGTTCGGCTCGGCGATGTCGGTAGCGGCCAACGTGCTGCACGTCTGGCTGCCGGCGGATGAGCGGCCAGCGGGCTGGACGCCGGGGATCGCGCAGCAGGTCGGCTCGGCGGTGTGGCCGGTCGGGCTGCTGTTGTCGGCGGAGGTGCTCTCCCGGGTGCGCTGGGCGCCGGGGTGTGGTGGGCGCTGGCCCGCTACGGCGGTGCCGGAACCGTCGCCGTCGGCTCGGCAATCATCTCCTACGGCCACCTGCATGAGGTCCTCCTGGCCTGGGAGTACGGGCCGCTCGGGGCCGCGGTCGGGCCACTCGTGCTGGACGGGCTCATGGTCGTGTCCGGCTTCGCACTGCTAGCCATGTCCCGCGCCAGTCAGGGCACCGCCGATCCCGGGATCGCGGGTTCCGTGACGGATTCCGTGACACCGGTGGCAGCGAAGCCGCCTACAACCAACCGTTGCGCAACGGGTGCGGGTGGGGCCGATGACTGAGTTCCGGAGCGGCAACGAACCGCGCCGCAGCGGCGTGCCCGGCGACGATCCGCCCACTGAGCCGATCCCCGTGGTGCCGGCCCCGCCGAACGGGGCGGCTCCGGCAGGCCCATTGCCGCGGTGGCCGCTGCCGGCAGGCACAGCGGGGCCCGCGCTGGAGGGGGTGATCCTGTCCGAGTTGGAAAGCGAGTACGTCGCCCGTCACTTCGAGTACCAGCGCCGGACGCCCGGTCGCTCGCCCGCAGATCAGAGCAAGGCCGTTCAGGTGCGGCGCGCGGCGCCGCTGGTGCGTCGGCGGCGTTCGGTGGCGCCGGCGCTGCGCAAGGCTGTCTCTGTGGTGCGCGGCGGCACTGGACGGGCCACGGTCTACCTGATCACGACGGCGCGGGTGGCGGTCACGCACGAGCGGATCCGCAGCACACTGCGGTGGGCGGTCCGCAACGCCGTGGTCTACGTCGCCACCGGGGTGTGGGTGGTGGTGCGGAGGGTGTGGGAGGCACACACCCAGTCCCGCTACGAGCGGATGATGCGCCAGGCCGAGCTGGCCGGCGACATGCAGCGCCTGATCGACTGGGAACATCGAGCGGAACGAGCGCGCGCGATGCGGCACAAGCGGCGGATGGACTGGATGTACGCCCCGTTCGCACTCGCCAAGGCCGTTGCCGTCGCCGCGATGACGATCGCGGGGATGTTGCTGGCGTTGGGGATCACCCTCGCCGTCGGCTACCAGGACATCACGTGGGTGCTCGCCCCGCTACAGGCCGCGGTGGACCTGATCGCGTGGGTGGTGTGGCTGGTCACCGTCGTCTGGTTGCCGCTGGTGTTGGCGGCGCCCTGGCTCGCGCTGGCGGCGTTGTGGCAGCTCGGCCGCGCCCACGGCACTGTGCCGACGTGGGCCGCCCCGCTCCGCATGCGCGAGCAGGAGGGCGTGATCGTCACGCCCGGCGGGGTCGCGGCCGCGCTCGCGCACCTCGGGATCGGCAGGCTCAACGAGGCGATCAAGAAGGGGTGGGAGGTCGAATTCCTGACCCCGCCGGTGCGGGTGAACAACTGCGGCTACCACGCGGCGTTCTCGCTGCCGATGGGCGTCACCCCGGACATGATCGCCGACCGGCGCGACGTCCTGGCCCGCAACCTCAACCGCGCACCCCTGGAAGTCTGGCCCACCGCAGCCGAGCGGGCCGGCTACGTCGACCTGTGGGTAGCCGACCCGGGCTCCACCGAGAAACCGGCCCCGCCCTACCCGCTGCTCCACGACGGCAAGGCGGACGTGTTCGCCGGGATCCCGTTCGGGGTCTCCCAGCGCGGCGACGTCATCATCGTGGTGCTGCCCGGCGGAAACCTCGTATTCGGCGGGCTGATGGGCCAAGGCAAATCCAACGCCGCCCGCGTAGTCATCCTCGGCGCCGCCCTGGACCCCCTGTGCGAGTTGTGGGTGTTCGTGTTCGCCAACAACGGCGACTTCGACGCCTACCAACCACGCCTGGCCCGCTACCACCGCGGCATCGACGACACCGTGGCCGCCGCCGCGCTGCAAGCGCTGCGGGACCTGTACGAGAAGGTCGCGCAGCGCGAGGCGCGATTGGCCGAGCTGGGCGCAAAGAAAGTCACCCGGACCCTGGCCGAGAAGCACCCGGAGCTGCGGCCGCTGGTGGCGTTGTTCTCCGAGTGCCACGAGCTGTTCGGACACGAGCAGTTCGGGAAGGAGGCCGCGGACCTGGCGGTGCAGACCATGCGCCGCGGGCGGAAAGCGGCGATCACGCTCGCGTTCGACACCCAATCGTCGCGGGCGGACGCGATCCCGCCGAAGATCGTCGAGTTGGTGAAGGTCAACGCGTGCTTCGCGGTCAAGTCATGGCGCTCCAACGACGGGTTCCTCGGCGACGGCTCGTTCCAAGCCGGCATCCGGGCTACCGAGCTACGGCCCGGCAAGGACGTGGGCACCTCGCTGCTGACCGGGGCCACCGATGAGCGGTTCGAGATCCTCAAGTGGTTCTACATCGAAGCCGACGACGACACCGGATACGACGCTGCCGCCGAGGTCATCGAGCGCGCGATGACGTATCTCGACGAGCGCACAGCCCGTGCTGAAATCGACGCTGGGTCGGATGACGCGCATGATGTGGGTGAGCGTCGGGATCTGCTCGACGACCTTGCCACGGTTCTCGGGAACGAGCGGATTCCCGCAGCGGATGTCCCGGCCCGGCTGCGCGACCTCGCGCCGAATTACGAGCCGTATCGACGCATGCCTGGCGTGAAGCTGCGGGAGGTGCTGGAGCGCGAGTACGGCATCAAGGTGCCGTCGACCGGCAACCGCTACCCCGTAGACCCGGTGACGGTGCGTAGCCGAATCGCCGAGCGCGGAGCTGCCCGTGGGGGGCGACGATGAGTAGCCCCGGGGATGCGCGAGTGAGGTCGGTTAGGTCCCAGCAAGGTCGACGCCACGGCGTCGATCCGGGGACTTCTGGAGCCTCTGCGGGACACCCCAAACCACCTAACTCACCTACCTCGCCGCAGGTAGACGGCATGATCATCGGTCCGGTGGGAGGAGTTAGGAACCTAACTCGATCGCCGTCAGCTAACTCGGGAGCTGATCTCCCGCGCACCTGCGCCAACCCGGACCAGGGAGGAAGCGCCGAAGATCGTTCGGAGCCCGATGGATCACTCTCAGGCACGGATACGGGACCGACGGTGACGCGTCCCTCCCCCGCGCCACGCCGTGTCCATCTGCTCGCGGACATCACGGCGTCAGGACACAGGTTCCGTGCGTACTGCACCTGCGGGTGGTCAACCACGCCACGGGTCAACAGGCGCCGGGCCGTCGAGGCGCTGGAGACCGGGCACGGCTACGAGGATCCGATCTGCGACCTGTGCGGGCGTGACCGCACCGACACGAACCTTCCGTGGCCGCAGCGGAACGACCATGTGCGTGTGCTCGTCGATGAGCAGAGCGGCGACCAGCTCGTCGTCTGCCGAGACCACAAGCGGGCGTGTTCGGATCTCACGTGCCGCGCGCGGCTGCAAGCGGTCCGATCAGGGACGGGTGAGCGCCGATGGCGCTGACACCCGAGCAGCGCCGGCTACGCGCCCAGATCGCTGCCCACATCCGCTGGTCCCGCGAGGACCCCACGGCCAACGCCGTGCGCGCACAGGCCGGGCTCGTCGCTCGTTTCGAGCGCGAGATCGATCCGGACGGGACCCTCGAGCCGGCCGAGCGAGCGCGCCGAGTCGAGTCCGCGCGGAAGGCCCACATGAAGCGATTGGCCCTCAAGTCCGCGAAGGCTCGCCGACGGCGGGCCGAGGCCAACCGCGAGCGTCAGCCGTGAATGGGCGGGAGCCGGGCTCTCCCTCACTGCGGCGGAGGCCGCCCGCGCGGTGGACACGCTGAGACGGTGCTGGCTGTCTCCAGGGCGCCGACCCCCGCCGGATCGGGCTCGGCTGGGTGTCGTCGACCTCGGGGCAGCGGCATCCGACGGCCCAGCTGTTCGCCTACGACGCCCAGCTCACGAACTCGGGCTGTTCAACCCGCACCCGACGAGCAGCGACCTGATCGTCGCGAGCTTTCTGCTTGGCGGGCGCAGACACAGCTGCGGCCACCTTCGGCGTCCGGCAACCTGCTCGGCTGTTCCCACAGCCGCTTGCGCAACTCCCGCCGCTGGATCTGATCCAAACGGTTCCAGTCCGCCTCCCATGTATCACCCGCCCCGAGCTCGACCTCGTCTTGGCGCACATCGGGCCCATCCGCAGGTTGATCCAAGTCGCCCAGGTGCGCAGGAGAAGAGAGGTGACATCGTGGGATGGCGCGTTAGCAATACGACGTTCATCGCCCCAGGCGCTACAATAATCCACAGGTTCTGGTGGCCGGCTGGGAGCTCCGACAGAGGAGCGCAATGGGCGATGGCTCATCCAGTCCTCGGGGAGTCCGACGACTGGCTCATGACAGAGCGGGTCGGGAAACATTTGCTGTGCGAGATCGGACAGGTGATCGAAAATGGCCCACCCATTTACCGGTGCGTGGAGACCGGTAGGGACTACGAGTACCGTGCCCTTATTCGAAATGATGGGACGTCGGGATGCCGCTATCAACTCGAAGGCGGAGGGGTTGCCTAGGCCATGGCAAGAGTGACGGCAATCGTCGACATGAGCGGTCGAATCCTCGCCGCCCAGATTGATGCTGAACGTGCGAACGATGCCAACGGAGACATGCCCTCTGCAGAGTTGGTCCAACTGCCGGGCCAACGCACAGTAGAGATGGACGTCCCGGACGAGATCCGCGATCTGTCCGGCCCAGAATTGTCGCGCTTCTTCTATCACGTCGAGATAGTCTGGCCTGCGACAGTTAACGTCCCGCGTATTGAGATAGTAGGAGAGGCACACGATTCCTCCGAGACGTAGCATCGTCACGGCAGGGCCCGGTCAGTGCCGTGAGATTGCGAACTGATCTCCGCATCCCTCCGGATCTAACAGAGCCTCCCGCCTGACACCTTTCGCCCATCCCCGGAGACGCAGCCGCCGCATCCGGTTCTAACCGCGTAGCCGAGCAGGTCGGTGGCGCAACTAGTCCAGGGTGAGGCCCTATCGAATGATGTGACCAGTCTCGCGTACGACGAAGCGCGAGCCGCGGCCTAAGGGCACGCCCGCCAACTCGGTGGGCGGCCGCCCGTAGGAGTCCCTTGGAGGAATGAGGAGACTTCGAATACGCATGTGGAGAGCCGAGATGTCAAATGAACCGTCTGGCCTGCTGGTTCCAGCGTATGACTACCCGAGCGAAGGAGATGAGGCTTGGGATACTCTCACAGATGTCGGTGGAATATTGACGTCTGGCCAGATGATGGTAGTGGTTAACCACGAGGACGGCCATTTCACCGAAGCAAACCCGGACTACGAAGCAGTTATCGGAAAACTAAATGGAGTGTGCGCTTCAGTTTTGGGTTACGTGCATGACTGCTACGACAATACCAAGGTAGAGCCACCCCTCTGTCCGAGAACCACAGACATAATGGGAGACGTTGACCGGTGGTTCGCCACATATGAAGTCGCCGGGATCTTTATTGACCAGCTACTTCCGGACCGTGTGGACCATGCCGCTGCGCTCGTGCAGCAAGTGCGCGATCGTCATCCCGGTGCTGTCGTCGTCCTCAACCCGGGCACCATCCCCCCTGAGGAGTTCATGGAGCAAACGGATCCGGCTGTCGTCGTGATTCAAGAGGGATCAGTGCATTCTGAAGACCCTAACAATCCTCCTACTTTTGACGCTAATTGGCCGCCGCCGGGCTGGGTGAGAGATAGAGCAACGCCTACGCCAACGGGCGCCGCATCGATAGCGGCTGGGCGACTCGCGATTATAGGCCACACGGCGCCGGACCCGGAACACGTCGATAATTTGATTGCCAAAGCGGCGCAATACAATATCAGGTGGGTATACGCCCAACACGTGACTGGTTCTACCTATAACCCACTCTCCATTCATCTTCAGTTGCTGGGCGAGCGCCTCAGCGCGTTTTCCCGCTTGGGATGCCTAGCTGTTCCCTTCGGTCGCGTATTTATCTATCTCTTAAACTACATCCTCTGCCGTGCTATCCGGGGAACTTCCCGACTCGTCACTGCCGCCAGGCAGCGCAAGGACGGGCCGCGGCGTTAGGCGTGATATTTCCCACGGACTGGGGCTCCGGCGCCTTGGTGCCTTCGCCTTGGCGTACGAGCAATGTGGTGCGGACCTCGATCGGAGGCCGCGAAGCTAGCGCGGCTCGCGTGCGCGGCAATCGGGTCTCGACACGGCATGGTTTGCTGGGCTCTAACAAGCGAGTTCGGTCAAACGGCCAGGCGACCGGCAGACCCGTGACACAAACACCGGCGTCATCCTGCAACCCCTCCGAATGGGCGCCACAGATCGTCACCATCCGCCAGATCGCCGGATCCTCGGGCGGGGCCTAACGAAAACGTTCCTTGTGACACCGCACCGCCAGCGGGGTCGCCGCGCTCCTCGACTTCGCTGGACTCAACGGTGCGCACGGGCCCGCGCCACCGATCGAGTCGAGCCGAGGGTCGGATCGAACCGACGACCTACCGCTTACAAGACAGTCATTCCGCGTCTTCCAGAGCCCTACCTGCGACATCGTCCATCAGGTCGGCCCCGCTGATGGGCCGATTCAACACCGTTCAGCGCCAGTTCGTGCCACATCACGTGCCACGGGGCGCGCCTACCGCCCTGTGCACAGCTCAGCACGCCGGCCGCCAACGTTTGAGGCCACAAAGGAGGCCACACAGGATGGAGCTACTCGCGCGGATCGACCGGCTCAACGGCCCGCGTTGACACGTGCCTGTCAAAGGGTGCCGCTCCAAGCGCAGGATCCTGGCGGATCCGCGTGGCCGACAGGCCGCGGCGATCGGTCACCGCGCGATGGCTCCCGGGCCCGCGTCCGTCGGCGCCTCCGGAGCCTCAATCCGGATCGGATGTCTGAGGATCCCCCCGCCGCCCTCGGCGCTGGCGAGGCTCACGTGCACGCTTCCGGAGTCGAGGCCCGCGACAGTGGTGACCCCGGTCGTGATCTCCCGTTCCTCGCGTGGGCCCAGGTCACCGAGGGTCCAGACGACGCGTTCGGCCGCCACCGCGTGGAGCGGATCGAGCCGGACGACGACGTCGCGTGCGACGGCGTCGGTCGGGTTGACCACCCGGATCCGCAGCGTGGAGGCCTCCCCCAGGACGTGGCGGTGCGGCCAGTCGACGCTGCCCTCAACCCGCGGTGTCAGGCGCACTTCGCGCTCGACGGCAATCCGGCCGTCCAGCCTGCCCCGCAACAGCAACCGCTCTGCGGGGGGCAGCGTGGGCGGGAGGTCGAACCGGAAGGGCACGGTGACCGTGCCCGCCGGATCGAGCGCGACACGAAGCTCGGTGGTGGCGTAGACCGTGTCGGCGGGGGCCTTGCTCTCCGCGCGGCTCCCGACCAGTTCGACAACGAACGTGCCGAACTCCCGGTCCGGCCCCGTGTTGCCGACCTCGAGCGTGCCCTCCAGGGTTCCGCCGAAGTCGGGCGGTCCGCCCGCGAACCGCACCCCGGCGCCCGCCGCGAGCCCGCGGCTCCGCACCCCCGTGCAGTCCCAGTGCGGGTCGGGCCAGTACCCCTGCTCGCAGAGCTCGTCGACCCACGCGGCGCGGGTGACCTGTTGCTGGGGCTCGCCGCAGTCGTTGCGGCCGTAGGTGACATCGGATGAGCCGTCGTCCAATGCGGCCGCCGCCCACGTCTCTCCCGCCATGACGATCACGTCGTTGAACGACTTCACTGCCACCCCGCGGGTCGTGCCGAACGTCCGGCGGGACTCCGGCTGCATGCCCGGGTACTCGTGCGGATGCAGGATCCGCCACTCGACGGCGCCGCCTCCATCGGGGGCCAGGAACTCCACCCAGGTGTCGAAGGTCCAGTTCGCGGCGCCCGTTTCCAGGCCGGCATCAGCCGTGACGGGGTGGGCCGGGATCCCAATGGCGCGCAGCATCGCCACGAGCAGGCAGGCGTCGTCGGCGCACTGGGCCTCGGAGAAGTTCGTGATGAGGTCGATCGTGTCCTGGGTGTGGTAGTTGAGCGAGTAGGCCAGCAACGCCTCCTCCGTCCGGGCGACCCGCACAGCCGCGCTGAAGGAGTCTGTCCCGCCGCTGACCGCGGCGAGGGCAGGCCCGAAGATCCGCACGTCGCTCGGGTGGAGGTAGTAGTGAAGGCCTGCGACGGCGTTGGTGCGCGCGCCGAACCACACTGCCGTCGGGTCGAACGAGAACCGCGCAGGCCCGCCGATGGTCGCCGGATCGAAGATCACGAAGAACGGGACCTCCGCGGCCTGTTCGGTGCAGGCCGACTCTGCGACGACGGTGTACCGGCCGACCCGCACGGCGTTCGCGGGTTGCGGCCACGTCCAGCGAGTCGTCGCGTAACCCGGGAAGACCTCGACGACCTCCGGCTCGGCGACGATGTCACCGTCCGGGCCGAGGATCCGCACCCGGGGGAGACCGTCGGTGCAACATGACTGCACCGCGATCACCGGGCCCTCGCCGACGCCGCGGGGGAAGACCGGGCCCTCGATGGCCTGCTCCCCCGGCTTCGCCGTGAAGAACGGGTTCCCACCGAGGATCTCGACGCTCGGCGCGCGCAGCCTGCTGACCACGACGACCGGCGCCGACACCGGGCTGACGATCGGGCCGAGGTACTGCACCGCCGTAATCGTGTCCCCCGATGACAGCGACGCTCCCCCGCCCAGCTGCAGGGCGACGTCACCGGGTGCGGCGCCGCCGTACGCCGCGGGAACGCCGTTGCGGAGGACGACCACGACAGCGTTGATGACCGTGTCACGAACCACGACGAACCGCGCGCCCGCGCAGATCGGACCCAGCACCATCGGGGCGCGCAGGGTCTTCTCGGGTCGCTCTGGCGGCGCGGGTGGGCTGACGTTGCCGCACAGCTCCTGGGTCCCACTCACCGGCCCGCCCGTCAGCGGCGGGGTGACCGGGAAGAAGTTCGCCGCGGCCGTCGCGAGCCACCCCGACGACACCGTCGCGCCGGAGTCGGTGACCTCCACACCCGCCCCGATGAGCAGCCCGCGCAGCGTGACGGCGTCGTTGCCCACCACGAGCGACGCCGTGTCGACCACCGGGCTCGGGGCCGGCACCGGCGCAGCGGTGACCGTCACGGGCGCAGACGACGATCCCGCGATCTCGTGGCCCGTGCCCTCGCACGCCACCTGGCGGGCCGTCACCACGCCGCCCGCATGTAGCGCCGCGGTCACCACCGGCACCCGGTCGCTGGCCGCCACGGCGGTCCCGACCTCGATACCGTTCTCCTCGACGTGCACTCGACAGCCCGGCACGAGATCGCTCACCGGGACCACCCGGCCACACTCGACCAACCCGTCGGCCACCCGCGGCGCCCGGTCCCGGATCTGCCCTTCCGGCAGCGCTCCGACCACCACCGGTGGACTCGACGGTCCGCTGTCGACGTTCGCCACGGTCTGCGTCGCCACCAGCCGCTCGCCGAGGGCCACCGGTCGCCGCAGCGGGACGTCCGTGAACCCGAAGGGCGGGTTCTCCTCGCCGAGCAGCTCGCCGACATCGGTGAACACCCGCACGACCGCATGGGGGACGAAGCCGGAGAGCGCCAGCGCCTCCGCACACTCGACCACCGGCCGGCGGATCACCGGCGGGGACAGGCTCTCGCGGATCGGGAAATCCTCGTTGAGGCGGGGCTCATCGGCCATGTGGAGTCTCCGTTCAACTCGTCCGGGAAAGGAGACGCTGCCTCACGAGCGAGATACGGCGATCACCCAACCGTCGCAGTGAACACACAGACGAACGAAAGGAGCAGGTGGCGCATAGGCCGCACACCCATGGCGTTGAGCGAGCAAGTCGAGACGGACAGCTTGTCCGGGCGTGCGTGCTGGTCAAGACCGTGGTGGGTTCAGCCGGTTCGAACCTGCGACCGCTCGGGTGTAAAGCGAGGAGACACGATCAACTAGGCCATCTACCTGCGACAACAGCAACACGACCGCCGGCTGAGACGCCATAAGTCACACCGACCAACCGGGCTTCGCACCATGATTGATTCCACACTGCCTGTCCCGTGGCCGTGCTGCCGGTGGGTTCAGCTTGAGCGTCGTTGGACCTGCCGTGCAACCCCGGTGGTGTTGTAGCGGAATCTGGCCATCTCGATCGTTACGCCGAAGGTCGCGGCGATCTCGGCCGGCCCGTCTCCGCGTAGAGCCGCACGCATCAGCAGGGGGCGAGGCAGGAGCAAGGTGCCGCCGAAGGCGGTCGCCTGCTCCTCTTCGTCCGGTTTGCAGGTGCGGAAGGGGACGCCTTCAATCACCCGGATCTCGCTGAGGTCGTGCCGGAGTAGCTGGTGAGCGATCTCGTGGGCGACGTCACTGGCGAGGCGGCCCGGCGTCCGCAATGGGTTGGTCACCACGAAACGACGCTGTTGGACCTCGAAGGTGGCGGCGGAGAACGCGAAGGCCTGAAGACGTTCGATCTCTTCCAGGCGACTGCGGTTAACGAGTTGGTCGGCACTGACGAGGGTGATCCCCAGATGTGCAGCCAGTCGATCGAGCGGTAGCGGGTCCCCTGCGGTGAGCGCAAGTTCGGTTCGCAGACGCTGCGCCTCCCGCTCCGCCTGAGCTTTGAAGCCGCGTGGAAGTGTCACCGGCCCGCTTCCCGAACCACCAAGTCCTCCAACGCGCTGTGGATGTCGGCGAGCAACGCTCCCAATCGCTGGGGCACACCCGGCCGCATCACCGACGCAGCGCGCAGGTGACACGCGACCACCGGTTTCGACGGTGCAGCGGTCTTCGCCAGGTTGGCGTACATCTCCCTGAGCACGCCGCTGATGGCCTTCGCCGCGTCCGTACTCAGGCGCGGGTCGGCGCTGAGATGCGCGATGGCCTGATCCAGGGGCTCCGCGGGGCGGGCCGCGACGGGGGTGAAGAATCGGCTGGGCGGCATTCCCAGCCATGCACAGAGTCGGGTGAAGGACGCGAGGTCTGGCTGAGCCCCAGCCTCGACGCGCGACATCGTGCTGAAGCTGACGCCGGCCTCGGAGGCGGCGAGCCGAAGCGACTGGCCACCCCGGCGCTCGCGCACAAGCCGGCCGAGCTGGGACACATCCAGCATCTCGACCTCGACGGGCTGGCCGTCGGGGGGCCCGGTCATGGGCGGCCATTCGAGTCAGGCACGGCGCGACTGTAGCCGCTCGTCGCAGCTTTGCTGCAACACACCGCGCGGGTCACAGCCGCGTGCCGATGAATCTTGGCTGCAACAGCTACGGTCAGCGTGCCGCTCCCCGGCAACTCAGGGCGATCAGGAAGGTCACCACCGTGGACAACCACGCAGACCGTAGGACCCGTCAAACGCACTTCACCCTCGGACGCGGCGAACCCATGCCCTTCGTCGACCACGCGGAGACCCGCATCTTGCGACACGACCGGTTCGCGAGTGTCAACCAGCAGACGGCGGTGGCCTGAACCATGCCGTCGGACAGCACCGCGTTCGCTCGGGACGTCATGGGGGCCTACCGGTCCTTCGGCCTGGCGGAGAAGTCCCTCAGTGAGAGCGTCCGCGCGTCGGCCGCCGAGACCATCGAGCAGATGGCCCGACCGATGGGGCACCCCGCGTTCGCCGGCCTCGGGCTCGGTGAACGAGGACACTGCGACGCCGCCGTCGCGTTCCTCGACCTGTCGGCGTTCACGGCCCGCACCTTCTGGGATTGCCCCGACGATGTCGTGCGGCTCGCCCGGGCAGTGCTCACCCAACTCACCGAGGTCGTCCACGACTTCGGTGGGCACGTCCTCGGACTCCGCGGCGACGGGGTGTTCGCCTGCTTCGGCGGCCCCGACAGCCGGCACCCGGACGTGGACACGAGCGCTGCGCTGGGCGCTTGCGCCTTCGCCCTCGACGCCACCCAGGGCGCACTCAACAACCTGCTCAAGCTGGACGGCCTCGCACCGGTGCAACTCCGCGCCGGCGCGGACCACGGACGCCTCGACTTCGAGCGCACCGGGATCGCGGGCACGAGTGAGGTCAACGTCATCGGCTTCGCCGCCAACTTCGCCGCGAAGTGCGAGAAGACGGCGAACAGCTGGGAACTGGTCGTCGGCGCCGGCCTCGCAGATCTCATCCCCGACAAGAGCCTGCTGGTCGAGCACTCCAACAGCCCCAAGGTCTACCAGCGCGACTACCAGAAGAAGACCTACGCCTTCTACGACTTCCGGTGGCGTTCCTTGCTACCCGAGCTGCAGGGAACCCGTGAAGACCTCGCTGGTGCCCCGATCAGCCGCGTGCGCATCCTCTGAACCAGGAGAACCCGATGACCTTGCCCAGCCTGCTGCGCCGCGTCGGCCTGGACGTCCCCCGCGGCGTCAGCATCGACGGCCGCATCCTCACCGGCCGCGCCGCGACCGCCGCGATCGCCAGCGGCGCCGCCACATCGGTCGAGCGACACACCTTCCACGGCGGCGACGATCCGCCGACCCTCCACATCCGCAACGCCTGGTGGCAGGATCCCGCGGCCCGCCGCACCGACATCTCCGCCGTCGGTCACGCCTTCCCCCACTTCCAGCTCGACGACTCCGACGGTGCACACAACTGGCGCGGCACCATCGACACCGGGCGGGGCCGATTCGTGATCCACGTCGTCGGCGATCCGGGCGGCGGACTGCCGCACGTGGTCCCCGTGCTCCCACGCGCGCTGGGCCGACATGAGGGACGCCGCGGCTTCCGTCGCGCCGAGCATCTCTACGCCAGCGGCAACCTGTGTGTGGCCGACATCTCCGACTGGGATCCCGACCTCCACACCAGCGCCACCGCCATCGCCTGGGCCGCACATTGGCTCGCCGCCTACACAGATTGGTGCCTCGGCGGTCCCTGGCCCACCGACGGATATCAGCCCCGTGCGGCCGCGTAGGAGACAATCCGCCGGGTCCTCCCCGCCGAAGGGCAACGAGGACGTGTTCCTCGCACTCACCACCATCGGCCCCTGGGTCAACAACGCCGACACCAAGATCGGCCTGCTGGCCGCCGCTCTGACCGTGATGACCGGCGGCGCGATTCGGCAGCGACCTCGCGTTGAAACGGTCCTACTCGCGGGCATGGACACCCGCGGAAGCATCGCGCTCGCATCGCTCGCCGTCTGCGCCCTCGCGCTCCTCACCGCCGGCATCTACCTGTTCCGCGCGCTAAAACCCCGCCTCACCAACACCGCGCCAAGCCGTTTCGCCTTCCCGCACCTCGCCGACGCCGACCTCAGCCAGCTGACCGACTCCGACCCCGCGGCCGTCCGCGCCGAAGGCTGGATCCAGGCCCAGACCCTCGCTCGGATCGTCCGCCACAAGTACACCTGCTTCCGAAAGGCACTCATCGCCGGGACGATCGCCGGCGGCGCCTTCGTAACCTGGCTGCTACTTGTCCCGATCTAGACGGTGGCAAGCCCCGGCGTCGAGACTCGCACACCTCGAAAGGAACCTGACCACAGCATCTCCAGATCGTTCGGGACTGGTACCCGTAGATCAAGAGTCGTCTCGTCCAGATCTTGGCCCCTGAGCCGCGACGCCCCCTCGGCCCAGGATGATCCACGTCTTCGCAATGGCCGCAAGGGCGCCTACATGGCCGCGGACGCTCCTCTGCGAGTAGGCCTAGTCGACGTTGGAAGCCGCCTGACGTCCCAAGTCAGCCCGAAGGTTCAGTCCAGGATATCGCACGGCATGCCGCTCCCAACCGGACAGCATTTCCGCAGGTAAGCATGCTGTTTGACTCGTTCGTAGTGCGCGACTACCTGGACTGAGATTCCTTTCCGAAGAGGCCCTCCACACCGTGTGGAGGGCCTCTTCGCGTTGCGGTGACCGGTCCACATCCGGCGGAAGCCCCCGGCTCTGCGCAGCCGCCGGCAGGCGGCCACCATCCACCCATGACCTCACCGGCATCGGACAGTGACGGCCCCGACCTGGCCGCCGGCGTCCGGCGTTGGGTCGACAGCGGGCTGATCACCTCGGACCAGGCGGAACGCATCCTCGCCGCCGAGAGCATTCCGGCCGGGCGCCCGGCGGTGGCGTCCCGGGCGTCGATGGTGGCGGAGGCACTCGGCTACGTCGGCGCGGTGCTGGTCCTCGTCGGCGCGGTCACCGTCGCCGACCGCTACTGGTCGCAGATCGGCGTCGGCGGACGGCTGGGCATCGCCTTCGGTGCCGCCGCGCTGCTGCTCGCGACCGGCGCCGCCGTCCCCGCGCGGCGCGCTGATGTGGGGCGTCGGCTGCGCGGTGTGTGCTGGTTGCTGTCGGCGGCCCTGTTCGGCACCGGTCTCGCCCTGCTGGGCGACGAGGTCCTCCAGCTGCGCGGGGAGTCGATCGCGCTGCTGGCCGCAGCCGGCACCGCCGCCTACGCCGCCGTGCTCTGGTGGCGCCACCGCGGGGTGCTGCAGCAGGCCGCGCTGCTCGCCGCGCTCGCGGTCGCGGCGGGAGCCGCCGCCGCGCACCTGCCCGCCGACGACGACGCGGTGACGGGCCTCGCGGTGTGGGGCGTCGGCGCCGGATGGGCGGTGCTCGGCTGGGGCCGGGTCATCGCCGCGCGGAACGTGGCGTACGCACTGGGCGGCACCGCCCTCGTGGTCGGGTCGCAGTTCGCCGTCGAGACCGGCTGGGGCGCCGTGCTGGCCGTCGGATCCGTGATCGCACTGGTGACGGCCGGAGCGTGGCTGCGTGAGCTCGTCCTGCTCGGCGTCGGCGCGGTCGGCACGTTCCTCACGGTGCCCGCGGTGGTCGGGCAGTACTTCCCGGACACGCTCGCCGTTCCCCTCGCGCTGGTGGGCTGCGGCCTGCTCCTCGTGGCCGGGGCGGCCTACACCGCCCGCCTGCGCCGAACCGCCGCGACGCGCAGGAGGCAGGCGGAAGGCACCAGGACGGCGGCTCTCACCGTGGCGGCCGTCATCGCGGTGGCGGTGACCGTCGCCGTGCTCGTCATGGGATCGTGAACCGCCGCCGGAAGCGGGCCCCCACGACCCCGTTGGCTCCGACGGGGGTCCGAGGACCCGATCCGGAGAGGGCAGAACGGATGAGCGCTACTGGTTCTCGAGGACCCAGAACCGCTCGCCGCGCGAGGATTCGAGCTTGGCCAGCAGCTCCAGGTGGATCTCGCGGACCCGCTCGGCCGTGATCGCCTCGGCGGGGTCCACCTCCTCCAGCTGCACGCTGGTCGGATCCTCGTAGAGGTGCTCCCCGGCGAGGCGGCCGCGCTCGTCGTAGGGCCAGATGAACGCCTGGCGGCTGGACACGTGGTAGAGCTTGTCCGCGTCCGGGACGTCGTCGTAGCCGACGGCTCGCAGGTCCGAGCCCTTCGCCAGCTGGTGGAAGGTCAGCTCGTCGGCCACGCCCCAGTCGGCCACGGCGAGGCGGTCGTCGGAGTTCCACAGCACCGAGTTGCCGACGCTGTTGTAGAACGCGACGACGCCGTCCTTGCCCTCGATCACGGCCGGGTGGGCGCCCCAGGTGACCCGGTAGACGGGGTGGTCCACCATCATGTCGGGTGCGACGATCTTGTCGAACTGGCCCGATCCCTCCAGGTGGACGTGCCGCCAGAAGTTCAGCAGGATCGCCCGGTGCAGGGGCACGGTCGTCCGCTCGAGCAGCTCGGCGGTCGGCGTCATCGTCTCGTACAGGGCCTTCTCGAAGCGGTTCATGGCTTCCTCGTCGCTGTCTCGTCGTGGCGGGATGTTCGCCGGTTCGATGGCACAGGCTCACCACAGCGGCACGAACCCGCCAGCCGCGACGGTGAACCGTTCCCGCAATGACGGGTGCCGTGCGCTCGACAACGCCTCGCCCTGCGTCGCCACAGGCACGATCAATTCGAGATGCGGCCGTTGGCCGTGCTGAGGGCGCTCAGGCGCACCTCCGAGGGATCAGCGGGCGGCCGGGCGCGCGCCGAGGGCCGCGGCGAGCAGGGCCGCGACGTCGTCGTCCACCGCCGTGTAGTGCACGAACGTGCCGTCCCGGCGTCCGCGGACGAGGCCGGCGAGGCGCAGCTTCGACAGGTGCTGGCTGACCGCCGTGGGGGTGGCACCCACGAGCTCGGCGAGGCAGGCCACCGAGGTCTCTCCCTGCGACAGCGCCCAGAGGATCTTCACCCGGGTGGGGTCGGCGAGCAGCCGGAAACGCTCGGCGGCGGCGCGGGCCTCGTCGTCGCCGGGCATGTCGAAGTCGGGCAGGGTGCCGTGCACGTTCCGAGGGTAGCGGAGACCACAACTACCTGACTGTCTTTGTACCTTCGCATATGCGCAGGTACTGTCCCATGCCGTGGTCACCCTGGAACGGTCCGCCTCGCCCACGCCCGCCATCCGTCGCCGAGCGGCGATCCACGCCATGCCGGAGGTGCGGTGGGCCGCGGCGTCGCTGGTGCTCTTCGCCGCCGGTGGCGCGGCCCAGCTGGCGGGGGCGCCCGCGCCGGTCTGGTGGGCGCTCTACCTCGCCTGCTACGCCGCGGGCGGCTGGGAACCCGCGCTCGCCGGGCTGCGCGCGCTGCGCGAGCGGACGCTCGACGTCGACCTGCTGATGGTCGTGGCCGCGATCGCGGCCGCGGCGATCGGCCAGGTGTTCGACGGCGCCCTCCTGATCGTCATCTTCGCCACCTCCGGCGCGGTCGAGGCCGTCGTCACCCGGCGCACCGAGGAGTCGGTGCGGGCGCTGCTCGACCTCGCCCCCGAGCGCGCCACCCTGCTGCACGCCGACGGCACGGAGGAGAACGTCCCGGTCGCGGACCTCGCCGTCGGCGACGTGGTGCTCGTCCGGCCGGGCGAGCGGATCGGCGCCGACGGCATCGTGGTCTCGGGCATCACCGAGGTCGACCAGGCCTCGATCACCGGCGAAGGGCTGCCGGTCACCAAGCGACCCGGCGACGAGGTGTTCGCCGGCACCGTCAACGGCACCGGCTCGGTGCGGGTCGGCGTCGAGCGCGTCGCGGCGGAGTCGGTGGTGGCCCGGATCGCCACGATGGTGGAGCAGGCCTCGGCCACGAAGGCGCGCACGCAGCTGTTCATCGAGCGCGTCGAGCAGCGCTACTCCGTGGCCGTGGTGACCGGGGCGCTGGCGCTGGTCGCGATCCCGCTCGCCTTCGGCGCGGCCTTCGAGCCGACGCTCCTGCGCGCGATGACCTTCATGATCGTCGCCTCGCCCTGCGCGATCGTCCTCGCGACGATGCCGCCGCTGCTCGCCGCGATCGCGAACGGCGGCAGGCGCGGTGTGCTGGTGAAGTCCGCGGTGGCGATGGAAGCGCTCGGCCGCACCACGGTCGTCGCGTTCGACAAGACCGGCACGCTCACGGAGGGCCGCCCGCACCTGGAGTCCGTGACGCCGATCGGTGAGCTCGACGAGGACGCCGTGCTCGCGCTCGCCGCAGCCGCCGAGCGCCCCAGCGAGCACCCCCTCGCCGGCGCGGTCGTGCAGGCCGCCCGGGAACGCGGGCTGCCCATCACCGATGCCACCGACTTCAGCGCCGTGCCCGGGCGCGGCGTCCGCGCCACCGTCGGCGGGACGGCCGTCGTCGTCGGCTCGCCCGCACTGCTGGACGGGCTCGCGGCGGTGCCGGTCGCGCGGCTCGAGGCCGACGGCGCCACCGTCGTCGTCGTGATCGCCGACGGCCGCCCGGTCGGGCTGCTCGCGCTCGTCGACCGGCTCCGATCGGACGCGGCGGAGACGGTCGCGCGGCTCGCGGAGCTGACCGGCAACGCACCCGTGCTGCTCACCGGGGACCATCCGGCGGCCGCGGCCCAGGTGGCCGCTGCCGTCGGCATCAGCGACGTGCGCGCCGGCCTTCTCCCCGACGCCAAGGCCGCCGCGGTGTGGGAGCTGCGGGCCGCCGGGCATCGCGTGCTCCTCGTCGGCGACGGCGTGAACGACGCGCCGGCGCTCGCCACCGCCGACGCCGGGGTGGCGCTGGGCGGGCGGGGTGTCGCGCTTGCCGTGGAGACCGCCGACATCGTGATCGTCCGCGACGACCTCTCCACCCTGCCGAACCTGCTCGGCCTCTCCCGCCAGGCCCGCCGGGTCGTCCTGGCCAACGTCGCGATCGCGGCCACGGTGATCGCCGTGCTGGTCACGTGGGACCTCGTCGGCACCCTTCCGCTCCCGCTCGGCGTGGCCGGGCACGAGGGGTCCACCGTCGTGGTCGCGCTCAACGGCCTGCGCCTCCTGCGCGCCGCGGCCTGGCGGCGTGCCGGTCAGCGCGCCAGATGACCCGCGGCCACGCTCTTCGGCACGACCATGCGCCACGCGTCCACCACCAGCTCGCGCATCTCGTCCTCGTCGAGCGCGGCCGTCCACGCGTGCACCCAGTTGAACCGCTGGTCGGAGAGGCCGGGCAGGTGGAACTTCGCGGGGGCGGATGCGATGAGGGCGTCGCGTTCCTCCTTGGGGAACGCGAAGCCCATCACCGTCTCGTCCCGCGAGAACGCGACGTAGACGATCTGGCCGACGCGGAACTTCACGCGGTCGTGGATGAGGTGCTCGGTGGTGCGGGGCAGCGACACTGCCAGCCGCCGCACCTCGTCGACCGTGACCATGGGCCCAGCATGCACCCGGGGCCCGACGATTCCGTCCACCCGACGGGGCCGTGAGCGGTCTCACCGCTTTCTGGATCGATTCCAGCTGGGCTTTCGTGGACCCTGGAACCCGGTGCCCGCAGTCGCCGCGCCAGCCAGCCGAACGCCGACGATCACGTGGAACCGGACTCCCCCATGCCTTTCCCCCTCGATCCCGCCCGCCTGCGCAACGCGCGTCGCCGCAGGTCGACCCCTCCCCCGGTGCGCCGGCACCGCGCCGCCGCCACCGTCCTGTTCACCGTGGACGGAGCCGTCTTCGGCTCGTGGGCCTCGCGCATCCCCGACGTCGCGGCGAACGTCGGCGCGGGGCCGACCGCCCTCGGCCTCGCCCTGCTGTGCGTCTCGCTCGGGGCGCTCGCCAGCATGCAGCTGACCGGAGCGCTGTGCGCCCGGCTCGGCCCGGGGCTCGCCGGCGTCGCCGCCGCGGTCGCGACCTGCGCCGCGCTCGCCCTCCCCGGTCTCACCGGCTCGATCCCCGAGCTCGCGGTGGCGCTGCTGGTGTTCGGTGCCGCCACCGGCACGCTGAACGTGGCCGCCAACGCGATCGGCGTGCAGGTCGAGGCCGCGGCCCGCCGCCCCGTCCTGCCGTCACTGCACGCCGGGTTCAGCTTCGGCGGGCTCGCCGGAGCAGCGGCCGGCGGGGCCGGCGCCGCGCTCGCGTCCCCCGCCGTGCACCTGCTCGTCGTCGCCGCGCTCGGGGTGCTCGCGACGGCGACCGTGGCGCCCGTCCTGCTGGCGGCCGACGGCGAGCAGGCCCGGGACGGCGCCGCCCCGCCACCGCGCGGCACCACGCGCGGTCTCGTCGTGCTGCTGGGCGTCATCGCAGGCTGCACCGCGTTCGGGGAGGGCGCGGTCACCGACTGGGGCGCGCTGCACCTGCAGGAGATCGGCGCGACGCCGGTGCTCGCGGCCGCCGGGTACGCCTGCTTCTCCCTCGCGATGGCGTGCGGCCGGCTGGCCGGGAACGGCCTCGTGCACGCGCTCGGGCCGACCCGCGTCGTGACGGGTGGGGCGCTGCTCGCCACCGCGGGAGCCCTGGTCGTCGCGACCGTGCACGACGTCGAGATCGTGCTCGCCGGCTTCGTGCTGATCGGGATCGGCCTCGCCAACGTCTTCCCGATCGCCATCGCGCGGGCCGGCGCCCACGCCGGGGCCGGCGGGGTCGCGCTCGCCTCCACGGTCGGCTACACCGGTCTGCTCGGCGGCCCGCCGCTGCTCGGGATCGTCGCCGAGTCGGTCGGGCTGCCCGTCGCGTTCGCGACGGTGGCGGCACTGGCCGCGGTGGCAGCGGTGTTGGCCGTGCCTGCGCTCGGTGGCGGTGAACGCGTGCTCCGCGTCATCACCACCGCCCTCGTCGCCGCCCTCCGCCGGCACACCGCGCAGCTCGGCGTGCTGCACGCCCAGCTGGGCGGCCCCGCAGGTGACCGGCGCCCGTACCCGGGGCTCGAAGCCCTCGCCACCTGATCCGAGGTCCGACATGATGAACGCTCCCACCCTGGCCCACCCCACTTCCAGCCCGACCGTCGCCGCGGTCCACGGCAAGCTCATGCAGGGCGTGAGCTACGCGATCCCGTTCGTCGTCACCGGCGGCGTGCTGCTCGCGCTCGGCTACGCACTCGGCGGCCCGACGATCGGCGCCGCACCCCCGGTGACCGCCGGTTTCGACTGGCTCGCCCCCGTGAGCTGGGCAGCGCTGCTGCACCAGCTCGGCGCGCTCACCTTCGGGCTGCTCGTCCCCGTGGTCGGCGGGTACGTCGCCCACGCCATCGCCGACCGGCCCGCGCTGGTGCCCGGGTTCGTCGGCGGCACCGTCGCCGCCCAGACCGGGGCCGGCTTCCTCGGCGGGCTCGTCGCCGGGGTGCTCGCAGGCGTCGTCGTCGACCGGCTCGCACGCTGGCGGCCACCGCGCGTCGTCGCGGGGCTGCGTCCCGTGCTGGTCCTGCCGCTGGCAGGCACCCTGGTCACCGGCGCAGTCATGTGGCTCGTCGTCGGCAGGCCGCTGGCCGCCCTGACCTCCTCGCTGACGAGCGGGCTCGCCGACCTGTCCACCGGCAGCCTCGTGCTCGCGGGCGCGGCGCTCGGGCTGATGGTGGCCGCCGACCTCGGCGGGCCGATCAACAAGACGGCCTACACGTTCGCCGTCGCGGGCCTCGCCACGGGCACCCCGTCCGCGCAGACGGTCATGGCCGCCGTCATGGCCGCCGGCATGACGCCGCCGCTCGCCATGGCGCTCGCGACCACCCTGCGCCGCGACCGGTTCACTCCCGCCGAACGGGAGAACGGGCGCGCGGCGTGGCTGCTCGGCGCGGTGTACGTGACGGAGGGCGCCATCCCGTTCGCCGCCGCCGACCCGCTGCGCGTGCTGCCGTCGCTCCTCGCCGGCGCGACGGTCACCGGCGGCCTCTCGGCCGCCTTCGGCGCTGCGACAGCCGCCCCGCACGGCGGCATCTTCGTGCTCCCGCTGGTCGGCAACCCGCTCGGCCACGTGCTGGCGATCGCCGCCGGCACGCTGGTCTCGGCGGTGATGGTCCTGTCGCTGAAATCGCTCCGGCGGCCTCAGTAGGCGACGGCGATGGCGTGGCCGATGGTCGACGGCTGCACGAGGGTCTGGAGCATGAAGTGCGCGGCGTCCGCGCGGGACAGCCGGAGGCCGCGTCGGACGTTGCGTTCACGAGCGGTGCGGTACCGCCCGGTCGAGGGGCCGTTCGTCAGGTACGGGGGGCGCACGGAGGTCCAATCGAGGCCGCTGGCCCGCAGGACGTCCTCCATCATCGCGACGTCGGTGAAGTGCGGCCCCACGGCCAGGCGCGCCAGCGGTGTGGCGAAGAACTGGTTGTAGAGGCCGGCCCCGGGCTCACGCCTCGGCGGTCGGGGTCGGGCCGGCGTCCGGGCGGTCGACACGCCGGCGCCGCTGACCGCGACGATGCGCCGGCAGCCGGCCTCCCGCATCGCCGCGACGATCGTCTCGGTGCCGGCGGACACCACCCCGTACTCGTGCCGTCCGCGCGGTCCGAGGCAGGACAGCACGGCGTGCGATCCGTACAGCGCCGAGCGCAGGACCGTGCGGTCGGCATGGCCGAGGTCCACGGCGACGGCGGGAACGTCGCGGTGCAGGTTATGCGGGTTGCGCACCGCGGCCGTGACCGTGTGCCCGGCGGCGAGTGCCTGGTCGACGAGCTGGCGGCCGATGCCCCCTGTTGCTCCGACGATCGTGACGTGCATCTGACCCCCCGTAGATCCCTACGATCTAGATATTATATGGATACCGGATCATACGGGATCGGTAGGGCTGTCGGTGGCCGGGACGGTCGGTGACGAGGCGCCGGACACCAGCGGGACGTTCTCGTCTCCGCCGGCCGCGGACGACCTCCGCGAGCTGGGCCGCCACGCCGGGCATCCACGAGTCGCCGAAGTCATCGAGCTGCGGCAGATTCCTCTCGCGTCGCCTCGGGGTCTACCCCTGCATGCAACTCGCATTGCCCGAGAGGGCCAGAGACCTGATCGACGGACCGCACACGGCGATCCTCGCCACCCCGAACCGCGACGGTCACCCGCAGTCGTCCGTGATCTTCGTGAAGCGGTCGGGGGACACGGTCGTGTTCAGCACGATCCGCGGGCGCCTGAAGACCCGGAACATGGAACGCGATCCCCGCGTGAGCCTGCTCGTGCTCGCGCACCCGGGGAGGTACGTCGAGATCCGCGGCCGCGTCGACATCACCGACGACCCGGACAAGACCCTGCTCGGCGAGATGTACGAGCGCCACATGAACGGCGCGACGCCACCTCCCGAGCCCGACGCCGAGCGCGTGATCGTCCGCGTCCACCCCGAGAAGGTCTACTTCTGGCCCCCGCTCCCCGCAGCCGCTGAAAGGAACGCACATGCGTGAGATCGTCGAGTCGACGTTGATCTCCCTCGACGGGGTCGTCGACGATCCCGGCTCCTGGGCACTGGACTATTTCGACGAGCAGTTCCTGCAGGAGGCGTACGAACTGCTGAAGGGCTGCGACGCGATGCTGATGGGTCGCGGGACCTACGACGACCTGTCCTGGCGGTGGCCCGGCCAGAAGGGCGACTTCGCGGACGCGATCAACGGGATCCGGAAGTACGTCTTCTCGTCCACCCTGGAACGCGCCGAGTGGAACAACTCGGTCATCGTCCGGGGCGACGTGGTCGAGGAGGTCCGCACGCTGAAGGAATCCGGCGACGGGGACCTGGTCGTCTTCGGGCACGGGCGGCTGTCGCGCACCTTGCTCCAGCACGGCCTCCTGGACAGGTTCCGTTTCGCGGTGCACCCGATCGTCGTCGGGGACGACCCGAAGACCCCGCTCTCGCTCGTCGGCACCCATTCCCGGCGCTCGGGTGTCGTGGTGCTGAACCACAGGGTCGACCGGGGATGACCGATCTCCTCGCCGGGTGCACCGTGCTCGTGATCGGCGGCAGTTCGGGCATCGGAGCCGAGGTCGCCCGGCGCGCCGCGGCCGCAGGCGCGCACCTGGTTCTCACCGGCCGGGACGACGCCAAGCTCGCGGCGGCCGCTGTCCGGATCGGTGCGACGCGGGCCGACGCGTTCGACGCGCACGACGAGTCCGCGCTC
Source organism: Pseudonocardia hierapolitana (assembly GCF_007994075.1). Lineage (NCBI taxonomy): Bacteria > Bacillati > Actinomycetota > Actinomycetes > Pseudonocardiales > Pseudonocardiaceae > Pseudonocardia > Pseudonocardia hierapolitana. The sequence continues at coordinate 6,165,881 of NZ_VIWU01000001.1, read as the reverse complement.
ACGAGCTTCTTCGACGGGGTCGACGAGATCGACCACGTCGTCTCGATGATCGGCGACTCGATGTCCGGCGGCTTCCTCGAGACGTCGCCGGACACGATGCGCCACGTCCTCGCGTCCAAGTTCGCGACCAACTGGGCCATCGCCCGGCTGGCCGCCGGGAAGATCCGCGACGGCGGCAGCATGACCTTCACCGCGGGTACCGGCGGGCGTCCGCACGACACGTCCGCGTCGAGCGTCGCGAACCTCGGGATCCAGGCGATGGTGCAGGGGCTCGCGGTCGAGGCGGCGCCCGGCGTCCGGGTGAACGCCGTGGCGCCCACGTTCATGGACACCCCGTTCTGGCGCGGGCTCTCCCGGGAGCAGTTCGACGGGATACGGGCCGGCTTCGTCCCGAGGGTGCCGTTGCGCAGGCTCGGCACGGTCGAGGAGGTGGCCGACGCCTACGTCTTCCTGATGAGGGCCACGTTCGTCACGGGGCAGGTGCTCGCGGTGGACGGGGGCGTCTCGCTCACCTGACCGACGGGAATCCGAAGGCCGTCACGAGGGCGGGGTCGGCGAACACGACGATGCGGCCGATCCCGTCCTCCGCGACGGTCAGCACCGCCACCCCGAACGCCTCGTGGGCGCCGGAGGGCCCGCGGAGGTACGCCACGGCGGCCGGCTGCCCGTTGGCGCGGGTCGGCACCATCCGCCAGTCCCCCGGGGAGCCGAGGACCTGCGGGCTCGTGAGGTAGGGCAGGCAGGTGCACAGCCCGGAGAACCACGTGCGGGAGCCGACCATCTCCAGCGCGGCGTCGGCGCGCAGCACCTCCTCGAACGCGGCCGCGTCGGCGTTCTCGAAGGCGGCGATGTAGCGGTCGAGCAGTGCGCGGGCCCGCGGCTCGTCCGGCTCGGCGAGTGCCTCGGCACTGGGCGCCACCTCCTCCAGCCGGGCGCGGGCGCGCTGCAGGGCGCTCTTGACCGCCGCGACGCTGATGTCGAGCACGGCCGCGACGTCGGCGGCCGGGAACGCCAGCACGTCGCGCAACAGAAGCACCGCGCGCTGCCGGGCGGGCAGGTGCTGCAGGCTGGCGACCAGCGCGAGCCGGAGGTCCTCCCGCTCCACCACGACCGCCGCGGGATCCCCCTCCACCAGCGCATCCGGGAAGGGCTGCACCCAGCTGACCTCGGGCCCCGCCGGCACCGGCGGCGCGTACGGGTCGTCCGACGGGCCGGTGAGCCCGGACGGCAACACCCGGCGCCCCCGGCGTTCGAGCGCGGTCAGGCAGGCGTTGGTCGCGATCCGGTGGAGCCAGGTCCGCACCGACGAGCGCTCCTCGAACGCGCCGTAGGCCCGCCAGGCGCGCAGGTACGTCTCCTGCACGACGTCCTCGGCGTCGTGCAGCGACCCGAGCATCCGGTAGCAGTGCGCGAGCAGCTCGCGGCGGAACGGCTCGGTGCGGGCGGCGAAGTCCCGGGAGTCGGGCATCACGTCATGGAAGACCATGACAGGTAGACCCGCCGACCCGCGGAGAGGAATCGCTCCCGAAGCACTTCGGCTCCGAGGTGGGGCCGTGGAGCGGGTGCTCAGCTCTCCCTGGCGAGGGTCGGCCTGCGTTCTGCGAACGCGGCGGTGAGCTCCTCCAGCGCGGGCAGCGCGGCCAGCAACGCGGTGGCGGTCTCCGCCGGGAGCCGCTCGACGACGGCGAGCAGGATCGCGGTGCGGCGTTCCATGATCCGCATGCTCTTCTCGCGCCCCGCCACGGTGGCCTCGGCCACGACACCGCGCTGGTCGGACGTGGCCGAGGAGCGCACGATCAGCCCCTTCTGCTCCAGCACGCCCATCACGCGCGAGAGCATCGTGGGGTTGACGCCCTCGAGCTCGGCGACCGCGGAGATCCGGATCGGACCGCGCGCGACGACCACTCCGAGGACCGACGCCTGGGTGGGGGTGAGCTCCTCGCTGGACGCGGACTCGTTCATCGACCGGGCCAGCTTGCCGATCACGCGCCGCAGCCGCGCGGCGGCATCGGTGTCGAAGGCCGTGTCGACGCCTGCGGCATCCCCTGCGCCCTGCATCTGCCCATGAAACCAGGGCGAACCGCGCCCCGGAGCCGCGACCCGGTGTTAGATTGCTTGCCGTCAAGCAACTAGCGGGAGGGATCCGGTGCCCGTGACCGTCGAAGCCGCACGGCGCCCGGCGCTCGTCCGCTGGCTGGTGTTCGCCACCGTCGTGCTCGCCATGCTGATGCACGCCATCGACCAGACCTCGGTGGCGACGGCGCTCTCGGCGATGCAGGGCGACCTCGGCGCGAGCCTGGCGTGGATCGGCTGGACGATCACGATCTACTCGGTCGGGCAGATCCTCGTCCTGCCGCTCGGCGGGCCGATGGGCGACCGGTTCGGGGCTCGCCGGGTCTATCTGATCGCCGTCGCGGCGTTCACGGTGGCGTCGGTGCTGTGCGGGCTCTCGTCGGGCACGGCGCAGCTGATCGTCTTCCGGTTCCTGCAGGGGCTCGCGGGCGGCGTTCTGCTGCCGGTGGCCACCGCGATCGTCTCCGCCGAGTTCGGCCCCGACCGGGACCGGGCGATCGCGCTCTTCAGCACCGCCTTCCCGATCGGTGCGGTTCTGGGACCGCTGGCCGGCGGGCTCATCCTCACGTTCGCGTCGTGGCGGGAGATCTTCTTCGTCAACGTGCCGGTCGGCATCGTGCTGATCTGCCTCGGGCGAGCGCTGATCCGGGAGACCCCGCGCACGGCGGTGGCCCGCGTCGACCTCGTCGGGATCGGGTGGCTCACCGCGCTCCTGCTGTCCGGCATGGTCGCGATCACCCGGATCGGCGCGCTCGGCGAGGGGTGGACCGGGCCGGCGTCGGTGCTGTGCGCCGCCGCCGTCGCACTGGTGGCCGGCCGGTTCCTGCTGCGCCACCTGCACCGCCACCCCGCCCCCATCGTCTCGCCCAGGCTGCTGACCGGGCAGCGGCTGGGCCTGATGAACGTCATGAACGTCCTGTTCGGCGCCGCCGTGCTCGGGTTCTCCGCGCTGCTCCCGCACTACGCGCAGATCCGCTACGACATGACGCCCATCGCCTCCGGCGGCCTGCTCACGGTCCGGGCCGTGTTCATGATCGCCCTGTCGGCGATCGCCGTCGGGCTGCTGCGCCGGCTGGGACACCGACCGCTCCTGCTCGCCGGAATGGCCGCGATCACCATCGCGCTCCTGCTCACCGGGCTCCCGCCCGTGCACAGCGGCCCCGAACTCTGGCTCTCCCTCGGCGCCGCGGTCATGGGGGTCGGGATGGGCCTCGCCGCCCCGTCCTCGGCCAACGCCGGGATGCACCTCGTGCCGGACCAGGCCGCGGCCGTCTCAGGCCTGCGGGTGCTGTTCCGCCAGGCGGGGGCGATCATCGCCGTCTCGGTGGTGACGGCCGTGACCTCGGCCGCTGCCGACCCGGCGGTGGCCAACGCCTACGCGTTCCTCGCACTGGCGGTGGCGATGGGAGGCGCGGTCGCCCTGGCCACGCGCATCCCGAACCAACGGGGCCGCTGGTAGGCCGCCCGCTACGACGGCCGGTGGGCCGGCGGAACCGCCGGCTGCGACGAGTCCGGTGGCTCGTCGATCCGTGACTCCAGCGACGCGAGGATGTCGCCGCTGCGCACGGCGACGTTCGAGAGCAGGGTCGAGGCCGGACCGTGCGTATGTTCCGTGGCGCCCTGCACGTAGACCAGCGCATCCGAGCCGTCGAGCTCGAGCCGGTAGTCCTCGGTGATGCGGGCGCGGCCGTGCTCGTCGCGGCGGGCGACCAACCCGGCGAGGAAGCGCGCCGGGTCGGCGGAGCGGTAGCCGGTGGCGTAGACGATCGCATCGGCGTCGAGGTCGGTGACCGTGCCGTCGAGGGAGCTGCGGATGCGCACCCGCACGCGGTCCCCCATGTCCTCGCACGCCTCGACCGCGCACATCTTCTCGAACCGCAGCCGCTCGCGGCCCTCCACCCGCTCGGCGTAGTGCCGCTCGTAGAGGGCCTCGATGAGGTCGGGGTCGACCACGGAGTAGTTGGTGTTGCGGTGCAGCGTGGCGACCCGCCCGCGTACCTCCGGCGGGCTGCCGTAGAACTCGTGCACGGCGTCGGGGTCGAAGACGCGGTTGGCGAAGGCGCTGTCGTCGGCCGGGCTGTAGCCCCAGCGCTGGAACACCGCGTGGACGTCGGCGTCGGGGAAGCTGCGGTGCAGGTGGTCCACGCTCTCGGCGGCGCTCTGCCCGGCCCCGACCACCACGAATCGTCGCGGCGCAGGGCCGGTGGCGAGCTTGGCCACGTTGGGCACGAGCCGGCTGTTGTGCCAGATCCGCTCCCGCGCCTCCAGGCCGTCGGGCAGCACGGGCGCGAGCCCGGTGGCGATCACGACGGCGCGCGCGACGACGCGGACCGCCCCTCCACCGCGCCGGCCCGTCACCGCGAGCAGCCCGTCACCCGTCGGCTCGATCTTCTCGACCGTGGTGCCGTAGGAGACGACGTCGTCGAAGCGCGCCGCGGCCCACGACAGGTAGTCGTGGAACTCCAGCCGGGTGGGGAAGAACGTCTGCCGGTTGACGAAGTCGACGAGCCTGCCGCGCTCGGCGAGGTAGCTGACGAACCCGAAGCGGCTGGTCGGGTTGCGCAGGGTGGCGAGATCCTTGAGGAACGCGACCTGCATGCGGGTGTCGGGGATGAGCATGCCGCGGTGCCAGCCGAAGGCCTCCTGCCGCTCCAGGAAGCGGACCGAGATCGGCCGCTCGGCGGCGTCATCGCGCTCGGCGACGGCGATGGCGAGGCCGAGGTTGGCCGGGCCGAAGCCGACCCCCACGACATCGAGGACGGAACCGTCATGGGAGTCGTGGGGCACCGGAGCTGGATCCTCTCGTGACGTTGATTCGCTCGCAAGCTCGCTCATCGGACGGCGAGGAAGTCGAGCAGCACCCGGTTCACCTCGTCGGGGCGCTCCAGGTAGCCGAAGTGGCCGGCGTCGGGGATCTCCACGTAGCGGGCGCCGGGCACGGTGTCGGCCACCTCGCGGGAGAGGCGGGGCGGGATCGCCACGTCGTCGGCGAACGCGACCACGAGCAGCGGCACGGCGACGTCGCGGTAGGCGGCGCCTCGGTCGGCGAGCGCCGTCGACGCGGCGAGCTGCGCCCGGTGGCCGGGGGTGATCGCCGCGCCGCCGAAGGAGAGCAGGTCGAGCCAGTCCTGGGCGGTCTGCTCGTCGCGCAGGGTCGCCGGGGAGAGGTTCTGCATCGCCGCCACGGCGGCGTGGAAGCCGAGCGGCAGCACGATCTTCTCGTCGGCGAGCGCGATCTCGCCGGCCGTGAATGCCCGCTGGACCGGGTCGAGGCGGGCGTGGGCGGCCAGCGCGACGGCGCGCGTGACCAGGTCGGGGTGGGCCAGCGCGAGCTCGACCACGATCCGCGCGCCCAGGGACGTGCCGACCACGGCGGCCGGTCCGGCGTCGAGGTGTTCCACCAGTGCCGCGACGTCGCCGACCATGTCGTCGATCGTGAAGCCGGCGGTGCACTCGTCGCTGCCGCCGACGCCCCGGTTGTCCAGGGTGACCACCCGGAACCCCGCGCCGCGCAGCGCAGGCACCTGGTGGGTGTGCCAGACCCGCCCGGGGCTCCCGCTACCCATCACGAGCACGGCGAGCGGGCCGGTCCCGCCGCAGTCGTCGTAGGAGATCCGCACGCCGCCCCGCGTGATGATCGTCATGGCTGGAACCCCCCGCGTGGATCCTCGGCACCCGTCATCGATTCCCCGCTCCCGGTCGACCTGCGTGGGAAGGACCTGGTCATGGCTGCCGCGCCCCGGTACGACAGGGACGCGGCAGCCGGGCACCGCGCTATGCGGTGGTCGGGCGGGGCGGTCGCGGCGGCGGCACGGCGCAGGCGATCGACCGTCCGCGCGGACGGGCCGTGCCGCTGAGCGGCGTGCGGCGCGCGGTGGCAGTCGACCGTGTCACGCGGGCGTGCCGCCCATCCTCGCCACCAGGCTCGCGGGGCGCAGGTCCGTCCACGTCGACTCGATGAACGCGAGCACCTCGGCGCGCGAGCCCGGGCCGTGCACCGCGGTCCAGCCATCCGGGACGGGCGCGAACGTCGGCCACAGCGAGTACTGCTCCTCCCCGTTGACCAGCGCCACGAACTCGCCGGACTCGTCATCGAAGGGATTGGTGGTCACCCGGTCACTCCTCGCAGCTCGACAACGAAGGCAACCCTAAGCACAAGGAAGGTAAGCCTGAACTAGGCTGATCGGGTGAAGGCGCTGCTACGGCTGGTCAGCGCCCCGCGCGGTACGAAGGGGCGCACGGGATGTGACAGGGCGCACGTCGGCCGACGCGCTCCGCGGGAGCCGCCCGATCCGCCGTTCACCATCCACGGCAGGGTCGAGCCCCGGCGGGCAGCACACCATCGCTGTCGCCGCCACCGCGACGCGCTGATCGGATCGACGTGCGTGATCGTTCCGGATCGGGCTCGGCCCCCCCGCGGAGGGCGGAGCCGCGATCCCGGAACGGTCAGGTGCCTACTCGGGGTCCGCCTCCGAGCCCGGCGTCTTCGCCGCCGGCCGGGGACGTGCGAAGAGCCACATGAGGATCGCCCCGATGATCGCTCCGCCGACCAGCGCGATGACGACCGTCAGTGGCGCCGCCTGCCCTGCGCCGCCCGCCGTGTTCTCGATCGCGACCTCGCTCGGCTCGCCCGGCGGGGCCGCCCCTGGTTGGGCAGCGCCGTGGCCGAGGAAGTCCCGCAGCATCCCGGTGTCGGTGATGACGTTGAAGTTCTGCCCGATGAACGGCACGGTCATCTGGCTGTTGATGCCCAGGACCTCGCCGCGCGAGTTGATGGTGGGCCCGCCGGAGATGCCCTCGGCGAGGTCGGCGTTGATCTGGTAGACGGCCACCCCTTGGCGGAACTGCCGGGCGGTGATCGTGCCGCTGGTGTTCACCGGCTGGAGCCGGGAGTCCTGCAGCACCTCGGCGGGCGTCTTGCCGCCGCTGACGAGGCCCTCGACGTCCACGCCGTCGGTCGCGTCGATGTTGAGCCCGGGGAAGCCGATCGACGTCACGGTCTCCCCGAGCTGCGGCGCGTCCGGCGCGATCGGCAACGGCTTGGCCGGCGGCAGGCCGTACATCTCGAGCTTGGCCGTGTCGCCCTCGTCGGCCGGGCGGAAGCTGTCGACGCGGACGATCACAGGCGCCGTGATCACGGCACCTTGCATCTCACGCGGCTGGAAGGCCCATACCGTGCGCTTCGGCTCCGGGCGTGCCGCCTGGGTGGGCGCGGGCGCACCGGTGGTCGGGTCGATCGCCGGTCCGACGCGGCTGTCGAGGGCCAGGCGGCCCTCCTTCGGGTCGACGCAGTGGCCTGCCGTCACGATCGTCGTCGGGCTGTCGAACCAGCCGGTGCAGATCGTCATGACCGGCAGCTCGTCCTCGCCCCCCGTGGGCGACGGTGCCGGCATCAGCGCGAACGGGTCCTGCGGTTCCTCCCAGATCACGACCAGGCCCACGATCGACTGTTGGATCGACTCCAGCAGGGCCGGGTCGATGAGGCCGTTCAGCGCAGGCGGCTCGGGCGCGGGCGGCTCGTCGGCTCGCGCCGAGGTGGCGCCGGTGAGCAGCGCCGACACCACGATGGCGGCCAACGCCACCAGTGCCCCGGTCGACTTCCGAACGGATCTCACGCTTCAGTTCCCCCCATGGGCTCGTGCTCGGTGGAACGAGCGCCACCCGGCATCCGATCGGCAGCGTCCGCCCCCCGGCGAACTCCCGTCCACGCCCGGCACCGGGAGCCGCTCGCCCTGCCGTCTGTGTCCTCGTTGATGCCCCAGAGTGTGCCCGTCGACAGGCCGCCGCGCACGGGTTCGGCAAGATTCGTGACCGGCCTGCGGCTCGACGCTCGGACCCACTTCACAGACCTCATGCGCACTTCACACAGGGCGGGCCTCATGTGAAGTCTGCGTCCGATATGTGAAGTTCCAGAGCGGTGGGCATCAGCCCTCCTCGGGGCCCGGGACGAGCACCAGCGGGCAGGTGGCGTGGTGGGCGCAGCGCTGCGCGACCGATCCGGTCAGAGCACCGGCGAGGCCGCCGCGGCCGTGGTTGCCCAGCACCAGCAGATCGGCGTCGTCGGCGGCCTCCAGCAGCACGGTGGCGGCGTCGCCGTGCCGCACCTGCCGGTCGACGGCCTGCGCCCCTTCAGCCGGCACCGCGCCGATCGCCTCGGTCAGCCACGCCTCGGCCGCGGCGGTGAGCTGCGCGTCGTCGAGCACGGGCTGGGCCACGTAGCCTCCGGCGACTTCCGCTCCGCCCGCCACCGGGAACGGCGGCTCGCTCACCGCGATCGCGAGCACGGATGCCCCGGTCGCCCGGGCCTGGCCCACGGCCCAGCGCAGCGCCGCGACGCCCGCAGCCGTGCCGTCGATCCCGACGACGAGCTGCTTCGCCGTCATCTCGCCTCACCTCCTGCGGCCGGGAACGGCCTCCTGCAGCTTGGTCTTGATCCCCTCGACGACGAGGTGGAAGGCCTCCGGGTCGCCCCTCAGCACGGCCTGGGCCGCCGACTTCGCCTGCTCGAACGTCGCGTGCGGCGGGATCGGCGGGACCTCGGGGTCGCAGTACACGTCGAGGACCGCGGGCCGGTCGGCGGCGAGCACCCGGTCCCAGGCGGGCCCCAGCTCGTCCGGGGAGGTGACGGTGATCGCCTCCAGGCCGAGGCCGCGGGCGAAGTCGGCGTAGGACACGTCCGGGAGCACCTGCGACTCCTCGAACTTCGGCGCCCCGCCCATCGCCCGCAGCTCCCAGGTGACCTGGTTGAGGTCGTTGTTGTGCAGCACGCAGACGACGCACCGGTGGTCGGACCAGCGCTCGGCGTAGCGGGCGATGGTGAGCAGCTCCGCCATCCCGTTCATCTGCATCGCGCCGTCGCCGGTGATCGCGATGACCGGCCGGTCGGGGTGGGCGAACTTCGCCCCGATCGCGTACGGCACGGCGGCGCCCATCGTGGCGAGCGTGCCCGAGAGCGAACCGCGGATGTCGCCGCGGATGCGCAGGTGACGGGCGTACCAGTTGGCGGCCGACCCCGAGTCGGACGTGACGATCGCGTCGGGCGGGATGCGCTCGGACAGCTCCCACACGATCCGCATCGGGTTCACCGGGTCGGCGTCCACCATCGCCTCGCGCCGCATGGTGTCCCACCAGCCCGCGACGTTCTCCTCGACCTTCTCCCGCCACGCCCGGTCGGTGGGCCCGGACAGCAGCGGCAGCAGCGCCAGCAGTGTCGCCCGCGCGTCGCCGACGAGGTTCACCTCGGTCGGGTACCGCATCCCGATCATGGTGCCGTCGATGTCGATCTGCACGGCCCTCGCCTGCCCGAACTCGGGCATGAACTGGCTGTACGGGAAGCTGGAGCCGACGATGAGCAGCGTGTCGCAGTCGCGCATCAGCTCGTAGCTGGGGCGCGTGCCGAGCAGCCCGATCGAGCCGGTGACGAAGGGCAGCTCGTCCGACAGCACGTCCTTGCCCAGGAGCGCCTTGGCCGCACCGGCACCGAGCACGTCCGCGACCTGCTCGACCTCCGCGGCGGCGCCGCGCGCGCCCTGCCCCACCAGGATCGCGACCTTCTGCCCGGCGTTCAGCACCTCGGCCGCGCGGGCGATCTCCGCCTCCGCGGGCACCAGCGTCGGCGCCACCAGGCCCGGCTCGCTGGACGGCACCTGCTTGAACGCGTGCTGAGGCGGCCGGTACGGCTCCGTCTGCAGGTCGCTCGGGATGATGATCGCCGTCGGGGCGCGCCGCGTCAGGGCGGTGCGGAAGGCCCGGTCGACGGCGTTCGGCAGCTGCTCCGGGACGTTGACCTCCACGAGGTACTCGCTCGCCACGTCCTTGAACAGCGCCTGCAGGTCCACCTCCTGCTGGTAGGACCCGCCCATCGCGCTGCGCTCGGTCTGCCCGACGATCGCGACCACCGGCACGTGGTCGAGCTTCGCGTCGTACAGGCCGTTGAGCAGGTGGATCGCCCCCGGGCCGGACGTGGCCATGCAGACGCCCACCTTCCCGGAGAACTTCGCATAACCCACGGCCTGCAGCGCCGACATCTCCTCGTGCCGCGACTGGATGAACCGCGGCCGGTCCTCCGCCGCCCCGAAGGCGGTCACCAGACCGTTGATCCCGTCCCCCGGGTAGGCGAAGACCTGCTCGACACCCCATTCCCGCAACCTGCGCAGGACGTAGTCACCCACTGAGTCGGCCACGTGCACTCGCCTCCACTGCTGTCGCCCACGTGTCTTCCCCACGGCTACCCGCGATCAGCCGCCCGACACCGGCGGCGGAACCACCCGTTTGCGGCGGCCGCCCCGGGTCACCCTCGGGCATGCGCGTCGTCGTCGTGGGTGCCACCGGAAATGTCGGAACCAGCCTCGTCCGGGCGCTCGCCGCGGAACCCGAGGTCACCTCGGTGCTCGGGCTGGCTCGGCGCCTGCCGGGATGGCACCCGGAGGGCGTCGAGTGGGCGGGCGCGGACATCACCTCCGACGACATGGCCGCCCACCTCCGGGGCGCGGACGCCGTGGTGCACCTGGCCTGGCTGATCCAGCCCACGCACGACCCGGTGCTCACGTGGCGGGTCAACGTGCTCGGCGGGATCCGGGTGTTCCGCGCCGCGGTGGAGGCGGGGGTGCGCACGCTCGTGTACGCCTCGTCGGTGGGGGCCTACTCCCCCGGCCCGAAGGACGCCGACGTCGACGAGAGCTGGCCGACCCACGGGTGGCCCACCGCCGCCTACACGCGGGAGAAGGCCTACATGGAGCGGGTGCTCGACCACCTCGAGGTCGAGCAGCCACAGCTGCGGGTCGTGCGGATGCGGCCGGGATTCATCTTCAAGCGGGAGGCGAGCACGGAGCAGCGCAGGCTGTTCATCGGACCGCTGCTGCCGAACCGGCTCGTCCGGTCGAGCACGATCCCGGTCGTGCCGGACCTGCCCGGACTGCGCTTCCAGGTGGTGCACTCACTCGACGCGGCCGAGGCGTTCCGCCAGGCCGTGGTGCGCGACGTCCGCGGCGCGTTCAACCTGGCCGCCGACCCGGTGATCGACGCGCGCGAGCTCGCCCGCCTCCTCGGCGCACGCACCGTGCGGCTGCCGCTCCCGATGGTGCGCAGCGCGCTGGCCACGACCTGGCAGCTGCGGTTGCACCCGGCCGCGCCGCACCTGTTCGACGCGGTGCTCCGGCTCCCGGTCATGAGCACGGCACGGGCGCGCGACGAACTCGGCTGGCAGCCGCGGCACAGCGCCACCGACACGTTCGCCGAGTTCCTCGCCGGCCTCCGCGACGGGGCGGGGTTCGACACGCCGCCGCTCGCGCCGGCCACCAGCGGGCCGATGCGGGCGCGTGAGGTGGCCACCGGCACCGGCAACCGCCCGTAGCTCGTCGAGCCGCGGCCGGCTACGCCGCCGACACCGGCGACGTCGCCACCCAGAACCTGAGCTTCACGCCCCGCTGGTCCTCGAACTCCCCGCCACACGCCTCGATCACCTTCCGGGACCCGACGTTGTCGACGTCGCAGGTGACGAGCGCCCGGTCGATGCCGAGACCGGCGGCGATCGGCAGCGCGGCGCGCAGCATGGCGGTGGCGTGGCCGCGTCGGCGGGCGCTCGGGCGCACGTCGTAGCCGATGTGCCCGCCGACCTCCCGCAGCTTCGGGGTCAGCCGGTGCCTGATGGCGAGCCGGCCGAGGTACTCCGCGCCCTCGACCCACCACAGCGTGGTGGCCGGCACGAAGCCGGCCGGCCGTGGGGTGTCCTCCTCCGCCTCGGCACGCAGGTCCCTCACGTACCGGGCGAAGCCCTCCGGGGAGTGCCAGGTCGAGCCGTACACGCGGATCTCCGCGCCGACCATGGTCTGGTCGTCCGCCGCACCCCTGCCCTCGGCCTGGAACTCCGCCATCGCCGCGACGTACGACTCGCGTACGCGGTCCACGGGACGGATCAACTCGGGCATGCGCCACTACTACCCGGCGGCGAGCGAGATCGCGATCTCCTCCAGGAGGTCGTAGCGCAGGCCGAGCGCCGCGACGAAGTCGCCGATGGGCCGCTGCCCCGCGGCGGGCAGGTCCAGGATCTGCCCGCCGCCTGCGACCACCGCCGGTCATCGCAGGCGTTGTGACACCGATTCGCTCGCAAGCTCGCTCATGGACACCGATTCGCTCGCACGCTCGGCCATGCGGTTCACCCGATCGGCCTCGGCGGACGGCGGGACGAGCTCGACGACCGCGGTGGCCACCGTCCCGGCCTCGACGTGCACGACCTGCGCCACCGGCTCGTAGCCGCGGGCGGCGAGCGTGTACGTGCCGGCGGGCAGGTCGGCGAACTCGAACGTGCCGTCCGGCCCGGTGACCGCGGACGCGACCACCCTGCCCTCGGCATCCACGAGCGCGGCGAGGGCGTGGCCGACCAGCGCGCCGGTCGCGATGACGGTGCCGCGCAGGACGGCACGGCCGGGCAGCTCGAGATCGCGCTCGGTGTACCGGCCCCGAGTCAGCCGTACGGTCGCCGCCAGCGGCGGATGCCCGGGTGCGGTGGCGGCCAGCGTGTACTGCCCCTCCGGCACGCCGGGGATGCGGTACCGGCCGCCGCCGTCGCTGCGGGTGGCACCGGCCACGGCGCCCTGCACGTCGATCAGCGTGACGGACGCGCCGGGAACGGGAGCAGCGTCGTCGCCGCTCGTGACGCGGCCGTGCACCCCGCTGCCGGCGGAGAGCACGATGTCGTGCCGGACCGGCCGGTCGGCCACCGGCACCAGCGCTGCGTGCGGATCCAGCGCGCCGGATGCGGCGACGACGAGGTAGGTGCCGCCGGTCGGCAACGTGACGCGGTAGGCCCCGTCGCGGCCGGTGGTCGTGCTGCCCTCCTGCCGCCCGCACTGGTCGGTGACGGTCACGACGGCCTCGCTCAGTGCCGCACCGTCGCCGCGGGAGACCGTGCCGTGGACGCCGGGACCGGCAGGAGCGGGGCGCGGCCGCGGGGACGGGCGGTCCGCGGCGTGGGCGGCGGCATGCCTGCCGTCCGCGTCCCCGCCGTGCCGGCCGTTGCTCGCGGCAGCCCGTTCCCACCCGTTCACGCTGCCGTTGGCACTGCCGTTCACGCTGCCGTTCGCGTGGGCGCCGCTGCCGTTCAGGGACGTCTGCCCCGGATTCTGGCCGGTGGGGGTCTGGGCCTCCGCACGCTCGCGCTCCATGCCGGTCTCGGTGCGCAGGGGCACCTCGCGGATGGCCAGTACGGCGAGCAATGTGACGACGGCGAGGGCGCCGCCGATCATGAAGGTCAGCGCGGTGGCGTCGCCGTAGGCGGCGCGGACGATCCCCGCGATGGTGTCGGGCAGCTCGTTCAGGCTGCCGATGCCGGCACCGCCTGCGGGCGCGGCCACCCCGGCGGCGGCGAGCCCCTCGGTGGTCAGCTCGCCGACGCGGGTGGCGAGCACGGCCCCCAGGACCGACACCCCGATGGTGCCGCCCATGGAGCGGAAGAACGTGACGGTGGAGCTGGCGGCCCCGAGGTCCGTGGCGGCCACCGAGTTCTGCACGGCCAGCACGAGGTTCTGCATCGACATGCCCATGCCGAGGCCGAGGACGAACAGGAAGGTCCCGAGCAGCACCAGGTCCGTGCTGTGGTCGATCGTCGACAGCAGCCCGAACCCGGCGAGCAGGAAGATCCCGCCGAGGACGAGGTAGATCTTCCACCTGCCGTAGCGCGTGATGAGCGACCCGGATCCGGTCGCGGCGATCATCGACCCGAGGATCATCGGCAGCGTGAGCAGGCCGGCGGCGGTCGGCGAGAAGCCGCGCGCGATCTGGAAGTACTGGCCCAGGAAGACGGCACCGCCGAACATGGCCACGCCGACGGAGATGCTCGCGAGGATCGCGAGTGTGGTGGTGCGGTCCCGGAAGAGGCGCAGCGGGATGATCGGCTCCTTGGCCCGCGCCTCCACCACCAGGAACAGCACGATCAGCACGGCGCCGAGGCCCGCGAGGGCGTACGAGGTGGTGGAGTCCCACGCGAACTGGTTACCGGCCAGAGTCACCCAGATCAGCAGTGCCGAGACGCCGGACGCGACGAGCGCGGCGCCGAGGTAGTCGATGCTGACCTTGCGCTTGACGACCGGCAGGTTGAGCGTGCGCTGCACGACCACCAGCGCGACCGCGGCGAGCGGCGCGCCCACCCAGAAGCACCAGCGCCAGCCGAGCCAGTCGGTGTCGACGATGAGGCCGCCGATCAGCGGGCCAGCGACCGGAGCCACCGACATGACGGTGGAGATGAGGCCGGTGTAGCGGCCCCGCTCCCGGGGGCTGATCATCGCAGCCATCACGATCATGATCAGCGCCTGCAGCCCGCCGAGACCGATGCCCTGGAGGACGCGCCAGCCGATCAGCGTGCCGACCGAGTGGGAGAACCCGGCGAGGATCGAACCGACGGTGAAGATCGTGATCGCCAGCTGCACCAGCAGCTTCTTGCTGAACAGGTCGGCGAGCTTGCCCCAGATCGGTGTGGTGGCCGTGGAGGCGAGCAGGGTGGCGGTGACCACCCAGGTGTACTGGCTCTGCGTGCCGTGCAGGTCGGTGATGATCGTCGGCAGGGCGTTCGACACGATCGTCGACGACAGGAACGCCGTGAACATCGCGAGCAGCATCCCGGAGAGCGCCTCCAGGGTCTGCCGCCGCGACATCCGTCCGCTGTCCTCGGCGGCCGGTCGGCGGGCGACGGCGGCCTGGGCGGGCAACGTCTCCTCCGCTGTGGTGGTCAATCCTTCTCCTCGGACCGATGCTCGGGTCTCTGCTCGGGCACGCGTGTGGTGGGGGTGGTGGTGATCAGGAGGCCGACCGGGCCACCCGAGCGGGTGGGCGGTGGTGGGCGGCCAGCGCGCAGTGCAGGTCGTCGACCAGCTGGCGCAGCCGCGCCACGAGGTGGGTGACCTCGGCGTCGTCCCAGCCCTGGAGGGCCTCGGCAACCCATCGGGCCCGCATGGCGAGGTACCCGTCGCGGGCGGCGAGCCCCGCGGGGGAGATGGCGAGCAGCTGCGCGCGGCCGTCGGCGGGATCGGGGCGGCGCGTCACGAAGCCGAGCTGTTCCAGCATGGCCACCTGGCGGCTGGCGACGGAGGGGTCGACCTCGAGGTGCGCGGCGACCTGGCCGAGGCGCTGCTCCCCCTCCCTCGCGAGCAGGCCGAGCACCGCGAACTTCCAGCCGGGCATGTCCTCCGACTCGGGACCGAGGCGCGCCGTGCGGTTCGCCCGCATGATCGAGCGCAGGAGCTCCAGCAGCTCGTCGGCGGTGGCCGTGGTGATCACGAAGGCCTCCCAAGTTGGTTGCTACCAACAACTATACGCAGTTAGTTGGCCTCTACAACTGATTTTGGTGTGTCCTGGGCCACCGACCCGTGGCGGGTCGGTCAGATCCCGCCGCCGGCCTGCAGCACCGCGCCCGTGACGTAGGAGGCCTCGGCCGAGAGCAGCCACAAGACCGCGGCGGCGATCTCCTCCGGCTCCCCGGCCCGCCCCATCGGCACACGAGCGGCCACCCGTTCCGGACGCGCGGGGTCCCCCGCCGCCGCGTGGATGTCGGTGTGGATCGTGCCGGGGGCGACGCAGTTGACCCGGATCCCCTGCGCCGCGACCTCCTTGGCCAGCCCGCGCGTGAACGTCTCGACGGCCGCCTTGCTGGCGGCGTAGTGCACGTACTCGCCGGGCGAGCCCAGCGTGGCCGCCCTCGAGGACACGTTGACGATCCGGCCAGGCGTGCCGCGGTCCGCCCAGCGGCGCAGCGCCTCCTGTGCGCACAGCATCGTGCCGAGGACGTTGACGTCGAGCACCCGCCGCAGCGTCGCGACCGGCGCGTCCGTGAACGCGCCCAACCGCCCGGTCACGCCCGCGTTGTTCACGAGGGCCGTGACCGGGCCGAACGCGGCCTCCGTCGCGTCGAAGAGCGCCGTGACGGAGGCGGGGTCTGCGACGTCCGCGCGGACGGCGACGACCCCGGGCAGCTCGGCACGCAACCGGTCGGCGGCCGCGTCGTCGCTCGCGTAGCCGGCACCGACCGCGTACCCGCGCGCGTGCGCCGCCCGCGTGACGGCGGCGCCGATCCCCCGGCTGCCGCCGGTGACCACCAGCACGTCCCTCATGTGGCAGGCGGCACGGTCCGCGCCCACTCCGCCCAGTCGGCGAGCGCCTCGTACAGGCGGATCCCGCCCTCGATCGCCACTCGCAGCGACATCGTCTGCGGGCTGTCGCCGAACTCGCCCCGATCCTTCGCATCGGCATAGCCGCGGTAGCGCTGCGCCGTCTCGCGGTAGTACTCCGCCTCGCGCGCGAGGTGCCGCTGCAGGTCCTCGGGGGGCGCCAGCCAGAAGAAGAACGACCGCAGGAGGGGCTCCAGGCGCACCGTGTGGTCGACATCGGCCGTGGCCAGCCAGTGCCGGATGTCGGCGAGTCCCGCCTCGGTGACGCGGTAGACCTTGCGCCCCCGCGGCCCCTCCTCGGCGACCTCGATCATGCCCTCGTTCGCGAGCCGGGTGAGCTCGCCGTAGATCTGCGGGTGCTTGGCAGGCCAGATGGAGCCGAGCGCCTCCTCGAAGCGCCGGGCCAGGTCGTAGCCGCTCGCGGGCTCACCGGCGAGCAACCCGAGCACGCCGTACCGGAGCGACATGGCAGCGACCCTACGCGACGGTCGGACCTTGACAGGTGCAAGGCGAGCTGTAGCCTCTGACATGTTTAAATCTACATGTCGCGACAGAGGGGTGTAGGAATGGCGAGCAAGGCTGTCCTCATCACCGGAGCAGGCGCCGGCCTGGGACTGGCCACGGCGCAGGTGCTGGCGGAGAAGGGCTATCGGGTCCACGCGGGTGTCCGCGACCCGCAGCGGTACCCCCAGCTCGACGCCCCCGGCGTGCACCCGCTGCGGCTCGACGTCACCGACGAGGCGAGCGTCGCCGCGGCCGCCGACGAGGTGGCTGCCGCCGAGCCCGAGGGCCTGCACGCCGTGGTGAACAACGCCGGCGTGATCGTGCAGGGCCCGCAGGAGCTGCTGCCCTCCGAGGAGTGGCAGCGGCAGTTCGACGTCAACGTCTTCGGCCCGGCCCGCGTGACCCGCGTCTTCCTGCCGCTGCTGCGCCGGGCACGGGGCCGGATCGTCAACATCAGCGCCGCCAGCGCGCGCGTCGCGCTGCCGTTCCTCGGGCCGCTGTCGGCCAGCAAGGCGGCCCTGGAGTCACTGTCCGACGCGGCGCGGATCGAGCTCGCACCGTGGGGCATCCGGGTCGTCGTCGTGGAGCCGGGCGCCCTGGAGACCGAGATCTTCACCAAGTCGGCGACGGCGGTAGCGGCCGCGCTGGACGGCGCCGAACCCGGACGGCTCGCGCTCTACCGTGCCCAGCTCGACGCCGTCGACGCCGCCACGGCTCGGCAACGGCTCGGTTCGGTGACGAAGGCCGCGCAGGTGGTGGTGCAGGCCGTCGTCGCGCCGCGGCCGCGGCGGCGCTACTACGCCGGGGCGGACGCCCGCGGCCTCGGCCTGCTCGCGGGCCTCCCGGCCGGGCTGCGCGAGCGGGCGCTCACCGGGGCGTTCGGCCTGCCGAGCCGCCCGGGCGCGATCGAAGCGCCGGCCACGGGCGCCTGAGCCGGGCTCAAACCGAGTCCAGGAACCGTCGAGCGACCTCGCGGACGGCCTGCGCCCCGTCGTCGATCTCCGCGGTGTAGTACTCGCCGGTCGCGTGGGCGAGGAAGACCGCGCTCCCCGCCCGCGTCACGGCGATGCGCGCGCCGTCGCTCGCGTACTCCGGCGCGACGACCGTGGACGCGGCCAGGAAGCCGTCGTCACCGAGGTCCGGGACGTCCGCCGTCACCCAGGTCCACCGCGCGCCGCCGTCCAGCTGCCCGGTGCGGCAGGCGGCGAGCACCCGCCGGAAGCCTGCGAGCACCTCGGCGGCCGCCTCGGGCGTCGGGTACACCCCCAGCTGGCGGGCGTCGAACGCCTCGGGGCCCTCCCGGCTCACCGTGCGGAAGCGGACGCGCTGCCCGTCGGTCGGGTACGTGGTGGGCCGGCACGGGTCGAGCAACCAGGCCCTGCCGAGCGTCCGGTCGGTGGTCCAGTCGGTGAACTCGGCCACGGTGCTGCGCCTGCCCTCGTCGGGCAGCAGCACCGTGTCCGGCACGGCGGGCTCAGCGCTCGGCACGGCAGACACAGCGTTCGGACCGTTCGGTGGAGCCTGCGCCGCACACCCGGTGAGCGCCACCAACACGGCCAGTGCGGCCGCCGTTCCCGTCCTGCGCATACCGACCCCCGTTCCCCGTACCAGGAGGACGTCCGGCAGACCGCGGCGTTGCGCGCGAGACGATGTCACCTTGGCCGTACCGATCGAGCCAGTGCAGGCCGACCCGCCGTTCCTGCCCCGCCCGCACCTGCTCTCGCAACGCTGGCTCGATGTGGCGTTCCTGCACTGGGCGGTCGATCCCGACGCCGTGCGGCACCTGTTCCCCTCCGGGGTGGCCCCGGACGCGCTCGACGGGCAGACCTACGTCGGGCTGGTGCCGTTCCGCCTGGTCGGCACGGCCATCGCGGGCGGCCCGCCGGCGCCGTGGGTGGGCACCTTCCTGGAGACCAACGTCCGGCTGTACTCGGTGGACGCCACGGGCAGGCGCGGCGTCGTCTTCCTGACCATGGCCGCGGAGCGGGCGATCGCCGTCGCGGCGGGCCGGACGGTGTTCGGGCTGCCGTACCGGTGGGCCCGCATGGGGCTGCGGCACGACGGGGATCTGCGCACCTACGCCGCCCGCCTCGTCCGGCCGGGCCCTCCCGTCCGCAGCAGGGTGTCCGTCCGGCCGGTCGGCCCGGCGATCGACGGGCCGCTCGAGCGGTTCCTCACCGCGCGCTGGGGTCTGCACGTGGCCCACCTCGGGCGCACGTGGTACCTGCCGAACACGCACGTCACATGGCCCTTGCACCGGGCGGAGGTGCAGGAGCTGGACGACGGGCTGCTCGCCGCGGCCGGCCTCGGCGATCTCGCACGGCGCCCGCCGGACCACGTCGCGTTCAGCGCAGGGGTTGCAGCGACGTTCGGACGGCCGGTGCTCGCGTCGACCCCGCGCATCTGACCGCACCGGCGTCGGCCGCTTGCCCGAGCGGTGCTGGGCCGATCGGGCAGCACCGTCCGGGTGAGAGCTGTTACCCACGGTCACACTCTCGCGCGCAGTAGCTGAACCAGCGCGGACAGTGAGGAGCAGAATCGTGCTCCATTCGGATCTGCGATCCTGGTCGATCGGCGCAACCGGATCGGCGACCGGAGCTCTTCGCACGTCCAACGGTAGGTGGCGGCGTCTCGCGGCTGTTCAGGTGACGTGCGACGAGCGGGCGAACTGCGTCTGGCCGCCCGCGGCCGGGCCCGGGTAGGAAAACGACATCACACCGATCAGGACCTGCACGAACGCCACCCGGAAGACGTCACCTGTGGAACCGTCCGACTGCTCGCACGGCACTGGCCCCAGGCCGACCGGCACGGTCACCGTGGCTGAGCTGCTCGCCCGGTGCGCAGGGGCGAACCCGCCTCCGCCGCGCCCGACGGGACCGGACGGCGCGGTGTCGGTCGCGGCACTGCTGCGCCGCGAGGGCCGCGGTCCCCACGTCGCCGACCGGCCGCTGGTGCCGCGCGGGCACGCCCGCATCGCGCAGCCGCCACCCGAACCGCCCCGCCGGAGCGTTCGGAAGGTGGCGGTCGCCGCGGGCGCGCTGTTCGCGGCGACGGCCGTGCTCGGGCCGTCGGTGGTCGAGGACGCGGCGGACCGCTCGGCCGCCGGGCGGGGCGCGGGCATCCCCCTTCCGCCCGCGAGCCTGCCGCTGTCCGCGGACTACGGCTGGTCCGGCAACGCGATCGGCACGGGCGCCACCGCCGCCGACGACGACGTGGTGCTCGCCGCGATGCGGCAGATCTTCGCCGAGGACGTCCCGTCCGAGGTGGGCAGCCCGGCCTTCGACCGGCTCGGCACCGAACCCGCGGCCGGCAACCAGTACTTCGCCGTCAGGCGCCTCCAGACTCCGGACAGGGCATCGGCCGGGCCTACCGGCCCGGCGGTCACGCCCGAGTCCGGGACCGTCCCGCCCGGCGGAGCCGGCACCCCGCCGGGCGGGACGTGGTCGTACGCCACCCAGCCGAACAGCAGCAAGCCGGGTGGCGGGCCGCCCGGCGACGTACCGGCCCGCGCACGCTCCAACGGCGCCGGCAACGGGCCACCCGCTGACACGTCCGGCAACGGACCACCCCAGAAGACACCAGCGAGTGCGCGCTCCGCAGGCGGCCCCGGCAACGGGCCGCCCAGCGACACACCCGGCAAGCGTGCCGATCGACCGGACCGGCCGGTCAAGGCGGCGTCCGGGTCCGAGGGCTCCCCAGGACCGGGCCGCAAGAACACCGACGGCGCGGCGGCCGAGAACGCCTCGGGTGGGAAGAACGCCCGCAGCCGGGCCGCGACCGACGACAAGGCCGGAGACAACGGAGAGAAGGACCGGCCGAACCGCGAGCGGAGCGACGACGGCGGCTCCGGCGGCAAGGACCAGGGCAGCGAGAAGGAGAACGACAGCAGCGATCGCGGCGACAACGGCGGTGGCAGCGACAGCAAGGGCGGAGACAGCAAGGACAGCGGCAGCAAGGACAGCGGCAGCAAGGACAGCGGCAGCAAGGACAGCAGCGACAAGGGCGGTAACGACAAGGGCGGTAACGACAAGGGCAGCAGCGGCAAGGGCGGCAGCGAGAAGGGCAGCGGCAGGGGCAACAAGGGCAACGGTGGCGACGGCTGAACCGCCCCCGGGTGTGAGATCGGGAGACCTCCCGAAAGGGGTGACCGGGCGCGGATCTACCCTTCCGCCGTGGTCACCGTTCGCCGCGAGGTCGGCGCCGTCGCGGATGCCGTGTGGGCGGTCCTCTCCGACGGCCGGCTGTACCCGTCCTGGGTGGTCGGGGCCACGCGGATGCGCGAGGTCGACCCGGCGTGGCCGGGCGTGGGATCACAGCTGCACTACTCGGTCGGCACCTGGCCGCTCCTGCTGGACGACACCGTCACCGTCCTCGCGTGCGTGCCGAAACGGGAGCTCGTGCTGCGCGGCCGGGCGTGGCCCGTGGGCGAGACCGAGATCCGGCTGACCCTCGACGAGCGGGCGGACGGCTGCGAGGTCGTCCTGTCCGAGGAGGTGCGCGGGGGCCCCGGCCGGCTGCTGCCACCGCAGGCCAGGTCCGCCGTGATCGGCCCGCGCAACGCTGAGACGCTGCGCCGCCTCGCCTACCTCGCCGAGGGCGATTCCCGGTAGATCAGCTCCAGCGCCGCCGACGTGACGCGGCGGCGCAGGCCGCCGAGCAACCCCTGCTCGGCGAGCGCGGCACGCGCAGCGAGCCAGCCGCACACGCCGTGCACACCCCCGCCGGGGTGCGCCGACGCGCTGCCCAGGTACAGCCCTCCGACCACCGTCTCCGATCGACCGAGCCCCGGCACGGGTCGGAACACGAGCTGCTGGTGCAGCTGCATCGTGCCGCCGCCCACCGCGCCGTGCACGAGGTTCGGGTCTGCCGCCTGCAGGTCCCCTGGGCGCTGGACCGCCCGGTGCAGCACCCGCCCGCGGAAACCCGGGGCGAACTCCTCGACGGCCTCGTCGATCCGCTCGGCCAACCGGTCGGCGCTCTCGTCGTCGGCGACACCGCGCGGGAGGTGGGTGTAGGCCCACGCGCTCTCGGTGCCGGCCGGGGACCGCGTGGCGTCGGCGGTGGTCATCTGCCCGAGCAGCGCGAACGGCGTGGCCGGCACGGTGCCCGACTCGATCTCGCCCGCCCACCGCGCGAGGCCCCGCTCGTCGGCGCCCAGGTGCACCGTGCCGGCCCCGGCGACCCCCGGGTTGCGCCACGGGATCGGCTCGCGCAGCGCCCAGTTGACCTTGACGACCGGGGTGTCCCAGGTGAACTGCTCGAGATCGGCGCGCAGCCGGTCCGGCACCGCGCTCGCCGGCAGCAAGTCGCGGTAGAGCGCGGGCGCCGCGACGTCGGCGATGACGGCGCGGCGGACCCGCACGGTGCGGCCCGTCGCGCTGTGCACGGCGACGGCACGACCGCCGCGCACGTCGATCCGTTCGACCCGCTCCCCGGTCCGCAGCTCGGCGCCCGCCGCCGTGGCCCGCCGGGCGAGCGCGCCGGAGAGCTCCCCCGCCCCGCCCACCGGCACCGGGAAGCCGTACTGCTGGCCCAGCATCGCGAGCAGCCACCCGAACACGCCGCTCCCCGGCGCGTCCGGCGGGATGTCGGCGTGCCCGCCGTTCCCGGCGAGCAGCAGCCGGGCCCCCTCGCCCGCGAAGAGCTCCTCCCCCATCCTCCGGACCGGCAGCACGAGGAACCGAGCGAGCCGCAGCGCGTCCGCCGTGCCGACGCGGCGCAGCACCTGCAACGGCCCGCGCACCGGTGGGAACGCGGTGAAGATCGACCGGAGCACCGCGTCGCCGACCGCGTCCCACTGCGCGCAGAGCCGCAGCCACGCCTCGCCGTCGCGCGGGTCCATGGCGGCGGCGGTGCGCTCCCGGTCCCGGTACAGGACGGCCGCCGGGGCACCGTCCGGGCGAGCGGGATGGGCGAGGACCGCGGGGGCGTGCGTCCACTGCAGCCCACAGCCGCCGAGGTCGAGGGCCCGCAGCACCGGCGACGCCGCCGCGAGCGGGTAGAAGGCGCTGAACAGGTCGGCGGTGAACCCCGGGTGCAGCTCGGCCGAGCGGACGGCACCACCGACCCCGTCGGCGGCCTCCAGCACGCACACGTCCCAGCCGGCATCGGCCAGCACCGCGGCCGCGACGAGGCCGTGGTGCCCGCCGCCGATCACGACGGCGTCAGCGATCTCCACACCGCCACTATTACCCCTCAGGTCATCGACCGGGCGACGGCCCGCCGGCCAGGCTGGGTCCCGTGAACACCCGAGAGACGGTTGACGAGCTCATGCGCCGCGTCGCGGCGGGCGACCCGGAACGGATCGCGCAACTGTTCGCCGAGGACGTGGACTGGAAGCTGGACTGGCCCGATGGCGACTACGCGCAGACCGTGCCGTGGATCCGCCACCGCAGCACGAGGGCCGACGTCGCCGAGAACTTCAGGCTGATCGGCGAGCACCACGTACCCGGGGAGAGCGACGCGCGCGTGCACGCGGTGCTCGTCGACGGGGCGGACGCGGTGGTGCTGGGCGAGATCGCGCACACCGCGAAGCCCACCGGACGCAGCTACGTCGCCGCGTTCGCGCTCCACCTGACCGTTGTGGACGGGTGGATCACCCGCTACCACATCTACGAGGACAGCCTCGCCGTTGCGGAGGCGTTCGGCGCGGTGTGACGGTAGGCGACTGCCGCGGCCACCCGGACGAACGCGGCCACGGCCCGAGACGTGCCGGCGGCAGGCCACGCCACGTGCAGTGCCACGGTGGGCGCGTCGAGCACGGGTACCGCGGCCATGTCGCGCCCGAGGCGCGGGCGGACCGACTCGGGCAGCACCGCCACGACGCGGCCCGGTGCGACCAGCTGCACGAGCTGGGCACCGTCGCGCACCCGGAGCTCGTCGCCGGACCGGACGACCTGCTCCTCCGCGAGGTCGGCCAGCCGCAGCGCGGCCCTTGCGGCCAGCGGATGGCCCGTGGGCAGCACCGCGACCTGCCGCTCGACGAGCAGCTCATCGGAGACCGGGCCTGTGCCCTGGTAATAGGCCACGACGCACTCCGTCCCCGGTCGAACAGCTACCTCGGTGGCGCCGCGCATCGTGCGGGGCCGCCCCTCCGGGCAAGCGACGCGGGCACGCCAAGGGCCTGCCCGGTGGGCGCGCGGCGCCACCGAAGGCGGGCCCACGGGCATGATCACGGCGTTGGTGCCTCTACGGCGGAATCCGGCCGTGAACGCGCTGAAACACCGATCATGAGGTCCGTGCACCCTGATGATCGGCGATCTGGCGCACCCACGGCTGCCCGGCCCGCCGTGAGGGCACCGAATCGGCGACCTTCCCCTCGGTGAGGGACCAACCACTGCCGCGCGCCGGGGCCTGATCGGCGATCAAGGCGAAATGGTGGCTAGTTGATCTTCAACAGCGACCATCTGCCCTTGATCGCGGCCATCAGCCCTTGATCACGCCCGAGACCGCCTCCTGGCGGCGCCGCGCGCCCATCGGGCAGGCCCCCGGCCTGCCCGCACCGCATGCCCGAGGGGCCGCAGAGGCTCGCACCGGGACCGCGACGCACCCCTTCTCCTGCGAGGCCCACCGTCGACGGGGAGCGCGGAACCGAGCAGGGTGCGTGAGCCGAGACGGGTAGCGCGAGCCGTCCCTAGAAGACGATGTCCGCCGGCTCGATCCCGGCCTCTTTGCAGTAGTCGGTGTAGCGCTTCAGCTTCGTCTCCGCCGTTTCCACGTAGGCGAGGTTGCCGTCGGCGTCCATGTACTCGATCGGTCCGTGGATGGAGAACAGCGTGAGCATCGGCTCCGACTCGTCCTCGACGTCGGCCACCAGCGTGTGCACGTCACCGGGCGGCTCGTAGACGTACGCGCCGGGCGAGGCCTGCCAGTCGTGCTCGATGTAGTGCCACTTGCCCTGCAGCACCCAGCCCTCGACCTCGGCGAGGTGGCGGTGCCGGTTCACGACACCCTTCCTGGCCACCTTCAGCAGGTTGACCCAGCTGCCCTTCTCCAGGTTGATCCGGATCGGTTTGAACCAGACGTTGTTCGAACCCTGCGGCACCCAGGGCAGGTCGGCGGTCTGCACGAGGAAGTCCGGCGCGTGCTCGGTCATCGTCCGGTTGTACCCCGCGCTCGTCCGTCGCGTGAACCGCGCTTCTCGGATGCCAGCATCAGCGTCGCTGATGGGATGCGGGTTAGGGTCGGCGCGGGCTCGGGGAGGTGTCTGATGCGCCTGGAATGGCTGGTCTCGTTCCTCGCCGTCGTCGACACGGGCAGCTTCGTAGCCGCCGCGGAAGCCACCCACCGCTCCCAGCCGCGCATCAGCATGCACGTCGCATCCCTGGAACGCGGGGTGGGCATCCCGCTGTTCAACCGGCGCAAGCGGCCCGTCGAGCTCACGGAGGCGGGCAAGGCGCTGGCCGATCACGCCCGGTCCATCCTGCGCGAGGTCGAGGCCACCGAGGCCGCCATGACGGCGTGGCGCGGCGGCGCCCGCGGGGTCGTCACGCTCGGCTGCCACCCGAGCGCGAGCGCCGCGTTCGTGCCCCACGTGCTCCGCGAGGCCGCACGCAGCAGCCCGGACGTGCGCGTGGTGCTCGTCGAGCGCTCCACGCTCGAGCTCGACGAGGCGCTGACGGGCGGGGAGCTCGACCTGTGCATCCGCCCGGTGAAACCGCGGCCGTCCAGGGTGAGCATCCGCCGGCACCTGCTGTGGGCCGAGCCCCTCGTCGCGCTGCACCCGCCCGGGCACCCCCTCTCCGAGCTGCCCGACCCGCTGCCCGTGGCGGAGGTCGCCGCGCATCCCCTGCTGTCGATCGGCCGCCTGGACGCGCCCGAGACCGGGGAGTTCGAGTCCTACCAGCGCTTCCGGGAGTGCGGGTACGAGCTCGAGCCCGTGCAGGCCACCAACCAGCCGCAGACGCTCATGTCGCTGGTGCGCCACGGTCTCGGGGTCGGTGTCACCAACTCGCTCGCCGCCCAGGTCGCCGACACCACCGGCGTCTGCGTGCGCCGGCTCGAGGGCGGTGCCGGGCGCCGCGTCGCCGTCCACTGGGACTCCTCGCGGATGCTCACCGCCGCCGCACGCACCCTCCTGCAGCAGATCGTCCAGCAGCCCCGCCCCGACGGCACCGAGCCGGTGCCCGATCCGAGATCCGAATAACCCGATCCGGAAGTCGCGCTTCACCGCGCCGCATGCCCGCTCCTACCGTCCAGGCGTGGCCGTCACCTCCCCTTTCTCGCTCGACGGCCGGCTGGCCATGGTCACCGGCGCCGGGTCCGGGATCGGCCGCGCGATCGCGCTCGGCCTCGCGGGCGCGGGCGCGGACCTGCTCCTGCTCTCCGAGCGGGACAACCTGGCCCCGGTGGCCGAGGAGGCGACAGCCCTCGGCGCGGCGGTGACCACCGAGCTGCTGGACCTCTCCGACCGGCCCGCCCGCCGCGCCGCCGCCGAGCGCCTGCTCGACGCGCACGCCGTCGACGTCCTGGTCAACAACGCAGGCCTCATCCGCCGGGCCCCGGCCACCGAGTTCCCCGACGAGGACTGGTACGAGGTCATCGAGGTGAACCTGCACGCCGCGTTCGAGCTGTGCCGGGCCGCCGGACGCCGCATGGTCGCCCGCGGCTCCGGGAAGATCGTCAACGTCGCGTCGCTGCTGAGCTTCCAGGGCGGGCTCGTCGTGCCCTCGTACACGGCGAGCAAGCACGCGCTCGCCGGGCTCACCCGCGCGCTCGCCAACGAGTGGGCGTCCCACGGCGTCAACGTCAACGCGATCGCACCCGGCTACGTCGCCACCGCCACCACCGCGGCGCTGCGCAGCGACCCCACCCGCAGCGCCGAGATCCTCGCCCGCATCCCGGCCGGCCGCTGGGCGGAGCCGGAGGACGTCGCGGGGGCCGCGGTCTTCCTCGCCTCCCCCGCCGCCGACTACGTCCATGGCCACGTCCTCGCCGTCGACGGGGGCTGGCTCTCCCGCTGAGCAGACAGGAGGGGGTTCAACGATGAACCACCGGAGCACGCACCGCCTCGCCGCCGCACTGACGGGCAGCGTCCTCGTGATCCTGCTCGCCGCGTGCGGCGGCGGATCCACGGTCGACGAGGACGTGAGCGGTGGCGAGGCGCCGCAGCTCGTCACGATCGACGCGGGCTACGTGTCGGCCGTCGACCAGATCGGCCTTCCGATCGCGCTGGAGATCGGCGCGTTCGAGGAACAGGGACTGGACGTGCGCCTGGCCCAGCCGTTCCCGACCGGCGTCGACTCGCTCAACGCGCTGCAGGCGGGCGAGGTCGACTTCGTGCAGGTCGGCACGCCCGGGATCGGCGCCGCCCAGCGCGGGCTGGACATCGTGCTGCTCGGCAACTACTCCGGCTCGGCGAGCAAGCGGGCGATCGACGACACGATGGCGGTGGTCGCGCGGCCCGGCTCGGGCATCAGCAACGCTGACCTCAGCACGCTGCGCGGCAAGCGCATCGGCGTGTCCGTCGGCTCGATCAACCACCTCTACCTGATCGGGCTGCTCCAGGAGCTGCAGATCCCCGTGGGCGAGGTCGAGATCGTCAACACCGCGCCTCCGGACATGCCGGTTGCGCTGCAGACGGGCGGCATCGACGCCGCGATCGTGTGGGACCCGTGGCCGCTCACCATCACGCGGCAGGTTCCCGGCAGTGAGGAGGTCGTGCGCGGCGGGGGCCGCATCCCCTACGTCGGCTACATCGTCGCGATGCGCGAGTTCGTGGAGCAGAACCCGGACGTCGTGAAGCGGTTCCTCACCGCTCGTGCCGCGGCGGACAAGTGGATGCGCGACAACCCGGACGAGGCGGCCGAGGCGGCCACGCGGTGGCTGCCGGGTACCGAGCTGGAGATCGCCCAGCAGGCGATGCAGTACAACGTGGCGCAGCTCGACCCGCGCTTCTCCGCCTGCAACTACGCCGCCATGGACACGGTGGCGCAGATGCTCGCCGAGCAGGGCGTCACCCAGCCCGGCTTCGACGTCGCCGACCGGTTCGTGCCCGGCCCCATCACGACGGTGATGGCCGAGCGACCCGACCTGTTCGACGACCTGCCTCCGATCCCGGAGGCCGCCCGCATCGACGCCGGCTTCGCCTACGACCGCGACGCCGCGCTCGTGGCCTGCCCCGCGGCATGAGCGCCACGGGAACGGCGCCACCGCCTGCGGTGTCCCGGATGCGACGCCGCAGGACCTCGCCGATGCGGTCGGTGCTCTGGTTCCTCGCGCCGTTCGCCGCCCTGCTCGCCCTCTGGGCCGCGGTGGTGGCCGCCACCGGCGTGCCGATGCGGATCTTCCCGCAGGTCACCGACGTGGCGTGGGCCCTCGCCGACATGACGGCCAGCGGTGAGCTCGTCACCCACCTCGCCGCGAGCCTGCGCCGGGTGCTGATCGGCGCGGCGCTCGCCGTCGTCACGGCACTGCCGTTCGGCGTCGCGCTCGGGGCGAGCCCGCGGCTGTCGGCGTTCTTCGCGCCGCTGCTGCGGTTCTCCGTCGCGCTCGCCGGCATCGCCTGGATCCCGATCGCGACGCTCTGGCTCGGGTACGGGGACGGCGCGGTGATCTTCATCGTGTGGAACGCGATGTTCTTCGCGCTCGCCTACAACACCGTGCTGGGCGTGCGGCGCATCCCGATCCCGCTGCTGCGCGCCGCGCGCAGCATGGGCACCGGCCGGGTGCGGATGTTCTGGGAGGTGTTGCTGCCCGGCGCGCTGCCGAGCGTGGTGACGGGCCTGCGGGTCGGGCTCGGCTACGGCTGGCGCGGCCTGGTGGCCGCGGAGATCATCGCCACCAGCGCGGGACTCGGGTACGCCCTGTTCCTCGCCCAGAAGACCTTCTCGACCGACGTCATCATCGCCTCGATGGTGATCATCGGCGTGCTCTGGCTCGCGATGGACCGGCTGCTGCTCGCGCCGCTCGAGCGACGCACGGTGCAGCGCTGGGGCATGACGGCGGCCCCGTCATGACCGTGCTCGCGCGCCGGCTGGCCCGCAGCGGGGCGGTCCGCACCCTGGGCCCGTTCGTACCGGTGGTGGCTCTGTGGTGGCTGCTGGCGCAGCTGCAGGTCTTCCCGCCCGCGTTCTTCGTCGGCCCCGACGTCGTGCTGGCCGAACTAGGTGGCCTGCTGGAGCGCGGCATCCTGCCCGGGTACCTGTCCGACTCGCTCACCCGGCTGTGGAACGGCGTGCTGTTCGGGCTGCTGATCGGGCTCCCGCTCGGGTTCCTGGTCGGGATGTCGCCACTCGCACGGCGGCTGACCTGGCCGCTGCTGCTCTTCTTCCAGGCCATCGCCGACATCGCGTGGCTGCCGATCGTCATCGTCTGGTTCGGCTTCAGCCTCACCGCTGTGACGTTCGTGATCGTCTACACCATCGTCTTCCCGCTCGTGCTGAGCATCGTGGCCGGGATCGAGCAGGTGCCCCCCGAACTGGTGCGCGCGGCCCGCAGCCTCGGCGCGGGCCGGTTCCGGGTGTTCGTCGAGGTGATCGTGCCGGGCTCGCTGCCGTCGGTGGCCAGCGGCGTGCGCACCGGGCTCGGCTACGGCTGGCGGGCACTGGTGGCCGCCGAGATCATCGTCGGGACCAGCGGGATCGGGTTCATGATGTTCGACGCCCGCCGCGTCGGCGACGTCGCCGAGGTCTTCCTCGGGATGATCGTGCTGGGCATCCTGTGGTACGCGCTCGACGCGCTGCTGCTCGCGCCGTTCGAGCACGCCACCGTGGAACGCTGGGGACTGGTCCGTCAGGAGGCAGCAGCCAGGTGAGAGCGCTCCAGGTCGAGAACCTGCACAAGACCTACGTCGACGGCTACACCGGAGACGAGGTCGTCGCGATCGGGGACGTCTCGTTCGACGTCGCCGAGGGCGAGTTCGTCTCGGTCCTCGGCCCGAGCGGGTGCGGGAAGACCACCGTGCTCAACATCGTCGCCGGCTTCGTCGAGGCGACCGCAGGCACGGTCACCGTGGCCGGGAAGCCGGTGCGCGGCCCCGGCCCGGACCGCGGGGTGGTGTTCCAGAACCACGCGCTCTTCCCGTGGAAGACGGTGCAGGGCAACGTCGCGTTCGGACTGCGCATGCGCGGTGTCCCCAAGGCGGAACGGGAGGCGACGGCGGCGGAGTACCTGCAGCTCGTCGGGCTGGCCGGGTTCGAGCACCGCTACCCGCACGAGCTGTCCGGCGGCATGCAGCAACGGCTCGGCGTGGCCAGGGTGCTCGCCAACGAGCCGGCGGTGATGCTCATGGACGAGCCGTTCGCGAGCATCGACGCCCAGACCCGCCGCAAGCTGCAGGAGGACCTCACCCGGATCTTCCAGGCACGGCGCCCGACCGTCTTCTTCGTGACCCACGACGTGGACGAGGCGGTGTTCCTGTCCGACCGGGTCGTCGTGCTCACCGGGCGGCCCAGCCGGGTGCACGAGATCGTCACGGTCGACCTCCCGCGCCCCCGGGACTGGCGCACCACCGGCGAGCTGCCGCAGTTCCGCAGCATCCGCAACCGGATCACCGACCTGCTCGCGGGGGACGAGGCAGATGCCGTCGCCGATCCTGCGTAGAGCAGTCCGCAGCGCCCCCGTGCGCCGCATCGCGGTCGTCGTCCTGCTGGTGCTGCTCTACCAGGGCTGGCTCGGCGTCCAGGCCATCGGCAAGGCCGCCCCCGGCGTCGGCGCCCACCGCGACGAACGCGGCCGCTTCCCGGTCGACGTCGTGCTGGACTTCCCGCCGGAGCGCTACCACGTGCTGGAGCTGCAGAAGCACGGGCGTATCGCCGGCACCGACGGCACCGTCGTGCACCTGCGCGGGGTCTCACCCGCCGGCGTCGACGCGCTTGCCCGCGAGTACTGGATCGACGCCCTCGAGCCCGGGCGGCCCGGTTAGGAGGCGGGGCCGTCACGGGCGGATCAGCGCCTGCGCGTCGGTGCGGGCCACGAGGTCGGCGGCGACGTCCGGCAGCGTCGTGCCGCGGGTGCGCGCCGTCGCGCGCAGGACGGCGAGGGCCGTCTCGGGCGAGCACGTCTCCCGGGCCATGACGATGCCGATCGCCTGGTCGATGCCCGATCGGGAGACGAGGGCCTGGCGCAGGCGCGCGGACAGCACCGTGTCGTCGTAGTTGCGCATCGTCCCCGCGACCGCGACGGTGGCGAAGCCTGCGATCCGGTCGGCGAGGCTGCGGTCCGACGTGTCGAACGCGGCCGGGGTGGCCCCGTAGACGGTGAGCACGCCGATCGGGCGGCCGTCGCGGACGAACATCGGGACGGTGCGGAGCGCCAGCACCCCGGCGCCCGCGGCTGCACGGGCGAACGCCGGCCAGCGCCGCTCGGTCCGCAGGTCACCCGCCTCGATCACCCGCGCCGACCGCAGGGCGTCCGGGCCGGGACCCGCCCCGCCCCGGCGTTGCAGTGCCTCGAGCCGGGCGGCGCGCTCGTCGACCGCGATCGCGTACCCGCTCCACGCCGGCGCCGTGAGCGCGACGCTCGCGGACACCGCAGCGGGCACCGCCCCCGCCGTCAGCTCGGCGATTCCCACGAGGAGCTCGTCGAGCGACGACGTCGCCACCACCATTGCCGCCAGCTCGACGCCGATGTCCGTCCCCGCAGCTGCCCGCCCCACCGACGTCCCCCCGGTCCACCCGCCCCCGCAGACGGTCGCCCTGTGTGCCTCAACCGTTACGGGGTGCGAGGCATGCGAGAACCGAGTCGGCGGTGCCCGCGACGACGGGCTCGCCCAGATCGATCCGTCGCAGCCCTTCGACGACCCGCTCGTTCTCGGCGGCGAAATGCAGGTGGGTGCAGCAGTCGACGGCCATCGAGCGCAGGGCTCGCAGCTCGCAGGCCACCTCCGGGTCCATCCAGGTCACCGAGGAGAGGTCGAGGATGACGTGCGGCGCCCGGTGCAGCTGCTGACGTACCCGGATCGCCAGCGTCGTGCAGCCGCGCGAGTCCAGCGGACCGATGACCCGCACGATCACGATGTCGGGCGTCGGCGCGTGCAGCCGCACGTCGAGCGGCTCGTCCCGATCCGGGACAGCACGCGGCCGGATCTCCCGCCGGGGGGAGGGCAGGAATGCCAACAGGTCCACCGGGGCCGCCTCCCGGTGGAGCAGCGCGCTGCCCGTGCCGGAGCGCCATTCCGTGCTCATCGCGCTCCACCGCCGGCTTCCCGGACCGCGCCCCGCCGGACGGCCGCCTGGTACATCACGAAGAGGTCCAGCAACGAGGCCTCGTGCCGCGCCGCGGACGACGAGTCGTGCCCGACCGTCCGGAGCCACCCGTTTCGCCGCGTCAGCTGTCGTCCCGCGGAGGCGAGCGCGGCGCTCGTCGTGGGTGCGACCTCGCCCGCCGCGGTGAGATCCACCAGTACGAACCGCGCACCGGCGATCAACAACCCGTCCACCCTCTGCCGCAACTCGGCGACGCCCTCGTGGCCGCAGGCCCCGACCACCTCGACGAAGGCGTGCTCCCGGTCGGGCTGAACGGACATGATCCGCAGGCTCGGCTGGTCGGGCGTGAGGTACTGCTCCGGCGGCACGGCTCCGCGCATGCTTGCCCCTCTGCTGGCTCGACTCACGAAGCGCCCGCCGGGCAGAGGGTCCGCAGGATCACCGACCACGACCATGCCCGTGCGCACGCTCACGCACCGGCTGTCGGTCCAACCGCTTCCGGATGCTACGAGAGCCTCACCGGGGACGGCAACCACGCGTCGCGGCCCGCCCACCGTGGGTGCATCTGCACGCGTCCGACGGTCGCCCCTGTTCTGCGGGGTACCCGTACGGCCTATCGGCCGATGCGGAAAGCGCCGTCTCGTGTCAGGCTCTGCGGTGACCCCATGGCGTTGACCGGCGCGTTCGCTGGGCGCGGGACGGGCACGCAGATGGCAGAAACCTCAGATCAGGACGACACGGCAGCGGAGCTGGCGGCCCTTCTGCTGTCCACGGAGTCGTTCGACGACCTGCTGCGCGGTGTGGCTCAGCTCTCGGTCCAGCTCGTCGATGGCGCGGCGACGGCGAGCATCACACTGGCCGAGCGGGGCCGGGTGATCACCGTGGCGGCCGCGGACCACGTCGCCTCGCACATCGACGAGCACCAGTACGAGCGCAGCGCCGGACCGTGCCTGGACGCCCTCCGCACCGCGTCCGTCGTGCACGTCGCCGACCTGCGCCGGGAGCGGCGATGGGCCGGGTTCGACACGGTCATGCTGAGCCACGGCATGACGAGCGCGCTGGCCGTGCCGCTGATGGTCCGCGACGGCGCGGTGGGCGTGCTCAACCTCTACGCGGGCGCCGACGCCGGTTTCGACGAGCGCGACCGGCAGCTGGCGCAGGCGCTCGCCGCCCATGCCGCGGTCGCGCTCACCGCCGCCCTGCGCACGTACGACCAGGTCAGCCTCACCGACAACCTGCGCATCGCGCTGTCGTCCCGCTCGGTGATCGACCAGGCGATCGGCATCGTGATGGGCCGTGAGCGCTGCTCGGCCGACGAGGCGTTCGACCTGCTGCGCAAGGTGTCGCAGCAGCGCAACACCAAGCTGCGCCACGTCGCCGCCGAGCTCGTCACGGCGATCGCCCGCACCGCCGGGGACAGTGCAAGCTGAGTCACTAGGCTTCCGGGGTTCCCGACGCCAGGAGGTCTCCCACCGTTGGCTTCGCCGTCCGTCCGCCCCCGCATGGCCCGGAGCCTGGCGACCGCCGCTCTGGCCTGCACGCTGGCCGCGTGCAGCGCGGTGCCCGCCGACGCACCCGCGGAGGGGGCCCGCGAGGAGGTGGCGCGCAACGTCATCCTCATCCTGGGAAGTGGGCTGGGGAAGGCCCAGCACGACTTCCTGCAGCTGGCGATCGCGGGCCCCACGGGCCGGCTCGCGATGGACCGGCTCAGCGAGTCGATGGGGGCGAGCGGGACGGTGACGCCCGTCGACCCGGTCTCCGACGCCGCCGCGGGAGCCACGACCCTGTCCACGGGCATGCCCACCGCGCCGGGCGCGATCGGCGTCGACGCCGACGGTGAAGCCCTGGCAACGGTGCTGGAGCACGCGCGGGACGCGGGCAAGGCCACCGGCCTCGTGACCACGGCCGAGGTCACCGACCCCACGGTCGCCGCGTTCGCCGCGCACGTCGCCCCCCGGCCCGCCCTCCCGCCCTCGGACGACGGCGACGGCGACGAGGACGGGGACGAGGACGCCGTCGAGCGCACGATCGCCCGGCAGTACCTGGAGGAGTCGCGGGTCGACGTGATCCTGGGCGGCGGCGCGGCACGGTGGCCGGAGCTCACGGGGCAGGCGCAGTCGCTCGGCTACACCACCGTCTCCGACACCGTCGCGCTGCGGACGACGGCGGCCGAGCGGCTGCTGGGTCTCTTCGCCGACGGGCCGATGTTCGAGCCGGGCCGGCCGGGCGAGGGCCGCTACGCCCCCGCCGTGCCGCTGCCCGACATGACGCGCGCCGCGCTCGCGGCCCTCGACCGCCGAGAGGCGGGCTTCTTCCTCGTCGTCAACGAGGCGGGCATCGACGCGATGGCGCGCGAGGGCAACGGTGCACTCGTGCTGGAGGCCGGGCGGGCGCTGGACGCCACCGTGCAGGCCGCGCTGGACTTCCGGGCGGTCAATCCCGGCACCTTGATCGTCGTGGCCGGCGACCACGAGACCGGCGGCATGAATTTCACCCTCGCCGACCCGGGCCCCACCCGCCCGGGGTCGGACGGCCCGTACCCGGCCGCCGACTCCGACCAGGTGATCTGGCTCCGTTGGACCCGCAAAGGCCCCACGAACGCACCCGTCCCCATCACGGCCGCCGGCCCCGGCGCCGAGGCCTTCCGGGGAAGCATGGCCAACACCCAGATCTTCCCCGAGCTGCTGGAGGCGATGAGCCTGCGGGCGTGAGGTGCTTCACCACAGCTCGCTGCTCACCACCTGGACGGCCGCGGCGGTCTCCGACGCCCACTGATCGAGTTCTGAGCAGCGGACGAGCATTTCCGAACTCGATGCCGCCGAAGCCGGATGTGCATGATCAGATCGATCTCATGTGTGGTGCGACCCAGACCCATGGCATCGACGTGACCATGCATGCTCCGCAGCGCCCGCCACCACTGGATGCGACGACGGGACGTCGGCATCCCCGGTGCCGCGCCGGGCGGATTCGCTGATCACGGGTGCTCGGCGCTGCTGCCGAGGCCCGTTCCGTGTGGATGCGCCCAAGATCCGCAGTATCGGTTGGCGATGGCTGTGGCGACAGCAATGGACAACCGACACGCGCGATCTTCGCGCTCATGATCCGCAGTAGCGGGTGCTCATGGTCGTGGCAGCAGCCATGGACAACCGACAGTTCGGATCATGGCGCCCCGGCCGGTGAGGCCGTGGCGCAGCCCGCCCGGCGTGAGTGCGGTCATCCCGTCGGTCCCATCGAATCGGCCTGGTCCGGCTGGGTTCCGGTGGGCGCGCCGTTCCCGGCCCGGGCCACCCGGCGCTCGCCCACCATCCAGGCCTCTCGCCTGGTCCCGCAGTTCGCGTCGCACCGCTCGCCTGTGCGGGGTGGCCGGGTTGTGTTCACTACCGACCTCCGGGGTTGCGTGGGCGGCCGTTCCCGACCTGGGGGCACGCCCGTTCCCGACGAGGCCGTCGCTGCCGGGTGCCACTCAGCCGGCGGTGGTCCCGACCCCTCACTCCCGACCTTTCCCTGGACCGTCAGGGTGAGATCACTCCCGGACCCCGGGTCGGCGACAGCCCTCATAATCAGCGGAAACGGGACACCAGCTGCACCGAGAGCCCGTTAGCCGATCGGAGCGAAGGGCCTTGAGCGATCAAGGCGAGATGGCGGCTAGTTGATCTTCGAGGGCGACCATTTGCCCTTGATCGCCACTGTCGAACCCGGGCGGCCCCTCGTTCGGACGACGATGGCCGTCACTGCAGCCACGGAACCGATGAGGCGGACCATCACGACAGATGCCCAGGTCGAGCGCCACTCGATCGGGCAACGCCGCCGGGGGTCAGCTCACGTCCCGATCCAGCCGATCTTCCTGGGAATCGTCGGGGTGGGAACGGGACCACAGCCAGTCACGTGGCACCCGACCGCAGCGATCTCGTCCCCAACGGGCGTGCCCCCTGGCCGGGGACGGCACCCAGCGCAACCCCAGGCGTCGGTAGTGAACCCAGCCCAGCCACCCCGCACCGATGCGGGCTCGAGGCGAACCGGATCGACACGACAGCAGCCCCCGGTCGGTGCGCAGGGCAGGGCGACCCGAGCCGGGAACGGCGCGCCCACGAGACGGATCAGTCACACCCGGGAGCGTTCCGCGGGACGCGCCGGCCCCCGGCCGTGATCGGCGACTCGGTGCGCAAACCGGGGCGAGATCCACCCGGCTACCCGCCGATCACGACGACGCCGGCGCGGCATGCGGTGGGAGTCCTCAGCACACGGGCACAACGATCGACAGCCGGAGCACCACTACTGGTAGTGCCGCGCCACTGCCGCCCGGGCGCGCTCGCCGATCACGTCCCAGCGCTCCGCGGCGATGTCGGCACGCGGCGCGATCCACGTACCACCGACCGCGAACACGTTGGGCAGCGCGAGGTACTCCCCCACGTTCTCCGGCCGCACGCCACCCGTCGGCATGAACCGAGCACCCGTCCAGCCGAACGGACCGTCCAGCGCCTTCAACGTCGCGATGCCCCCGTAAGCACCCGCCGGGAAGAACTTGATGTGCCGCGCCCCGACCTCCAGGCACGCGCCGACCTCACTCGGGGTGACGGCACCCGGCACGAACGGCAGCCCCGCCTTCTCCGCGGCGGCCACGCAGGCGCCCGAGAAGCCGGGCGACACCCCGAACCGCGCACCCGCCTCCGCAGCAGCGCTGACCATGTCCGGCAACACCAGGGTGCCCGCACCCAGCAGGAAGTCCGGCAGCTCCGCCGCGATCGCGGCCACCGCGTCCCGCGCCGCCGGCGTGCGGAACGTGACCTCGACGACCGGCAGACCCGCCTCGGCGAGCGTGCGGGCGAGCGGCACGGCCGCCGCGGCATCGTCGATCTCGACGACCGGAACGACCGCGAGCGCCTCCACGGCGGTGAGAACATCGGACTCGAGGGCCATTGCCCCACTACATCACACAGCTACGAGGGGGGAGCGAGCGTGACCAACCGCTTCGAGGGGCGGCGCGTCGCCGTCATCGGCGCCACCGGCGGGATCGGGCTGGCGATCTGCGAGAGCCTCGCCGGTCAGGGCGCCCATGTCCACGGGCTCGACCTGAAGGGCCTGGAGGCGCTCCCGGCCGGTGTCAGCGGCCACCAGGTCGACGTGACCTCGGAGGAGTCGGTGGCCGCTGTGGTCCGCGCGCTCTACGCCGACGACGACCGCCCGGTCGACCTGGTCAACAGCGCCGGCACCGTCGAGAACGTCGCGGCCGAGGACATGCCGCTCGCCGAGTTCGACCGGATCCTCGCGGTGAACCTGCGCGGGGTGTTCCTCACCTGCCGCGAGTTCGGCCGCGAGCTCCTCGCCCACGGTGGCGGCGCGATCGTCAACATCGCCTCGATGTCGGGCAACGCGATCGTCAACCACCCGCAGCGCCAGTGCGCCTACAACACGTCGAAGGCGGGCGTCAGCGCGCTCACCCGGTCGCTGGCCGTCGAGTGGGGGCCGCGCGGGGTGCGGATCAACACCGTCTCGCCCGGCTACGTGCAGACCCCGCTCACGATGGCCAAGACCGACCTGCACCCGCAGTGGATGCGCGAGACCGTGCTCGGCCGGTTCGCGCAGCCCTGGGAGATCGCGAAGGCGGTGGAGTACTTCCTCAGCGACGACTCGGCGTTCTGCTGCGGCACGGAACTGCTGATCGACGGCGGTTTCGCGCTGAGGTGAGGAACCCGGGTCCCCCTGCGCCGCTGATGCACCCCGGGTCTCCCGGCGCGCCCGTCGTGGGTCGACGCGCCCGATCGACGGGCTGCGCGAGCTGAGACTCAGTGCGTGGCCCAGCCCGGCTCGGGCCCATCGCCGTCGCCGGCCTCGGGGTACGCCTGGTCCGGCCTCCGGACGCTATGGCAGCCATGATCACGGCATCGGTGCGGGGGCGGCCACATGCGGCCGTGGAGGCGCCCGTCGGCTGATCAAGCCCGAGCCTCGACGCCCTCGATCGACCGCCCGGTGCGTCAGCGGCTACATACGGCCGTGCATGCGCCCATCCGCTGATCAACGCTTGGGCAAGAGCAGCCGCCGAAGGACCAGCGGGCCGCCGTCCGCGTCGGCGCGATGCTCTGGTACTCAGCGCAGTTCGCGCAGGGCCGGGTGGTCGAACGCCTCCGGGTTGACCACGTCCCGCGGGCGCTTCCCGTCCCGCACGTCGAGCACGGCCCGGATCGCGCTCGTGCCGTTCGCGAGCGCGAGCTCGTCGGTCCAGCAGGTGGCGTGCGGGCTGAACAACGTGTTCGGCGCCGAGAGGATCGGGTCGTCGGGCGCGGGCGGCTCGTCGCGGAAGACGTCCAGGGCCGCCCCGGCGATCCGCCCCTCCGTGAGGGCGGCGGCGACGGCGCCCTGGTCGACGATCGGCCCGCGGGCGACGTTGACGAGGAACGCCGACGGCTTCATCCGGGCGATCGCCGCGGCGTCGACGAGGTTGCGGGTCTCCTCGGTGAGGGCGGCGGTGACGACCACGAAGTCGGCGCCGCCCAGCACGGTGTCCAGGTCCCCGAGCTCGACGCCCGCGGCGGTCGCGGTGCCCGGATCGGCATACGGGTCGTGGGCGGTCTGGCGCACCCCGAACGGGGCGAGGTAACCGCTGATCGTGCGCCCGATGTTGCCCCACCCGACGAAGGCGACCGTGCGCCCGGTGATGCCGGTGCCCATGAAGTCGAGGCGGTCCTGCCAGCGGTGCTCGCGGACGAGGCGGTCCTTGTCGAGCAGGCGGTGCGAGACGGCGAGGATCAGGGCCAGCGCGGCCTGCGCCACCGGCCGCGCGACGGCGTCGCGCGTGATCGTGAGCAGCGTGCCGCGCGCGGTGAGCGCGGCGACGTCCACGTTGTCGTAGCCGACCCCGAAGCGGGCGACGACCCGCAGCCGGTCAGCGTTCTCCAGCGATCGCGCCGTGACCCGGGGCAGGAGCCCGACCAGCGCGTCGAGGCCGGCCAGCTGCTCGGGCGGGATCTCCCCCGCCGTGACCTCCAGGAACCGGTACTCGACGCCCGGCGCGTCGGTGAGCAGCGACAACCCGATGTCGCCCCAGCCGATCCGCCCGTCCGGGGTGAGGAAGTCCCCGGTGAGCCCGACCTGGAAGGTGCTCGCCATCAGCT
This sequence comes from Pseudonocardia hierapolitana, assembly GCF_007994075.1. NCBI lineage: Bacteria > Bacillati > Actinomycetota > Actinomycetes > Pseudonocardiales > Pseudonocardiaceae > Pseudonocardia > Pseudonocardia hierapolitana. The sequence goes on along the minus strand of NZ_VIWU01000001.1, from coordinate 6,126,893 downwards.
GGTCCTCTCGGTGGTGACGGTTGGCGACCGTATCCAGGCCCTCGGAAATTGGTCAACCGGTTGCTACGTTGGCCGAGGACTCATCGACGAGAGGAAGGCGGACCACCGTGACCCTGCCCGTGATCGAGAAGGCCAGGTCGGGCGAGCTCGCGCTCGGCACGTTCGTGTTCGAGTTCGCCACGAACGGCATCGGCCGGCTCGCCGCGCACGCGGGCGCGGAGTTCGTGCTCTACGACGCCGAGCACACCGGCTGGGGCTGGGAGACGCTCGGCGGGCTCGTCTCCACCACGCGGCCCACGGGCGTGCCGGCCTGGATCCGGATCCCGTCGGCGTTCGACCGCACCTTCGTGAGCCGCGCCCTCGACGTCGGGGCGAGCGGGATCATGGCTCCGATGGTCGGCTCGGCCGAGGTGGCCGCACAGCTCGTCGACTGGGCGAAGTACCCGCCGGACGGCAGCCGCGGCGCGGCCTTCGGCGTGGCGCACGACGACTACCGCAGCGGCGACAACGTGGCCACGATGCGCAAGGCCAACAGCGACAACGTGGTGATCTGCCAGATCGAGACGGTCGCGGGGCTGGAGGCCGTCGAGGAGATCGCGGCCGTGCCCGGCGTCGACGTCGTGTGGGTCGGGCACTTCGACCTGACCAACTCCATGGGCATCCCGGGCCGGTTCGACCACCCCGACTACCTCGCCGCGCTCGACCGCGTGGCCAAGGCCGCCGCCGACACGGGCACGATCGCCGGGTTCATGCCGACGTCGGTCGAGCAGGCCACCGACCTGATCGGCCGGGGCTTCTCGCTGCTCGCCTACAACGGCGACCTGTGGCTCTACCAGCAGGCGCTCGCGGCCGGGCTGACGGCGATCCGGTCGGCGGCGAAGGCCTGAGACGTGCTCGCCGACGCCGGCGGGCCGGCGCCGATCCGGCAGGACAGCCCGGTGAGTCAGGTCGCCCGCCGCCTCCTGGACGAGGTGACGGCGGGCGGCCACCGCCCGGGATCACGCCTCCCGTCCGAGCGACGGCTCGCCGAGTCGCTCGGGGTGGGGCGATCCGCCATCCGGGAGGCGATCGCCGTGCTCGAGGTGCTCGGGATCGTCGAGGTGCGCGTCGGGTCGGGCACCTACGTGCGCGGGACGGTCTCCGACCTGCTCCCCCAGGCGATCCACTGGGGCCTCATGCTGGGCGAGCGGCACACGCGTGATCTCGTCGAGACCCGCAGGCACCTGGAGGCGGTCACCGCCCGGCTGGCGGCGGAGCGCGCCACGGACGACGACGTGGCGCGGCTGCGCGCCCGCCTGGACCGGATGCGGGAGACCGCGGACTCCGTGGCCGCGTTCACCGAGGCGGACGTCGAGTTCCACCTGGAGGTCGCCCGGATCGCCGGCAACACCGTGCTCCGCGACATCCTGCACAGCGTGCGCGCGCTGCTGCGGGTGTGGATCCTGCGCGCCGTCGGCGCCGACGGCGACACGGCGGCCACCCTGGCCGAGCACGTGGGGGTGTTCGAGGCGATCGAGCGGCGGGACCCCGATGCGGCGGCGACCGCGATGGGCACGCACATGGCGTCGGCGAGCGCGCGGCTGGAACGCTCGCTGTCGGAGGCCCGCCCCTGAACCAGGACTCGGACGACCTCAGTGCTGATCCGGCTCCTGACGACCGTCCAGGCCGAGCATCGCCAGCATCTCGGCGCAGTCGGCGGCGTCGAAGGCGCGGCCTGCGACGACGCGGGCCGCCCGGTGGTGCTGCACGACGGTCTCCGCGGCCGCCGCGGCCTGCGCGGCTGCGTAGCGGCCGGTCTCGTCACCGCGGGAAGGGTCTCCGGTCCATCTCATCGTCCGTACTCCCTCGATCGTCCCGCCGGCCCCGCCCCCAGGGAACGGGGCGTCTCGACGCGACCACACGTCAGGCGGCGATCTGCACGAGGCGCACACGGAGTGCCCGCCCGTCCTGACCCACCGACCCTACGCGAGTCGGGGCACATCAGCTGATCATGCGGGCCGTACCCTGGTCGCGCCGGCACGAGGCGACGGAGGGACTTTGATGACGGCGGATCCCGCGGGCCCGTCGCTGCTCTACGCCGTCAAGCAGGTCGAGCTCGCCGTGCGTGCCCACCTCGACGAGCTTCTGCGTCCGTCCGGCACCACGGTGCTGCAGTACACCGCGCTCACGGTCCTCGCCCGCCGCGACGGCCTGACCAGCGCCGAGCTCGCGCGCAACGCGTTCGTCACCCCGCAGTCGATGGGCGACCTCGTCACCGCACTGGAACGCCGCGACCTCGTGACCCGCCACCGCGACCCCCGCCACGCCCGCCGCCTGCTGATCAGCCTCACGCCGGCGGGGCACGAGCTGCTCGCGCGCATGGAGTCGCGGGTGCGGGCGCTGGAGGAGCGGATGCTGGGCGGCCTGACGGCGGGCGAGCGGGCGGAGCTGCGCGACTACCTCAACCGCTGCCGCAGCGCCCTGTCCGACGGCCCGGCCCGCTAGCGATCTCCGCAGAGGCGGCCACCGGGTAGGACGTCCGTGGGAACGCCCTCGTCCTCGCAGGGACGCACCGGCGCTGCGGCGCCCGGGTCAGCCCCGCCCGGCCTCCTCGTCGGGGATGACGTCGAGCGTGGCAGCGGCGGCCCGGGCCTGCGGGTCCAGCTCGGCGTACAGCGCGCGGAACAGCCGCCACGCCGGTTCCGCGGGCCAGCCGGCCGGGAGGTGCTGGGCGGGCAGCCGGGGGTCGCGGCGGATCACCTGCAGCCACTCGGTCTGCAGGACGAGCTGGGTGGCCAGCGCGTCGGGGAATTCCGGACGCCGCCGCGGATCGGACCAGCGGTGCAGGAAGCCGCGGTAGCGGACGGCGATCGCGTCGAGGTCCCACGCGTCCCGCACGAGGGCGTCGACGTCGGTGGGCGGCAGCGCCCTGGCGGCGAACACCTTGACGTGCGCCGCCGCTTCGAGGTCCGCGCCGATCACGGCGAAGTCGACCGGTGACGGGGCGATCCACAGTCCTCCCTGCAGCGGGCCGAACCCGGCCCACAGCAGCCGGGAGCGCAGCTCGTGCCGCTGCCGCTGCCATGAGTCGGGCAGGCTGAACGAGAGCAGCGTCCAGGTGCCGTCCCACCCGTCGTGCACCGCCGCGGTGCGCCACACGCGCACGTCGCCGTCGTGGAGCACCTCCCGGGAGCGCGGGGTGAGTCCGAGGTAGACCTTCCGCCCGCGGCGCACGCGGCGCAGCAGGTCGCGGCGGGCCATGCGGGAGAGCGTGGAGCGGGTGGCGTGCTCCGAGACGCCCACCCGGTCGAGCACGTCGATCACCGCGCTCGTCGCCACGTGGACACCGCGGCCGAGCAGGTAGCCGCCGAAGAACGCGAGCAGCAGCGGCTGCGGCCGCTCTCCCTGCGTGGACATGCTGAAAGCCTAGATCTCGATATTGGGCAAAACGTTGACGGCCGTGACGTGTCTGCCTACATTCGCCGCAGCGGACCCCGGCAAGGAGGCCACCCGCATGACCGGACCACGCTCCCGCACCCAGCTTCGCCGCGCCGTGGTGTCGAGCTACCTCGGCAGCGTCATCGAGTACTACGACTTCCTGCTCTACGCCACGGCCTCGGCCGTGGTGTTCAACCAGGTCTTCTTCTCCTCGCTCGACCCGGTGGTCGGCACGGTCGCGAGCTTCGGCACGCTCGCCACCGGCTACCTCGCCCGGCCGCTCGGCGGCGCCCTCTTCGGTCACTACGGCGACCGGATCGGCCGCAAGCGGATGCTCATCCTCACGATGGGCCTGATGGGCGTGGCGAGCGTGCTCATCGGCCTGCTGCCGACGTACGCGCAGATCGGGGCGCTCGCCCCGGTGCTGCTCGTCGTGCTGCGCATCGCGCAGGGCGTCGCGGTCGGTGGTGAGTGGGGCGGTGCCGTGCTGATGTCGGCCGAGCACGCCACCAGCCGCCGCGGGCTGTGGGCGAGCTTCACCAACGCGGGCGCCCCGAGCGGGATGGTGCTCTCCACGCTGGTGTTGGCGCTCGCCGCGGGGATCAGCGGCGAGGAGGGGTTCCTGACCTGGGGCTGGCGGATCCCGTTCCTGCTCAGCGCGGTACTGCTGGCGATCGGGCTGTTCGTGCGCGCGCGGGTGGACGAGACGCCGGTCTTCACCGCCGCCGCCTCGTCCGTGCCGGACCGCCCCCCGTTGATGGAGGTGCTCACCCGGCACCCGCGCGCCCTGCTGCTGTCGGTGGGCGTCGGGTTCGGGGCGTTCGTCGCGCAGGGAACGCTCACGGTGTTCGTGATCTCCTACGCCGTGCAGGCCGGCTTCCCTCGCCCCACCGTGCTCAACGCGCTGACGATCTCCTCGGTGGTCGCGGTCGTCGGGATCATCGGGTTCTCCGCGTTGTCGGACCGGCTGGGCAGGCGCCCGGTCGTGCTCGCGGGCGCGATCGCCATGGCCGTCTGGGCGTTCCTGATCTTCCCGCTGATCGGCAGCGGCTCCACCGCGCTGCTCGTGCTCGCGGTCGTGGTCGGGCAGGGCGTGGTGCACGCGTCGATGTACGGGCCGCTCGCCGCGCTCTACAGCGAGCTCTTCCCCACCCGGTCGCGCTACACGGGCGCGTCGCTGGGGTACCAGATCGCCGGCATCGGCGCCGGGCTCGCGCCCGTGGTGTTCGCCGGCGTGATGGCCGGATCGGGGAGCTCGACCGCGGTCTCGGCGATCATCGCGGTCTGCTGCCTGGTGAGCGTCGGCTGCATCCTGGCCCTGGGAGAGACCTCTCGCCTGGACCTCACGAGCGAGTCCGAGGCGCGCGCACTCCCCTGACCCTTCCGACGAACGCGCCGTCATTCCACTGACGTCGCGTCGGAATCGTGCGCAGGTCGGACTCCGCGACCGCGACCGTGACGGCGCGGCCGGGCTCCAGGCCGTCGGCGTCAGGTGCCCGGCAGGCGAGGGTGCCTGCCGCGGTGTCCACGTCCACCCGGGTGGCCCCGCCGAGCGGGACGACCCGGCGCACGGTGCCGGGGATCCGCAGGCCGGCGGAGTCGCCGAGCGAGCAGTGTTCCGGGCGCGCGACGGAGACCTCCGGGCGGCCCGTGACGGCGGGCGGCAGCACGTTGGTGAACCCGACGAGCCGGGCGCAGTCGACGTCGACCGGCCGGTCGAGCACCCGCTCGGTCGGTCCGAGCTGCCGGATCCGCCCCCCGACGAGCAACGCTGTGCTTCCGGCCAGCGCCATGGCCTCGTGCCGGTCGTGCGTGACGAGCACGGCGGCGGTGTCCAGCCCGTCCAGCACGGTGCGCAGGTCGGCCAGCAGGTCGGCGCGGGTGGTGGCGTCGAGGCCGGCGAACGGTTCGTCGAGCAGCAGCACCCGTGGCCCCACGGCCAGTGCGCGGGCGATGGCCACTCGCTGCGCCTCGCCGCCGGACAGAGTGCGCGCCGAGCGCGACGCGAGGTGCCCGACGCCCAGTGCGTCCAGCCACGGACCGGACCTGCGGCGCGCCTCCGCCCTCCCGACGCCACGCAGCCGCAGGCCGGCCGCCGCGTTCGCCGCCACCGTCCCGTGCCGCAGGATCGGTCGCTGCAGCACGGCCGCCACCGCACTCCGCAGCTCCCGTGGCCCGGCCGGCCGGCCGTCGAGCAGCACATCGCCGCTGCGGTGGAGGCGCCCGAGACGGCCGAGCGCACGCAGCAACGTCGACTTCCCCGCCCCGTTCGGTCCCAGCACGGCGAGCACCTCACCCGCGGCGACGTCGAGGGCCGGGACGTGCAGCAGCAGATCCCGGCCGCGTGCGCTCACCCGCAGCTCCCGGCACCCGATGCGGCTGCTCACCGCACGGCCTGCCCCGCCAGCGTCACGACCAGGTTCACCGCGAACGCGAGCAACAGCAGGACCAGCCCGAACGCGATGGCGAGCCCGAACTCGCCGCGACTCGTCGCGAGCACGGCCGCGGTGGTGAGCACCCGGGTCTGCCCGGCGATGTTGCCGCCCACCATCTGCGCCGCGCCGACCTCGCTGACCACGGCCCCGAACGCCGCCATCGCCGCGGCCAGCAACGGCAGCCGCGCCTCGGCGGCGAGCGCGAGCAGGGCGCGCGCCCGGGTGGCGCCGAGCCCCTGCATCTGCACCAGGAAATCGGGGTCCACCTGCTGCAACGCGGCCGCCACCAGCGCGACGACCACCGGCGTCGCGATCACCGCCTGGGCCACCACCATCGCCGTGGGGGTGTAGAGCAGGCCGAGCCCGCCGAGCGGCCCGCTGCGCCACAGCACGACGGTGACGACGAGCCCCACGACCACCGGGGGAAGTCCCATCCCGGTGTTCGCCCCGGCGAGCAGCAGCCTCCGCCCGGGGAACGAGCAGAGCGCGATCGCCGCGCCGAGCGGCACCCCGAGGAGCGCCGCGATCAGCGTGGCGCCGAGCGAGACGCGCAGCGTGAGCAGGGTGATCGCCCAGGTCTCCGCGTCGCCGGAGAACAGCAGCGACAGAGCCTGCGCCAGGCCGTCGAGCAGGACGTCCATATCGATGCTCGCTCGGTCAGTCGCCCGTGGGCTCCGGCTTGCCCGCGTCCGGCACGAATAGGGGCTGCCCGTACTCCTCCCGGCCGAACTCCCCGATCCGTCGCTGCGCGTCCGGGCCCGTGATCCAGTCGGCGAACGCCGCGGCCGCCTCCGGCTGCACCCGCTCGCCTGCCCGCTTCGTCACCTCGATGACGTGGTAGACGTTGAGCAGCCCCGGGTCGCCCTCCACGAGCAGCGCGAGCCCGTCGGGCTGGGAGAGGTACGTCGCGCGGTCCGACAGCGTGTAGCCGGCCTTCTCCGCGGCGACCCGCAGCGTCGCCCCCATGCCCTGCCCGGTCTCCTGGTACCAGGGCGCACCCGGCGTCACGCCCGCCTTCTCCCACAGCGACTTCTCGCGGGCGTGCGTGCCGGAGTCGTCGCCGCGGGAGACGAACACCGTCCCCGCGGCGGCGATCCGGCGCATCGCCTCGTCGACGGGCACCCCTCGTAGGCCCGCCGGGTCGGCGTCCGGCCCGAGCAGCACGAAGTCGTTGTGCATGACGAGCAGCCGTCGCCCCGCCGTGCCCTCCGCGACGTACTCCTCCTCGGCGGCGGGCGAGTGCACGAGCAGGACGTCGGCCTCGCCGCGGCGCCCCATCTCGATCGCCTGCCCGCTGCCCACGGCCACCGGCTTCACCGCCCATCCGGTCTCGGCGGTGAACGCCGGGAGCAGGTCGTCGAGCAGGCCGGAGTCCTGGGTGCTCGTCGTCGTGGCGAGGATCAGCGACCGCTCGGCCGAAGGCCCCGCCGCGGGCGATCCGCAGGCGGCGAGCGCCAGCAGGACCACCGCCGCCACTCCTGCACGCAACTGTGCTCGCACAGACCGGGACTATAGGGTCCCCTGCCGTGACCCGGTACCGGGAGATCTCCGCCGACTTGGCCGGGCGGATCGGCGCGTGCGAGCTCGCCGAGGGGTCAGAGCTGCCCGGCGTGCGCGAACTGGCCCACCGGTTCGGCACAACCCCCTCGACGATCGGGCGGGCCGTCCGCGCCCTCGCCGACGCCGGCGTGATCGTCACCGCCGACCGGCGCCGCACACGCGTCGCCGAGGGCGGGGCCGTGGCCGCCCGCCGCTTCCTGCACGGCGAGCGCGTGTTCCGGCTGGCCGGCAGCGACGATCCGGCCCTCGACGTGGTGCTCCGGGGGCTGGGGCGCGCGGTCCGACCGATCGGCACGGAGGGGAGCTTCGGCGGGCTGCGGGCGGTGCGGCAGGGCCGGGCCGACGGGGCCGCCGTGCACCTGCAGCACCACAGCGGCCGCTACAACGCTCCGTTCGCCCGCGGGCTGCTGCGCGGGCTGCGGCCCCACCTCATCCACCTGTGGCGCCGCGAGCAGGGCCTGCTCGTGCCGCCGGACAACCCGCGCGGCCTCGCCTCCGCCGCCGACCTGGCCGGGCTCCGCGTCGCCAAGCGCCGCTTCGGCACAGGCACCCGCGTGCTGCTCGACCGGCTGCTGCGCGAGGCCGGCCTCGACCCCGACGCGGTGGCCGGCCCGGAGGCCGGCTCACACCTGGAGACCGCCCTGTCCGTGGCATCCGGCGTGGTCGACGCAGGGCTGGGCGTCCGTTCGGCGGCCCGCGACCTCGACCTCGGCTTCGTGCCCCTGGTGTCCGAGGAGTACGACGTGGTGCTCCCCGGCGCCGCCCTCGACGCGGCGGCCCCGCTCGTGGCCGCCCTGCAGGACCCGGCCACCCGCTCCGCCGTCACCGCCCTCGGCGGCTACGACGCCTCGGAGGCCGGGAAGGTGGAGGACCTGGACGCCTGACCCGGCGGCGACCGGAACGCCCACACCACACTCCGAACGTCGGACTCGCGGTGCGAGATCGCGAGACTCGCCGCGCGCGAACGCAAGACTCACCGTGCCCGACCGCAAGACTCACCGTGCCCGACCGCAAGACTCACCGTGCCTGAACGCAAGACTCGCCGTGCCCGAACGCAAGACTCGCGCATCCAGAGCCCCGAACCTCACGCGCGAGTCCGACATCCCAGCACGGCGAGTCCGACACCCCAGCACGGCGAGTCCGACACCCCAGCACGGCGAGAGCGACATCCCGGCACCAGACCGCGACGCGCGCGCAGCCAGACCGCGACTCGCGTACCCGGAGAGCGCGACTCGCGGGCAGGGGCGGAGATCCCGGTCCCGCGAGTCGCTGTGTGGGTGCGCGCGAGTCGGGGTTCCGGTCAGGTCCGGGGTGTGCGGGACACCCAGGCCGCGAGGCGTGGGGCGAGGGCGGTGTAGACCGCGGGATCGGTGCCCATGCCGGTGTGGCTGCTCCCGACCTCCACCCACTCGGCATCCGGGTCCTGGCAGGACCGCCAGCCGACGACGCCGTCCTCGCGGGAGTAGATCGAGACGGCCGGCACGGGAAGCGGCGCCGCCAGCCCGACCGCGGCGGTCGCGCTGCACGGCCCGGTGAGGCAGTCGCCGTCGACCAGGCCGCGCACGCCGAGCTCGGACAGGCGCAACACGGCCGGCAGCACCATGGTGGCGAGCCCCCCGGCGTCGAGCGGGTCGAGCACGGGGCTGCCCAGCATCGCGAGCCCGCGCACCAGGTCGGGCCTGCGCACGGCGACGATCCGCGCGAGCATCCCGCCCCGGCTGTGCCCGACGAGCACGACCGGCCCCTCGGTGCGCTCGGCGTGCTCCGCGACGCGCCGTTCGAGCCGGTCGACCAGCTCCTCGGTGCAGCCGACGTTGATCCCGAGGCCGGCGCCGGCGGGGGCGTAGCCGCGGCGGGCGAGCCACCACCGCAGCATCCCCATGGACGCGTCGGCGCCTGCGAACCCGGGCGCCACCACCACGCCGGTGCCGCCGCCGTCGACCGTGGCCGCCTGCCAGACGGGGTGGCGCACCAGTGCGGGGGCCGTCAGGCCCAGCGCGGGCGGAAGCGTTCGCCCGACATGGCGGACGACCCGGCGCATCCGGTGCCACGGGGCCATCGGCAGGTCCACGGTCACCCGCTCACACCCCCCGCTCGGCGGGCAGCTGCCCGCGTTCGACGGCCTTGATCAGGGCGGCGTGATCGGCCTCGGTCTGATCCGCGTAGGCGCGGGCGAACCGGACCATGGCCCTGTCCAGATTGTCGGAGCCACCGACGTACCCGGCGATCATCGACGCACCGCTGGTGCGCGCGTGGCCCTTTGCGAGCAGGTGTCCGAGCACACCTGCATAGTCGGCGAGCGCCGCCGCATCGATAGCGTCGAGCGGCACGGTGCCCTTCATGTCCCGGAACTGCCGCACGTAGTACTGGCGCTCCCCCACGGTGGCCCAGCCCAGCAGCGGGTCACTCACGGTCTGGAGCGCCTGCTGGTACTCGACGACGCGTTGCCCCTGGTGGGCGTGCCAGGCCGACTCGCCGTGCACGTGCCGCGCCAGCACCGACCGGCGGGCCTGCTTGAGCTGCAGGAACACCACGTCGTCCGGCGAGGATCCCTCCAGCAGCGCCACGTAGGCGCGCAGCCCGACGCTGCCGACGCCCACCACCTTGTGCGCGATGTCGACGATCGTGTAGCCGCCCAAGGCGCGTCGCCAGTGGGAGGCGAGCGTCAGGAGGTACTGGTCGAGGGCTGCGGCGAGCTCGTCCGCCTCGGCATCCGGGACGCGGGTGATGAGCGGTGGCTCCTCGACGATCCGGCGCCTGCCCTCGATCTCCTTGGTGAACCGCGGCAGGGCGCGGTCGCTGGTGCGGCTGCGCGCCCGCCTGGCTGCACGCTCGACCTCGGCCCGCAGCCGCTTGGGGCTCTCCTGGGCGAGCCGGTCGACGTCGAGGCGCTGGTAGGAGCGCGAGAGCAGCGGCTGGTCGGCGAGGAAGCGCACCTCGTCCCGGTACGCGGCGACGCACGCCGTCACGGCGGTCGCGCAGGCGTCCTCGCTCGCACCGTTCTGCCGTCCGGCCACCCAGATGCTCGCGACCAGCCGGCGCAGGTCCCACTCCCAGCAGCCCGGGTGGGCCTCGTCGAAGTCGTTGAGGTCGATCACCAGGTCGCGCTCCGGCGACGCGTAGAAGCCGAAGTTGCCCAGGTGCGCGTCGCCGCAGACGACCGGCATGATGCCGGTGGCGGGCAGCCGCGCCACGTCCTCGGCCATCACGACCGCGGTGCCGCGCAGGAAGCCGTACGGTGACTCGATCATCCGCCCGACCCGCACCGGCACCAGCCGCTCCACCCGGCCGACGTGGCTCTCCATGATCAGCTGGATCGGGTCGGGACGATCCGCGGACGCTTTCCACTCGCCGAGCGACGAACGCGGCACCCGCTTGCGCAGCGCCCTGCCGAGCGCGTAGCGCTCCGCCCGCTCCACCGGCCGCTGCCGCAGGGATGAGTACGGGGTGCCGTCGGCTTCGGCGAGGACGGTGTGGGCGTGCACGGGACCACGCCCGGGGGCCGGACCGGCGAGCGGGAGCTGAGCGGAGCCGGTCACGCCGTGATGCTACCCGCGGGGCGGTCCGACTACCCGCGTGCGATGCCGACCGCAACGGCGAGCAGCACACCCCCGGTCACCCCGTCGACGGCCCGCCGCACGCGAGCGCGGCCGAGCACGGCCCGGCCCCGGGCAGCGGCAAGGATCACGACCGTCCACCACAGCACCGCCGCCACCACGGTGGTGCCCGCCAGCAGGAGCAGCTGGGCGGTGACCGTGGGCCCGGGCACGACGAACTGCGGGATCAGGCCGAGGAAGAACAGCAGCGCCTTGGGGTTGAGCAGGTTGGTCGCGAGTCCGTCGAGGTACGGATGAGGGCTGCGCGCCCGTTCCGGATGCGCTGCCGCCGGGTCGCGGGCGAACGCGGCCCTGATCGCCTGCACGGCCAGCCACCCGAGGTAGGCGGCGCCCGCGAGGCGGATCGCGGTGAGCACGTCCGGGCGGGCGGCGAGCACGGCGGAGAGCCCGAGGGCGGCGGCCGTGGTGTGACCGGCCAGCCCCGTGACGTTCCCCGCCGCGGCACGCACGCCCCGCGCCGGGCCACCGAGCGAGTGCCGCAACACCACGGCGAAGTCCGGTCCCGGGGTGAACACCACCACCAGCAGGACGCCGACGAACGCCGTCCAGCGCTCGAGGGTCACGGGACCGGCTCCGGCTCCGGGACCGGATCGGTGAGGGCGGGCAGGTGGCGGGTCAGCCGGCGGACGGCGTTGCCGGACCCGAGCAGCGCGATGGCGTGCACGCCGATCTCGGCGGTCGGGGTGGCGGCCACGGCCGCGGTGTAGTCGGCGTAGGTGGGCGAGGCCTGGGCGAGGTCCGGGAAGGCGAGCGCGGTGACGCCTGCCTCCTGTGCCGCCGCGCGGAGGGCGGCGAGCTCAGTGGGTGACGCGGCCAGCACGGGCACGACGATCTCCGCGATGCCGGCCCAGTGGCTACCGGAGGCGTCGGTCAGGTCGGGCCCGAGCGCGGCGGCGCCCGCGGCACCTGCGGACGCACCGAGCACGGCGGCGGCGTTGGCGATCAACCAGCGTGGGGAGGCGGGGTCGAGGACGAGGACACAGCGGGGAGGCACCGCTCCAATCTCGGGCACTGTCCGGGACCTGACAAACAGATCCGGATATCGTCCGGCACATGCCCCTCGACAAGGATCTGGATCCGGTGGACTGGCGAATTCTGCGGCAGCTCCAGGACGACGCGTCGATCACCAACAAGGAGCTGGCCGCCCGGGTCGGCCTGCCCACGTCCTCGTGCCACGAGCGGGTACGCCGGCTGCGGGCGCTCGGCGTGATCACGGCCGTCCGCGCGGTGGTGGACCCGGCCGCCGTCGGACGCGGTCTGCAGGCGTTCATCGCAGTGCAGTTGCGTCCGCACCGCAGGGAGTTCGTCGAGGCGTTCACGGCGGCGGTGCTCGCGCTGCCGGAGACCCTCGCGCTCTACACCGTCTCGGGCCCGGACGACTTCTTCCTCCACGTCGCCGTGGCCGACAGCGCCCACCTGCACCGCCTGATCGTCGACCACCTCACCACCCGCCCCGAGGTCGGCCACGCCCAGACCCACCTGATCTTCGACCGGCCGATGACGGCTCCGGTCCGACCGATCCGTTGATTGAATACAGAGCAGTGTTGTATTCTAATGGTTGTGCCCGGCCGCCCCCGCAACCCCGAGGCAGACGCCGCCATCCTGGCGGCCGCACTCGACCTCCTGCTCGAGCGCGGCATCGAGGCCACCAGCATCGAGCAGGTGGCCCGCCGCGCCGGGGTCACCCGGGCCACCGTCTACCGGCGCTTCCCGGACAAGACCCGGCTGCTCATCGCGGCGATGGAGGCCGCGTACGGCAACCCGCCCGCGTCGCCCGAGATCCGCGACATCGAGCACCTGGTGACCGGCTGGGCGCACGCGCTCGCCGACGCCGGCGGGCGCCGCCTGCTGCGCCGCCTCTACGGCGCCACCGACGACCTCCCCGAACTCGCCGCGGCGTACCGCGCCCGCTTCGGCGAGCACCGCGACGACGCCCGACGGAAGGTGCTGGAGCAGGCCCGCGACCGCGGGCAGCTGCCTGCCGGGACCGATCCGGCCCTCCTGCTGGACCTGCTCACCGGCGCCGTCTGGCAGCACCTGGCCTCCCGGCCGGACACGACCACGCCCGCCGATGCGGAGGCGTACCTGCGCGCCGTGCTGCACCAGGCCGGCTACCGCCCGGAACGAGGAGAAGAAGATGCCACCTGACGTCGAGGCACAGCTGCGCACCCGGGCATTCGCCCGGGTCATCGGGCCCTACGTCGCGACCTTCGGGATCGTCTACGCGATCCGTCTGCCCGAGCTGACCGGCCTGGTCGACGAGTTGTTCGCCCAGCCCTTCCAGATGCTGATGCTCGGCGCACTCATGCTCGCGGCGGGGCTGGTCATCATCGGCATCCACCGCAACTGGCGCGGCCCGCTCGCCGTGACGATCTCGCTCTTCGGCTGGTTCGTGGCGATCCGCGGGTTCCTCCTGATCGCCACCCCGTCGACGATCGAGGCGGGCGCCGCGGCCACGCTGCTCTCCCCCGCCGCCACGACGGTGGCGCGCGTGTTCTTCGCAGCGCTCGGCGCGCTCGGTCTCGTGCTGGCCTACGCGGGCTGGTTCACCGCGCCGAAGCGCACCACCTGATCCGCCCCGGCGGGGGTGGAGGCACGGCGTCCGGGTGCAGCGCCCATGCGATCGCCTCGATCCCGTCGACGAGCCGCGGGCCGGCCCGCACCACGTAGGAGTCGGCGTCGATCGCCACCACCGCCGCGCCCGGCAACCGGTCCTGCACGGTCGCGGACTGCGCAACGGCGGCGTCGAGCCCGTAGCCGCACGGTGCCACGAGCACGACGTCGGCGGACAACGCGGCGACCTCGGGCCAGCCTGCTGCCACGCTGCGGCCCGCGTCCACCCCACCGACGGGCTCCCCGCCGGCGCGGCGCACCAGCTCCGGCACCCAGTGGCCGGCGAGGAACGGCGGGTCGACCCACTCCAGCACCAGCACCCGCGGCCGCGGGCGAGCGCCGACCGCGGCCTCGACGGCCTCGAGCCGGGCCCGCAGCCCGTCGACCAGCTCGCACGAGGCCCCGATGCGCCCGCCGATCGCGGCGATCGCGACGAGCACGTCCTCGACGGTGTGCGAGTCGAGCGACAGCACGTCGGCCCGGCAGCCGATCGCGGCCAGGGCGTCCGTCACGGTGCTCGACGGCAGCGCGCACACCGCGCACAGGTCCTGGGTGAGGATCAGGTCCGGATCCACCGCGGCCAGCGCGGCCCGGTCGAGCTCGTACATCGGCAGGCCGCGGGCCGCCCGGTCGCGGACGACCGCGTCGATCGCGGCGGGTTCCAGACCGGGCGGGAGCACCGTGTCGACGACGACGCTCGCGCGCTCCCGGATCTCCGGATCACACTCGTAGGTGACGGCCACCAGGTCGTCCGCACGGCCGAGAGCGGCGACGATCTCGGTGGCCGCAGGCAACAGGGAGGCGATCCGCACGGGCCCCAGTCTCCCCCGCTGCCGTGCGGGTCAGCGAGGGCTCGGCGCCGTGAAGGCGAACCGGCGCCGGTACTCCGTCGGCGAGAGCCCGTACGTCGCGCGGAACCTCCGGGCGGCGTAGTTCGGGTCGTGCCAGCCGACCGCCCGGCCGATCTCGGCCACGGATCTCCCGCCCGCGGCCAGCTGCACCGCCATCAGCTCGGACCGGTACTGCGTGAGCCAACCCAGCAGGCTGATGCCCATCTGCCCGGCGAACCGGTGCTGCAGGTGGGACGGCGAGATCCGGGCGATCGCGGCCAGCTCGGCGACGCTCCAGGCGCGCGCCGGGTCCTGCGCCATGGCCAGGAGCGCGGCGCTCGTCGCGGGGTCCATCGCACGACCGGCGTGCGACGCGCTCGCGCCCGCGAACTCGGCGAACACGCAGCCGAGCAGGCTGCGCAGCTGCAACGCCTGCTCGACCTCGGGACGATCACGGCAGCCGGCCAGCTGTTCCAGCCACCACCGGGTCCGGTCGGTGGCCGTCGGCGTGAGCCTGAGCCGGACGTCACCGGTGCCGAAGATCAGGTTGGTCAGGCTCGAGTAGCCCAGGATCCAGGCCAGATCACCGGAGAGCAGCTCCGGGCCGAGGTAGACGTTCAGCACGTCGAGATCGACGACCTGGCGGTACTCGTGCCAGCTCCCCGGCCGCACCGCGACCACGTCACCGCCTTCGAGCCGGCGGGTCCCGTGCCGGGTGCGGTACACCGCACGCCCGGAGACGATCACCATCAGCTCGCAGAAGTCGTGCGCGTGGGGCATGACGGGTGCGTCCAGCAGCCGCCGGTCGCTGTGCAGGGGATAGGCGCCGTCGGGAAACACCTCGGTGCGGCGCAGCCGCGGGATCGCCACGACGCCGAAACCTAGACGAGTAAGTCCGAATTGATCAGTGGTCGTAAGCGATCAGGGATCGGGTGATGGGCTGGCCGGTGGCGCGGTTGTGCCAGATCGCCGCGGTCAGGGCGAGCAGGCGCTGGCCGATCCTGGCGCCGACGCCATCGATGCTGCGCCCGCCATGCAGTTCGAGGTCGAGCTGGCCCTTGAGGGTGTCGTTGACCGACTCGATGAGCTGCCGAATCGGTTTGAGTAGGTGTTCTCCGGGGCGGGGGGCGCGGTTGCGGTACGAGGGGCGCAGCAGCGTCGCGCCGCGTTCGGCCAGGTAGCGGTCGAGCTCGGCGGAGGCGTATCCCTTGTCGGCGATGATCGTCAGCCCGAGCCGGGTGGCGGTGAGGGTGGGGTCGTGGTCGAGCACGGCCATCAGCACCTGCCGTTCGTCGAGTTTCGGGTCGGCCAGCGCCCAGGTGATCGGCAGCCCGGCCGGGGTGCACACCAGGTGTAGGCGCAGGCCCCAGAAGAACCGCGAGTGCGAGGCGCAGTAGCTGTAGCCGGCCCACCCGGCCAGGTTCGAGCGGCGCACGGTGGGGCGGGAGCGGGCGCACTCGACCGGGGTCGAGTCGACGATCCACACCGGGTCGTCCCACAGGTCGGTGTCGGTGGCCAACACCCGGATCAGCCGCTTGATAAGTGACAACGCGCCACGGAGGCGCTTGTTGTAGCCGGATTGCCCGGGCAGGTAGGGGAACGCGCCGGGCAGCGCACGGGGGACGAACCGCAGCCAGCGGGCCTCCGAGCGCACCCCGAGCAACACCTGTGCCACGGCCAGAGTGAGCAGCTCGGCATCCGAGAGCTTGGGTGGTCTACCCGGACGGGTACGGCGGCCCAGGTAGTCGTCGATCTTGACGTACAGTGCGGTCAGGAGGGTGTTCAGGTCGGTCGTCACAAACTGATCTTGAACGCCCTCCTGCCACGTCTACGGGCCACCCCGCCGTTAGGACTTACTCGTCTAGGTCAGCAGGATCGTGCTGGCCAGAGACCAGCACCGTCCTAGCCCCCACGACGGCGACGCGCCGACGATGCAGGCATGACAACAGCTGCTCGGACCACGGAGTCCACGGATCAGCAGGCGGGCCCGGTGCTGCCGGAAGAGATCGTCGCCCGGTACCGCTCGGACGGATTCGTCCACGTCCCCGGCGTGCTGCGGCCCGAGGAGGTCGAGCGGTACCGGAACGCCGCCCGATCGGTCTTCGACCGCGAGCAGGGCCTCCATCCCGACAATCCGATGTTCAAGCAGGTCGTCAACATCTGGCGGCGTGACGAGGTCCTGCGCGAGCTGACCCTGCACCGCGGGCTGGCCGAGCTGGCCACCCGGCTGGCCGGTGTCCCGCTGCGGATCTGGCACGACCAGCTGTTGATCAAGCCGCCGCACAACGGGACCCCGACCGAGTTCCACCAGGACGCGCCGTACTGGCCGCACGCCGACAGCCGGCATTCGCTCTCGGCATGGGTCGCGCTCGTCGACGTCCCGGTGGAGCGCGGCTGCATGACCTTCATCCCCGGGCAGCAGGAGCGCCGCGACATCCGGGCCACGGACATCTCCGATGCCCACGACCTCTTCGACGCCGCTCCCGATCTCGCCTACCAGCCGCGGGTGACGATCCCGCTGCGGGCCGGCGACGTCACCTTCCACAACGGCTACACGCCGCACACCGCGAACGCCAACGACACCGACGAGTTCCGGCTCGCCCACGTGAACATCTACGTCGACCGCGAGCTCCACTACAACGGACGCCGGCACGTCTGCACCGATCCGCTCGGCCTGGAGCCGGGTGATCCCCTGCCCGACGACAGCTTCCCGCCGGTCCCCCGCGACCGCGGGGCATGACCGCGCCGGTGGCGGGAACAGCCCCGGTATGGACGCCGACATCACCCTCCACGTCGACGGCGTACCGCGGCCGGTCACCGTCGACACCCGCACGACGCTGCTCGACGCGCTCCGCGAGCGGCTGGGGGTGACGAGCCCGAAGAAGGGCTGCGACCACGGGCAGTGCGGGGCGTGCACCGTGCTGCTCGACGGCAGGCGCGTGCTCTCCTGCCTCGCGCTCGCCGTGGCGCACGACGGCCGCGAGGTGACCACGGCCGACGGGCTCGCCCCGGACGGCGAGCTGCACCCGGTGCAGCAGGCGTTCCTCGACCACGACGGCTTCCAGTGCGGCTACTGCACGCCGGGACAGGTCTGCTCCGCCGTCGGCGTGCTCGACGAGCTCGCGGCCGGGTGGGCCAGCGCGGTGACGCCGGGCGGGGCGCAGCCGCGCCTGGACCACGACGAGGTGGCGGAGCGGATGAGCGGCAACCTCTGCCGGTGCGGCGCGTACGTCGGCATCGTCGAGGCCGTCACGGCGGCGGGAGCGGGCCGGTGAAACCGTTCACCTACCGATCCCCGGCCGACGCGGCCGCTGCCGTGCGGGCTGTGAGCGCCGACCCGGACGCGGCGTTCCTCGCGGGCGGCACGAACCTGGTCGACCACCTGAAGCTCGGCGTCATCGAGCCCGACCTGCTGGTCGACGTCACCGCGCTCACCTCCGCCGAGATCATCGATCTCGACGGCGGCGGCCTGCGGGTCGGAGCCGGTGTCCGCAACAGCGACCTGGCCGCCGACCACCGCGTCCGCGAGCGGTACCCGGCGCTCGCGCAGGCGCTGCTCGCCGGGGCGTCCGGCCAGCTGCGCAACATGGCGACCACCGGCGGCAACCCGCTGCAGCGCACCCGCTGCGTCTACTTCCAGGACGTCACCAGGCCGTGCAACAAACGCGAGCCGGGTTCGGGGTGCTCGGCGATCGGTGGTGCCACGCGCGGGCACGCGGTGCTCGGCGCCTCCGAGCACTGCATCGCGACCCACCCCTCCGACATGGCGGTGGCCCTCGCCGCGCTGGACGCGCAGGTGAACGTGCTCGGCGTCGAAGGTGAGCGCACGATCCCGTTCGTCGACCTGCACCGGCTCCCGCAGGACCACCCCGAGCAGGACACCGTCCTCGCGCACGGCGAGCTGATCACCGCGATCGACCTGCCACCGCTGCCGATGGCCCGCCGCTCCCGGTACCGGAAGGTGCGCGACCGCGCCTCGTACGCGTTCGCGCTGGTCTCGGTGGCCGCGGCGCTGGAGGTGGCGGGCGGGGTCGTCCGCGACTGCCGGATCGCGTTCGGCGGAGTGGCCCACACGCCGTGGCGGGCGTGGCGCGCAGAGGAGGTGCTGCGCGGGACCGTCGCGGAGGAGCGCAGCTACCAGGCCGCGGCCGAGGCCGAGCTGGCCGACGCCCGCCCGCAGCACGGGATCGACGGCGGCAACGGGTTCAAGATCCCGCTGCTCACGCGCACGCTCGTGGCGGTGCTGCGCGAGCTCGCCACCGCGGAGGCCTGAGCCATGACCGAGCTGCTGGAGCCCCGTGCCATCGGGCGGGACACCGTCCGCCGCGACGGCGCCGACAAGGTCCGCGGCATCGCCGTCTACGCCTACGAGACGCCGGTGCCGAACCCGACGTACTGCCACCCCGTGCAGGCGACGATCGCACGCGGCCGCGTGACCCGCATCGACACCGCGGCGGCCGATGCGCTCGAGGGCGTGCTGGCCGTGCTCACCCCGGCCACCGCCGAGCG
This sequence comes from Pseudonocardia hierapolitana, assembly GCF_007994075.1. Lineage (NCBI taxonomy): Bacteria > Bacillati > Actinomycetota > Actinomycetes > Pseudonocardiales > Pseudonocardiaceae > Pseudonocardia > Pseudonocardia hierapolitana. The sequence goes on along the minus strand of NZ_VIWU01000001.1, from coordinate 6,107,912 downwards.
GCTCGCCTCCACCGAGGACGCCGAGCTGGCCGTGCTGCAGGGCGACGAGGTCTCCTTCCGCGGCCAGTTCGTCGGGGCGGTGGTGGCCGAGACCTCCGAGAGCGCCCGCCGGGCCGCCGACCTGGTGCGCGTCGAGTACGACGAGGCGGCGCACGACGTCGCGCTCGCCGCCGACCGCGACGACCTCTACGCCCCGGAGAAGGTGAACCCGGCCTTCCCCACCGACACCGGCGAGGGTGATGTCGATGCCGCGCTGGCCGACGCGCCCGCGACCGTGCGGCAGACGTACACGACCGCGATGTACCACAACAACCCGCTCGAACCGCACGCGACGACGGCCCTGTGGGACGGGACGGCGCTGACGCTCTGGGACTCCACCCAGGGCGTGCACCCGGACCGAACCGCCGTCTGCAAGGTCTTCGGACTCGACGAGGAGCGGGTCCGGGTGATCTGCCCGTACGTGGGCGGCGGCTTCGGGTCCAAGGGCACCCCGCACGCCCACGTCGTACTCGCGGCGCTGGCCGCGCGGGCCGTGCCGGGGCGGGCGGTCAAGCTCGCGCTCACCCGCCAGCAGATGTTCGCCCTCGCCGGCTACCGCACGCCCACGATCCAGCGCGTCCAGCTGGGCGCCGACAGGGAGGGACACCTCACCGCGATCGCCCACGACGTGGTCGAGCAGACCTCCCGGATCAAGGAGTTCGCCGAGCAGACCGCGGTGCCGACCCGGCACGTGTACGCGGCGCCCAACCGGCGCACCACCCACCGGCTCGCGGCGCTGGACGTGCCGGTGCCGTCCTGGATGCGAGCTCCGGGCGAGTGCCCTGGAATGTTCGCGCCCGAGGTCGCGATGGACGAGCTCGCCGCCGAACTGGGCATCGACCCGGTCGAGCTGCGGATCCGCAACGAACCCGGCGTCGACCCGGACTCGGGCAAGCCGTTCTCCAGCCGCGGCCTGGTCGAGTGCCTGCGTCGGGGCGCGGAACGGTTCGGGTGGGCCGGCCGCGATCCGCGCCCCGGCGTCCGGCGGGAGGGCGACTGGCTGGTCGGCACCGGCGTGGCGTCGTCGATCTACCCGGCGATGCGCCAGCCGTCCAGCGCCGTGATCAGGTTCGATGCCGGCCGCTACGTCGCGCGGATCGGGGCCGCGGACCTCGGCACCGGCGCGTGGACCGTGCTGGCGCAGATCACGGCGGACGCCCTCGGCGTGCCCGGCGAGGACGTCGACGTGCTGATCGGCGACACCGACCACCCGGCCGCGTCGGTGGCGGGCGGCTCGTCGGGCACGTCCAGCTGGGGGTCGGCGCTGGTGGCGACCGCGCGGGCGTTCCGGGAGAAGTTCGGCACCGAACCCGACGACGGCGACGAGATGGACGGCGCCACCGGGCCGAACCCGGAGACCGAGGAGTACGCGATGTTCGCGTTCGGCGCGCAGTTCGTCGAGGCCCGCGTGCACGCCGACACGGGCGAGATCCGGGTGCCGAGGATGCTCGGCGTGTTCGACGCCGGCCGGATCGTCAACCCCCGCACCGCGCGCTCCCAGTTCATCGGCGGCATGACGATGGGGCTGTCGATGGCGCTCGAGGAGGAGAGCGTGCTCGACCCGCGGTTCGGCCACGTCGTGAACCACGACCTCGCCGAGTACCACGTCGCGGTGGACGCCGACGTCGGCGACGTGCAGGTGTACTGGCTCGACCGGCCGGACCCGCACGTCAACCCGATGGGCGCGAAGGGCATCGGCGAGATCGGGATCGTCGGCACCGCGGCGGCGGTGTCGAACGCGGTGCACCACGCCACGGGTGTGCGGGTGCGCGACCTGCCGATCACGCTCGACAAGCTGCTGGACGGCCTGCCCTAGGCTCCAGTAGTACGCACGCGGGTGCCGATACGGCGGATCAACGGGACCGCGTCCAGCCGGTTGGCGGGCGGTGCGGCCGTTCCGCGGAACGAACTCGATGCATGGACACGTCGAGTTCGGGATCGCTCGTCTAGTTCGGGTGGAGGAGAGCCTTGCCCGTGGCCGGGTCGAAGACGTGGGCGCGCCGGGCGTCCAGGAGCAGCCGGGCGCGCGCCCCCTTCCGCAGGGACGTGCCGCCGGGGATGCGGGCGAACAGCCGCGCGCCGTCGGCCTCCCCCGGTAGCCCGACCTCGGCGCTCACCACGGCGTCCCGGCCCGGTTGCTCGACGCTGCGCACCGACACCGGCAGCGCCACCGAGGCGGGGTCGGCGTCGGGACCGGCCTCCGCGACGTCCTCGGCGCGCAACCCCAGCAGGACCGGCGCGTCGATCCGGGACGCCAGCGCGTCGGGCACCGGCCCCCACAGCGGGATGGTGCGCTCGCCGACCCGGAAGCCCGCCGCTCCACCGGAGGTCACCAACCGGGCCGGGAGCAGAGCCGTCCCGGCCCCGCCGACGAACTCGGCGACGAACGTGTCGGCCGGTGCCTCGTACACCCGGCGGGGCCGGTCGACCTGCCGGACGCGGCCCTCGTGCAGCACGGCGAGGCGGTCGCCGACCGCCATGGCCTCGGCCTGGTCGTGGGTGACGTAGAGCGCCCCGGCACCGGCCCTGTGGACGGCGTCGACGATGGTGCGGCGCGTGCGGGCGCGCTCGGCGGCGTCGAGGTGGGCGAGCGGCTCGTCGAACAGGAACGCCCGCGGTGTGCGCACGAGCGTGCGTCCGATCCCGGTGAGCCCGGACTCCCCGGCGGACAGGGTGCCGGGCAACCGGGGCAGCAGGCGGACCAGCCCGAGCAGCTTGCTGCGGGAGGCGACCCGCTGCGCGGCCTCCGGCTCGGGCACGCCGAACGCACCGGCCGATCGCGCGAGGTTGGCGGCCACGTCGAGGAACGGCACGAGCGTTGTGGAACGGAAGACCATCGAGACGTCGCGCTGCGAAACCGGGACTTCCGAGACATCGCGACCCGCGACCAGCACCCGCCCGCCGCGCACCGCCTGGAGCCCGGCGAGGGCGCGCAGGGCCGTGGTCTTGCCGCTCCCCGAGGGGCCGACGACCGCGAGCACCTCACCGGCCTCGGCCAGCAGCGTGACGCCCCGCAGGGCGGGCTCGCCGCCGTAGGTGACGGTGACGTCCACGAGCCCGGAGCGCCCTTTACCGGTATCCACGTCAAGGAACGGTAAGGACCGCCCCTGACAGTTGTCATGCGAGTTCTGCGGAACCTCCGGCGGGGAGCGCTGGTCCGGCCTTGCGCGGACCGTGCGCGTGGCCGGCCGCCGGGCCGGCCCCTGGAGAACGGCGCGCGGGCCGGCCTAACCGGCTCCACGGCAGTGGGATCGCTGCGGCGTTCATCGCGTCCGGGACGAGCGCGCGCTCGTAGCAGACCGAGAGCTCCGATGCCGCGTAATGGCCGAAGTTCGGGATCCGGCGGTAGCCGTGCCGCTCGTAGAAGGCCATCGCGTCGGGCTGCTCGGTGCCCGTCTCCAGCTTCAGGACGGTCCAGCCACGCCGCCCGGCCTCCGCCTCGAGGGCCGCGAGCACGACGCCGGCCACCCCGGTACGCCGTCGCGCGGGCACCACGTACATGCGCTTCACCTCGCCGACCCCGCCCCCCAGCGCCCGGAGCGCGCCACAACCGACCGCGTCGCCGCCTGCGTCGCGGGCGAGCAGGAACACCGTCGTGTCGGCGGCCGTCGGGGCGGGGCCGGGCTCGCTGTCCGGAGTGCCGTAGCGAGCGGTGAGCTCGGCCCGTTGGGCCGCGCGCAGCGCCACGGCATCGGGGTGGTCGAACGGGACGGGCTCGATGCGGAGATCAGGACGCACGCCGCCACGCTACGGCCGCGAGGTCACGCACCGACTGCGGTGCACGCACATCGACCGCGGTCGGGATGTGAGCGCCGAAGTCGGTGTGCGCCGAGGGCGTCAGGCAGGGGCGTGCTCCCGCAGCACCCGCCGCTCGGCCTCGGCCCAGGCGCGCTCGTCACCCCGCGGCTCGTAGCGGGTGAGCGGCTGGGTGGCCCGCAGCAGGGCGCGCAGCGCCGCGAGGTCGCCGTGCAGCGCGCCCAGCGCGCGGGCCTGCACCAGGACGTTGCCCAGCGCGGTGGCCTCCACCGGCCCGGCGACGACGGGCAGGCCGCACGCGTCGGCCGTGAGCTGGCAGAGCAGGGCGTTGCGCGCCCCGCCTCCCACGACGTGCACGACGTCCACCTCCCGCCCGGACAGCTCCACCGCCTGGCGGACCGTGCGCCGGTGGGCGAGGGCGAGGCTCTCCAGCACGCAGCGGACGATCCCACCCCGGTCGGCGGGCGGGTCCTGCCCCAGCCTGCGGCAGGTGTCGACGATGCGCTCGGGCATTCCGCCGGGGGCGAGGAAGGCCGGATCGAAGGCATCGATCACAGCACCGAACGGCCGGGCCCGCGCAGCCTCGTCCAGCAACGGCAGCAGGTCGGCGTCGGGCCACGCGCGCAGGCACTCCTGCAGCAGCCACAGCCCCATCACGTTGCGCAGGTAGCGGACCGTTCCGTCGACGCCCAGCTCGTTGGAGAAGTTCGCGGCGCGGCTCGCCCCGGTGAGCACCGGCGCGGGCAGCTCCACCCCGACCAGCGACCACGTGCCGCAGGAGATGAACGCGAACCGCTCTCCCTCGGCCGGCACACCCACCACGGCGGACGCCGTGTCGTGGGAGCCGACCGCGATCACCGGCACGGGGCCGGCGAGGCCGGTGTCGGCGAGCACGTGCGGCGAGAGCTCGCCGATCCGCTCCCCCGCCTCGATCAGCGGCGCGAACAGGCGCGGGTCGACGCCGACGCGCCGCGCCACGTCGTCCGACCAGGACCGGGCCGTGACGTCGAGCAGCCCGGTTGTGGACGCGTTGGTCACCTCGGCGCGGCGGGTGCCGGTGAGCCAGTAGGCGAGCAGGTCGGGCAGCAGGAGCAGGTCCTTCGCCGCCTCGAGCTGCGGGGTGCCGAGCGCTGCCACCAGCTGGTAGATCGTGTTGATCGGCATCACCTGCACGCCCGTGGCCGAGTACAGGTCGGCGGGCGGGATGATCCCGTTCACCCGCTCGGCCACGCCGTCGGTGCGGGAGTCGCGGTGGTGCACCGGGTTGCCCAGCAGCGCGCCGGTGGCGTCGAGCAAGCCGTAGTCGACGCCCCACGAGTCGATGCCCACCGCGTCCAGCTCCGGGCCTGCCGCCCGCAGCCCGTCCAGCACGCCCCGGTACAGCGCGAGCACGTCCCAGTGCAGCGTGTCGCGCAGCCGAACCGGGCCGTTGGGGAACCGTGCGACCTCGGTGAGCTCCAGCCGGTCGGCGCCGACCTCGGCGGCCATCACGCGTCCGCTGGACGCCCCGAGGTCGACCGCCCCAACCCGGACGGAACGAGCCCTCATACCCGGACCTGCACGAACTCGAGCCCGAGCAGCTCGGCCACGGCCTTCAGCTCGGCGGCGCGGTGCCCGGTGCCGAGGGCCCAGTGGTGGTCGACGCCGGAGGCGCTCCAGGCGTCGGTCCACTCGCCGGGATCGCAGCCGAAGTCGACCCGGGAGGTGGTGTTGCCGATCCTCAGCAGCGGGCCCGGCACGACCGTGCCCTCCGAGGCGACCATCACGTAGCGGCCGTCGCGGCGCTGCCCGATCCCGAACGTGGTGACCGGGCCCTGCTTCACGTCGAACTCGACGGACACGCCCCACCCGCGCTTGCCGTGGTAGACGCCCAGGCCGCGCAGCAGCGGCCTGCGGGAGCTGATCGCGAGGTGTGCGGGACCGTCGTGGCCCATCTCCACCACGTCGTCGACGAAGTTGAGCGCCTGCAGCTCGGTGAACGACCCGCCGGCACCGAGCCGGTCCATCACGAGCATGGCGATCGAGTTGCGCAGCTCGTACTCCCCCGCAGCGGGGATGCCGCGGGCCGTGAGCAGCGAGGCGCCGAGGATCATGCCTGCGCCGAGCTTCTCGTGCTGCTCGCCGTTCAGGCCGCGGTGGTAGTAGGCGAGCGAGTCGAGCGCGAAGTCGTCGACGAGCCGGTCCAGCCCCACCGAGACGCGCGCGCCCCAGGCGAGGTCGTCCGGGTTGACGGTGTCGTCGAGCTCGAACACCTCATCGGCCAGCTCCACGCGCTCGCGCACCTGCGCATCGGTGACGTCCTCGACCCGGACCCGCAGGTCGTCGAACTCCAGCACCTCGACGTGCCCGCCGAGCTGCGTCGACACCGAGGTCAGGTCGGTGGAGACGTCGAGCATCCCGGGGTAGAGGTGGCCCATCAGCCCGTGCCGGCCGTGCCGCAGCGCCCCGCGCACGCCTGCCGCCTTCACCCAGCGCTCGATCCGCGCCCACGCGCGCTCGTCCTCGAGGTAGCCCGACACCGACCGGAACTCGACGCCCGCGCGCTCGAACGCGTTGGCCATCTCCGGCAGCGGGCAGGCGCCGCAGTAGGCGAGCCAGGCCCCGGTGTCGAAGGTCTCGTGGTCCATCTTCTCGGTGGGCTGCAGGTTGATCAGCAGCACCGGCGCGCCGCTGCGCTGCGCCACCGGCAGCAGCATCGACGCCGTCATGTACGTCGTCAGGAACCCGACGATCAGGTCGCAGCCCGCGGAACGCAGCTTCTCCGCCGCGACGGCCCCCTCCGGGGCGTCGGAGATGAACCCGACGTCCACCACGTCGATGTCGCCGACCTGGCTCAGCCGCTGCGACACGCGGGCCGCCGAGCTCTGCAGCTGCGGGAGCAGGTCGGGGAACTGCGGCCAGTAGGCGCCCAGCCCGCCGGCGACCAGCCCGACGGTGGTGCGGCGCGGCGTCACGCGCTGCAGCGCGGCCGGGCTCTCGAGCAGGGACGTCATCGTTCCTCCTTCTCGGGCTGCTAGCGCAGGAAGGCCGCCGCCACCCCGGCGTCGACCGGGATGTGCAGGCCCGTCGTGTGGGTCAGGTCGCCGCCGGTGAGCGCGAAGACCGCCGCCGCGACGTGCTCGGGCAGGACCTCGCGCTTCAGCAGGGTGCGCTGGGCGTAGAACTTGCCCAGCTCCTCCTCCGGCACGCCGTAGACGGCGGCGCGCTGCGCACCCCAGCCGCCTGCGAAGATCCCCGAGCCGCGCACGACGCCGTCCGGGTTGACGCCGTTGACCTTGATGCCGTGCTCGCCGAGCTCCGCGGCGAGCAGCCGCACCTGGTGGGCCTGGTCGGCCTTCGCTGCGCCGTACGCCACGTTGTTCGGGCCGGCGAACACGCCGTTCTTGCTGGAGATGTAGACGATGTCGCCGCCCATCCCCTGAGCGATCATGGCCTTCGCCGCGGCCCGGGACACGAGGAACGAGCCCTTCGCCATGACGTCGTGCTGGACGTCCCAGTCGGCCTCGGTGGTCTCCAGCAGCGGCTTGGAGATCGACAGACCGGCGTTGTTGACCACGAGGTCGACCCCGCCGAACGCCAGCGCCGCGGCGTCGACGGCAGCGGCGACCGCCTCGCTGTCGGTGACGTCGACGGTGACCGGCACCGCCACGTCGGTCGAGCCCAGCTCGGCGGCCACGGCCGCGGCGGCGTCGCCGTCCCGGTCGGCGACGACGACGCAGGCACCCTCGGCCGCCAGCCGATGGGCGATGGCCTTGCCGATGCCGGACCCGCCGCCGGTGACGAACGCGATCCGGGTGGCCAGTGGCTTGGGCTTGGGCATCCGCTGGAGCTTGGCCTCCTCGAGGGCCCAGTACTCGATGCGGAACTTCTCCGACTCCGGGATCGGCGCGTACGTGGAGATCGCCTCGGCGCCGCGCATCACGTTGATCGCGTTGACGTAGAACTCACCCGCCACGCGCGCGGTCTGCTTGTTGGCGCCGAAGCTGAACATGCCGACGCCGGGCACCAGCACGATCGCCGGGTCGGCTCCGCGCATCGCGGGGCTGTCCGGGCCGGCGTGCCGCTCGTAGTAGGCGCGGTAGTCCTCGCGGTAGGCGGCGTGCAGCTCCTTCAGCCGGGCGATCACCTCGTCCAGCGGGGCGGTGGCCGGCCGGTCGAGCACCAGCGGCGCGACCTTCGTGCGCAGGAAGTGGTCGGGGCAGCTCGTGCCCAGCGCCGCGAGCGGCGCGAGCTTCTCGCGGGACAGGAAGTCCAGCACCACGTCCGAGTCGGTGAAGTGCCCGACCTGGCGCCGGTCGGTGGAGGCGAGCCCACGGATCACGGGCGCAAGCGCCGCCGCCCGGGCCCGCCGCTCGTCCTCGGGCAGGGGTTCGAAACCGGGACGCAGCGGGCCGAACGGCTCCGCCGCACCCCGGGAGTCGATGTAGGCCTGGGCGGTGCGGATGATGTCGAGCGAGTTGCGCTCGCACTCCTCGCTGGTGGCACCCCAGGCCGTGATGCCGTGTCCGCCGAGGATCACGCCGATCGCCTGCGGGTTGGCCGCCTTCACCGCGGCGATGTCGAGGCCCAGCTGGAACCCGGGCCGCCGCCACGGCACCCACAGCACCCGCTCGCCGAAGATCTCCTTGGTGAGCGCCTCCCCGTCGGCGGCGGTGGCGATCGCGATGCCGGCATCGGGGTGCAGGTGGTCGACGTGGTCGGCCTCGACGAGCCCGTGCATGGCCGTGTCGATCGACGGGGCGGCGCCGCCCTTGCCGTGCAGGCAGAAGTCGAACGCGGCGACCATCTCGTCCTCGCGCTCCACGCCCGGGTAGACGTCGACGAGCGCCCGCATCCGGTCCAGCCGCAGCACGGCGAGGCCCTTCTCGGTGAGCGTGCCGAGGTCGCCGCCGGAGCCCTTCACCCAGATCAGGTCGACCGGCTGCCCGGTGACCGGGTCGGTCTCCGAGCCCTTCGCGGATGTGTTGCCGCCCGCGTAGTTGGTGGTGGTCGGATCGGCCCCGAGCCGGTTGCTCCGCTCGATCAGCTCGTGGACGGTGGGGTTGGTCATGATCCCTTCCGGGGTCTCGGCGGTTGCAGCATGGCCACCTTCACGCAGCCTGGTTGCAGCATGGCCACCTTGCTGCAACCGGGCCAGGCCTACGCGCCCCAGCCTGCCTGCTCGCCGCCCACCCGCTCCGCCACGATCTTCTCGGCGTAGCCGGACCGGGCGTACGCGGCCATCGGGTCGGGGTCGAGGCCCATCTCCTCGCGGACCTCGCGCAGCAGCGGGCGCACGTCGGTGTTGTAGGCGTCCATCAGCGCCGCGTTGGCGCCGAGCACGTCACCGGCCCGCTGCGCGGTGGCGAGCGCATCGGCGTCCACCAGGAGCGCCTTGGCGGTGGCCTCCTGGACGTTCATCACGGAACGGATGATCGCCGGGATCTTGGGCTCGATGTTGTGGCACTGGTCCAGCATGAACGCGATGCCGGCGTCCTCGCCGAGCGCGTCCGCCGAGACGATCTCGTGCATGATCCGGAACAGCTGGAACGGGTCGGCCGCCCCGACCATGAGGTCGTCGTCGGCGTAGAAGCGCGAGTTGAAGTCGAACGCGCCCAGCCGCCCGGCCCGCAGCAGGAACGCCACGATGAACTCGATGTTCGTGCCCGGGGCGTGGTGGCCGGTGTCGATGCACACCGTGGCCTTCGGGCCCAGCTCGATGCAGTGGGCGTACGAGGTGCCCCAGTCCGGCACGTCCGTGGTGTAGAAGGCGGGCTCGAAGAGCTTGTACTCCAGCAGCATCCGCTGGTGGTCGCCGAGCCGGTCGTACACCTCGCTCAGCGCCTCGGCGAGCCGGTCCTGGCGGGCGCGGATCGAGTCCTGGCCGGGGTAGTTGGTGCCGTCGGAGAACCAGAGCTTGAGGTCGCGGCTGCCGGTGGCGTCCATGATGTCGACGCACTCGAGCAGGTGGTCGGTGGCCTTGCGGCGCACGGCCGGGTCCGGGTTGGTGACAGACCCGAGCTTGTAGTCGTCGTCCTGGAAGACGTTGGCGTTGATCGCCCCGATCCCGACGCCCTGGTCGGCCGCGTACTTGGCGAGCGCCGCGTAGTCGTCCACCTTGTCCCAAGGGATGTGCAGCGCCACCGTGGGAGCCACCCCGGTGAGCCGGTGCACGACGCCCGCGTCGGCGATCTTCTCCTCCGGGTTGCGGGGCACCCCGGCCTGGGCGAACACCTTGAACCGCGTGCCGGAGTTGGCGTAGGCCCACGACGGGGTCTCGATGCGCTGCTGCCGCAGGGCGGCCCGGACGTCACTCACCGTTGGTTCTCCGTTCGGGACAGCTGGTCCTCCAGGTGGAAGACCTCCTCGAGGACGAGGAACCCCTCGTCCGGGGCCCGGCCGTCGAGGCCGGTGAAGTACTGAGCCATCTCGGCCTGCCAGCGGGTGTTCACGTCGGTCGCGGCCATGGCGCGCTGTGCGGCGGCCAGGTCGTCACACTCGACGTACCCCACGAGCAGCCCGTCCTCGCGGACGTGCAGCGAGTAGTTCCGCCAGCCGGTGTCGCGCAGCGCCGCGAGCATCTCCGGCCAGACCTGCCGGTGGCGCTCCTTGTACTCGTCCAGGCGGTCGGGCCGCACCTGGAGCAGGAAGCAGTAGCGCATCGGCGCTCGGTCCCCCATACGACGACGGTGGCGACGGAATGAAACCTTTCAATCCACTCTAGGAGACGCGGTCCGGGGCGTCAACGGGCGCCCGGGCATCCCCAGCTCTCGCCGCCCACGCGGGGCGACGAGGACGAGCACACCGCACGTCGTCCCAGCGCTCCGGCCGATCGACGCGAACCCGGAGCCAGCCACCACGGCGCGATCCGACCCTCTCGATCGCGAACGAAACTGGGATGTTCCCAGCCTCGATCGTTATGATTCGGGCTTGTTGCGCGTCCCTCCCGCCGCTAGCCTCCCCGCTTAATACGTTTCAACCGGCGGCGGTAGAGCCGGTACTGCGTGTGCGAAGCCGTCGACGAGGACGAGGAGAGGTCATGGCCGCACCCGATGCCGTGGGGGTCGAACCCGGCGGGGACGAGAGCACGATCAGCAAGCAGCAGTGGAAGTGGTCCGTACTCGCCGCGATGGCCTCCTACCTGGACGCCGGTTCGATCGTGGCGCTGGGTGCCGGGCTCACGCTGTTCCAGGCCGAGCTGGGTCTGTCCAGCTTCGGGGTCGGGGCGCTCGCGGCGATCGGGCCGAACGCCATCGGATGCGCGATCGGCGCGTTCATCGGCGGGCGGCTCGGCGACAAGCTCGGCCGCAAGCGCATCTACAAGTGGGACCTCCTGGTCTACGCGCTGGGCATCCTGCTGATCGCGTTCGCGGTGGACCCGGTGATGCTGTTCGCCGGCACGTTCATCGTCGGTGTCGCGGTGGGCGCGGACGTGCCCACGTCGCTCGCGCTGGTGGGCGAGTTCGCGCCCGCCAAGGGCCGCGGGCGGCTCATCGGGCTCACGCAGGTGGCGTGGAGCCTCGGCCCGGTGGTCGTGCTGGTGCTCGCGCTGGTGCTGAGCCCGATCGGCCTGCTGGGCACGCGGATCGTGTTCATCCACCTGGCGATCGTGGCGCTCGTGACGTGGGCGCTGCGTCGCGGCATGGTCGAGTCGGCGCGCTGGACCGCCGCCGCGGGCCGAGCGCGCTCGGCCGGCGAGCAGGTGAGCGCGCTCTTCCGCGGCGCCAACCTGCGCGCGCTCGCCTGGACGGCCTCGATCTACACCTTCTGGGGCCTCGCAGCGGGCACGGCCGGCATCTTCACGCCGTACGTCGTCGAGACGCTCGGGGCGGGCACGCAGGCGGCCGGCGTCGCGCTGTCCTGCGCCGGGTTCATCATCACGATCTTCTCGACCGTCTTCGTGTTCATGCGCTACAACGACCGCAGCTTCCGCACCCGGCGGATGATGTGGGGCATCGGCGCTCTGTTCCAGGTCGCCGCGTACGCGATCTACCTCGTGCTGCCGTTCACGGTGCCGGTCGTGATCGCCAACATCGTGCTGTTCGGCATCGGCGCCTCGCTGGCCGGTGAGCCGACGTACAAGGTGTTCAGCCAGGAGCTGTTCCCGACGATGCTGCGCGGCACCGCGCAGGGCTTCACGTTCGGCGTGGCCCGCACGCTGCTGGGCATCTGGTCGTTCTTTGTCCCGGTGCTGGCCGCGGTGGAGATCGGCCCGGTCGCGCTGCTGCTCACCGTGTTCCTGCTGATCAGCGGGATCATCGGGTTCTTCTGGATGCCCGACACCGTCGGCAAGTCGCTCGAGCAGATCGAGGCCGAGCGGGCCGCGGCATGACGGCCGGGGTCGAGGACCTGCTCGCCCGGTTCACCGACCCCGGCCCGCAGTACGGTCCCCTGCCGATCTGGTGGTGGAGCGGGGCGAGGGTCACCCGGGAGCGGCTGCGCTGGCAGATGGAGCAGCTGGTGGCGGGCGGCGTCCGGCAGGCCGTGGTGCTCTGCCTGGCGCCGACCGGTCCGATGTTCGGCTCGGTGGCCGACGACCCGCCGTTCCTCTCTCCCGAGTGGCTGGAGCTCTTCGACGCCGCCTGCGCCGACGCCGAGGAGCTCGGCTTCACGCTCTGGCTCTACGACCAGATCGGGTTCTCCGGCGCGAACTTCCAGGGCCGGCTCATCGCGGCCGAGCCCGGGTTCGCCGGGCAGGCGCTGTTCCGGACCGAGCGCGAGGGCACGGACGTGTCCGTCACCGCGCCTGCCGGGCACGAGCCGCTCGCCGCCTACGCCGTGGCGGAGTCCGGCGAGCGGGTCGCCGTCCCCCTGGACGGCGGCACCGCGCGCTGGACGGGCCGGCCGGCCCGGCTCTCGCTCGTCCACGCGGGCACGAGCGGATTCGACTACTTCTCCGCACCCGCCTGCGCCGCGCTGCTGGACCAGGTCCACGGGACCATGGAGAAGGCCGTCGGGCACCGGTTCGCGCGAGCGGGCCGACGCCGTCCTGCGGGGGAGGCGCGCAGGGAGCGAGGAACGAGCGACCGAGCACCGGAGGAGCAGGACGGCGTCTCCCCGGGCCCGCGAGCACGCCGGAGCGAAGCGGAGGCGATTGAACACCGCTCCATCGGCGGGTTCTTCCAGGACGAGCTGCCCCCGATGCCGACATGGGGCCGCGACTTCGCGGCCACCTTCGCCGAGGAGCACGGCTACGACCTGCTCCCCCGGCTGTGGGCGCTCTGGGAGCCGGACACCTCGCCCGAGGCCGCCCGGGTGCGCCGCGACTACCACGCCCACCGCGCCGCGCTCGCCCGCCGCGGCTTCTTCGACCAGCACGACGCCTGGTTCGCCGAACGCGGTCTCGTGTGCGGCTTCGACCAGGCCTCCCCGGCCCGCGAAGGCGACCCGGTCGGCGGCGTGCACACCTACGGCGACTACCTCGGCCTGCACCGCGGCTACGGCGCCCCCGGCAGCGACCACTGGGGCGACGCCAAGGTCCACAGCTCGCTCGCCCACGCGAACGGGCACGACCGCACCTGGATCGAGGCGTTCCACTCCTCCGGCTGGGGCGGCACCCTGGAGGAGACCTACGACTGGCTCTCGGCGTTCCTGCGCCGCGGCGCCACCCTGTACGACCCGCACGCCGTCTACTACTCGACGGTGGGCGGCTGGTGGGAGTGGGCGCCGCCGTCCACGTGCTGGCGCCAGCCGTACTGGCCGTCCTACCCGGTGTTCGCCACCGCGGTGGCCCGGCTCTGCTCGGTGCTCACCGCCGGTGCGCACGTCGCCGACGTGCTGCTGCTCTCCCCCACCACCACCGCACAGGCCCACGTCACGCTCGCCGGCCCGCTCCCCGACGCCGAGCGCGTCAACCGGGTGTTCCGCGAGCTGAACGGCGTGAACTCGTGGCTCTCCGAGCGGCGCGGCGTCCTGGAGCGCGCCGGGATCGACCACGATGCGCTCGACGAGTCCACCCTCGCGCAGGCGACGGTCGGTCCGGCGGGGCTGCGGGTCGGCGGCGAGACCTTCCGCACCGTCGTGCTGCCCGCGGTGTCCGCCCTGCACGGCGAAGCCGCGGGGCGGCTACTGGAGTTCGCGGCCGCGGGCGGGCGGGTGCTCTGCGTCGAGCGCGCGCCGGACCTCTTCCTCGGCGGTGACCCGGGGGTCGGCGAGCGGTTCGCGGCCGCCGTCGCGGACGGGACGATCACGGTCCTCCCGAGCGCGCGGGAGGTTCCGGCCGCCGTGCACCGCGGCCCGGTCCAGGTGGACGCCGACGCCCCCTTCCTGTTGCGCCGGCACGGGAACGCCCACGTCCTCGCGCTCACCGCCCACGACGAGCACACCGGCACCGAGGCGCCGATCCTCGACCTGCACGGGTCGTGGCTGGAGAGCGGCTTCACCTGGCAGGGCTACAACGACGCGCTCCGCGGCACCGGCTACCGCTTCCGCCCGCCCGGCGACCGGGTCGCGCGGGTACGCGTCACCGGGATCGAGCGGCCGCGGGCGCAGAGCTGGTCGCCGGGCACGGGCCGGCGCACCGAGCTGGAGGTGACGGGTGCGGACGAGGGCTGGGAGTTCGCCGTGCCGTTCGACGACGGCGCGGTCGCCCTCGTAGTCCTCGGCCCCGAGCTGCCGGAACCGACCGCCGAGCCGCTCGGCCCGGTCGTGGAGACGATCCCGGTGGAGGGGCCGTGGCGGGCGCTACCCGAGTCCACCCTGGACAACCGCTGGGGCGACCTGGCGGCCGCCGACCGCCCCGGGACCATGCCGATCGAGGCCTGGCGGCTGGAACACGCCTCCTCCCCGGCGAGTCCGACGTCCGAGCACGGCGAGTCTCGCGTTCCTCCCGTCAGGGAACCGCCATCGGCCGGGTGGAGGCCCGTCATCGCGGGGTTCGGCCCGTTCGCGCAGGTACGAGGGCCGTGGGGCGACGGCCCGGCACCGGGGTGGCAGCCCGCCGAGTGGTCTCTCTCGCGCGGGATCCGCGACGACCCCGCGCACGCGGAGACCCTCGGGCCGAAGGGCCACGTGCCGGAGGAGTTCCTGGACTGGCGCCACGTCCGTGCGGGCGAGCGGGTGGCCGTGCGCACCCACCTGCCCCTTCCCGACCGGCCCGGCCTGCAGCTCGCGGTCGGAGCCGGGGCTCCCCGCCGCGTGCTCGTCGACGGCGTCGAGGTACCGGTCGACGGCGCGGGGCACCTGTCGTTCAGCCCGCTGCCCGCCGGCCGCACGGTGGCCGTGGAGATCGAGCTGACGGCAGAGCGGGACGGCCCGCTGCGCGCGGCGTTCGCGGTGGTGACCGATGCGGAGGCGTACCGGCGCCCGGAGTGGATGCTCCCGGGCGGAGAGGTGGTGGTGGGCGAGTCGGCCGACCTGGTGCTGCGCCTGCCGCTCGATGCGGTGCCGCCCGACGCGGTCGTGCACGTCGGATCGGACGGGGCGTGCCGCGTGCTCGTGAACGGCGTCGAGGTGGGACGCCAGGGCGACTTCCAGCCCTATCCCGACCACCGCGAGGTCCGCGTGCACGCCTACGACCTCGGCCCGCACCTGCGCGCCGGGGCCAACGAGCTCGTCCTGCGCGTGACCAACCAGGGCGGCGAGTCCACCGCCGCCACCCTCGACTCCCCCGGCCTCGGCATCACCAGCGGGCCCGGCTGGACCGCCCGGCGCGACGGCACGCCGGTGCCGCTGGTGCTGCGCCGCCGCCACCCGCTCGACCCCGCGTTCGTGTGTGCGCGGACGCGTCCGCACCCGCTGCCCGGGGCGGCGTGGCTCGACCCGGCCGCGGCCGGGGGCGACGTGGTGCTGCCCGTCGTGCCGGACGTCGCGCCCGGCCCGGAGCGCACCGAGTGGCTGCGGCTGCGCGTCCCGCCGGGCACGGTGGCCCTGCGGGTGCCGACGCCGCTGCCGGTGGTGGCGGAGGTGGACGGCACGCAGATCACCCCCGTCGACGGGATCGTGCAGCTGCCCGCGCACCACGGCCCCCACGTGCTGCTCCGCGTCGCCGCCCGCGACGGCCGGCGCGGCGGCGCGCTGCTGGACGGCCCCGTCGAGCTGGAGGTCACCGAGGCCCAGGTGCCGCTCGTGCCCTGGGAGGACCTGGGCCTGCGCGCACTGGGCGGGCAGGTCACCTACCGCACCGCCGTGACCGCACCCGCAGGCGGGCGCAGCGTGCTCGACCTCGGCGAGGTCCGCGGCACCGCCGACGTCCGGGTGAACGGCACGCTCGCCGCCCGGCTGGTCTGGGGACCGTGGCGCGCCGAGCTCACCGACCACCTGCGCCCCGGCGAGAACGAGATCGAGGTGGTCGTGCGCGGCACGCTGGCCGGCTACCTCGACGACGCCTCCCCCACGGCCGGGGTCTACGCGGGCCAGGTGCGCACCGGGCTGTTGGGGCCGGTCGTGCTGCGCAGGCACGGGAGTTCCCGGTGAGCGGTGGCACCGGGAACCACTGCCCAGTGGTTCACCCGTTCGCTCATCCCTCGGCGCCAACCCGCGCTGCGGAGGGATGATGACCTGTGGAGCACTACACTCCACCCGTTTGAGCGGTCTCGGGAGGCAACGGTCGTGACGGCGGGGACGAGCCCACGGGGCGCCCCGAGCATGAAGGACGTGGCGCTGCGCGCCGGCGTCTCGCTCGGCACCGTGTCCAACGTCCTCAACCGGCCCGAACTGGTCAGCGAGCGCACCCGGCAGCGCGTGCAGGCCGCGATCGCCGAGCTGGGGTTCGTGCGCAACGAGTCGGCCCGGCAGCTGCGCGGCGGGGGCAGCCGCACGCTCGCCTACGTCGTGCTGGACACGTCCAACCCGTTCTTCACCGACGTCGCCGAGGGCGTGCAGGAGGCCGCCGACGGCGCGGGGCTCGCGCTGTTCCTCTGCAACAGCGCCGAGAGCAGCAGCCGCCAGTCGAGCTTCCTCGACCTGCTCGAGCAGCAGCGGGTGGAAGGCGTGCTGATCACACCGGTGGACGTGTCCGACCCGCGCATCAGTGCGCTCGCGGGGCGCGGCACCCCGGTGGTGATCGTCGACCGCGGCGCAGGGCCGGACGGCTGCTCCGTGGCCGTCGACGACGTGCTCGGCGGCGATCTGGCCGTCACGCACCTGCTGGAGACCGGCCACCGGCGCATCGCCTTCGTGGGAGGGCCGCGCGCGATCGGCCAGGTCGCCGACCGGATCACGGGCGCCCAGAAGGCCATCTCCCGCGCGCCGGGCTCGGATCTGGTCGTCGTGGAGACCGCGGCGCTCAACGTCGCCGAGGGCCGCCGGGCGGGCGAGCGGATCGCGGGTCTGCCGGCAGCGCGCCGCCCCACCGCCGCGTTCTGCGCCAACGACCTGCTCGCCCTCGGGCTGCTGCAGCAGATGGTGCGCCTCGGGCTGCGGGTGCCCGACGACCTCGCGATCGTCGGCTACGACGACATCGAGTTCGCCGAGGCCGCCGCCGTGCCGCTGACGTCGGTGAGCCAGCCCCGGCAGCTGCTGGGCCGCACCGCGGCCGAGCTGCTCCTCGAGGAGGCCCGAGCCCCGGAGAGCCACGAGCACCAGCAGGTGGTGTTCGCCCCCGAACTCGTGGTGCGTGCGTCCACCCGCCTGCGCCCCGCCGACCGACCCGCCTGAGCGGGGACCCGCTTCGGGCTCGGAAGCGGCTATCGGTACCGTCTGGCTCCACCGTTCGGGGGAAGGGGTCGGCAATGGCGTGGTGGTCGCGCGAAGGACGCGATCGCGGATCCGCCCGCCGGCGAGGCCCGGAGGACGTCGCCGCGCTCGCCGAGCGCAACGCCGACGGCGTGAGCTACTTCGCCGTGGGCCGTGCCTCCGATGCGATCGCCCGCTTCGCGGACGCGCACGAGGGCTGCCTCGTCACGCTCGGCGCCGATCACCCGCACACGCTCGTCACCGCGGGCAACCTCGCCGCGGCGTGCGTGGCCGCGGGCGACTGGCGGCGCGGGCTGGACCTGATGGCCGTGAACCTCGCCGACCGGGTGCGGGTGTTCGGCGACGACGACCCCCGCACGCTCACGGCCGCCGACGCCATGGCATCGGCCTACCGCCTGGTCGGTGACGTGAACGAGGCGATCACGCTGTCCGATCGCGTCACCGCGGAGCGCAGGCGGGTCCTCGGGCCCACCCACCCCGACACCCTCGTCTCCCGGATGGGCATGGCACTCGCCCGCGCGGCGGCGGGCGACGTCATGGCGGCCATCACCCTCCTGGAAGTCACGCTGCACGACTCGGAACAGGCACACGGCGCCCGCCACCAGCACACGATCGCCCTGCGGGCGAACGTCGCCGCCTGCCTGGTCACGCTCGGCCGCGGCGACGAGGCCGTGGCTGCGTACCGGCAGGCCGTCGACGACTCGGCAGCGTTGCTCGGGGCCAACCACCCCGACACCGTCGCGTTGCACGAGGAGCTGCTGAAGATCGTTCAGGACGGAGCGTCGCGCAACGCCGCGAGCAGCTCCGACTCGACCTCCGCGAACCGCGTCGAGGTGATCAGCTCCACCTGACGGGGACGGGGCAGGTCCACCGCCACCTCCCGCCGCACCCGGGTGGGCCGGGGCCCGAGCACGATGACCCGGTCGGACAGGAACGCGGCCTCGCGGATGTCGTGGGTGATCAGCAGGACCGTCCAGCCGAAGTGGGCACGGACGTCCTCGAGCCAGGTCTGCATGTCGGTGCGGGTGAGCGAGTCCAGTGCCCCGAACGGCTCGTCGAGCAGCAGCACCGCCCGGTCCTGCACGACGGTGCGCAGCAGCGCGGCCCGCTGGCGCATCCCACCCGACAGCTCGTGCGGGCGCGCCGACTCGAACCCCTCGAGGCCGAACGGCGCGAACAGCGGGCGGGCGCGCTCCCGCGCCGCCCGCCGCGACATCCCGGCCACCTCCAGGCCGAGCGTCGTGTTGTCCAGCACCGTGCGCCACGGGAACAGCAGGTCGCGCTGCGGCATGTAGGCCACGTGGTCGACGCGCCCGGTGGCGTCCACGCCGTCCACGAGCACGCGCCCCGCGTCCGGGAGGTCCAGCCCGGCGATCACGTTGAACAGCGTGGACTTGCCGCAGCCGCTCGGCCCGATCACCGAGACGAACTCGCCGGGCGCCACGTCGAACTCGACGCCGTCCAGCACGGGCAGCGGGCCGGGGAAGGCCTTGTGCAGGCCGTCCAGGACGAGCTTGCTGTCAGCCACGGTGCCACCAGGGGATCACGAGCCGCTCCACGGCGTAGGTCAGCAGGAACAGCGCCACCGACAGCAGGGCCGTGACCAGCACGGCGGCGAGCACGAGGTCGGTGCGGAAGGAGTTCTTCTGCAGGCTCATGAAGATCCCCAGCCCGGCCGTCGCGCCGACGTACTCGGCGAAGATCGCCCCCGTGACGGCGTAGGTGATGCCGATGCGCAGCGCGGTGAAGAACCGGGGCATGGCGCCGGGCAGCCGCACGTAGCGGAACTGCTGCCAGCGCGAGGCGCCCATGCTGCGCAGCAGGTTGGTGGCCTGGCGGTCGGTGGCCGCGAACCCCTCGATGAGCCCGACCGTGATCGGGAAGAACGTGACGAGGGCGATCACCACGACCTTCGGGAACATGCCGAACCCGAACCAGATGATCAGCAGCGGGGCGATCGCGATGAT
Source organism: Pseudonocardia hierapolitana (assembly GCF_007994075.1). Classification (NCBI taxonomy): domain Bacteria; kingdom Bacillati; phylum Actinomycetota; class Actinomycetes; order Pseudonocardiales; family Pseudonocardiaceae; genus Pseudonocardia; species Pseudonocardia hierapolitana. The sequence continues at coordinate 6,088,536 of NZ_VIWU01000001.1, read as the reverse complement.
CGGCAGCGTCTGGGAGGCGACGAGGAGCGGGGTGAGCGCCCGGCGCAGCCACGGCGAGAAGTCGACCGCGATCGCGATCGCCCAGCCCAGCGCCAGCGACACCGCGAACCCGACCGCGGTGACCTGCAGCGTCGGCACCGTGTTCGCCCAGATCTGGTCGCGGAACGCCCAGCCCTGCTCCAGCACTCGCAGTGGCGAGGGCAGCACCTGCGGCCGCACCTCGGCGGCCGTCACGTACCACTGCCACCCGGCGAGACCTGCCGCGACGAGCACCAGCGGCGGCGCCACCCGCCCCCACACCCGCGAGTCCCGCACCTCGACCCGGCGAGTCCCGCGTTTCGACGGGGCGAGTCCCGCGTCTCCGCCCGGCGAGCCGGGCGTCTCGACCCGGCGGGGGTTGCGATCGAGCACGGCGAGCTCGGGCTCAGGCGGGCGATGCGAGGTAGTCATTGCTGAACCAGGTGGCGAAGTCGGGGCGTTGGGTCAACGGCGCCCCGTCAGGGCCCGTGAGGGCGCCGGAGTCGAACACCCACCCCGAGTACCCCGCCCACTTCTCGGGCGTCTGGGTGCCGACGCGGCCGTTCTCGTCGCGCAGGAACCGCTCGGCGAGCATGTGCTGGCTGCGCGTCACGAGCTCCGGTTCGGCGAACGCACCGGGGTTGGCGTCGATGAGGAGCTGGGCCGCGCGGTCCGGGTCGTCGGCAGCGAGCTGGTATCCGCGCTGCGCCGCCTGCACGAACTTCGCCGCGAGGTCGGGATGCGCGGTGAGCCACGGCGAGTTGCCGATGAGCAGCACGTTGTAGGCGTCCGGAAACCCGTAGTCGGTGTAGGAGAACGTCTTCAGCGGCTGCCCGCGCAGCTCCGCCTCGATGCCCTCCCAGGCGACGAACGGCTCGGTGAAGTCGACCTCTCCCGCGTAGAGCGCCTCGTACGCGGCCGTTCCCAGCACGACCGTGCGGAACGTGCCCGTGCCGCCCGCGTCCTGGATGACGGCCCGCATCTTGGGTTCCTCGTACGCGGCGCCGAACCCGCCGTACGTCTTGCCGTCCAGGTCGCGCGGCGAGGTGATGTCGGCGCGGTCGGCCCGCACCGCGATCTGCGTGGCCCAGTGCTGGAGCACGGCCATCACGGACGTGATGTCGGCGCCCGCCGCCTTCGAGAACGTGAACGAGTCCTGGAAGCTGATGCCGAACTCGGCCGCGCCGGACGACACGAGCGTGTCCGGCGAGGTGTTGTTGTACGGCAGGAACTGCACGTCGAGGCCTGCCTCGCGGAACCAGCCCTCCTGCTGGGCCACGAACAGGCCGGTGTGGTTGGTGTTCGGCGTCCAGTCGAGGGCCACGCGGATCGTCGGGGTCCCGCTCCCCCCGCCACAGCCGGCCAGCAGCAGGGCCAGCACCGCCCCGATGGCGGCCAGGATCCGGGGTGCGCGTACGGGTTTCACCAGTTCCTCCCTACGCCGGTACTAACCGGGTCAGGTGCGAACGGTCGGCGGCCGGTCCTGCCGCCCTCTCAGCCTCGGATCGCGAGGCTCCCGTGGGTCGGGAGGAGGATACGTCCTGCGTCCCCCTCCGCGCAGTCGTGCTCCTCACGCGGGACGAGCGCCGCCCGGCGCTACGGCTCCGAGGGGGGCCTGCGGTGCAGGTCGTCGCGGGCGGCGCCGCGTCCCCGGCGCGAGCCGGTGTAGGCCCACACGCGCAGCCGGCGCAGCGGCGCGGCCGGGCGGAGCTGCGGGTGGGCGTTGAGCACGGGGTCGAACGCCACCGGATCGCCGGTGTGCGGCGCCACCAGCACGAGCCGCCCGACCGGGCGCGGAGCGCCACCGCGCTCGCGTTCTGTGACGGTGAAGGCCATCGGGGTGGCGGCGGCCGGGTCGGCCGCCGCCGCAGGCGCCTCGGGATCGAGGCCGAGCACCACCCGGGCGCCGGCCGCGGTGTAGGGCAGCAGCGTGGTGTACGGCCGCCGTCCCCACCCGGTGGACGGAACCAGCAGCCGCCTGCGGCCACTGGTGAACAGCACGTCGAGCACGTGCCCGCCCACCTCAGTCCGGAGGGCGACGCCGAGGAGGTCGGGGAGCGCCCCGGGCGTGCCCACTCCCTTCGACAGCCGCACGAGCGCGGGGCGCTCGCCGGTGCCGCCGAGCGCGGTGGCGGTGGCGGACTCGCGTTCGGTGAGCGCGACGCGCCCGTCGAACAGCGTCCCGCGGGGGTGGAAGGCCGGGGCGCGCCGCCACCGCGCGAGCCGCGCGAAAGCGGCCGCGACCAGCTGAGGGAGACCGGGCACGACGGGAGCGTTCCCGTGAAGGCGCCGGGGGAACCGGATCAGCCCGCCGCCCGCTCCCGCTGGAACAGCAGGAACAGGAAGACCAGCGACGGCACCAGCAGCACGGAGCCGATCCCGAGGACCCACAGCACCGCCACGAGCACGGCCGGGTCCCCGGCCGCGGCGGCGACGGTCAGCCCGGGCAGCATGGTCGGGTACTGCGCGATCCCCCAACCCCAGATCACGGCGGCGACGGCCAGCGCGGCGGTGATCCGGACCGGCACGTAGCGCCGCGCCGCCAGCAGTCCGAGGGACGCGGCGCCCGCGACCACGCTGAGCACCGCGAGGGGCAGGGCGCGGCCGGTCAGCCCGGCGACGAGGCCGGGCGCGTCGACCCGGACCACCAGCGGCGCCGCCACGGTCGCGGCGCCGACGAGCACCCCGGTCGCGAGCGCCCGCACGCGGAAGGCTTCGGCCAGCTCCTCGTCCCCGGCCCGCCGGGCGTCGGCGCACAAGTAGACGGCCGCGAGATAGGCGCACGCCCCGACGGCGAGCACACCGGTAGTGACCGACGTGGGGTTCCACCAGCTCGCGACGATGTCCCCGGCGCCGATCCCGGGCGGCACCCGGGCGGAGGCGACGGCACCGGCGATCGTGCCGAGGAAGAACGGGGTGACGACCGACGAGAACGCGAACGCGGCACCGAACACGCGGCGCAGCCACAGCTCCTCGATCGCCTTGCGGAACGCGAAGGCCGCCCCGCGGGCGATGATGCCCAGCGCGGCGAGGGTGAGCGGGATGTAGAGCGTGGCGGCGAACGGGGCGAACGCCTCCGGGAACGCCGTCCAGAACAGGGTGATCACGAAGATCAGCCACACGTGGTTCGCCTCCCACACCGGGCCGATCGAGTGCTCGATGAGGTCGCGCTGCGGACGGCCGCGTTCGGCGCCGCCCGCGAGCAGGTCCCACAGGCCTGCGCCGAAGTCGGCGCCGCCGAGCAGCGCGTACAGGGTGAGCCCGATCCAGAGGGTCACGAGCAGGACGTCCGCGGCGGTCACCGGGCGCCCGCCCGTTCCTGCGGGGCCACGGGACCGCGGCGGGCCAGGCGGCGCAGGACGGCGACCGTCGCGACCGTCAGGACGGCGTAGACGGCCAGCACGGTCAGCAGGCCGGCGACGAGACCGGGGTGCGGGTTGACCGCGTCGCGGGTGAGCAGCACGCCGTAGACGACCCATGGCTGGCGGCCGACCTCGGTGACGACCCAGCCGGCCTCCAGGGCGAGCGCCGCGGCCGGGCCGGCGAGCACGGCGGCGCGCAGGAACCATGGCGAACGGGGCAGTTCCCGGCGGCGCCACCACGACCACGCGAGCCACGCGCCGAGTGCGACCAGCGCGAACCCGATCGCGACCATGACCTGGAAGCTCCAGTGCACGATGTTCACCGGCGGCCGAAGCTCGGGTGGGGCTTGGTCGAGGCCGAGGACGACCGCGTTCGGGTCCCAGTGCGCGAGCAGCGAGAGCGCGTTCGGGATCTCCAGTGCGTAGCGGAGCTCGCCGTCGACGAAGACCCCGCCGAGCGAGAGCGACGCACCTGCTGTGGTCTCCGCGAGTCCCTCGATCGCGGCGAGCTTGAGCGGCTGGTACTCGGCGAGGAAGCCCGCCGCCCAGTCCCCCACCACCACCTGCACCGGGGCGAGCACGGCCGCCACGGTGAACGGGACGAGGAAGCCGAGGCGGTGGTGACGGTCCCGGCGCCCGCGCAGCAGCCCCACCGCGTAGACCGAGGCCACGCCGAACCCGGCGACCATGAACGCCGCGACGATCATGTGGACGGTCTGCGGGGGCGTCGCCGGGTTGAACATCGCCTCCCACGGCCGCACGCCGACCACCTCGCCGTTCACCAGGTCGAACCCCCGCGGTTGGTTCATCCACGCGTTCGCCGTGACCACGAAGAACGCCGAGGCCACCCCGGCCACGATCACCGGGATGCCGGTGAGCACGTGGACGCGCGGTGGGAGCCGGTCCCACGCGTACAGCCAGATCCCCAGGAAGATCGCCTCGACGAAGAAAGCGAAGCCCTCCAGCGCGAACGGCAGCCCGATCACGTCGCCGAAGGGGCCCATCAGGCCGGGCCAGAGCAGGCCCATCTCGAAGCTGAGTATCGTGCCCGAGACCGCGCCGACCGCGAACAGCACACCCATCGCGCGGGCCCAGGTGCGGGCGAGCACCTCCCACGCCGGGTCGCCGGTCCGCAGCCCGCGCCACTCCGCGAAGACGGCGAGCCCCGGCATGCCCACGCCGAAGCAGGCGATCACGATGTGCCAGCCCAGCGAGAACGCCATCTGCACCCGCGCCGCCACGAGGTCGCCCGCCGTCGCGGCCCACACCGAACCGTCCACCCGCACCCCCTCGTCCCTGGAGGGCTACCCGCGGGAACATCGATCCGCACCATGCCGTTGGGTGAGTAGTGATCAGTGGTGATCCGTGCGAGGGATCACACGAGCGGCACGTCCACCGCACCGCGAGCGGGCATTCGCACCTCGCGGGGTGGGAACCTGCGCAAATAGCCGGGAATGACCCGCAGGGATCGCCGCTGGTGACCCGTGCCGGACACAGCGTGACCACAAATCTGAGACGATCTCAGGAGTCGTTGAGATAGTGTTTATCGCGTAGGGGTTCCACCGGCGAACAGCCGGTCAGCGGTAGAAGTAACGACCGACCTCGACTCCCGGTGATGGGGGCCGTCCGGCGGGGGCGCAACACCGGACGACTTCATCGGGAGCTGGCAACGGCCGCACCGAGGATCGGCTTGACCTGCACCGATGCACTCGAACACCTGTCGCCCACGGGGTGTTCGAGCGCGCCCGAGTGCCCGGTCGTCGACGACCGGCGGGTCGAACTGATCTTCGCGGACGACGACGTCCGTCGTTCCGCACACCACCGGATCCGAGGTGAGGCTTGCCTGCCTTCGGGTCGCATCAAGAGGGGAATAAACGTGAACAGCAGGATTTTCATCATGGGTTCCGGTGTCGTGGGCGCCGCGACCGGTGAGGGTTTCCTGAAGGCCGGCCACGACGTCACGTTCGTCGACATCAACGAGGTGCGGGTCCGGGAGCTGCGCGACCGCGGCTGGGACGCGCGCACCGAGATCGACCTGGCCGGCGAGCCCGAGTCGCTGATCTTCCTGACGCTGCCGACGCCGAACGACGGGCACCGCTACGACCTGTCGGCGTTCACCGCCGGCACCGCGGCCGTCGGCCGTGCGATCGCGGGCGCATCGGCCAGGCACATCGTCGTCGTGCGCTCCACCGTTCCCCCGGGCACGACCGAGGGCCTGGTCAGGACCACCCTGGAGGAGAACTCCGGGATGGTCGCGAACGAGGGCTTCGGGCTGGCGTCCAACCCGGAGTTCCTGCGCGCCGCGTCCGCGGCGGAGGACTTCGCCAACCCGTGGATGACGATCATCGCCAGCCGCGACCCGAAGAACGTCGAGCGGCTGCGGGAGCTGCTGTCCCCCTTCGGTGGCGAGCTGCGCACCTTCTCCGACCCGGCCGAGGCCGAGTTCATCAAATCAGCGCACAACATCTACAACGCCACCAAGATCAGCTTCTGGAACGAGATGTGGCTGGTCGCCCAGAAGCTGGGCCTGGACCTCGACCCGATCGCCGCCACCGTGGCCCGCTCGGCCGAGGGCTCGATCAACCCCGAGTACGGCATCCGCGGCGGCGCCCCCTACGGCGGTGTCTGCCTGCCCAAGGACACCCAGGGCTTCCTCGGCTTCGCCGACACCGTCGGTGTGAACATGCCGCTGCTGTCCGCCGTGGTGGAGGTCAACGACCGGCTGGCCGAGATCGTCGACCACGAGATCGACACGGTGGCCCACGCCGACGCGAGCGAGCTCCGCGGCCAGAGCACCGCGGCCGCCGCCGCGCAGGAGCGCGAGTCGGCATGAACCTGCCGATCTACTACTACGTGCTGGGCACCCCGCTCGGGGTGCTCGGCCTGATCCGGTGGGGCACCTGGCTCGTGCGGCGCATCCCCGCGGTGCTCTACAAGCCGGTGATCAACGACCACCGGCTGCCGCTGTCGATCGTGGTGCCGGTCTACCAGGAAGACCCGACGATCCTCGCGACGGCGATCGAGTCGTGGCTGGCCAACGACGTCGAGGAGGTCATCCTCGTCATCGACGCCTCGGACACCACCTGCCAGGACGTCGCGGCCCGGTACCCGGTCACCGTCGTCATCACCGACGTCCCCGGCAAGCGCGACGCGTTGCGGCGGGGCTGGCGGGCGGCCCGCACCGAGCTGGTCGCACTCGTCGACTCCGACACCATCTGGGCCGACGACGTCGCCGTCGAGGTGGCCAAGCCGTTCGCCGACCCGCGCATCGGCGGTGTGGGCACCCGGCAGTCGGTGTACGGGTCGAAGGGCTTCCTGGCCCGGATCACCGACATGTTCCTCGACCACCGCTACTTCGACGAGAACGCCTCGCAGAGCCTGCTGGGCAAGGCCGTCTCCTGTCTGTCCGGGCGCACCGCGGTCTACCGCCGCGAGCTGCTGCTGGAGATCGAGGACGACTTCATGAACGAGACGTTCTGGGGCGTCCAGTCGCTCTCCGGTGACGACAAGCGGCTCACCACGCTGATCCTGGAGCGGGGCCACCTCACCTACATGCAGCGCACCGCCGAGGTGTGGTCCACGTTCCCGGACCGCTGGCGCACGTTCTTCCGCCAGCGGCTGCGCTGGGCCCGCAACACCTGGCGTTCGGACCTGCGCGCGCTGTCCAAGCCGTGGGTGTGGCGCCACCCCTTCCTCGCCTACACCATGATCGACAAGGGCCTCAGCAGCTTCACCCTGCTGCTCGGGCCGATCGCGATGGGGTTCGCCCTCGTCACGCAGAACTGGATCCTCGCGGGTGTGCTGCTGCTGTGGTGGCAGGTCAGCCGCGCGGCCAAGCTGGCCCCGCACATCCGGCGCCGGCCGTCCAGCTTCTTCTTCGTGCTGGGCTACGTCGCCGTCTCCTGGCTGATGGCGATCATCAAGATCACCGCGCTGGTCACCATCCGCAAGCAGGCCTGGCTCACCCGCCAGGTCGCGGTCGAGAACGGCGAGGTCGTGCGCACCACGGTCGACGACCACCACGACGACCACGACCACCACGACAGCGACGACCACCACGACAACGTCATCCCACTGCGGAGGGTCGCGGCATGAACACCGGCACCACCAGCAAGCGGTGGGTCGGACGGCTCCTCGCGGCGGGCATGACCACCGCCCTCGGCCTCGGGCTCGCGGCGGGCACCGCCGTGGCCGCCCCGACCGCGACCCCGATGGCCCAGACGGTGACCCAGGCGGTGGCGCAACCGACCCAGGTGGTCACCCCCGACACCGCGGCTTCTGTGCGCAGGGCCTGGGAGGCCCGCGGCCGCCCGCACCGGATGGTGGTCGTGCGGGACTTCCGCATCGACCTCGCCACCGACGGTCGCGTCACCCGCCAGGTCGGGCGCGCAGGGGGCAACCTGACGATCTCGGCGCTCGACCAGGCCCTGCCGTCCGATTGGCTGACCGTCACCGACGGCACCGCGACGCTCGACGCCACGCTCGTCCTCACCCGGGGCGTCTCGATGCAGCTCGGCGGGAGCGGAAGCACCCTGCGCACCCTGCAGCTCGCGGGCGGAGCCACCCCGGCCGACGCCGCCTCGATCCACACCGGCGGCGGGCGGGTCGCCCTCAACGGGATCACGGTCGCCTCGATCGACCTCGCCACCGGGCAGCCGCTGCCCTCCACGGCGAAGGGCCGTCCGACGATCGTGGCATCGGGCGGCGGCCGCCTGGACGTCACCGACGTCACGATCAACGACCTCGGCACCGTGTCCGACGGCACGCCCGGATCCGACGAGCGCGGCGCCGCCGCCGTGGAGTTCCGCACGGCCAGCACCGGCTCGCTGGTGCGCACCACCGTGGCGCGCGGGAGCACCGGCGTGGAGCTGTCCCACTCGCAGGGCGTGCACCTCGAGCAGCTCACGGTGTCCGACTCGGCCGACGACGGACTCGTGCTGGCCGGCGACCAGGGCACCTCGATGAGCGGGATCCGTGCCACCGGCAACGGCGCCAACGGGGTACTCGTGTCCGGGCAGAGCGGCGGCCGCCCGATCACCGGCATCAGCACGAACGCCAACGGGGCGTTCGGCGTGGCAGTGGTCGGCGAGAGCGGCACGCAGATCTCCGCGGTCGACACCACCGCCGACGAGGCGGGCGGGCTGCGCATCTCCCGCTCGACGAACATCGGCGTCACCGGCTACACGGCCACCGACCAGCGCATGGGCGTGTTCACCCACGTCAACAGCTCCGGGATCGTGCTCGACGGGATCCAGACCACCGGGGGCGCCCGCGGGCTGGTCGTCGAGAAGAGCACCAGCCACCTCGAGGCGAAGAACTCGACGTTCAGCGGCGCCCGCGTGGCCGGCGCGGCCCTCAACGGCGCCGACATCGCCCTGAACGGCGTGCACGTGACCGGTTCCCGGTCCGCCGTGCGCGTCGACCGCGGCGCGCACGACATCCGCCTCACCGGGCTCACCGTCGACGGCGGGCGCGACGGCCTCGTCACCGCGGCCGGCACGTCCGGTCTCGTCGTCACCGACCTCACCGTCAACGACGTCGCGTCCGACGCCGTGCGCAGCTTCACCCCGGACGCGCGCATCACCGGCGCGGAGATCACCGGCGGCGGCACCGGCCTGGACCTCGCGGCGGGTGCCACGATCACGAACTCGACGATCGTCGCCGCCCGGGAGGGGATCCGCTCCCGATCCCCCGAGCCGGTCTACGCGTCAGGGGTCACGGTCGACACGACCGAGCTGGGCGTCAACAGCGCCGAGGGCAGCCCGTTCACGCTCGTCAACTCGAACGTGCACGCCCTGGAATCGGTGCGCGGCGTGATCAACCAGCAGGGCACCAACGACCTGAGCCTGCCCCCGCTCAACCTGCTCGGGGCGATCGGCATCCCGCTGATCATCCTGGCCGTGGTGCTGGAGGAGCTGCACTCCTACCGCCAGCGCCGCCTCGGTGGCGCCACCCGGCGCCGCCGCCCGCCGCTCCCGGTGGAGGCGTGATGAGCACATTCCGGCGGACCGTCCAGCTCGTCGTCGCGGGTGCGGTCGGGGCGGTCCTCCTCGCAGGCTGCGGGGCGCCGAGCCCACCGCCGCTGCAGCCCCGGCAGGTCGCCGCGCCCGTCATCGACAGCCCCACGCAGCCCTGCGTCCGGGAGGCGCCCGCAGCCGACGTCCCCGCGCCGGCGGCACCGGCCGGCCTCGACGTCCGGTTCGACCGCGCGACGAACGTGATCGACGTGGTCGCCGGCACCGGGGCGACGCTGCCGGCGATCGCCGCCGCGGTGGGCGATCCGGCCGCGCTGCGCGAGGTGGGCCCGGGCGAGTGGCAGCTGGGCGCCGACCTCGTCGTGCGCGGCGGGGCCGAGGTGCAGATCAGCGCGCCCGAGGTCCGGTGGCTCAAGCTCGAGAGCGCCCCCGGCAGGTTCGTGTCGGTCGAGGCGCTCGGCGGGAAGCTCGACGTCACCGGCTCCTGCGTCACGTCGTGGAACGACGCGGAGGGCACCGTCGACACCGGCTACGACGACGGTCGCAGCTTCCTGCTCGCCCGCGACGGCGCGCAGATGACGATCAGCGATGCCGAGCTGCACTACCTCGGCCACGGCGACGTGGAGTCCTACGGACTCTCCTGGCGCACCGCAGGCACCGGTGGGGGGATCAGCGACAGCATCGTGTCGAACCTCTACTACGGGCTCTACACCTTCGAGGTGAGCGGGCTGTCCGTGCTCGACAACGAGTTCCGCAACAACGTCCTCTACGGGATCGACCCGCACACCGGGTCGTCGAAGCTGGCCATCGAACGCAACGTGGTGCACGACAACGGCAAGCACGGGATCATCCTCGCCGAGGACTGCGTCGACAGCGTGATCCGCGACAACGTGGTCTACCGCAACGCCCACCACGGGATCGTGCTCTACCTGCGCTCGGACCGGAACCTCGTCGAGGGCAACGAGACGTTCGACAACGCGGCCCAGGGCATCAACGTCAACGAGTCCGGCGACAACACGCTGCGGAACAACCGCGTGTACGACAACGGCGAGACCGGCGTCGGCATCACGCAGCTGGCGCAGGGCAACGTGGTGGAGGGCAACCAGCTGCGCGGCAACCAGCAGGACGGCGTGCGCGTGGTCAGCGAGTCCACCGCCACCACCGTGCGCGGCAACGTCATCGCGGACAACGTCCGGTACGGCGTCTACGTCGACACCAGCGGCGCGATCGACCTCACGGGCAACACGATCACCGACAACCGCTCCGGGATCATGAGCACCGGCGACGCGGTGGCCCCGGCCGACGCCAACGACGTGCGCGGCAACAAGGACTCCGACGTGGTGGCCGACAAGAGCTGACCGAGGCCGAAACGGCTCGCGAGGCCGGCCTGCCGTCCGCCGGACGGCAGGCCGGTCAGGTCATCCGCGATCCGCACGGCCGCGCCGGACCGGGATCGCGTCGAGTCATCCCCGTCACAGGTGGGCGCCTGCGCTGTCACATGTCACGCCGGTGTCCCGTCCTCGATGCATGAGACAGAACGAGCATCGCGTCGTGATCGTCGGTGCCGGCTTCGGTGGCCTGTTCGCCGCCAAGGCGCTGGGCAGTGCGCCCGCGTCCGTCACCTTGATCAACGGCACCACCTACCACCTCTTCGAGCCCCTCCTGTACCAGGTGGCCACCGGCATCCTGTCCGAGGGCGAGGTCGCGCCTCCGATCCGGGAGGTCCTCCGGCACCGCGATCTCGACGTCCGGCTGGGCTGGGTCACCGACGTCGACGTGGCGGGACGGACGGTGCTCGTCAGGGCGCCGGACGGCCGGGAGCGGCGGGTGGCCTACGACTCGCTGATCGTGGCGGCCGGCGCCCGCAACTCCTACTTCGGCAACGAGCGGTTCGCCGAGCACGCGCCCTCGCTGAAGGACATCGACGACGCGCTCGAGGTGCGCAGCCGGATCTTCCACGCGTTCGAGATGGCCGAGCTCGAGGAGGACCCGGAGGCCCGCCGCCGCCTGCTGACGTTCGTGATCATCGGTGCCGGCCCGACGGGCGTGGAGCTGGCCGGGCAGATCGCGGAGCTCGCGCACCGGTCGTTGCGGGGCCAGTACCGGCACGCCGACCTGACCGAGACGAGGGTCGTCCTCCTCGACGCTGCGGACCGCGTGCTGCCGGCCTTCGACCGGCCGCTGTCGGTGAACGCGCGGCGCCGGCTGACCCGGATGGGCGTCGAGGTCCGCCTGGCCACCCGCGTCGTGGACGTGGACGCGGGCGGCGTCGAGCTCGAGGGCGGTGAGCGCATCGAGGCCCACACCAAGATCTGGGCGGCCGGCGTCGCCGCCACTCCCCTTGCCGCACGCCTCGCGGACGCCACCGGGGCCGCGACAGACCGCGCAGGCCGCATCCGCGTCGCCCCGGACCTCACGATCCCGGGCCACCCGGAGATCTTCGTGGTCGGCGACATGGCCGCGCTCGACCTGCCCGGCGTCGCGCAGGTCGCGATGCAGGGTGGCCGCTATGCCGCCCGCGCCATCGCGGGACGGCTGACCGGCCGGCCGGTGACGACGCCCTTCCGGTACTTCGACAAGGGCAACATGGCGACGATCGGCCGCTTCTCCGCGGTGGCCAACGTCGGAAAGTTGCACTTCAGCGGCCTGCTCGGCTGGATGATGTGGCTCGGCGTGCACCTGTTCTACCTGATCGGCTTCAAGAACAAGGTCACCACGCTGCTGCACTGGGTGGTGAGCTTCCTGGGCCGGGGCCGCTCGGAGCGGATCGCCACGGCGCAGCAGATCGAGGCGCGCAACGCGCTGCGTCACCGGGACGCGGCATAGCCGCGGCGCCCCGAGCGCGGGCGTGTGACTACGGACCAGGCTGCCACGGACCCACGCGGATCGTGCCGCCGTCCACCAGGTCGAACGGGGCGGGCGAGGTGCCCAGCGCAACGGTGCTCGGCTCGCCTCCCGCGAGCGTGACGCGCAGCTCCTGCGGGGTGTCCTCATCGGCAGCCGCCCCGTACCCCTTCCAGATCAACGGGAAGGACGCGGTGCCGCCCGGTGCCAGACCGACCCGCCGGGCCTCGGGAACCTCCGGGCCCGACGGTGAGCCCGGCTCGGTCGTGAGCCGGAGGTCCCGGCCACCCTGGGCGAGCGTGATGCCGGGGAAGCCGTCGACGTAGCAGGGGCGGACCGCATGGCTCGTGGCGACCACCGACACCGCGCGGGTTCCCATCGCCGCGTCCCACCCGTTGGCGCTCCAGGTGAGGTCTTCGGGCGCGCAGGCCACGGAGGCGTCGACCGGGGCCGGGGTCGGCGACGGCTGCGGGACGGCCGACGGCGCGGCGGGCACCGCCGCACGAGGCGGGAGCACCGGGGCGGCCGGCGAATCGACACCGCCCACCTGATCAGCGCCCACCTGATCAGCTCCGCTCGTCGCGACGATCACGGTCGCGGCCGCGGCGAGGACGCCGAGCGCACCGATCCCGGCCTGCGACGGCCGGATGCCGCCGGCCGCGGCGCGCCACGCCAACAGCCCCAGCGCGAGCGCTGCCCCGTCGACGACCGGCAACGCCCAGAGCATTCCGCGCATCTCGACGGCCCACCACACCACCGCGGCGACCCCGGCCGCTCCGACGACCAGACCGGCGAGCCAGCTCGGGAACGCCGACGCGTGCGCCGCGGCCACGCGCCGGTCCAGTGCCGTCACCGCTGCGGCGTGCACCAGCCAGAACAGGCACAACCCCGCCGGGATCGCCGGCGCGGACAGGAGCACCCCGACCAGCACGAACCATCCCACCACCGCGCACAGGGCCGCGCCTGCGATCGCGCAGGCCACGACCACGGCCCAGGCGGGCAGCGGGCGCGTGACCGGCGGGGCCGGCATCCGCCGGAGCTCCCGCCCGGTCAGGACGAGGCCGGCGAGCACCATCGCGAGCCCGACCGCCTCGAGCACCCACATCGCCGTCAGCACTCCGCCCGCGGAACGAGCAGGCCCGTCGTCGGGATCGAACCAGGACGGCGTGTACGGCGAGGCGGCGATGCCCGCACCGACCATCAGGAGCACGCCCGCGATGGTCACGCCCACCTCGAGCACAGGGCCCGTCCTGCTGTCCGGGAGGCGGGAGAACACCACGACGGCTCCGCTCCTCCTAGACCGCGCCCAGCACCGGCTCGAACGCCAGCTCCGCGGCCCCCACGAGCTTGGCGTCCCGGCCGAGCGGGCTGGTCTCGATGCGGGTGCCGCCGACCGCCCGGCTCACCAGGCTCCGCTCGTGCACCTGCGTCCGGACGTGGTCGACGACCGCGGGCGGGAGCGCGGTGAACAGGTCACCGAGCACCACCAGGTCCGGTGCCGTCACGTTGACGACCGTGACGAGGCCGGTCGCCAGCCACTCCGCGAACTCGTCCAGCGGTCCGGGCAGCGGTGCCGTCGCGAGCGAGCGCAGCTCGGCCACGACCACGCCGCGCGGGGTGTCCTCGGGAAGGCCGAGCGCCCGGCACAGCGCCGCCTCCCCCACCTCGGTCTCCCAGCAGCCGCGGTTGCCGCAGTAGCAGGCCCGCCCGCCGGGGCGGACCACGAGATGGCCGATCTCCCCGACGTACCCGCGGGTGCCCCGCAGCGGCCTGCCCGCGGAGATCACCCCGCCACCGACACCGCGGTCGGCGGAGATGTAGACGAGGTCGTCGACGCCGTGGGCCTCGCCGCGGACGTGCTCGGCGAGGGCGCCCAGCTCGGCGTCGTTGGCCACCTGCACCGGGATGCGCAGCACCGCGGCGAGGCGGGTGCCGAGCGCGACGTCGCGCCAGCCGAGGTTGGGCGCCTCGTGCACGAACCCGTCGTCGCGCCGCACGACGCCGGGCACCGACACCGCCGCCCCGCGCGCGGCCACGGCGAGCTCGTCGGCGAGCAGCTGCGCCGACTCCGCGATGTGCGTGATCACCTCGCCGGGCGCGCGGGTGCGGTGGTGCAGGTTCCAGCTGTGCCTGCCCAGCACCTGCCCGCCGATGCCGACCATGGCCATCGCCACCTGCTCGACGCGCACGTCGATCGCGAGCACGACGGCTGCCTCCGGCTCGGGCAGCACCATCAGGGACGGGCGGCCGGCTCCGTTGCGCTGCGCCGGCACCGCCTCGGTGACGACCCCGGCCTCGGCGAGGCCGTCGACCACCGCCTTGATCGTGCTGCGGTTGAGCCCCAGCTCGGCGGCGAGCGTGGCGCGCGTGCAGGGGCCGGCGACGTGCAGACGCCGGAGCAGGGCGGCTCGGTTGTGCCGACGGGCCTCGTCGGGCCGGGCACCTGCCGTGACCGCAGGCGCCCCGCCGCCACCGTCACCGCCCCACGTGCGACTCACCTGCCGGCGACCGCCGATCGCCGCCTCGACAGCACGTCGACACCCGCGGCGAGCAGGAGGACCAGACCGTTGACGAGGAACACCACCGACGCAGGCTGGCCGAGCAGGCCGAGGCCGTTGTTCACGGTGGCGAGCACCGCCCCGCCGATCACGGCGTTGCTGACGCGTCCGCGCCCGCCGAACAGCGACGTGCCGCCGATCACCGCGGCGCCCACGGCGAACAGCAGCGTGTTGCCGCCACCCGCGGCCGGCGACACCGAACCCACCTTCGAGGAATACACGATCGCTCCGATCGCCGCGCACGCCGCCCCGATGACGAACACGGTGGCCCGCACGCGCGTGACGTCGATGCCGGCCCGGCGCGCGGCCTCCCGGTTGCCTCCCACCGCGTAGACGTGGCGACCGAAGCGGGTGCGGTCGAGCACGTACGTGCCCGCGACGAGCAGCACGAGCACGACCGGCACCACGTACGGCACGCCGGAGATCGGCGTGGTGCCCGGCGCGCGGTCGAGCGTGAGCAGGAACGTCGCCACCGCGGCGAGCACCACGACCGCGCCGACCTTCAGCAGCACGAGGCCCGTCGGCTGAGCCACCAGCCCGAGCTTGCGCCGCGACCGCTGCCGGTTCAGCAGCACGGCCGCGTAGCCGCCCGCGCCGATCACGAACAGCAGCCAGCTGGCGAGCGTCGACAGGTTGCCGTTGGCCACCGCGATGATCACCGGGTCGCGCAGGCCCAGCGTGCCGCCGTCGCCGATCAGCTGCAGGATCACGCCCTGCCACGCGATGAACAGCGCCAGCGTCACCACGAACGAGGGCATGCCGAGCTTCGCGACGGCGAACCCGGTGAGGCAGCCGATCGTCACACCGACGCACACGGCCAGCAGCATCTCCAACCACGGGTTCGGCGGGAAACCGACCAACATCAGCACCAGCGCCACGGCCGAGAGCACGGCCCCGAACCAGATGCGCAGCATCAGCGCGAGCGCGATCGCGACCACGGTGACCACGAGGAACAGCACGAACACGGTCGTGCCCATGCCCCCGAGCAGGTTGCCGCTGCTCACCAGGTGCAGCGCCATCACGGCCGCCGCGAGCCCGGACCCGGTGCCGGCGGCGAGGTCGATCTCACCGGTCAACAGCACGAACACCAGACCCATGGCGATGATCGTCTGGCCTGCGCCCTGCTGCAGGAGGTTGGCCAGGTTCAGCAGGCTCGGGAACGTGCCGCCCGAGTCGAGGACCGTGAACAGCACGAACAGGGCCGCCAGCCCGAGGAGGGCGGGCAGCGCGCCCAGGTCGCCGTTGCGCAGGTTGCGCAGGTAGGCCTGGATGGCTTCACCGGTGGTGCGCGCGGTGGTGTCGATGCCGAAGTCGGCCGCTCGTGCCGAGGCGGGCGCGGCTCGCTCCGCCGCGCTGGTCTCGACCTCGGCGGCGCCCGTCTTCTCCACCGTCGACTCCTCGGTCTGGATCTTCTCGGCCATCAGACGGCCACACTCTCAGGACGCTGCAGGCCCAGGTCACCCGACCGGCCCGCGGTGATCAGCTCGACGACCTGGCCGTGCGTCACGTCCTTCGTCTGCACCTGGGCGACCATCCGGCCCAGGTAGAGCGTGGCGATCCGGTCGGCGACCTCGAAGACGTCGGCCATGTTGTGGCTGATCAGCACGACGCCGAGGCCCTGCTCGGCGAGGCGGCGGACCAGGTCGAGCACCTGCCGGGTCTGCGCGACGCCCAGCGCGGCCGTCGGCTCGTCCAGCAGCACGACCTTGGAGTCCCAGAGCACCGCCTTGGCGATGGCGACGGTCTGGCGCTGCCCGCCGGACAGCGCCGCCACCGGCATCCGCACCGAGGTGACGGTGCGCACCGACAGCGACGCCAGGGTGCGGCGAGCCGCCTGCTCCATGTCGGCCTCGTCGAGCAGCCATGCCTTGCCCCGCTCCCGCCCGAGGAACATGTTCTGGACGATGTCGAGGTTGTCGGCCAGCGCGAGGTCCTGGTAGACGACCTCGATGCCCAGGTGGGACGCGTCCGTCGGCCCGTGGATCGCCACCGGCTCGCCCGCGAAGCGGATCTCGCCGCTGTCGATCGGGTGGATCCCGGCCACACACTTGACCAGCGTCGACTTACCCGCCCCGTTGTCGCCGACGAGTGCGGTGACCTCGCCGGCCCGCACATCGAAGTCGACGTCGTGCAGCACTTGCACGGCGCCGAAGCTCTTGTTGACCCCGCGCAGCTGCAGGATCGGTTCACTCATGGTGCACCTCCGGTGCTCGTGAGTGGATACGCGTGCTGGAGCACGCGTATCCACTCACGAGGGGTCGATGATCAGCTGGCGCTGATCCCCAGCTCCTGGCAAGCCGCGGTGGTCTCGGCGACGCAGATCTCGGAGCCCTTGACCTGGCCGTCGTCGATCACCTTCTTGACGTTGTCCCGGGTGATCAGCTGCGGCTCGAGCAGCACCGACTTGACCTTGCGGTTGCCCTGCGGGTCGTCCACCGAGTCGGTGGCGAGCGCGTCGCCGGCGGCGGTGTCGCCCTTCGCGAGCGCCGCGGCCAGCTTCGCGGCGGCCTCGGCCTCCTGCTTGATCGGCTTGTACACGGTCATGTACTGGTCGCCGCGCAGGATCGCCTGCAGGCCGTCCGGGGTGGCGTCCTGGCCGGTGACCGGGACCTGGCCGTTGAGGCCGTACTTCGTGAGGACGGTGATGACCGCGCCTGCGAGCCCGTCGTTGGCCGCGACGACGCCGTCGACCTTGCCGCCGTTGCCGGTGAGGATCTGCTCGAACAGGGTGCCGCCGATCTGGCTGTCCCAGTCCTCGGTCTTCTGGCTCTGCACGAGCTTGTACTCGCCGGACTGGTACTTCGGCCCGAGCACCCGCTGCTGGCCGTTGTAGAACAGCGTGGCGTTGTTGTCGGTGGGTGCGCCCTCGATCTCGATGATCTGCGGGTTCGGCGTGCCCTTGGCCGCCAGCCCCTGCACGAGGCCCTCGCCCTGCAGCTGGCCGACCTTCTCGTTGTCGAACGACACGTAGTAGTCGCTGGAGCCGCCGAGGTTGAGGCGGTCGTAGTCGATGGTCGGGATGCCCTGCGCCTTGGCCTTCGCCGCGACGGCCGAGCCCGACTCGCTGCTGATCGAGGCGATCACGAGCACCTTCACGCCGCTGGCGAGCATGCTGTCGGCCAGGGTGGAGAACTTCTGCTCGTCGCCGAGGGCGTTCTGGATGTCGGCGTCGAGGCCTTCGGCCCGCATCGCCTCCTCCAGCAGCGGCTTGTCGAAGCCTTCCCACCGGGCGGAGCTCTCGGTCTCGGGGAGGATCACCCCGACCTTGACCCCGCCGGTCGGCGCTTCGCTCTGTGCGGGCGCGGAGGGCGCGGCAACGTTCTGACCGCAGCCGGCGAGTACGAGGGCAAGCCCCAGCCCTGCGGCCGCGAGCGCGGTTCTCCTGATGCGCATGGTCGTCCTTCCACAGCTGCGGGGAATGTTGTGACCGACAACGTATGTCCCCGGTCCGGGTGGCGCCAAGCACACTGAATCGTTACAGGCAGCCGCAGACGGTCACATTTCGGTCTCGTCGAGGGGTATTTGTTGCGGGCACCCCACTTCCGGCCGCCCGCTGTGCATGTGCCTCATGCACTCGCCCGGAACCGGGCTGATCGCGATCGAGATTCACCCGACCGCCCCACCGTCACTCGATCAGGCGGAACCGCATGACGGATCGTGAAAGCCGTGACCACTACCCACCGTGGTCAACCTCCCGTTCGGCCCACCGTCGCCGGGGCGTCCCCGTCCCGGGACCGGAGCGCCACGGCGGTCACGACGGCCCCGATGCCGAGGAACTCCAGGACGGTCGGGAGCTGCGCCAGTCCGACCAGGCCGACGACCGTGGCGGTGGCCGGCAGCAGGGCGAGCAGAACGGCGAACCGCGCCTGCCCGAGGCGGCGCAGCACGACCTGGTCCAGCACGTACGGAACCACGCTCGACAGCACGCCGACACCGACCGCGAGCACGAGCACGAGCGGGTCAGCCAGCGCGGCGAGCGCGCCGGGGCCGCCCGCGAGGAGCAGCGGCGAGAGCACGACGGCCGCAACCGCGAACCCGACGGTCATGTCGTCCAGGCCGTTGCCGCCGGACGCCACGCGCTTGCCGAGCACGATGTACGCGGCCCACATCGTGGCCGCCCCGAGCGCCCACAGCACCCCCGAAGGGCTTCCTGACCAGCGCACATCCGCGATGAGCAGTACGCCGACGGCGGCGAACAGCACCGCGCCGACGTCCCGCGGGCGGCGCGAGGCGACGGCCGCGACGGCCACCGGGCCGCAGAACTCGATCGCCACGGCGGTGCCGAGCGGCAGCCGGGCGATGGCCTCGTAGAACGCGACGTTCATCAGCGCGGTGGCCAGACCGAACGCCGACGCCCGCCAGAACCGGGTGCCGCGCCACGCAGAGCGTGCCGGTCGCCGCCAGGCCAGCAGCACGGCGGCGGCGCCCATCAGGCGCAGCACGGCGACGGCACTGGGTGGCAACCGGTCGAAGAGCGCGACCGCCAGCGCCGCACCCACGTACATCGAGACGGCCCCGATCACGAACAGGATGGGCGCCGGGACCCGGGTCGCCACACCACTACGCACGTGTGCCCAGCGTAGTCAGCTCGTCAGAAGTGTTTACACGGGTCGTGTTGCGGCATCCCGCGCGGGAACGCATCATTCACTCGTAGTCAACTGGATCTGCAGGAGTCACCGCAGCGCCACCGCGATGCCGGCTCGGTCACACGGTCGAGCGTGACGTCCGTCGCGACGCGCCACGGGAACACGTGCAGGGGTGCTGAACGTCTGGGAGAGTGGGCGCACCGCGCGAGCGGTCGTCACAGCTAGCGATCCCGGGTCCGCCCGGGGTCGAGACGGAGGGAGACCGCTATGCAGCCAGGAACCCTGACCCGGCCCGCGTTGACCGCCGCTGACCGCTGTGACCGGTGCGGAGCGGCCGCGAAGGTCCGGGCCGTGATGCCGAAGGGCGGCGAACTGCTGTTCTGCGGTCACCACGCGCGGGCCCACGCCGACAAGCTCCGCGAGCTGGACATCGACGTGCAGTCAGGCAGTTGACCAGGCCGGCTCCGGCCGGCCCGATCTGACGCCACGACGGGGCGGGGACCACGGTCCTCGCCCCGTCGTCGTATCCCCACCCCGGGGGTGAGTCCGACAAACCACCACGGCGAGTCCGACGTTGCCGCCCGCCGAGTCCGGCATCCCGACACGGCGAGTCCGACGAACGGTCACGCCGAGTCGGCCATCCCGTCCGGCGAGTCCGGCATCCCGGCACGCACCGCTCCGACCGACGCCGGTCCGTCGGCTGCTCGGCCGATCACCAGGGATTGATCCATCCGGGTGGAATCGCTCTGTTGCACGGACAGCGTCAGCGTGCGTGTCGTGATGATCCGGCCGAGTGGGCACCGCCGCCGGACTCGCCGTGCCCACATGCCGGACTCGCCGTACCGGAACGCAAGACTCGCGTGATCGGGGTCAGCGCCAGGAGCGGAGGGTGGCGATGCGTTCCTCGAGCTGCTCGATGTTGGCCATGGCTGTGGGCGGGCCGCCGCAGGCCTTGCGCAGCTCGCTGTGGATCACGCCGTGCGGCTTGCTGGTGCGGTGGTGGTACAGGGCCACCAGGGTGTTGAGCTCCTTGCGGAGCTTGTTCAGCTGCTCGCGAACGGTCAGCTGCGGCCGTTCGGCGGGCGGCGGGGGCACCGCGGGCGCATTCTTCTGGGCGCGCGTCATCCACTCCTTCTGCCGCTGGTTGAGCAGCGTGCGCACCTGCTCGGGCTCGAGCAGGCCGGGCAGGCCCAGGTAGTCCTCCTCGTCGGCGGAGAACGACGTGCCCTCGTAGATCAGCTGGTCCAGCTCCGCCTGCGCGCCGAGCGCGGTGAACGACTTCTCGTCCTCCCCCGGCTCGTCCTCCTGCCGTTGGGCCCGGGCGAGCAGCTCGTCGTCCCACTGCTCGTCGGCCCGGTGGGGCTTGCCGAGCACGTGGTCGCGCTGGGCCTCCAACTCGCTCGCGAGCCCCAGCAGCACCGGGACGCTCGGCAGGAACACCGACGCCGTTTCCCCCTGCCTCCTCGACCGCACGAACCGGCCGATGGCCTGGGCGAAGAACAGCGGCGTGGACGCGCTCGTGGCGTACACGCCGACGGCGAGCCGCGGCACGTCGACGCCCTCGGACACCATCCGGACCGCGACCATCCAGCGGTCGTCCGACTCCGAGAACTTCGCGATCCGCGCGGAGGCGCCCGCCTCGTCGGACAGCACGACGACGGGAGCGGTGCCGGTCACGCGCGTGAGGATCTCCGCGTACGCGCGGGCCGTGGTCTGATCCGTGGCGATCACGAGCCCGCCCGCGTCCGGCATCCCGCCGGTGCGGTGGGCGGTGAGCCTGCGGTCGGCGGCCGCGAGCACCGCGGGGATCCACTCGCCGGCCGGGTCGAGCGCGGTGCGCCAGGCCCGGGCGGTCTGCTCCGCGGTCATCGGCTCGCCGAGCCGGGCGCTCATCTCCTCGCCCGCGCTGGTGCGCCAGCTGGAGGTGCCGGAGTAGGCGAGGAACACCACCGGCCGCACGACGCCGTCGGCGAGGGCTTCGGCGTAGCCGTAGGAGTGGTCGGAGCGGCTGCGCAGGCTCCCGTCGGAGTCGGGGAGGTAGTCGACGAACGGGATCGGGTTGTCGTCGCTGCGGAACGGGGTCCCGGTGAGCGTGAGCCGCCGCGTGGCGCCGTCGAAGGCCTCCCGCACGCCGTCGCCCCACGAGCGGGCGTCGCCCGCGTGGTGCACCTCGTCGAGGATCACCAGGGTGCGCCGGTTCTCGGTGCGGGCGCGGTGCAGCAGCGGGTGGGACGCGACCCCGGCGTAGGTGACGGCGATGCCGCGGTAGTCCGACGAGGTGGCCCCGGTGGAGTTGCGGAAGTCGGGGTCCAGTGCGATGCCGACGCCCGCCGCCGCGCCCGCCCACTGGTGCTTGAGGTGCTCGGTGGGCGTGACCACCGTGATGGCGTCGATCACCCGGTCGGCGATCAGCTCGGCGGCCACTCGCAGGGCGAACGTCGTCTTGCCCGCGCCGGGCGTCGCGACCGCGAGGAAGTCCTTGGGCGCTGCGGCGAGGTAGCGGGCGAGTGCGCTGCGCTGCCACGCGCGCAGGGGTCGTGCGGAGGGAGCGATCTGCTGGGCCTGAGGGGTCGGCGCGGACACACATCTCCCTGACGTCTCGACTGCTCGGGAACGGCCCGGTACCAGGACCCGCGGCGTCACCGTTGATGGCGCGGGGGCTGCGGGGGGCGTCGATCAGGTTAACGGTCGTGGCCCACGGGACCGGTGGGACCCGCCGATGGTGCATTCTGTGGGCGGATGCCGGTGTCCCCCGGACCGGGTGAGTGACGACTCGCCCCCGAGGCCCAGCTGGGACGATGCTCCGGCAGCCCCCTGCCGGCAGCGAGGAGCCCGCGATGACCGACCCGCACCCGTCCGCGCCGGCTGCCGCCGAGGCCGCCGCCACCGGACTGGACGCGTTGATCGCAGAGGGGCACCCCGGCCCGCTGGGACTGCTGGCCGGGGGTTCGGCGCTGCGGATGGCCGCCGCGCTCGCGGCCCGGCCCGGCGCTCTCGCCCGCCGCGGCGTGGGGCTCGCCGCCGAGCTGGCCCGGATCGGTGCCGGCCGATCCCGGCTGATGCCGGAGGCGGACGACGACCGCTACGCCGACCCCGCGTGGACGCGCAACCCGCTCCTGCGCCGCCTCGCCCAAGCGCACCTCGCGGTGAGCTGCACCGCCGACGCGCTGGTGTCCGACGCCGGGCTCGGCGCCGCGGACGAGGCGCGGCTGCGCGCCGCGGTCTCCGCGCTCTCGGGCGCGTTGTCCCCGAGCACGTCCCCGCTGAACCCGGCTGTCTGGCGGGCGGCGCTCGACACCGGCGGTGCGAGCGCGGTGCGGGGCGTCCGCATGCTCGTCAGCGACGTGGCCGCCCCACCCCGCATCCCCGCGCCCGCGGCCGCCGGCACGTTCGAGGTGGGCGCCGACGTCGGCGCGACACCGGGCGCGGTGGTGCTGCGCACGCCCGTGTTCGAGCTCATCCAGTACCTGCCCCGGACCGAGCTCGTCCACGAGGTGCCGCTGCTCGTCGTGCCGCCGGTGCTGAACCGCTACTACCTCGCCGACCTGGCTCCCGGCCGCAGCATCGTCGAGCACCTCGTGCAGTCGGGCGTGCAGGTGTTCGCCCTGTCATGGCGCAACCCGGACCCCTCCCACGACCCGGCCCACGCGCAGTGGGACCTCGACACCTACGGCCAGGCCCTGCTCGAGGGGATGGACGCCACCGAGCACGTCGCCCGCACCCATCGCACGTCACTCATGGCGTTCGGCGCGGGCGGCACGATCACCGCGATGCTGCTCGCCCACCTCGCTGCCACCGGCGCCCAGCACCGGGTCGCGGCCGTGACGCTCGCCGGCACCGTGCTCGACGCCCGGTCCGTGCCGCCGGATCCGGCCGGGGCGCGGGCGGCGGTGGCGGAGTCGGAGCGCACCGGTCACCTGGACGGCCGCCCGCTGCTCGCCGAGCTGGCCTGGCGGGCGCCGGACGCCCTGTTGTGGCCGCAGGCCGTGCGCTCCTACCTCTGCGGCGACGAGCCGCCGTCGTCCGAGGTGCTGTTCTGGTTGACCGACACCACCCGGGCACCCGCGGGCCTGCACCGCGACCTCGTCGACGTCGCGCTGCGGGCACCGCTCGCGGTGCCGGGCGCGGCGAGCATGCTCGACACCCCGCTCGACCTGGCCAAGGTCGACCGCGACTGCTACCTGGTGGTCGGCGCGGCCGACCCCGTCACGGCATGGCGCGACGCGTACGCCGCGGCAGGCCTGCTCGGCGGCCCCTGCCGGTTCGTGCTGGCGACGGGCGGCCACGCCGCGTCGCTGGTGAGCCCGCCGGGTGGGGTCGGGGCCGGCTTCCGAGCGGCCGGCGCGGTGCCCGGCGAACCCGCCCGCTGGCTCGCGGAAGCGGTGGACGAGCCCGGGTCCTGGTGGACCGACCACCTCACGTGGCTCACCGCGCGCAGCGGGCCGCTGCAGGACGCCCCACCCGAGCTCGGCGGGCGCGGGATGCACGCGCTCGCACCGGCGCCAGGGGCGTACGTGCTGGGCCGTTGAGCCTCCCGCCGGGACCGATTCCCGCCAGAATCGACCGCGCTCCCTCGCCAGTGTGGAGTGCATGACGACGACAGCGGCTCCACCGGTCGGCCACACCGCGATCGAGCCGGGCATCCTCTACCTCGGCACGCCGGTCGTTCTGATCTCTACGACCAACGCCGACGGGTCGGCGAACCTCGCTCCCATGTCGTCGGCCTTCTGGCTGGGCTGGCGCGGCATCCTCGGTCTGGACGGCACGTCCAGGACGACGGAGAACCTCCTGCGCACCGGCGAATGCGTGCTCAACCTGCCGTCCGCGGACCAGGCCGACGCCGTCGACCGGCTCGCGCTCACCACTGGCGCCGACCCCGTCCCGCAGCGCAAACAGCACCGCGGCTACCGCCACCTCGCCGAGAAGTTCGCTCGGGCCGGCCTCACCCCGGTGCCGTCCGACGTGGTGTCGGCGCCGCGGGCCGCGGAGTGCCCGGTCGCGATGGAGGCCGTCGTCGAGGCCTCGCACGGGATCGGCAGGGGGAACGCGTCGTGCTTCGAGGTGCGCGTCGTCCGCGTCTGGGTGCACGACGACATCCGCACCCCGGGATCGGCGAACCGCATCGACCCGGACCGGTGGCGCCCGCTCATCATGAGCTTCCAGCGGTTCTACGGGCTGGGAGCGCAGCTGCGTCCGTCGCGGCTCGCCGACATCCCGGAGGACGAGTACCGGACCCCCGACATCGAGCGTGCTCGGACGTGAACTACGCCGCGTCGGGCACCCGGGCGACCGCGAGCCGGTAGGACGAGTGCCGCGTGCCGCGCATCGTGGTCAGCTCCTCGAGCTCGACCCCCGCGTCGGCGAAGGCCTTGCGGAACTCGTGCTCGTAGGTGACCCGACCGAAGTGGATCGTGGTGACGTGCTGGGCCAGCGGCTTCGCCCACTCCAGGAGCGCGGATCGGCGGTGGTGGAACGTCTGCGTGCTGAACAGCCGCCCGTTCGGCACGAGCAGCGTCGCCACGTGCGCGATGGCGGCGGCCGGATCGGGGAGCAGCATCAGGCTGGCGCTGAAGTAGACGGCGTCGTAGGGGCCGCCGCGGTGGTCGTAGACCGACCCCAGAACCGGGGAGACGTGGCCGGTGAGGCCGGCCCGCCGGACCGCGGCCTGGCAGCACGCGAGGTAGTCGCGGTCGATGTCGAGGCCGACGACGGTGAGTTCCTTGGCCCGCACGACGTCGGCGCACCGCGCCAGCGCCGCTCCGGTGCCGATGCCGACGTCGAGCATGCGGGCACCGTGCGGTAGCCGCGCCAGCACCTGCCGGTACCAGGTGGCCGTCATCCCGGCGATCACGCGGTCGTAGACCCAGGCGCGGACCGCGCTGCGCAGGGGTACCCGGGCAGCGGACGGCATGTTGCCGGGTACCCCGGCGGGGTGGTCAGTCAACAGCGTGGCCGCTCAGTCTCCGCCACCGTCATTGCCGTCGTCCTTGCGGAAGGTGTCGAAGATCTTCTTGCACTCCGGGCACACGGGCGAGCCGGGCTTCGGTGAGCGGGTGACGGGGAACGTCTCGCCGCAGAGCGCCACCACCATGTTGCCGAGCACCGCGCTCTCCGCGATCTTGGCCTTCTTCACGTAGTGGAACATCTTCGGCGTGTCGTCGCCCGTGGTGTCCGTGCCCTCGGGCCGGGTGTCGACGTCGGGCAGAACCTGCGTGGCCATGTCGTCCATGATGCCCCACGTGCCCGTTCCCGTCTCCCCACGTGATCCGTTGCAGACCTCACCCGAGGTCGCCGATGCCATCGCAGACGGCCGCCCGGTGGTGGCCCTGGAGAGCACGCTGCTCGCCCACGGCCTCCCGGCGCCGCAGAACCGCGCGGCCGCGGAGGACCTCGACACCGCCGTCCGCGCCCACGGCGCCGTCCCCGCCACCGTCGCCGTCCTCGACGGGGTGGCCCGGGTCGGTCTGACCGCGGCCGAGCTGGACCGCGTGTGCGCGGGTGGCCTGGCGAAGCTGTCGGTCCGCGATCTGGGCGCGGCGGTGGGTCTGCGCCGGGACGGGGCCACGACGGTGGCGGCCACGGCCGCGCTCGCGCACGCCGCCGGCGTGCAGGTGTTCGCAACGGGCGGCCTGGGCGGCGTGCACCGCGGCGCCCGGGAGAGCTGGGACGTGTCGGCCGACCTGGCCGCGCTCGCCGCCACACCCGTGCTCGTCGTCTGCTCGGGCGTGAAGTCGATCCTCGACGTGCCGGCCACCCTGGAGGTACTCGAGACCGAGTCCGTGCCGGTCGTCGGCTACCGCACCGATGCCTTCCCCGGCTTCTACCGGCGCGACTCCGGCCATCCGGTGCTGTGGCGCGTGGACACGCCTGCCGAGGCCGCAGCCGTGTGGCAGGCACACCGCGCCCTGGGTGGGACGTCGGGCGCCGTGCTCGCGCAGCCGGTGCCGGCCGACGCCGAGCTCGACGGCGTGCTGCACGACCGGCTGCTCGACGAGGGCCTCGCGCTGATCGCGTCGCGCGGGGTCACCGGCAAGGACGTCACGCCGGTACTGCTCGAGCACTTCCACACCGGCAGCGGCGGCGCGAGCCTGAAGTCGAACCTGGCCCTCGTGCTGGCCAACGCCGAGCTCGCCGCGCAGGTGGCGGCGGCGCTCAGCGCATGACGCCACCTCGGATCGTGGTGGTGGGCGACGTCGCGGTCGACGTCCTCGTCGAACCCCGCTCGCCCGCCGTCCCGGGGGCGGACGTGCCCGCCCGGATCCGCATGCGCGCGGGCGGGGCTGGTGCCAACACCGCCGCGTGGCTCGCCCATCTCGGTGCGGACGTCACGCTCGTCGCGCGGGTCGGTGACGACCCGGCCGGGCGCACCGCCGTCGACGACCTGCGAGCGGCCGGCGTGCGCCTCGCCGCCACGATCGACCGCGACGACCCGACCTGCACGGTGGTCGTGCTGCTCACCGACGGCGACCGCACGATGCTCTCCGACCGCGGCGCCGCCCGCCGGCTCGCGCCCGCCGACCTGCCGTCCTTCGAGGAGGCCGACCATCTCCATCTGTCGGGCTACGTCCTCGTCGACCCGGCGTCCCGGGCGGCGGCCCGGGCGGCCCTCGCGCAGGCCCGGGCCGCCGGGGTGAGCACATCCGTCGACCCGCAGGTCGCGCCCGCACTCGGGCCCGCGTTCCTCGACGACGTGCGCGGCGTCGACCTGCTGCTGCCCAACGCGGCGGAGCTGGCCGCGCTCGGGGGCGTCGACGAGCTGCGCGACGTGGTCGGGGCGGTCGCGGCGACGGACGGGCCGCGGACCGCACGGTGGACCGACCGCCGCGGGACGTGGACCGCGGAGCCACCGCACGCCGACGTGGTGGACCCGACGGGGGCGGGAGACGCCTTCGACGCGGGGGTGCTCGTCGCGTGGCTCGGCGGGTCGGCCCCGGCGGCCGCCCTGGAAGCGGGCTGTGCAGCGGGCGCGGCGGCGGTGGGACGGCTGGGCGCGCGGCCCGTCAGCAGCCCAACGCCGTCGCCAGCTCGTCGACGCTGCTGACCGCCAGGTCGGACGGGGTGTCGGCGGGGCGGTCGGCGGCCCTGTCCGGGCCCTTCTCCCCCGGGCGTTCGAGGAACGCGGTGCGCAGCCCGGCGTTCCTCGCCCCCGTGATGTCCCAGCCGTGGCAGGCGACCATCAGCATCCGCGCCGGTTCGACGCCGAGCAGGCCGGCCGCGGTCCGGTATACGGCGGGATCGGGCTTGTACGTCCGGGCGAGCTCGGACGAGCGCGGTGGCGATCTCCGTGATCCGGCGGGTGATCCCGGTCCACCAGTCGACGCTGGTGCCGAAGACGTCGAACGCCACCACGTCGATCTCGTCGGCCCTCACGACGCACCCGCCAGGTCGACCTGCAACCAGTCGCCGAGGCCCCGCTGACCCTGCGCCGTCATGCGCACCACCCGGCTCGCCTCGGACAGGCGCAGCCAGTCCAGCTCGATCAGCCGGCTCGTGACCGCCGCGCCGAGGCTGCCCGCCAGGTGGTGGCGGCGCTCGCTCCAGTCCATGCAGGCGCGGGCCAGCGGGCGGCGCCGGTGTTCGAGCCGCTCGATCCGTACGCCGATCTGTGCCAGCACGGCCGGGGCCGCCGGGGTGAGGGTGTAGCCGTGAGCGTCCGGGACGAGCACGCCGCGGTCGGCCAGCGCCTCGGCGAGGGCGACGCCCATCGTGCCCGCCAGGTGGTCGTAGCACATCCGGGCCCGGCGCAGGTTCTGCCCGCGGACGGCCGCCCGCAGCGATGTCACCCGTTCCGGCGGCGCGAGCAGCAGCAGCGCTTCGACGGCGTCCGCCACCGCGTTCGCCAGTCGGAACAGCCGCTGCCGGCCGGCCGGCTCGACGACGAGCAGCCCGCCGTCGACGAGCTTGCGCAGGTGCGCGCTCGCGAGCGACGCGGACGCCCCCGCGGCGTCGGCCAGTGCGGACGCCGACATCGGGCGGCCGCTGAGCAGCGCCAGCACCATCGCGACGCGCGTCCGGTCGGCGAGCAGCGACCCGATCCGCGCCAGTTCGGCCTCTCCCGTCACGGGCCGAACGTAGCCGCCGGACGCTTCAACCGCGGTTGAAGCGTGCTAGTGCCCCTGGCCGTCGATGACGGGGTGCTCGCGCTGCTCGATCTGGCGCCGGTCGGGCCGGTAGCTGTTGGTCTTCTCCGTCTTCTTCGGCAGCCGGTCGTTGGCGACGAGCACGGCCACCCACGGGAGCGGGATCGACAGCACGAGCAGGGTGACCGCGAGCCACGGGATCTCGTAGAAGGCGGCGGCGAGGACCATGAACGGGATCCGCATCCCCATCATGATCTTGTAGCGGCGCTTCCGGACGGCGAGCTCCTCCTCGTAGGAGAGAGCCGCGTCGGTGATGAGCACCGGGTCGGCTGCGCGCTGCGGATCTGCCACGACTCTCCCTCTGGCGCCGGTGGCGCCCTACACGTCCCATCGTGCCACTCGGGTGCGGTCGCGTCTGCCTTACCCGGGTGCCCGTTTCGCCATCTGCCCGGCGAGCAGGGCGTGCAGCTCGGCGGCGCTGCGGGGGCGGGCGTCCGATCCCGCGGCGCGCAACAGCCGGTGCACGCCCGGCGCCCAGGCGGGCCCGAGCCGCGCGCTCCGCAGCAGCTCCGGGTCGCCGAGCAGGTCGTCCACCGGGCCGGTCCGCACCCACCCGTCCGCGACCACGGCGACGTCGGCGGCCCAGCGGTGGGCGAGGTCGACGTCATGGGTGGAGAGCACCGGCGTCGTACCGCCCACCTCGAGCGCGGCGAGGGTGTCCAGCAGCGCCTCGACGCCCGCGGGGTCGAGGCCCGCCGTCGGTTCGTCGAGCACCAGGAGCCGGGGCGCCATCGCGACGGCGCCCGCGATCGCCACCCGCTTCTTCTGCCCGAACGAGAGCAGGTGCGGGGGCCGGTCCGCAAGGGCGGTGAGGTCGAGCGCGGCGAGGGCGGCGTCCACGCGCGCGTGCACCGCGGCGTCGTCCAGACCCATGTTGACGGGCCCGAACGACACGTCCTGGGCCACGGTGGCGGCGAAGAGCTGGTCGTCGGGGTCCTGCAGCACGAGCTGCACCTGCGTGCGCAGCGCGGTCCGGCCGGCCCGGGTGTGCCGCACCGGAACACCGTCGAGCAGCACCTCGCCCGCGTCCGGCACGAGCGCCCCGGCGAGCAGCCGGAAGAGCGTGGTCTTGCCCCCGCCGTTCGGGCCGAGGACCGCGACGCGCCGACCCGCGTGCAGCTCGAGGTCGGCGCCGGTGAGGACGGGACGGCCGGGCTCGTAGCCGAAGTGCAGGCCGCGGGCCTCGAGGACCGGGGGTGTCACGCGAGCACCAGCGAGACGGTGACGACCGCCGCGAGCAGCAGCCCGGTTCCCGCGAGGAACCGTCGCGAGAGCCGCTGTGGGGGCAGCATCACCCGCAACGACCCCGGCTCGCCGCGCAGGGCGAGGCCGTGTTCCATCCGCCGTGCGCGGTCGAACGCGCTCACGAACACCGCTCCCGCCTGCCCGGCAACCGATCGGAACGTGGTGCGCACGTCGCGGAACCCGAGCCGCCCCGCCTGCGCGGCGCGCACCGCGGCGATCCGGTCGAGGAGCAGGAACAGCAGCCGGTAGACCAGCCCCGCCACGTCGACGACGGCCGGCGGCACCCCGAGCCGGACCAGCCGGGGCAGGGCGTCGGCGACCGGGGTGGTGGCCGCGAAGAGCAGCAGGCACAGCAGCGCGGCGGTGGCGCGGCCTGCGAGCGCGAGCGCCGCGCCCGCGCCGGCGGGATCGAGCCGCACGAGCGTCGGGCCGCCCACCGAGAACAGCAACGGCAACGCGCCCACCACGACGAACACCAGCGGGCCCCGCACGGCCCGCACCAGCCGGCGCGGCCCGAGGCCCGCCGGGCCGAGCAACAGCGCCAGCGCCGCCACCCCGACGACGAGGGCACCCGGCCACGGCGGCAACGCGACGGCGCAGCAGAGCAGGCCGAACGCGAGCGCCGCCTTCTCCCCCGGGTGCCGGTGGCGCCACGGCCCGGTGCAGGCCAGCGCGTCGAGCGCGGGCATCAGGCCGGGGGGTCGGCCGGCCGCCGCGCGTTCCGGCGGCGGGTGCGCGCCACCCCGAACACGTAGCCGAGCACGCCCCCGCCGATCGCCGCCTGCAGCGCGAACAGGCCGGACGCCGTCTCCGCCGACGGCTCGAACAGCGGGGCGAACCACGGCCGGTAGTCGGTCTCGTCGATGCGCTCGACGGCCACTCCGTCGGCGCCGGCGAACTCGGTGTCGCTGCCGATGACGATCGGCACCGCCGCGAGCAGCACGACACCCAGCACGAGCAACCAGTTGACCAGGCTGAACCGGGACACTCAGACCTCCTGGCGGGCCGGTCGGACGCCGAGCCGGGCGAGCTCTGCCGGGCTGACGCGGGTGAGCAGGCGCACGACCAGCACGGTCAGCAGGCCCTCGCTCACGGCGAGCGGGATCTGCGTGACGGCGAAGATCGCGAGGAACTCGGCGAGCGCGCCCGCCACGCCGGACGCGGCGTCCGAATGGGCGAGGGCGAGCTGGACTGCGGTGGTGCAGTAGGTGGCGAGGTCGGCCAGCGCCGCGGCGAGGAACACCGCGACCGAGAGCCCGCCGCCGATGCGCCGGACCAGCGCGTACACGGCGTAGGCGACCCACGGCCCGACCACCGCCATCGAGAAGGCGTTGGCGCCGAGGGTGGTGATCCCGCCGTGGGCGAGCAGCAGCGCCTGGAAGGTCAGCACGATCGTGCCGAGCAGCGCCATCACGGGTGGTCGGAACAGGATCGCGCCGAGACCCGTGCCCGTCGGATGCGAGCTGGAACCCGTGACGGACGGGAGCTTCAGCGCCGAGAGCACGAACGTGAACGCACCGGCCGCACCGAGCAGCAACCGGGTCTCGGGCTCCTCACGGACCTGCCGGACCACGGCGCGCGCCCCGTGCACGACGAACGGGGCAGCCACGGCCGTCCAGGCCAGGGCGTGCAACGGCGGCAGGTACCCCTCGGCGATGTGCACCGGCGGACCCTAAGCCGGGTCCGCGACCACCTGCAAGCCTGAACAGTCCTTCAATCGTCCACGAGCAGGCGTTCTAGCGGTGGGCGTCTCCGTGGGCATGCAGCACGACGTCGCCGACGACGCCCTCGGACACCACGTCCAGAAGCCGGGTGGTGAGCCCGCCGGTGACCCGGTAGCGCACGAGCCTGCCCTGCCGGTGGGCGCTGACCATCCCGTGCGCACGCAGCAGCCGCAGCGCGTGCGACACGGCGCTGTCGCTCATGCCGACGGCGAACGCGAGGTCGGAGACGCACAGGTCGCCCGCGTGGTGCAGCGCGAGCAGGATGCTGAGCCGGTTGACGTCACCCAGCGCGTCGAGCACCGCAGCCGAGTGCTGGAGCTGCGCGGCGTCGGCCAGGACGGCCGCGGCGTCGCACACCTGGTCGGGATCGATCACCCGCGTGTCCCGGCGGGCTGCGGGCACCCGATGCACTCAGCCTCCCGCCTTCGCGGCAGCCTTCTTGGCCTGCTTGTACTCGCGGACCTGGGCGAGGGACGCGGCGTCGACGACGTCGGCCACCGAGCGGTGCACGCCCTCCTCGCCGTATCCGCCCGCGGCCTCCCGCCATCCCGCAGGCGTGACGCCACGCTGCTTGCCCAGCAGGGCGGTGAAGATCTGCGCCTTCTGCGTGCCGAAGCCGGGGAGCTCGTTGAGCCGGCGGAACAGCTCGCGACCGTCGTCGACGCCGCTCCAGATCCGGGAGGCGTCGCCGTCGTAGTGCTCGACGATCGCGGCGGCGAGCGCCTGCACCCGTGCGGCCATCGAACCCGGGTAGCGGTGCACGGCGGGCGGGCCGCGGAAGATCTGGACGAGCGCCTCCGGGTCGTACGCGGCGAGCTCGCGGGCGTCGAGCTCGGTGACGCCGAGCCGCTGGGCGATCAGGCCCGGGCCCGCGAACGCCCGCTCCATGGGGAACTGCTGGTCCAGCAGCATGCCGATCAGCAGTGCGAGTGGGTCGCGGTCGAGCAGCGCGTCGGCGTCGGCGTCCTGGGCGAGACAGAGGGCCACAACGGGAGAGTAGCGCCGCCGAACACCCCCCGGCTGCGGCACACACGCCCCGCAGGCCCCTCAGGTGAGCGCGGGCACGGGCTCGTCGCCGCTCTCCCGCGGCGTGACCGGCGCGGGCCGTGCCGATCGCCGCGCATCGCGGATCCTGACGAGTGCGGCGAGTGCCGCGACGGTGGCCAGCAGCGCGACGACTCCGGACACCTGGAGCGCCGTCGCCACGCCCATGGTCTCCGACATCCAGCCCACCAGCGGGCCACCGAGCGCCCCGGCGGCCGCCGACACGCTGCTCTGCGCCGCCAGCACGCGCCCACGCATGTCGTCGGCGCTGTCGAGCTGCACCCGCGTGCCCATCGCGGTGTCGATGACCACCGCGCCCGCCGCGATCGGCAGGATGACCGCGGCGAACAGCAGCAGGCCTGCCGACAGCCCGCTGACGAACTGCAACGCGCTCGTGACGAGGGCGGCGCCCAGCAGCACGCGGACACCCAGCTCGCGGCACTGGGCGGCGAGCAGCCCGCCGATGACGGTACCCACCGCGAACACCGTGGACAGCAGGCCGAACCCGGCCGCCCCGGCCTGCAGCGGGCCGGTGCTCATCGCGGCCATCGTCACCTGGTAGTTGCGGCCGACGCTGGAGAGGACGAAACCGAGTGCGAACAGCACCAGCAGCCTGCTCTCGCCCCGCAGGTAGCGGAAACCGGCCAGCATCCCGCTGCGCTGCGGTGGACTGACCTCCATCGGGTGCAGGGTGTTCGGACGGATGGCGAGTACGGCGGCGATCACGGCGAGGAAGCTGAGGGCGTTCACGCCGAAGAGGAGCGCCGCGCCGCCGAGGCCGGCGAGCACGCCGCCGAGGCTCATGCCGAGGATGCGGCCCGTCGAGTTGAAGATGCTGCCGAGGGCGAGCGCGTTGCCCAGGTCGGCAGGTCCGACGACCTGGGCCGCGAGCTTGCCCATCGGCGGCCCGTCCAGCGCCGAGACGAGACCGGTCAGGACGGCGATGGCGTAGATCGAGGTGGTGGACGCGCCGGTCAGGGCGATCACGCCGAGCGTCGCCGCCAGCAGCAGGTGCAGGCTCTGGGTGGCGAGGACCATCGGCCGCAGCGGCAGCCGGTCGGCCAGTGCACCCGACCACGAGCCGAGCACCAGCATCGGCACGGCCTGGAACAGGATCGTGAGACCGACCGCGGTCGCCGAGCCCGTGGACTCGAGGACCAGCCAGTTCAGTCCGAGCACCTGCATCCAGGTGCCGGTGGAGGAGACGAGGTCCGATGCCGCCCACAACCGGTAGTTGCGGTGACGGAGTGCGCGGAACATCGGCGGCAGTTGCAGCCGCAAGGGGGGAGCCTTTCGGGGAGCGCTTCGGAAGCGCGCGTGCGGGGAGCGGCACCGGCCGCGGGGAAGAATGTGTCTGAGAAGCCCGCATGTGGGCCGCAGACGCCGGTGATCGAGCAAGCAGGTCCCGGCCGCCCTGGGCGGCCCGCTCCGCGCTTCTCGAACACATTCTCAGCGACGTCGACGTCGTGACGGCCGTGCCGGGCGGTGCAACCCACTGCTTCCCCCCGCGGAATCCCGCGGCGCCGGGATTGAGGCGGACGCCACGCCCGATCCGCGTTTGGACGCGGGCGCGTCAGGGCACAGGTGGCGCCCTGGATCGGGCGTGCGGGCGGCAGGCGAGACTGTTGCGGTGCTTCCCCATCTCTCCCCCGGCGCCGCGTCGGCGCTGCGCACGGCGCTCCTGCGCGCCCGCTACACCACGGACGGCGTGCGCGAGCTGCTCGGCCCGTCCGCGCACGCCGCACTCGGGCGCGGCGAGATCGAGCCCGCCTTCCGCGCCAGCCGCGACGGCGGGGAGCTCGGCGTGCTCGTGCGGCTGCTGCTGCTCGGCGTCAGCGAGCCGGAACCGGCCGTCGTGGCCGCGCTCGCCCCGCTCGCGCCCGCCGATGCGGTGGCGGCGGGCCTGCTCACGCCGTCGGATGGCGGCTGGCGGGCGGCGCTGGACCTTCGCCCGTACGGCGACGAGGACGGCGACTGGTGGGTGCTGTCCGACCTCGACGCCCGCCGGCAGGAGCGCGACCACGTCACCGGGGTGGGCGGCGCGTCACTGACGCTCGCCGCCGCCACGGTCCGGCGTCCGGTCGGCTCGCTGCTCGACCTCGGCACCGGCTGCGGCGTGCAGGCCCTGCACGCGAGCCGGCACGCCCGGGCCATGACGGCCACGGACGTTGCGCCGCGGGCGCTCGCGATGGCCGGTGCGACGTTCGCGCTGAACGCACCCGCTCTTCGCGGAATCGACGTCGAGCTGCTCGACGGGCCGTGGCTGGAGCCGGTGGCCGGCCGCCGGTTCGACCAGATCGTCTCCAACCCGCCGTTCGTGCCGGGGCCCGCACGCGTGGACTACGTCTACCGCGACTCGGGACAGGACGGTGACGCGGCGCTCGCGGCGCTGCTGCGCGCCCTGCCCGGCCACCTGGAACCCGGCGGTGTGGCGCAGCTGCTCGGCTCGTGGCTGCACGTGCGCGGCGAGGACTGGCCCGACCGCGTGCGGTCCTGGCTGCCGCCGGGCGTCGACGCGTGGATCGTGCAGCGCGAGGTGTCCGATCCGGCGCTGCACGTCGGGACGTGGCAGCGCGACGCAGGCCTCGACCTCACCTCACCGGAGGTACGCGCCCAGGCGGGCGCGTGGCTGGACTGGATGGAGCGCGAGCGCGTCGAGGCCGTCGGGTTCGGGTTCCTCACCCTCCGGCGAACGGACGGGGAACCGACCGTCGTGTTCGAGGACCTGCTCGGGGACGTCGCCGACCCGCTGGGCCCGGAGACCGCGGGCTGGCTGGACCGCGTCGACTGGCTGCGCGCCCACGCCCGCGACGACGCGCTGCTCGCCGCGCCGCTGACGGTGGCGCCGTCGGTGGTGCTGGAGACCTACGCCGAGCCCGGCGCAGAGGGGTGGACCGAGGTCGGTGCCGCCGTCGCCCGGTCGGACGGCCCGCGCTGGCGCCACGAGGTCGACGGCCCCGCCGCCGCGCTGCTGGCCGGTTGCCAGGGCGCGCTCGCGCTCGGGGAGCTCGTGGAGCTGCTCGCCGTCGCGCACGACCGGCCGGCCGACGAGCTGGTGGCCGCGACGCTGCCGGCCGTGCGCGAGTTCGTCCGGCACGGCGTGCTGGTGCCGGCGTGAGGGCCGTCGCCGCGCGGGTGACGCGGGCCGCTGTACGGGTGGACGGCGAGGTGGTCGGCGAGATCACCGGCCCCGGCCTGCTCGTGCTGCTCGGCGTGCACCGGGACGACACCGTGGCCGCCGCACCCGTGATGGCCCGCAAGCTGCACGAGCTGCGGGTCCTGCCCGGCGAGTTGTCGTGTGCCGATGCGGGCGCCCCGCTGCTCGTGGTGAGCCAATTCACGCTCTACGGGGAAACCCGCAAGGGCAGGCGCCCGTCGTGGTCGGCAGCCGCCCCGCCGGAACAGGCGGAGCCGCTGGTCGAGGCGGTGGTGGCGGCACTGCGCGAGCGTGGCGCCCCCGTCGCCACGGGCGTGTTCGGCGCCATGATGGCGGTCGAGTCGGTCAACGACGGCCCGTTCACGGTGCTGGTGGAGGTGTAACCCGGGCCGCTGAGGGCACGCTGAGAGTGCACGAGCGCACAGTGGCGATCCGGGAACGATATGAGCAAAGGGTGCGTTGACCCCCATGAGAGCCCCGGCGGCAGCTGAAGCCAACGCCCCGCCCGGGTCGCGCAAGGGGAGGACCACATGACAGCGCCCACGATCAACGGGCCGAAGACCGCCCGGCCCGCCATCCCGGGCCAGCGTACCGACTCCGACCCGCTGGAG
This sequence comes from Pseudonocardia hierapolitana, assembly GCF_007994075.1. NCBI lineage: Bacteria > Bacillati > Actinomycetota > Actinomycetes > Pseudonocardiales > Pseudonocardiaceae > Pseudonocardia > Pseudonocardia hierapolitana. The sequence goes on along the minus strand of NZ_VIWU01000001.1, from coordinate 6,052,272 downwards.
ACCACCTCTGGCGACCGTTCCGAGGAAATCGCCCCCGAGCTCTCCGCTGAGGACCTCGACGCCCAGAGCCCCGCGGCCGACCTGGTCCGCGTCTACCTCAACGGCATCGGCAAGACCGCGCTGCTCACGGCGGCGCAGGAGGTCGAGCTGGCCAAGCGGATCGAGGCCGGCGTGTTCGCCCAGCACGTGCTGGACGAGGCCGCGACCGGCGATCTCGACAAGCAGTACGCCGCCGACCTGCGGGCGATCGTCCGCGACGGCCGGCGGGCCCGTAACCACCTGCTCGAGGCCAACCTGCGCCTCGTCGTGTCGCTGGCCAAGCGCTACACCGGCCGTGGCATGCCGCTGCTGGACCTGATCCAGGAGGGCAACCTCGGCCTGATCCGCGCGGTCGAGAAGTTCGACTACACCAAGGGCTTCAAGTTCTCGACCTACGCCACCTGGTGGATCCGCCAGGCGATCACGCGCGGCATGGCTGACCAAGCCCGCACCATCCGCCTGCCCGTCCACCTCGTGGAGCAGGTCAACAAGCTGGCCCGGATCAAGCGCGACCTGCACCAGAAGCTCGGCCGCGACGCCACCCACGAGGAGCTCGCCGCGGAGTCGGGCATCGACGAGGGGAAGATCGCCGACCTGCTCGACCACGCCCGCGACCCGGTGAGCCTCGACATGCCGGTCGGGTCCGAGGAGGAGGCGCCGCTCGGCGACTTCATCGAGGACGGCGAGGCCACCGACGCCGAGACCACGGTGATCTCGCACCTGCTGCACGACGACCTCCGTCGCGTGCTCGCCACCCTCGAGGAGCGCGAGCAGCAGGTCATCCGGATGCGCTACGGCCTCGACGACGGCCAGCCCCGCACGCTCGACCAGATCGGCCGCCGCTTCGGGCTCTCCCGGGAGCGCGTGCGCCAGATCGAGCGCGAGGTCATGGCCAAGCTGCGGATCGGCGAGCGCGCCGACCGGCTGCGGGCCTACGCCAGCTGAGCCGGCTGATCCGGGGGCACGTGGATCGCCTGACCGGCGCCACCCGAGTGGGCTCCCCGTGAGCCGGGTGGCGCCGGCCAGCACACTGTGTACCGGCTGAGCGGGAACACACCGGTCGGGGCACACCGATGAGGCCCCGACTTCATCCCAACGGGTCTTAGGCTCAGGGCATGGGTGTTCCCGCCGGACCCGTCTCCCCCGCCGTCATGCGGGAGGTGCTCGGCCACTTCGTGTCCGGGATCGTGGTCGTCACCGCGGCCACCCCCGCCGGCCCGCTCGGCTTCACCTGCCAGTCGTTCGCCTCGCTGTCGCTGGACCCGCCGCTGGTCAGCTTCGCCGCGGCCCGCACGTCCACCACCTGGCCGCGGATCCGCGAGGCCGACACGTTCTGCGTCAACGTGCTGGCCGCCGACCACCAGGAGCTCTCCGCCGGCTTCGCCCGCTCCGCGGGAGACGGCGTCGACAAATTCGCCGGTGTCCTCTGGCGCCCGAGCCCGTCCGGCGCACCGGTGCTCGACGGCGTGAGCGCCTGGATCGACTGCACCCTCTGGAACGAGTACGACGGCGGCGACCACACCATCGCGGTCGGCCGGGTCCAGGACCTCGGCGCCACCCCCGACCGGCTCCCCCTGCTCTACTACCGCGGCCGCTACGGCGTCACCGCCGATCCCCCGCACACCGAGCGAACTGTGCAGTGACGCTCCTGCCGTGAGCGCGCGCCCGATGGGGTGAGAGTCCCTCCAGCGGATCCGGGTGACGCATGGGGGACCCAGCACGTGAGCCGCGGTGTCACTGCACGCGGATCGCGCTCTCGGCCGCGCGGCGGACGGCGGCCGGGCCGTCCGCGGTGAGCGCGTCGGCGGCGCGGCGGGCGGCCAGGACCGCGTCCAGCTCGCGTACGACCTGTTTGGTGCCCGGGACCGCGGGTGGGGCCGTGCTCAGCTCGCGCACGCCGAGCCCGACGAGGAGCTGCGCGGCAAGGGGGTCGGCGGCGGCCTCGCCGCACACCGCGACGAGGGCCCGCTCCCCCGCCGCCCGGCACACCGCGTCGACCAGACCGAGCACGCCGGGATCGAGGGGGTCGGCCAGCGCCGCGACGGCCGGGTTGCCGCGCTCGGCGGCGAGCGCGTACTGGGTGAGGTCGTTCGTGCCGATGCTGAAGAAGTCGACGTGGGGCGCGAAGGCGGCCGCCTTGAGGGCGGTCGCGGGGACCTCCACCATGATCCCGACCTGCAGCCCGGGAGGCGTCCCCCTGCCGTCCGCGGCGATCGCGGCGTCCAGGGCGCGGCGGGCCGCGACCAGCTCGTCGAGCGTGGCGACCATCGGGAACATCACGCTCATCGGCGTCTCGTGCGCCACGCGGACGGCGGCGAGGAGCTGGTCGGCGAGCAGGCCGGGGAACCCCTCGGCGAGCCGGATGCCGCGCATCCCGAGGAACGGGTTGGCCTCGGCCGGGAGCGGCAGGTAGGGCAGCGGCTTGTCGCCGCCCACGTCGAGCGTGCGCAGCGTGATCCGGCGGCCGCCGAGCGCCGCGGCGACCTCGCGGTACGCCGCTTCCTGCTCGTCGACGTCCGGCGCCTCGGTCCGGCCGAGGAACAGGAACTCCGTGCGCAGGAGCCCGACGAGGTCCGCTCCGGACGCCGCCGCGTGTGCCGCGTCCGCCGGCGAGCCGACGTTGGCGCCCACGAGCACGGCGATGCCGTCGCGGGTCACGGCCGGCGCCGCCGCCTGCTGCCGGGCCTGCGCCTCCCGCTCGGCCTGCGCCTCTGCCCGTGTGCGGAAGGCGGCCAGCACGTCCGGCTCCGGGTCGACGACCAGCTCGCCCGCCGCGCCGTCGAGGACGAGGGGCGTGCCCTCCGGTACGTCGAGCACGCCGGGACCGGCCGCGACGATCGCGGGCACCCCGCGGGCGCGCAGCAGGATCGCGCTGTGCGCGGTGGGGCTGCCGCCCGCGAGCACGACGCCCGCCACCCGTTCCGGGTCGAGCACCGCGGCCTGCGCCGGGGCGAGGTCGGTGGCCACGAGGACGGGGGCGGGGCCGCCGTCGTCGATCGGGACGAGGGCCGGCGCGCCGACGAGAGTCCGCAGCACCTGCGCGGAGACGGCGCGCACGTCGGCGGCGCGCGCGGCGAGGTAGGGATCGGGCACGGCCTCCCACGCGGCCGCGACGCGCTCGGCGGCGTCGGCCCAGGCGCGCGGCGCCGACGCCCCGCCCGCGATTCCGGAGCGGGCGTCGGCGAGCAGTGCGGGGTCGTCGAGCAGGAGCAGGTGGGCGTCGAAGATCGCCGCCTCCTCCTTCCCCAGCTCGCGCTCGGCGGCGTCGCGGCCGGCCCGGATCTCGGCCGCGACCACCGGCAGCGCCGCGTCGAGGCGCTCGCGTTCGACGGCAGGGTCGGCGGCGGGGTCGTCCGGCACGACCGGGACCGGCGGTTCGGCCGCGCGCTTCGGCCCGATGCCGATCCCCGGCGAGGCCGGGAGGGGCCCTCCACCGGACGCGCGTGCCGCCGGCTGGGCGACCGGCGCGGGCTGCGACGCGGTGGGCGCCTCGTCGAAGTGCCGGGACGCCAGGCCGAGCACGGCCTCGACGGCGGCACCCGCGCCCGGACCCGTCGCGCCGACCTCGACCCGGTGCCCGGCCAGCGCACCCAGCGCGGTGAGCCCGGCGAGGCTCGCCGCCGAGATCCAGTCCGACCCGGTGGTCGCGTTGCGAACCCGCACCTGGGCCCCGTCCAGGCTCCGGACGAGGGCGGCGAGCCGTGCGGCGGGGCGCGCGTGCAGGCCGTGCGGGTTGGCGACGGTGAACTCGGCGGTGACCCCGGCGTCTCCGGCCGGGGCCGGAGGCGCGTCCGACGGGGCGCCGCCGAGCTGGGCCTGCTTCCCACCGAGCGCGGCCGCCGCCTCGGCGGCCACCTCCTCCCGGTCGGCCCCGCCGGCCGCCGTGACGGCCGCGACGACCAGCCCTTCGACGAGCGGCGCCGGGCACAGCAGCACGCGATCGCGCGCGTCCGGGTCGTCGAGCAGGTCGAGCGCCAGCTCGGCGGAGAGCACGGCGCTGCCGAGGTCCATCAGCACGACCACGCCGGCCCCGGAGTCGGCGGCGCCGATCGCGGCGGCGATCGCGACGGCGTCGGTGCCGAACGTGGTCTCGTCGAGCCCGGCGGCCACCTCGATCGCGAGCTCCCCCGGCGCCATCTCCCGCGCCAGCGCCACGGCACCGTCGGCCAGCGCGCGGCTGTGCGAGACGACGACGATCCCGACGAGCCCGCTCACGCCGCCACCCCGTTCTGCAGCACGGTGGCCGTGCTGCGGTGGGGCGTGAGCGGCGGCAGGCTCATCCGAGCGTGTCCGCCGCCGTCTGCAGGAGCAGGGCGGCCGACGTTGCGCCGGGGTCCTGGTGGCCCACGCTGCGCTCGCCCAGGTAGCTGGCGCGGCCCTTGCGGGCCTGCATCGGGGTGGTGGCGTCGCGGCCCTGCGCTGCGGCGTCCGCGGCGGCCCGCAGCGCGCCCCCCGTGTCCTCCCCGCCGAGCGCGGCGTCGAGGGCGTCGACGGCGGGGGCGAGCGCGTCGTACATCGTCTTGTCGCCCGCCTCGGCCTTGCCGCGCGCGACCACGCCGTCGACGCCCGCCCGCAGGGCCGCGGCGAACAGCTTCTGGTCGAGCGTGCCTGCGTCGCCGATCGCGGTGGCCATCCGCAGGAAGAACGTGCCGTACAGCGGGCCGCTGGCACCGCCGACGGTGCTGACGAGCGTCATGCCGACCTGCTTCAGCAGGGCGGCCGGATCGTCCGGGGAGGCCGTGTCGAGCTTCGCGATCACCGCCTTGAAACCGCGGTTCATGTTGGCGCCGTGGTCGGCGTCGCCGATCGCCGAGTCGAGCCGGGTGAGCTCCTGCTCGTTCTCGGCGATGGCGGCCGCGAACGCGCGGATCCAGCGCTCGACCGCGGCCGCGTCGATCACGGCGAACTCGTCGGGGGCGGCCATCAGGCGCCCCACCGCAGGCCGGGGGTGCGGACGGGCGCGTCCCACAGCCGCAGCAGCTCGTCGTCCAGCTGCAGCAGCGTGACCGAGCAGCCGGCCATCTCCAGGCTCGTGATGTACGACCCCACCAGCGACCGCGCGACGCCGACCCCGGCCTTCGCGAGGATCCGTGCCACCTCGTTGTACATCAGGTACAGCTCCAACTGCGGCGTGCCGCCCATCCCGTTGACGAACAGGAGCGTGCCGCCGTCGCCGGTGAAGTCCCGGTCGGCGAGGATCGGCTCCACGAGCATCTCCGCCACCTCGCGCGCGGGTGCGAGCGGCACCCGACGACGGCCCGGCTCGCCGTGGATGCCGATGCCGATCTCCATCTCGTCGTCGGGCAGGTCGAACGTCGGCCGGCCCGCGGCCGGCACCGTGCACGACGTGAGCGCCATGCCCATGCTGCGCCCGGCCTCGTTGACCCGGCGGGCGATCGCGGCCACGCCCGCGAGGTCACGTCCCTCGTCGGCCGCGGCGCCCGCCAGCTTCTCGACCAGCACGGTGACGCCCACGCCCCGCCTGCCGGCCGTGTAGAGGCTGTCCTGCACCGCGACGTCGTCGTTCGTCACGATCGAGACGACCTCGACGCCGGTGTCGGCGGCGGCGAGCTCGGCGGCCATCTCGAAGTTCATGACGTCGCCGGTGTAGTTCTTCACGATGTGCAGCACGCCGGCTCCGCCGTCGATGCCGCGGGTGGCCTCGAGCATCTGGTCGGGCACCGGTGAGGTGAACACCTCGCCCGCGCATGCGGCGTCGAGCATGCCGGGCCCGACGAACCCGCCGTGCAGCGGCTCGTGCCCCGACCCGCCGCCGGACAGCAGCCCGACCTTGCCCTGCACGGGCGCGTCCGCCCGGTAGACGATCTTGTGTTCGAGGTCGACCCGCAGATCGGGATGGGCCGCGGCGATGCCGCTCAAGGCCTCGGTGACGACGTCGGCAGGATCATTGATCAGCTTCTTCACGCCGGCCCTCCGCAGCGACTGGGACGATCTCGCGGACCCTACGACTCCTCCGTGTCCTGCGCCACGTCCCTTGGGACGGCTACGCCCGGTTGGGCCCGCAGCGCCCGCTCCAGCGCCGGCCCGAACACGGCCGCGAGGGCTGCCGGCTCGCACGGGCCGCGGACGAGCGCGGTGAACATCAGGCCGTCCAGCGTGGCCGTGATCTCCTCGGCGGAACGGTCGGCGTCGGTGGCACCGTGCCCCCGCAGCACGTCCGCGGCGAACGCCCTGACGGTGTCGCCTGCGCGCAGCAACGCCTCCTTCAGCTGCGGGTCGCGCAGCGCGGCGAGGTTCAGCTCGTATCGGGCCACGGTGCGGTACCGCTGGGTCGTGACCAACGCGATGGCGGCGTCGACGAGCGCCTCGACCAGCCCGCGCCCCTCGCGTTCGACGGTCGAGACGACCCGCCCCTCGACCGCGAAGTCGAGCTCCAGCAGCCGCTCGACACAGCCCGCGACCAGCGCGGAACGGCTGCGGAAGTAGTACGACGTGCTGCCCGGGGGGATGCCGGCCGCAGCGTCCACGGCGCGGTGGGTGAGCCCCCGCATGCCGCGCTCGGCCAGCACGTGCAGGGCGCCGTCGAGGATCTCGGTGCGGCGGTCGGACATAAAACCTCTACGTCTTGTAGAACCAGATCGGGTACGATCCGACTCTACAGATGTAGAGGGGGAAGCATGCACGTCGCCGTGATCGGGGCAGGGCTCGGCGGGCTGGCGGCGGCGGTGGCCGCGGACCGGGCCGGGCACACCGTCACCGTGCTGGAGCGGGCGCCCGCGCTGCGCGAGACGGGGGCGGGCATCGGGATCATGCCCAACGGCGTGCTCGCGCTCGACGCGCTCGGGCTCGGGGGGCCGGTGCGGGCACAGGCCGGTCCCCTCGACTCCGACGGCGGGATGCGGGACCGGCACGGGAACCCGCTGGTCACCGCCGATCTGGCCGCCGTGCAGGAGCGCGCCGGGGCGCCGCTCGTCGTCGTCCGCCGCTCCTGGCTGCACGGCCTGCTCGCCGACGCGCTGGCGCCGGGGATCGTGCTCACCGGAACGCCCGCCACGGCGCTGTACGACGCCGGGGACCACGTCGAGCTCCGCACGGGTGGTGGCCCCGTGCACGCCGACGCCGTCGTCGTCGCCGACGGCGCCCACAGCAGGCTGCGGTCCGCGCTGCTGCCCGATCACCCCGGCCTCGCGGGGTCCGGCGAGTACGCGGCGCGCGCGATCGCCCCTGCTGCACCGGCGGGTGTCCCGCTGCCGGTGGGAGAGCTCGTCGACCACCACACCGGCGACCGCTTCGGCTGCCTGCCGCTCGCCGACGGCGGCGTCTACTGGTACACGACGTGGCACGGCACGGCCCCGGCCGATCCCGCGGACCGGCACCGCTGGCTGCGCGATCGCCGTTCCGGATGGCACCCGTCGACCGTCGCGCTCCTCGACGCCACGCCGGCCGAGACCGTGCACGTCGTGGAGACCCAGCAGCTGGTCCACCCGCTGCCCACCATGGCCGTCGGCCGCGTCGCGCTGCTCGGCGACGCCGCCCACGCGATGACCCCGGACCTCGGGCAGGGCGCCTGCCAGGCGTTCGAGGACGCCGTGATGCTGGGTGCCGTGCTCGACGGGGCCTCCGCGGCCGGCGTGCCTGCCGCGCTGCGGGGCTACGACGCGATCCGGCGGCCCCGCACGTCGCATCTCCAGCGCGAGTGCCGCCGCATGCACCGGTTGCTCGGCCTCACCGGGTGGCGCGGCAGGCTGCGCGACGCGCTGCTGCGCCGCGTCCCCTCGGCCCTCGCCGTGCGGTCGCTCGCCGCGCAGTACCGGTTCGACGTCCGTGGCAGCATCGCGGTGTGACCGACACGGGCGACGATCGGGAACGCGCGGTCCCGATCCTGACGGTGCTCGACCTCGACGAGGCGGCCGGGTTCTACGCCCGGCTCGGGTTCGAGGTCGGGTCGCGCTACGACGACTACGTGATCCTGCACCGGAGGCCGTCGACCGAGCTGCACCTGGCCCGGTTCCCGGAGCACGACCCGCACGTGACCGCGGGAAGCATCTACCTGCGGGTCACCGACCCGCAGGCCCTCCACGACTCGCTGCGCGCCGAACTCGCCCGCGAGGGCGTCCTGTACCCGGCCCCGGCGAGCGGCCTCACGCCCGAGCTGACGACCGAGCTCCGCGCCCGGATCGCCGCGGGCGAACGGCTGGTGCGGCTCCACGAGATCGAGGACAAGCCGTGGGGGATGCGCGAGTTCACCGTGGTCGACCCGGCAGGCAACGCCGTGCGCGTCGGCCAGGTGATCGACGCGTAGCCGCGTCAGCCGGTCAGGCGGAGGCGCGCGAGCACGGCACGGTGATCGCTGCCGGTGAGGTCGAGCACCTCGAACCGGGTGGTGACGGCGTCGGCGGGCACCAGCACGTGGTCGATCTGGATGCCGAGCCAGCGGGGAACGCCCGCCGGGAACGTGCCGGCCAGGCCGCGCCCCGTGCCGTCGGCGGCGCTGCGGCAGCGGCCGAGCGCTGCGCGCAGGGCGGGGTGGTCGAGCGTGGCGTTGAAGTCGCCTGCCACCAGCGGCGCCACCGGGCCCGAGCACCAGCTCCCGATGAGCGCCAGCTCGTCGTGCCACCAGGCGGTGCTGCGCCGCGACATCGGCGCGGTGGGGTGCACGGCGTAGAGGGTGCGTTCTCCCAGGATCCCGCCGGTGGCCTCGAGGTGGGGCAGCCGCATCCCGTGGCCCGGCCGGACCCGCACGTCACCCGCGCGCTCGCCCACCAGCAGGACGACGTCGCCGCCGTCGCGGCGCCTGCCGCCCGAGGCCACCCAGGCGCGGTAGCCGAGCCCGGCGAGCAACGGCATGAGCTTGTCGCGGAAGTCGGCCCCCGCCTCGGGCAGCACCACGAAGTCGGGGCGCTCGTCGGCCACCAGCGCGGCGAGCGCGCCGGTGTCGGCGCTGCCGTGCCGCACGTTGGCGGTGACGACGGTGACGTCGCCCGGCCCCGGTGCCGCGCCGGGCTTTCGGGCGGCGCGCCGCCCTACGGGCGCACCGGCGGCCAGCCCGGCCGCCGCGAGGCCGGCGGCGAGCACGCGGGTGCGGGGGCGGGTGGCCAGCAGGACGGCGCCGGCGAGCGCGGATGCCGCCATGTGCGGGCGCCACGCCTGGGCGACCGCGGCGAACGTGGCGGGGCCGCCCTCAGCGAGTGCGCGCGCCGTGTACGCCTTCTCCGCGACCAGTGGCCGGAGGCTCCGCGGGACGAGCGGGCGAACCAGCGCGTTCACCAGCGGTAGCAGGGCCATGGATGCCGGTTCCTCTCTCCGTGGGCGCCCGGCAGTCGCGTCGGCGGGCATCCGGTGAACGTCCACGACGCGCGGCGGGTTCCTCGGCGGCCGCGTCGCTCGGGCGGGGATCAGGGTATCCGACCACCGATCGGCTCCCCGAGCATGATCCTTCCGAGATCCCCGCTCATCGCCCTCTAGGGGGCGATCCCGCGCATCCCAGAACGGTCGATCGTTGCGAGACCACGGGCTCCGCCCTGCTCAGGGCGCTGAGCGCGATATCGGAATGATCTTGGCCGCCAGGAGGCCGAGGGTGAGGAGCAGGCGGTCCCGGGGGTCGCCGAGGGAGCGCCCGGTGGCGGCCTCGATGCGGCGCATCCGGTAGATCACGGTGTTGCGGTGGCAGAAGAGCGCGGAGGCCGCGTGGGTGGGTGAGCCGCCTGCGGCGAGCAGCTGCTCGAGGGTCTGCAGGAGCGAGTCCCGGTCGGCGGTCGGCAGGTCGAGCAGGCCGCCGAGGCCGGCCCGCACCACGCGCGGGGCGAGCTCGGGGCTGTCGGCGAGCAGGGCCTCGGGGAGCCGCTCGTCCAGCACCGCGAGGCCGGGAGCCGCGAGGGTGCGGGCGGCGGTGTGCGCGAGCCGGTAGCCGGTGTCGAGGGCGCCCAGCCCGTCGACGACCGGGGAGACGCCCACCCGGCCGGCCGCACACGGACGCAGCGCGTCCACGGCCACCTGCGGGGAACGGTTCCCGAGCGCGGCGACGCCCACCTCGTCGCGGGGGCGCAGGAACCACGCCGACGCGATGCCGACGGCCGCGAGCACCTCCTGCGGCCCGCGCAGCGCGTCCTCCCCCGACGGGTCGACGGGGGCGACGATGCACAGCACCGGCCCCGTCTCCGGGAGCCCGAGCACGGTCGCGGCGTCGCGCAGGAAGGCCGGGTCGCCTCCGCGGCCCTCGATGAGCCCGTCGAGCACGGCGTGGCGGCGGCCCAGGTCGTGGCTCTGCAGCCGCAGCTCCTCCTGGCGGTAGGCCTGCACGAGCGCCGACGAGCTGCTGTCGTTGACCCGCCAGACGTAGCTCGCCGCGTCCAGCAGCGCCTCGTCGTGCGCGCCTGCGAACCGGCGGCGCGACACCTCCAGCAGCGCCTCCCAGAGTACGCGGCCGCCCAGCCGGTAGGCGCGCAGCACGACCTCGAGGGGCACGCCCGCGCGGGCCCGCCGCCGCCCGGTGTCGCAGGACGTGTCCTGCGGGTCCACGCCGTCGGGCACCTGGTCGGCGACCACCTGGACGCCCCGCTCGAGGTTGGCCCGGCACGCGGCGCGCAACTCCTCGATCATGTCGCGCTCGGCGTAGACCGGCTCGCGTTGCAGCACGAGCACGGTGAGCCGGTCGGCGAGCCCGTCGATGTCGTCGAGCAGCGCGGTACCCAGCATCCGCAGCGCCTCGTCCGCGGCCGGCCGCAGCCGACGGCCCGGGCGCCCGGTGGGCAACATCCCGGCACTGTGCAGCAGAGCGCACAGCACAGTCCAGCCCCTACGGGCGCACCGCCCAGATTCGCGGGCGGGATCTTGGGCGGCCCGCCCATGGCGCTCGTTGGGCGCTGCGCCCAAGGTGTGAACCGGGTCACCGCTGCCACCCGGGAGGACGCACTCCGTGAAGCCGCCCGCCGAAGAGATCCCGGTGTTCGCGGTGGCGGGGGCCGGCGTGCGGTTCGGCGGGCTCGTGGCGCTCGACGACGTCTCGCTCGCCGTCACCGCGGGCGCCGTGCACGGGGTGATCGGACCGAACGGGGCGGGCAAGACCACCCTGTTCAACGTCTGCTGCGGCTTCGTGCGACCCGACACCGGCCAGGTCCTGCGCCACGGCCGCCCGGTACGCGACCTGCGCCCGCACCGGCTCGCCGCGATGGGCGTCGCCCGCACGCTGCAGGGCGTCGGCCTGTTCCGCGGCCTGACGGTGGCGGAGAACGTGATGGTCGGCGCCGACCGTCATCGCCGCGCCGGGTTCGCCGCCTCGCTCTTCGCGCTGGCCCGCTCCGACCGCGACGAGCGCGCCCTGCGCGAGCGCGCCATGGCCGCCCTCGCGGAGCTGGGCGCCGACGGCTACGCCGACCGGCTGCCCGGCAGCCTGCCCTACGCCGTGCAGAAGCGGGTGGCGCTGGCCCGCGCCCTCGCCGCGGAACCCGACCTGCTGCTGCTCGACGAGCCGGCGAGCGGGCTGGGCGCCGACGAGATGGCCGAGCTGGGCGAGCTGATCCGGGGGCTCACCGCCCGGATGTCGGTGGTGCTGGTGGAGCACCACATGGACCTCGTGATGGGCGTCTGCGACCGCATCACCGTCCTCGACTTCGGCCGGGTGGTGGCCGACGGCACCCCGGACAAGGTGCGGGACGACCAGGCGGTCATCGACGCGTACCTGGGTGAGGAGGCGGCGCGTTCATGATCGCGACGACGCCCCGGGGGTTCAGGAAAGCCACATTCCTGTACTCCGGGGCCCTGAATGTGGCTTTCCTGAACTCCCCCGGAGCCGCGGCGTGAGCACCGGCAGCCTCGAGGTGCGAGGGCTCACCACGTCGTACGGCGCCGTCACCGCCCTGGACGAGGTCGATCTCGGCGCGGAGCCGGGGCAGATCACCGCCGTGCTGGGGGCGAACGGGGCGGGGAAGACCACGCTGCTGCGCACGATCTCGGGGCTGGTGCGGCCGTCTGCCGGGCAGGTGCTGCTCGACGGCGCCGACCTCACCCGGTCCGCGACCGAGGAGATCGCCCGCGCCGGCATCGCGCACGTCCCAGAGGGCCGCGGCGTGATCACCGAGCTGACCGTCGAGGAGAACCTCCGGCTCGGGGCCATGCTGGGGGCGTCGCGGCGCCGGGACGGGCGGGGCCTGGCGCAGGTCTACGAGATGTTCCCGCCGCTGCGGGAGCGCCGCCGCCAGGACGCGCACGTGCTCTCCGGCGGCGAGCGGCAGATGCTCGTGATCGGGCGGGCGCTGCTCACCGGGCCGTCGGTCCTGCTGCTGGACGAGCCGTCGCTCGGGCTGGCGCCGCGGATCGTGGCCCAGATCTTCGAGCTGCTGCGCGGCCTCGTCGACGCCGAGGGCACCACGGTGCTGCTGGTGGAGCAGAACGCCCGAAGCGCCCTGTCCATCGCCGACGTCGGGATCGTGCTGAACCTGGGCCGGGTGGTCGCCCGCGACCGCGCGGCCACCCTCGCGGCCGACGACGCCCTCCGCCACGCCTACCTCGGGTTCTAGGGAGCCAGCGGGATGCAGCAGTTCCTCAACATCACGCTGACGGGCCTCGGCCAGGGCGCGATCTACGCCGCGTTCGCGCTCGCCCTGGTGCTGATCTGGCGCTCGACGCGGATCGTCAACTTCGCCCAGGGCGCGATGGGCATGTTCACGACCTACCTCGCACTCACGGTGATCGAGGCCGGGCAGTCGTACTGGGTCGGGCTCGTCGTGGCGCTGCTGGCGGGGCTCGTCCTGGGGGCGCTGGTCGAGCGGCTGGTCATCCGCCCGGTCGAGGGCGGGCCGGAGCTCAACGCCGTGATCGTCACGCTCGGGCTGTTCGTGGCGCTGCAGGCGCTCGCCGCGATCCTGTTCGGCTCGACCTTCCGGTCCTTCCCCGCCCCGTTCGACCTGCGCGGCTTCACCGTCGGCGGCGTCAACATCGCGTTCACCGCCAACAGCATCTACGTGATCGTCGCCGTGGTCGTCGTGATGCTCGGGCTGGTCGCGCTCTTCCGCTTCACCGACCTCGGCCTGAAGATGCGCGCCGCCGCGTTCAGCCAGGAGGTCTCGCGGCTGCTCGGCGTGCGCGTCGGCCGGATGCTGACGCTGGGCTGGGCGCTCGCCGCGGTCGTCGGGTCGCTCTCCGGGCTGCTCATCGCAGGCGGCAGCCTGGTGTTCCCCGCCTACATGGACGTCGTGATCGTCTACGGGTTCGTGGCCGCGGTGCTGGGCGGGCTCGACTCCCCCGGCGGCGCCGTCGTCGGCGGGCTGACGATCGGGTTGCTGCTCTCCTACGTCAGCGGGTACCTGGGCAGCGAGCTCGTCGCGCTCGCGGCGCTGGCGATCCTCGTCGCGGTGCTGTTGGTGCGGCCACAGGGCCTGTTCGCCCGGACCGCGGCGCGGAGGGTCTGATGGTGCAGCAGACCGACCGGCCCTCCACCCGTTCCGCTCCGGTCCGCGAGCGCCGGTTCCGGTGGCGCCCGCGCTCGACGTTCGCACGGCACGGGCTCGCGGTCGTCATCGCGCTGGTCGTCGTGGTGCTCGTGCTGGAGTTCACCAGCCCGTTCCGCAACTCGCAGCTCGCCACGATGTCGTACTACGCGATCGCGGCGGCCGGGCTGACCGTCCTCACCGGGCTCAACGGCCAGATCTCACTCGGCCACGGCGCGCTGATGGCCGTCGGCGCGTACACGACCGGCCTGCTGCTGGGCCCCGAGGGCGAGGGCGCGCTGCCGCTCCCGTTGGTCATGCTCGCCGCCGCCGCCGTCACGGCGCTGGTCGGCGCGGTGGTCGGAGCGGCGGCCGCCCGCCTGCACGGGCCGTACCTCGCGGGCGCCACGCTCGCGCTGGCCGTCGCGGTGCCGGGCCTGGCGATCTACTTCGACCACACGCTCGGCGGCGAGCAGGGCCTGCGCATCGCCTCGCCCGACGTGCCGGGCTGGTTCGACGCCACGATCTGGTTCCTGTTCGCACACGAGACGCCCAGCGCGAAGTACCTCGCCTACCTCGGCTGGGGCACGCTGTTGCTGGTCCTGCTGCTGCTCGCCAACCTCATGGCCGGCCGGGTCGGGCGCGTGTGGCGCGCGGTGCGCGACGACGAGGTGGCCGCCGAGCTCGCCGGGATCCGGCTGGGGCGGGTGCGGGTGCTGGCGTTCGTGGTCAGCGCGGCGTGCGCCGGGCTCGCGGGCGCGGTGCTCGGCGTCGTCGTCCGGCTGGCCGCGCCCAGCGGGTTCACGATCGTGCTCTCGCTCGGGCTGCTCACGGCGGTGGTCGTCGGCGGGCTCGGCAGCCTCGCAGGCGCCCTGCTCGGCAGCGCGTTGCTGGTGTTCCTGCCGCCCGCGGTCACCAACCTCGGCATCGGCGCCGGGCTGGACGGCACGCAGGCCGCGCAGCTCGCGCCGTTCGTCTACGGCGTGGTGCTGATCCTCGTGATGCTGCTCGCCCCGACGGGGGTGGTGGGCGTGCTGAAGACGGTCTGGGGTCGCAGGAGGAGGACACGATGAAGGCAACGGCTCTCTGCGCCGCTCTGGCCGCAGCGGTGCTGGTCAGCGCGTGCGGCGCAGGCGGTCGCCCGGAAGGGGGCGGCGCCGGCACCGAGGCCGAGGTCGGGATCACCCCGACCTCGGTGAAGGTCGGCGCGCACTTCCCGCTCACCGGCGTGGCCGCGCCGGGCTACAGCGAGATCCCGACCGGCACGAAGGCCTACTTCGACTTCGTCAACGCGGCGGGCGGCATCCACGGGCGGCAGATCGAGTACGTCTTCCGCGACGACGCCTACAACCCGACGCAGACCAGCCAGGTCGTCAACGAGCTGGTGCTCCAGGACCAGGTCTTCGCGATGATGGGCGGGCTCGGCACGCCCACCCACTCGGCCGTGCTCGACCACCTCAACAGCGAGGGCGTGCCCGACCTCTTCGTGTCCTCCGGCTCCCTGCTGTGGGACCAGCCGGCGGAGAACCCGATGACGTTCGGCTGGCAGCCCGACTACGAGATCGAGGCCAAGATCATCGGGCAGTACGTGGCGCAGAACTTCCCGCAGGCGCGCGTGGGGCTGTTCCTGCAGGACGACGACCTCGGCCGGGATGCCGAGATCGGCGCCCGCCGCTACCTGGAGAACCAGATCGTGGCCGCGGAGCGGTACACGCCCGGCAACACCGACGTCGCCCCGCAGATCGCCGCGCTGCAGGCCGCAGGCGCCGACCTCGTGATCGGGTTCAACGTCCCGTCGTACACGGCGCTGTCGCAGCTGCAGTCGCTGCGGCTGAACTACCGGCCGCAGTGGATCTACTCGAACATCGGGTCCGACCCGGCCCTGGTCGGATCGCTGCTCGCCCGGTTCTCGGAGGGCGCCGTGACCGACGCCGGGCTCCTCGAAGGCGTGCTGACCACCGAGTACCTGCCCGGCGTCGACACCCCGGACAACCCCTGGACGCAGCTCTTCCAGCGTGTCTGGGACGCCCACGGCGGCGAGGGCGAGCTCACCAACTACCGCGTCTACGGCATGTCCGAGGCGTACACGTTCGTGCAGGCGCTGCAGGCGGCGGGCCCGAACCCGACGCGCGAGGGCATCGTCGATGCGGTCGAGCGTGCCGGCGGCTCGTTCACCGGCCCGTGGGCCGCGCCGTTCCGGTACTCCGCCGACCGGCACGCGGGCATCTCCGGCGTGCAGGTCACCCGGATCGCGGGCGGCACCACGCAGAACCTGACCCCGGTGCTCGTCACCGACAACGGCGACGCGCCGATCAGGGAGGCCACCGGGGCACCGACGCAGCCTCCGGCGGACGGCATCCCGGACGTGCAGCCGGCGAGCTGAGCCACGAATTGCAGTAAGCCCACCCGGCCCGGCTGTTCGGCACCAGCCGCTGAGATCGGAGCAGTTCCCCGTGCACGTCATCGTGATCGGAGCAGGAGTCGTGGGCGCGGCCGTCGCGACGGCGCTGGCCCGCCGCGGCGCCGACGTCACCGTGCTCGACGCCGGCCGGCCCGGCGCGGGCACGACCACGACGTCGTTCGCGTGGGTCAACGCGAACAACAAGGACCCGCTGCCCTACTTCGAGCTCAACAACGCCGGCGTCGCGGCGCACCACGCGCTGGCCGGCGGGCCCACGCCGTGGTTCTTCCCCACCGGGCACCTGGAGTGGGCCACCACCGACGAGCACGCCACGCAGCTCGCCGCGCGCGTCGCGAAGCTGGAGGGCCGCGGCTACCCGGTGCGGCGGCTCACCCGTGCCGAGGCCCTGGCCCTGGAACCCGACCTCGTCGCGCCGGCCGACGCCGAGTTCGTGTTCTACCCGCAAGAGGCCCACACCCTGCCCGGCCTGCTGCACGCCCGCCTGCTCGGGGAGGCCCGCGACCGGGGCGCGACGGTGGTGCCGCACACCGAGGTGACCGGCATCGACCTCGGGGCGCCCGCCGTCACCACCGCGAGCGGTGACGAGCACGGCGCCGACGTCATCGTGAGCTGCGCGGGCCGGTGGAGCACCTCGGTGGCGGCGCTCGCCGGCCTCGACGTCCCCCTGCTCGACCCGGACCTGGCCGGATCGGCGACCGTCGGGTTCCTGGCCACGACGGAGCCGGTACCCGCCCGGCTCTCGCGGATCCTCACCCACTCCCGGCTCAACGTGCGCCCCGACGGCGGCGGCCGGCTGCTGCTGCAGGCCCTCGACCTGGACGGCGCGGCCGACCCGGCCGCCCCACCGCCCGCCGACGGCCCGCTCGCCGCCGAGATCACCGGCCGGCTCCCCGACGTGCTCGCCCTCACCGGGGGCACTCGGCTGGAGAAGATCCGCGTCGGGCAACGCCCGCTGCCCGCGGACGGCCTGACGATCGCCGGCTTCGCCGACCCGGACCGCCGCTTCTACGCGGTGGCGACCCACAGCGGCATCACCCTCGCCCCGCTCCTGGGTGACCTGGTGACCGACGAGCTGTTCGGCGCGGAGTCGCCGCTGCTGGCGGCCTTCCGCCCGACCCGCTTCGCGCGCGGCGCCACGGAGGTGACCCCGACGGCGGCGAGGCGCCCGGGCGAGCAGTAGGCCCACCTCGACGTTCAGGGGCGTGCGGGTGCACACAGTCCGGAGCGGCGAGCCGCTCCAGTTAGTAAGGTGAGGCTTCCTTACTCCCGGGAGATCTTCGATGCGACTGCTCGGCCTGCTCCTCGCCGGCCTGCTTGCCGTGACGGCCTGCTCCACCGCGGCGCCCGAGACCACCGGCAGCGGGAGCTGGTCCTACACCGACGACCTCGGCCACACCGTCACGCTGGACGAGCGGCCCACCCGCATCGCCGGGCTCACCGACGTCGTCGCGTCGCTGTGGAACTACGGGATCCAGCCGGTGGCGGCGTTCGGCTACACCGGGATCAGCCAGGACGAGCGCTTCGCCGGGCGCGACCTGTCCGGCGTGGCCGAGCTCGGCCCGATGTACGGGCAGATCGACCTCGAAGCGCTCGCAGCGGCCGAGCCGGATCTGATCGTCACGCACGCCTACCCCGTCGACGCCGCCGGCACGATCGACCCGCAGGCCCCGCTCTACGGGTTCGCCGACCTCGCCCAGCAGGAGGCCGCGGCCCGCATCGCCCCGATCGTCGCGATCACGATGGACGGGTCGGCGGTGCAGGTCATCGACCGCACCGCGCAGCTGGCGCTCGCCATCGGCGCCGATCCGGCGGTCGTCACCGGCGCCCGCGCCGACTACGACGCGGCGGCCGACCGCCTGCGCGCGGCGGCGATGTCCGGGCTGCAGGTGCTGGTGGTGGCCGCGTACCCGGCCGAGGGCTTCTACGTCGCGAAGGCCCCCGACGACCCGACGCTCACGGCGTTCGCCGACCTCGGTGTCCGGTTCGTCGACCCGGGCGGCTCCGCCTACTACTGGGAGATCGTGAGCTGGGAGAACGTCGGCTCGCTGCCCGCCGACGTCGTGCTCGAGTCGAGGATCGACGACATGACCGCCGAGCAGATCCTCGCGCAGCCGACGTTCGCGCGGACGCCTGCGGGACAGGCGCGCCAGGTCTACTCGTGGGTGTTCGCGACGATGGACTACTCCGCACAGGCCGCGTACATGAACGAGGTGGCCGGGCACCTCGAGTCGGCGCGCAAGGTGGTGTGATCCGGCGCCTGGCAGAGTGCCGGGCGTGAACGCACTCGATCTCACCTCCGACGTCGTCGGCGGCTGGTTGCAGCTGCCCGGCTCCGCCACCGCGGAGATCATGGGCACCGTCGGGTTCGGCTTCGTGTGCCTGGACCAGCAGCACGGCCTGATCGGTGACGATGCCCTGCTGCCGATGCTGCAGGCGCTCGCCGCCACCCGAACACCGGCGATCGTGCGCGTGCCGGCCAACGATGCGGCCGCGATCGGGCGGGCGCTGGACCGGGGCGCGGCCGGCGTGCTCGTCCCGCTGGTCGGCAGCGCCGAGGAGGCGGCGAGCGCGGTCGCAGCCTGCCACCACCCGCCGCGCGGCAGCCGCAGCTACGGCCCGACCCGCCCGGCCTGGGCGCCGCTGCAGGCCGAGCCGATCTGCATCGTGATGATCGAGACCGTCGATGCGGTCGAGCAGGCGGAGGCGATCGCCGCCGTCGAGGGCCTCGACGCGGTGTTCGTCGGCCCGTCCGATCTCGCGCTCAGCGCAGGCCTCCCGGTCTCCGCGCAGCTGGACGACCCGGGCTTCGCCGACCTGGTGCGGCGCGTCGCGCAGGTGTGCCGGGAGCGCGGGCTGCCCCTGGGGATCTACAGCGCCTCCCCGGCGCACGTGCACCGCTTCCGCGGGCTGGGCTGCACGTTCTTCACGCTGATGTCGGAGACGGCGCTGCTGCGCCAGGCGGCGGTTCAGAAGCTCACCGAGTGCCGATAGGGTGTAATCACGTAATCACGGAGGTGATCCTCGTGACCGACACCGTTCCCACCCTGTACGAGTGGTGCGGCGGCTCCGCCGCACTGCACCGCCTCACCGACGTCTTCTACGAGAAGGTGCTCGCCGACCCGCTGCTCGAACCGATCTTCCGGAACATGAGCCCCGACCACCAGGACCATGTGGCCCGGTGGTTCGGCGAGGTGTTCCGCGGGCCCACCGAGTACACCGACCAGCTCGGCGGCTACCCGGCCATGCTCTCCCACCACATCGGGCTCGCGATCACCGAGGAGCAGCGGGCCCGGTGGGCCCAGCTGATCGCGCAGAGCGCCGACGAGGCGGGCCTGCCCGACGACCCCGAGTTCCGCTCCGCATTCGTCGCCTACGTCGAGTGGGGCACCCGCATCGCCAAGGCCAACTCGGCGCCGGGCGCCGACCCGCCCACGGACTACCCGACCCCGCGCTGGGGCTGGGGAGAGGCGCCGCCCTACATCCCCTGATCAGCGGACGCGCACGCGAGCGGCACGCCGCCCGAGGTCATGCCGACCGATCGTCGCGATCAGGCGCAGTGCGGGCGACGAGGACGTGCACACCGCTCCCCGGGCCGGTCGGGAGGACGCGGTCGAGCCGGAACCCGGCGGCGTCCAGCAGCACGGCGAACTCAGCTGCCGTCCGCTCCTGGCCTCCCAGCAACGTCAGGATGTGCACGTCCATCCGCACGGCCGCCGGGTCGTCGGCCGCCCGGGCCGGGAGCACCGCCTCGACGAGCAGCAGCGTGCCGGTGTCCGGGATCGCGCGGCGGACGGTCCTCAGGATCGCGACGGCGTCGGCGTCCGACCAGTCGTGGATCACGCGCGAGAGCACGTAGGCCTCCGCCCCGGCGGGAACCTCGGCGAAGAAGTCGCCGCCGACGTGCGGCACCTGCGCGTCGCGCACGACCTCGGGCCGGTCGAACAGCACCGCGGACACCCCCGGCGCCGCCCGCAGGATCGCCGCGAGCAGCACGCCCGTGCCGCCGCCGACGTCGACGAGCGTGCGGAATCGCCGGAAGTCGTACGCCTCCACGACCGCGGCCGCCTCGCGCGCCGCGCGGACGGCCATCGACCCCTGGAACCGGGCGCTCTCGGCCGGGTGGGCGTCGAGGTGGTCGAAGAAGGTCCGGCCGTGGACGCGCTCGAACGGGACACCACCGTCGCGCACCGCGTCGAGCAGCCCCGCCAGCGCGCCGTAGTAGAGCCCTCCGCGGGCGAGCACCGCGCCCCGCTGCGAGCCCTCGACGCCGTCCCGCAGCAACCGGCCGGTGGCCGTGAGCGCGAAGCGGCCGTCGGGCAGGTCCTCGAGCACCTCCTCGGCGGCCAGGCCCCGCAGTACCCGGCGCAGCACGCCCGCGTCGGCGCCGACCTGCGTCGCGAGCTCCTCCGCGGTGCGCGGACCGTCGGCGAGCGCGTCGGCGATCCGCAGCTCGGCCGCGACCCACAGCAGCTGCGTGACGACATAACCGTCGGTCAGGCGGGCGAGCCGGGCGGCAGGAGTCATACCCATGAACGGTATGGGCGGACCGTCGCGACGCCTATCCGCCGGAAGCAGCTCAGCGGCTACTCGTCCCGCTGCCGCGCATCCCGGAGCTGGGGGTGACGCTCGTGATCGGCGCGAGCAGCGCGCCGGCGCGACCGGGACAGCGCCGGCGTCCTTCTCGGACGCTTCTATATCTGTCAAGCGGCTGAGGACGCGTTGCTGCTTGTGGTCGTGATGGTCGCGGTGAGGAAGCGGTAGAGCTCGCGCGCGATGTAGCGCTTGAGGCAGCGTCGGATCTCTCGGGTGGTCTTCCCTTCGGCGGTGCGGCGGGCGAGGTAGGCCTTGGTCGTGGGGCAGCTGCGCATGCGGACCATCGCGATGGTGTGCAGTGCGCTGTTGAGGGCGCGGTCACCGCCGCGGTTGAGCCGGTGCCGCTTGATGTGGCCGCTGCTGGCCTCGAGCGGGCTGGCGCCGGCGAGCGCGGCGAAGGCGCCCTCGTTGCGGCAGCGCCCGGGGTGGGAGAAGCTGATGATCGCTTGGGCGGCGGTGATCGGGCCGATGCCGCGGCGGTCGGTCAGCCCGGGAGCGAGGTCGTCCACGATGCGCTGGAGTTCGCGGCTGTTGGCCCGTAGTGCGCGGTGAGACCCTCGCAGTGCGAGAGCGAGGCGCCGGATCTCGGCCTGGCGCACGACCTGCTCGCGGCTGGCATCGCGGGCCGGACGGTGGCGGGCCAGCGCAGCGAGCCTGGTGTCGGTGAGCGTGCCACGGGCGAAGTCACGGTCGCGGTCGTCGCCGCCCAGCAGCAGTGCGCGTAGCCGGTTGGTCTGAGCGGTCGAGCTGTCGGTGAGCTCGTGGCGGGCGTCCATCAGGATCCGGCGTCCATCAGGATCCGGCGTCCATCAGGATCCGGAGCGCTTCGCGGTCACCATCGGCGCGCGGGCTCGGGAGCTGGTCGGCGTCAAGCCGCAGCGCGGTGAGCACGGCCAGGTGCGCGTCGATCGCGTCGGACTTTCCCCGACCGCGACGGGACTTGCGGTTGGGCTGCTCGCACTCGATCACCATCACACCGGCACCGCTGACTGCGCGCGCTAGTCCGATGCCGTAGCTGCGGGTGCCCTCGATCGCGACGGCGACCCGCGACCCGGGAGCGTGATCGCCGATCCAGGCCAGCAGCTCGGCGTAGCCGCGGGAGTCATTGCTGACCTGGCAGGTCGCGACCGGGGCTCCGGTCGGGAGGGCGATTTCTGCGTCGTGGGTGTCGTCGTGGGTGTCACGGTGGGTGTCGACACCGACGACGGCGTCGACACGTTCTGCCAACATGGGCACGGGCCTGGTCCTTCTGACGGGGAACGGGTCCAACAGGCGGCACCGGCCCGGGTGAGGGTCACCACGTGGCACATCTGTGACGGGTCACGCCGTAACCGGCGGACAGGCTTCTGATCAGGCCAACCGGTGAGCCGGGCCGGTGCCGGCGACCACGACGGAACAAGTCCGAGACAGGGCACGCCGAAGCGGCCAGATCGATCACGAGTCACATCGGGTCACCGGCACCGAGCCTGACGGTTCTCCACCCAGGAGCACCGCACCGACACACTCACAGATCGGTCAGTCTCCCGGCGGCAGCACGCAGAACTCGTTGCCCTCCGGATCAGCGAGCACCACCCACGGGTGCTCGGGCTCGTCGGCGAGCCGGGTGGCCCCCAGGTCGACGAGCCGCTCGACCTCGGCCTCCTGCGTGCCGGTGGCCGGCGCGAGGTCCAGGTGCAGGCGGTTCTTCCCCGACCGCGGCTCGGGCACGGGCTGGAACAGCAACAGCGGCCCCTCCCCCGTGCTGATCTGCACGTACTCGACGCCGTGCGCGTCCCGCCACCGCCGGTCCACCTCCGCCCCGAGCGCCGCGCACCAGAACGTGGCGCACCGCTCGGCGTCCCGGCAGTCGACGGCCACCGCGATCACCTTGCTGACCATGCCTGGCCGTTCCCGCGCCCGCGGCGGCGAAACGCCGCGATCAGCGGGTCCGGCCGGTGATCGCGGTCGTCGCACCCTCCAGCTCCGGGAGGAAGGCAAGGGTGGCAGCAGTGCGCGTGCGCAGGTCGTCCGGGCCGTGCACACCGGTGAGCTCGGCCACGGCCACCCGGAACGCCCGTGCGGTGGCCAGGGACCGCTCCGGCGCCGCCTCGACGTCGAGGATCTGCTGGCAGCGGGCGAACGTGGCCACGATCCAGAAGACCGCCTCGCGGTGGTCCCCGGCATCGACGAGCGCGCGGCTGCCGTCGATCGCGACGGGACGGGCCTCGGGGCTGATGTCCGACGAGAAGGAGAACCGGGTGCTGCCCACCGCGGCGGCCTCGTCGAACACGTCGCCGAGCCGGTCGAGGTGGCGGGCCACCACCGCGGCGTCGACGGCGGCGCAGCCGAGGAGCTCCAGCATCCGCTCGTACACGTCGGGGCGGTCGCGCAGCACGTCGCGGGCGCGCAGGAAGCGCAGCCGGACGGTAGGGCGCTCACGGGCCGCCACCAGCGCCGCGACCGTGACGAGGGTGGCCGGGAAGAGCCACGCCAGTACCTGCTGGGGCCACGGCGCGGCGTCGTCGCGGGCGGTGAGCCGCATCCGTACCGCGGTGAGCACGTCCGCGACCCGCCTGTGCACCGCCGACGGCGAGTCGTAGGTCGGCGCGATCGCGGCCCGCAGCCGCCCGAGCACACCCTCCGGGTCGAGCAGCACGCCGCCTGGACCGGCGAACGACGGGGCGAGGTAGTGGGCGGCCGCCACGCGCTCCGGGTCGGCGAGGAGCGCCTCCGGGAGGTACGAGACGTCCAGGAGGGCGCCGCGGTGGCGGATCTTGCCCGGTTTCGGCGGTGCCGCGGCCCCGGCGACCACCACGGTGACGTCCACGTCCGACCACGGGGGCTGCACCGCGTCGGCTGGCCGATCCGCGGCGGAACCGGCGAGGAACGCCCCGCGGAAGCCGGGCGGGGTGTTCTGCCGCACCCAGTGCAGGGCGGCGTCGCGCGCCTCGCCTGCGAGCACCGGTGCCGACCTCTAGTGCTCGTCGAACAGCACGCTCACCGACTCGCCGTTGTGGATCCGGCGCACCGCCTCGGCCAGCGCGGGGGCGATCGAGAGCACGGTGAGCTTCGGGGCGTGCTCGGCACCGGGCACCGGAACGGTGTTGGTGCAGACGATCTCCGCGACGTCGTCCCGGCGCCCGATCCGCTCCAGCGCGCCGTCGCTGAACAGGCCGTGCGTGCACGCCACCCGGGCGGAAGCGATGTCGTGGTCGACGAGCCGGTCGAGCAGCTCCACGATCGTGCTGCCGCGCGCGATCTCGTCGTCGAGCACCACGACGTCCTTGCCCCGAACGTCGCCGATGATCGAGCTGATCACGACCTTGTCGTCGGAGATCCGCTCCTTGGCGCCCGCCGCGACGGGCAGGCCGAGCAGCCGGGCGAAGCGCGATGCCTCCTTGGCGTTGCCGAGGTCCGGCGACACCACGACGGAGTTGGACAGGTCACCGGCCCGGAAGTGGCGCGCCAGCTCGTGCAGCGCGTGCAGGTGGTCGACCGGCACGCCGAAGAAGCCGTGGACCTGCGGGGAGTGCAGCGTCATCGTGAGCACGCGGTTGGCGCCGGCGGTCTGCATGAGGTCGGCCATCAGCCGCGCGCCGATCGAGATCCGCGGGGCGCCCTTCTTGTCGGACCGGGCGTAGGCGAAATGCGGCATCACGACGGTGATCCGCGCGGCCGACGCGCCGCGGGCGGCATCGAGCATCAGGAGCAGCTCGACGAGGTGCTCCTGGACGGGCTGCACCAGCGGCTGCACGATGAACACGTCCCGCTCGCGGCAGTTGGCCTGCAGCTGGACCTCGAGGCAGTCGTTCGCGAACCGGGTGACCCGCGACGGCGCGAGCGGCACCTCCAGGTGGTGGCAGATCGCGGCCGCCAGCTCCGGGTGGGCCGAGCCACTGAAGATCGTGATTTCTTTCATCTAGTGTCCCCCGCCGGAAGTCCGTTGCGTACATCGGCGGATCCAGGTTTCTGCTGGGTGCGCCGGTGAGGCGTCCTCGTATTGGACATACTCGGGCGGCTCGCCGGTGTGCTCAGCAGGAAGCTGGGCCGTCGAGATATGTGGCGGACTTTCGGCGGGGGGCACTAGCCTCCAGTCTCGGCGCCGAGCGTCGAGCAGCGGGGCCTGCAGCTGCGCCCACGGGGACAGCTCCCCCGCGCCGGCCGCCGCGACGAACGCCTCCCAGCTCCACCACTCCACCGACTCGACCTCGTCGGGCCGGGCCCGTGGTTCACCCACGAGCGTGCACACGTACACGGGGCAGACCTCGTTCTCCTCGACGCCGCCCGCCGCGGCCCGGTAGGCGAAGTCGGGCAGCACGAGCCGCAGGTCCACCGCGCCCACGCCGAGCTCCTCGGCGAGCCGGCGCCGGACGGCGTCCTCCATCGCCTCGCCGGGCGCCGGGTGACCGCAGCAGGTGTTGGTCTGCACGCCCGGGAAGGTCGCCTTGTGCCGGGCGCGGCGCGTGACGAGCAACCGGCCCTCCCGATCGAAGCCGTAGCAGGAGAACGCCAGGTGCAGCGGGGTGCTCGCCCCGTGGACGGTGGCCTTGTCGGCGACGCCGATGGCGCGCCCGTCGTCGTCGAGGAGCACGACCTGCTCGGGGGAGCCCACGGGGCCACGGTAGTCGACCGCTTGCTTTTCATACATACATGCATGTACGAAAGACCGGTGCGCAGGACGGCAGAGGACACCGCGGCCACGCGAGCCGCGCTCGTCGACGCGGCGCTCTTCACCTTCGCCCGCGAGGGGATCGACCGCGCCACGCTCGCCGGGATCGCCGAGGCCGCCGGCGTCACGCGCGGCGCCCTCTACCACCACTTCGACGACAAGGAGGCGCTGCTCGCCGCGGTGCTCGGCGAGACGTGGGACGTGGTCGCAGCGCCGATCTGGGCAGCGCTGGACGCACCCGGCGTCCCGCTCGCGGCGCGGCTCGAGGCGTTCGCGCTCGCCTGGCTCGCGGCGTTGCACACCGATCGCCGGTTCGCCGCCCTGATGGCGGTGAGCCTGCGGGCCACGGGCTCCACCGGCACCGTGCGGGAGAAGAGCACCGGCCTCCACGCGTGGCGCGATCGGCTCCGCACGGCGTTGCGCTCCGAGCTCCCCGCCGACCCGGCCCCCGCCGCGGCGCACCTGCTGGCCTGGCTGACCGGCACCGCACTGCTCGCAGGCCACGACCCCGCACTCGTCCCCCCGGCCGACGCCGGCAGCGTGCGGCCCCTACTCGGAGGGATCCTCCCGTGACATCGCGTCGACCGACCCGCCCGCGCGCCGCGGTCATGGTCGTCACGCTGGCGCTCGCCGTCGACATGTTCCTGTACGGCAGCCTCGTCCCGCTGCTGCCGGAGCTCCCCGCCGTCGCCGGGTCGTCGGGCGCGGCCGGGCTGCTCTTCGCCGCGTACGCGGTGGCGATGCTCGTCGCGACACCGCTGGTGGGCCGCTGGGTCGACCGGAGCGGTCCGCGGGCGCCCCTGCTCGCCGGTCTGATCGCCCTTGCCGCCGCGACGGCGCTGTTCGCGGCCGTGGTCGAGGTCCCGGGTGGCGGCGGGCTCGCGGTGCTCTCGCTCGCACGGGCGGCGCAGGGAGTCGCGGCGGCGGCGAGCTGGGCGGCCGGGCTGGCGCTGATCGCCAGCACGCACCCGCCCGAACGGCGCGGCACGGTGATGGGGTTGGCGCTCTCCGCCGTCGGGTTCGGCGTGCTGCTCGGGCCTGCCGTGTCGGGTTTCCTCGCCGACGCGTTCGGCCCGCGCGCCCCGTTCGTGCTGGTCGCGGTGCTGGCCGCGGCCGACGCCGTGGCCCGGATCATCTGGGTCGGGCCCACGGCCGACGCGCCTGCGTCGGCCCCGCTGCGGGTGGTCGCGCGCGGGCCGCGCGCCGGGCTGCTGATCGGGCTCACCGCACTGGGAGCGGCCGCGATCGCGTTCGCCGAGCCGGTGCTGCCGCTGCACCTGTCCGCGCTCGGGCTCGGCGCCACCGGCATCGGGCTGGTGTTCGGTGCGGCAGCGCTGCTGGGCGGGTTGACAGCACCGCTCGCCGGGCTGGTGACCGACCGGCTCGGCGCGGCCCGCGTGGCCGCACTCGGCACGCTGGTCGCCGCCGCCGGGTTCGTGCTGTGCGGGCTGCCCGTGGCCGGGGCGTCGATCGCAGGCGTGCTCGTGGTCGGGGTCGGTGCACAGCTCGTGCTCGCGCCCACCCTCGTGCTGATCGGCGAGCTGGCCGAGCACATCCAGCCCCCCGCCTACGGCGCCGCGTACGCGCTCTACAACCTCGCCTACACCGCCGGGCTCGCCGTGGCGCCGCTCGCGGCCGGCACCGCGGCCGCGCTCGCCGGCGTCGCGGCCACGACGATCGCCGCCGCCGCGGTCGCCGCCCTCACGGGCGCTTGGCTGCTCCTCCGACGCCGCACGCCGAGCCCGACCGCGCCCGGCTGATGGCCCGGACGCCCGACTCGCCGCGTCAGAACGCCCGACTCGCCGGCGGAGCGGGCGTGGCCAACACAGGCGCGAGTCCGACGTGTCGACACGCTGAATGCCGCGCTCCGCACGGGCCTCAGGTGCGGGGCAGGCGGTACCAGCTCCTCGCGGTGCCGGCGCGCACCTCGGCCAGCCCCGCGTCGTCGACACCGGCCGCGACCACCGCGGCCTCGAGGTCTCGCACGGCGGTGGCGTAGTCGGCGCGCAGGGTCACGACGGGCCAGTTGCTGGCCAGCATCAGCCGGTCGGGGCCGAACGCCGCCACCGCGTGAGCGACGGCGGGGGCGATCGCCTCGGGATCCCAGCGCTCCCAGGACGCGAGCAGGTCGATCCCGATCGACAGTTTGAGCGCCACGTTCGGGCGGCCGGCGAGGGCCGCGAGGCGCGCGGCCCAGCCGCCGAGGTCGCCTGACTCCAGGGGCGGGCGGGCCATGTGGTCGACGACGATCCGCAGCTCGGGCACCTGCCCCGCGAGCGCGACCACCGCCTCGACCTGCGCGTCCGTCACCGGGACGACGTCCCACGCGAGGTCGGCGGCGGCCAGCGTGGCCATGAGCCCGGGGTCGAGCCAGTCGAGCGGCTCGCGGGCGACGAGGCAGCGCACGCCGCACCAGCGGGCCCGGTCGGCGCGGGCGAGCTCGGCGCGGGCCGTGGCCGGGTCGGCGAGCGGCAGCCACCCGACGATGCCCGCCACCTGCGGAAAGGCGGCCGCATACGCGGCGAGCCGGTCGTTCTCCTCCGGGGTGTCGACCGACTCGACGAGCACGGTGGCCTCGACGCCGGACTCCGCCAGCAGCGGCGCGAGGTCGGCGGGCTCGAAGTCGACGGCCAGCTCGGTGTGCGCAGGGCTGCGCCACGGCTGTTCCTGGAGGGCGGTCCGCCAGAAATGGTGATGCGTGTCGATCATGAGCCCGTCCAGCGCGGAGCCCGGCGTGCGACGAACGCGGCAACGCCCTCGCGGAAGTCGGCGCTGCCGTAGCAGTCGGTGAGGACGTCGTCGGCGTCCACGTCGACCGCCGAGAGCCTGCGGTCGATCTCCTTGAGCCCGGCGAGGGTGCGCGGCGCTCCGGATGCGAGCCGTTTCGTGAGATCCGCTGCAGCCGCGTCCAGCCCGTCCGGCGGGACGACGGCGTGGACGAACCCCGCGGCCGCGGCCTCGTGGACGTCGATCGTGCGGGCGGTGAGCAGCATGCCCATGGTCCGGGAGACGCCGAGGCGGCGCTGCAGCCGGGCCACGGCGGCGGGCGCGAGGACGTTGCCCAGGGTCCGCGCGATCGGCGCGCCGAACACGGCCCGGTCGGTGGCCACCAGCACGTCGCAGCACGCGGCGAGGGCGAGGCCGCCGCCGACGGCGGGCCCGTCCACCACCCCCAACACGGGTACCGGCACTGCCAGGAGGTCTTCGAGCACTGCACCGACCCGGCGCTCGTAGTCGAGGCCGTCGGCGGCGCCGTCGAACTCGGTGAACTGGGCGATGTCCGTGCCGGCGGCGAACGCCTCGCCCGCCCCGCGCAGCACCACGACCCGCAGGCCGGGATCCGTGCGCGCGGCGACGCAGAGCTTCTGCAGCTCGTCGTACATCTCCCAGGTCAGGGCGTTGCGCCGGGCCGGGTTGGCCAGCTCGATGTGCAGGATCGGGCCGTCGCGCCTGCTGTGGACGCTCGCCCGTTCCGGCTGGGCCGCGGTGCGGGCGAGCACCTCGGCGTTGTGCTCCCCGAGCAGCGGCGGGGGCAGGCGGACCGTGGCCGGTGTGCCCGACAGGTGCAGCGGCGAGGAGAGCACCGGGACCGACCCCTCGACCGGGTGCTCCACGGTGGTCACCATCCCGCGCGCCTTCACGTGCGGGTCGTCCTCGAGGACCTGCCGGTAGTCCTGGATCGGCCCGGCCGGCACTCCCGCGGCGAGCAGCCGCTCCACCCAGGAGGCCGTGTCGTCGGAGGCGAGGCGGCGCTCGAGCTCGGTCACGAGCTCGGGGCGGTGGGCCATCCGGTCGTCGTTGCGCGCGAACCGCGGGTCGTCGGCCAGCTCCGCCGCGTCGAGGGCCCGGCACAGCCGCTGCCACAGGCGCTCGTTGTTGGCGCCGACCGTGATGAAGCCGTCACGCGTGGCGAGCGCCTGGTACGGCGCGGACATCCGGTGGGCCGAGCCGAGGGCCTGCGGCGCGTGCCCGGTGGCCCAGAACTCCGTCGACTCCCACACCGACAGCGCGACCGCCGCCTCGAACAGCGACGTCTCGACGAACTGGCCCTGCCCGGTGCGCTGCCGGGACGCCCACGCGGCGAGGATCCCGACCGCCGTGAACAGCCCCGCCCCGAGGTCGGCGACCGGGATGCCCGACTTCACCGGCCGGTCCCCCGGCTCCCCGGTGACGCTCATGACGCCGGACATCGCCTGCGCGATCAGGTCGTAGCCGGGCCGGTCGGCGTACGGGCCGGTCTGGCCGAAGCCGGACACGCTCGCGTAGATCAGCCCCGGGTTGAGCGGCCGGAGCGTCTCGTAGTCGACGCCGAGCTTCGCCGCCACGCCGGGCCGCCAGTTCTCCACCACGACGTCGGCCGAGCGCACCAGCTCGTGGAACGCCGCGCGCCCCTCGTCGGACTTCAGGTCGAGGGTGATGCTGCGCTTGTTCCGGTTGAGCGCGCGGAACGCGCCCGGATGTGCGAAGGACGAGCGCGTCTGGTCGCCGGACTCCGGGTTCTCCACCTTCACGACGTCGGCCCCGAGGTCCGCGAGGATCATCGTGCAGAACGGGCCGGCCATCACCTGGGTGAGGTCGAGGACGGTCATGCCGGCCAGTGCGCCGTCGTGGTTCGCCATGTGTGTCCCTCCGGTCAGGTGGTGGCCAGTGCCGCGTTGACCTCGGTGATGAAGGCATGCGCAGCATCGCGCGTCGAGGTGCCGCCGAACACCACACTCTCGTATGCCCGCACGAACGCACCCTCGAAGCTCGCGTGGTACCCCGGCGGGTAGACGACGCTGACCGGGTTCTGCGCCACGATCCGCTGGTACAGGTCGAGCTCGGCGCGCTTCAGCGCGGGCAGGTCCGGGTCGTCGAGCTGCTGCTGCAGGTGCCGGCTGTTGGTGACGGCTCCGTTGGCCGAGAGGAACGCCTTCGCGCCGGCGTCGTCGTTCATCCAGAAGTCGACGAACGCGGCAGCCGTCGGGATGTTGTCGCAGGTGGTCGGGATCGAGAAGCCCGAGGTGAAGAGCACGTTCCCCGGGCCGGCCGGCCCCTTCGGCTGCGGCAGCGTCACCAGCTGCTGGCCGGGCTGCGTGCCGTCGAGGGTCTTCTGCGCGGGGGTGAGCGCGTTGCCCGGCAGGTTGTCGACGAGCACCCGGCCCTGGGCGACGTAGCGCTGCTCGGTCTGGTTCGGCTCCTCGGCGGTGGCCTCGGCCGTGGTGGTGACGCCGGCTGCGCGCAGCCGCTCCCACATGTCCCAGAACTCGACCAGCAGGTCCTCCGAGAAGCCGAGCTGCCGGTCGGCGAACAAGGACTCGCCGCGCCCGGCCGCGTAGGAGATGAAGTTGTTCGGCAGCGACCCGCCGAGGTTGACGGCCGGGACGCCCTCCGGCAGGCCCGGCTGGGCTCGCGTCACCCAGTCGGCGAAGGCGTTCCAGTCGTAGCCCTCCGGCGGCAGACCGACGCCGGCCTGCTCGGCGAGGGTCCGATTGACCGTCATCGCGTCGTACGCCGCTCCGTACGGGATCATGTAGAGCTTCCCGTCGAGGCCGCGGCCGGTGTCGAGCACCTCGGCCGGGACGTCCGACACGTCGATCGCGCCGGAGTCGATCATCGGCTGCAGGTCGAGCAGCACGTTCTTCGTGGTGTAGTCGTTGAGCTGGCGGCCCTGCATCTGGGTGATGCAGGGCATGTTCCCGCTCGAGGCCTGCACGTTGAGCCGCTCGAAGTAGGCCTGGAAGTCGGCCGACTCCCCTTCCACCGTCGTGCCCGGGTGCGCCGCCTTGAACAGGTCGATCACCGCGTTCGTCACCTCGTTGCGCGGGCCGGAACCCCACCAGGCCATGCGGACGTTCCCGCCGACCTCCCCGGTGCCCGTGGCGCCCTCGTTCGGGTTGGCGCCGATCGAGGTGCCCCCCGCGCAGCCGGTGGCGAGCAGGCCGAGCGCGAGCGCGCCTGCCGTGAGCGAGCGTGTGAACATCGTTGTCCCTTTCTTACTTCAGCCCGCTGGTCGCGATGCCCTCGATGAGCAGGCGCTGGGCGACGAGGAAGAACCCGACGATCGGGGCGAGCGAGAGCGTCGCCATGGCGAAGAGCGGCCCGTACGCGGACTCGCCGGTGGCGTCCAGGAAGCCGTTGAGCCCCTGCGCGACCGTCCACGTCTCCGGGCGGACGAGGTAGAGCAGCGGCCCCAGGAAGTCGTTCCAGGTGGAGATGAACGTGAACAGCGCCGTGGTGCCGAGCGCCGGGATCGACAGCGGCAGGATCACTCGCCGGAAGATCCCGATGTGGCCGCACCCGTCCATGCGCGCGGCGTCGTCGAGCTCCTGCGGCAGCGTGCGGATGAACTGCACCATCAGGAAGATGAAGAACGCGTCGGTGGCCAGGAACTTCGGCACCACCAGCGGCAGGATCGTGTTGATCCACGCCAGCTCGTTGAACAGCACGTACTGCGGCACCAGCGTGACGTGGTAGGGCAGCAGCATCGTGCCGAGCATCAGCGCGAACATCGTCTTCTTGAACGGGAAGGTCAGCCGGGCGAACGCGTAGGCCGCCATCGAGCAGGCCATCACGTTGCCCACCACGGCGAGCACCGTGATCACCAGGGAGTTCAGGAAGAACCGGGAGAAGTTGAGGTTGCCGAGGCTCCAGCCCTCGACGTAGTTGTCGGTCGTGAAGTGGTCCGGCCAGATGCTGAGCGTCCCGAACGCCTCGTTGCTCGGCCGGAACGACGCGCCCACCATCCACAGCAGCGGGTAGAGGATGACGACCAGCACCGTCACCAGCAGCGCGTGCCGGGCCAGCGCGAGCACGAGCGGGTTCCGCGACCGCCTGCGTCCGAAGATCATCGTTCGTCCCCGTAGTGGACCCAGAACCGGGCACTGGCGAACAGACCCGCCGTGAACAGCGCGAGCACCACCACGAGCGTCCACGCCATCGCCGAGGCGTAGCCCATCTCGAGGTTCGCGAAGCCGCGTTGGTACAGGTAGAGCGTGTAGAAGAGGGTCGAGTCGAGCGGCCCGCCCTCCCCGCCGGAGATCACGTACGCCGGGGTGAACGCCTGGAACGCGTTCACGGTCGACAGCAGCAGGTTGAAGAAGATCAGCGGGGTCAGCATCGGCAGCGTGATGTGCGCGAACCGGCGCACCGCGCCCGCGCCGTCCACCGCTGCGGCCTCGTAGTACTCCTTCGGCACCTGCCGCAGCCCGGCCAGGAAGATGATCATCGTGGAGCCGAACGACCAGACGTGCAGCACCACCAGCGTGTAGAGGGCGGTGCCCGGGTTGCCGATCCAGCTGCCGCCCTCGATCCCGACGAGCGCGAGCACCTCGTTGACGATGCCGTCCTGGCCGAAGACCTGGCGCCACAGCACCGCGATCGCCACGCTCGATGCGATCAGCGACGGCAGGTAGAACGCGGCGCGGTATGCGGGCAGGAACGCCATCGCCTTGTTCAGCAGCATCGCCACCAGCAGCGACACCACGAGCAGCAGCGGCACCGAGATCGCGACGTAGCGCAGGGTGACGCTGACCGAGGAGAGGTAGCGCGGGTCGGCAGTGAACATCCGCACGTAGTTGTCGATGCCCACCCACTGCGCCGGGGTCATCAGGTTGTAGCGGGTGAACGACAGGTACAACGAGTAGACCATCGGGCCGATGGTCAGCAGCAGCATCCCGGCGATCCACGGCGACAGGAACCCGTAGGCCGCGAGCGCCTCCCGGGTGCGCCGGCTCGTCCTGGCCGGTGCGGGCGGCCGTGGTGCTGCAGGCGGCGCGACCGGGGCCGCCGTCCCGGCCGTCATCTCGCGGACTCCGCCGCGTGGGCCTCGACGCGGGCCGCGAGGGTCTGCGCGAGCCAGCCGGCCAGGGGGACCGGGACGTCGGCGGCGCGGGCCGCCTGCACCACCTCGGCCAGGTCCTTGCTCCACGGGCGCGCGCTCACCGGGGTGCCGCTGCGGTCGTACGCCGCGGCGGTGCGGTCCCAGAAGCCGAGGTTGCGGGCGATCCAGGAGTCGCCGAGGCTCGTCTCCAGGGCGGTGAGGAGGGCGTCGGTGGCGACGCCGTGCGCCGCGGCGAAGTCGATCGCCTCGTAGACGCCGGCCAGGTTCGCGAACATCGTGAGCTGGTTGGCGAGCTTCGCCGCCGCGCCCGCCCCGACCGGGCCGACGTGCAGCACCGGGTCGCCGATGGTGTCCAGCAGCGGACGCACCCGCTCCACCGCCGCGTCGGCCCCGCCGACCATCACGGTCAGCGTGCCCGACTCCGCCCGCTCCGCTCCCCCGCTCACCGGGGCGTCGACGAGTTCGACGCCGCGCGCGGCCGCTACCTCGGCCAGCCTGGTCGCGGTCTGCGGCAGCACCGTGCTGTGCACGACCACGGCCCGGCCCGGCCGGTCGGCGGCGAGGTAGGCGTCGAGGACCTGCTCGACGGCGGCGTCGTCGGGGACGGCGAGCACCAGCACGTCGCGCTCGGCGAGGGCGGCCGCGTCCGGCACCGCCTTCGCACCGAGCGCCACCACGGGCTCGGCGCGCTCGCCGACGGTGTCGTGGACGGCGAGGTCCCAGCCGGCCCGCACCAGCGTGCCTGCGAGCGGCAGGCCGAGGTTCCCGAGGCCCGCGAGCCCGATCGTCGTCGACCGGGGCGAGACGTCCATGGCTGCTCCTGCAGGTCAGAGGCCGGCGTAGTAGGCCTCGACGGCCTCGATGTCGACCGTGCTGTCGGCGGGGAGGCCGAGCGCGGCGTAGTGCTTGCGCCGGGCGTTCATGTCCGCGAGCAGGATCGCGCGGGCGTGGGTCGCCACCTCGTGCGCGGCCTCCACGGGCACGACGATGCAGCCGTCACCGTCGGCACCGACGATGTCGCCGGGGCGCACCTGCACGCCGCCGCACGCGATCGTCGTCTGGACCTCGACCACCTCGATGCGCCCCGGGATGATCGTGCGGCCGCGGCGGCGGGTGCAGATCGGCGTCCGCTGGCGGATGACCTCGTCCGTGTCGCGGCAGTACCCGTCGGTGACGATGCCGTTGGCGCCCTTGACGACCGCGCCCATCGAGTTCTCCGAGCCCCAGAACCCGACCTCGCGCCCACCGCCGGAGTCGGTGACCACCACGTGACCGGGCTCGAGGTCGTCGGGCAGCCGCTTGTGGCCGTACTTGCCGAACCAGATGCCGTGGGCGCCGACGATCTCCTCGGTGGTCTCGAGCTTCCACATCGGCTTGTTGGCCGGGACGCACCGGATCGTCGCCGCGGGCCCCCAGAACCGCATCCCCTCCCAGAGGGGCCGGATCTCCGGCGACATGAGCGTGAGGTCGAAGTAGCCGATGCCGTCGAGGGCGTCGGCGACGTCGGCGACCCGCAGGTGCCGGTAGAGCGAGCCGAGGTTCTCGGGGTCCGCCGTGGCCGGGGCGGAACGGTCCTGCGCGATCGTCATCGAACGCCTTTCGGGTAGCCCTACGCAGATCGGCTATTGTCTACAACAGTCAAAAGACCAGCGCAAGGACCGGATCCTCGCCGCCCCCGCCACGGGTGTGCGGGATGCTGTGGGCGAGCAGGGAGCACGGGAGGGCGACATGACCAGCGTCGGCGAGCGGATCGACCCGCCCAGCCTGGTGGCGCTGGCCGCCGAGTCGATCCGCAAGATGATCCTCTCCGGCGCGCTCGCGCCCGGAGAACGGCTGATCGAGGAGCGGCTGACCGAGCACCTCGGCATCAGCCGTCCCCCGCTGCGGGAGGCGATGCGGCTACTGCAGAACGACGGGCTCGTCGTCACGCGCCCGCGCTACGGCTCGACCGTCGCCACCCTCACCGACCAGGACGTCTTCGAGATCCTCACCCTGCGCACCGGCCTGGAGCGGATGGCGGTGGAGCTGGGGGTGCCGGTCGAGGACCGCTCCCGGCTGGTGGCCTGCCACGAGGCGCTCGAGCGGATGGAGCGCAACGCCCGCGACGAGGACCGCGGCGCGCTCGTCGAGAACGGCTACGCGTTCCACGCCTCGATCGTCGGGCTCGCCGGGCACCGCAGGCTCTCGGAGATCTACCGCTCGGTGCAGCAGCAGATGCTGCTCTGCATGTCCCGCAACCTGGACGCCCGCGAGCGGCACTACGAGAACCTCGTCGAGCACGTCCGGCGTCACCGGTACCTGTTGGAGCTGATCGAGGCGGGCGACCCACAGGCCGTCCTCGCGGAGCTGGCCGTGCACGGGGAACGCAGCTTCGCCGAGCCCCACGACGAGTAATCCGAACTCGACGGCGGCGGGGCATTCCGCTTCTCTCATGTTGTCTCGTGTTCTCGCGTGGGCGAGCCTGGTGGTCTCGGGTGGCCGCTGCGAGTCGCCATCACATAGTTGTCGTCGTTCCGCCGCGTCCGTTCCAACGCGTTCCGTTCCAGCCCGTTCCGTTCTGCCGCGTTCCGTTCCCGCCGCGTTTCCGCGGAACGCCGCCGACCCTCCACGGAGGTCGGGAATTGTCGGACCCGGCTGCCATCCTTGAGATCGAACATCAGTTCGCCTCAGGAGGTGTCCCGTGTCCGTGATCGCGCTCCCCACCGCACTACCCGCGATGACAACCGACGACCTCGAATCCGAACTGCTCGGGCTGGCCGGGCACATCGCCGCCGCCGAATGCCGGTTCCTGCAGTTGTTGGCCGAGTTCGACCAGCGCAAGGGCTGGGCCGGAGACGGGATCTACTCCTGTGCGCACTGGTTGTCCTGGCGCGCCGGGATGAACCTGCGCACCGCCACCGAACGCCTCCGCGTCGCCCACGCCCTACGCAACCTCCCGAAGATCAGCGAGGCGTTCGGCACCGGGGAGCTGTCCTACTCCAAGGTCCGGGCGATCACCCGCCTCGTCGGCTCCGACAACGCGACCCTGACCCGCCTCGCCGCCGAGATCGCCGCCGACCTCCGAGTTGCGCCACACCGGGGTGGCCGACCCGGACACCGCCGAACAGATCCTGTTGAGCCTGGCCCGCAACGGCACCGCCAGCCATGTGGAGACCGTGGTGCGGGCGGTGCGCCGCCGCCACACCCCGCCCGACAACCACACCGCCCGACGATCCTTGTCCTGGCAGTGGGACGAGGACGGGTCGCTGGTCCTGCGTGCCCGCCTCACCCCCGACGACGGCGCAGCGTTCATCGCCTCGATCGAAGCCCTGGTCCCGCCACCGACCCCGATCAGCCACCCGGTGCCGCCCACACCGGACGACCCGCAGCAGCGGGCGCGGGAGCAGGAACCCGGGCCGGCGGTGGATCGGGTGGCTGCACGGCGTGCGGACGCGCTGCTCGCCCTGGTGAACGGCCACGCCCACACCGACTCCGACTCCGACTCCGAGGCGGGCTCGGGGGCGACGGTGGAGCGCGGGCGGGCGCAGGTGATCGTGCACCTGGACGCCACGACCGGCACCGCCCGCCTCGACGACGGCCCCGAGGTTCCGCACCCCACCGCCGAGCGGCTGGCGTGTGATGCCCGGGTGCAGCTCCTGCTCAACGACCGCCGCGGCAACCGGATGTACCCGGGGCGCAACCGGCGCCTGGCCACCCCGGCCCAGATCGCCGCGTTGACTGTGCGGGATGGGGAGGGGTGTCAGTTCCCCGGCTGCAGCCACACCCGCCACCTGCACGCCCACCACGTCATCCCCTGGTGGTTCGGCGGCCGCACCGATGTCGACAACCTGATCCTGGTGTGCTCGTTCCACCACCGGCTGATCCACGACCACGGCTACCGCATCCGGTGGCTGGCCGGGCGGTGGGAGTTCCGCCGACCCGACAACACCCCCATCCCGGCCGCCCCGACGCCGTTGACCGGTAACACCGAGAGCCTGATCGAGATGCACACCCGCGCCCGGCTACAGATCGACCACACCACACTCACCCCGGACTGGGAGGGCGACCGGCTCGACCCGGACCCCTTCCTCGACGCCCTGCTGCCCCGCCGGATCCGCACGGCCGCCTGAGCGTTCCGCGGAACGCGCGAGTTCGGTGCCCGTCGGTGACTCAGAACATCCCGTTCGGCACCAGCCCCGGCTCAGGGACGGGCTGCAGCACGTCCCAGTGCTCGACGATCAAGCCGTCCTGCATGCGCACGATGTCGACGACGGCGGTGCCGCGCTCCTCGCCGGGTTCGACCATGCGGTAGTGGATCACGACGTACGCGCCGTCGGCGATCACGCGCTTGACCTCCAGCCGGGAGCGGGCGAACGGACTGTTCAGGATGTGCTCGATGAACGCGTCCCGGCCCGAGGGGTTGCCCGGGCTGTGCTCGACGAAGTCCGCCGCGATGAGGGTCCTCAGGACGTCCCTGTTGCCCCGCGCGAACTCCGCGAATCCGTCGAGCACGATCTTCCGGTTGCGTTCGGTCTCGGTCGTCGTCATGCCTCGAATCTCGCGCTCCGGGCGCGATCCCGCCATGACATGCCAGGTAGTGGCGCAGGTGCCCCCGGGTCGGTAGAACTCGGGCGGTGAACGTCGGTGACCTGCTGCGGGAGTGGCGCCGACGCCGTGGGCTGAGCCAGCTCGACCTCGCGATCCAGGCCGACGTCTCCAGCAGGCACGTCAGCTTCGTCGAGACCGGCCGGACGGTCCCGAGCCGCCGCATGGTCCTGCACCTCGCCGAGCACCTGCAGGTCCCGCTCCGCGAGCGCAACCGGCTCCTCGTGGCGGCCGGGTACGCGCCGGTCTTCCGGGAGCGGCCGCTCGACGGGCCGGACCTGCGTGCCGCGCGGCAGGCGCTCCGGCAGATCCTGCGCGCCCACCTCCCCAACCCCGCGGTGGTCGTCGACCGCCGGTGGAACCTGCTGCTCGCCAACGACGCGGCACGCGTCCTGCTCGCGGGGGTGACGCCCGCGCTGCTCGAACCGCCGGTCAACATGATGCGGCTGGGCCTGCACCCGGACGGCTTCGCGGCCCGCGTCACCAACCATGCGCAGGTGCGCCACTTCCTGCTGTCCCGGCTCTCCCGCCAGGCCCACCAGACCGGCGATCCCGACCTCCTCGCACTCCACGCCGAGCTCGCCGGCCACGGCGACGGCGACGGAACAGACCCGCCGGACCCGGCGGAGATCGCGATGCCGCTGCGGATCACCTACGACGGGGCCGAGCTGTCCTTCCTCAGCGCGATCACCACCTTCGGCGCCGCATACGACATCACCCTCGACGACATCGTCGTCGAGGCGCTCTTCCCCACCGACGCCGCAACCGCGGCCGCGCTGCAGGAGATCGCCACCCGTGAAGGGTGGAGCACGGCACCCTGAGCTCGCGGCCGCGGGTCAGGACAGTGGCACGACGGGCGGGCCCGCGACGATCCGGCCCGTCAGCTCCCCGAGCTGCTCCACCTCGATCGTCACCACGTCGCCCGGCCGCAGCCACGGGTAGCTCTGCGACCCGTGCAGCCCGGACAGCTCCAGCAGGCAGCCCGTGCCGACCGTGCCGCTGCCGATCACATCGCCCGGAAGCAGGCGGGTGCCGCGGGAGGCGTAGGCGAGCATCTGCCCGAACGACCAGTGGATGTCGGCCCAGGTGCCACCGCCGAGTTCGCGGCCGTTCACCGACGCCCGCATCGCGAGGCGGTAGCCCTTGCCGTCGCGGTGTGGCTCCAGCTCGTCGGGCGTGACGAGGACGGGGCCGATGCTGGTGGCGCCGTCCTTGCCCTTGGCCGGCCCGAGCCCGGCGGTCGACTCGCGCTGCTGCACGTCGCGGGCGGACCAGTCGCAGAAGATCGTGTAGCCCGCGATGTGCGACTCCGCGTCGGCGGGCGTCAGGTCGCTGCCTGCGCGCCCGACGACGGCGGCCACCTCCACCTCGTAGTCGAAGGCCTCGCACCCGGGGGAGATCGGGACCTCCTCGTCGGGCCCGAGGATCGCGGCCGGGTTGGAGAAGTAGAAGACCGGCTGCTCGAACCACACCGGCGGCACCTTGTCGCGGCCCAGCGCGTGCAGCGCGTTCCGCAGGTGTTCCTCGAAGGACAGGAAGTCGCGCACCGACGGCGGCCGCGGGATCGGCGCGGCGAGCCGCACGTCGGCGAGATCGACCACCTCGACCGGCTCGGCGAGCGCCCGCTCCGCCGCGGCGGCCAGGCCCGACTCGATCAGCTCGAGCAGGGTGCCGTCCAGGCCGTGCACGCGCCCGTCGTGCAACAGACCGGGACGCTCGGCGCCGTCGCTCGAGCGGTAGGTGACCCAGCGCATCAGGCGAAACACCCGATCGGGCCGCCGTGGAAGGCGACCATGTCCGGCCAGACGGTGTCGAGCGGGATCCGGGTGCCAAGTGGGTGCCCGTCCAGCTCGCTGTAGGCCCGGTGCAGGTTGCCGACGAGCCGCTCGCTCTCCTGCCACGAGGCGAACCTGTTGTCCTTCTCCGCGGTGGCCGCCTCCATCGGCGTGTGGCCTGCCGCGTGGTGCTCACGGGCGACGGCGTCGACGAACGCGGCGTACTCGGCGAGGTCGTCGAGCAGCGCGGGGATCTCCTCGCCCCGGCACACCGGCCCGTGCCCGGGCACGAGGACGTCCGGCTCCAGCTCGCGGATCCGGGCAAGTGCCTGCGGGTAGCCGGCGAGACTCCCCTCCACGAGGAACGGCTGGCCGCCTGCGAACGCGAGGTCGCCCGCGAAGAGCACGCGCTCCTGCGGCAGCCAGACGATCACGTCGCTGCGCGTGTGGGCCGGTCCGACGTGGATCAGCTCGACCGGCCGGTCGCCGAGGTGCACGGTCATGGCGCCGGTGAACGTGACGTCCGGC
This sequence comes from Pseudonocardia hierapolitana, assembly GCF_007994075.1. Lineage (NCBI taxonomy): Bacteria > Bacillati > Actinomycetota > Actinomycetes > Pseudonocardiales > Pseudonocardiaceae > Pseudonocardia > Pseudonocardia hierapolitana. Next base: position 6,012,476 of record NZ_VIWU01000001.1, on the reverse strand, counting down.
GGCCGGACCTCCAGGTTGCCGTAATCGGGCCCGGTGAGCACGTGCGTGGCGACGAGACCGGCGGCCAGCACGTCCTCGCGGCAGGTGACGTGGCCGATGATCGGGGTCTGCGGCGGCATGAGCCAGTTGCCGAAGGTGTGGTCGCCGTGGTGGTGGGTGTTGACCAGCGCCCGCGCCTCCCCCGGGCAGACCGTCGCGACGGCCGCGAGCAGGGCCCGGTTGCGCGCCTCCGTGGACGTCGTGTCCACGAGCAGGTGCCCGATCTCCCCGGCCACGGCACCGGTGTTGTTGATCATCCAGCTGCCGTCGGGCTGGATGTAGGCGAAGACTCCGGGCACGAGCTCGACCAGCTCGGGCGGGGGCATGGTGGTCATGCGGTCCTCTCAGGGATGGCGGCGGGCACTCCGGAACGCGGAAGCAGGAACGTCAGCAGTCCGGCGGCGGCGAAGAACGCCGCGCACACCAGCAGACCGCCGGACAGACCGATGATCCCGGCCACCGCGGCGAGCCCGAACGGTGCGAACGCCGACACCCCGCGGCCGACGTTGAAGCAGAAGCCGGCACCGGTGGTACGGATCCTGGTGGGGAAGAGCTCGCCGATGTACGAGCCGAACAGGCCGGTGAACGCCGCGAAGAAGGCGAACAGCGGCCCGAACCACAACAGCGCGGTCTGGTTGGCGGTGAGGGCGTAGAGCGGGAGCGTGACGGCCACGCCGAGCAGCGAGAGGATGATCGCCGAGCGGCGGCCGATGCGGTCCGCGATCAGACCGAACACGTTGTACCCCACGAACATGCCGAGGTTCAGCACGGTCATGAAGACTGCCACCGTCGCCGTCGGGATGCCGCGGTCGGTGGCCAGGTAGGTCGGCAGCCAGGTCGAACCGCCCCACCAGCCGGTGAGGGCGAGCCCGGCGACGAGCGTGGCGACGACCGTCCGGCGGCGCACGTCGGGGGCGAAGATCTCGGCGACGGAGACCCGGCCGCCCGGGTCCGCGGCCCTGGCCTCGGTCCACGCCGACGACTCCGGGAAGAGCGGGATCACCACCAGCAGCGGCAGGACCACACCGGCGCCCGCGACGAAGAACATCAGCCGCCAGTCGGGCAGGAACACCCCGGACAGCACGGCCGCGACGACCCCGCCGATCGGGAAGCTGCTCAGCACGAACGCCGCGGCGCGGCCGCGCGACTCGCTCGGCCACGTCTCGACGACGTACGCCGACACCACGCCCCACACTCCCCCGAGGCCGAACCCGGCGACGAACCGCAGCAGCATGAACAGCTCGAAGCTCGGCACGAACGCCAGCGCCGCGGTGAACACCCCGAACGTCGTGAGCGAGGCGATCAGGGCGGTCTTGCGGCCGAAGTTGTCGGACACGTAGCCCGCGAGCACGCTCGACAACCCGATGCCGAGCAGCGTCGCGGTGGCGAGCAGGCCACCCTGCGCCGGGCTGAGCTGCAGGTCCTCGCGGATCGCCGGGAGCGCCAGCGACAACAGGATGATCTCCATCGCGTCGAACATGTAGGCGAGGAAGCTCCCGCCCAGCACCACCCACCGCGTCCGTCGCATCGCGTCTCCCCTTCGAGGCCGATGGCGGGGACTGTACGGACGTCCAGTCAGCCGGGTCAATATCCGACTGGACGCTCGTGCAGTACCGTGGACGGCATGCCCGACGACGTCGACGCGCCGCTGGAACGGCGGGAGCGGATCCTCGACGCCGCCGAGCGCGTGTTCGCCGAGTCCGGCTACCACGGCACCACGCTCCGGCAGGTCGCCGCGGCCGCCGGGGTCAAGCTGTCGCTGATCGGCTACCACTTCCCGTCGAAGCTCGCCCTCTACGTCGCCGTCTTCGCCCGGCGCCAGCAGGTCAACGAGGAGCGGCTGCGACTGCTCCGCGAGATCGACGACGTCACCGCACCGGACGGGCTGGACCGGATCGTCGCGGCCTTCATGGACCCCGTGATCGCGCTCGCCGAGGAGGGCGCCTGGTACCGGCGGCTGGTGCTGCGCGAGGCGGCCGACCCGTCGAGCATGCAGCGCCCGGTGATCCGCGAGCTGTTCGACCCGATGGCGCGCGAGTTCATCGCCGCGCTGCGGGCCGCCCTCCCCGGCAAGCCGGCCGGGTTCTACGAGTGGAGCTACCTGTTCGCCGTGGGTGCCCTCACCCAGAGCGCCTTCGACGACCGCATCGGCAACCTGTCCGACACTCCCCCTCCCACCTCGAACACCGAACTGCTCCGCAGGTTCATCACGGCGGGGTGGCGGTACGGCTAGTACCACTGCCCGGACTCCGTGATGAGGTTCGGTGGACGAGACGGCGCGTCCCGAGCGGCACCGGGCGCGTTCCGCTGAACGCACCCGAGCCGGCCATGATCAGCGATTCGGCGCGAACGCGGCCGCATCCGGCCGTTCTCGCACCGACCTGCCGATCACGGGAGCGGCAACCGCGAGGCCTTCGTGCATGCCAGGTGCCTACGCACCGGATGCCGGCCCGACGGCGAGAGTGGCGGCGCGCTCGACGAGGTCGCGCAGGTACCGGTGCTCGGCGTCGTCGTCGTAGACCGGGTGCCACCACATCGCCTCCACCAGCGGTCCCGCCTCGAACGGGACGGGGAGCGCGCGGATACCGGCGTCGAGCGGCAGCAGGTCGACGAGCCTGCGCTGCAGCAGCGCGATCCGGTCGCTGCCCGCGACCAGGCCGGGGACGGTCAGGAAGGTCTCGGTGACGACCTGGACGTGCGGTGTGGGTGTGGGGCCACGACGACTTCGACACCTTCATCGAGTTCGTCGACGACGTGCACCTCGACGGCGTCGTCGAGCGCATCCGGGTGCCGTTGCTCATAGCCCACGGCGCGAACGACCGGCAGATCCCCCTGGAGTACGCCCACCGCTCCTACGCGCAGGCGGTCCGCAGCCCCAAGCGGGAGCTGCGGATCTTCACCGCCGAGGAGGGCGGTGCCGAGCACATCGGCCTCGACCACCTGCCGCACGTCAGCGCGTTCATCGCCGACTGGGTGGCCCGGTCTTTCAATGATTGAGAACGGTCTTATCCGGCGATCGTGGTGAACCACATCCTTCCCGGGACTCCCCCCGAGAAAGGCAGCTGCCATGAGCACCGGAGCCATGAGCACCGACCTGCGCGCCGTACTGGACGACGGCCCGATGCACCGCTTCCAGTGGACCGCCGTCGCGGTCTGCGTCCTGCTGAACATGCTCGACGGGTTCGACGTGCTGGTCATGGCCTTCACCGGACGCGCGGTCTCCGCCGAGTGGGGTCTGTCGGGCTCACAGCTCGGTCTGCTGCTGTCGGCCGGGCTGGTCGGCATGGCCGCCGGATCGCTGTTCCTCGCCCCGCTCGCCGACCGCATCGGGCGCCGACCGATGATCCTGGCCTGCCTGGGGATCGCCTCCGCAGGCATGCTGCTGTCGGCGGTCAGCCAGTCGGCCGTGCAGCTCGGGCTGCTGCGCGTGCTGACCGGTGTCGGCATCGGCGGGATCCTGGCCAGCAGCAACGTCATCGCCGCCGAGTACGCATCCCGCCGCTGGCGCGGCATGGCCGTCAGCCTCAACTCCACCGGTTACGCGCTCGGCGCCACGTTCGGCGGCCTGCTGGCGGTGGTGCTGATCGCGGGCTTCGGCTGGCGATCGGTGTTCCTGTTCGGCGGCGTCGCCACCCTGCTCGCCATCCCGGTCGTGCTCGCCGGCCTGCCGGAGTCCCTGGACTTCCTGCTCACCCGCCGGCCGGCCCGGGCCCTGGACAAGGTCAACGCCATGGCCCGCAGGCTCGGCAGGCCCGCGATGGCCGAGCTACCCGCGGGCGGCGAGAGCACCGCGCCCGGGGCCGGTGCCGGGTTCCGCGCCCTGCTCGCCCCGGCCCTGCGCCGCCCGACACTGCTGCTGTGGGCCTCGTTCTTCCTGGTCATGGCCGGGTTCTACTTCGTGACGAGCTGGACGCCCTCACTGCTCGTCGAGGCGGGCCTGTCGGCAACCGAGGGCCTCACCGGAGGCACCCTGCTCAACCTCGGCGGCATCTTCGGAACAACCCTGCTCGGTGCCCTCGCCGCCCGTTGGGCCCTGCGTTCGGTGCTCATGGTCTACCTGCTGGCCACCGCGGCCCTGCTGGCCCTGTTCGTCGGGGTGCTGGGCTCGCTCGGGGCCGCGTTCGCGACCGGCGCCCTGATCGGCCTGTTCGTCAACGGATGCGTCGGTGGTCTCTACGCCCTCACCCCGATCGTCTACGACGCGGGCGTGCGCACCACCGGCGTGGGCACCGCGATCGGCATCGGTCGCATCGGCGCCATCGTCTCCCCCACCCTCGCCGGCGCGCTGCTCGACCTCGGTTGGACGCCGGAGAGCCTCTACCTCGCGTTCGGTGTCGTCTTCGTCGCCACTGCGGGGCTGCTGCTCCTCCTCCGCACCGACACCCGCGTGAAGTAGGGTGGCAACCGCTTTCCCAAGGAGGATCGAGACGTGGACGGGACCCCACGCGTCGCGCTGCTCGGACTGCACGGCTTCGGGCGGGTGCACCTCGACGGCCTGCTGCGCCTCGCCGCCACCGGCGCCGTGCGGGTGGCGGGGCTCGCCGACCCGCGGCCGCCCGCGCCCGATGCCCTCGAACGGGTGCGGGCACTGCCCGGCGGCGCGGACGTGCCGGTGCTCGCCGACGCGGCCACGCTGCTGGAGCAGGTCCGCCCGGACGTCACGATCGTCTCCACCCCGATCCACACCCACCTCCCGCTGGCCCGGCTCGCGCTCGGCGTGGGGTCGCACCTGTTCCTCGAGAAGCCGCCCACGGCGTCGATGGAGCAGTTCCGAGACCTCTCGGCCGAGGTCACCGCAGCCGGGCGGGTGTGCCAGGTCGGGTTCCAGTCGCTCGGCTCGCACACCCTCGCGCACGCGGCCCGGCTCGTCGCCGACGGCGCGGTCGGGCGGGTGCGCGGGGTTGGGGTGCACGGCGCGTGGGTGCGGGAGCGCTCCTACTTCACCCGCGCGGCCTGGGCCGGCCGGATGGAGCTGGACGGCCTGCCGGTCACCGACGGCGCGCTCACCAACCCGTTCGCCCACGCCACCGCCTCCGCCCTGCGCGTGGCCGGGGTACCCGACGACGCCGACATCACCGTGGAGCTGGAGCGCTACCGCGTCGCATCCCCCGAGAGCGACGACACCGCGGCGGCCCGGCTCACCGTCGCCGGGACGCCGATCGTCGTGGCCGTCACGCTGTGCGCCGCCGAGCAGCGGCCCCCGCTGATCGTGGTGCACGGCGAGCAGGGCCGGCTGGAGCTGGAGTACACCACCGACACGCTCACCGGCCGCACCGCCGACGGCACCCCGGTCACCGGGCCGCCCGGCCGCACCGTGCTGCTGGACAACCTGGTGGCCCACCTGGCCGACCCGACCGTGCCGCTGCTCGCCCCGCTCGCCTCGTGCGCGCCGTTCATGCACCTGCTGGAGGCCGTCCGCCGCGACGGACCGGCGCGCCCGATGCCGCCCGGCGCGGTCACCGAGATCGACGGCCGGCCGGTGGTGGTCGACGCGGACGAGACGATGCGCCGGTGCGCCGAGGAGCTCGCGCTGTTCTCCGAGCTGCCGGCGCCACGGCCTGTCGTCCGCGGCTGAATCCGTGATCGGCTGATCGCGGGTCCGGCACCGCCGAGGCCGACGGGACGGTGCTCCTATCGCGGCCGTGCGGAGGCGCGGTCGAGGCGGATGCGCACGGCGACGGCTGCACAGAGGATCACGGCGACGCCGCCGAGCACGGTCGGCCATGTCAGCTCCTCACCCAGCAGCAGGGCCGCCCAGCCGATCGTGAGCACGGGCTGCACCAGCTGCACCTGGCTCACCTGCGCCATCGGCCCGATGGCCAGACCGCGGTACCAGGCGAAGAAGCCGAGGAACATGCTCACCACCCCCAGGTAGGCGAACGCCGCCCACTCGGCCGGGGTCGCGGACGGCGGCTGCTGGAGCACCGACACGGCCGCAAGGGGCACCATCAACGGGGCGGACAGCACCAGCGCCCAGGACACCGTCTGCCACGACCCGAGCTCGCGGGCGAGCAGCCCGCCCTCCGCGTAGCCGATCGCGGCCGCGACGACGGCGCCGAACAGCAGCAGGTCCGCGGTGTGGAGCTGCCCCAACCCGCCGCTCTGCAGCGACGCGAACGCCACCGCCGCGAGGGCGCCGACCACCGCCGTGACCCAGAACGACCGGGGCAGCCGCTCGCGGCCGCGCAGGACGGCCGCCACCGCGGTCGCCGCCGGGAGCAGCGCGATCACCACCGCGCCGTGGCTCGCGGGCACCGTCGTCAGCGCGTACGAGGTGAACAGGGGAAAGCCGGCGACGACACCACCTGCCACGACGGCCAGCCGCACCCACTGGCCCCCCACCGGCAGGCGCTGCCGGGTCAGCACGAGCGCGGCGGTGGCCAGCAGCGCCGCGACGACCGCGCGCCCCGCGCCGATGAGGAGCGGCGACAGCCCGCCGACCGCGACGCGGGTGAAGGGCACCGTGAACGAGAACGACGCCACGCCGAGCAGGCCCCACCAGAGCCCGGTGGATAACGCAGCCGCGCGCGGCGGAGTAACGCTACTGTCTACTGACATGTCCGACGATAGCAGTACGCGGATCGTGTCCGGGCTGCGCAGCTGGATCGCGCAGGCGCCCCCGGGCGCGCGGGTGCCGTCCAACCGGGCGCTGATGGCCCGGTACGGAGCAAGCCCGGTGACGGTCCAGAAGGCGATGCGCACGCTCGGCGCGCTGGGGCTGGTCGAGAGCCGCCCGGGCGTGGGCACGTTCGTCCGCGCCGTGCGGACCGCCCGTGCGCTCGACTACGGCTGGCAGACCGCGGCGCTCGGCGCCCCCCGGGCCCGGATCCCCACGCTGTCGACGGCCCTGCACAGCAGCTCCCCCGAGCTGATCGGCCTCCACTCCGGCTACCCCGACCGCACGCTCCTCCCGGAACGCCTGGTACGCACCGCGCTCGCCCGGGCAGCCCGCGGCACCTCCGCGATGACGCGCTCGGACGCCGAGGGCCTGCCGGAGCTGCGCGCCTGGTTCGCCACCGAGCTCGCCGAGGCCACGCCGGTCGGCGTCACCCCGCCCACAGCGCGGGACGTCGCGATCGTGCCCGGCAGCCAGAGCGGGCTGAGCTCGATCTTCCGGGCCCTCGTCGGCTCCGGCCGGCCGGTGCTGATGGAGTCACCGACCTACTGGGGCGCCATCCTCGCCGCGGCACAGGCGGGCGTGCGCACCGTGCCCGTGCCCAGCGGCCCGGACGGCCCCGACCCGGCCGACCTCGCGCGCGCGTTCGAGGAGACCGGGGCACGCCTGCTCTACGCCCAGCCCAACTACGCCAACCCCACCGGTGCGCAGTGGTCACGTGAACGCGCCGGGCAGGTGCTCGACGCCGTCCGCGCCCACGGCGCGTTCCTCGTGGAGGACGACTGGGCCCACGACTTCGGCATCGACACCACCGCGCGGCCGCTCGCCGCCCACGACGACGCAGGCCACGTCGTCTACCTCCGCTCCCTGACCAAGAGCGTGTCGCCGTCGGTGCGCGTCGCCGCCGTCATCGCCCGCGGACCGGCCCGCGACCGCATCCTCGCAGACCGAGGTGCCGAGTCGATGTACGTCAGCGACCTGCTCCAGGCCGCGGCGCTCGACGTCGTCACCCAGCGCGGCTGGCACACCCACCTGCGCACCCTCGGCCCGCAGCTGCGCACCCGGCGCGACCTGCTGATCGACAGCCTCGCCGAGCACGTGCCGGACGCGCAGCTCGACCACGTGCCCCGCGGCGGCCTGCACCTGTGGGCGCGCCTGCCCGACGGCACCGACCTCGACCGGCTCACGCGCGACTGCGCGGCAGACGGCGTGCTGATCGGGCCCGGCTCCGAGTGGTTCCCCGCCGAGCCCGCCGGCACCTACATCCGGCTCAACTACACCGGGCCCGCGCCCGAGCGCTTCCCCGAGGGCGCCCGCGTGATCGGACGCGCACTCGCCGGCCGCCCCTGAGCGCCGCCGCTTGACGCAACCAGTGGATTGCCATAGCCTGAGTAGCAACTGAGCGATTGCTATTCAGGGAGCGAGATCCGAGATGACGATCGGGAACCTGCCCGAGGTGGTGTCACGCGAGGAGTGGCTCGCCGCCCGCAAGGAAATGCTGGCCAAGGAGAAGGAGCTCACCAGGGCTCGGGACCGCCTGAACGTCGATCGCCGCCGGTTGCCGATGGTCCGCATCGACCAGCCGTACACGTTCGAGGGCCCGGACGGTCCGGCGAGCCTGCTCGACCTGTTCGAGGGCCGGCCGCAGCTGGTGATGCACCACTTCATGTTCGCCCCGGACTGGGAGAGCGCCTGCCCGAGCTGCTCCTCGGCCGCCGACCAGATCCCCGCGCACCTGCGGCAGCTGCACGTGCGCAACACCACGCTCGTGGCCGTGTCGCGGGCCCCCTACGCGAAGCTGGCCGCGTACCGGGAACGGATGGGCTGGACGTTCCCCTGGTACTCCTCCTACGGCAGCGACTTCAACTACGACTTCCACGCCACCCTCGACGACCGGGTGGCGCCGGTGCTGCTGCATTTCCGCACCGAGGCCGAGCTCGCCGAAGCGGGCGTGCCGTGGACCGACGGGCCGTGGACGACGGACATGCGCGGCACCGAGATGCCGGGCGTCAGCACCTTCCTGCGGGTCGGCGAGGAGGTCTTCCACACCTACTCCACCTACGGCCGCGGCATCGAGCAGTTCCACTACGGCATCCCCTACCTCGACCTCACCGCCCTCGGCCGCCAGGAGGTGTGGGAGGAACCGAAGGGACGCGCCGTGTCGCTCGGCCTGCAGGTCGGCGGCCCGGCGATGCGCCTTCCGGACGAGTACGACGTCTGATACCCACGCGGCGACCCGGATGGGCGTCTGACTGCTCCCCGGAGTTCAGGAAAGCCACATTCAGGAACCACAAGGCCCTGAATGTGGCTTTCCTGAACCTCGCCGGGTCTCAGCGGAGAGCCGCGTTTCCCGCGTCCTGCGCCTGCTGCATGCCCTCCGCCACCGGGGTGCGACCGGCGAACACCTCGTTCAGGATCGGGTTGAACGCCGTGCTGGCCGCCTCGAACTTCGGCCCGAACGGGGCCGGGATCGTCGCCCTGCCACCCGCGTCGCCGAAGAACGTGGTGTCGACGCCCTGGCCCTCCCAGTAGTCGAAGTAGGCCTGCTGCGCCGCGGTGACGGCGGGCAGCGCCGCGCCCTCCTCGCCCACGTAGGAGGCGCCCTCCTCCGAGCCGATCCACCGCAGCACCTTCAGGATCGCGTCGCGGCGCGGGCTGTCGGCGTTGCCGGCGGCGATCACGCTGCTGACGACGCTGACCCGGCCCTGCGGCCCGGCGACGAGCGGCGCGACCCCCCACTCGAACGTCGCGCCGTCGCCGACGTTCTTCAGGTTGTAGGTGCCGGACTGGAAGAGGGCCATCTTGCCCTGCAGGAACTGGTCGCGGCTGAAGTCGGGGTTGTCGTTGGTGTCGGCGGCCGACGGTGCCACGTGGTCGGTGTTGACCAGCTTCACCAGGTAGGAGAACGCCTCGACGGTCTTCGGGTCGGTGAATGCCAGTGACCCGTCCTCCGCCTGGATGCGCCCGCCGTTGGACCCGACGAAGTCGTAGTAGATCGCCTGGAGGTCGCGGGCGGCGTTGAAGCCGTACTGCGTGATCGCACCCGGGTCGAAGCCGGGCTGGTCGGCGGTGCGGCCCGCGCTGTCGCGGGTGAGCTTGCGGGCGGCGGGCAGGAACGTGTCGGCGGCCGGGTCGGCCGGGTGCCAGGTCAGGTTGTCCGGGTCGACGCCCGCGGCCTCGACCATCGCCTTGTTGTAGTAGACGGCGATGCGCCCGTCGGTGAGCGCGGGGACCCCCCACAGCGTGCCGCTGCGCGAGTACTGCTCCACCGCGGCCGGCACCCAGCTCGCCTGCTCGTCGGCGAGCTCCCGGCCGACGTCGATCAGCTTCCCGCCGTCGGCGAGCGCCCCGAAGTTGGAGCTGTTGAGCCAGTAGACGTCGTCGACCGTGCCGCCCGCGACGTCGAGGGGCAGGCGGACGAAGTAGTCCTTCCACGGCACCACGTTCACCTGCACCTGGATGTCCGGGTTCTGCCGCGTGAACTCGTCGAACGACTGCTCGTACGCGGCGGCCACCTGCTCGTCCCACAGGCGCACGGTGACCGTTGTGGCGCCCTCTCCCGACGGCGCGTCGTCCGGGCCGGCCGGCGAACAGGCCGCCAGCGCGAGTGCGGCGACAGCAGCCGCCACCAATGGGCGCAGTCTCATTTCAGGACCCCCTACCGGAACCCGGTGATCGTGATCGAGCGGACGACGTGGCGCTGGAACGCCAGGAACAGGATCGTGAGCGGCAGGATGGCGATCGTCGTGGCGGCCATGACGATCGTCCAGTTGGAGTTGTACTGCGACTGCAGCGCCGAGGTCGCCACCGTCAGCACCTGCCACTGCCGGCCACTGGTGATCACCAGTGGCCACAGGAAGTTGTTCCAGTGGGTGACCACCGTGATGATCGCGAGCGTCGCGAGGATCGGCCTGCTCACCGGCACCACGACGTGCCACAGGATCCGCGGGGTGCCTGCGCCGTCGAGCTTCGCGGCGTCGAGCAGGTCGCCGGGGATGCCCTTGAAGTACTCGCGCAGCAGGAAGATCCCGTACGGGTGCCCGAAGACGTACGGCAGCACGAGCGCCCAGAACGTGTTGCGGATGCCGAGGTCGGCGAACACGGCGTACAGCGGGATGATCGTGACGATCTGCGGCACCATCAGCGTGGCGACGTACAGCCAGAACAGCGCGTCGCGGCCGGGGAAGCGCAACCGCGCGAACGCGTACGCGGCGAACACCGAGAACACCAACTGGCCGAGCAGGATCACGGCCACGACCTGCGCGGTGACCACCGTCGGCGACACGAAGTCGTAGCGGTCGCCGAACAGCTCGGCGAAGTTCTCCAGCGTCGGCGGGGCGGGCGGGGTGAGCACGGGCTCCGACGCGAACTGCTGCGGCGACTTCAGGGCCGTCTGCACGCTCAGCAGGAACGGGGCGAGCGTCACGACCGCCCCCAGCACCAGGAGCAGGTACGTTCCGGCGGTTCTCATGTCGACAGGTCGTAGGTCGTGCGGCGGGAGAACCACCGCTGCTGGACGAGGGTGACCACGACGAGCAGCACGAACAGCACCAGCGCCATCACCGCTGCCTGCCCGACGGCGCGCTGCTCGAACGCCTCGTAGTAGATCCGCCCGGCGACGACGTCGGTGACACCCTGCGGACCGCCGTCGGGCGTGAGCGCGTAGACCGAGTCGAACACCTGGAAGGTCGCGATGATCTGGGTGACCAGTACGAAGAACGTCGTGGGCCGCAGCAGCGGCAGCGTGATCCGCCAGAAACGCTGCCCGGCGCCCGCGCCGTCGAGCATCGCGGCCTCGTGCACGGTGTCCGGGATCGCGCGCAGCCCGGCGGAGAAGAACAGCGCGACGTAGCCGACGTGCGTCCACACCGTCACCGCCGCCACCGACGGGAGCGCGAGCACCGGATCGGCGAGCCACTCGACGCGGCGGCCGATCAGCGCGTTGAGCGCGCCGTCGGTGGGGGCGAGGACCCAGCGCCACACGACGCCGAGCACGAGCGGCGCGCAGATCCACGGCAGCACGTACAGCACCCGGAACGCGGCCGAGCCGCGCAGCCCGCGGTTCAGCAGCAGCGCCGCGACCAGGCCGAGCACCGTCTGCGCCGGGATCACGATCGCCACGAACACCGCCGTGATCAGCAGGGAGCGCGCGAACCGCCCGTCCGCGGCCACCGCCACGACGTTGTCGAGCCCGACGAACGTGCGCGGGCCGATCAGGTCCCAGCGTTGCAGCGCGAGCCATGCCACCACGAGGATCGGCAGAACCAGGAACGCGCTGATCCCGAACAGGCTGGGGCCGAGCAGCAGGTAGGCCGTACGCGTGTCACGACGCGCTCCCTGCCGCCTGCCGGCCATCCGCCCCCCGAGAGGATCATGTGTAGAGCGTGAACGGCGGGTAGGTGCCGTTGAGGTAATGATCGCCCACCTCGCGGCGCTTGTAGGCAACCGGGTCGTGCAAGGTGTGGGTGCGGACGTTGCGCCAGAACCGGTCGAGCCCCACGGCGTTGCTGGTCGCGCGGGCCCCGGTCACCTCGAAGATCGTGCTGGTGACGTCGAGCGCGACGTCGGTGGCCACCACCTTGAGGGCGGCCACGTGCTCGGCGAGCTCGCCGCGGGCGTCCCAGGTGAGGGCGCCGCCCGCGACGTCGGCGCGGTCGAGGTGGTCGGCCACGGCGTCGGCGAGTGCCTCTACCGCCCGCGTCGCCGCGACGAGCCGGCCGTAGGTGGCGAGCACGTACGGGTCGGCGGTGGCGCTCGGGCTGTCCGAGAGCAGCCACGGCCGCGAGGTGCTGCGGGTGTAGTCGCGTGCCGTGGCGAGCGCACCCTGCGCGACGCCGAGGTAGAACGCCCCGAACACGGCCTGGATCGCGGGGGTGACGAGCGAGGACCGCGGGGTCGCCGCGTCGGGGCCGATCCCGCCGAGCACCTGCTCCGGGGTGATCACGACGTCGGTGAACGTGACGCTTCCGCTGGCCGAGAGGCGCTGGCCGAGGTTGTCCCAGTCGCCGCCCGTCGCGAGCCCCTCCGTGCCGAGCGGCACGACGACGAGCAGCGGCTCGCCGGTGCCCTCGACGGCTCCCGCGACGACCGACGCGTCCCCGGACGAGACCCCGGTGGCGAAGTTCTTGCGCCCGTTCAGGCGGTAGCCGTCGCCGTCCGGGGTGAGCACCAGGTCGGGGTCGGTCGGGTTGACCGCGTCGCCCCACAGCCACTGCTCCTCGGCGGAGCGCCTGCCCCAGCGCTCGACGCCGCCGACCCACCACAGGTTGGCCACGTTGACGTAGTGGTAGCCGAGCAGCTGCGCGATCGAGCCGTCGGCCACCGCGATCTCGCGGACCACGCGCAGCGCGGTGGTCCAGCCGAGGCCCGCACCGCCGACGGACGTCGGCAGCAGGAGGGCGGGGAGGCCTGCGTCCCGCAGCAGCTGAGCCTCGGCGAGCGGCTCGGCGTTCGCCCGGTCGCGCTCCAGCGCGTCCTTCGCGATGACGGCGGCGACGCCGCGGGCCGCCTCGACGGCCTGCTCGTGGGTGAGGGTCATGACCGGGCCCTCAGATCAGGCCGCTGGGTGGCGGCGGGACGTCGTTGAGGGCGTGGTTGCCGATGTGCTGGATCTTCATCCGGCGCGGGTCGTGCAGCGTGTGGGTGCGGGCGTTGCGCCAGTGCCGGTGCAGGTTCAGCTCGTTCGCGGTGGCCCGGCTGCCGATGAGGGCGAACACGTCGCTGGCCACGCTCACGGCGGCCCGGTCGGTCTCGGCCCGTGCCGCCGCGACCGCGAGCGACGCCTCCGCGGCGGACTCGACGGAGAGGTTCGCCCGCGCCGCGTCGATCGCGTCGCCCGCCTCGTGCAGCAGGGCGGCCGCGGTGCGCACGCGCAGGGCCAGCTCGCCGAACTCGTGGACGACCAGCGGATCCTCTGCCGGCCGGGCCGCGGTGGACTCGGCGCCGGGCCGGGCGAGGCGCCGGATCAGGTCCTTCCCGTCGCGCAACGCCGCCCGCGCGATGCCGAGGTCGATCCCGGCGTGCAGGTAGTTGCCGAACGCGCCGAACACCTCCGGCCCCTCGAACATCGTCCAGACCGGCACCACCCAGTCCGACGGGATCACGACCTGCTCGAACCGCACGGTGCCGCTGCCGGTCGTGCGCTGCCCCATCCCGTGCCAGTCGTCCTCGACGGTGACGCCGGGCGCGTCGGCAGGCACCCAGGCGGCGACCTTGCGGTCATCGGGGTCGTTGGCGTAGATCGGGATCCAGGGCGCGAACGGCGAGCCGGTGGCGTAGTACTTCGTGCCGTCGATCAGCACGTCGCCGCCCGCGCGGGGCTCGAACCGGATGGCGTACTCGCCGGGTGTGCGGGTGTTCCGCTCCGAGAGCGCGTTGCCGAAGTGCCGCCCGGCGAGCACCTCGGCGAAGAAGAACTCCTGCTGGGCGGCGCTACCGGCCTCGCGCAGCACCTGGACGAAGAAGTAGTGGTTCTGTGGGATCTGCCCGACGCTCGCGTCCCCCTCGGAGAGGATCGCCATGAGCTCGCCCATCGTGCGGGCCGAGACGTCCGCGCCGCCGAACGCGCGGGGCACGGTCACGCCGAGCAGCCCGGACGCGGCGAGCGCGGCGACCTCGGCGCGGGGCAGCCTCCGCTGCGCGTCCCGCTCGCTGTCGCCGGGGGCGAGATCGGCGGCGAGGTCGCGGGCCACGGCGAGCGCCCGGGCGTCGTCGGTGATCACGGGAACGGCGGTCGTGGTCATCGCGCCACCGCCTTCGCGGCGAACCTGGACCCCGGGTGGTCGTCGCGCAGCCGCACCTGCCCCGGCCCGTGGAGCCGCTCGCGCAAGGTGCGGCCCGCGTAGTGCTCGGGAAGCAGGCCGCGGCGGCGCAGCTCCGGCACGACCAGCTCGACGAGGTCTTCGAACGTGCCGGGCGTGATCGCGTAGGCGAGGTTGAACCCGTCGACGTCGGCGACCTCGACCCAGCGCTCCATCTCGTCCGCGACCGTCTGCGGGCTACCGACCACCACGACGCCCATGCCGCCGATGCCGACCCACTCGGCGATGTCGCGCGGCGTCCAGTCGCGGTCCGGGTCGACGGTGGTGAAGGCCTCGACGGCGCTGCGCACGGCCTCGGTCTCGGCGTACCGCAGCGGCTCGTCCGGGTCCATCGTGGACAGGTCGAGCCCGCTCCAGCCGCCGTAGAGGGTGAGCGCGCCCTCGAGGCTGACGTGGCGGCGGTACTCCTCGTACTTGGCCTGCGCCTCCTCGTCGGTGGGCGCGGTGATCACCGTCATCAGGGAGAAGAACTTGATCGAGCGCGGGTCCCGGCCCAGCTCGGCGGCGAGAGCGCGGGTGGCGGCGATCGACCGGCCGAGGATCTCCGGACGGGTGGCGGTGGTGAAGATGCCCTCGGCGTGCGCTGCGGCGAACCGGCGACCGCGCGGCGACGCGCCCGCCTGGAAGATCACCGGCGTGCGCTGCGGCGACGGTTCGGTGAGGCCGATGCCAGGGACGTGGAAGTAGCGGCCGTGGTGGCCGATCGGGTGCACCTTCTCCGGGTCGGCGTAGACGCCGGCGGCCTTGTCGAGGCGCACGGCGTCGTCCTCCCAGGATCCCTCCCAGAGCTTGTAGACGACCTCCATGAACTCCTCGGCCACCTCGTAGCGCTCGTCGTGGGGCACCTGGTGCTCCAGGCCGAGGTTGCGGGCGGCCGACTCCAGGTACGAGGTCACGACGTTCCAGGCGATCCGGCCCTGCGTGTAGTGGTCGAGCGTGGCGAACCGGCGGGCGAACGCGTACGGCTTCTCGTAGGTCAGCGACACCGTCACGCCGAAGCCGAGGTGCTCGGTGACGGCGGCCATCGCCGGCACGGCGAGCGTCGGATCGCCCACCGGCACCTGTGCGCCGTCGCGGATCGCGGTCTCGGGGCCGCCGCGGTAGACGTCGTAGATCCCGAGCACGTCCGCGATGAACAGGCTGGTGAAGCCGCCGCGTTCGAGGAGCTGGGCGAGGTCGGTCCAGTAGCGCAGGTCGCGGTAGCGGTGGGACTGATCGTCGGGATGGCGCCACAGCCCCGGCGACTGGTGACCGGCGCAGGTCATGTCGAACGCGTTGAGATGGATTCTGCGCTGTTCTTCTCTGGGCGTCACTTGACCGCTCCCTGGGACAGGCCGCCCACCAGCGCGCGCTGGGCGAGGACGGCGAGGACGTACACGGGCACGATCGCGACGAGCGAGGCCGCCGCCTGCTGCCCGAACTGCACGGTGCGGTCGCCCTGGAAGAGCGAGAGGCCCACCGTCAGCGTCTGCGCCGACGGGGACTGGGCGAACGACACCGCGAAGAGGAACTCGTTGTAGGCGAGGAAGAAGCAGACCAGCGACGCCGCGACCAGTCCCGGCACGATCAGCGGCAGCACGATCCGCCGCAGCCCGGCCGCGACCGAGAGCCCGTCCACCCAGGCCGCCTCCTCCACCTCGGCCGGCACGCGGCGGACGAACCCGTCGAGCAGCCACACCGCCACCGGCACGTTCGCCAGCCCGTTGACCAGGACGAGCCCGACCACCGAGTTCGTCAGCCCGACGGACTTCAGCAGGAAGTACAGGGGCAGGACCGCGACGACCGGCGGGGCGCAGTAGGCCGCGAGCAGCGCGGAGTAGAGGCGCTTGCCCGACCGGCCGGCGCGGGCCGTGACGTAGGCGGTTGGCACGGCGATCAACGCGGTGAGCAGGGTGGCGCCGATCGCGACCACCCACGAGTTGGCGAGCATCTGCGCGAGCGGCACCGTCTGGAACGCGGCCGGCCAGTTGTCCCAGCGCACCCGCTCGGGCAGCCAGCCGCCGTTCTGCACGTCGTCGACGCCGCGGAGCGAGAGCGACCCGAGGAACACGACGGGAGCGACCGCCAGGAGAGCGGCGAGCGCGAGCACCCCGCGGGAGACCGCGGCCCTCACGTGTCCTCCCGGATCCGGCGGGTCACCAGGCCGGCAGCGCCGAGCACCAGGCCGACGAGCACGCCCAGCACGATCGTCTCGGCCGCGGCCGTGCCCACTTCGAAGCTGCCGCGGAACGCCGTGCGGAACACCTCGAAGCCCGCGACGATCGTCGAGAAGCCCGGCCCGCCCGCGGTGACGACGGCGACCAGGTCGAACACCTTGAACGCGATCACCAACTGCAGCACGGCCGCGGCCACCACCGTCGGGGCGACGACCGGCCCCACGACGGACCGGAGCGTGCGCCACCAGCCCGCGCCGTCGAGTGCAGCGGCCTCCCACAGCTCGGCAGGCACCCCGAGCAGGGCGGCGTGGACCAGCAGCAGCACCAGCGGCGCCCACTGCCAGGCGTGGATCAACACGAGCGTCGTGAACGCCCCCGCGCCGGTGCCGAGCGGGTTGAACCCGCCGATGCCGATGGCCTCCCACAGCCCGGTGAGCCCGCCGCCGACCGGGGCGAGCAGCAGCTTCCACGCCACGCCGACCGAGACCGGCGGCGTGACCATCGGCAGCAGCAACACGGCACCCAGCAGCCCGAACCGGCCGCCCCGGGCGTGCAGCGCGAGCGCACCGGCCACGCCCGCCAGCACCGCGAGCAGGGTGGCCAGCACCGCGAACAGCGCCGAACGCAGCAGCGAGCCGCCGAACGCCACCGACTCGGCCGCCGCCACGAAGTTGCCGAACCCGACGAGCTCGCGCAGCGGCCGGGCCAGCGACGAGTCGGTGACGGCCAGCGCGATCCCCGCCACCGCCGGGTAGAGACCCGTGATCAGCAGCGACACCACGGCGGGGACGGCGAGCCATCGTGGGACGCGGTGCCGTCCCCGCCCCGGTTGCGCGGGCGCGTGGGGCGCCGGAGCGCGGGTCGGCGGGCGCTCGACCAGAGCTGTCACGATGCCGCCTCCGCGGGAAAGAGCACGTCGGCGGGGGTCATGTGAGCGCCCGCTCCCAGCTCGCCTGGGCGTTGGCCAGGGACTGCTGCGGCGTCTGGGTACCTGCGATGGCGAGCGCCAGCTGGTCGACGAGGTCCTGCAGCAGCCGGGGCGCGTGCTTGTCCTTCGGCCAGACCAGCGGGGATCCCTCCAGGCCCGCCTTGATCACGTCGGTGGCCGGTGCGCTCACCTTCGCGTAGTCCGGGGAGCCGAGCGTGCTGCGCCGAGCCGGGTCGATGCCCGAACCCGCGGTGCTCGCGAGCAGCAGGTTGCGCGTGGGGTCCGTGGCCCACGTGACGAACGCGGCCGCCACCGCCGGGTCCTTCGCGGCGGTGGAGACGCCCAGGCCGAAGCCGGCGTTCAGTGCGGTGCGGTGCTCGGTGTTGCCGCCACCGACAGGGAGCGGCACCACGCCCCACTTGTCGACGATCTTCGAACTCGCCGGGTCCTGTGCCTTCAGCCCGAGGTCGGTCCAGGTGTCGAGCATCGCGGCCTGCCCCGACAGGAACGCCGAGTTGGCCTGGTCGAAACCGACCTGCAGCGGGGTCGGCAGCGCGTAGGGGTCGACGTCGACCAGGTGCTGCAGCGCCCGATGCGCCACGTCGGAGGTGAGCGTCGGGGCACCGTCCGGCCCGACGAGCGCGCCGCCGTAGCCGGCGAGCCGGTTGATGAACGAGCAGCCGAGGATCATCGGAACCTGCTGGCCCTCGACCACGGCACCGTAGACGGAGCCGCCGCTGTGCTCGGTGATCGTGCGCGCGGCGGCGTCGTACTCGTCCCACGTGTTCGGCGGCGTGAGGCCGTAGGTCTCGAAGACCTCGCGGTTGTAGTAGAGGACGTGCACGTCGCCGTCGAACGGCACGCCGTAGCGGCGGCCGTCGAGCAGCGTGTAGGCGTCGTAGACGGTGGGCAGGAAATCCGACGTGTCGGTGGCCGCGAGCTGGTCGGTGAGGTCGACCAGCGCGCCGGCGTCGACCAGCGCGCCGAGACCGAAGTAGAAGTAGTCGAACACGTCGAACTGCCCTGCGCCGCCCTGCACGTCCAGGATCTGCTGGCTGGTGAGCTGGTCGTAGGGCACGGCCGTGGTCTCGAGCCTGCCGCCGAACTCGCGCTCGAACGCCGGGGCGAGCAGCTGCGTGAACGCCAGCACGTGCGGCTGGTTGACCATCGCCCGGATCGTGGCGCCCCTGAGGTCGGCGGGAGCGGCGGCCGGCAGCGACGTCGTCGTTCCCTCACCACAGGCGGCGAGGCCGAGACCGAGGGCGCCCGCTCCGAGGGCGGAGCGCAGGAGGAGACGGCGGGACAGCACGGGCGAGGGCATGCGGGGACTCCGGGAACGAGCAGGGAAGAGGGACGAGGTCGGGCGTCAGGCCGGACAGACCGCCGTGCTCGTGCGGCAGAAGTCGACGTGGTGGCGCCGGACGAGCGGAGTGCTCATGCCGTCCTCCTCCAGGTCGAGCCATCAGATGCCGCCGGGAACGGTAGAGAAACAACCGCAGCGCAATCAAAGCCCCGACGTTTTTGCGATGGACATCACGCCTAATTGTCGGGACATCAGCGCGCCTCGCCCAGCCGTTGGGAACGAATTGTCCGGACGATTACGGCGGGTTTGCATTTCTGGCGGCGCCGTGCTGCGCTGGAATTGATTTCTGTGCCCGTTCCCCCGAGGAGAACCTTCCCGTGTCCCTGACCGCCCACTGGTTCCTGCCCACCTACGGCGACGGCCGCCAGCTCGTCGGCGGCGGCCACGGCGTCGGCGTCGGCTCCGCAGGTGGCGTCCGCCCGGCGTCGATCGGCTACCTCACGCAGGTCGCGCGGGCGGCCGAGCAGGTGGGGTTCGAGGGCGCGCTCACGCCCACCGGGGCGTGGTGCGAGGACGCCTGGCTCACCACGGCGATGCTGGTGGGTGAGACGGAACGACTCAAGTTCCTCGTCGCGTTCCGGCCGGGGTTCGTCTCCCCCACGCTCGCCGCGCAGATGGCCGCCACGTACCAGCGGCACTCCGGCGGCCGGCTGCTGCTCAACGTCGTCACGGGCGGCGAGCCATCGGAGCAACGCGCGTACGGCGACTTCCTCGACAAGGACGCCCGCTACCGCCGCACCGCCGAGTTCTTGCAGGTCGTGCGGGGACTGTGGCGCGGGGAGAAGCTCGACCTGCACGGCGAGCACGTGCAGGTCGAGGGCGCCCACCTGGACCGGCTGCCCGACCCGGTGCCGCCGCTGTACTTCGGCGGCTCCTCCCCGGCCGCCGTGGCGGTGGCCGCCGAGCACATCGACGTCTACCTCACCTGGGGTGAGCCACCGGCCCAGGTCGCGGAGAAGATCGCCGCTGTGCGCGCGCTCGCCGCGAAGCACGGCCGGACCGTCCGGTTCGGCATCCGGCTGCACGTGATCACGCGCGACACGACCGAGCAGGCGTGGGCCCAGGCGGAGTCGCTGCTCGCGGCGATCGACCCGGCCACGATCGAGAAGGTGCAGGCCGGGCTCGCGCGCAGCGAGTCGGAGGGGCAGCGGCGGATGCGCGCCCTGCACGGCGGGTCGACCGCGAACCTGGAGGTGTCGCCGAACCTGTGGGCAGGGGTCGGGCTGGTGCGCGGCGGCGCAGGCACCGCGCTCGTCGGCAGCCACACCGAGGTGGCCGACCGGATCGCCGAGTACCACGCGCTGGGCATCGACGAGTTCGTGCTCTCCGGCCACCCGCACCTCGAGGAGGCGTGGTGGGTGGGCGAGGGCGTGCTGCCGCTGCTGCAACGGCGCGGGCTCTGGCAGCCGCCCGGCGGCGCGGACCTCGCCCCGGCCCCGTCCCGGACCGTTCCGTTCGCGGCGGCCCGATGACCGCCGTCATCGAGGAGCGCGCTCCCGTCACGGGAACGCGGACCGTCCTCACCGCGAGCCTCATCGGCACCACCGTGGAGTGGTACGACTTCTTCCTCTACGCCACGGCCGCGAGCCTGGTGTTCCCGCAGCTGTTCTTCCCCGTCGGCAACGAGGTCGTGGCCGCGCTGCTCGCGTTCGGCACGTTCGCGGTCGGGTTCGTGGCCCGCCCCATCGGCGGCATCCTGTTCGGCCACGTCGGCGACCGCATCGGGCGCAAGCGCACCCTCGTCGCCACGATGCTGCTGATGGGCGCGGCCACCGCGCTGATCGGCCTGCTGCCCTCCTACGCCACGATCGGCGTCGCGGCGCCCGTGCTCCTGGTGGTGCTGCGGGTGCTGCAGGGCCTCGCCGTCGGCGGCGAGTGGGGCGGCGCGGTGCTGCTCGCCGTCGAGAACGCACCGCCCGGCAGGCGCGCCCGCTACGGCAGCGTCCCGCAGATCGGGCTCGGGCTCGGCCTCGCGCTGGGCACCGGCGCGTTCGCGCTGCTCGGCGAGCTGCTCGACGACGAGGCGTTCCTCTCGATCGGCTGGCGGATCGCGTTCGTGCTGAGCGTGGTGCTGGTGGCCGTCGGGCTGCTGGTGCGGCTGCGCATCATGGAGACGCCGGAGTTCCAGCGGCTGCGCGAGAGCGGTGCCACCGCGAAGGTGCCGGTGGTCCAGGTCTTCCGCACGCGCGCGCACCGCCGCGGCATCGCGGCCGGCATGCTCGCCCGCTGGGCCGAGGGCGCGGCGTTCAACACCTGGGGCGTCTTCGCGATCACGTACGCGACCGCGACCGTCGGCATGGACCGGGTCGTCGTGCTGCTCGCCGTCACGGCCGGTGCGCTGCTGATGGCCGCGGTCGCGCCCGTCGCCGGGGCGCTCGCCGACCGCTACGGGCGCAGGCTCGTGTTCGGCACCGGCGTGGCCGGGTTCGGGATCACGGTCATCCCGTCCTTCTTCGCGGTGCAGACCGGGTCGGACCCGCTCGTCGTTGCGATCCTGCTGATGCAGCTCGGACTCTGGTACGGCCTGATGACCGGTGCCGAGTCCACGCTCTTCGCCGAGCTGTTCGACACCGACGTCCGCTACACCGGCATGTCCCTGGTGTTCCAGGGCTCCGGGATCTGGGCCTCCGGCCTCACCCCGATGGTGCTGACGGCCCTGCTCGCCGCAGGCGGCGGCAGCCCGTGGTGGGCGGCCGGCTACCTGGCGGCCACCGCGGTGATCAGCTTCGCCGCGGTCGTCGCGATGCCCCGCTGGATCGGCTGGCGGCCGGCCTGGACCGGCGGCACCCGCTGGTGAGAGTGCGACTCGCCGAGGTTCAGGAAAGCCACATTCAGGAACTGCGTGGCCCTGAATGTGGCTTTCCTGAACCTTCAGATCTGTGGCGTGATCGCCTGGAGCGCCGCAGACGCCCGGACCGCCGCCGCCAGGTCGGCGAGGGCCGCGCCGTGCCTCGCGGCGAGCTCGGCGCTCTGCTCGGTGAGGGTGGTGCGGTCGACGTAGCCGCCGTGGTCGAGGTACAGGCCCGGCGAGAGGACCTGCACCGCGAAGAACCCGGCGAGCACGTCACGCAGGTCGCCCAGCGCGAGGTAGTGGTGCCCGCTCGCCCCGGTGAGCACGGTGGCGGCGACCTTGCCCTGCAGCGGTGCCGTGGACTCGCCCCACTTCCCACGCTCGGTGCGTTCGAGGAGGTCCTTGAGCAGGGCGCTGTAGGTGGCCCGGTAGACGGGGCTGCCGAACACGACGGCGTCGGCATCGGCGAACGCGGCGATCACCGCGTCGGCGCCCGCCTCGGACAGCTCCAGCAGCGACGTCGTGGCGCCTGCCTTCTCGGCGCCTGCGAGCACGCCGGCCACGGCCGTGGCCGTGCGGCCGCCGGGCTCCGGCCCGGCGACCACACCCAGCACTCGTGTCAACGGTCCTCCTCGAGGTGCGTGGCGAGACCGTAGCGGCCCCGGTGGAAGAGCAGCGGCGTGCGGGTGGCGTCGGCCCCGAGGTCGCGCACCCGGCCGGCGACGATCGTGTGGTCGCCGCCGTCGTACTCCCGCCAGAGCGTGCAGCCGATCCACGCGCACGCTCCGTCGAGCACGGGCGCCCTGTCCGGCCCGGGCCACCAGCTCACCCCGGCGAACTTGTCCACTCCCGAACGCGCGAACCCGGCGGACAGGTGCTGCTGGTCCGCCGCCAGCACGTTCACGCAGAACGCGCCGACGTCCCTGATCCGCGGCCACGTCGACGACGTGCGCGCCGGCGAGAAGCTGATCAGCGCAGGCTCCAGCGACAGCGAGGCGAACGACTGGCACGTGAAGCCGAGCGGCCCGTCCGGGCCTGCCGCCGTCACGACGACGACGCCCGATGCGAAGTGCCCGAGAACCTCCCGCAGCGTGGCGGGTTCGACCGTGACGGTCACGCCTGCAGGTCGGGCCGCGGCGGGGTGCGCTCCCCCGCCTCCACCGCCACCGCCAGCCGGTTCTCCGCCGGTGGGAGCGGGCACGTGGCGTGGGCGGTGAACGCGCACGGCAGGTTGACGGTGCGGTTGAAGTCGATCCGGACGCGGCCGTCGGCGTCCGGGTCGGGCAACGCGACCTGGCGGCCGCCGCCGTAGGTGCTGTCCCCGGACGTCGCGTCGCGGAAGTGCAGGGACAGGCCGCCGGTCTTGCCCGGGAACGCGACGAGCTCGTGCTCGGCCCCGCCGAGCTCGAACCGGACCACGCCCACGGCGGTCGGGAAGTGTTGCAGCCCGTCCACGACGGCGCCGACGGTGAGCTGCTTCGGCTCGGGGTACGGCTCGAAGCTGCCGTCGACCACCCAGCGCTCGTCGACCGGGAAGGCCGGCGCGCCCCTGAACGCGGTGCGCGTGATCGCCTCGGGATCGCGGACCCGCAGGGCGTAGGCGTCGGTGCGGCGGATGACCTCGACCCGACGGTCCCCGATCTCCACGAGCACGCCCGGCTGTCCGTCGACGGGCTCCAGCCGGACGGTGCCGGTGACGGGTGTGCCGTCGATGGCGGCGTCCCCGGCGGCGGTGAGCTCCACCGCGCCGTCGCCGGTGGCGCGCCAGGTGCCGGGGATGCCGTCGTAGGCGCGGGCCGTGCCGTCGAGCCAGTGCAGGGCGGTGAGGCTGAGCCAGCCGTGCGGCGTGCTCAGCTGCTCCTCGCGCTCGCGGTGCCAGGCCGCCCACTCCTGCTGGAGCGGGGATTCCAGGGTGGTCATCAAGCGCTCTCCTTCCGGGTCAGCGGTGCGTGCGGGTGGCGCAGGCCGAGGTGGTCGCGCAATGTCGGTCCGGGGTATTCGGTGCGGTAGCTGCCGCGGTCCTGCAGTTCGGGCACGACCTCGGCCACGAAGCGGTCCAGGCCGCCGGGCGTCAGGTGCGGCACCAGGATGAAGCCGTCGCAGGCGTCGCGCTGCACGAACTCGTCCATCTGCGCGGCGACGGTCCGCGGCGTCCCGATGAACGACTGCCGCCCGGTCTTCTCGATCACGACCTCGCGGATCGAGAGGCCGCCGTGGGCGGCGGCGTAGTCGCGCCACTCCTGCGCGACGGCCCGCGGGTCGCGGGCGTGCCGCACCCGGCCCCGGGTGATCGAGACGTTGTCCACGTCCGGCTCGACGTCGGGCAGCGGGCCGTCCGGGTCGTACTCCGACAGCTCGCGGCCCCACACCTGCTCGAGGAACGCGATCGCGGTCTGCGGGGAGACCTGCTGGCGGCGGATCCGCGCGGCCTCCTCGTGGGCGTCGCCGTCGGTGTCGCCGAGCACGAACGTGACGCCCGGCAGCACCTTGAGGTCGGCCGCGCTGCGGCCGTGCTGCGGGAGCCGGGCCTTCACGTCGGCGTAGAACGCCCGCCCGGCCTCGAGGGTGCCGTGCAGGGTGAAGATCGCGTCGGCCGTGGCGGCGGCGAAGTCCCGGCCCTGCGCGGAGTCGCCTGCCTGGATCAGCACGGGGTGGCCCTGCGGGCTCGGCGAGAGCGGGAAGCCGCCGCGCACGTCGAAGTGCGGGCCGTGGTGCTCGATCCCGGTGCCGCTGGAGTCCCCCTGCGCTGAATCCCACAGCGCGCGGGTGACCGCGACGACCTCCGCCGCCCGCTCGTACCGCTGCTCGCGCGGCAGGAACCCGCCCCGGCGGAAGTTCTCCCCGGTGAACGCGTCGGACGTGGTGACCATGTTCCACGCGGCGCGGCCCGCGGAGAGGTGGTCGAGCGATGCGAACTGCGACGCCAGCTCGTAGGGCTCGTTGTAGGTGGTGTTGATCGTGCCGGCCAGCCCGATCCGGGAGGTGACGGCGGCGAGCGCGGCGAGGACGGTGAAGGTGTCGGGCCGCCCCACGACGTCGAGGTCGTGGATCCGGCCGCGGTGCTCGCGCAGCCGCAGGCCCTCGGCGAGGAACACGAAGTCCATCAGCCCGCGCTCGGCGTTCTGCGCGAAGTGCACGAACGAGGCGAAGTCGGTCTGGCTGCCGGAGCGGGGGTCGCTCCAGACGGTCGTGTTGTTGACGCCGGGGAAGTGGGCGCCGAGGTGGATCTGCTTCTTGACGGTCACGAGCTCGCTCCAGCGAAGTGGTTGGCCGGACGGGACAGCCCGAACCGGGCGCGCAGCGAGCCGCCCGCCGAGCCGGTGCGCAGGAGGCCGCGCCCGGCGAGCAGCGGGACGACCTGGTCGGCGACGACGTCGAGATCGGCCGGCAGCACGAGCGGCACCAGCGTCACGCCGTCGGCGGCGCGCGTCCGCACGGCGGCGCCGATCAGGTCGGCGAGGTCGGTGGGCGGGCCGAGCACGCGCACCGACGACGCCGGCAGCTCGGCACCGGAGAGCGCGTCCAGCTCGGCGACGTCGCGGCGGGCCCGGTGGCGGTCGGCGGCCAGGTGCACCTCGACGTCGAGCAGCACGGTGAGGTCGTCGGGGTCGCGACCGGCGTCGGCAGCGGCCGAGCGGATCCGCTCGCGGGCGGCCGCCGCGCTCGGGAGATCCGGCGCCGCGATCCGCACGACGTCGGCCCAGCGCGCGGCCACCGGGAGCGCCTCGTCCTCGTCGGCGCGCACCACGACCAGCGGGTGCCCCTGAGGCGGCCGCGGCGTGATCGACGGGCCCTTGACGGAGAAGAACTCGCCCCGGAAGTCGATGTAGTGGAGCTTGTCGCGGTCGATGTAGCGGCCCGCGGCGGCGTCGCGGATCACCGCGTCGTCCTCCCAGGAGTCCCACAGCCGCACCACCACCTCGATGGCGTCGGCGGCCTCCCGCCACAGCTCGGCGGCCGGCGCCGCGGGCTTGCGGCCGAACAGGTCGGCCTCGACCTGCGTGCGCGACACGGCGGGCTCCCAGCCGGCGCGGCCGGAGGACACGAGATCGAGCGTCGCGATCGCCTTGGAGAGGTGGAACGGCTCGGTGTGCGTCACGGTCGCGGTCGGCGCCAGGCCGATCCCCGGCACCACCGGCGCGATCCGCGCCGCCAGCGACACGGCGTCGAGCAGCGGGCCGCCGTCGGGGTGGAAGGTGTGCGGGAGCAGCGCCAGGTCGAGGCCGCGCCGCGCGGCCGTCCGCACCATGCCCACGTGGTGTACCGCGCTCAGCAGGACGGCCGGGTCGAGCCGGGCCCAGCGCGCGGCCGCGGGGTGCCGGCCTGCCGCGGTCAGCTCGACGGCGAGGTGCATCCGCGCCTCGGTGAATGGACTCATCGTGCGGCCTCGCTGGGCTCGGCCGACGCTTCGCGCGGACGCTGTGACATTGATTCGCTCGCAAGCTCGCTCATCGGATGACGGCCTCCGCCTGGTTCTGTTCTGCGTTCCAACCCACCCGCCGACCGGCGTGTTCCGCCCACGCGCGGGCCAGCAGCTCGGTGCTGCGCACCCGGTCACCGTGCTCCGTGGTGATCGTGGTGATCAGCAGCTCGTCGGCGCCGGTGACGCGGGCGAGCGTGGCCAGCCCCTCGACGACGGTCGCCGGCGAGCCGACGAACTGGGTGTCGACCCGGTCCGCGACGATCGCCCGCTCGGCGGGGGTCCACTCCCGGGCCCTGGCCTGCCCCGGGGCGACGTAGGGCCGGGCGCCGACACCGGTGCGGATGTCGAGCACCCACTGCGCGTACGGCGCGGCCAGCTCCTCCGCGCGCTCCTGCGTGTCCGCGACCACCACGTCGGCCGAGACCACGACGTGGGGCGCCGCGAGGCGGGCCGACGGCCGGAACGCGCGCCGGTAGGCGTCGACGGTGTCCAGCACCGTGCCCGGGGACGTGTGGTAGCTCGCCGCGAACGGCAGGCCCCGGGCGCCCGCGACCTGCGCGCTCTCGCCCGGGCTGGAACCGAGGATCCAGACGTCGAGGTCGGCGCCCTCCGCGGCAGGCACCGTGACCGGCTGCCCGTCGGGGCGGCGGGCGGCGCCGCCGAGGTAGTCGAGGATCGCGCCGACCTGCGTGTCGTAGTCGGGCGCCGGGTCCTCCTCGCGGATCCCGAGCAGCCGGGCGAGGTGCACGTAGGTCGACAGGTCGCCGCGGAACCGGGCGGGCGGCGGGATCAGGAGCCCGTCCACCACCCGCGACGGCGGGGCGGGCGGCGGTTCGGCGTCCGGCTTCGGAGCCGTGCCGGCCAGCCGCAGGATCTTGTGGATGTCGAAGCGGCCCAGTCCCAGGTCCACCCGGCCCGGGTGCAGCGCCGCCACCGTGCCGAACTGCTCGGCGGCCTGCAGCGGCGAGGTCACCGGCAGCTGCACCGCGCCGGAGCCGACCCGGATCCGCGACGTGGCCGAGGCGATCAGCGCCGCCAGCACCGGCGTGGACGACGACGCCACCCCGGACGCGAGGTGGTGCTCGGCCACCCAGTACCTCCGGTAGCCCGCCCGCTCCGCGACCCGGGCGAGGTCGACGGAGTTGCGCAGCGCATCGGCCGCGGTGCCTCCGGCCGGGACCGGGGAGAGGTCGAGGATCGACAGGGGGATGCGCGGTACCGATGATTCGCTCGCAAACTCGCTCATGACGCCACGCCCACCGGTGAGTCGGCGGGCCGCGCGTCGTCCACGTCGCGTGGCACCGCACCGGCGAGAGGACGGCTCGGCACGGCGGCCCGCAACGCGGGCGCCACCTCGGACTGGAACGTCTCCAGCAGCTCGCGCTGCCGCCGCGGGGACAGGCCGTCGCCGTCGAGGTGCAGGTGCAACACCTCGTGCCCGAACACCGCGTGGTAGCGCAGCACCTTCTCGATGATCTGCTGCGGGCTGCCGACCAGCGCGGACGAGCGCTCGACGAAGTCCTCGACGTCTGCGAACACGATCGGCAGCCCGAACCGCTCCGCGGCGGCGAGCCGTGCCGCGAAGACCGGCCGGAACTCCTCGATCGCCTGCTGGGAGGTCTTCGCGATGTGGAAGGCGGCCGTACCGGCGCCGACGAGCGCGTCGGCCGGGTCGTGGCCGTGCGCCGCCCAGCGCTCGCGGTAGTACGCGATCAGCTCGGCGTAGGGCTCGATCGGGTTGGTGACGTTGGCCGAGAACAGCGGGTCGCCGTAGCGGGCCGCGACCTCCACCGACTCCTTGCTGGTGGCGCTGCCGTGCCAGACGCGGATCGGGTGCTGGCGCGGGGGCGGCCACGTCTCGGCGTCGACGAGCGGCGGGCGGAACCGGCCGGTCCACGTCGTGCGCTCCTCGCGCCACAGCCTGCGGAACAGCTCGTAGCCCTCGGCGTTGCGGTCCCACTGGTCGTCGGCGGTCACGTCGAACAGCTGGGCCTGCGCCGCGCCGTTGCCCTTGCCGATGATCAGCTCGAGGCGGCCGTCGGCGAGCTGGTCGAGGGTGGCGTAGTCCTCGTAGGCGCGCACCGGGTCGAGCAGCGACAGCGTGGTGACGCCCGTGAACAGCGTGATCCGCGATGTGAGCGCCGCGATGTGCGACAGCACCACCGGCGGCGCCGACGACAGGAACGGCCGCTCGTGCCGCTCCCCCACCGCGTATCCGTCGAAGCCCAGCTCCTCGGCGAGCACCGCGTTGTCGACCACCCGGTGCAGCCGCGCGTTCGGCGTCGGCGTGCGACCGGTCACCGGGTCCGGCCCGTTCGTGATGAGCGTGAGGACGAGGATCTTCATGCCGTCTCCTCCATGACGCGTTGCCCCGCGATCGCGGCGAGCAGCTCGCGCGTGTACTCGTGCTGCGGGTCGGCGAAGAGCTGCTCGGTGGGTGCGAGCTCGAGCAGCTCCCCGTCGCGCAGCACGCCGACGCGGTGCGCGATCCGGCGCACCACGGCGAGATCGTGGGAGATGAACAGGTACGTGAGCCCGGCGTCGGCCTGCAGCTGGGCGAGCAGGTCGAGCACCTGCGCCGACACGCTGACGTCGAGCGCGGACACCGGCTCGTCGCACACCACGAGGTCGGGCGAGAGGGCCAGCGCACGGGCGATCGCCACCCGCTGGCGCTGCCCGCCCGACAGCTCGGCGGGCCGCCGGTCGAGCACGGACCCCGGCAACGCGACCCGGTCCAGCAGCTCGGCGGCCCGCGCCCGGCGCGACCGCGCGTCCCCCACCCGGAACGCCCGCAGCGGCTCGGCGATCACCTCGGCGATCGAGAAGCGGGGGTCCAGCGAGGCGTACGGGTTCTGGTAGATCAGCTGCGCGCGCCTGCGCAGATCCCGCCAGGCCCGCCCGCGGACGCGGGTGATGTCGGTGCCGTCGAACTCCACCGTGCCCGACGTGGGGTCGGCGAGACGCAGGACCAGCCGGGCCGTGGTCGACTTGCCGGAGCCCGACTCGCCGACCAGCGCAAGCGTCTCGCCCCGCGCGATCGAGAAGCTCACCCCGTCGACGGCCCGGATCCGGCCCCGGCCCAGAGGGAACTCCTTCACGAGGTCCCGCACCTCCACCACCGGCGAGTCCGACGTCTCGACACGGCGAGTCGGGCGTGCGTGCACGTTCCGCGGCAGCCCGGGCGCGCTCTCCAGGAGCCGCCGGGTGTACGGATCGCGCGGCGCGGCGAGCACCTCCCGCACCGGCCCCTGCTCCACGACCCGCCCGCCCTGCATCACGACGAGCCGGTCGGCGCGGTCGGCGGCGACCCCGAGGTCGTGGGTGATCAGCAGGACGGCCGTGCCGGACGCGCGGACGAGCTCGTCGAGGCGGTCGAGGATGTGCCGCTGCACGGTGGCGTCGAGTGCGCTCGTGGGCTCGTCGGCGACGAGCAGCTGCGGGCGCGCGGCGATCGCGATCGCGATGAGCACGCGCTGGCGCATCCCGCCCGACAGCTCGTGCGGGTACTGGCGGGCCCTGGCCCCGGCGTCGGGCAGGCCGGCCTCGGCCAGCAGCTCGACGGCCCGAGCGGGGGCGCTGCGGCGGTCGGCCAGACCGTGGACCGTCAGCACCTCGGCGACCTGCGCCCCGACCCGCTGCACCGGATTGAGCGCGACGCCAGGGTCCTGCGGCACGAGCCCGATCCGCCGCCCGCGCACGGTGCGCCACGCCCGGTCGGACAGGCTCGTGAGCTCCTGCTCGGCGAGGGTGATCCGCCCGGTGTCGACCCGGCCCGTACCGGGGAGCAGCCCCGCGACGGCGTGCGCCAGCGTCGACTTCCCCGACCCGGACTCCCCGACGACGGCGACCACCTCGCCCGGCGCGACGGCCAACGAGACGCCCCGCACGGCGGGAACGAGGCCGCCTGCGGTGGCGTAGGAGACGCGCAGGTCCTCGACGTGCAGCAGGTCGGTCATCGGGCCCGCTCCCCGTCGAGGGCGCGGGAGATCCGGTTCACCGCGAGCACGGTGGCCGCGATCGCGGCGCCCGGCACGGCGCACAGCCACCAGGCCACGGCCATGTAGTTGCGTCCCTCGGCCACCAGCGAGCCCCACTCGGGAGCCGGGGGCGGCGCGCCGTAGCCGAGGAACGACAGCGACGAGACCGCGAGGATCGCGAGCCCGAACTCCAGCACCGCGAGCACGAGCACGGGCCCGGCCGCGTTCGGCAGCACGTGCCGCAGCAGCGTGACGTGCCAGCGGGTGCCGACGGCACGCGCCGCCTCGACGTAGACGGACTGCCGCACGCGCAGCGTCTCCGCGCGCATCACCCGGGCGAAGCTCGCGACGCTCGCGATGCCCACCGCGACCGCCACCTTCACCGTGCCGTAGCCGAGCGCGGTGATCAGCGCGAGCGACAGCAGTACCGCGGGCACCGCGAGCAGCACGTCGACGAGGCGCATGAGCACCTCGTCGAGCCAGCCGCGGACGAACCCGGCGAGCACGCCCACCAGCCCGCCGACGACCAGCGCGACCGTCACCGCGATCAGCGTGGCCTGCAGCGACAGCGCCGCGCCGTGCACGACGCGGGTGTAGACGTCGCGGCCGAGGTAGTCGGTGCCGAACACGCCCGCCGTGCCCGGTGGCTGCAGCCGCAGCGCGGGCACGCCCGCGGCCGGGTCGCCGGGCGCGAGCACCTGCGGCGCGAACGCCGCGAGCACCACCAGTGCCACGAAGACCACGGAGACCACGAGCCCGGGCCTGCGCAGGAAGAACCGGACCCGGCCCTCCCGGCGCGGCGGCGCCTCGTCGGCCTCGGGAACCGCGACCGGCTCCCGTACGAGCAGCTCCGTCATGAGGTCGCCCCGATCCGTGGGTCCAGCAGCGGGTAGATCACGTCGACCGTGAGGTTGACCAGCACGAACACCGCGGCGGCGAACACCACGATCCCCTGCACGAGCGGGATGTCCTGCACCCCGACGGCGGCGACCGTGAGCCGGCCGAGGCCCGGCCGGGTGAACACCGTCTCGACCACCACCGACCCGGCGAGGAGGTTGCCCACGACGTAGCCGAGGACGGTGAGCGCGGGGAGCGCCGCGTTGCGCAGGGCGTGCCGCAGGTGGATGCCGGCGCGGCCGACGCCCTTGGCGCGCGCGGTGGTGACGTACGGCTCGCCGAGTGCCTGCGACAGGCTCTTCGCGAGCACCTGCGCCACCAGTGCCCCGGTCGGCAGCCCGAGCGTCACCGCGGGCAGCACGAGCGCCGCCGGGCCGTTCGCGCCCACCGACGGCAGGAGGCCCAGCCCGAACGCGAAGACCTGCACGAGCATGAGCCCCACCCAGAACACGGGCAGCGACACCGCGAGCGAGGGCAGCGCCATCAGGAGCTGCCGCAGCCACAGCGCGCGCGTGTAGGTGGCGACGAGCGCCACCGTGCCGCCGAAGAGCACCGCGACCGCGAGCCCGGCGACCGAGATCTGCAGCGTCGGGGGCAGCACCCCGAGGATCGCCGAGCGCACGTCCTGCCCGTTCTGGATCGACGTCCCGAAGTCCCCCGTGAGCGCCGCGAGCAGGCGCCGGCCGTACTGCACGAGCACCGGCTGGTCCAGCCCGTAGCGGGCCCGGAGCGCGTCCAGCTGCTCGGGCGGGAGCGGCTCGCCGTCCAGGCCGCCGCTCGCCATCGTGGCCACCGGGTCGCCCGGCAGCAGGTAGAGCACGACGAACGACACCGTGAACGCCGCCCAGAGCACCCCGACCGCAGCCAGCAGCCGCCGGAGCAGGTAGCGACCGGTCACGGCTGGACCTTCCAGGTGTCGTGCAGCTGGATGCGCGAGCTCGCGTCGAACAGGATTCCCTGGACGTCGGGCGCAACGCCCAGCACCGTCGTCAGCTCCACGACCGGGATCGTGTGGTGTTCCTGCACCAGCAGTTGCTGCGCCTGCGCGACGATGGCCGCCCGGGCCGCCGGATCGGGCTGTGCCGCCTGCTCGGCGAGCAGGGTGTCGATCGGGCCGGGCGGCAGCCGGTAGTAGTTGTTGCCTGCCGTCGAGTACTGGCTGCGCAGGATGTCGGGGTCGGCGCGGGTGAGGTTGCCCCAGCTGGCGACGAAGTCGCCTGCCTGCTGGGTCGGTGTGCTCTCCGAGATCGGCTTCTCGCGCAGCTGCAGGTCGATTCCCACCTTGCGCACCTGCTGCTGGATCAGCTCGACGGCGGCCCGGTTGGCGGGCGAGTTGGAGTACCAGGTCAGCTCCACCGTGAGCGGCGTGCCGTTCCGCGCCCGGATGCCGTCCGGGCCGGGCAGCCAGCCCGCGGCGTCCAGGACGGACCCCGCCTTCGCCAGGTCGAACGGGAGCAGCGCGGCCTGGTCGGCGTAGCCGGGCGTCGTGGAGGCGAGGGCGCTGGTGGCCGGCTTCGTCTGCGAGCTGTAGACCGTGGCGACCACCTCTGCGCGGTCGATCGCGAGCGAGACGGCCTCGCGCACCGCTGGATCCGCACCGAGCGGGGTGGCCTGGTTGAACGAGATCCCGAACGGGATGCCCGGGTTGGCCCTGCCCAGCAGCTGCGCCCCGGCCGCGGTCAGCGGCGCCTCGTCCTGCTGCGCGAGGTTGCCGATGGCGTCCACCTCGCCGGAGGCCAAGCTGCCGACACGCACCCCGGACTCGGGCACGATCCGGAACTCGACCCGGTCCAGCCGGGCCTCACCCGGCGACTGCCACAGCGACGAACCCCACGCATACC
The DNA here is from genome assembly GCF_007994075.1 of Pseudonocardia hierapolitana. Classification (NCBI taxonomy): domain Bacteria; kingdom Bacillati; phylum Actinomycetota; class Actinomycetes; order Pseudonocardiales; family Pseudonocardiaceae; genus Pseudonocardia; species Pseudonocardia hierapolitana. The sequence goes on along the minus strand of NZ_VIWU01000001.1, from coordinate 5,979,625 downwards.
CCGGCCGTCTGGCGAGCACGATCGACTCGTCGCGGGTGTAGGACTCGATCACGAACGGGCCGGAGCCGACCACCGCCGCGCAGCGCTCGTCGTCGCTCTTCGCCACCGTCGCGGGCGAGAGGATGCCCAGGCTGTGCGTCGACGTGCCCTGCAGGAACTGCACGTTCGGCCGGTCGAACGCCACCGTGAGCCGCGTCGGGCTCTCCACCGCGGTGCCCGTGTAGCCGGCCAGGTAGCCCTTCGGCAGCGTGCCGCGGGCCCCGAGGTCCTGCACGGCGTCGAAGTTCGCCTTCACGGCGGCGGCGTCGAGGGGCGTGCCGTCGCTGAACGTCACGCCATCGCGCAGGGTGAACGTGTAGGCGCTGGCGTCGGCGTTGCTCTCCCAGGACGTGGCGAGCCACGGCCGCAGCTCGCCGGTGGCCGGGTCCTGGTCGGTGAGCGAGTCGACCACCTGGCGCAGCGAGAAGATCGTGTCGTTGCTGCCGACCTGCTGGGGATCGACGCACCCCTGGTCGCTGCTCACCGCGAAGCGCAGCGTGCCGCCCGGCTGCGGGACGCCCGGGTCGGCGGTGCTCGTCGCGGGCGCCGAGCCGCACGCGCTCAGCGACACGGCAGCGGCGACGAGCCACGGTGTGAGGGATCGGGGCATGACGGTGGTCCTTTGTCCGAGAGCGCGCAGGAGTCAGCACCGCCGCACGGTCGGCGGCGGGGCGTGTGAGGGCTGGAGTCGGGTCGTCAGCCCCGACAGAGGGCCGCGCAGGTGCGGCACAGATCGACGTGACGACGCCACGCATGCCACGTGGTGCGCTGCTCGACCCGTTCCCGACCCGGCACGGCGACCTCCATCGCTCCCGGCGGTAGCACCCGCTCCCGCTCGCACGGGGGGTTGCTGCGGCGTCGTCGATCCGGGTCTCTCGGCCGCTCTGGATGGCGTCTGGATTGCGCTTCGAACTTACGTAGCGATCGCATCATTTTTCAAGCGGTGTGTTACGCGCCATTGTCCGCGCGAAATGACCGGACAAGACGTTCGGCAAATGTCCGTTCGTTGACACGGCACCGGGCCGGCTGCCTACCGTGATGACCCGCGTACCGGGAGAGCTGGAGGCCGACGTGCCCTGTCCACCGAGCCTGCTGGAGCCGAGCCCCACCACCGACACCCCGACACTCACGATCGACGTCGCCGTCGTCGGCGCGGGCCCGGCGGGCGCCGCCACCGCGTGGCACCTCGCGCGCCGCGGCCTGCGCGTCGTGCTCCTGGAACGGCGCACGGCGGGCGCGGTCTGGCGCTCGGCCGGGCCGGCGGCGTGGACCGAAGCGGGCCTGCCCACGGCGCTCGCCGCGGAGGCCATGCGACTCTGGCGGCAGGTCGAGCAGGAGACCGGTGCCGCGTTGTTGCACGTCAGCGGCGAGGTACGGCAGGTTCGCGCCGACCAGGCGACGGCGGCGCTCACGGCCGCGGCCACCGCCTGGGGCGCGCATCTGCGCCACTGCGACGAGGTCGTCGCGATCGACGGCTCTGTGGGCGGCCGACTGGTCCGTACCCGCACCGCCACCCTGGCGGCCGCCCGGGTGGTGCTGGCCGGAGCGGGACCGGCCGCCCTCGTCACCGACGCGGCCGCACCGGTCGTCACCGTCGCGGCCCGCGGCTGCTTCGCCGTCCCCGCGCTGACGGCCGCCGTCGCGCACTGACCTCCTTTCGTCATTGCTCGAAACCGGTCGCCGATTTCGGTCGGCAGTGGCTCGATCCCCCCGGGAAAGGGGACATCAGCTGAACAGGTACAGCTCATGTCCCGATCCGGCCGATCATGCTCCGCGCCGCGCAGTGCAGCGGAAGATCCGCTTGACCGATCGCGCCGTCCGCCCGTAACCTGCCCCCCAGGTCAAGAGCGCCAGCGTCAAGCCCCGGCTCGCTGGCCGGCAACCCTCCTCCGCGGTGGGGTGCTCCGGGTGACGACCAGGCCGCCGTGCAACCACGGCCGGCAAGCGCGGACCCGACATCCGTCCGGGTCCACCGAGTGGGTCCGGAGGACCTCCATGACTGCTGTGCTGTCCGCTCGCCCCGGCATCTGCGCGCCGGCGACCGTCACGGGCACGGATCTGCGCGTCCCGCTCGTCACGGGCGAGCACGTGCGGTACGCCAACCTCGACCTCGCCGCCAGCGCTCCCGCGCTCACCGCCGTGGCCGACCACGTCGCCGCGCTCCTGCCGTACTACGCGAGCGTCCACCGCGGTGCCGGCTACGCCTCGCAGGTCTGCACCGCCGTGCTGGAGAAGGCGCGGGAGACGGTCGGCCGGTTCGTGGGCGCCCGCGCCGACGACGTCGTGGTGTTCACCCGCAACACCACCGACGCGCTGAACCTCCTGGCGGGATGCGTGCCCGGCCCGGCGCTGCGGCTCGACGTCGAGCACCACGCCAACCTGCTGGCCTGGGGGCCCGGCCGCGTGCTGCGCGCCGCCCCCACCGTCGCGCAGACGCTCGCCGACCTGCGCTACGCCCTCGCCGCCGACCGGCCTGCGCTGCTCGCCGTCACCGGGGCGTCCAACGTCACCGGCGAGCTGCTGCCGCTCGAGGAGATCACCGCGATCGCCCACGCCGCAGGCGCCCGCGTGGTCGTCGACGCCGCCCAGCTCGCGCCGCACCGCCCCGTCGACATCGCCACCACCGGCATCGACTACCTCGCCCTCTCGGGCCACAAGCTCTACGCCCCCTACGGCGCGGGGGCGCTCGTCGGGCGCCGGGACTGGCTCGACGTCGCCACGCCGTACCTGTCCGGCGGCGGCGCGGTGCACGCGGTCACCGCGCCCGACGAGGGCGGCGCCACCGAGGTGTCGTGGGCGCCCGCGCCGCACCGGCACGAGGCCGGCACCCCGAACGTCCTCGGTGCTGCCGCGCTCGCCGAGGCCTGCCGGGTGCTGTCCGGCGCGCTCGACCCCGCCCACGAGGCCGCTCTCCTCGACCGGCTCGAGACCGGCCTGGACGCGCTGCCGGGCATCCGGACGCTGCGGATCTGGCCGGACAGCCCGGACCGGGTCGCGGTGTGCACGTTCGTCGTCGACGGCCACCCGGCCGGGCGCGTCGCCGCCTACCTGTCGGCGGAGCACGGCATCGGCGTGCGGGACGGGAAGTTCTGCGCCCACCCGCTGCTCTCCCGCCTCGCCGGAACCCCGGACGGCTGCGCCGTGCGGGCCAGCCTGGGCCTCGGCACCACGGTGGACGACGTGGACCGGCTCGTCGACGCCGTCGAGTGGCTGGTCACGGACGGTCCCGGCTGGGACTACGCGGTGGTGGACGGCCGCTGGAGCCCGGTGCCCGACCCGCGCGAGACCGACCCGCTGGGCATCGGCACTCCGACGGGCCCCGCGCTCCCCGGCTGCGGCCACTGAGGTCCCAGGAAGTTCAGGAAAGCCACATTCAGGGCTTTGCAGTACAGGAATGTGGCTTTCCTGAACCCACGGGCGCGCAGCCACCCCTCCACGGAGAGGACAATGGGGGCGATGTCCGTCCCCGACCGCCTCACCGCCGACTGCTCCCGCTGCGCAGGCCTGTGCTGCGTCGCCCTCCCGTTCGCGGCGTCGGCCGACTTCGCCGTCGACAAGGCCGCCGGTACGCCGTGCCGGCACCTGCAGCGCGACTTCAGCTGCGGCATCCACGCCGGGCTGCGCGAGGCCGGCTACCCCGGCTGCACGGTCTACGACTGCTTCGGCGCCGGGCAGCAGGTCGTCCAGGTGACGTTCGGCGGGCGGAACTGGCGCGACCAGCCGGAGGTCGCCGGGTCGATGTTCGCGGTGTTCCCGGTGGTCCGGGTGCTGCACGAGCTGCTGCGGTACCTCACCGAGGCGCAGGCGCTCCCCGCGGCCGCCCCGCTCTCCGACGCGCTCGACGAGGCGCTCGCCGCGACCGACCGGCTCGCCGCCGGCACACCCGAGGAGCTCGCCGCGCTCGACGTGGAGGCACACCGGCGGTCGGTCGCCGATCTGCTGGGGAGGGTGAGCGACCTCGCCCGGGCCGGCAGCCCGGGGCCCGACCGTCGCGGGGCGCAGCTGCTGGGTGCCCGGCTGCGCGGCGCCGACCTGCGCCGGGCGAGCTTCCGCGGCGCCCTGCTCGTCGGCGCCGACCTGCACGGGGCCGACCTGCGCGGAGCCGATCTCCTCGGCGCGGACCTGCGCGGCGCCGACCTCGCAGGCGCCGACCTGCGCGACACGCTCTTCCTCACCGCCGCGCAGGTCACGGCCGCGCGCGGCGACACCGGCACCCGGCTTCCCCCGGCGCTCCCCCGCCCCGGTCACTGGGAGGCCGCCGGGCGGCGTCCGTCCCGGCGCCGCGGCCGCGCCCGGAGATGACGGTCCGGGCCTCGCCCGTGGAATGTCCGGACCTCTGACGCCCGGCATCCGCTGCGGTCCCAGATCCCGGGCGGGCGGTTGCGCGGCGCCGGACGTCCGGATGAGTATCGCGGCGTGCCCGGCGGTCTGGTTCTCGTGGAACGCATCCACGTCGACCTGTGCCGCCTGCAGGCCGGCGCGCTCTGTCGCTGACCGCGCTCCCCTCTCCCCTCGCGCCCATCGCGGCGACCTCCCCTGCTCGAAGGAGCATCCGCATGACCAGCACGCTCGCCCAACCCAACCTCGCGCTCGAACGCCTCGGGCCCGGATTCGGTGCCGAGGTGCGCGGCATCGACCTCGCCACCGCCTCCGACGGCGAGGTCGCGGCCGTCCGCCGGGCGCTCACCGAGCACAAGGTCCTGTTCTTCTCCGGGCAGAACCTCGACCCCGACTCGCAGATCGCGCTGGGCAACCGGCTGGGCAGCCTCACCGCGTCGCACCCGGTCGTGCCGGGCCTCGACGATGCGCACACCGAGATCTACGCGCTCGACAGCGCGGACAACGGGTTCGCCGACGTCTGGCACACCGACGTCACGTTCGTGCGCCGGCCGCCGCTCGGCTCGATCCTGCGGGCGGTGACCCTGCCGCCGACCGGCGGCGACACCAACTGGGCCGACCTGGAGCTGGCGTACCGGTCGCTGTCGGAGCCGGTGCGCGCACTCGCGGACCGGCTCACGGCCGTGCACGACGGCACGCGCGAGTTCGGCTACTACCTCGCCCAGCGCCGCGGCGGGGAGGGCAGCGTCTGGGAGGGCGAGCGCTACCGGAGCCTCGAACCCGTCGAGCACCCGGTGGTGCGGGTGCACCCGGAGACCGGACGCCGGTCGCTCTTCGTGAACCCCGGCTTCACGAGCCACATCGTCGGCGTGTCCGACGCCGAGAGCCGCCACCTGCTCGACCTGTTCTACGCCCACATCACCAAGCCGGAGCACATCGTGCGACACCGTTGGCAGGTCGGCGACGTCGCGATGTGGGACAACCGGGCCACCGCGCACTACGCCAACCGCGACTACGGCGACGCCAGGCGGGTCATGCACCGCGTCACGCTCCGGGGCGACGAGCCGGTCGGCGTGGCCGGGCGACCGGCGTGAGCCGCCGTTTCGTCGTGCGGAGCACCCGCGAGCGCGGAAGGATCGGCGGATGACCCGCTCGTACCGCAGTCGCGGCCTCGCGCTCCTGGCGGCCGCCACCGCGCTGCTCACGGCCTGCAGTGGCACGCCCGCCGACACCGGCTCGAGCGAGGGCGTCACGATCGCCGCCGCCGAGTTCCCCTGGAGCGCCGCCAAGCTCACCAACGCGATCCTCGCGGAGGTGGTGGCGCAGCACCCCGACCTGGGCGTCTCGACGATCGAGCCCACCGGCCTCGGTCCCGCCCCCGCCTGGGCCGGGGCGCAGCGCGGCGACATCGACCTGCTCACCGAGGTGGCGCTGCCCAACCAGCAACAGCTCGCCGACCAGGCGGCGAACCGCGTCTCGCTGGTCCACCAGACCTACGGCGGCGCCGCCCAGGGCTGGTTCGTGCCCACGTACGCCACCCAGCCCGGCCAGCCGCTCGCGGGCCTCACCAGCGTCACGCAGCTCGGCCAGTACGCCGACGCGCTCGGTGGGCGCCTCGTCGACGCCGACCCGAGCTTCATCACCACGACGCAGAACGCGAAGCGCATCGCCGGCTACGGGCTCCCGCTGCAACAGGTGACCTCGAGCGAGGCGGCGCAGCTCGCCGAGCTGCGCCGCGCGTACGAGCGCCAGGAGCCGATCCTGGTGTACCTCTACCACCCGCACTGGGTGTTCGCCGAGTTCGACATGACCCAGCTGCAGGAGCCCACGCCGTTCCAGCCGGGGTGCTTCGACGAGGGCGGCAGCGGCGCCTGCGCGATGCCGGACTACTCGGCCTGGACCGCGGCCAGCACCGACCTGCAGCAGGAGGCCCCGCGCTTCTACGCGCTGCTGCAGCGGTTCGAGCTGCCGCTGCCCGACGTCGAGACCATGCTGCGCAGCATCGACGTCGACGGCGAGCCGGCCGAGGACGTCGCGAAGCGCTGGGTGGACGCCAACCCGCAGGTGGTGCAGCAGTGGCTGGCAAGCTGATCCAGACCAGGGACCTGACGAAGGTCTTCGGCCCGAAGGCGGCGGTCGAGCGGGCGCTCGCGATGGCGGGCGACGGCGCGGGCCGCGCGCAGATCCAGGAGCGCACCGGCGCCACCCTCGCCGTGCACGACGTCTCGTTCACGGTGGAGCCCGGCGAGCTGTTCGTCGTCATGGGCCTGTCCGGATCCGGCAAGTCCACGCTGGTGCGCCTGCTCAACCGGCTCATCGAGCCCAGCAGCGGCACCGTCGAGGTGGACGGCCGGGAGCTGGGCGGGCTCGACGACGCCGAGCTGCGCCTGTTGCGCAACCGCCACATGAGCATGGTGTTCCAGCACTTCGCGCTGCTGCCGCACCGCACCGTCGCGCAGAACGCGGCCTACGCGCTGCAGGTGCGGGGGGTCGGCGAGGCCGAGCGCCGGGAGCGCGCGCGGTGGGCTCTCGATCACGTGGGGCTCGGGGACCGCGGCGACGCCCTGCCCGACCAGCTGTCGGGCGGTATGAAGCAGCGGGTGGGCCTCGCGCGGGCGCTCGCCAGCGGCACCGACGTGCTGCTCATGGACGAGGCGTTCTCCGCGCTCGACCCGCTGATCCGCCGCGACATGCAGGCCCTGCTGATCCGGCTGCAGAAGGAGCTGCGCAAGACGATCGTCTTCATCACCCACGACCTCAACGAGGCGATGCGCCTCGGCGACCGCATCCTGCTGCTCAAGGACGGCCGCCAGGTGCAGCTGGGCACCGGTCCGGAGATCCTCGCGCGCCCGGCCGACGACTACGTCGCCGACTTCGTCTCCGACGTCGACCGCACCCGCGTGCTCACCGCGGAGGACGTGCTGCGCGAGCCACGGCTCGTCGTGCGGGTGGACGAGCGGCCGGAGGAGGCGCTGCGCCGCCTGGGCGCGGCCGAGTTCACCGACGCCTACGTCGTGGACGCCGACGGCCGGGTGCTCGGCGTCGTGCACGACGAGTGGCTCGCCCACGCCGCCCGCAACGGCCGCGAGTCGGTGGGCAGCGACGGGCTCGGCGACGACTACGCCACCACCGAGCCGGACCGCCCGCTGATCGACCTGATGGACCGGCTGGGCCGCCACGCCGTGCCGATGGCCGTGGTCGACGACCGCCGCCGGCTGCTCGGCGTCGTGCCGCGCGCGGCCGTGCTCTCCTCCCTCTCCGCCGTCCCGACCAGGAGCTGAGAAGTGCCGCGCATCGAACTCGGCGCCATCGTCGAATCGTTCATCACCTGGCTCCTGCGTGCCTTCCCCGGTCTGTTCGACGCCGTCAGCGCGGTGCTGACCGTGCTCGTCGACGCGCTCACCGCCCTGCTCACCGGCCCGTCGTACCTGCTGTGGATCGCCGTGTTCGGCATCGTCGCGCTGCTCGTCCGCGGCGTCGGCCTCGCGGTGTTCACCGTGCTCGCGTTCCTGCTCATCGCGTCGCTGAACCTGTGGCCGGAAACCATGGAGAGCCTCGCCGTGGTGCTGGTGGCGGCCGTGCTCGCCACCGCCATCGGCGTGCCGCTCGGCATCTGGGCGGCGCGGCGGCGCAGCGCGAGCGCCGTCCTGCGTCCGGTGCTGGACTTCATGCAGACCACGCCGGTGTTCGTCTACCTGATCCCCGCCGTGTTCTTCTTCGGCATCGGCGTGGTGCCCGGCGTCGTCGCCACCACGATCTTCTCCATCCCGCCCGCCGTGCGGCTCACCGAGCTCGGCATCCGCGGCGTGGACCCCGAGGTGGTGGAGGCCGCGCACGCCTTCGGCGCCCACCCCCGCCAGATCCTGCGGGAGATCCAGCTCCCCATGGCCCTGCCCTCGATCATGGCCGGGATCAACCAGGTGATCATGTTGGCCCTGTCGATGGTGGTCGTCGCCGGGTTGGCCGGCGCGGGCGGGCTCGGCAGCGTCGTCGTCAGCGCGGTCACCCAGCTCGACATCGCCGCGGGCTTCGAGGGCGGGTTGGCCGTCGTCATCCTGGCGATCTTCCTCGACCGCGTCACCGCAGCGCTCGCCGATCGCCCGAACCGGGGGCTGTGGCGGCGCCTGGTCCCGGCGCGCAAGGTGGCGGGCGCGCGGAGCCCGTCGGCCGTGTAGCGACCGGGATGTCCCGATCGACGCGCACGTTGTCCGGATTCCGGGTTACGGCGAACGGGCAGCGACGCTAGCGTGCCGATCGTGAAGGTGCTGATCGTCGGGGCCGGCATCGGCGGGCTGGCCGCTGCCCTGTTCCTGCACGACGCCGGGATCGAGTGCGAGATCTACGAGCGCAGCCCCGCGATCCGGGAGCTGGGGGTCGGGATCAACGCCCTCCCGCTCGCCGTCGGGCCGCTCGCCGGGCTGGGCCTCCTCGACCGGCTCGACGAGGTCGCGGTCCGCACCGAGGAGCTGTTCTACTGCCACCGCCTCGGCCAGGTGATCATGCGCAGGCCGTGCGGCCTCGCCGCGGGCTCCGACGTCCCGCAGCTCTCGGTGCACCGCGGCAGGCTGCAAGGTGTGCTGCTGCGCGCGGTCCGCGAACGCCTCGGCCCCGACGCGGTGCACACCGGGCACCGGTTCGCCGGGTTCGAGCAGGACACCGACGGCATCCGCGCCACGTTCAGCGACCCGGCCGGCGAGCCCCTCGGCGAGCGCACGGGTGACGTGCTGCTCGGCGCCGACGGCATCCACTCCACGGTGCGCGCCGCCTTCTTCCCCGACGAGGGCCCGCCGCGCTGGAACGGCGTGATGATGTGGCGCGGCGCCACCGACTGGCCGCCGTTCCTCACCGGCCGGTCGATGATCGTCGCCGGGGGCAACGCCGCCAAGCTGGTGCTCTACCCGATCGGCCGGGGCCACTCCCCCGACACCGTGCTCACCAACTGGGCGATCTGCATCCGCAGCGGCGATCCCGGCGACCCGCCGCCACGCCGGGAGGACTGGTCCCGCCCCGGCGACCCGGCCGAGCTCGCCCCGCACCTCGAGCGCTTCCGCACCCCGCACCTCGACCTGCCGGGTCTGGTGGCGGCCACGCCGGAGTTCTACGAGTACCCCATGTGCGACCGCGACCCGCTGCCCCGCTGGAGCCACGGCCGCGTCACCCTCCTCGGCGACGCCGCCCACCCGATGTACCCGATGGGCTCCAACGGCGCGGGCCAGGCCGTGCTCGACGCCGTGGCCCTCACCCGCCACCTGACGTCCGGCGCCGACCCGGAGGCCGCGCTGACGGCGTACCAGGACGAGCGGCTGCCGGCCACGCGCGAGATCGTGCTGCGCAACCGGGTGGGCGGGCCGGAGATGGTGATCGACGAGGTCGAGCGCCGCGCCCCGGACGGTTTCGACCACCTGGACGACGTGATCGACCCGGCCGAGCTGGAGGAGATCGTCAAGAGCTACGCGGCCGCGTCCGTGGCGGCGCCGACGGGCCGGTCCTGACCGATCAGCCGAACGACGCCACGAGGGCGTCCACCTCGGCCTGGGTGGGCCCTTCGACCTGGCGTTCGGCCGGGCACCGGTCGTGTAGCCGACGAGCAGCAGCAGCTCGTCGGGGCGCGGGGAGTCCGCGACGGCGACGGTGAGCGTGTCCATCGCGTCCAGGTCCCAGCTCTCCTCGAGCGGCCCGAAGAGGACGTCGATGGGAGCGCCGGCCGCGCCGACCTTCGCGTTGCCGGGGATCAGCACCCTCCCGCGACGCAGGGTGGCGCGCATCGCCATACCGAGCCTCGGATGGATCAGCGCGGCGCCGTGTTCGGGATCGCCCGCCGTCCCGATGAGCGCCGCCTTGCCGTAGGCGCGGATCCCCGCCGGGTCGCCGATCCGCTCGAGCGCTCGCGTGGTGAGCTGCTCGCCGAGGACCTCCGAGAGCTCCACCAACGGCGTGAGGTCGGTCGTCGCAGGCTTGCCGGCCAGGGGGTTCGGCGCCACCGCGCCCACCACCACCCGCGTCAGGGGTGGGGAGACCGCGAGGCCGGACTCCTCGTGCACCTGCTCCTCGAACTGCACGAACTTGCGAACGGCCGGCTGCGCTGCCATGTCCCCTCCTTCGAGCGTCCCCGGCGATCCCGGGGAAGCACCGTCAGGCTAAGCGGCGTCCGTCAACCGCGGGACGACCTCCTTCACGAGCAGGTCGAGCTGCCGGCGCCAGTCCCACGACGTGATCCGCAGGGTCACCTCGGTGGCGCCGTCGGCGTAGAGCTGCTCGATGTCGGCGGCCGCCTGCTCCGGGGTGCCGGTGGCGGTCCAGTGCCGCGTGGCCTCCCTGCTGAAGACCGGGCCGTAGTACTCGCCGAGGAAGCGGTAGCTCTCCTCGTACGCCGCCTCCCGGTCCGGGCTCAGGTTGAGGTTGTGGTATGCCGACACGGCGAACGACTCCGGGTCGCGCCCCTCCTCCCCGAGGTACTGCTTGATCGCGGGCAGGTTGACCGTCAGGTGTTCGGGGCTCTTGCGGGTGGTCATCCAGCCATCGGCGATGCGCGCCACCCGATGGAGGGCGCGGGTGGCGAGCGGCTGCGGCGCCGGGTTGGACGCGATGTAGATCGGCGGGGGCGACTGCACCGGTTTGGGCAGCACGGTCACGTTCTCGAACGAGGTGTAGCGGCCTTCGTAGGTGACGTCGTCCTCGGTCCACAGCCGCCGCACGATCTCGGTGTTCTCCTCCATCCGGGCCGCCCGCGAACCGTCGGTCACGCCGTAGGGCGCACCCTCGCGCGCGGACGCGTCCTTGGGCTTGACGATCCCCGTGCACACCGCGAGCAGCATCCGGCCGCCGGAGAGCTGGTCGAGCGTGGCCCACTGGTCGGCGAACAGGATCGGGTCGCGCACCGGGAAGCTCGCCATGCAGCCGACGGCGAGCGTCACGTTGCGGGTGGCGGCGGCGAGCGAACCGAAGAGGGCCACCGCCTCGGGGCGGGGCTTGGCGAGCAGGCTGTCGCCGATCCACAGCGAGTCGAACAGGCCCGTCTCGTCCGCCCAGTGTCCCGTCTCGACGAGCTCGGACAGGCTCAGCACGTCGAAGAACGTGCCGCGCTGCGGCAGTGTCAGCCCGATCTTCCGGGTCATCGCAGTTCCTCCTGGTCAGCTGATCGTGATCGGGCCGCGCGGGGTGTCGAGCACCGCCTCCAGCGCCGGCGGCCCCGCCGTGACGTCGAGCGTGACGCCGAGCGCCGCCAGCGCTCGCTGCACGGCCGGCGGGTCCGGGTGGCGGCCGGCGAGCGCGACGAGCCGCAGCTCCGGCAGGCCTCCCGCCGTGGGGTGTTTCGCGTCCTGCCAGTCGATGAGCGCGGGCGCGAGCCCGTCGAAGCGGTCGCCCTGGTTGGGCGTCAGGCGCCACTCCAGGAGGTGCCCGTCGGGCGTGCGGCGCGAGAGCGGCACGATGTCCCCCGGGTCGTAGCCCTGCGCGCGGGCGTGCCGGACGGTCGCGTCGAGGTCGGTGGGCCGCACGACCCACGCCGCCAGCCGGGGCGCGGCCAGCCGGTCGATGCCGAAGACGTCCGGGAGGGGCGTCGCGGCCGGGTCGTCGGGGCCGATCAGCTCCAGGTAGGCCGCACCGCCGAGCCCGACGAGGTGGTTGCGGGTGCCGCGGCCGACGTGCTTGCCGCCCGGCGCGGGCGCGACCCCCGTCCGCGCGGTGAACCCGGCGACGAGCGCGTCGAGATCGGGGGCGGCGTACACGAGGTGGTCCAGCCGGGGCTCGATCACGGAACCACCGCCTCTCCCCAGCGTCGGACGACGCCGAGATCGAGGTCGAACAGATCGAGCACGCGTCCCACGGTGTGGTCCACCATCTCCTCCAGCGTCGCGGGGCGGGCGTAGAACGCGGGCACCGGCGGCGCGATCACTGCGCCGAGCTCGGTCAGCTCGGCCATGGTCCGCAGGTGGTTGCGGTGCAGGGGGGTCTCGCGGACCATCAGCACCAGCCTGCGGCGCTCCTTGAGCACGACGTCGGCCGCGCGGGCGAGCAGGCTCGTCGTCACCCCCGAGGCGATCTCGGACATCGACTTCACCGAGCACGGCGCCACCACCATCCCCAGCGTCCGGAACGAGCCGCTGGAGATCGCGGCGCCGAGGTCGGTGTTGGAGTAGCTGACGTCGGCGAGCGCGGTGAGGTCGGCGAGGGACATGTCGGTCTCGTAGGCGAGCGTCATCCGCGCCGACTTGGTGACGACGAGGTGGGTCTGCACCGGCGTGGGCCGCAGCAGCTCCAGCAGCCGCACGCCGTAGGTGATGCCGGACGCACCGGAGATCCCCACCACCAACCGGGGCGCGCTCATCGCAGCGCCTGCCAGTCGGCCGGCGCGGGCGCGGTCAGCGCGTCGACGTCGAGGTCCCGCTCGCCCGGCACCGCGATCCGTGTGAACTTCATGGGCGGCGCGTCCACCGGGACCGTGGCGTCGAGGCCCATCTTGGCGCCCACCCCGCCGTCGGTGGACGGGTCGAGCTTCGAGCCCTGGCTGCCCGCTACGACGACGAGGTCGCGGTCTGCCTGGAAGCGGGTGGCGACCGCCCACTCGACCTCGGTGGGGTCGTGCACGTCGACGTCGGTGTCGACGACCGTGACGTGCTTGATGTCGTAGTGCGTGGCGAGAGCACCCAGCACGACGTTCTTGGCCTCGCCCGGTGCCGGGCGATCCACCTGCACGTACAGGTGGTAGCGGCACGTTCCCCCGCGCGAGAGGTGCACGTCCCGCACGCACGGGAAGCTGCGGCGCAGCGCGGCGAGGAACGACGCCTCCCGCGGGATGCCGCCGAGCAGCAGGTGTTCCAGCCCGCCGCCGACGATCGTGTGGTAGATCGGCTCCTCCCGGTGGGTCAGCGCGTCGATCTCCACGACGTGCCGCTCGGCCCGCTCGCCGTAGTACTGCGGGAACTCGCCGAACGGGCCCTCGGGCTCGCGCACCTGTGCGAGCAGCCGCCCTTCCAGGACGATCTCGGCGTCGGCGGGCACGCGCACCTCGTTGGTGACGCACCGGGTGACGGGCAGCGGCTCGCCGCGCAGCGCGCCGGAGATGTCCAGCTCGTCGTGGTCGATCGGGACGATGGCCTGCGAGGCCATGAGCGTGAGCGGGTCCACCCCGATCACCACGGCGATCTCGAGGTCGGCCCCCGCCGACTCCTGCGCCTGGAAGAAGGCGAGCGTGTGCCGGGGCAGCAGCAGCGCGCCGAGCCGGTTCGGGCCGCTCACCTGGAGGCGGTGGATCGAGACGTTCTGCACGCCGGTGTCGGGCCGGCGCGCGACCAGCAGGCCTGCGGTGATGTAGGCGCCGTGGTCGTGCTCGTTGTGCGTGGGGATCGGCAGCATCGCGGTGAGGTCGACGTCCTTGTTCACCACCTGCTGGCAGGGCGCCTCGCCGACCTCGCGGCTGGGCACCGGCTCCAGGCACGCACCGCGGTAGCGCTCGACCAGCCGGTCCTGCGCCACTCCCACCGCCTCGGCCATCCACGCGCGGTCCGACAGCAGCCCCGACACGATCGGGACCGGGTGCCCGCCCGGACGCGGGAACAGCGTGGCGCTGCGCCCGTCGAGGCGGTTCGCGATGCCCGCGACGCCGAACCGCAGGTCCACCCCGGGCTCGGCCACCGCGAGGCGGCCGCGGGAGCGCAGGTGGTCGAGCCAGCCCCGCAGGCTCGCGCCGGGCGGTGTCATGTCGCCTCCACCGGGGCGGGACGGCGCCGGAACAGGTGCGCCACCGTCATGATCACGAGCGGGGTGGCGACGGCGATGTAGGCGTTGTCGACGCCGAACGGGTCGCCCACCAGGAACCACCCGGTCGTCGCCACGAGCGCGGCGAGGATGGACCACATGGCGGCCCGACTGCTGCCGTACCCGGGCTTGTAGAACATCAGGACGATCAGGACGGCGAGCGCCGCGCGCAGCGACTTGGCCAGGAACGTCACCGCGAGCACGTCCTTCGCGAGCAGCGCCAGGACGATCGGCAGGACGCCCGCCACGAAAGTCGCCACGCGGAGGAAGACGAGGTCCTTGCGGTCGTCACCATCCCGGTTGAAGTACGGCCGGTAGAAGTCCTTGAGCAGCAGGGTCGCCGAGCCGATGATCAGCGCGGCGATGCTGCCGAGGATCGCCCCGACCAGGCCGCACATGACGAGCCCGGTCAGCAGCGGATCGATGTCGACGGCGAGCGCGGGCAGCGCGTCGATCGAGTCGATGTCCGGGTAGAGCACCGCGCTCACCATCCCGACGACGGCGGCGAGGAGCCCGAACGGCACCAGCATCAGCGCCGCGTAGAAGCCCGCGCGCTGGGCGCGCTCCGGGTCGCGGACGGTGGTGACGGCCTGCACGACGTACTGCGTGGCGAAGATCGCGCCGACACCGGCGATCAGCCAGGCGAAGATCTGCGCCCACCCGACGCCGACCACGGAGAAGTTCGCAGCGGGGAGCGCGGCGCGCAGCTCGTCGATGCCGCCGACCCGCGACAGGCCGATCCCGGCGAGCACCGCCACAGCGGCCAGCTTCATGATCGCGTGGAGCAGGTTGGTGTAGACGACCGAGCGCATGCCGCCGACGACCACGTAGAGCGTGGCCAGCACCCCGACGAGGATCGTCGCCCAGACGTGGTCGATGCCGAGCAGGGTCGCCAGGATCGCCCCGCCGCTCGCGTAGATCGCGACGGCCACGATCAGCAGCGCGCACGTCATCGTCAGCGAGGTAGCCGTGCGCACGCCCTCGCCGTAGGTGCGGGCCAGCGCGCCGGAGATCGTGTTCTCGCCGAGCGCCTTGTACTTCTTCGCCACGAACACCGAGAACAGGACGAAGCCGATCGCCAGCGCGAGGACGTTCCAGGCTGCCGAGATACCCGTGGTGTACGCCTGCTGCGCCGTGCCGAGCGTCGCGGACGTCCCGATGAACTCCGACATCAGCAGGAACCCGATCAGCGCGGCCGGGAACACCCGCCCGCCGCTGGCGAACCCCTCCGAGGTGCGCGACGACCGGCGCACGACCACGCTGATCCCGGCGAGCACCGCCATGTAGAGCACGACGATGACCAGGACGATCCACAGCTGTTCCGTCACGTGAACACCACTCCCCCGTCGATGACCAGGGTCTGGCCGGTCATGAAGCCCGCGGCGTCGGAGGCGAGGAACAGCACCGCGCCGACCAGGTCCTCGGGCACCATCTCCCGGCCCAGCGCCCGCCCGCCGGCTGCAGCGGCGATGTAGTCGTCGCTGTTGAGCGTGCGGGTGGCCTCGTCGCTGACCAGGCCGGGCGCGACGGCGTTCACCGTGATGCCGTCGGCGCCGAGCTCGCGGGCCGCGGCGCGCGTGAGCCCTTCCACGGCGGCCTTGGAGGCCACGTAGTGGACGAAGCCGGGCACGCCCATCCGCGCGGTCGAGGAGGAGATGTTGACGATCCGCCCGCCGCCTGCCGCCCGCATCGCCGGCACGACCGCCTTGATGCCCTGCCACGTGCCCCGGACGTTGACCCTCAGCACCGTGTCCCAGTCGTTGGTCGACAGCTCCGTGAGAGGGCGTTTGGCGCCGAGCCGCTGGTAGATCGCGGCGTTGTTGACCAGCGCGTCGACGCGGCCTCGTGCCCGCGCCACCACGGCGGCCCAGTCGTCGTCGGAGGTCACGTCCGCGGCCACGAAGGCGCAGCCGGCCTTCTCGGCGAGCTCGGCGCCGGCCTCGGCCGCGGCGGGGACGTCCGCGGCGATCACGTTCGCGCCCGCAGCGGCGAAGGCGTGGACGTAGCGCTCGCCGATCCCGCCGGTCGCCCCGGTGACGACCACGGTCTTGCCCTCGAGCTGCATGCAGGTCTCCGTTCCTTCTCAGGCCGCGGTCACGACGGGCTCGCGTTCCAGGGCGCCCCGGGTCTCCCGGGAGAGCGCCGCGCCCGCGAGGAACAGCACCACGCAGGCCGCGAGGAAGATCGCGAGCCGGCCGGGGATGTCGGCGACGGTGGGGCTGGCGAGGCTCACGAACGTGGTCATGAGCCCGCCGATGGCGAACCCACCGTTCCACACGACGGCCGTCGCCGTGGCCCGCAGCCGCGTCGGGAACGCCTCGTTGAGGAAGATCGGCACGGCCGCGTAGGAGGCGTTGGCGCACACCGTGAGCAGCAGGCCGTAGCCGAGCAGTGGGCCGATGCCGTCCGGGCCGAACCCGGCCATGGCCAGCACGAGGACCGGCAGCGCCACGACGTTGAGCGCCCCGACCACGAGGAACACCGGCCTGCGGCCGAACCGCTCGGACAGGTGCCCGGCGAGCAGCGCGGCGGGCAGGATCGCGAGGCTCGTCCACACCAGTAGCTCCCCGCGCGGTCCCGGCGGCACCTCGTTCACGTTGCCGAGGAAGGTCGGCAGGTAGCCGGTGGTGAGGTAGTACTGGGCGCCCGCGCCGATCACGAGCGCGAGGCTGGTCAGCAGGGTGCGCCGGTGCTCGCGACCGAGCAGCTCACGGGCCCGTGCCGGCGGGGTGTCGGAGGTGCGCCACAGCGGCGACTCCTCCGTCGCCCGGAAGAGCAGCAGGCTGAGCAGGGACGCGACCAGCCCGCTGAAGAACATCACCCGCCAGCCCCATGCAGCGAACGCCTCGCCGGGGAAGGCCGCGGACACGGCCAGGAAGGTCAGCGAGGCGACGACGGACCCGATGGCGGCCCCACCGCCGCCCACCAGCCCCGACACCAGCCCGCGCCACCGCTGGGCCACGGTCTCGGTGCCGAGGGTGTGCGTCGAGGCGACCACCCCGCCGACCAGGAGGCCCTGCACCAGCCGCAGCACGATGAACACGGCCGGCGCGAGGACACCGATCGACTCGTACGTCGGCAGCAATCCCATCAACGCGGTGGCCACCCCGACCCCCACCACCGTGACGATCAGCGTGTGCCGCCGCCCGCGGCGGTCGGCGTACCGCCCGAACACCGCCCCGCCGAGCGGGCGCATCACCAGGCTCACCCCGAACGAGGCGAACGTGGCGGCGAGCGTCAGCGTCGGGCTCGAGGTCGGGAAGAACAGCGGCCCCACCGTGGAGGCGACGTACAGGAGGACGAAGAGGTCGAACAGATCGAAGCCGAACCCGACCACGGACGACAGGCCGGCCGCGATCATCTGCCGCCTGCTCGGGGCAGGTGCTGCGGTGTCGCCCACGTTGGCTCACCTCCACTGGAACGCGTCTCCGCGACAGTACGATCCGGACCGTCCGGAAGGTACGTCTGATCCGCAATGGGAGGCATAGCCGCCGGCGCGGAACGCGCCTGAAAACCGTCAGGGGGCCGCCGTAGCGTCACAGCCCTCACCCAGAAGGAGAAGCCCCCATGGCTCGACTCGGCGACAAGGCAAGCATGCTGTTCGACGGCGCGAATTTCGCCGTGCTGTCCACCCTCGAACCGAACGGCAAGCCGCATTCGACGGTCGTCTGGGTGAAGCGCGACGGTGACGACCTCCTGTTCGCATTACCCAGGAGCCGCCGCAAGACCGCCAACCTGTACCGCGACCCCCGAGCCGCCGTGGCGATCTTCGATCCGGCCAACCCGTACGAGAGTGTCCAGGTGCAGGGCACCGCATCCCTCGAGGACGACCCGGACGGCGAGCTGATCGACGAGCTGTCGCACAAGTACACGGGCGGGCCGTATCCCGGATTCGCCGGGCCGAACCCGGAATGGGTGACCGTGCGAATCAGCGCCGAGAAGGTCTTCGGCCCCTGACCATAGGGGCTTGCATTTCAGACGCCACTCCAATACTCGAACACATGTTCGAGCGCACGGTCGTCGAGATCGACCGGCCCGAGGGCTGGGTCGGCGAGGACGAGCTCGACGTGCTCGACCAACTGGAGCTCGACGAGCTGCTCGGCCCACCCGGGAGCCTGGAGCCGCAGCCGAGGGTGCACCTCGCGCCGGACGAGTGGCCGTGGGGCTTCGCGCTGCCGGGCGAGGAGTCCGCGGTCGGGCTAGACGCGGCCACCACCGAACCCGCCGCGCTGTCGGACGCCGGACTGATCGAGGCGATCGTCGGGTTCGAACGACTCGCCGGGTGGGCCCAGGCCCGGCAGGCGCGGCTGCTGGCCGAGTTCGCCCGCCGCCGCCCCGGCGACGACCCGACCATGGTGGCCACCGACAAGCCGTGCAGCATCGCTCGGTTCGCCCCCGACGAGGTCGGGTTGGCGTTGAAGCTGTCCCGGTTGACGGCCAAGGCGCGGTTGGGGCGGGCGGTGCAGCTGACCGAGGTGCTGCCCGAGACGCTGCACGCCTGGCAGCAGGGGGAGCTGGACGAGCGGCGGGTCAGCGCGGTGTGCGATGCCACCCACTACCTACCCGTGGAGAAGGCGCGGGCCGTGCAGCAGCGGGTGCTGGGCCGAGCGCCCGAGCAGACCCTCGCCCAGCTCAAGGCCGCGTTGAAACGCGCCGTGCTGCAGGCCGACCCCGACGGCTGCCGCGAGCGGCACCGGGCCGCCCGCCGTGACCGGCGGGTGGCGGTCGGGGACGAGCAGGAGGGCATGGCGTCGCTGTGGGCACTGCTGTCGGCCACCGACGCCCGCTCGTGCTTCCAGTGGTTGACCCGGCTCGCGCGGGGCTGCGGCACCGACGACCCGCGTGGCATGGACGCCCGCCGCGCCGACCTGATGGTCAGTCTGCTGACCGGCACGCTCACCTACGCCACCCCCGACTCCGAGGACACGGCTGGAGACGAGTGCCGTGCCCCTGAAACCGAGCCACCATTGCCGGTGAACCCCGGCAAGCCGCTGGTGCAGGTGCTGATGCCCTTCACCACCCTGCTCGGCCTCGACGAACAGGCCTGCGAGCTGGCCGGACACGGGCCGATCCCGGCCGAGCTGGCCCGCGAGATCGCCGCCGACGGCACCCTGAAACGCCTGGTCTACGACCCGCTCTCGGGCGCCCTGCTCGACCACGGCCGCACGACCTACCGGCCCCCGGCCGCACTGGCCGACTTCGTCCGCGCCCGGGACGTGCACTGTCGGGGACCCATCTGCGGTCGCCGTGCGCTGGACTCGGAGCTGGACCACATCGTCCCGTACCCGAAGGGCCCGACCAGCGAGCAGAACCTGGTGGGCGGCTGCGGGCACGACCACCACGCCAAACACGCCCCCGGCTGGCAGGTCCGCGCCCGCCCCGGGCGGCGGATCGAGTGGATCACGCCCACCGGGCACCGGTACTACAGCGACCCGCACGACTACCGACCCGACCACGGCCCGCCACCGGCGCCTCCACCCCCGTCACAGGAGCAGATGGCACTCGTCGATCCCTGGAACAGCCAGAAGGCCGTCCCACCCGACCCACTCGACCGTGCACCGTTTTGACGGCGGCGGCTCGCACGCCGATTCCGGTGCCGGCACCGCGCGGACGGCGCCAGGTCGCGCTCATACACAGGATCCCCGGTGGCGCTACCGATCGACGCGGGGCGCCGGCCCGATCGGGGCGCGTCGACGCAGTCGGGATGCGCGGGCCTCGCACCAGGAAGCGCAGGTGAGACCCCTTGTTCGCCCACGCACTCGCTGTCCGCTCACGCCACGCGCGGGCCGGTACAGCGGCACTATTCGGTCGGGAGTGCCTGTGCGCTGGGGTCCGACGTCCGTGAGGCGGCCCAGGAGGCGAGCAGGCGGAGTGCGTCTTCGGACGGCGAGCCCGGCTCGGCCGTGTAGAGGGTCATGGTGAGGTCGGGCTCGGCGCGCAGGTCCATGCTCTCGTAGGCGAGGGTGAGGTCGCCGACGACGTGGTGGTGGAAGCCTTTGACGCCGGTGCCGTGGGTGCGCACGTTGTGGGCTCCCCAGCGGCGGCGGAACTCGTCGCTGCGGGTGGACAGCTCCCCGACGAGGTCATGGAGGCCTTTGTCGTGCGGGTTCTTGCCGGCCGCGGTGCGCAGGTTCGCCACGCACATCGCGGCGGCCAGGTCCCAGTCGGGGTAGAAGCGGCGGGCCGCGGCGTCGAGGAAGGTGAACCGGGCGAAGTTCGGCGGGTGGGTCGGGTCGGAGTAGACGTCGCAGTACATGGCCCGGCCCAGGTGGTTGGCGGCGAGCAGGTCCAGCCGGTTGTTGCCGACGATCGCAGGAGCGGTGGTGATCGCGTCGAGCGACCACTGCAGGCTGGGCCGGACCGACCACTGCTGCGGGCGGCGGCGCGGACGCAGGATCGCGTTGCTGCCGTCGGCCTCGTGGGCGAGCCGCAGCAGGTGGGCGCGTTCGGCGTCGTCGAGCCGCAGAGCGCGGGCGATCGCGTCGAGAACGCCGGCCGAGACCCCGGCGAGCGAGCCGCGTTCGAGCTTCGCGTAGTACTCCACGCTCATCCCGGCCAGAGCGGCGACCTCGCTGCGCCGGAGCCCGGGCACGCGGCGCTGCCCGGCGGCGGGTAGCCCCGCCTGCTGCGGGGTGATCTTGGCGCGGCGTGAGGTGAGGAACTCGCGCACTTGCACACGGTTGTCCACGCCATCGACGGTACGACGCAGGCCGCGGACCTGGGATGTACTGACAGTGCACCCATCGCCAGTGACTTCCTCCCGGCCCGCCGCACGCGTGTGCTGGGCACCGTGAGCACGACCTGCACCCCGTGGACCGGACGCGCGGTCGGCGTGACCGCCGTCGCCGTCGCCGTCGCCGTTCTGGTCGGCTGCGCCACGGCCGGTGGCACCACCGACCCGGCCGCTGCCATCCCTGCACCCCCGGTGTCGGGCATGCAGGTGGTCTTGCGGGCCGGCGGGCACGCCGTCGGGGCGACTCTGGCCGACACACCCGCCGCCAGGGAACTCGCGGGAATGCTGCCGTTGACCGTGGAGCTGACCGACGCCTGGGGACAGGCGAAGACCGGGCGGCTCCCACACCCGGTCACCGCTGAAGGGGCCGCTCGGACCGTGCAGCCGGTCCCGGGTGGCATCTACTACTGGCCCGACACGGCGACGCTCGCCGTCTACTACGACGACATCGGCCAGAGCGTCCCGCCGCCCGGGCTGATCCACCTCGGCGCGGTCGCCACCGGCATGGACCGGATCACCGACGCCGGCAGCGACGTCACGGTCCGGATCGAGCGGTCCGCCGCCGCTCACCCCTGACCCCTACCGCCTTTCGAGGAGCTCTACCCATGCGTGTTGCCGTCATGACCGCTCCCGGCGAGGTCCGCGTCGAGGACCGGCCGGAACCGGAGATCATCGAGCCGACGGATGCCATCGTCCGGCTGGCCGCGACCTGCATCTGCGGGTCGGACCTGTGGCCCTACCGGGGCGTCGAGGCGGTCGACGCGCCGCGGCCGATGGGCCACGAGTACGCCGGGATCGTCGAAGTGGTCGGGTCCGCGGTCACCGCGGTGCGGCCCGGCCAGTTCGTGGTCGGCTCGTTCTTCGCCTCCGACAACACCTGCGAGATCTGCCGGGCCGGCTACCAGACCTCCTGCGTCCGGCGGGAGGCCGCCGCGCCGGGAGGAGCGCAGACCGAACGGATGCGGGTTCCGCTGGCCGAGGGCACCCTGGTCGCCACGCCCGGCATCCCTTCCGACGACCTCGTTCCGAGCCTGCTGGCCGCCTCGGACGTGCTCGGCACCGGCTGGTTCGGCGCCGTCGCCGCCGCGGCCGGCCCGGGCAAGACCGTCGCGGTGGTCGGGGACGGCGCCGTCGGGCTGCTCGGCGTGCTGGCCGCGCGCCGGCTCGGCGCCGAACGCGTCATCGCCATGAGCCGGCACGAGCCCCGCCAGAAGCTCGCCCTCGACTTCGGCGCCACCGACATCGTCACCGAGCGCGGCGTGGCCCGGATCAAGGACCTCACCGAGGGGCTCGGCGCGCACTCGGTGATCGAGGCCGTCGGCACCAAGGAGTCGATGATGCAGGCCATCCGCTCCACCCGCCCCGGCGGGCACGTCGGCTACGTCGGCGTCGCCCACGACGTGCATCTGCCCGGCGAGGAGCTGTTCTTCTCCCACGTGCACCTGCACGGCGGCCCCGCCCCCGTGCGCCGCTTGCTGCCCGAGCTGATCGACCTGATCTGGACGCGGCAGATCGCCCCGGGCACGGTCTTCGACCTCGAACTCCCGCTCGATCAGGCCGCCGAGGGCTACCGCGCCATGGACGAGCGCCGCGCCGTCAAGGTGCTGCTGCGCCCGTGAACCTCCGTGATCAGCCAGTCGGACGCGGGCTGGCGGTCGTGCTCGGCATGCTCACCGTCTTCGGGCCGATCTCGATGGACCTGTACCTGCCGGTGCTGCCCGCGCTCACCCTCGAGCTGGGGTCGGCGACGTCGACCGCGCAGCTGACCGTGACCGCGTGCCTGCTCGGGCTGGGCCTCGGGCAGCTCGTCGCCGGACCGCTGTCGGACCGCCTGGGTCGGCGCCGCCCGCTGCTGGCCGGCGTGGCCGCCTACGTCCTCACCTCTGCGCTGTGCGCGATCAGTCCCACCATCGAGACGCTCATCGTCGCCCGGTTCGTCCAGGGCCTCGCGGGCGCGGTGGGCATCGTCATCGCCCAAGCCGCCGGGCGCGACCTCTACACCGGCTCCCGGCTGGTGCGGTACTACGGCCGGCTCACCGTCCTCGCCGGCCTGGCGGCGATCATCGGCCCTGTCATCGGCGGGCAACTCGCGGCATTCACCGACTGGCGCGGGCTGTTCGTCCTGCTCGCCGCCGTCGGCGTCGCCATCCTCGTCGCCTCGGTCGTCGTCTTCCGCGAGACGCTGCCTCGCTCACGCCGGGTCACCGGGGGGCTGACGCACATGCCACACGATTTCCGGCGCCTGCTCTCCGACCGGATGTTCCTCGGCACCGTGCTGGTATCCGGCTTCACCAGCTCCGCCCTCTTCGCCTACCTCGCCGGAGCCACCTACGTCCTGCAGGGCGGCTATCGGCTCTCTCCGCAGGAGTACTCCTTCGCCTTCGGCCTGAACTCCCTCGGATTCATGGTCTTCGGATACCTCGGCGGGCGGCTCGCCGAACGCTGGTCACAGAAGGGCACCCTGGTGGCCGGGCTCGTCATGTGCGCGTTCGGGGCCGGCGGGCTGCTCGCCACCGCCGTCCTGCAGCTACCCCTGATCGCCATCGTGATCTCGCTGCTCACGATGGTCAGCGGCGTTGCCGTCACATCCTCGCCCGCCACGTCGCTCGCCATGACCGACCACCCGGATCTCGCCGGCACCGCCTCATCGCTCCTCGGGCTCGCCCGCTTCGCATTCGGCGGCCTGACCGCACCGCTGGTCGGCCTCGGCGGCGCCGATGACGCCGTCCCGCTCGGACTCGTCACGACCGTCGCCACCGCGCTAGCCCTGATCGCCTACGCCACGACCATCAGGCGCGCAGCGACCAGCACACCGCGGAGGCCGTCCGGCAGCACCGCCCACGACCTGCCGGGCCCCTCTGCACGGCTGTCGTGACGGCAACACAGCTCGACCGGATGATCGACTTGTTGCCGAACCGCCCGTGAAGCGGGGACGGCCGGCTGACGCGCCCATCCGCTGGCGTGCCCGTCGCCCGGTCGCATCGGCGACGGGGTGCATCGGCCGGAACGGGCCTACAACGCCGACGGGCTGTGGCACGCGGCAGCCAGCAGGATGAGGGCGGCGTCGCGCGCCTGCGCCGCCGCCTCGGGGGCGCCGTGGTGGGCGGCGACCACCGTGGCGCCCTCGACCAGCATCAGCAGCTGGCGGCCGAGGGTATCCGGGTGCGGGGCTCCGGCGCGGGCGGCGATCCCGGTGAGGAGATCAAGGTAGCGGTCCAGGTGCCGAGCGGTGAGGGCACGCACCGCCTCGTCGTGGTGCTGGGCCGCCGCGTTCACCATCGCGCAGCCGCGGAACGCCGACTCCCGGTACCACCGGCCCAGCGCGTCGAACACGGCGCCCAGCTGGCCGGCCGGGTCGTCACCGGCCGCCTCGACGGCGGCGGCCATCCAGGCGTGCACCCGCTCGCTCCGCGCCTCCAGCACGGCCTGCACGAGGCCGTCCTTCGCGCCGAAGTGCCGGTAGAGGGTCTCCTTGGACACGCCGAGCCGGGCGCAGAGCTCGGCGACGCCGACGCCGTCGAGCCCGCGCTCGTACAGCAGCGGCGTCGCCGCCTCCACGATGGCCGCCCGGGTGCGGGAGGGGTCGATCGTCGAACCCTTCGGAACCGGCATGCGAGAGATAGTACCGATCGGTTCGGCCACCTGTTAGCGTACCGATCGGTTCGATCTCAGGAGGTCACGAATGACGGACCCGCTCGCCACCGACCCGCCGTACGACCCGGCCTTCCCCGCCGGCACACCAGCGGTGACCTTCGACAGCGGCGGCGAGACGTTGCTGGGCGTGCTGCACGTGCCCGCTGGCCGCGGGCCGCACCCGGTCGTCGTGCTCCTGCACGGCTTTCCCGGCAACGAACGCAACTTCGACCTCGCCCAGGTGCTGCGCCGGGCCGGATACGCGGCACTCGTGTTCCACTACCGAGGCTCGTGGGGCGTGGGCGGCGCGTGGTCGTGGGGCCATGTGCTCGAGGACGCGGCCGCGGTCGTGGCCGCCCTCCGCGATCCCGGCCTGGCGGCCACCCACCGGCTGGATCCGCGACGATTGGTGCTGGTCGGCCACAGCCTCGGCGGCTACGCCGCGCTCATGACGGCGGCCGCGGATCCCGCGGTGACCGCGGTCGCCTCGGTGGCCGGGTTCGACCTCGGTGCCGTGGCCGCGCTCTGCCGTGCCGACCCGAGCGCGCGGGCGGGTTGGGTCGAGGCGTTCGCCGGCGAGCTCGGCCCGCTCCGGGGCACCAGCGGGGAGGCGCTCGTCGCCGAGATGGAGGCGGCGGGTGACGCGTGGCGGCTGGGCGGCCTCGCGGCGCCGCTGGCCGGCCGCCCCGTGCTCCTGATCGGCACGGGCCGCGATGCGGTCACCCCGCACGAGGTGCACCACGACCCCGTCGTCGAGGCGTACCGAGCCTCGGGCGTGCACCTGGAACACCACGTCTTCGCGACCGACCACGCCCTGTCGGACCACCGCGTGGCCCTGGCCCGCACGATCCTGGGCTTCCTGGGCACGTGCCGATGACGCAGGCGCTGCGGCTGGCCCTCGGCACCGCGTCGGCACTCGGGTTCGCGCGATTCGCATACGGCCTGCTGCTGCCGGCCATGCGCGACGACCTGGGCTGGAGCCTCGCCCAGGCCGGGGCGATGAACACCGCCAACGGGCTCGGCTACCTGCTCGGCGCGCTGCTGGCGGCCGTCGTCGTGCGCAGGCTGGGCACCGCGGCCGCGTTCCGCTGGGGCATGTCCCTCACCGCGGTAGCGCTCGCCGCCACCGCGCTGAGCAGCGACTTCGTGGTGCTGCTCGCGGCCAGGGCGGCCGCTGGGGTGACCGGCGCGGTCGTCTTCATCGCCGGCGGGGTGATCGCGGCGCGCATCGCGGCCCGCTCCTCGTCCGGCGCCCCACTCACGATCTTCTTCGCCGGGGCGGGGCTGGGCATCGCCGTCAGCGGGGCGTCCATCCCCGCACTGGGATCCGCATGGCGTACGGGGTGGATCGGCCTGGGCGTCGCCGCCGCCGTCGCGGCGCTGGTGAGCTGGACGGCGGCGCGCACGGACGGGGACCCGCCGTCCCGGGCCACCGGGCGCGCGCGGGTGCTCCCGCTGTGGCGGGTCGCCCTGCCCTACGTGCTGTTCGCGATCGGGTACATCACCTACATCACCTTCTTGTCCGCCTACCTCGCCGACCGCGCGGCCTCGGTCGCGCAGGTCACGCTCGTCTGGACGGTGATGGGGCTGGCCGTGATCGCCGCGCCCGCGCTGTGGAGCCGCGCGGTCGTCGGCTGGCCCGGCGGCACGGCGCTCGGCACGTTGCTGGCGATCCTCGCCGCGGGCGCGGCGCTCGCCCTCGTGTCCGCGGCGCTGCCGGTCGTCCTCGCGTCCGTGATCCTCTACGGGGCGACGTTCATGTGCGTGCCCGCCGCCGTCACCGCGCGGGTCAGGGACGGCACCCCACCGCAGGACTGGACGGCGACGATCGCCGCGTTCACCACGCTGTTCGCGGCCGGCCAGACCGCCGGTCCCTGGATCGCCGGCGTCGTCGCCGACCACACGTCGACCGGTGCCACGGTGGCGTGGACCGCGGTCCTGTGTGCCGCGGGGGCGGCGATCGCGGTCACCGCGCGCCGGCCGCACCCCGCGCCGCAGGCCTGAGTTCGCTCGCGCCGTCGCACGTGGCGAGCAGGCGGTCGAGGAAGGCGGCCACCGGCGGCGACTCCTGCGCGCTGCGCCGCCACACCACGCCCAGCTCCCGGCGGGCGTGCGGATCCGACACCGGCACGACGTGCTCGGCGCCGCGGGCCGCGAGGCGGGGCAGCAGGGCGACCCCGACCCCGCTGCGCACCATTCCGTGCACGATCGACAGCTGCCCGGTCTCGATCACGACGCGCGGGACGAAGCCGGCTTCCGCGCACAGCTGGTCGGTGAGCTCCCGCAGGCCGTAGCCGCTGCGCATGCAGACGAACCCCTCGTCGGCGAGCTCGCGCAGCGCGACGCCCGCCCGGCCGGCAAGGGGATGGCCGGGCGGCACGAGCGCCACGATCGGCTCGCGGACGAGGGTGCGGGCGCCGAGGCCGGCAAGGGTCACCGGCATGCGGGTGACCGCCACGTCGAGCTCGCCTGCCTGCACGAGCTGCTCGAAGTCGCGCGACACGTCGTTCTCGACCAGGTGCACCGTGACGCCCGGGTGCTCGGCGCGGAACTCGGCCAGCACCGCCGGCAGCAGGTGCGCGGCGACGCTCGGCAGCACGCCCACCGCCACCCTGCCCTGGCGGAGCCCGACGACGTCCGCGACCCGCTCGCGGCCCCGTTCCAGCTCCGCGAGCGCGCGTTCGGCGTGTTCGAGGAACGCCTTCCCGGCGGCGGTGAGCACCACCCGGCGGGCCAACCGCTCGAACAGCTTCGCCCCGACCTCCTGCTCCAGCTTGCGGATCTGGATCGACAGGGTCGGCTGGGCCAGGAACAGCGAGCTCGCGGCCGCGGTCATGCTGCCCTCCCTCGCCACGGCGACGAAGTAGCGCAGCTGGTGCAGCTCCATGGCCGGTGAGCTAACGCGACCGGCGGATCCGGCGCACGACGGCGCGCAGCCGCGCTGCGATCACCCCGGCGAGCAGGGCCAGCGCGCTGGTGGGCTTCACCGGGCCGGCAGGCGCCCGTCCGGTGCGCGCGTTCTCCTCGACGGCCCGGGCGAACTGCTCGAACATCCGCCTGCTCACGTCGCCGGCGAGCGCGCGGCCGAACTGCGCGATGCGCCCGGAGAGGAAGAGCGCCGCGTCGGCCTGCAGCACTGTGCCACCCGCTTCCGTGGGTTCGGCGCGCAGCCGGATGTCGGCCTGCGTGGTGCTCCCGCCCGTGTCGGCGCCCTGCGCGAGGACCCGCATCCGGCGCCCCTCGCGTTCGACCACGTGGGCCAGGCCGTCGAACGTCAGCTTCACCGGTCCGAGCGCGACCGTCGCGCGGCCCCGGTAGCGGTCGTCGCCCAGCACTTCGACGAGTTCGGCGCCGGGCAGGCAGGCCGCGAGCCGGTGGAAGTCGTCGAGTACCTCCCACGCCTTCTCCACGGGCACGCCGAGCTCGGTGCGCACCTCCACCGTGGCCGACGGCGCGCCGGAGGGCAGCCGCACCTCGACCGGCGCCGGGGGCCTCGCCTCCGGCACGGCGTCGCCCGCGCGGGCCGGTGCCGGGCCGCCGCGCCCGACGAGCGTGCGCGGCCGGCAGTTGCGCGGCGCCGGCACCCCGTCCGGGTGCTCCGCCGCGACGTCGGCCACGGCCGCGAGGATCCCGCGGTACCCGGTGCAGCGGCACAGCACGCCGGACATCTCGACGGGCAGGTCCTCCGGCTCGACCGAGGCGCATCCGGCGAGCAGGTCGTAGCTGCTCATGAGCATGCCGGGGGTGCAGAAGCCGCACTGCAGGCCGTGGTGCGCGGAGAAGGCCCGCTGCAGCGGGTGCTGGTCCTCCTGGCTGCCCAGGCCCTCCACGGTGACGATCTCCGCACCCTCGCACTGCACCGCGAACAGCAGGCAGGCACGCGCCGCCGCACCGTCCACGAGCACCGTGCACATGCCGCAGACGCCGTGCTCGCAGCCCAGGTGCGTGCCGGTGAGCCCGAGCTGCTCGCGCAGGGCGTCGGCGAGGTGGACGCGCGGCGGCACGCGCAGGGTGACCTCGGACCCGTTGACGGTCATGTCGATCTCGACCCGCTCGTGCGCCGCCACCTTGGTGGCTCGCGGCGCCGGTCGGGTTGCAGCATGGTGGGCCGGGGTGTGGGACGGTGCGCTCATCGCGTCGCCTCCTCCGCCGATGTGTGGGCTCGGCCGCGGGCCTTCGCCAGCTCCCGGGCGGCCAGTACGCCGAAGAGACGTCGCCGGTACCCGGTGGAGCCGTGCGCGTCCCCCGCGGTGTCGACGACCTCGGCCGCCAGCTCCGTCATCGCTTCCCGGAGGTCCCGCTCGCGCACCAGGTCGGTGACGTCCCGGGTGACCGGCCGGTCCGAGATCCCGAACCCGGTGAGCCGGGCCTGCGCCACCGCCCCGTCGCCGCCCACGCGGACCTTCGCGGCGACGCCGGCGAGGGCGAAGTCGCCGTGCCGCCGCGCGATCTCGGCGAACCCGAACCCCTCCCCAGGCCGGGCGGCCGGGAAGTCGACGGACACGACGACGTCCTCCGGGCCCGCGCCGGTGGTCATGGCACCGGCGAAGAAATCCCCCGCCGGCACGCGCCTGCGCCCCGCGGGCCCGGCGACCTCGATCGTCGCGTCGAGACACGCGGCGACGGCAGGCAGCTCGGCGGCCGGGTCGGCGTGCGCGAGGCTGCCGACCACCGTGCCGCGGCTGCGCAGCTCCCGGTGCCCGACGAACGGCATCGCCATCCCGATCAGCGGCACCGCGCGGGTCACGTCGGCCCGTTCGACGGTGCGCTGCCGCACGGCGGCACCGATCCGCAGGGCCCCGGCCCCCGTGCCGTCGATGGCCTCGAAGCCGTGCAGCTCCGCGACCGAGTTGATGTCGACGAGCGTGGCCGGCCGGCCCAGCCGCATCGCCAGCACCGGCACCAGCGACTGCCCGCCGGCGAGCACCTTCCCAGAAGGAACGTCGCCAGTGCCGCCTGCCAGCTCGGCGATCACGTCGTCGAGCGTGGCGGGGCGGACGTACGCGAACGGCGGGGCCTTCATGTCATCGACCCCTGAAGACCGGCTTGCGCTTCTCGCCGAACGCCTTGACGCCCTCGGCGAAGTCCTCGGTGGCCCGCAGCATCGCGTACGCCTTCCGCTCCAGCTCGATGCCGGTGTACAGCGGCCCGTCCAGGCCCTTGTCCAGCACCTCCTTGGCGGTGCGCTGCGCCGACGGCGAGAAGTCGGCCATCTTGGCCGCGAGCTCGTCGACAGCGCTGTGGAGGGCGTCGCGGTCGTCGTGCAGGCCGGCCACCAGGCCCCAGTCGAGCGCCTGCTGCGCCTGGATCCGGGTGGCGGTCAGGACGTGGAACTTCGCCCGCGAGAGCCCGATCAGCCGCCCCAGCCGCTGGGTGCCGCCGGAGCCGGGAATCATCCCGAGGTTCATCTCCGGCAGCGCGAACTGGCTGCGCGGCGTGGCCAGCCGGATGTCGCAGGACAGCACCAGCTCCAGGCCCACCCCGAAGCAGTAGCCGTCGACGGCCGCGATCACCGGCTTGGGGCTGCGGGCCGCCGCGGTGACGTTGTGGCCGAGATCGGTGAAGTCGATCGGGTCGACCTCCATGAACCCGGCGATGTCCCCGCCGGACGAGAAGTGCTCGCCGTCGGAGCAGACCACCACGACGCGCACGTCGTCGTCGCGGTCGATCTCGGCGAACCGCTCCGCCACGAGCCCCCGCATCTCCCAGGTGATCACCGTGTACGTGCCGTGGGAGAGGGTCAGGTAGGCGATCCGGCCGTCCGGGGAACGGTCGAGGCGGACCTCACCGCCGGTCAGTGCCATGGGACAACTCCTTCTGGTCGAGCAGCCGGTGCAGCACTTCGCCGTGCAGCGGCAGCCGGGTGATGGGGACGCCTGCCGGGCGCAGCGCGTCGGCGACGGCGTTGGCGAACGCCACCGGGAAGCTCATCGACGAGCCCTCCCCGCACCCCTTCGCGCCGAGCGGAGTGAGTGGCGACGGGGAGACGACGTGGTCGGTGCGCAGGTCGTAGCCGGTCTCGGCCGACGTCGGGCAGAGGTAGTCGAGGAACGTCGCCGACGTGGGCTGGCCGGACTCGGCGTAGGTGAACTCCTCGTACATCGCCCCGCCGAGCCCGTGGGTGAGGGCGCCGAGCACCTGCCCGTCGAGCAGCTGCTGATTGAGGACAGTGCCCGAGTCGTGCACCGACGAGACGCGGTCGAGCGTGATCTCGAGGGTGTCCGGGTGGATCCGCACCGCGACGACCTCGGCGACGAAGCCGTAGCACAGCGAGGAGTTGATGCGGTCGTCGCGCGTGGCCGCCTTCACGTCGGCGGGCGCGAACGCGGCCTCCTCGTACAGCCGGGCGGACGTACCGTCGGGCAGGGCGCCGGGATCCCAGTGCACCAGGCCCGCCGCGTGCCGGAACTGCACGCTGCGCGCCGGATCCGACCGGTGCCGGACGACCCCGTCGGCCAGCTCCAGCTCCTCGGGCGGCAGGTCGAGCATGACCCCGCCCGCAGCGCGGATGGTGGCGGCGATCCGGTCGGCGGCCTGCACGACCGCGCTGGTCACCAGCGGCGCGAACCGCGAGGAGTAGCTGCCGGAGGTGACCGTCCACGGCGTGGTGGCCGTGTCCATGTCGACGACGACGCGCACCTGCTCCGCAGGCAGCCCGAGGCGTTCCGCGGCCACCGCGCGGGCGACGGTGGCGTGCCCCTGGCCCTGCGGGACGCTGCCCAGCAACACCGTGACCAGGCCCTGCATGTCCACCGCGACCCGCACGTGCTCCGTGGAGCCGGACTTGTCCCGGCCCGGCCTGCGCTGCTCGCTCGGCGTGGCGAGGCCGACGTAGCCGATGTTGGTGCCGGACGGGTCCACGACCAGGCCCACGCCGACGCCGTAGAAGCCACCCGCCGCCCGCACCTCCGATTGGCGCGCCCGCAGCTCGGGCAGGTCCGCGTTCTTCATCGCGAGGTCGACGGCCGCGGCGTAGTCGCCCGAGTCGTACACACCGCCCGTCGGCGTCTCGTAGGGGAAGGAGCCGACGAGGTTGCGCCTGCGCACCTCGAACACGTCCTGCCCGGTGGCCTCGGCGACGGCGTCCATCAGGCGTTCGAGCCCGAAGTAGAGCTGCTGGCCGCCGAAGCCGCGGTTGAGCCCCACCGGCATCTGGTTGGTGACGACCGCCCGGGCCCTGATCTCCACCGCGCCGATCCGGTACGGGCCGGTGATGTTGCCGTAGCAGCGGTAGAGCGTGGACGGCTCGGGTGGACGCATGTAGGCGCCCACGTTGTCGACGAGGTCGGCCTTCAGCGCGGTGACGGTGCCGTCCGCGGCGACGGCGGCGGCGAAGCGCATCACCCGGTCGGCGCCCGCCGAGCTGGCGAGCAGGTGCTCGATGCGGTCCTCGCTCCACCGCACGGGGGTGCCCGCGTGCTTCGACGCGAGCGCCATGAGCACGACGTACGGGTAGATCCCGGCCTTGATCCCGAAGCTGCCGCCGATGTCGGCGGGGACGTGCAGCCGGATCCGCGACGTCGGCAGGCCCAGCGCCCCGGCCATGACCGGCACCATCGTGAAGGGCCCGTGGAAGTTGGCCCACGCCTCGACCGAGGGGCCGTCGGTGCCGTCGCGCCAGTCGGCGATCACGGAGTAGCACTCCATCGGCACCGACGAGTAGCGCGGGAAGTCGTACTCCCCCTCGACGACGTGGGCGGCGGTCGCGAACGCCTCGTCGACCGGGCCGAAGGAGAACGTCCGGTCGGTGGCGACGTTCGAGCCCGCGTCCTCGTGCAGCAGCGGGGCGTCCGACTCCAGCGCTCGGCGGGGGTGGACGACGGTGGGCAGCGGCTCGTAGTCGACCGCCACCAGCTCGGCGGCGTCCTCCGCGGTGTACCGGTCGGTGGCGACGACCACCGCGATCGGCTCGCCGACGAAGCGGACCTTGTCGGTGCCGGTCGGGTAGTAGGGCATCGCCGTTCCGGTGGAGAGCGGGAACGGGCGCAGGGCGGCACGCACCTCGTCCGGTCCGATCACGGCGGCGACGCCGGGGTGGGCCCGCGCCCGGGACAGGTCCACACCACGCAGCCGGGCGTGCGGCTGCGTGGAGCGCACGACGGCGGCGACGAGCGTGCCGGGCAGCGGGTCGAGGTCGTCCAGGAAGCGGCCCTGGCCGGTGACCAGCGGACCGTCCTCGATGCGAGCCGGGATCCAAGAACGTGTTCGAGAAGCCGGCATGTGGGCAGCAGATGTCGACGATCCCGCAGGTCCCGGCTGCCCTGGGCGGCCCGCTCCGCGCTTCTCGAACACATTCTCAGCCACGGGTGCTCTCCCCGAGCGGCTCGAACTCGCCCGCGACGAGCGTGCGGCGCAGCGTCTTGCCCACCCCGGAGCGCGGGATGGCGTGGACGGCGATCACGCGCTTGGGCCGTTTGAGCGAGGGCAGCACCTCCCGCGCGAACGCCATCGCCTTCTCGGCTGCGGCCACCGGATCCGCATTCCGTGCCGGCACGACGAACGCCGTGACCGCCTGGCCCCACCGCTCGTCGGGCAGCCCGACGACGCACACGTCGTCGACATCGGGGCAGCGCACGAGTGCCGCCTCGATCTCGTCGGGGTAGATGTTCTCCCCACCCGAGTTGATCATGTCGTCGACGCGGCCGGAGACCCACAGGTCACCGTCCTCGTCGGCGACGGCGAGGTCACCGGTGTAGTACCAGCCGTCGCGGATCGCCTTCGCGTCGGCATCGGGTCGCTGCCAGTACCCGGCGAACGCCTCCGGGCTGGCCAACGACGCGATCACCTGCCCCTGCTCCCCGGGCGCCACCAGCGCGTCGGGCGGGGTCCCCGGCTCGGGGGCGACGAGCCGAACGCGGGAGAAGATGCCGGCCCGGCCCGCGGAACCGGGCTTCGCCGCGACGTCCGGACCGATCGTGAAGGTGTAGATCTCGGTGCTGCCGAAGTGGTTCACGAACGCGCGGGGCGCGACCTCCTCGACGAGCCGCTCGGCGAGGGCGGGCGTCATCGCGGCCCCGGCGTAGGCGAGCCGGTCCAGCGAGCGGGCCTCGGAGAGCCGGCCGGTGCGCAGCAGCGACCAGAAGATCGTCGGCACCAGGTACAGCGAGGTCACGTTCTCGGTGCTGACGAGCTCGATCGACTCGTCCGCGTCGAACGCGGGCTGACCGACCCAGGCGCCGCCGACGACGATGCTGGTCAGCAGCGTGCGCAGCCCCATCGTGTGGAACATCGGCATGACGCCGAGCACCACCTCGCCCGCGCGTTGCTGTGTCTGCACGGCGTGCGCGACGGCGGCGCTGTGCTCGGCGCGGTGGGTGCGCGGCACGCCCTTGGGCCGCCCGGTCGTGCCGGAGGTGTAGAGCATCACGCTGACGTCGGTCTCGGCGGGGTGCGTGCCGAGGGCGTGGTCGGGCTCGCGCTCGGCGCCCGCGTCGATCTCCACGACCGTCCGCAGCGCCACCTCGCCTGCCGCCGCGGCGGCGCGGGCGGCGTTGGCCTCGTCGGTGACGATCAGCGCGGCGGCGGCGTCGGTGACGCAGTAGCGCAGCTCGTCGGGCGAGAAGCGGGTGGAGAGCGGCACCGAGACCGCGCCCAGCTTCTGCGCCGCCAGGTGGAGGCTCGCGAGCGGCTCGCCGCCGGTCAGGGCGAACGCGACGCGTGCGCCCGGCCGCACCCCCTCGGCCGCGAGCGCCCGCGCGAGCCGGTTGGTCCGCGCGTCCCACTCGCGGTAGCTCAGATGCCGCCCGTGCCCGCGCACCGCGGGTCGCTCGGGGAAGCGCTCGGCCGTCCAGCGCATGACCGTGCCCAGATCCATGCTGCCTCCCTCCACGATCTGTTTCAGACCGTACTGTCCGGACTTTCAAGCCGCAAGGGCGCGGACGGTCCGTCTCGGATGGTGCGGCGGTTATGATCGGCGGCCCGGCCGGGAGGAGTAAGCAGTGAGCGATGTGCGGCTGTCCGCGACGTCGTACGTCGTGCTCGGGATGATCGCGCTGCGCGGCCCGTCCACGCCGTACGAGCTCAAGCGCGCGGTGGGCCACTCCGTCGGCTACTTCTGGCACTTCCCGCACGCCCAGCTGTACTCGGAGCCGGATCGGCTGGCCGGCCTCGGCCTGCTGGAGCTCGCCGTCGAGGCGACCGGGCGGCGGCGAAAGACGTACTCGCTCACCGATGCCGGGCGCACCGCGTTGAAGGACTGGCTCTCCTCTCCCACGCACGAGCACTTCCAGATGCGCGACATCGCCGAGCTCAAGCTCTTCTTCAACGAGGCGGGTGACCCGGAGGACGACATCCCGGCGCTGGCCCGCGACCAGATCAAGCAGCACGAGGAGCGGATCGCGGTCTACGAGGGGATGGTCGAGCGCTTCGGCGACGACCCGCACGCCCAGCCGCGGATGATCACCCTCGAGCTCGGGCTCGAGATGGAGCACGCGGCCCTGCGGTTCTGGTCGGCCCTTGCCGACGGCGACCTCGACCGCCTCCGCGCGGCCCGGTCGGCGCGTCGGAACCGGGGGTGATTCAGGGTCGGATCGGGGGCGAACCCCATGGTCCGGCGCGGGTCGGGGCCGCAGAGTCTTCTGCCATGCGGTACTGCTCACCCGACCTCCCATCGCCAACCGAGCCACGCACCTTCGCGATGAGCGCCAACCAGCAGATCGATGCCGCGATCCAGCACCTGCTCAGCGCCTTGAACGCGGCCGCCGAGGACGCCGCCCGCGCCGGCGCCACCGACACCGGCGCGCGCAGTGCCGCCGCCGCGCTCCTCGACGCCGGCATCGCGGTGCACCAGGCGATCACTGCCGCCGGTCGCGCGCTCGCCGATCGCGAGCGGACCGTCGACGTGCCGGGTGTCCACATCCCCGCCCCGGTCGCCGCCTGATCCGCGCCGCCTGATCCGCGCCGCCTGATCCGCGCCGCCTGATCCGCGCCGCCTGATCCGCGGCACCGAACCGATGAGTTCTTGCCAGGTCGACGGTCATAAGCCCACATCGGCTACCACTCACGCTAGAAAGCGGAATGACTATGACGACCGTCAACGCCCCGGGTGTCCGGGTGGCTCGTGACCTCGTACTCCTCCTGGCCCGGATCGGCCTCGGCATCATCATGATCGCGCACGCCAAGCTCATGTGGGACTTCGGCGGCGGGAGCCTGGCCGGGGTCGGTGGGCTCTTCACGCAGTCCGGCGTGCCACTGCCCTCGATCACAGGGCCGGCGAACGTCCTCTTCGAGTTCGTCGGCGGCGTCGCGATGATCATCGGCCTCGGTGTACCGATCGTCGGCGTCCTGATGGCGCTGAACATGGTGGGTGCCTGGGTGCTGGTGCACACGGCCCCCCTGTTCTCCATGGATCACAACGGGCCGGAGCTGGTCATCACGCTCGCGCTGCTCAGCCTCGTCCTCGCCGTGATCGGCTCCGGCCGGTTCGGCGTCGACCACCTGATCATCGCCCGCCGGAGGGCCGGGGCCGCACGGGTCTGATGACACCGGCGTGGGCCGCGACCGACCCTGCTCCTTGATCGGGTCGATCACGCGCCCGTCGACTCCGCGTCACCCGTCTCCGCCCGTGTCGCCCTCGTCGGGCCCGCCGTCGCCCTCGTCGTCGCCCTCCTCGCGACCGCTGTCACCCTCCTCCGTCTCCCGCTCGTCCACCTCCGGCTCGGGGCTGTCCACGTCCGTCTGGTCGTCCGGCTCGGGCGTCACGGGTTCGTCCGGCTCCGGCCTCGCAGGTTCGTCAGGCTCGGGCGTCACCGGTTCGTCCGGCTCCGTCGTCGCAGGTTCGTCCGGCTCGGTCGTCGCAGGGCTCTCGGGCTCGGGGATCACCGATGTCTGCGGGTCGGGGATCTCGCTGCTCGCAGGAGCAGCTGATGTGGTGCCCGGAGTCGGAGTCGGAGTCGGCGCGCTCGAGGACTCGACGGGAGCGGCTGTCGACGATTCAGGAGGTCCGGGTATGGCGGAGCTCGTCGGGCCCACCGGATCCGGCGAACTCGGGGCGCTCGACGACCCGGGGTTCGGAGGCAGTTGGCCAGATCCGATCCCCCCGCCCTGGAGGCTCGAACGAAGCGTCAGGGCGAGGATGGGATCGACGGCGCTGTCCCTGTCTCCCGTCGTCGCCCGGGGCCGGTTGACGACCTTCGAGATCGCCCCGTCGGGCTCCCGCTCGACGATGACGAACTGCTGGATCACCGTCGAAGCCGTCGCGATCTGAGTTACCGACTGCGCGTCGAAGCCGTCCCATCGGACACCCACGTACCGGGGGTTCCGGCGCGATGCCGGCGTCTGGAGCGGATTCCCGCAGTAGCAGCGCACGCGGGGAAGCCCGACCGCGTCGACCAGGACGGCGGTGCCTGCCTGCAGAACGCTCTGGATCGGGGTCGCTGCGCCGCTGTCGAAGCCGTGGTTCGTCACTGCTGTATCGGTCTGCAGGCTGACCGGGGTCAGAGATGCGAAGTGCTCGTCGATCTGGGACGGCTCGATCATCAGGGCCGCCGCCCAGGCGGCGGCGTGATCCGGGTGCGTCCGCAGGAACGCCTGCATGGCGGCGACGTCGCAGGAGTTCGCCTCCACCCCACCGTAGAGACCGGGCGCGTCGCCGGACACCACGTGCCCGGCGGTGTGCAGTGGCCGCCGAGGTGTGGCAGCGGTTCCGGCCCGGGGGATGAACGCGGGGACCGCTCCGGGCGAGTTGGCGGCCTCCACCTGGACCGTCTCGCCGGTGTTGGTGCTCGCGATCCAGGTCACCGCGGAGGACGCCACGACGAGCACCACCGCGGTGACGAGCAGGGAGCCCACCCCCCGGTTGATCTTCATCGTCCTCACCCCGCTCCCAGTGCGGACTGGATCGCGGAGGAGTCGAGGAATTCCGCCGTGCCGCACAGGGCGACCGTCCCGTTCTCGTTGGGCCCGTCGAGGACCATGGTCACGGGGTGGGCCTGATACTCCCAGGCGCAGGTGTAGCGCATGCCGGACGGGGTCGACCGGGTCCCGCCGACCTGGCTGCCGAGCTTCTCGGAGCTTCCCGGGAGCATGAAGTGCGCCGTCGTCGGCATCATCATCTGGCCCGTGAGGGACGAGACGAGGGATCCCGACCTGCGCCAGAAGACGAGATAGATCGTGGTCGGGCTCGTCTGGCACTCCGCCGAGTAGGCGTCAACCCCGTAGAGGGAGTCGTTGACCTTGCAGCCGCCCTCGGGGAGCGTCGGCCACGCCGCGTGGGCGGCGGCGAGGATCTTCGTCTTGCACTCGTCCCCCTCGGCTGTCGGGCAGGCAGCGAGCGTCGGGTCGGACGCGGGCAGGGCCGACTGCAGCGCAGGGGACGTCGTCGGCGGCGGCGCCGGAGGCGACGTCGGCGGCACCTGCAGGGGCTCGTTCGGGGGAATCGTCAGGGCGGCCAATGCCCCACCGACCATCAGCAAGGCGACCACGCTGGCCAGGACGCGGCTGGTCAGAACGCGCCGCCACCACGGCGGGGGCGGGTCTCGGCCGTGGTCCTGGTGCTCGGCCGGTTCCAGCAGTCGGAGGGCGCGCGTCGCCGCGCCGTCCGCGACGGTCGTGCTCGGGTCACCACCCGTGATCGGGGGCTTGCCGGTCGCCTGCTGCACGAGCATGCCGAGCATCGGGATGCGCGACGACCCGCCCACGAGGTAGACCCCGGCGAACGGGGGGCCGTCCTGCGGTGCGCCCCGGAGCGCCTCCGTCGCCAGAGCGACCGCGTCGGCCAGCCCGAGGGGATTCCCCTCGCCACCCTTGATCAGCTCCTCGAGCTGCGGGCGGCTGACCTGCACCGGCGTGTCGTCGGGGAGGTCCGGAGGGGATTTCGGCAGGCTGGCTGGGACGACCGCCTGCCGCGAGAGCTCCTCCTTGACTGCTCGTGCCATCGAGCGGATGTCGACAGCCCGCTCCCGCTCGTCGGGATCGGCCGACTCGGCCAGCCGTTTGTAGAGACCGGGGGCACCCGCATCCTCGGTCATCTTCACGGCGAGTCGGTAGTCGAAGTCCTCGCCTCCCGCGCCGTCCATGCCCGTGGGGCGGCCGACAACGGTCAGCTCGGGCTCGGGCCTGCTGGTGTTCGAGGGATCGGTGATCGCGATGTCGAGTGCCGCGAGGTCGGCCGCCGCGACGTCGACGGTCGCAGCGTCGACGGTGCCGCCGCCGAGATCCAGGACGACGATTCGAGCGACGGTCGGTACCTCGGCCACGCCGAGCGTTCGTTCCGCCGCCGCGACCGGCTCGGGCAGCGCCTCCGGTGCAGGCCATTCCTGCCGGTGCGAGACCGCGGTCCGCGCGGCGTCCTTCAGCACCTCGACCCGGGACTCCGGCCAGTTGGCCGGATGCGTCACGACGAACGCCTCCGGCGATTGCGATCCCTGCTGCTTGGCCGCCTCGTCGACGACGACGCGCAGCACCGCCGCCACCACTTCGACGACCGGCACATCGCGATCGCCGAGCAGCAACGACCCGTCGGGGATGTGCCTCTTCGGCGAGCGCTCGAACCACTCCATCCGCCGCCGGGCCATGTTGACCGCCTGCTCGCCGACGAGCCACTTGTTGGTACATCCGCGTCCACCTTCCAGCAGCACCGCGGACGGCATGATCGTTTTGCCGTCGACTGTCAACATCCGCACGCCGTTGGCATCGCCGATCGCGGCAACCGTGTTCGTGGTGCCGAAGTCGACGGCCAGGACCCACCGCTCGGCGAGGCCGGCCGGGGCCGGCTCAGGCACGGCGCACCTCCTGCGCCCGCGACACCAGGGCGCCGACCTCACGCTCGACGTCCCGCAGACCTTCTGCCACGGCGCGACGCTCCTCCAGTGCGGCCCCGAATTCCGCTGCGTCGGACCTGACCCGCCTGAGCTCGTCGGACAGCCGGGTGAGTTCCGCCTCGCGCGCGGCGACGAGCGCGGGGAGGACCCGGGCGACGCGACGCTCTGCTTCCCGGACCCGGGAGTCGATCTCACGCCGGAACCTCGCGCGCGCGTCCGCGGCGGCGTCGTCGACCCATGCGGCGAGGCTTGCCCGCCGCTCCTGCTCGGCGCCGCTCTTCGCCTTCACCCATCCGACACCCACGGCGAGCACCATGCTCACCGCGACCGCCGCGGGGCCCCCGATGGCCGCGCTGGCGACAATCGGCCCGGCGAAGATCTGCACGAGGTTCGTGAAGAGGTCCGCCGCCGCGGGCAGGTCGACGCCGTCCTGGCGGGTCGACGGGTCCGGCGGCTCCAACCCGATGGCGAACCCGGCGGGTGCGGTCGTCGACGTGACCGGCCACCGGTCCGCCCCGCCGAGCTGCCGCATGAGGTCGGCGACGATCCGCGTGCAGTGCCGGGCGGTCTGTGCGAGCGCGGCGACCGCGGCGGCCGTCATGTCACCGATGAGGCGGGACGCGAGATTCGGCAGAAGTGCTGCCGAACCCTTCTCGGCGAGGGAGTGGTACCGCCTGCGCAGCTCCTCGATCGCCACGTCGAACGCCTCCGCCGGTTCGTGGTGGAGCCGGTCGAGGCTCTGGTGGACGACCACGCGGAGCCGGGGGGCGTCGTCGAGGACCTTCCTCAAGGCCACGATGTCGGCCTGCACGTCGCGCTCGCGATCCGCGTTGCCCTCGAGGAGGTCGAGGACCTTGTCGGAACGGCCCCGCAGCGCGCGGCACACCTCCGCGAGCACCCGCGCCGCGTTCTCGAAGCGCACCGCGGCTGCACCGGCTGCGCTGCACCGACGCAGGTTGTCGAGCAGCGGGGGAATCCCCGAGATCTCCAGCATCCGCTGCGCCCGCCGGGCGTCCGCCAATTCCGTCGCGCGATCAGCGAGTGGGGAGGCCACCGGGAGGACCGGTGCGGACTCCAGTCCCGGCGTGCCCGCGACGATCTCCCGAGTCGCTTCGACGATTTCCTCGAACTCGGGATTGATGTCGCATTTCGTCACGGCGACCACGACCGTCGGTACCCGACGCGCCGCCTCGGCGAGGAAGGCGATCTCCGGTTCCGACACGGGCTGCTTGGAGTCGCACACGAAGAGGAGGGCGTCGGCGGTCCGGAGAACCGCGAGCGTCGTGCGGGAGTGCCCGGCCTCGAGGCCCCCGACCCCGGGCGTGTCCACGATGGTGAGACCGCGCAGCACCGGCGACGGGACACGCACCTGGACACCGATCACCGGCTCGGTCACCTCGGCCAGCGCCACGTAGCGCTCCACCTCGTGGAGCTCGCACAGGCGACGGATCGGTTCGCCGGGGGACGCGGGGTTGGCGATGGCGACCTCGGCCTCCTCCCGCTCGCCGTACGCGACCTCCATCCAGCACGACGTGGTGACGTCGACGCCGACCGGGCTCAGATGCGGACGTCCGATGAGCGTGTTCAGCAGCATCGACTTGCCGCGTTTGGTCTCACCGACCACGACGACCCGCATCGATCCCGCCTCGTCGAG
The DNA here is from genome assembly GCF_007994075.1 of Pseudonocardia hierapolitana. Taxonomy (NCBI): domain Bacteria; kingdom Bacillati; phylum Actinomycetota; class Actinomycetes; order Pseudonocardiales; family Pseudonocardiaceae; genus Pseudonocardia; species Pseudonocardia hierapolitana. The sequence continues at coordinate 5,938,713 of NZ_VIWU01000001.1, read as the reverse complement.
TGCAGGAAGGTCGTCGAGGAGCCGGATCAGGTCGTCGCGCTGAACGCGGCGCGCCTCCGCGGCGAGCCGCTCCCGGAGGCGATCGACGGCCAGCAGGTCCGCAGGCCCGATGCCGCCGGCGACGGCCGTCACGGCAGCACCTCCGACTGGGACGTGTCGACGTACACGACGACCCGGGCCGGCACGACGACCCGCTCGCGATCGGCCCATCCCGGCTTGACGGTGCGCGCCACGACATCGTGGAGGGCAGCCTCCGAGGTCGGTTCGGTGCCGACGGCGGAATGGATCTCGGGGTCGAATGCCTTGCCATCGGCCAGGATCTGCTGGACGCCCGCCGATCTGAGCACGTTCGCCGCCTGCCACGCGTACTCCGGTGGGAGCCTGCCGACGAGCTCGGCGAGCTCGCGCACCGCCTTGTCCCGCTGGGCGAGCCTGGGGTCGGGCGGCGGCGGGGTCACGACGGCCGGTGGGTCCGCGGGATGTGCGATCTGGGCGGGGACGCCGGATGGCGATGAGGCCTCCGACACCAGCAGAGCAACGAAGCACGCGAGAAGCCCGGTCAACACGGTCACGGCCGTCACGACCGGCACTTCCCACGGGCTCTCGGGCACCTGAGGCGGCGGGACGATCGCAGGGTCGACCACAGGCGTCATCAACCACGAGACCAGGAAGGCCGCGCTCCCCCCGAGGAGTGCGATGCCGACGCCTGCGGCTGGCGCTAAGAACCGGGACGCAGCATTCACGGTGGTCCCTCCCCGGACTTCGACTCGGCGGCCAGTTGCCAGGCGCGCACCATGACGCGGGCGAGCCGCTGCCCGGCGCTGTCGGTCAGCTCGGCCCATCGTTTCCACTCGGCGGCGGCTCTGGATGCTTCCGCCTTGGTGGTGCGAGGAAGCCCGGTCTGGACGGTGATCCACGCCTGTTCGACGAGTCCGGCCGGTGGCTTGACCTCTCCGGTCGCGAGCTGCCGTCCCATACCGATCACCTTCAGCGGGAACATCTCGGGCCGGTCGAGCATCGACTGGGCGGCGTCGTACAACGACCGGTCGCCGGCGTCGTAGGCGCTCTCCATCAGCTCCTCGAGCGCACCCGACGCCTTGAGCACGTCGGAACGGCTGCCGAGGGACCTGCGGATCTGCGTCCGCATCGCGGCCAGCCCGGACGCCGCGGCGGCTTCCCTCGTCAGAGACACGACGTCGGGACGGGTTCCGCTCCGGATCCGGTCGAGCATCCTGCCCACACCGAACTGGCCCAGGAGGTCCAGCAGCTCGGTGCGCACCGGTCCCTCGACCGGTCCTCCTTCCTCGCGGAACATCATCGGGCTCGCGAGCGCGTCGTGGGCGACGTCGGGACTCCATGCCCGCGCGAGTTCTCCCAGCGCGCGGGCGTGCGGTTCGCGCAGGGCGCCGGTCTCAGCGGTCTCGGCGAGCAGCCCGACCACCGGAACGACCGTCGAGAACAGCTCGGTGTTCCGGGCAGCCATGTCCCGAGCAAGGCCGGTCGCGGCGGTCCACGAGCTCAGCGGATCCTGCGCCACCTGATCCGCCCTGGTCAGGATCCCGATCGCCGTGGCTCCGCTGAGTCGCTTCGCCCCGCGGCTACCGCTGAAGGCGCGTACGGCGGCGGCCTCGTCCTCCCTGATCGGGCCGTTGACGCAGAACAGGAGTGCGTCCGCCCGGGCGGCGGACTCCTCGGTGTCGTGCAGCATCCGCTCGGTTGCGGCCGAGTTCTGGGTCTCGGCGGACGCCAGCCCGGGTGTGTCAAGGAGGGTCACCTCCTCCAGGAGGGGCAGCGGCATCGTCACGTCGATGTAGCTGATCTCGGAGGCCGGGAGGTCGAAATCCGCCGGAAGGCGCGATCGGTCGTCGAGATCGACCGTTGTGCGTTCCGATCCCGCTCGCGAGACGAGCGTGGCTGTGGTGTGGGGGTCGTACCGGAACACGTAGACGATCTGCGTGCACTCGCGCCCGTCCGTCGGCGCCATCTTCCTGCCGAGAAGCGCGTTCAGCAGCGTCGACTTCCCAGTGGAGACGCGGCCGACCAGCGCGATGGACAGCGGGATCCGCAGCCGGTCCAGGCATCGACGACCGACCTCCGCCAGCCGCGGGTCGTATGACCGCTCGGCTATGGCAGCGAGGTCGACGACTGCTGCTGTCAGTGGTCCTGGACCAGGAGGCATCGCACGGAACGCCCCGGATCGCTCGCCGCGTGATCTGCCTCCGGGGGTCTCGCGCGGCCGGCCGAGCCCACCCCAGAGCGAGGATCCGTTCTACACGCCGGGCGGGGTAGGTGGAAGAAGTACGTAGTATTTTCCGGCGGACGCAGCTCACGACCCGGGGGAGGCCAGCCCCGACTCGTACGCGATCACCACGAGCTGCGCCCGGTCCCGGGCGCCCAGCTTCGTCAGCAACCTGCTGACGTAGGTGCGCGCCGTTGCCGGGCTGATGAAGAGGGCCGCGCCGATCTCGGCGTTCGACTCCCCCAGCGCCACGCGCTGCAGCACCTCCCGCTCCCGCTCGGTCAGCCCCTCGACGAGCGCAGGCCGGGTGCTGCGCCGCAGCTGCCCGGCGAGCGCGCGCATCACGGTGCCCGTGATGGCCGGGGACAGCACCCGGTGCTGCTGACCAACGCGTTCTGGGGGCTGGTCACCGGGCTGATCGCGGTGCTGGTGCGCCAGGCGTGGGCGGGCTCGGGCGGATGGGGCTGATCAGGCTCCGGCGAGGACGTCGTCGAGCACGCCCCCGCGCACGTCGGCCACGAGGTCGGCCAGCTGCTCGAAGTTCATCTGGATGCGCTGGCCGAAGTCGTCGGTGATGACGACCTGGCGCTCCGGCGCCGCGGCGTCGTCGAGGTACAGCTCCGGGCAGCCGCAGTTGCACTGGCCGCAGAAGGTGGCGATGTGGCGCATGGCGTCCTCACAAGGGGATTCGAGGGCGGTGCGGTCGACGAGCAGGTCGCCCGCGGCCGCCTCCCGGTTCGGGACACTGTCCCGATCCCCCGTTCGGCGGGACGGAACTCCTGGGACAACTTGAGCCGTACCGGCTCAACCTTGTCATAGTTGAGCCATGGTGACTCAAGATTGGCTGCGCGCCTACGCCACCCTCGCCCTGCGGATCGACCGGCACCTGGGTGGCGGTGCGCTCATCTACGACGGCCCGCAGGAGTGGCGGGCGGCGGTTGCCGCCGAGGAGCCCATCCCACCCGCGCGACTCGTCGAGGAGTGCGGGGCGCTGCAGGAGCGCATCCCGGTCGACGGCGAGCGCGGGGCGTTCCTCGCCGCGCAGCTCACGGCGATGCGCGCCACGTCGCTCCAGCTCGCCGACCCCGGCGTCCCGTTCGCCGAGCACGCCCGGCAGTGCCTCGGCGTGCCGATCGACCCCGTGCCGGAGGACCTGCTCGCCGACGCCCACTCCCGGCTCGCCTCCGCACTCCCGCCCGGGCCCGGGTCGCCTGCCGAGCGGCTGCACGCCTGGCAGCAGGCCCACGCCGTCCCGGCCGATCGCCTCCCGGAACTGGTGCGCCGCGCGATCGCCGAGACCGTCGCGCGCACCCGCGCGATCGTCGAGCTCCCGGCCGACGTGGACGTCGACGTCCGGCTGGACCCGGGCCCGCACCGCGGGCACTACGCAGGCGGGAACCGGGGCACGCTCCACGTGAGCGACGCCCAGCCGTTCAACGGCGCGGACCTGCTCTACGTCGTCGCGCACGAGGGGTTCCCCGGGCACATCGCCGAGTCCCTGCTCAAGGACATCCACCTGGCCGACCGGCCGGAGCACCGGATCCGCTTCATGATCTCCCCGCCGTTCGTGGTCAGCGAGGGGCTCGGGCTGCACGCCCAGGAGATCGCCTTCCCCGGCGACGAGGCGCAGCGCTGGCTCACCGACGAGGTCGGGATCAGCGTCGGCGGCGACCTCGCCGCGATCCACGACGCCCGCAACGCGCTGTGGGGCGCATGGGGAAATGCGGCCCTGCTCGCCGGGGAGGGCCGTCCCGACGCCGAGATCGCCGACCATCTGACGCGCTGGGCGCTGCTCACCGAGGCCGAGATCAGCTGGGCGCTGGGTTTCCTCCGCTCCCCCGGCATGCGCAGCTACGTCCTGGGCTACTTCCACGGCTGGCGACTGCTGCGGACCTGGCTCGACCACTCGGACCGGCCCGCGCGCGTCCGGCGGCTCCTGACCGAGCCGGTGCTGCCGGCGGACCTGGCGGATTCGAGCCCGTGAGGACGGGCGCGAGCGCCGGCTGTCGGCTCGCGCTGCCCGCCGATGCCGTCGTGCGCGAGCTGTAACGTCCGCTCCACCGTGTGCGAGCGTCGATGTGCCGGGGAGGTCGCCATGGTGGATGTCAAGGTGGGCACGTTCAACGTCCTGAACCTCGCGCGGCCCGGCGAGCAGTTCTACCCGGACCAGCGGCCGTACACGTCGACGGAGTTCGATCGGAAGGCCGACTGGATCGCCGAGCAGCTGCGCCGGATGGACGCCGACGTGGTCGGCTTCCAGGAGGTGTTCCACGCGGAGGCGCTGCAGGAGGTCTGCAAGCGGTCGGGGCTCTACACCGGGGGCACCGTCGTCGCGCCGGGGGCGGACGGGGTGAGCGGGCCGCGGCTCGGCCTGGCCACGCGCCTTCCCGTGACAGAGGCGGCCACCACCGTCGAGAGGTTCCCCGCAGGCGTCGACGTCCCCGCCGAGGGCGTCGCGCTGCCGGTCGGCAACTTCAGCCGGCCGGTGCTGCGGGCCCGCCTGCGCCTGGACGAGACGCGCGAGGTCACGGTGTTCGTGGTGCACCTCAAGTCGAAGCGCCCGATCCGCGCAGCGGGCGCCGACGAGCACGAGCCCCGCGAAGAGGCCCTCGGAAAGGCGAGGGCGCTCGTCCGGCGGGCGTCCGAGGCGGCGGCGCTGCGGTTCCTCGTCCTCGACGAGATCGTCGGCAACGCACGTCCCGCGATCGTCCTCGGCGACCTCAACGACGCGACCCGCGCGGTCACCACGGACATCGTGATGGGCGACGAGCCGTCCCGGTTCTGGCCCCGGCGGGAGCAGAAGCCCGCGTACTGGGACCGGGTGCTGTACTCGGCGCACGAGATCAACTCCCGGCTCGCAGGCCGCGACGTCAGCTACACGCACATCTTCAACGGCCACTACGAGAACCTCGACCACGTCCTGGTCAGCCAGGAGTTCTACGACGGCAACCCGCAGCACATCGGCGAGGTGGCGAACGTCCGCTACTTCAACGACCACCTCTTCGACAGCCGCCTGAGCAACGACGACCGGGACCGGATCGTCTCCGACCACGCACAGCTGGTCGCGGAGATCCGGCTGCGCGACGGCTGAGCACCCGGGTGGGGTCAGCCCCCATCCCGACCTGCGGGCCTGCCCCATGCGGTCGTGGTGCCAGCAGGCTGGCCGGAGGGGTGCGTCGCGCGGACCCTTTCCGGCAACGACAAGTGAGCGATCGGAAGGTGATCGAGATGAGCACCACGACGCCCGCGAGCGCGCGTGTCCCCGCCGTTCCGGCCCCACTCGCCCGACCCGAACGCTGCGACCGTTGCGGCGCGGCGGCCCTGGTGAAGGTCACGCTGACCACCGGGGGCGAGCTCCACTTCTGCGGCCACCACGCCCGCAAGCACGCGGCGCGCCTGCTCGAGATCGGCGCCGGGTTGCGGTCGGCCCTCTGACTCCCGAGGCGTCGCGAGCCCGGTCGTCTCCCGCGCGATCGGGCTCGCGGCGTTAGGGTCGATCCGTGCTGGTGCGGGTGGAGCGACGGAACGCGGTGCACCTGCTCACCCTCGACCGGCAGGCGAAGCGCAACGCGTTCGACAGCGCCCTGACCACGGCGCTCGACGACGCGCTCAACGACTTCGAGGACGACGAAGGCGCGTTCGTCGCCGTCCTCACGGGCGGCCCGGACTTCTTCTCGGCAGGCACCGACATCCGGGCCTGGGCAGGCGAGCCGACCGAGCGGGGCGGGCCGTACGGGATCGCGGGCCGTCGGATGCGCAAGCCCCTGATCGCGGCCGTCGAGGGAGTCGCGGCGGGTGGCGGGTTCGAGATCGCGCTGTCCGCCACGATGATCGTGGCCTCGCGCTCGGCGACGTTCTCGTTCCCCGAGGTCGGGCTGGGCCTGATCGCCGAGTGCGGCGGCCTGTTCCGCGGACCGCGGGCGCTGCCCCTCAACGTGGCCCGCGAGCTCCTCCTCACCGGCGACCCGCTGCCCGCCCGGCGGGCGTACGAGCTCGGCCTGGTCAACCGGCTGACCGAGCCCGGCGAGGCCGTCGAGGAGGCGCTCGCACTCGCCGAGCGGATCGCCGACAGGGCCCCGATCGCCGTCCGGGAGACACTGCGCGCGATCGAGGCCGCCCATGTGGCGGCCGACGAGCACGGATGGGCCGAGACCGCCCTCGCCCGGGACCGGGCCCGTGTCTCGGCCGACGCCGTCGAGGGCGTGGCCGCCTTCCTGGAGAAGCGCCCGGCCCGCTGGACCGGCCGCTGAGGACGGCGGATGGGAGATCGTCTCGAGGAAGCGTGGGAGCGGCGGGCCACCGAATGGCCGGCGTGGGCCCGCACCCCCGGTCACGACGTGCACTTCACGAGGCTCAACTGGCCGGCGTTCGAGCGGGTGCTGCCCGCACCGGGGCGGCTGACCCTCGATCTGGGCTGCGGCGAGGGTCGCCTGGGCCGGCTGTTGAATCCCGCCGGGTACCGGCTCATCGGGCTCGACAGCTCACCCACACTCGCCGCGCTCGCCCGCGACTCGGGCGGCTACGACCGCGTGCTCGAGGCCGACGCCTGCGCGATCCCGCTCGACGACGGCGCCGTCGACCTGGTCGTCGCGTTCATGAGCCTGCACGACATGGACGACCCGGCGGCCGCGATCGCCGAGACGGCCCGCGTACTGGAACCGGACGGACTCCTCTGCGCCGCGATCGTGCATCCGCTCAACCGGCCCGCCGATCGACTGGTGGACTACTTCGAGCACCAGCGCGCGGCGGACTCCGTCGAGTCCAACGGGCTGACGATGACCTTCGACTCGATAGACCGGCCGTTGGAGTACTACACGCTCGCCCTCGAGCAGGCCGGGTTCGTCGTCGAGGCACTGCGGGAGCCGCGCCCGGACGCGGCCACGCTGGAGGCGGAACCGCGGCTCGCCGGGGCGGCGCAGCGACCGTTCTTCCTGCACCTGCGCTGCCGCCGTGCCTCGCGTTGATGGCCGATCGCCCTCCGGCGTTGAAGAATGCCGATCGTGACGAGTCCTCGGGTGGCCGTGATCGGAGTTGCCAGCAGCGCCGGCACGCATCACGCCGGGCAGGACCGGGCACCTGCCGCCTTGCGCGCCGGTGGGTTGATCGAGCGGCTCCGCGCCGCAGGCGTGACCGTCGAGGACCGCGGGGACCTGGTGCACGAGGTCTTCGTCGCCGACGACATGGGCTCGAACGCCCGGAACCTGGCCGCGGTGGTTCGAGTCGCCCGGGCCGTCGCCGATGCCGTCGGCGACGCACTGGCCGGCGGTGCACTACCGCTGATCCTCGGCGGCGACTGCACCATCAGCCTCGGCGTGGTGGCCGGCGCCCAGCGCCAGGATCCCGCCGTCGGCCTGCTCTACCTGGACGGGGACGCCGACCTGGCAACGCCGGAGACGACCGGGAGCGGTGTGCTCGACGCCATGGGCATCGCCCACCTGCTCGGGCTCGCCGACACCGAACTGGCCCGTCTGGGTGCCGGCCCGCCGATGCTGACCGACGAACGACTCGCCCTCCTCGGCTACGACGAGAGCGACCCTGAAACCTACGCCGCAGGCGTGCTGCGCGATCGTCCCGCGCTGGTCCACTTCGCCGATCACCAGGTCCGAGCCGATCCCGCCGGTTGTGCACGGACCGCATTGGCCGCGGTGCAGAGCCACGCGTCGAGCCTGATCGTCCACTTCGACGTGGACGCCGTGGACTCGCGCGACCTACCTCTCGCCAACTTCCCCCACTACGGCACCGGGATCTCGCTCCGCGCCGCAGGCGAGGTGCTGGCCGTCCTCTGCGGGGCGCCTGCCCTGGCCGCCATCGTCCTCACCGAGGTCAACCCCAGCTACGACCCCGGCGGCCATCAGCTCACCCGCTACATCGAGACCGTCACCGGGGCCATCGCCCGTGGCCTCGCCCCCACCTCCTGAGGGTTTCTCCAGGACCCGGAGACCCGTCGCGGTCTGGGTGCGCGCGAGTCGCGGTCTGGGTGCGCGCGAGTCGGGCGTTTCGACCGGCGAGTCGTGCGCCTGGGACGGCGAGTCCGGCATTCGGACGCACACGCTCTTGGAGCGCGGGAGACACGCTCGTGGTCGTCACGCGGTGAAGGACTCGACGCCGAAGCGGCCCCACGCGACGAAGGCCGCGAGCGCGAGGTAGACCGCGTTCAGCAGCACGAGCTTGAACTGGCCGTATCGGCCATGGGTGATCATCGCGCCGATCATGAGCAGGATCCAGCAGACAGCGGTCACCGCCACCATGACCGGTGCGATGCCGAGCACGGCGGGCAGGATCAGGCCGACCGCGGCCAGGAGCTCGAGGATCCCGAGGGTCTTGACGAAGCCGACACCGGCGTCTGCGGTCCATTGCCCGCCCTCGTGCGCAGCCAACTTCTCCTTCGGGACGAACGTCTTGCTGATGCCGCCGGCGAGGGCGACGGCGGCCAGCAGTCCGGCGGCGATCCACAGTGCGAGGTTCACGACTTCTCCTTCGTGTGTGCTCGGAGTCGACCTCCAGACCCCGCGGGACGGGTCGCTGTGACAGCCGCGTGAGGCACCTCACCCCACGAGCGCGAGCACCATCGGTATCCCGAGAATCCGCGTCACCGGTCCAGCAGGTGGGCCAGCAGCATGTCCAGCGGCCGCGGGGCGCGGTCGAGATCGAGCGCCGCGACGAGCGTGCCGGAGTAGCGGATCTTGCGGCCACCGCCCGAGCCCATGAACCGGCGCAGCTGGTCATGAGTGGTGCCCGAGCGCCACGCGGGCTGCTTCTGGAGCGTGCGGAACGAGCCGAGCTCACCCGCCGCCTCGACGACGCGCTCGACCGCGGCCGTGCCGAGGGCACGGATCAGCTCGTCTTCCAGGTCGGCCACGCACACGAAGAATCCGAGCGCCTCGAGATCGCTTCGACGGGGACCGGACCCGAGACCGCCGCGCTCGAGACCCCTCCGGAAGTCGCCTTCCTCCCCGGCGTCGCAGAGACCAGCCAGCCGGAGACCGCGCCCGGACGGGCCGAACCTGCGGACGTACGTCCCGATGTTCGTGGCACCGCCCATCGCCACGAGGGAGACGCCCTCGGCCGCCAGATTCCGGCCACGGCGCTCGGCCAACGCTTCGATGGCCGACTCGTCACTGGCTCCCTCGACCAGGACCACGGTGTGCGCGGCGGTCACGAGCCCAGCCTCGCACCGAACACGTGAGAACAAGAGCGGATGGTGTGGCCGGCATGCCGGCGCTGCCATACGGACCCTCGATCTCCGGGCGTGGGCGGAGGGCTGCCCCGTGGAGCGGACAGATCAATCGTCGGACGCATGGAGGTGACCTGCACCTGGGAGGCGCTCCGACCCGCCGGACAGGGCAGTCCCGGCCAGGGTGTCGAGCATCTCCTCGATGTGGTGTGGCCGCAGCGGCCGGTCCAGCAGCTCCGCAACCCGGTCCACGCTGTGTGCCCGCTGCTCGTCGGTCGCCTCCGGTGCGGCGTAGGTGCGAACCGCCGACTCCCAGAAGTGGCCGAACTGGGCGATCACCATCGTGAACGACCCCGGCCCGCTGACCCGGCCAGGGCCACCGTTGTCCAGGTACGCCCGGTAGAGCGCGGCGATCCGGCGCTGGTCGTCGCCGCCGAAGTCCACCAGGGCCATGGGGACCTCCTGCGAAGGATCCGCCAGTCCGCAGTTCTCCCAGTCGATCACGCAGATCGCGCCGTCCGGGGTCGGGAGCATGTTGTCGGCCCAGAGGTCACGGTGGCAGTTCTGCAGCCGGCTCGGCGCCTCCAACACGGCCTCCAGCGCCAGCAGGTGAGGCACCTCCGCACGGAACGCCTCGGCGAAGGGAGCGCGGGCGGCCTGCGCGGCCGTCAGGAGATCGGCCCATCGCGCCTCCCCCACCGGCTCGGAGTACCAAGGGTGCAGCGGCCGTGCCAGCAGGTGCTGCACGCGGTGCACGGCGGCGAGCGCCGCACCGACGGATGCGGAGTCGAGGGTCAGGTCGGTCGGCAGCAGGTCGACCCATGTGTAGGCCCTCACCTGCTGCCCGGCCACCTCGAGCAGGACGTCCCCGTCGACGGTGCGGATCGGCTGCGGCATCGTCACCGACCCGGCGGCGAGAACGGCCTCCTGGAAGGCCACGTCCATCTCCACATCGGCCGGCGTCTGGCGGACGATGAGCTCCTTGACCGCGTAGGTTCCCCGCTCGGTGGTGAGCCGCCAGACGCGACCCTGCTCGCCCCGGGCTGCCAGGGCCATGTCGTGCACGTGGCCGCCCCAGCCGAACCCGTGGGCGATGGGCCCGGCGTGGTCCGACAGCACGCTGCCAGCATCGCAGGTCACTCAGCCCTGGCGAGTCGGTTGAACGGTCAGGTCCCCAATTGTCGACGGTCTCCGCGCACACCGTCCCTGACGCGATCGCCGCCGCGATCTCGACTGCTGCGGCCCCCGGTGTGCCCCGAGAACAAGAGCGGATGACATATCCGCAGCTCACAGGCGTGGGGCGGACGAGCTGGCCTGTAAGCCGGATCCTGTTCCCGGGCGCCTTGCGGCGCACCGTTCGGCGACCATCCATCTAGGCCCGCCGTCACCGGCGGGCTCGAGCGGTCTACCCGCAGGCTCGGACGGGCCGCCCTCGAACGCCTGCGCAGCTCCCGCACGCGGGAGCCTTTTGACCTTGCTCCGGGTGGGGTTTACCGAGCCACCCCGGTCACCCGGGGTGCTGGTGGTCTCTTACACCACCGTTTCACCCTTACCCCGCGCGGTTGCGCGAGGCGGTCTGTTTTCTGTGGCACTTTCCCGCGGGTCGCCCCGGGTTGCCGTTGACAACCACCCTGCCCTGCGGAGTCCGGACTTTCCTCGGCGACGGTTGCCCGTCGACGCGGCCGCCCGGCCAGCTCGTCCGCCCAGCCAGTCTACTCGGGACGGTTCAGGACCAGCGGTGCGCCACGTCGACGACGACGCGGGACCCGTCGACGGTGAACACGCGGAACGGGAGCTGCGCGCGGACCCCGACGCCGAAGGTGGTGGCGCCCTCGAAGCTGCTCCCGTAGACGACGGAGCGCAGCGTCCGGTAGCCGCGCACGTCGGCGACCTGCTGCCCGGCTGTGGGCGTCGGCCGGATCGTCGGGTGGCCCGCGTCGTCGTAGGCCGGGTGGTTGACGTTCACGAGCAGCCGGGCGCCGCCGGGCACCGGGAGCACGGCGCCGGAGCCGTCCTGCAACACCTGGTCCACGTACTCCACGCGGTATCCGGCCGCGGGGCCGGCCAGGTCGAACACGACGCGGTCGAAGCAGTCGTGCCGGCCGGTGCGCACGGCGGTCAGCGTGGCGCGGCCCAGCGGCATGACCCACTCGGGGGTGCTGCCCCACGGCGTGGCGCAGGACGTCGTGGCGACGGGCACGGGTGTGGCGACCGTGGCGGCCAGGAGGGGCAGCGCGACGGCGGTGAGGGCGAGCACGACGGTCAGCAGGTGGCGGAGGGTGCGGGACATGGCGGCCTCCTCGGGCGTCATACCTGAGGACGTGCCGCCGACCTCTCAGGTTGCGTCGCGTTCCTCGCCCGTCTGCCGGTCCGCGCCGCACCTCCAGCAGCGGTCCGTTCCCTCGCTGGGCATGGCACCGCACTCGGGGCACAGCATCCCGAGCCAGCACACCGCGTCGCCGCTCTCCTCGCCGTCGGACACGGCCCCATACTCCGCCCGCTCCGGTGTCATGCGCCACGCGTGACGCGGGCCGCGCATCGCGGGATCCGCTGCATGCCGCAATTACCGTGGCTTCGTGATCGATGCGTCGCCGGGCTCGCTGGCGTTCCTCCTCGTCGCCGGCCTGGTGGCCGGGGCGGTGAACGCTGCTGCCGGCGGCGGCTCCCTGCTGGTGTTCCCCTCGCTGCTCGCGGTGGGTCTGCCGCCGCTCGCCGCCAACGTCACGAACTCGATCGCGCAGTGGCCCGGCTACCTCGGGATCGTCACGGGCGCCCGGCGCGACCTGAAGGGACAGGGACGGCGCGCCGTGCTCACCTCGGTGGTGGCGGCCGCCGGCTCGGCGGTCGGCTGCGCGCTTCTCCTGGTGCTGCCCAGCGCGGTGTTCGACGCGGTCGTACCGGTGCTGGTGCTGCTGGCCAGCGCCGTGTTCGCGTTGCAGCCGTTGATCCGGCGCTGGACGGCCCCCACGCCCGGTGCACCGGACCGGCTCGCCACCCTGCTGCCCACCGTGTTCCTCGCGGCGGTGTACGGCGGGTACTTCGGCGGCGCGCTCGGCGTCATCCTCATCGCGACGCTCTCCCTGTTCGCCCACGACACCCTGGTGCGGCTCAACGCCTTGAAGGGGATGCTGTCGCTGGTGGTGGCCACGGTGACCGTCGTGTACTTCGCGATCGGCGCGCCGGTGGACTGGCTCGCGGTCGGGACGCTCGCCCCCACGACGCTCGTCGGGGGCTACGTCGGCGCTCGCGTCGCCCGCCGGTCTCCCGAGGCCGTGCTGCGCGCTGCGGTGGTGCTGCTCGGCGTGACCGTCGGGGTCTACCTGCTCATGACCGCTTGACGCGCCCCGGGCGCGGCGGGACGCTCCGGTCCCGCGGCGGAAGGAGCGGATCGTGCAGACCCTCGACCGCGACGAGCTGACCGTCCACGTACAGGCGCCGCCCGACGCCGTCTACCGGCTCGTGTCCGACGTGACCCGGATGACGGAGTTCAGCCCGGAGATCCGCCGCTGCGTCTGGCTCGACGGCGCCGACGGGCCGGCCGTCGGCGCGCGGTTCCGCGCCACCAACCAGCTCCCGCGCCGCCCGCCGTGGCGGAACACGCCGATCGTGATCGCCGCCGAGCCCGGGCGCGAGTTCGCGATCAGCCGCACCGAACCGTTCGCCGGCACCCTCGTGTGGCGCTACCGGCTGGAGCCCGAGGACGGTGGCACGCGGCTCACCGAGAGCTACGAGGTCACGCGGCCGATCACGCGGATCGGCTGGTTCATCATCGGCACGTTGTTCGGCGGGAAGGACCGCCGCTCCGATCTGCACCGGGGCATGCAGGAGACGCTCCGCACGATCACCACGGTCGCCGAGAAGGAGGCTCCTGCGCGGTGAAGTACGTGGTCCTGATCTACAGCAACGCCGAGTCGCGGAAGCTCTGGGAGCAGTTCTCCGAGACCGAACGCGGCGAGGGGCTCGCCTACTACGCGGGCCTGACCGCGGAGCTGGAGGCGTCCGGTGAGCTGGTGGCCACCACCGCGCTGGCCGATCTCTCGACCACGAAGCGCGTGCGGGTCGACGAGGGCCGGACGCTCACGACCGACGGCCCGTTCGCCGAGGCGAAGGAGCACCTGGCGGGCATCTACCTGCTCGACGTCGCGGGCGAGGAGCGGGCCGTCGAGATCGCGGCGAAGGTCCCCGAGGCGGCACTGGGTCTCGTGGAGGTGCGGCCGGCGCGGAGCCTGGACGTCACCGAATGGTGACGCCGACGGACGTCGGGAACCTGGTACGGGAACTGGCCCCGCAGGTGCTCGTCGCCGTCGTCCGGCGGCACGGCGGGTTCGACGCCTGCGAGGACGCCGTCCAGGAGGCGCTGCTCGCCGCCGCCGTGCAGTGGCCGGCCGAGGGGGTGCCGGACAACCCGAAGGGCTGGCTGATCACCACCGCGTCCCGGCGGCGCATCGAGATGTGGCGGTCGGACACGGCCCGCGAGCGGCGGGAGGAGAGCGTCTTCGCGCTGACGCCGCCCCCGCCCGACCCGGCATCCGCCGTCGACGACTCCCTCACCCTGCTCCTGCTCTGCTGCCATCCCGCCCTCACCCCGCCGTCGCAGGTGGCACTCACGCTGAGGGCGGTCGGCGGGCTCACCACGGCGGAGATCGCCCGCGCGTTCCTGGTGCCGGAGTCCACGGTCGCGCAGCGGATCAGCCGGGCCAAGCAGCGGATCAAGGCCGCGGGCGCGGAGTTCCGGATGCCGCCACCCGCAGAGCGCGGGGAACGGATCGCGGCAGCGCTGCACGTGCTCTACCTGATCTTCAACGAGGGCTACACGGCCACCTCCGGCACGGAGCTGGGCCGGGTCGAGCTCACCGCGGAGGCGATCCGGCTCACGCGGCAGCTGCGCGCCCTCCTGCCCGCGGACGGCGAGGTCGCAGGCCTGCTCGCCCTGATGTTGCTCACGGACGCCCGCCGCCCCGCGCGCACCGCACCCGACGGCAGCCTCGTCCCGCTGGCCGAGCAGGACCGGCAGGCTTGGGACGAGGCCGCGATCGCCGAGGGCACCGCGTTGATCAGCGAGACCCTCGCCACCGCGCCGATCGGCCCGTACCAGCTGCAGGCCGCGATCGCCGCGGTGCACGACGAGGCCACGCTGGCCGAGGACACCGACTGGCCGCAGATCCTCGCGCTCTACAACCACCTGCAGGTCCTCTCCCCCGGCCCGATGGTGACGCTCAACCGGATCGTGGCCGTCTCCGAGGTGCACGGCCCGCGCGCCGCCCTCGAGCAGCTCACCGCGGCGGCGACCGATCCGGCGCTCGCCGGGCACCACCGGCTGCACGCCGTGCGCGCCCACCTGCTGGAGGCTGCCGGCGATCTCGACGCCGCGGTCGTCGAGTTCCGGCTGGCCGCCCGCGGCACGCTCAGTGCGCCGGAGCAGCGCTACCTCGAGGCGCGGGCCGCGCACCTCGGGCGCTGATCCAAGACGAGCAACTCCGACTGAATGCCAGTGGTGGACATGTCAGGAGGGCGTTCAAGCTCTCCGACGCCGAACTGCTCACCCTGGCCGTGTGTACTCGGGTTCCGTTCCGAGGCCCGCTGCGTCCCGCGTGCGCTGCCCGGCGCGTTCCCTACCTGCCCGGCCGATCCGGCTACAACAAACGCCTCCGCGTCGCGTTGTCACTGATCACACGCCCTGTTCGGTGGTGGTCGCGGGCATGATCCGCAGTGTCGGTTGTCCAGTGCTGTGGTGGCAGCACTGTGCACCCGCTACTTGCGATTTTGCCTTCCATGATCCGCGGTATCGGGTGTGCATGGTTGTGGCCACAGCCATGGACAACCGATAGTCCGGATCATGCCGCCGGCGCCGGGACGATCCGGTCGGGTGGGCTGCGGTGGGCGCGCCGTTTCCGGCTCGGGCCGCCCGGTGCTCGCCCGCCCTTCCAGGCTGCTCTTGTGATCCAGCCTGTTCCCGGTCGACCCCTCGCCTGCGTGAGTGGCCGGGTTGGGTTCACTACCGACCTCCCGGGTTGCGTGGACGGCCGTCCCCGGCTGGGGGCACGCCTGTTCGGGACGAGTCCGTCGCTGTCGGGTGCCACGCAACTGGCTGTGGTGCCGACCCTCGATCCCCAACCCGTCCTGGCAAGCCCCGGCGCGACCACCCCAGGCGCCGAGCCCTGCAGTCCTCCGACCAGTGAGGAACGGGGCATGAGCGCACCGAACAGCTCATGTCCCGCTCGGGTCGAGTCGTGCCTTCGGCTCCTGGGAACTGCTGAGGTCGGAACGGGACCACAGCCGGTTGCGTGGCACCCGACCGCAGCGGTCTCGTCCCCGAACGGGCGTGCCCCCAGGTCGGGGACGGCCGTCCACGTAACCCCGGGGGGTAGTGAACCCAACCCGGCCACCCCGCACACGTGAGGTGCGACGCGAACCGGATCGACACCACGACAGCCCAGGACCGGTGCGTGAGGCCGGGCGGCCCGAGCCGGGAACGGCGCGCCCACGAGACGGTTTCGTCCCGAGCAGCACCCCCGGCGCGTTCCGCGGAACGCGCAGTGATCAGTGCGGCGCGCACACGGCCGGATCCCGCTGTGCTCGCACCGACCCGCCGATCACAGGGTGCAGCAACCCGAGTCCGCCGGCGGCCGGGAAGCCCTCCGTGCACCGGGCACAACGATCCACCAACTGGAGGACCGGCCGAGTGATGGCGACCGCGATCGGAGCCACGAACGCGCGGCAGTGGCGAGGGCGGGCGCCCCCTCCGGAGCATGATCGATCTGTGAGTGTGTCGGTGCGGTGCTCCTGGGTGGAGAACCGTCAGGCTCGGTGCCGGTGACCCGATGTGACTCGTGATCGATCTGGCCGCTTCGGCGTGCCCTGTCTCGGACTTGTTCCGTCGTGGTCGCCGGCACCGGCCCGGCTCACCGGTTGGCCTGATCAGAAGCCTGTCCGCCGATTACGGCGTGACCCGTCACAGATGTGCCACGTGGTGACCCTCACCCGGGCCGGTGCCGCCTGTTGGACCCGTTCCCCGTCAGAAGGACCAGGCCCGTGCCCATGTTGGCAGAACGTGTCGACGCCGTCGTCGGTGTCGACACCCACGACGCAGAAATCGCCCTCCCGACCGGAGCCCCGGTCGCGACCTGCCAGGTCAGCAATGACTCCCGCGGCTACGCCGAGCTGCTGGCCTGGATCGGCGATCACGCTCCCGGGTCGCGGGTCGCCGTCGCGATCGAGGGCACCCGCAGCTACGGCATCGGACTAGCGCGCGCAGTCAGCGGTGCCGGTGTGATGGTGATCGAGTGCGAGCAGCCCAACCGCAAGGCCCGTCGCGGTCGGGGAAAGTCCGACGCGATCGACGCGCACCTGGCCGTGCTCACCGCGCTGCGGCTTGACGCCGACCAGCTCCCGAGCCCGCGCGCCGATGGTGACCGCGAAGCGCTCCGGATCCTGATGGACGCCGGATCCTGATGGACGCCCGCCACGAGCTCACCGACAGCTCGACCGCTCAGACCAACCGGCTACGCGCACTGCTGCTGGGCGGCGACGACCGCGACCGTGACTTCGCCCGTGGCACGCTCACCGACACCAGGCTCGCTGCGCTGGCCCGCCACCGTCCGGCCCGCGATGCCAGCCGCGAGCAGGTCGTGCGCCAGGCCGAGATCCGGCGCCTCGCTCTCGCACTGCGAGGGTCTCACCGCGCACTACGGGCCAACAGCCGCGAACTCCAGCGCATCGTGGACGACCTCGCTCCCGGGCTGACCGACCGCCGCGGCATCGGCCCGATCAGCGCCGCCCAAGCGATCATCAGCTTCTCCCACCCCGGGCGCTGCCGCAACGAGGGCGCCTTCGCCGCGCTCGCCGGCGCCAGCCCGCTCGAGGCCAGCAGCGGCCACATCAAGCGGCACCGGCTCAACCGCGGCGGTGACCGCGCCCTCAACAGCGCACTGCACACCATCGCGATGGTCCGCATGCGCAGCTGCCCCACGACCAAGGCCTACCTCGCCCGCCGCACCGCCGAAGGGAAGACCACCCGAGAGATCCGACGCTGCCTCAAGCGCTACATCGCGCGCGAGCTCTACCGCTTCCTCACCGCGACCATCACGACCACAAGCAGCAACGCGTCCTCAGCCGCTTGACAGATATAGAAGCGTCCGAGCCGCGCCCGAGCGCCCGCCCGACGACGCTCACGGTGGTCTCGCAACGATCGAGCCCGCATGGTCGGTCCGAGTCGCACGGGACGGCCCTCGGCGGGGCGCTCGACGCCGGGTCGGAACGATCATGATCCGCGCCCGGTGCTGATCGGTCCGCGGAGACCATCAGGCAGTCGCCCCGCCTCCCGTACCCGGGAACCGCTCCCGCGTCCGCGAGTCAGGACTCACTCGTCTGGTTGCCCGGGGTGGTGGCCCGTGTCGTTCACGAGCCGCACGCTCGCACCGCCGTCCGGGTAGAAGTCGACGATCGAGAGCGACGCGAGGTCCAGGTGCAGCCGGTACAGCACGCCGGGGCCGCCCTGCAACGCGTCGCGCAGCAACATCTTGATGGGCGTGACGTGCGAGACCAGCACGAGCGTGGCGCCCGGGTACTCCCGCAGGAGGTCGGCGAGCTCCGCCGCCACCCGTCGGCCCACCGCCGCGAAGCTCTCCCCGTCGGGCGGGGCGACCTCCTCGGAGCCGAGCCACTCGCCGTGCAGCTGCGGGTCACGGGCCCGGGCCTCGGCGAAGGTGAGGCCCTCCCACTTGCCGAAGTCGGTCTCGATCAGCCGCTGCCGGACGACGAGCGGCGCACCCGTCGCGGCGGCCACCGCCTCCGCGGTCCGGTGGGCCCGCCGCAGCGGGGAGGTGAGCACGGCGGCGATCTTCGGGACGCCCGCGAGCCGCGCGGCCGCACCGGCCGCCTGCGCGTGGCCGAGCGGGGTGAGGTCGGGATCGCCGTGGCCGGAGTAGCGCCGCTGCACCGAGAGTTCCGTCTGCCCGTGGCGCAGCAGGAGCAGCCGGGTCGGTGTGCCGACCTGCCCCGTCCAGGAGGCGACGCCGCCGGACGCCGTCACTGGGCGGAGGCCTGCGCGTCCATCGCCTGGTTGGCGAGCGCGTCGGCACGGGAGTTGCGCAGCCGCGGGACCCACTCGTATCGCACGGAGCCGATCTCACGGGCGAGCTGGGCCGCCTCCTGCGCGAGCGGCCGCATGGCGGGGTGCTTGATCTTCCAGCGGCCGCTCATCTGCTCGACCACGAGCTTCGAGTCCATCCGGACGTCGACCTCGGTGGCGCCCAGCTCCCGGGCGGCGCGCAGCCCGGCGATCAGACCCTGGTACTCGGCCACGTTGTTGGTGGTGATACCGAGGCCCTCGGCCCGCTCGACGAGCACCTCGTCGGTGTCGGGGTCCAGCACGACCGCGCCGTAACCGGCGGGACCCGGATTGCCGCGGGAGCCGCCGTCGGCCTCGACGACGACCTTCACAGCGCGACCTTCACAGTCCGGAGCCCTCGGTGCGCACGAGGATCACGCCGCATTCCTCGCAATGGACCAGGTCGTCGGCGGGCGCGGCCTTCAGCTCGGAGATCGCCGTGCGGTCCAGCTCCAGCCGGCAGGCCTGGCAGCGCCGCGCGATCAAGGCCGCCGCACCCACCCCGCGCTGCCCGCGGCGCCGCTCGTAGGCGGCGAGCAGGTCGGCCGGAAGGGTGGCAACGACCTCGTCGCGGGCGCGGCGCCGGCCGGCCTCGGCGGTGTCGATGTCCAGGAGGGCGGTGTCGCGGCGCTCTGTGACGGCGGCGAGCTCCTGCTCGGCGGTGGCCAGCACGACGCGCGAGTGCTCCACGTCCGCGCCCACCGCCTCACGCTGCTCCATGATCTCCAGCTGCTCGTCCTCGAGCACGGCCTGCCTGCGCGCGAGGGTCTCCAGCTCGTGCTGCAGGTCCGCGGCCTGCTTCGCACTGATCCCGGCCCCGGCGAGCAGCTTGTTGTCGCGATCGGTGCGGGTCCGCACCCCGTCGACGTCACGTTCGAGGCGGCGGATGTCCCGGTCGAGGTCACCCGCGGCGGTCTCGACCTCCACCAGCTTGTCCTTGGCCTCCCGCACCGCGGCCTCGGCGGCGGTGAGCTCGGCGTGCTCGGGCAGGGTGCGGCGGCGGTGCGCGAGCCGCGACAGCTCGGCGTCGACCTCGGCCAGGTCGAGCAGCCGGCGCTGGACGGCGGGGTCGGCTTTCACGAGGTAGGTCCTTCCGAGCGAATGCGGACCCCGACGCTACCGCCCCGCGCCACGCCCGCACCGGCAGGCGTCTTGGGTCAGCCGCTCAGGGGTGAAGTTCGCCGGCGGCTGCTCGGCGTAGAGCCCCGGCCTGCGGTCGCCGAGGGCGTCGTTGCGGGGGCCGATCGCCTTGTCCCGGGCCGCCGTCGGGTCGAGCTCCGCCATGAGGACGGCCGGTGCGGCCACCGCGCCCTCCGGCGTCGCCGGGCCGGCGAGCAGGTACCCGGTGCTCGCGCACACGAGGCTGCCGCCGATCCAGTCGACGCCCCGCTCGCGGCCGCACCGGTCCGCGACGACCACGTGGACCCGGTAGGTGCCCGCAGCCGCCTGCGCCTTGATCACCTCGAGGGCGGGCTCGCCCGCAGGCCGAGGCAGCAGCGGCCAGTTGACGGGCACCGCGACGATCTCCGCGCCGGCCTGCGCGGCGAGCCGCACCCACTCGGGGAACTCCAGGTCGTAGCAGATCATCACGGCCACCCGGCCGGCCGCGGTGTCGACGACCGGCGGGGGCGCGTCGCCGGGCACGAACAGCTCCGCCTCCCGGTCCCACAGGTGCGCCTTGCGGTAGCGCAGCCGCACCTCGCCGTCCTCGACGAGCACGGCGGAGTTGTGGACGGCCCCGTCCTCCCCCGCCTCGGCGAGCCCGCAGACGAGCACGCACCCCAGCTCGCGCGACAGCTCCCGCAGCAGCGCGACGGTCGGCCCGGCCATGTCCTGCGCGGCGGCGCGGGCCTCGGCGGCGTCGCGGAAGACGTACCCGCACACGGCGAGCTCGGGCAGCACGATCAACTGCGCTCCGCGCCCCGCCGCCTCGCGGACGGCCGCGACCAACGGATCGTGGTCCCCGGCGCCGATGCGCACCGGGATCTGACACGCCGCGACGGTGACCACACCCGCTCCTCTCCCGACCCTCGCCGTACGAACAGCACCCTCGTCCGATGGACGCGTACGAATGCCCGCCCGTCCGGGCTCGGACCGCTGCTGGCCCCGATCACGACGCCGTGATCACCCGACCAGCACGTCAATGCTCCCGGAAGCATCATGCTGTGCGCCTCGCACCGATCACACCGCGCGGATCATCCCGAGCAGCACGGTGCCGCTCCGGGTGGTGCAGCCACGACTGCCCACCCGGATCACACCCCGCAACCGTTCGAGGAGCACATCAAGGCTCCCGCAAGCGCCGCGATGTACTCCTCATACCGATCACACGATGCTGATCGCCCCGAGCCGCACGGTGCTGCTCCGGGTGGTGCGGTGACGTGCTGCTCGGACCTGGGGCCGGGGCATGACCGTCGGGCGCGGACGAGCGGCGTTGTTGCCGTCAGTCGTCCTCCGTGGCGGAGGCCAGCACGGCGGCGGGGGCCAGGTAGCCGTTCGGGTCGAGGACCCGGCCGTTGCGGCGGGCCGCCGCGACGACGTCCGGTGCCCACTCGAGCAGCGTCCGCCCGTCGCCGCCGGTGACGACGAGCAGCTCGCCGGTGCCCGGGTCGGCCGCCCGGCCACCGTCGGTGTGCAGCAGCTCGAAGGATCGCCACGCGCCGGCGGGCACCGACAGCGTGTCGAGCGGGCCGAGCTCGACGGTCTGCTCGTCCGCGCCGGTGTTGAGGCGCACCGCCCAGCGGCCGGCCTTGGCCGTGATGACCTGGGTGGCGTCGTGGCGGTGCCGCAGCACGCCCTCGCCGGGCGTCGCGCGCAACCAGGCCAGCGAGAACCCGTGGGGCTCGTGCAGCCGCGGCACGGCGCGGCGGCTCTCGCTGATCCCGTAGCCGATCACCAGCGACAGCTCGGCACCGCCGCCGGCCAGCCCGGAGCACAGGAACGGCTCGGCGGTCCACTCCCGGTCGGCGGCGGTCGTCACGCGGCCGCGGAACTGCGCCGTGGTGAAGACGTCGAGGCGGTCGATCTCCTCCTGCGGCATCGGCTCGATCAGCTGCGCGCCGGGTGGCACCTGCTGCCCCTGCACCGTGTCGATCAGCTGGTTCTCGGCGGTGAGGTACAGGCCGTGGCCCGCGGCCTCGCGCAGCACCTCGGGGCCCCAGATGATGCCGCCGGTGTCGTCGCGGCCGAGCACGGTGAGCAGGATGCCCTCGTCGTCGCCGACGTTGGTGAAGCCGCGGAAGATCCAGGTGGGCACCGAGATCACGTCGCCGTCGACGCTGCGGTACTCGCCCTGCCGACCGTCCGCGCCCCAGCGCAGCTGGTAGTCGCCGCCGAAGTTGATGAACACCTCGGCGGTGAAGTGCAGGTGCAGGCTGTTGGTGGTGCCGTTCGGCATGCCGGCGGCACCCAGGTTGAACCCGTGCGGCTCGATGAGGTTGACGAACTGGTCGGCGTTCTGCGAGACGCCTGCGCCGATGAAGGAGTAGTTGTCCTTGCGGTCCGAGCCGGGCGTGCGGCAGTCGATGAACGCGGCCTTGCACGGGACCCAGTCGGTGCGGCGGATCGTCCGGCGGGCGACCTCGCCGGGCGGGACCACGGTGTCGGTCATGATCTTCCCTCAGTAGATGTTGGTCTCGGTGAACTCGCCGTCGCCCCGGGTCGCGTTGATCTGCGCGCGCAGCGCGATCTCGTCGTAGACCCGCACCTCGCGGACGATGCGCCCGCGCTGCACGAGGAACTGCGAGACACCCAGCAGGTCGACCGGGGCGTTCGTCAGGGGGCCGAAGTCGGCCGTGCCGTGGTAGGTGCCGTGCATGGTCCACAGCACGGCGATGCGCAGGCCTGCGTAGCGCTCGGCGGAGTTGGTCTGGACGTCGCGCACGGCAAAGCGCCCGTCCGGGAACGGGGCGACGAGCGAGAGCAGGTCGCGCTGGTAGCCGTCGGGACGCACGACCGTGGTGTCGCCGATGGTGTGCAGGAACAGGTCCCGCTCCATGTACTGCGGCACCTTGTGCAGCCGCCGCTGGTTCCACACCTCGTCGAGGAACTCCAGCACCATCTCGCACTCGGGGCGGAAGTCGTCCGGGCGCGGGCCGCTGTCGCCCGCGGTGAGCACGTCGGACGGCGCCGGCTTGGTCATCGAGCCCTCGTAGCCGCGGAAGCGCATGCCGCGCGCCACCTCGTCGGGGTCGAGGCCGCGCTGCAGGCAGTCGGCGAGCTCGTCGCGCACCACCCACTCCTCGACCATGCGGCCGCGGCGGTAGAGGCAGTTGGCGACGGTCCGCTTGCGGATGCGGCGCACGCGCCCGTCGACGATGTTCTCGTCGCTGGAGAACACCAGGTGCGAGGACAGGAAGGCGTCGTCGCCGCGCGCCTCCCACACCACGTCCTCGGCCTGGCCGACGTGCTGCGGGGTGCCCGCGATGCGCATGAGGCTGCCCTCGATCACGCCGTCGCGCCCGACCACCGTGCCGAGCCCGCCGTGGACGATCGAGTCCGGCTCGTAGTTGTCGACGATGTAGGAGATGTCGCGCTGCACCCAGATCCGGTCGGTCACCTCCCGGATGAAGTCGTCCGGGTCCTCGTAGGGCCGGTACGCGACCGGGTCGAGCGGCATGTCCCTTGTCCTCTCCTCGTCGGGCGTCGAGCCGACTGTATGCGTATGCACAGCACGGCACAAGAGGGTGCCGGACCCACCAGAGGGGGAGATCAGGCCCGCGGGGCCGCGATCGTCGCGCGTGCGACGTAGCGCGTGGGGTAGACCGGCTGCGCCTGCGGCGCGTCGGGCTGCTCCACCCGCGCGACGATCAGCCGGGCCGCCTCCCGCGACATCTCGTCGAGGTCGTAGGCCACGGTGCTCAGCCGGATCAGTGCCCAGCGCGACGTGGGGAGGTCGTCGAATCCGGCGATCGAGACGTCGTCGGGCACGCCCACGCCGAGCTCGGCCGCGGCGTTGAGCGCGCCGAGGGCCACCACGTCGTTGCCGCACAGCACGAGCGTGGGCGGGTCGGCTCGGTCGAGCAGCTCCCGCAGGCCCTCGTCGCCGGTGCGGAAGTCGAACGGACCGTGCCGGACGTCGCGGTGCGCGAGCGCGAGCCCGTGCTCGTCGAGCACCGCGCGCACGGTGTTCTCGCGCTGCTCACCGGTGCTGGTGTTGCGCGGGCCGAAGATCGCCCCGATCCGCCGGTGTCCCTTGCCGATCGCGTCCCGCAGGAGCTCGCGGACCCCGTTCTCGGGGTCGACGGTGACCGAGTCAGCCTGCACGCTCTGCGAGGTGCGGTTGAAGTAGACGAACGGCACGCCCCGGTCCCGCAGCCGGACCGGCACGATCGACTCCACGGTGGTGGTCGCGAGGACGACCCCGCACAGCCCGTGGGCGGTGACGTGCTCGGCCACCGGCGCCGACTCCGACGACTCGGTGATCAGCACCAGCTCGTAGCCCAGCCGTTCCAGCTCGTGGTGCATGGGCGCGATGACGTGCGCGTAGAACTGGTTCTCCAGGTCGGTGACGACGAGCCCGACGCGCGTGGACCGGCCCACGGACAGCGCGCGGCCGATCGCGTTGGGGGCGTAGCCGAGCGCGAGGGCCGCCTCGCGCACCCGCTGCTTGGTGGCCTCGGAGACCTTGGGGTCGTCGCGCAGTGCACGGGACACCGTCGGCTGGGACACGCCGGCGAGCCGCGCCACGTCCCGACTGGTGATCATCTTCGACGTCCTCCCCCCGCCCCGGCGCGAGCATAGCGGCGGCCCGAGGCGGCCGGGTGCCGCCTTGACAGCGCAGCCGCCCGCCGGGTTCACTGCCGCGCATACGTATGCTACATCGACGGGAGCAGCATGGCGCGCGAGCTCAAGAAGGCTCTTCCACCCGCCCCCCGCGCGGCCTCCGGCGGCGCGGTCGCCGAGCGGGTCCGCGAGATCATCGCCGACGTCCGGACGCGCGGGGACGCGGCGGTGCGCGAGTACTCCGCGCGGTTCGACGGCTGGGAGCCCGAGTCGTTCCGGCTCGACGCCGACCGGGTGGCCGAGCTCGTCGCCTCGCTGCCGGCCCAGGTCATCGAGGACATCCGGTTCGTGCAGGCGCAGGTCCGCGGCTTCGCGCTGGTCCAGCGCGAGGCGCTGCGGGAGGTCGAGGTCGAGACGCTCCCCGGCGTCGTGCTGGGGCACAGGCACGTGCCGGTCGCCGCCGCGGGCGCCTACGTCCCCGGCGGGCGCTACCCGCTGACCGCCTCGGCGCACATGACGATCGTGACGGCGAAGGCCGCGGGCGTCCCCCGCGTCGTGGCCTGCACGCCGCCGATCCGCGGCGAGATCCCCGCCGCCACGGTGGCCGCGATGCACCTCGCGGGCGCGGACGAGATCCACCTGCTCGGCGGCGTGCAGGCCGTCGCGGCGATGGCGATCGGCACCGAGTCGGTGGCGGCGGTGGACCTCATCGCGGGCCCGGGCAACGCCTACGTCGCCGAGGCGAAGCGGCAGCTGTTCGGCGAGGTCGGCATCGACCTGTTCGCCGGGCCCACCGAGATCCTCGTCGTCGCCGACGGGACGGCCGATCCGTTCACCGTCGCCGTCGACCTGCTGTCGCAGGCCGAGCACGGGCCGGACTCCCCCGCGGTGCTCGTCACGACCTCCGAGGCGCTCGCGCGCGAGGTCCTCGACCTGGTCGAGCGGCTGCTGCCCGGCCTGCCGACCAACGACATGGCCGGTCCGGCGTGGCGCGACCACGGCCGGGTCGTCGTGTGCGACGACGCCGACGAGATGTGGCGCGTGGCCGACTCGTTCGCCTCCGAGCACGTCGAGGTGCTCACCGCGCAGCCGCGGGAGGCATTGGAGCGGATGCGGAACTACGGCGCGCTCTTCCTCGGCGAGGGCACCTGCGTCTCCTACGGCGACAAGGTCATCGGCACCAACCACGTCCTGCCGACGCTCGGTGCCGCCCGCTACACCGGCGGACTCTGGGTCGGGAAGTACCTCAAGACCGTCACCTACCAGGAGGTGCGCGACCCGGCGCAGAGCGCGGAGCTCGGCCGCGTGTGCGGGCGCGCCTCGCGGGTGGAGCTGTTCGAGGGGCACGCCCGCTCCGGCGACCTGCGCGCGTACAAGTACGGCGGCGACCGCTTCGACTGGATCGACGACGTCGTCGGGGCGCAGGCGTGAGCCTGTCGGGACGCACGGCGCTCGTCACCGGCGGCGGTTCCGGGCTCGGCGCCGCGATCGCCGCGCACCTCACGGCGGCCGGGGCCCGGGTCGTCGTGACCGGGCGGCGCGCGGAACCGCTGCGGGAGGTGGCCGGGCGGCTCGGCGCCCGGGCCGAGGTGTGCGACGTCGCCGACCCGGCCGCCGTCGACGCGCTCGCCGCGCGGCTCGCCGACGAGGAGGTCTCGATCCTGGTCAACAACGCCGGCGTCGCCGGGCCGGTCGCCCCGCTCACCGAGATCACCCCCGACGAGTGGGACGAGGTGTTCGCCGTGAACGTCCGCGGCACCTACCTCGTGTGCCGGGCGTTCCTGCCGCCGATGGTGGCGCGCGGGGACGGCGACGTGATCAACCTGGCGTCGGTGTCCGGCAAGCGCCCGCTGGCCCGCCGCACGCCCTACTGCGCGTCCAAGATGGCGGTGCTCGGGCTGACCTCCACGCTCGCGTTCGAGGTCGGACCGGCCGGCGTGCGGGTCAACGCGCTGTCCCCCGGCCCCGTCGAGGGCGACCGGATGGACCGCAACTTCCGGCTGGAAGCCGAGCGCACCGCCACGTCAGTCGACGAGGCGCGCGCGGCGTTCGTCGGGCGGGCTGCCCTCGGCCGGATGATCACCGCGGACGAGGTGGGCGCCGCGATCGTCGCGATGCTCGCGATGCCCGGGATGTCGGGCGCGGACGTGGACCTCTCGGCCGGGATGGTGGCGTGATGGCACCCCTCCGGTCCCGGTTGCGGGCGGGTGAGCGGGTCGCCGGCGGGCTCGTGCGGATGCCGTGCGAGGAGCTCGTGGAGATGATCGCGGTCGCCGGGCTGGACTTCGTGCTGGTCGACTGCGAGCACGGGCCCGCCGACGTGGTCGAGCTGCGCCGGCACATCGCGTTCGCCGACGCGCACGCCCTGCCGGTGCTCGTCCGGATCGGCGAGGGCGAGCACCACCTCGCCCAGCGCGCCCTCGACCAGGGCGCGCAGGGCATCGTCGCGCCGCACGTCGAGTCCGCCGCCGACGCCGCGGAGCTCGTCCGTGCGGTGCGCTACCCGCCGCACGGCGCCCGGGGCTTCGCCACCTACCCCCGCGCCGGGCGGTTCGGCACCGTCCCGGCCGCCGAGCACCGCACCGCGGCCGCGGAGTCGACGCTCGTGATCGCGATGCTCGAGTCGCCCGGCGCGATCCGGGACGCCGGCGAGATCGTCGCCGTCGACGGGATCGACGGCTGGCTGGTCGGTGTCGCCGACCTCGCCGCCGCCCGGGGCCCGGACGCCCCCTCCGTGGAGGAGCTGCTGGCCGCGGTCCACCGCGACCCGGCCGTCGCGAGCGCGATCCGGGCCGACCTGGCGACGAGCGCGGCCGCGGCGGAGGCGTCCTTCGCCGACGGCGCACAGCTGGTGGTGCACAACGTCACGCACGTCCTGATGGAGGCCCTCCGAACGCTGCGCGCCTGAGCCGGGGACGGCACGCCCCGAAGTTCAGGAAAGCCACATTGCTGTACTCCAGGTTCTGCAATGTGGCTTTCCTGAACCGACGCCGGGGCCCCGGTCACCTCTCATGAGCCCCGCGTGAACTGGATGATCTGGAGGTAGTTGCCGTCGGGGTCCTCGAACGTCCCGAAGCGGCCGGAGGGCCGGTCCGCGACGGGGACGAGCCAGTCCACGCCGGCCGCCCGCAGCTGCGCCTCGACGGCGTCGAAGTCGTCGACGTGGAAGTTGAGGATCATCCGGCCCGGCTCGTTGTTCTTCGCGTCGACGTCGTCACGCTGATCGATGACCAGCAGGAAGCCGCCGAAGTCGATCGGGCCGTCGCCCTCGTGTCCCGGCGCGAGGGCCTTGCGGTACCAGTCGCGCAGTACGGCAGGCCGGGTGGTTCCCAAGACGATGCTGCCGGGCTTCGGTGTGATCATCGGAGATCTCCTTGTCGTTCCTGATGGTTCATGCCGAGGACTCGGCCGCGGCTGCCGCGAGGGCGGCGTACTCGCGTTCCAACACCGTCGCCGGACCGTGCCGCCACGCGGCGGCCATGGCCTGCGACATGGAGTCGGGGAAGATGTCGTCCTCCTCGTTCTCCACACCGTCGAAGACGGCTCGCGCCACCGATTCCGGCGAGGCCTTCGGGGCGTCGAAATCACGGGACATGTCGGTGTCGGTCGGACCGGTGAGGACGGCGTGCACCCGCACGCCCCGATCGGCGAGGAGCGCCCGCTGTGACAGCGTCAGCGAGAGCGCGGCCGCTTTCGAGATCGAGTAGGCCGGGATGATCGGCAGCGGGGCGACCGCCGCCACGGCCAGGTTGTTGACGACGGCGCCGCCCGTGCGGGTCAGCAGGGGCAGGAAGGCCTGTGTGACGCCGTGGACGCCGAAGAGGTTGACGGCGAGCTGGCGTTCGAGTACGGCGCGGTCGCTGAGATCGTCGTAGAGCGCGACGCCCGCGTTGTTGACGAGGATGTCGAGCGCGGGGACCTGCCGGGCGGCCTGCTGCGTCTGCGCCGGGTCGGTCACGTCGAACTGCAGGACCGTGACCCGGTGGTCCGGATGGGCGAAGGATCCGCGCGTGCCGGCGTACACCCGCTGCGCGCCCCTGCGCAGGGCTTCCTCCAGCAGCGCCCGCCCGATACCGCGGTTGGCACCGGTGATCATGACGGAGCTGCCGGCGACTGCGGTCATCTCAGGCGCCTGCGAGGCCGCTGCGCCGGGCCCGCGCGCCGGTGGCGGCGTCCTGGTGGGACGGCGCGTTCCCGTCCTCCCGCGGGTTGGGCTGCCCCACCCCGGTGTTGATCAGGTTCCGCAGGCTGCCGCTGATGTAGCCGGCCCACGCGTTGGAGCACACGTCGTAGCAGTCGTACTGCTGCACCAGTCCCACGTGGGTGAAGCGGACCTCTGCGCCGCCGCCGGTCTCGGAGATCTCGAAGACGACCTCGGTGTCCTTCCACTCGGACTGGTCGTCGATGAAGTTGAAGTAGTTGTCGAGGACGCGCCATGCGACCTTCCGGCCGGGCACGAGTTCCGTGACACGGACGCGACAGCGGTGCACGTCCTTGTAGTGGTAGTCGAACTCGCCTCCGACCTGGTCGGCCACGCCCTCGACCTCTTCCGACCACCAGCCGCGGACGTCGGTGATGGCGTCGAACGCCTCCTGAGGGGTCCGGTCCACCGCGAAGGTGGTGGTGTAGCTCTGCTCCTGGGTCGCTTGTGTCATGAAAGTGACCGTAGAGCAGACCACTGGCATGATGCAAGTAGGCGGGTACGATGGGGACATGCTCGGGAAGACGTACGACTCGCAGATCTGCTCGATCGCGCGCTCCCTCGAGGTGGTCGGCGAGCGCTGGAGCCTGCTGATCGTGCGCGACGCCGTGTTCGGGGGCGCGACCCGATTCGGCGACTTCCAGCGCCGTCTCGGGATCGCGACCAACATCCTCACGAACCGCCTCGAGGGCTTCGTCGAGGCCGGGATCATGCGCCGCCACCAGTACTCCGAGCAGCCCGAGCTGTACGAGTACCTGCTGACCGAGAAGGGGCAGGCGCTCGCGCCCGCGCTGGTCGCGCTCTCCGAATGGGGCGACCGGTGGGCGACCGACGGGGAACCGCCGATCCTCTACACGCACGCGACGTGCGGGGCGGGCGTCACCCAGCAGACGATGTGCTCACATTGCGGTTGCGTTGAGGACCCGACCGAGATCCGGGCCGTGATCGGGCCGGGCATGCCTCCCGAACGCCTGCCGCAGGAGGCGTGACCCTCCCTCCGCCGCCGGCCCTCCAGCGTGATGCAAGAACCGGCACCCGTGGAGGGGCCTGAAGTTCAGGAAAGCCACATTCAGGGCCTTGCGGTTCCTGAATGTGGCTTTCCTGAACCTGCCGGGATCTACGAGGAGAGCATGCGCGGGTGGGCCGACCAGCGCGGCGAGCGTCCGGCCCTGCTCGGTCACGGGTCTTGGCCTACCGCTCGGGTAGCCTCCTCCACCGTGGAACTCACGTCGCACCTGCCACCGAGTGACCGCGAACGAGTCGAGGCCCGACTGCGGCAGAACCTCATGGCCTGGCTGACGACCGTTCGGCCGGACGGCCAGCCCATCAGTGTCCCCGTCTGGTTCCTGATGCGCGACGACGCGTCGATACTGATCTACAGTCAGCCGGGTAAGCAGAAGCTGCACAACATCGCCGCCAATTCCAGGGTGAGCTTGGGGCTCGACGTCACCGATATCGGCCGGAACATCGTGCGCATGGAAGGCATCGCGAGGGTGGTCGACAACGAGCCGGCCGCCGACCGACACCCAGGATACTTGGCCAAGTACACCGAGCGAATCGCTGCACTGTTCGGCACCCCCGAACGATTCGCCGAACTCTTCTCGACCGCCGTCGTCGTCACACCGACGAAGCTGCACATCTGACCGTGCTGTGGCCGGCGATCGTTCGTGGCCACGCCGTCGCGTCACCCCTTGACCGATCCCGCGTTCAGCCCGGCCACCAGGTACCGCTGCGCGATGAACGCGAACGCGACCACCGGCAGCGTCAGCAGCATCGCCGCCGCCCCGGCCTGCTGCAGCATCGGCAGCGTCTGGCCGAGCTGGGTGGCGATGAACACCGGCACGGTGCGGGCGGAGACGTCGGTGAGGATGTTCGCGGTGAGGTACTCCTGGAACGCGAACAGGAAGATGAAGATCCCGGCCGTCAGGATGCCCGGCCCCATCAGCGGGATCATCACGCGGCGCAGGATGCCGAACCGGCTGCAGCCGTCGATCATCGCCGCCTCGTCGAGCTCCTTGGGGATCTCGGCGAAGAAGTTGCGCAGCAGCCAGATGCTGAACGGCTGGTTGATCGCGACGAGCGCGGCGGCCACCGCGAACGTGGTGTCGTAGATGCCGAGCGACCGGGAGATGTCGTACATCGGCAGCACCACCGAGAACCGCGGCAGCGCCCGGAACACCAGCGCGGCGATCAGCAGCACCGCGCTGATCCAGCCCGGGAACCGCGAGAGCGCGTACGCCGCGGGCAGCCCGATCACCAGCGCCGCGACCGTGCTGAGCAGCGCCACGATCAGCGTGTTGATCAGGTACTGGTAGAAGAGCGTGGTCTGCCAGAGATCGACGAACGCGGTGAGCGTCGGCTCGTAGAAGAACACCGGCGGGTCGAGGAACGCCACGTCGGTGGGCTTCGTGACCGTCATCGCGGTCCACAGCACCGGGCTGAGCATCGCCCAGCACACGAGCACGAGGATCCCGCCGACGAGGTACGTCGAGCCCTTCCGGCGGCGCTTCGGTCGAGGCGGCGCGGTTGCAGGCGGCGCCACCGCGGCAGGCGCGGCCTTCTCCTGCACGACACTCATGCCTGCCTGGCCTCCTTCGCGATGCCCCGGATGAAGGGGAAGAGCATGAGCACGATCAGCAGGATCAGCAGCACGTTCACCGCGCTGCCGAGCCCGAGCTGCTGGCCGCCGTCCTGGAACGCCACGTTGAAGATGTAGAGCATGATCGACTCGTTGCCGAGCTGGACGGCCTGCGGCGACAGCGCGACGAGCTGGTCGAACGTCCGCAGGATGTCCATGATCGAGATGATCGCGACGAAACCCAGCACGCCGCGGATGCTCGGGATGATCACGCTCCAGTGCGTGCGGACCGCGGAGGCACCGTCGATGCGCGCCGCCTCGAGCAGCTCGCCGGGCACGCCCTGCAGCCCCGCGATGATCACGAGCATCGCGAACGGCAGCATGAACCAGATCGTGTTGAGCGCGACGATGACCCGGTTCGGCCACGGGTCGGTGAACCAGAGCACGTCCTGGCCGGTGACGAGCGTGACCAGGTGGTTGACCACGCCGCCGAAGTTCGCGTCGAAGAGCCAGGAGAACATCGCGCCGCCCACCACGTGCGGGATCACGTAGGAGATCAGCAGGATGCCCAGCACCCACGGCTTGGACCGGCCGAGGCCGTTCACCATCACCGCGAGCAGGTAGCCGCCCACGATCAGGGCCGCGGTGACGGCCAGTGTGAGCCCGACGGTGAACAGCACCGCCTGCCCGAGCCGCGGGTCGCTCAGCGCGGCGCCGTAGTTGGCGAGGCCGACGAACGTGCCGGCCTCGCCGTAGTTCACGCGCTCGAGGCTCCACTCGAGCGTCCGGTGGAGCGGCAGCACGAGCAGGCCGCCCATGACGAGCACGCTCGGGGTCACGAGCGCCAGGAACTCCCGCCGCCGCATGACGTCACCTCCCCTGTCGGCCGGTCACGGCTGGTACTCGGCCAGGATCTCGGTGGCGATCTCCTGCATCCGCGCGGTGCCCTCCGCCACCGGCACGGCGCCGGTGATCACGTCGGCCACCACGGACCGGGTGTCGTTGCCGATCCGGGCGGTCCAGGGGTACGGCTCCGCGGGCGGGGCCTTGCCGATCGACTGCTGGGCCGCTGCGGCGTACGGGCTGCTCTCCGGCGTCACGATGCCCTCGCGGGCGGGGAACGCGGCCGGCACCGAGGCGCGCGAGGCGTCGACGCTCACCGCCGAGGCGATCATCTCGAACAGCAGCGCCTTGTCCACCTTCGTGTTGGTCGGGATCGACCAGCCGTCCACCGAGAGCACGTTGTAGAGGGTGTCACCGCCCGCGACCGACGGCGGCGGCGCGAACGCGAACTGGGTCGCGAACCGGCTGTTGGTCGGCTGGGACAGGTCGTTCATCCGGCCCGAGAACATGATCGCGATGGCGGCCGAGCCGTTGTACATCTGCTGCTGCACCCGCGGCTGGTCGAACGTGGTGACCTCCGGATCCATGAACGGCAGCAGGGAACGCAGCTCCTCGAACGCCTTCGCCGCCTCCGGCCGGTCGAAGTTGGGGCGCATGGCGGTGGCATCGACGTAGTCGACGCCGAGCGAGCCGAGCGCCGCGTCGTAGGCCGTGGAGATGTCGGCGCTCGCGAGCAGGGGCAGCGCGACCGGGTACTCGATCTCGCCGGCCTGCTGGATCTTCGCGGCCACGTCGCGCAGCTCGGCGAAGGTGGTGGGCGGCGCCACGCCGAGGGCGTCGAGGACGTCCTTGCGGTAGGCCATCACGTACATCTGCGCCTGCATCGGCAGCCCGTAGAGCTTGCCGTCGTAGGACAGTGCCTTGCGCATGTCGGCGTTGATGTCGCTGAGCGCGTACTCCTGGTCGAACTCCGCCACGAGGTCGTCGAGCGGCTGCAGCTTCTGCTGCGAGGCGTACTGCGGCACGACGTAGGAGTAGGTCTCGACGATGTCGTAGGTGCCGGAGTCGCCTGCGAGCGTGGCGGTGGTCTTCTGCACCTGCCCGCCGAAGTCGATCGGCTCGTGGTTGAGGGTGACGCCGCTCTTGGTGCAGCTCTTGACCATCGTGTTGGTGAAGGGGTCGATGGCCGAGGAGTTGTAGGCCAGCACGTTGACCGTGACGGGCTGCGGCGGCGCGGGGATGTCGCACGCGACCTGGGTGGCGGACTGGGCGGCGGTGCGCGAGCCGGCTCCGCAGGCCGTCACGGCGAGCGCGACGGCCAGCGCGACGGCGGTGGCGCGCAGCACGGTGGTGGGGTTGGGCATCATCGGCTCCTACCGGGCCAGTTGTTCATACGCATGCATTGAACTGGAATCGTCCGCGCCGATCATGTCGAGGCGGATCTGCGCGCTGTCGCGGTGACCGACGAGCGCTTCGAAGTCGGAGACGGCCACGGTGGGCTCGGCCTGGGTCCGCGTGGCCTCGCGGGTGGCCCGCTGGTAGGTCAACTGCTTGAGGAACCCGGCCACCGAGAGCCCACCGGTGAACTTGGCCCCGCGG
This sequence comes from Pseudonocardia hierapolitana, assembly GCF_007994075.1. Classification (NCBI taxonomy): domain Bacteria; kingdom Bacillati; phylum Actinomycetota; class Actinomycetes; order Pseudonocardiales; family Pseudonocardiaceae; genus Pseudonocardia; species Pseudonocardia hierapolitana. The sequence continues at coordinate 5,905,249 of NZ_VIWU01000001.1, read as the reverse complement.
GCGGTGGGGAGCACGTGGTTGGTGCCCGACATGCCCTTGTCCGCGTACACCACCGTCGACCAGGTACCGAGGAACAGCGACCCGTAGTTGTGCAGGGCGCCGAGCCACCAGTCCAGGTCCTCGGCCAGCACCTCGAGGTGTTCGGGTGCGAGCAGGTCCATGGCAGCGGCCGCGGTCTCCCGGTCGGCGGCCAGGTAGACCGAGCCGTGGTCGCGCCACGCCGCACCGGCGATCTCGCGGGTCGCGAGGCCCGCGAGCTGCCGATCGACCTCCACGGGAACCTCGGCGGCCAGCCGCTCCGACGTCGTGATCAGGCACGCGGGCGACGTGGGCCCGTGCTCGGCCTGTGCCAGCAGGTCGGCGGCCACGACCGCGGCGTCGGCCGTGTCGTCGGCGAGCACCGCGACCTCCGACGGGCCTGCCAGCACGTCGATCCCCACCCGCCCGTAGAGCTGCCGCTTCGCCTCGGCGACGTAGGCGTTCCCGGCCCCCACCAGCATGTCCGCCGGCTCCCCGTCGAGCAGGCCGAAGGCCATCGCGGCCAGCGCCTGCACACCGCCGACGGCGTAGACCGCCTCGGCGCCGCTCACCAGCGCCGCGTACAGCACGGCCGGGTGCGGGCGCCCGTTCAACGACGGCGGCGTGCACGTCACGACGTTCGGCACACCCGCGACCCGGGCCACGCCGACCGTCATGAAGGCGCTCGCGAGCAGCGGGAACCGCCCGGCGGGCAGGTACGCGCCGACGTTCTGCACCGGCACGAACCGCTGCCCGCACACGACGCCCGGCACGACCTCGTCCTCGAAGTCCTGCAGGCGGGCCCGCTGCATGGCGGCGAACCGCTTGGTGCGCTCGGCGCCGGTGTCGAGTGCGGCACGCACCGGGGCGGGCACCTGGTCGGCCGCGCGCGCCAGCTCGGCCTCTGGGACCCGCAGGTCGGTGCCGGTGAACCCGTCGAGGCGTGCCGCGTAGTCGAGGACCGCCGGCATGCCCTCGCGCTCGATGCGCGCGAGCATCTCCGACACCGTCGCGACGACCGCCGGATCGCGCTCGGCGGGCCGGTCCGGACCCGCCGGCTCCTTCACGACGCGAATGCGATCGGCGACCCTGCGCTTGTCCCGGTCCGTGAGGTGCATACGCATACACTAGGGATCGCCGGAAGCCGAGGCAAGGGCGGGGGTGGCCTCAGCCTGCGGCGCCGACGCTCCACGGGTCGGTGCGGCGGGTGGACACCGCGACCTCCACGCGGTCGCCCAGCGCCCGGCGCACGACGTCGGCGGCCTGCGCGCACCACGGCCACTCCGACGCCCAGTGCGCCACGTCCACGAGCGCGGGTGTCGGGCGACCGACCGTCCCGGCGAGCAGGTGCTCGGACGCCGGGTGGTGGCGCAGGTCCGCGGTGACGTAGGCGTCGACGCCCGTGGCCGTGGCCGCCCCGAGCGCGGAGTCGCCCGCGCCGCCGCAGACCGCGACCGACCGGATCGGCCGATCGGGGTCACCGGCCGCACGCACGCCCCACGCCGTCTCCGGCAGCGCCGCACGCACCCGCGCGGCGAACGTCGACAGCGGCTCCGGCCCGGGCAACGTCCCGACCCGGCCGAGCCCGCGCGACGTCGCCAGCTCGGCGAGCTCGAACACGTCGAATGCCGGCTCCTCGTAGGGATGCGTGGCCCGCAGCGCGGCGACGACCGCCTCCCGGCGCGCGCGGGGCAGCACCATCTCCAGCTTCGTCTCGGCCACCCGCTCCAGCTTCCCGACGGCCCCGATCGTCGGGTTCGCGCCTTCGAGGGGCTTGAACTGGCCGGTACCCGCAGTCGCGAACGAGCAGTGGCTGTAGTCGCCGATCCGGCCGGCGCCCGCCGCTGACATCGCCTCGTGCACCGCGGTGATGACGGGCCCCGTCGGGATGAACGTCACGATCTTGTCCAGCGGCTCGGCCAGCGCGCTGACCAGCGGGCCGCCGACCTCCAGCCCGATGGCGGCGGCGAGCGCGTCGGACACACCGGGGTCGGCCGAGTCGGCGTTCGTGTGTGCGGTGAAGAGCGCGGTGCCGCCGCGGATGAGCCGGTGCAGCAAGGCACCCTTGGGTGTGTCGGCGCCGACCCCGTGCACGCCGCGCAGGAGCAGCGGGTGGTGGGTGACGAGCAGCTGGTGACGCCCGATCGCCTCGTCGACGGTCTCCGGCACGGGGTCCACCGCGAACAGCACGGACGAGACCTCCTCCGCCGGGTCGCCGCAGACGAGCCCGACCGCGTCCCACTCGGCGGCGAGGGCGGGCGGGTAGGCGGCCTCCAGCGCGGCGACGACGTCGCCGACGGTCGCGGTCACGCCGCCACCGCCGCGAGCGTCTCGGTCAGCGCCGTGACCAGCCGCGTGACCTGCGCCGCGGGGCGCACGGCGACCCGGATGTGATCGGGTCCGAGGCCGGGGAAGGTGTCGCCGCGGCGTACCGCGATCCCGGCCGCGCGCAGCGCCGTGCGCACCCGCTCGCCCTGGCCTTCGGGCAGCCGGAGGAGCAGGTACGGGGCGGTGCCGGGCAGCACCGTGACGCCGGGGAGCTCCGCCAGCCGCTCCGCCTGCTCGGCCCGCGCCGCGGCGATCCGCTCCGCGGCCTTGCGGGACTCCCCCACCGCCGCGGGCATCGAACACCCGATCACGGCCTCGAGCGCGAGCGTGGACACCGGCCACGGCGGGCGCGGGGCGGCCAGCCGGGCGAGCAGCTCGGGATCGCCGAGCGCGTATCCGGCGCGCAGGCCGGCGAGGGCCCACGTCTTGGTGAGGCTGCGGAACACCAGGAGCCCCGGCACGTCGGCGGCACCCGCGAGGGACTCCGGCTCACCCGGCACCGCGTCGGCGAACGCCTCGTCCACGAGCAGCACGCGGTCCGGTGCGGCGAGCGCGCGGACGTCCGCGGCCGGGTGCAGCACCCCGGTGGGGTTGGTCGGGTTGCCGATCACCACGAGGTCGGCATCGGCCGGCACGGCCTCGGGGTGCAGACGGTGGCCGTCGGCCTCGTCAGTGAGCACGTGGACGACCTCGACCCCGGCGGCCCGCAACGCCGCCTCAGGCTCGGTGAACCCCGGGTGCACGACGGCGGCCAGCCGCGGCCGCAGCGCCGGGAGCAGCGCGAACCCCTCGGCGCTCCCCGCGAGCACGAGCACTTCCTCCGGCCGGCGCGAGTGCCGCGCCGCCACGGCCTCGCGTGCCTGCAGGTCGTGGGCGGCGGACGGGTAGCGACCGATCCCGTCGAGAGCGACAACGAGCCGATCCCGCAACCACGGCGGCGGCCCGCTCCCCTGGACGTTGACGGCGAAGTCCAGCAATCCGGGCCCGGCATCGACGTCCCCGTGATGCCGCAAGGACGCAAGATCCATGGCCGAAGCGTACGGCGGACCGCGAACGGCAGTCGCGGGACTTCACAGACCCAGGGCGGGCTTCACACAGGGCCGGCCTTGTGTGAAGCCGGTCCCGGGTGTGTGAAGTCGCGGTGGGACCAGGTGCGGGCCGCCACCTCCTGCGCCGCCCGCGCCAGCGCCGCCGGGCCGCACGGCCAGCGCTCACCCGGGGTGCCGCGGCCGGGGAGCGTGCAGCGGACGCAGCGGCCGCGGCCGTCGTCGCGGTGCTCGGCGATCAGGCGGCTGGCGAGCTCGGGCATCTGCGCCAGCTGTGCGGCGAGACGCATCCAGCCGCTCGGGTCCTCAACCATGTGCGCATCATCGCGCCAAACTCACACAACTCGCAATACTGTTAGATCCCCCGCATCTCACACAGATAGCGGCAGCTCGCACAACACGCAACTACCGTCGCCCCGTGCCCACGTTGACCACGGGGGAGCTGGCCCGTGAGCTGGGCGTCTCCCACAGCGCGATCCTGAAGTGGGCGAAGGACGGCCTGATCACTCCGGAGCTGACCACTCCCGGTGGACATCACCGATGGGACGCGGAGAAGGTCCGCCAGCAACTTCGGGAGCAGCGCCAGCGCGGCGACTCGTGACGCCGAGGCTCGTCAGTACCACCGTCGCGGCCCCGAGAGCTGGGCTTCGGGACAGGCGGCAGCGCGAGCCGGAGTGAGGCGCGCGAGACTGGCGGCGTGTCGTCTGAGGCAAAGACCTTGCACGTCGTGTTCGTCTGCACCGGCAACATCTGCCGGTCGCCGATCGCGGAGAAGGTGTTCGTCCACGAACTGGAGCAGGCGGGGCTGGCCGATGCCGTGCACGTGTCCAGCGCGGGCACCGGCAACTGGCACGTCGGGTCGCCCGCCGACGAGCGGGCGGCGGCCGTGCTGCTGGCGGCGGGCTACCAGGCCGAGCACATCGCGCGGCAGGTGGACGCGGAGCAGCTCGGCGCGGACCTGATCGTCGCGCTCGACCGCTCGCACGAGCGGGCGCTGCGGACGCTGGTTCCCGAGCCGGACCGGGTGCGGCTGCTGCGCTCGTTCGACCCGGACGCTCCGCCCGGAGCCGAGGTGCCCGACCCGTACTACGGCGACGACGGCGGCTTCACCACCGTGCTGGGCATGATCAAGGCCGCGATGCCGGGGATGGTCGAGTGGGTGCGGGAGAACCGCTGAGCGACGCGATGGCGAGCACGGTCCTGGGCGCCGAGGTCCGTGACCGCGTGCCGCTCGGGGGTGGCGCGGCGCGAGTCCGGCTCGCCGACGGGCGGACCGTCGTCGTGAAGGACGGAGACGAAGCGGCGATCGCGGCCGAAGCGGCCGGGCTGCGCTGGCTCGGCGCGGCGGGCGGGGCGCGCGTGCCCGCCGTGCTCGACGTGAACGGCGGGCGGTTGGTCACCGAGCTGGTCGCGGGCGGGACCCCCGGCACCCGGGCGGCCGAGGAGCTGGGCCGCGCGTTGGCCCGGACGCACGCGGCCGGGGCACCCGCGTTCGGCGCCGCGCCACCGGGCGGTCCCGCGGACGCCCGCATCGGCGCCGCCCCGATGCGCAACGCGCCCGCCCCGAGTTGGCCGGAGTGGTACGCGACCGACCGGCTCCTGCCCTACCTGCGCACCGCCCGCGACGCCGGCACCCTGACCGGCGACGCGGCGCGGGCGATCGAGGCGGTGGCCGACCGGCTCCCCGAGCTCGCCGGGGCCGCGGAACCACCGGCCCGGCTGCACGGCGACCTGTGGTCGGGCAACGTCCTGTGGTCGCCGGAAGGGGCCGTGCTCATCGACCCGGCCGCCCACGGCGGGCACCGGGAGACCGACCTCGCGATGCTCGCCCTCTTCGGCTGCCCGCACCTGGGCACCGTGCTCGCCGCGTACGACGCGGCCGCGCCGCTGGCCGCAGGCTGGCGCGACCGCGTGCCGCTGCACCAGCTCTTCCCGCTGCTCGTCCACGTGGTGCTGTTCGGCGGCGGCTACGCCGCCCAGGCGCTCTCCGCAGCTCGAGCAGCGCTCCGCGCAGCCTGACCCGTTCCGACGAACGCTGACCCGTTCCGACGAACGGCGCGTTCGTCGGATAGGTACCGACGAGGGCGCCGTTCGTCGGAAGCGGATCAGCGCCAGTCGTCGAGCAACCGCACGTCCTCGCGGTCGTAGCCCGGCTCGTTCGGGCGGTGCATCGTGACGCCGGGGCTTTCGGTCCGGAACCCCGCCGCGAGCAGCTGCCGGTACGCCTCGTGCCGTGCCGTGTTCACCCCGAGCGTGAGCCGCACCGCCCCGGCCTCCGCGGCGTACCCCTGGCAGGCCGCCACCAGCGACTCGAACGCCTGCGCCGCACCCGGGCCCGGCCGGACCGCAGCGAACTTGACGTACGCCACCCCGCTGCCCGCCTCCGTGCCCGCCCCGGCGTGGCACACCGCGAAGCCGCGGGGCGCGTCCGGCTCACCGATCAGCACGACGTCACCGAGCCCCTGGTCGAGCACGGCGGCGATCTCGCCGCGCACGTCCAGCCCCACGTGGACCGCGTCGGTGACGGCGGCGCAGCCGGCCACGAGCGCCGGGCGGTCGGCGGGCGCCACGGCCGACAGGCGCCACCCCAGCTGCGGCTCCGAGCCCGTCAAGGGCCGGGACATGATCGCCGTGAGAAAGCGCGGCCAGAAGCCGAACCGCTGGTAGAAGCCGTGGTGCTGCGGGCTCTGGGCGAACGTGAAGAGGCCCTGGTGCCGCGCACCCCACCGGTCGAGCACGTCGACGGCCGCGACGACGAGCCGGGTGCCGATCCCATGGCCCCACAGCTTGGGGCTCACCGACAACGGGCCGAAGTAGGCGACGCTGCCCCACCGCGTGACGATCGTCGAACCGACCACCTCCCCGTCCACGAACGCCCCGAGGGCCGTGGTGTGCCCAGCCCGGAACCGGGTGTGCACGAGCTGCGTGTCCCGGTGCACGCCCGCGCCGAGAACGGTGGAGAACGCGTCGCGGAAGACGTCGTCCGCGGCGTCCACGTCGGCCTCCTCGAGCGGCCGAACCTCGATGTCCACGAAGGCAGGATGCCGTGCCACTGCTCTGAACGGACGGCGGGGTTACTCCGGACCGACTTGATCGGGTGCGGGTGGGTCAGGAAAGGGCGACGAGCTCGGACAAGGACTCGGCGACGAACCCGGCGAGGAGGTCGACGTCGGGGAGGGCGTCGCGGTCGGCGGTGAGGCCGTAGTGGACACCGTTGTCGTAGGACGTGATCCCGATCGCGACGGCCTGGCCGCCCGCGAGCGGCACCACGGGGAACATGTCGAGCATCCGGGCGCCCATCGCGTAGAGCGGGCGGGGCGGGCCGGGGACGTTGGTGACGAGCACGTTGTAGAAGTTGCTGGAGTACTGGCTGGCCAGCCGTGCACCGAGGCTGTGCACGATCGGCGGGGCCAGCCCGACCAGCTTGATCAGCGTTGCGGCGCCCACCGCCTGCCCGCTGCGCTTGTGCACCTCCATGGCGTCGCGTACCACGGCGAGGCGCTGCACCGGGTCCTCCTCGATGACCGGCAGGTCCACCAGGTAGGCCGAGATGCTGTTGCCGGCCGCGGCGGCGCCGCGGGCGCGGGCGCGCACGCTCACCGGGACCATCGCGCGGACGGAGGTGTCGGCCGTGAGCGGCTCGCCCCGGCTGATCAGCCAGCGGCGGATGGCGCCGGTGACCACGGCGAGCACGACGTCGTTGACGGTGCCGCCGTGCGCTCTGCGGACGGCCCGGTGTTCGGCGAGCGACGTGCGGCACATGCCGTAGCGCCGCTGCTGACCGGTGGCCGCGTTGAGCGGCTGCACCGGCCGGACGGTGGCGGCGCTGCGCCCCGCGGCGAGCACGCCCTCCACGGTCCGGCCGACCGTCGACACGGCCTCCCGGACGTCGGTGAGCGCCCGCCCTGCGACGTCGAGCACGTCCCGCGGCCTGCGCAGCGCGTGCGCGGCGGCGGACGCGGCGAGCTCCAGCCCGGATGGTTCGGGCGCGGGCTCCCAGTGGTCGTCCGGGGTGTCGCGCGGCTGCGGGGTGAGGTCCAGCAGGGCCGCGCCGACGTCCATGGACGCGAGCCCGTCGACCATCGCGTGGTGGCTCTTGGTGACGACGGCAAACCGGCCGTCGGCGAGGCCCTCGACGAGGTAGACCTCCCACAGTGGGCGCGAGCGGTCGAGCTGCCGGGCGAGCAGCCGCCCCACGAGCTCGAGCAGCTCCTCCTCCGTGCCGGGCGCCGGCAGCGCGGACCGCCGGACGTGGAAGCGCAGATCGAAGTCCGGGTCGTCCACCCACACCGGCAGCCCCAGGCCGCCGGGTACCTCCCGCACCTTCTGCCGGTACCGCGGCACGAGCGCGAGCCGGTGCCCGATGAGCTCGGTGAAGGCCTCCGGATCGAACGGGCCGTCCTCCGGCGGCGCGAACGTCATGACGGCGCCCACGTGCATCGCCGCGGTGCGGTGCTCGGCGAAGAGGAACGACGCGTCCAGCGGCGAGAGGCGGTCGACCACGTCGCCATTCTCCCGGTTCCGGTTCGCGTGTGGATACGGGAGGTGGAGCATCGTGTTCGCTCAGTAGCGGCGCGTCACGACCAGCCCCGAAGCGGGAAGCCCGAACGGCCGCGGTCGCCGACCTTCACCCCGAGCACCTGGTGCAGCTGGATGTTGTCGCGCTCGAACCCGAGCCGGCTGGCCGCCATGTAGAGCCGCCACACGCGCGCCCGTCCGAGTCCGACCTCGGCGACTGCCTCCTCCCAGTGCTCCTCCAAGTTGCGGCACCACCCGGCGAGGGTGAGCGCGTAGTGCTCGCGCAGGTTCTCCTCGTGCCGGACCTCGAACCCGCTGTCGTTCATGACGGAGATCAGGTGCCCGACCGGCTCCAGCTGTCCGTCTGGGAACACGTAGCGCGCGATGAACGCGTCGAGCTTGCGGGTCGGCGTGCGCGGCTGGGTGATGCAGTGGTTGAGCAGCCGCCCCTCCGGCTTGAGCCGGTCGTACAACGACGAGAAGTAGCTCGGCAGGTTGTCCTTCCCGATGTGCTCGGTGAGCCCGATCGAGCTGATCGCGTCGAACTCGGACTCGGGCGCGTCGCGGTAGTCGAGGTGGCGCACCTCGGCGAGGCCGGACAGGCCCCTGCGCTCGATCTCGGCCTGCGCCCACTCGGCCTGGTTGCGCGAGAGCGTGACGCCCAGTGCCTTGACGCCGTGCTCGGCGGCCGCGTGCATCACCATGCCGCCCCAGCCGCAGCCGACGTCGAGCAGGCGCATTCCCGGCTTCAGCGCCAGCTTCTGCGCCACCAGCTCGTGCTTGGCGGCCTGTGCCTCCTCGAGCGTGGTGTTCTCGGTGGCGTAGACCGCGCACGTGTACGCCATCGACGGGCCGAGCACCCACTCGTAGAAGCGGTTGGACACGTCGTAGTGGTGCGAGATCGCCTTGCTGTCGCGAGACTTCGAGTGCAGCCGGCCCGGCGGGCGGTACTCGAACTCGGGCGGCGGCTGGCGGTGGCGCAGCCACACCGGGAACAGCCTGCGCGCGAGCCGCACCTGCTCCTTGCGGCTGAGGTCGTGCAGCGTGACGTCGGCCATGGCGTTCAGCACGTCGTAGACGTCGCCGTCCACTTCGATCTCGCCCGTGACGTAGGCGCGGGCGAGCCCGAGGGTGCCCGGTGCGGTCGCGAGCCTGGCGAGCGCGCGCGGCGTGAGGATCTTCAGCCCGACGTCGGAACGGTCCGGCCCGGCTTTGCTGCCGTCGTAGGCCACCACCCGGATCGGCACGTCCTCGCCGAGGACGTCGGAGATGAGCTCTGCTACCTGCATGACTGCCCCCTTCACCTGGTGACCTTGGAGTACAGATCGGGCTGCCTGCCGTGCGGGTCGTAGCGCTCCTTGAGCGCGCGGTAGGCCGGCCCGTTGTAGTGCTTCCAGAACTCACCTTCGTCGTAGTGCACTGTGGAGTACAGCGACTTGTGGCCGCCGAGATCGGCGACGAGCTCCTCGATCCGCCGGTTGTGCGCGTCCGGTCGCCCCGGCACCTCCGGCACGCTCGACCAGAACCCGACGTTGACGTACAGCTCGCCGGGCTGCATCGGGTAGAGCGGCCACGTCCGCTCACCGCGCAGCCGCAGCGGGCACAGCCACACCGGGCGGATGCCGATGTCGCGGTGGAACGCGTCGAGGAACTCGGCGAGCCGCTCGACCGGGATCTCGACGTCCTGGATCACCGGCTCCTCCTGCGGCGTGCGGGTGACGCGGTGGGCGAGCCGGGAGAAGCCGTAGCGCCGGTCGAGGGCGACGATGCGGCGGTAGACGTCGGAACGGCGGTAGCGGCGCGGCCAGAACCTGCGCACCACGGGGTGCTGCGCGCCCAGCGCGCGGGAGCACCAGAACCAGTCGGTGTCCCAGCGCCAGATGTAGTCGTGCACGGTGAGCACGTCGGAGGTCCGCTCGCGGATGGAGCGGTAGAAGATCTGCTGGCCGGTGTAGTCGCTCACGCCCGGCCCCGGGTCCTCGGTGAACGTGCCGAGCGTGAGGTACTGCTCCCCCGGCTCGAAGACCGTGCCGTCGACGAAGTCGGGCCCGGCTGCACTGCCATCGCCGCAGACCTCGGTGATCGTGGCCGCGAGGTCCTCCGTGGACACGCGCCGGTGCTCCAGCCGGACGTACGGGGAGACCGGCTGCAGCTCGATCTTCAACCGCAGTGCGTAGCCGAGGGTGCCGTAGGAGTTGGGGAAGCCGGCGAAGAGGTCGGCGTGCTCGCCGTCGGGCGTGGCCGTGACGAGCTCACCCTCCGGCGTGAGGATGTCCATCTCGAGCACCGACTCGTGCGGCAGCCCGTGCCGGAACGACGTGGACTCGATGCCCAGCCCGGTGACCGCGCCGCCCAGCGTGATCGTCTTCAGCTGCGGCACCACCAGCGGCATCAGCCGGTGCGGCAGGGTGGCCTCGACCAGGTCCTCGTAGGTGGTCATGCCCTGCACGTCGGCCGTGCGCGCCACGTCGTCGACGGAGATCACGCCGGCCAGCGCGGACGCGTCGAGGGTCCCGGTGGGTTCGGCGTCGCCGAAGCGGAACAGGTTCGAGGTCTTCTTGGCCAGCCGCACCCGCGTGCCCGGCGGCAGCGCCCGGTATCGACCGACGAGATCCGCCACCGCTGCGTCGTGCCGGCTGGGCGTCAAGGTCATGTACGCGACGCTAGTCCGCTTCCCTCGCCTCACCCAAGCCTCCGACCTGCACCGTTTCTCACACCGTCCGGATCGTCCCGGAGTGGGGGATCCAGCGGCGCCCATATGGGCGTGGTGAGATGTGGGCCGTGACCGAGAACCCGCTCCAGAACGTCACGTTCCCCTCGAACGGCGGAACGGCGCACGGCTACCTCGCCGTCCCCGCCTCCGGCAGCGGCCCGGGTGTCGTCGTCATCCAGGAGTGGTGGGGGCTGACGAACCACATCGCCGACGTCACCAACCGGCTCGCCGCGGAGGGATTCGTCGCGCTGGCGCCCGACCTCTACGGCGGCACCACCACGCACGACGCCGCCGAGGCAGGGGAGCTGATGCAGAAGCTCCCGGTCCAGCAGGCCGCTCGCGACCTCGCGGGTGCCGTGGACCACCTGCTCGGCCACGAGGCGGTCACCTCCCGGAAGGTCGGCGCGGTCGGCTTCTGCATGGGCGGCGGCTTCGTGCTCGTGCTCGCCGCGCAGCAGGGCGACAAGATCGGCGCGGCGGTACCGTTCTACGGCGTGCTGGGAGAGGACTACCCCAGCTTCTCCGGGCTCACCGCGCCGTTGCTCGGGCACTTCGGCGAGCAGGACGACTACGCGAACCCCGAGGCCGTGCGTGCGCTCGCCGCGCGGATCGAGGACGAGTCCGGGGTGCAGCCGGAGTTCCACACCTACCCGGCGGGCCACGCGTTCTTCAACGACGAGAACCACCTCGGCACGTACGACGCCGAGCAGGCGCAGATCGCCTGGGACCGCACGGTGGCGTTCCTCCGCACGCATCTGGCCTGATCGGCCCGGGTCAGCCGTGGTCGGCCAGGAACTCGTCCAGGGCCGACCAGGTGGTGGTGCGCGCGCCGCGCCCGGTGAGCACCCCCAGGTGCCCGCCGGGTGCGGTGCTGAAGCGCACCTCGGGGGCACCGGTGAGGAGCCCCACGACCTTCTGCACGGCCGGCAGCGGCGCGATCAGGTCGGAGCGGCCGCCCACCACCAGCACCGGGACCTGCACGGCGGCGAGCCGGATGGACCGCCCGCCCAGTGACAGCTCGCCGTCGGCGAGGTCGTTGCGGCGCAGCATGAGGTGGAAGATCTGACCGAACACGCGGCCCGGGTAGCCGTGCATGTTGCGCATCAGGTACTCGACGGCCTCGATCTGGGCGAGCGCGTCGCGGTCGTCGAGCTGGGACAGCACCGTCAGCGGCTTCGTGACCAGCTTGTCGACGGCCACGAGCTGGAACGCGGCGCTCACCACGGGCGCCGGGAAGCTCCCGATCGCGCGGTAGACCGCCGACAGGCCGCGCCCGCCGGTCACCATCGCCAGTGGCCGCAGCGGGGCCACGAACGGCACGGCCGACACGTCGACCGGGCTGCCGATCATCGTGAGGGTCCGCACCGGGAGCGGCTCGCCCGCCTGCACCCCCGCGGCGACGGCCAGCGAGCAGAAGATTCCCGCGAGCGACCAGCCGACGAGGTGGACGTCCGGTCCGGCGTCCTCGGCGGTGAGCCGCGCGGCCCACGGCACGACGTCGTCGACCCAGTGCTCCATGCCGAGGCGACGGTCGGAGAACGACTTCGGCCCGTGGTCGATGAGGTACACGAGCCGGCCCTCGGAGAGCAGGTGCTCCACGAGCGAGCAACCGCGGCGCAGGTCGTAGGCGAAGTCGGGGGCGCCGAGCGGGGGGACCAGCAGCACCGGCTCGCCGCCCGCAGGCGCCACCCCGGGCGTCGGGACGTACCGGTAGAGCGCGCCACGCGGGCCGTCGTCGACCAACTCGCGCGGCATCCGGCGCAGGTCGGCCACGCCACCGCGCACCATGCCGACGACGTTGACCGCGGCGGCCGGGAGGTCCACGGGGCGACACGCTACCGATCTCCCGGGCAACCCCGCCGTCGCCGGTAGGGGGTGGGGAAGGAACGATCTGTGCAAAGCCGCCGTGTCGAGGGGGGACATGATGAGCACGCCCGATCCGCAGCAACCGTCCGAACCGCGGCAGCCGTCCGAACCGCAGCGGGACCCGGCCGGGCAGGCCGACTCGGCCACCGTGCAGATCCCCCAACCGCAGGGCGGCATGTCCTTCGACAAGCCTGCGGGACCGGCGCCCGCTCCGCCCTACGAACAGCCGACCGCTCCGGCGTACGGCCCTCAGACGACGCTGCCCTACGACCCGCTGCCGGGTCGGGCGTACGACCCGCGGACCGGGCTCCCCCTCGGCCCACCACCCACCTCGCCGTACGGCCCCCAGGGCCCGGCGCCGTACAACGCTCCCTCCGGGCACCCGGCCGGATACGGCCCGCCGTACCAGGGCTGGTACCCGCCGCCGGGCTACGTCGCCTACGTGACGCGGCCGACCAACGGCATGGCGATCGCCTCGCTCGTCCTGGGGATCCTGTGGATCTACTGGGTCGGCAGCATCATGGCGCTGATCTTCGGGTACGTCGCGCGCCAGCAGATCGCGGAGCGCGGCGAGCCCGGCGGCGGCTTGGCGATCGCGGGGATCGTCCTCGGCTGGATCGGGGTGGGGACCCTGGTCCTCGTGCTCCTCTTCCTGTCGTGGGTGGACGTGCCACCATCGCGGGGCTTCTAGCTCGCTTCTTGGTTACCGCTCGGTATGTGAGACTCGGCCGATGCAGCGCGACATCTTCGACGCCGAACATGACGCCTTCCGCGACCTGGCCCGCACCTTCATCGCCAAAGAGGTCACCCCGTTCCACGAGCAGTGGGAGCACGACGGCCAGGTCAGCCGCGACGTCTGGCTGGCGGCGGGGCGGGCGGGGCTGCTGGGTATCGACGTGCCCGACGAGTTCGGCGGCGGAGGGGTGTCCGACTTCCGCTACAACGCCGTGCTCACCGAGGAGCTGTCGCGGGCGGGCGCGAGCGGTGTCGGCTTCCCGCTGCAGAACGACGTGGTGGCGCCCTACCTGCTGCGCCTGGCCACCGACGAGCAGAAGCAGCGCTGGCTCCCCGGCTTCTGCTCCGGTGAGATCATCACCGCGATCGCGATGACGGAGCCCGGCACCGGCTCCGACCTGCAGGGCATCCAGACGAACGCCCGCCGCGACGGCGACGTCTGGGTCCTCAACGGTGCGAAGACCTTCATCACCAACGGGATCATGGCCGACCTGGTGATCGTCGTGGCGCGCACCGACCCGGACGCCGGCAGCCGCGGGTTCAGCCTGCTCGTCGTGGAACGCGGGATGCCGGGGTTCGAGCGCGGCCGCCGCCTGCAGAAGGTAGGCCTGAAGGCGCAGGACACCGCGGAGCTGTCGTTCACCGACGTCCGCGTGCCGGATGCCAACGTGCTCGGCGAACCGGGCGGCGGGCTGATCGCGCTGATGCAGAACCTGGCGCAGGAACGGCTCTCGATCGCGGTCGGCTGCGCGGCGGGCGCGGCGCGGGCGCTCGAGGTCACCGTGGAGTACACGAAGGAGCGCACCGCGTTCGGCCGCCCGGTGTCCGCTTTCCAGAACACCCGGTTCGAGCTCGCGGAGATCGCCACCGAGGTCGACGTCACCCAGGCCTTCGTCGACCGCTGCCTCACCGAGCACGTGGCCGGCCGGCTCGACCCGGCCGACGCGGCCAAGGCCAAGTGGTGGGCGAGCGACGTGCTCAAGCGGGTGGTGGACCGCTGCGTGCAGCTGCACGGCGGCTACGGCTACATGCTCGAGTACCCCATCGCGAAGGCCTTCGTCGACTCCCGCGTACAGGCGATCTTCGGGGGGACCAACGAGATCATGAAGGAGATCATCGGGCGGCAGCTGCTGGGGTAGCTGCTCCATCCAGGAGGGCCTCCTGGGCCGCGCCTCGTGCGGGCCCGCTGCTGGCCAGGCGGTCGCGCGCCGGGCCCCTGGCAGCCCGAGGCCAACGCGGTCCAGGCGCCCTGGCGCCCTGGCGCCATGCGGGCCGACGGCTTCTGCGCCGGGCCGCCGCACAGGGCCTCCGGGCCGCTCGACAGGAAACGCGCGGTCAAGGCCTCCTGCCAGCCCTGCGCACCGGGCAGGCCGCTGCTGACCCGGCCCTCGTACGTCGGGGCCCGCCAGTCGGACAGGCCGATGTGGTCATGGCCTGCTGGCGGCGCCGCGCATTGTGCGGGGCCGCCCCTCCCAGCTCAAGGGCGCCTGCGGCGTCGCTGCGCGATCGCTTCGCGACCCTTGACCTGCGAGCCTCTACGGCCCCTCGGGCATGCGGTGCGGGCAGGCCGGGGGCCTGCCCGATGGGGCGCGCGGCGCCGCCAGCAGGCCGCTCTCACGGACACGCGATGGCGGATCTCCCCGCCCGTCGCGCACCCTGTGTGCGCTCGCGCGCCCCGTGTCGGGCCACACACCCGGTCGACGGGGCGCGTGGGCGGAGAACGGGTGCGCCGGTTGCGGAGATCGCTCCGATCAGCACACCGGGGCTCGGCGGAGACCTGATGTACTCCTCGGGCCGATCACGAGCCCTCTCCCAACCACTTCACACACCCAGTGGCGACTTCACACAAGGCCGGCCTTGTGTGAAGTGCGTGCTGGGTGTGTGAAGTCGGCTGTTGGCGGCGCTGCGGGCGGCGTGATCGGCTGTTCGGTGGGTTCTCGTGTCGTTTTCGACCGTTTTCGCGCCGAGGCCTTGATCTTGGCCGTGGGACCGCCTTCGGTGGCGCCGCGCGCCCGAAGGGCAGGCCCCTGGCCTGCCCGTGTTGTGCTGCCCGGAGGGGTCGCAGAGGCTCGGAGGTCAAGGGTCGCGCAGCGATCGCGCAGCGACGCCGCAGGCGCCCTTGAGCTCTGAGGGGCGGCCCCGCACAATGCGCGGCGCCACCGAAGGCCGCCCGATCGCCAGACTCACCGCGTCGATTCGCCAGACTCACCGCGTCGATTCGCCAGACTCACCGCGTCGATTCGCCAGACTCACCGCGTCGATTCGCCAGACTCACCGCGTCGATTCGCCAGACTCACCGCGTCGATTCGCCAGACTCACCGCGTCGATTCGCCAGACTCACCGCGTCGATTCGCCAGACTCACCGCGTCGATTCGCCAGACTCACCGCGTCGATTCGCCAGACTCACCGCGTCGATTCGCCAGACTCACCGCGTCGATTCGCCGGACTCGCCGTGGCGGTACGCCGGACTCGCCGTGGCGGTACGCCGGACTCGCCGTGGCGGTACGCCGGACTCGCCGTGGCGGTTCGGCGGACTCGCGGCTCAGGGGCTCGAGGTCGGCCTGGCCGGCCCGTCTGCGACCGCTCACGACCGGTCTGGAGATCACCCTCACCAGCGCGCTCGGCATGGCACCGAGCGCCCTCCGCACACCGCGAGCTCGGGCTCAGGACACGCCGCTGGCCGCCAGCCGGGCGCGCTCGGCGTCGACGTCGAAGTCCGGCTTCGGGAACTTCGGGTCGATGTCGGCGAGGGTCTCCGCGAGCAGGGCGGCGATGGCCCAGTTGCGGTACCACTTGCGGTCGGACGGGATCACGTACCAGGGCGCGGCGTCGGTGTCGGTGCGGCGCAGCGCCTCGGTGTACGCCTCCTGGTAGGCGGGCCACTTCGCGCGCGCGTCCAGGTCACCCGGGTTGTACTTCCAGCGCTTCCCGGGGTCGTCGAGGCGCGCGATGAGCCGCTCGGCCTGCTCCTTGGCCGAGATGTGCAGCATGCACTTCACGATGGCGATGCCCTGGGCGTCCAGTTCCGCCTCGAACTGGACGATCTCGGTGTAGCGGCGCCGCCAGACGTCCTCGGGCACGAGCTCGTCGACGCGGGCGATGAGGACGTCCTCGTAGTGCGAGCGGTCGAAGATCCCGATCCGGCCGGGGATCGGGACCTGGCGCCGGACGCGCCACAGGAAGTCGTGCGCGAGCTCCTCGTCGGTGGGCTTCTTGAACGTGGCGATCTGCAGGCCCTGCGGGCTCACCAGGCCGCCGACGTGCCGGATCACCCCGCCCTTGCCGGAGGTGTCCATCCCCTGCAGCACGAGCAGGACGGCTCGCGGGCTCCCACCGGTGGCCTCGGCGTAGAGCGCCTCCTGCAGGCCGTCGAGGCGGCTCCCGAGCTCGGCCATCTCGCCGGCCGCCGCGGCCTTGTCCTGCGGGCCGACGGGCCGACCGCGCGGGTCGATGGCGGCGAGGTCGAGCTCGCCGGGCACCCGGAACGTCTCGCGCACGGACTTCCCCATGCGGCGACACTACTGGTCACATGTACGCCGTCGACCCGTCCGGTCGCACCGGCACGCGCCGCTCCCAGTGGACGTAGTCGTCGTGCGCGAGCGCCGACTCGTCGATCTCCACGCCCCACCCGGGGCGGTCGGGGCGCAGCTGCAGGTACCCGTCGACGGGGAGGTACGGGTCCACGCACCAGGTCGTGTCGTCGGGCTTGTACTCCAGGATGTCGAAGTTGGTGGTGGCCGCCGCGAAGTGCAGGTTCGCCGCCGTCGCGAGAGGACCCATCGGGTTGTGGGGGGCCACGCCGACGTAGTGCGCCTCTGCGAGCACCGCGATCTTGCGCATCTGGGTGAGGCCGCCGACGACGCAGATGTCGGGCTGCACGATGTCCGCGCCCTGCGCCGCGAGCAGCGCGAGGAACTCGTTCGGGGTGTACAGCGACTCCCCCGTCGCGAGCGGCACCCGCATCTCGCTGCGGATCCGCGCCCACGCCGGCACGTGCTCCGGACGGATCGGCTCCTCGAGGAAGAGGGGCTCGTTCGGCGCGAGGGCGGCGGCGAGCTGCACCGCCTGCCCTGGCTCCCAGATGCACGCGTGGGCGTCGAAGGCGAACTCCCACGCGTCCGGCAACCGCTCCCGGACGGCGCCGAACCAGTCGCCGATCTCCCGGCAGACCGCGCCCCAGCGGGTGGCGTGGATGTCGCCGCGGTACGGGCTCAGCTTGAAGGCCGTGAAGCCGTACCGCTCGTTGAGCTCGGTGGTCCGCTCGGCCAGCTGCGGGACGTCCGGGGCCGAGTAGAGCCCGGCGTACACCCGCACGCGGTCGCGCACCGCCCCGCCGAGCAGCTGGTAGACCGGCAGGCCCGCCGCCTTGCCCGCGATGTCCCACAGCGCATGGTCGATCGCCGCGATCGCGGCGAGGCCGAGCGCGCCGGGCGGGAAGCGCGAGGACTGCAGCAGGTACTGGTTGACGTAGCCGACCCGCCGCGCGTCCACCCCCTCGATCTGCGTGAACAGGTACTCCAGCAGCGGCACGAGCGCCCGGTCCGGGCCGTGGTTGTACGCCTCGGCCCAGCCGGCGATCCCGTCGTCGGTGGTGATCTTGACGAGCAGCCGCGGCCGGTCACCCACGCGCTGCATGAACGTCTCGAGCCGGGAGATCCTCATTCCGGCCACCCGGCGATCGCGGCGGCCACCTCCGCGGCTGCGTCCGGTCCGAGCACGTGGCCCGGCGGCCGGACGTCGCGCCGGCACAGCCCGCGCTGGTGCAGCGCCTCTTTGACGACGGCCACGTTGTCCGCCGCACCGCCCCGCGCCCTGAGCTCCTCGAACCGCCGCACCCGCAGCCACGCCTCTTCCACGCCCTCCCCCGCTCGCAGGGCGGCGAGCAGGTCGAGCGCCACCCGCGGCGCGACGTTCGCCAGGCCGGAGGTGAACCCGCGGGCGCCCGCCTGCCAGTACGACGGCGCGTACGGCTCGGCGAGCCCGGCGATCCAGAGCAGCCGGTCGCCGCCCGCATCGGCGCGGACGGCGGCGAAGTGCACCGGGTCGTCCACCGAGTACTTCAACCCGATCACGTTCGGCGCGCGGTCGGCGAGCTCGGCGATGTGCGCGCCGGTGATCGCCCGGCTCTTCAGGTAGGGCAGCACGCCGAGCTCGGGGGCGGCCGAGGCGACGGCGGCGTTGTAGTCCACCCACCCCGCGGGCGAGAGGTACGGGTGCACCGGCTGGTGGATCATGATCGCGTGCGCGCCCGCGTCCCGGGCGGCGCGCGCATCGGCCGCAGCGGTCTGCACGTCGAAGCCGACCCCGGCCACCACCACCGCACGCCCGGCGGCCGCTGCGGTGCAGGTCTCCAGCACGAGCTGCCGTTCCTGCGGGGTCAGGGTGTAGAACTCGCCGGTGTTGCCGTTGGGCGTGACGGCGGTGACGCCGCCGTCGAGCAGCCGCGTGACGAGCTTCGTGTAGCAGTCGACATCGACGCTGCCGTCCTCGGCGAACGGCGTGACCGGGATGACGATCGCGGTCGCCAAACGCTCCACCGAGCTCACTTGCTCTCCTCGAAGGTGTGGACGGGCTTGATGCGCACGCACAGGCCGTAGATCAGCGCGCTGATGATGCAGCTGGCGCCTGCGAACACCAGCGGCCCGAGGTAGGAGCCGCCGCTGAACGTCAGGAACAGGCCGATCGCGATGGGGCTCACGATGTTGCCCAGCTGCGAGCCGAAGTTCTGGAAACCGGCGATCGACCCCACGACGTCGGGGGACGGCGCCACCTCGGAGGGCAGGCTGAGGATCGCCGCGCCCGCGAACGAGTGCGCCGCGCTGCTCACCGTCAGCAGGATCATGACGACGAGGTTGCTCTCCACGAACGGCGTGATCGCGATGCACGCGCTGACCCCGAGCCCGGC
Source organism: Pseudonocardia hierapolitana (assembly GCF_007994075.1). Taxonomy (NCBI): domain Bacteria; kingdom Bacillati; phylum Actinomycetota; class Actinomycetes; order Pseudonocardiales; family Pseudonocardiaceae; genus Pseudonocardia; species Pseudonocardia hierapolitana. The sequence goes on along the minus strand of NZ_VIWU01000001.1, from coordinate 5,886,120 downwards.
GATGATCGGGGCCTTCCGCGCGACGTTCGTGGACATGCCCGCCGCGAGCATCCGGTCGGACACGATTCCGCCGAGAACGGTGGCCCCGATTCCGATGACCGCCGGAATAGCACCCACCATTCCGAAGTCGGCCTCGGAGAATCCGCGGTCGTCGAGGAGGTAGCTCGGGTACCAGGTCAGGAAGAAGGCGCCGGCGAGGGAACGGAACACGTAACCGCTCATCAGGGCCCAGACCTGGCCGTTGCGCAGGAGCGGCAGCCAGCTGCGGGCATCGCGCGGGGTTTCCTCGACCACCATCTCGGCCTGGTCGTACCGGATGTGCGCGAGCTCCGCGGCGCTGACCCGCGGGTGGTGCTCCGGGGAGCGGTAGATCCGCAGCCACCCGAAGATCCACAGCAGCCCGACGGCCCCGATCACGACGAACACCGCCCGCCAGCCGACCGAGACGGCGAGCACCGTGACCACCGGGACCGAGAGCGCCACGCCGATCTGCTGCCCCATGTCGAACAGGCTGGAGGCGAACGCCCGCTCGCTGCGCGGGAACCACTTGGAGACGACCTTGATGTTCGCCGGCTGCACCGGCGCCTCGCCGATGCCCAGGCCGATCCGGAAGACGATCAGGCTGGCGACGCCGCCCGCCAACGCGGTGAGCGCGGTCCAGATCGACCACCAGCCGACCGCGACCGGGTAGACGACCCGCGGACCGACCCGGTCGAGCAGCCAGCCGGACGGCACCTGGAAAACCGCATAGCTCCAGAAGAACGACGAGAGCACCACGCCCTGCACGGCAGGGCTGATCTCGAATTCACGGGTCATGAACGGCAGGGCCACGCTCAATGCGGACCGGTCGAGATAGGCGATCGTCAGACCGAGTGCGGAAAATGCGACGATCGTCCATCTGAAGTGGCTGCGCTGCCGTGCGCGCGATGGATCTTCAATTCCCTCGGCCGTGCTAGGGTAGGGCAACGTTGCTCCTCGTGAGTGACGGTTCGGGAGTGTGGCCCGGACGCTTGGCGGTGGCTGGGCCACACTCCTTTTCTTGCTTTCCCGATCAGGGAAGTCTTCGCAGGAAGCCGGCCACGTGCTCGGCGGTGAGCCTGCGGGCGGTGTCGGCGTCGCCCGCCTCGGCGGCGGCGAGGATCGCCTCGTGCTCGTCGGCCTCGGCCTCCCAGGTGGCGGTCTTGGCCCAGGACGCCGCCGACACGAGCGCGGTGCGGTCGCGCAGCCCGTCGAGGGTGGCCACGAGCAGCGCGTTGCCGCACCCGGCGTAGAGCTGCCGGTGGAACTCGCGGTTGGCCAGGCTCCGCTCGGCGTTGCCCGCCGCGGCGCGCGCCTTGCGCAGGCACTCGGCGGCACCGGACACGTCGGCCCCGGCGGCGACGCTGCGCTGCACGGCCTCCGGCTCCAGGAGCAGCCGCAGGTCGTAGATCGCGACGGCATCGGCGCGGGTCAGCTCGCGGACCGCGGCGCCCCGGTACGGGGCCATCACCACGAGCCCGGTGCCTTCGAGGGTCTTGAGCGCCTCGCGCACGGGGGTCTTGGACACGCCCAGCTGCGCCGCGAGCTCCTGCTCGACGAGCGCGCTCCCGGGCGCGAGCTCGCCGCTCAGGATCGCGTTGCGGATGATCTCGAGCACCCGCGCGGTGCGCGAGGGCATGAGCCCGGCGTCGGTCAGCGGCACGGTTCCCTCTCATATCTCATATACGATGTCCGACCGTATGCCTCGCGCAGATCACCCGTCAAGCCCGCGCGCTCATGCACCTCGTACCGGTCCGCGCGACTCGTCTCGGCCGACGCTCCCCGTCGGCCGAGGGCGTGCGCCGTGACGGGGTGCGCGGGAGGGGAAGTGGGCGCGAGCGGCGCCGGACACGAACCGCTCAGGCCACGCACCCCAACTCAGGCAACGCACCTCGACTCCGGCGGCACACCCCATCGACGGGGCGCGTGAACGCAAACCGGGCGCGTGAGCGGTCCCGGACGCACACCGCTCCGGGCCGCGCACCTCGACTCCGGCGGCGCACCCCGTCGACGGGGGGCGTGAGCGCAGAGGGGGTGCGTGTGCCCCGGGTCAGGCGTTGATCGGTCGCGCCGGGCCGCCGGGGTCCTCGGTGGGCACCACGGGCAGAGCCTGGGTCGGTGGGGCCTCGGTCGCGGAGTCCCGGGGCTCCGCGGGCCGGGCGGGCTCCGGCGCCGTGATCTCCGCGAGGTCGAGCTCGAGCCGGAACGGCTCCTCGATCAGCAGCTTCTCCTCGCCGCCCGCGCGCGCGTACTCGTGGTAGCGACCACCGATGATCATGTCCGCGACCGCGAACGGGCCGTCGTGGTCGAGCAGCACGGAGTACGGGATGCGACTGCGGGCGTACAGCTGCAGCTTGAAGCTCCGGTCGGCGGCGCCGTGGTCGCTGCCGACGACCTCGATCACCATCAGGGCCGCGGCAGCGTCGACGATCACGGGCGCCTCGACCTCGGCAGCGGGCTGCGCATCCGCGGATTCGTCGCCGGGCTCGCCCTCGTGGGCGGGGGCCGCGGTGATGATCAGATCCGGTACGAGCACGCAGTCCGGGCCGAGGCGCAGCGGCAGCGGGCCACGCACGATCAGCCCGTCCGGCAACGCCGCGGCCACGGCCTCGCGCACCCGCCCGATCGCCCGCGTCCGCCGCGGGCGCGCGTTGGGGCCGACGAGCAGCGTGCCGTCGACGACCTCGACGCGGCCATCATGCTTCAGGGCGAGGTAGGCCGCCTCGGACCAGGGTCCCTCGTGGTCGAACACCGACTGGCTGTCCACCTGGCCTCCTCTCGCTCGTTCCCGGGCCGTCGCAGGTCACATGGTGACACGTGACACACGGGGAGCTCAGGACGACTGAGCGTGACCGCCCATCGGCACGACCAGGGGGGTGCCGGCCACCGGATCGGGGATCACCCGGGCTGCCAGCCCGAACACCTCGGCGAGCATCGACTCCGTGACGACCTCGGACGGCTCACCCGCTGCGACGATCCTGCCGTCCCGCATGGCGATGAGCCGGTCGGCGTAGCGGGCGGCCAGATTCAGGTCGTGCAGCACCATGACGACGGTGCGGTCGGCTTCCTGGTGCAGCCGCCGGACGAGCTCCAGCACGTCGACCTGGTGGGCGAGGTCGAGGAACGTGGTGGGCTCGTCCAACAGAAGCAGGTCGGTGCCCTGCGCGAGCGCCATCGAGATCCACGCCCGCTGCCGCTGGCCACCGGACAGCTCGTCGACGGGGCGTTCTGCGAGGTCGGCGATGCCGGTCCACTCGAGGGCCTGGGCCACGGCCTCCTCGTCGTCGGCCGACCACTGCCGGTACCACGCCTGGTGCGGGTGCCTGCCGCGCGCCACGAGGTCGGCCACGGTGAGCCCCTCCGGCGCGGTCGGAGCCTGCGGCAGCAGGCCGAGGATCTTGGCGACCTCGCGGGTGGGCATCTTGTCGATGCGCCTGCCGTCGAGCAGCACCTGGCCCGCGGAGGGCTTGAGCAGCCGCCCCAGCGCCCGCAGGAGGGTGGACTTGCCGCACCCGTTGGGCCCGATCACGGCCGTGATCGTGCCGGCGACGACGTCGAGGTCCAGGCCGTCCACCACGGTGCGCTCACCGTAGGCCAGCCGGACGTGCTCGGCCCGCAGCCGGACGGCGGGGTCGGAGATCGCGGCAGCACCGTCCTGAGAGGCGTCGGTCTTGGTCAACGGCGTCATGCACGGGCCTCCCGGCCGTAACGGGCGAGCAGGTAGAGCAGGTAGGGCGCGCCGAGCACGGCGGTGACGATGCCGACCGGCAGTTCGGTGGCGCCGAACGCGGTGCGCGCGACGACGTCGGCGATCACGGTGAGCGCCGCGCCGACGACGAGCGACATCCCGATGGGTGGGCGCGCTCCCCCGACGAGGCGCTGCGCGATCTGCGGTGCCACCAGCGCCACGAACGCGATCGGCCCGGCGCTCGCCGTGGCCACCGACGCCAGCCCGACGGCGACGAGGAGCAACAGGGACCGTGCCCGGTTGACGGGGACGCCGAGGCCGCGCGCGGTGTCGTCGCCGTACTGCAGCGCGCCGAGGACGTGCGCCAGCAGGAACGCGGCCGGCAGCAGCACGGCGAGCGCGATCGACACGGGCACGACGTGCTCCCAGCCGCGCGCGTTGAGGCTGCCGTTGAGCCACACGTAGGCACGCGCCGCCTCGAACACCTCGGCCACGACGAGCAGCCAGTGCACGATGGCCAGCAGCATCGCCTGCAGGCCGATGCCGACCAGCACGAGCCGGAACCCGTGCACACCGCGCCGCCAGGCCAGACCGTAGATCAGGAACGCGGTGAGCAGGCCGCCGATCAGGGCGGCCATCGGGAGGCCTGCGGCAGCGAGGAACCCCCCGACCGCGCCGAACCCGCCCCCGAGCACGATGACGAACACCGCCGCTGCGCTCGCGCCCGCCGTGAGACCGATCATGTCCGGGCTGGCGAGCGGGTTGCGTGCGATCGACTGCGTGATCGCCCCGGCCACGGCGAGGGCTCCCCCGACGAGCGCGCCGGTGAGCGAGCGGGGCAGCCGCAGCTCCAGGATGATGAACTGCTGGCCGGAGTCGCCGCCCCCCAGCAGCACCGCGAGCACGTCGGGAACGCTGATCGGGTACTCGCCGCGGCCGATGTTCGCCGCCATGCCGAGCACGAGGGCGGCGATGCCGATCGCGAGCACGACCACGTACCGCGGCCGCCAGACGAGCGACACTCCCCTGGCGCGCAGCGCGGGGCGTCCCGGTACGCGCTGGGGCGCTTTCTCGAGGACGGCCATCAGATCGCCACCATCTTCCGGCGGCGCACGAGCCAGACGAAGAACGGGCCGCCGATCAGCGCCAGCACGATCCCGACCTGCAGCTCGCCCGGACGCACGACGATGCGGCCGATCACGTCGGCGACGAGCAGCAGGGCGGAGCCCGCGAGCGCCGACGCGGGCAGCAGCCACCGGTAGTCCGGGCCGGTGAACGACCGGACGATGTGCGGGACGACCAGCCCGACGAACGCGATCGGCCCGCACGCCGCCGTGGCCGACCCGGCCAGCAGGGTGATCGCCACGACCCCCATCGTGCGGGTGCGGCGCACCGAGTGCCCGAGCGAGCGGGCGACGTCGTCGCCGAGCGAGAGGGCGTTCAGGGCGGGGGCGCTCGCCAGGCCGATCAACGCGCCCGCGAGCAGGAACCACTGCACCTGCCCTGCGATCTCCACCTCGCGCCCGGCCAGCGATCCCACCGCCCAGAAGCGGTAGGCGTCGAGGGTCTGGACGTCGATCAGCACCACGGCCGAGGTGAGCGCGGCGAGCAGCGCCGACACCGCGGCACCCGCGAGCGCCAGCGTGACCGGCGTGGGCCCGCCACGGCCGACGGAACCGAGCACGAACACCGCGACGCTCGCCACGAGCGCACCGGCGAAGGCGAACCAGACGTAGCCGTAGAGGCTCGTGACGCCGAACACGTAGATCCCGATGACGACGAAGAACGCCGCCCCGTTGTTCACGCCCAGCAGCCCGGGGTCGGCGAGCGGGTTACGGGTGTGGCCCTGGATCAGCGCCCCGGCGAGGCCGAGCGCTCCGCCCGCGAGCACGCCGAGCACCGTGCGGGGCACCCGCAGCGAGCGCACCACGATGTCGTCCTCGAGGCCGGTGGGCGTGAACACGGCGTGCCACACGCCTTCGAGGGGGATCGCCTTGGCGCCGACGGCGATGCTCGCCAGGCAGGCACCCACCAGTACGGCCGCGAGCAGGGCCAGGCCGGCGAGCCGGCGCCTGCGCAACCCGCCGACCGCGGGCGCGGGAGCGGCCGGCGTCGTCAACACGGACACACCATAGGTGAGCCTGGCCTTCACTCCATAGTGGCCCCGCGCGCCGGCGAGTTCGCCGACCGCTGGGCGAAGCGCTCCTGCGGACACGAGAGGATGGCGCGGTGCACCCGCTGCTGCCCGCCGACGAGGTCCTGGACGACGCGCAGCTCGCGGACCGCTACGCCTATCCGCGGGACCTGGGCGCGCCGTTCGTGCGGGTCAACTTCGTGGCGAGCGCCGACGGGGCCGTGTCCGTAGAGGGCGCCTCCGCGGGGCTGGGCTCCCCCGCCGACCGCCGGGTGTTCCTGATGCTGCGCCGGCTCGCCGACGTCATCCTCGTCGGCGCGGGAACGGTGCGGGCCGAGGACTACCGGGGCGCCCGCAGGCCCACCATCGGCCGGGACACGCCGCCGCCGATCGCCGTCGTCACCGGCTCGGCCCGGCTCGATCCGGCCGGCAGGCTGTTCACCGACACCCACGTCCCGCCGATCGTGCTCACCCTCGACACGGTCCCACGGGAACGCCGTGAGCGGCTGGCCACCGCGGGCGCCGACGTCGTGGGGCTCGAGCGCCTCACCCCGGACCTCGTCCTCGCCGAGCTGGCCCGCCGCGGCCTGCACCGCGTGCTCTGCGAGGGCGGGCCCACCCTGTTCGGCGAGCTCGTGGCGGCGGACGCCGTCGACGAGCTGTGCCTGACGGTCGCGCCGCTGCTCGTCGGCGGCAGGGCCGGCCGGATCGCGACCGGCCCGCGGGGCGAGCACCTGCGCCGGCTGGAGCTCGCCGACGCCCTGCACGAGGACGGCGTCCTGCTGCTCCGGTACCGCCGCGCCGGTGGCTCTACCCCGATCGAGTGACTTCGCGGAAGAGTGCGCGGGAGAGTGGTTCCGACCGCGTCCCACTGGCGAACACTCCGGAAAGCCGATGGAGAAGGATCAGACCCATGAGCGAGAGCACCGCCACTCCCACGACGACGACACCCACCGCCACCGCCTCGTCGCCTGCCCGGCTCGCCGACGAGACATCGCAGGGCAAGACCACGATCGCCGCCTCGGTCGTCCAGAAGATCGCCGGCATCGCCGCGCGCGAGATCTCCGGCGTGCACTCGATGGGCGGCGGCGTCTCGCGGGCCTTCGGCGCGATCCGCGAGCGCATCCCGGGCGGGGGCACCGGCGCCGCCAACATCACGGGCGTGCAGGTCGAGGTCGGTGAGAAGCAGGCCGCGATCGACCTCGACATCGTCGTCGAGTACGGCGCGTCGATCGTCGAACTGGCCCGCGCCGTGCGCCGCAACGTGATCACGGCTGTCGAGCGCATGACCGGGCTCGAGGTGATCGAGGTCAACATCGCGGTCAACGACATCCACCTGCCGACGGCCGTCGACGAGGACGCGCAGCCGCCCGTCCAGTCCGCGCGGGTCGAGTGACCGCTCCTGCCCGGAGGATGACCGTCGTGCCGAACCCACCCGACCCGGCCGAGCTGGCTGAGCGGGTGGCCGCGGCCGTCGCCGCCCATCCCGCGGTCGCAGGCCTGCACGGCGGCATCCACGGCTCCGTGACCACCTACCTGCCCGGGCGCAGGCTGCTCGGGGTCCGGATCGGCGAGGGCGACGAACCCGTCGAGGTGGCCGTCGTGGTGCGCTCCGACCGGCCGATCCCGGAGACCGTGCGGTCGCTGCGCCGCGAGGTCTCCCGGCTCTGCGGCGGTGCCACCGTCGACATCACCGTCGCCGACATCGTGCTGCCGGGTGAGCTGCCGTGAACGAGCAGGAACGGGCCGCCTACCGGGCCTTCGTGCGCGAGAACCACCCGGACCGCGGCGGCGACCCGGAGGTGTTCGCCGCCGGACTCGCGCGGTTCCGCGAGGCGGAGCAGGATCCGATCGACGACGCCCGCTTCGACGCGCCCGTCGAGGTGGTGCGCCCGCTGCCCTTCCCGGTCCGGGTGGGCGTCGCGCTGATCCGCACCTGGCACCGCCGCCGCAACCAGAGAGTCCTGTAAGAGGAGATCCGGATGAATGCCACCCAGACCGGCCTGCTGGCCGGCCTCACCCTCGGCCTCGCCGGGGCGTTCGGGGGCCTCGGGGCCTTCCTGATCGTGCTGGTCCTCGGCGCGATCGGGCTGATGGTCGGCCGCGCCCTCGACGGTCAGCTCGATCTCAACGCGCTGCTCGGACGGGGCCGCGACCGGTGAACCCGCTCCCGGCCGTCGAGGAGCGTGGCCGGCTCGAGATCCATCCCGCCGTGCTGCGCAAGATCGTCGAGCACGCCGCGGACCAGGTGCCCGGCACCCTCCGCCACGAGCGGCGCCTCGCCGGCATCGACATCGGCGAGGCCGGGGCGAGCGCACGCATCGTCACCGGGTCCGGCGATCCGCCCACCGTCGACATCCGGCTCGAGCTCACGCTCCAGTACCCCGCCCCGGTGCGCACGGTCGTCGCGGACGTGCGGGCCAAGGTGGACGAGGAACTCGCGCGCGTCACCGGGCACCGCGTGCGCGCCATGACCGTGACCATCGCAGGCCTGCGGTCGGCGCACCCCACGGCGGCCCGGCTGCACTGATTCCTGACCACGACGACTGACCATCGACCACCGAGAACCGACCACCGACAACCGACCACTGAGCAAGGAGGAATGTCGTGCGCGTGCTGCTGCGAGTGCTCGCCCCGCTGCTCGGCCTCGCCGTGGCCCTGGTCGGGGTGCTGGTGCTCCTGGAGGTGGTCGCCGCGTCGGTGCGGCCCGACGACGGGGACGGGCTCGTCGTGCCGTGGCCGGACTGGTATGCCACGCTCGGGCGGACCGCATGGAGTGACGTCCCGGTGCCGGGCATCGCGATCGGCGCCGCCGTCCTCGGGCTGTTGCTCGTGCTCGTGGGGCTGCTGGCCCGACGCCCCGACATCGCGGTCGAGGGGCCTGCGCCCGAGATCACCGTCACCACGTCGCCCCGCGTGCTCGCGCGCCTCGTCGGCCGCAGGGTGCGCGCCGCGGACGAGGTGGCCGCCGCGTCCGTCACGGCGTCCCGGCGCAGGGTGTCGGTGGCCGCCGAGGCCTGGAACGACGCCGGTCCCGCGCTCGCCGATCGGGTACGCACCCGCGTGGAGGACCTGCTCGACGAGGTGCCGCTGCGCAGGCGCCCACGGGTGACCGTGACGGTGCAGGACCGGAAGGGACCCCGGTGACCACCGACCTGCCGAAGACCACCGGTGCCGGCTCGTCCGCGCTGCGGCGGCGGGCCGCCGCGGCGAGCGCGCGCTCCACCGCGGGCGAGCGCACGCTCGCCGTGGTGGTCGGGCTCGTCCTGCTCGCCGCGGGCACCCTCGTCACGCTCCTGTCCTACGGGGTCTTCGGCACGGCCCGCGCGAGCCGGCCGCTGCTGGACCCGATGATCGTCGACGCGTTGCGCGCGCAGCCGCTCGTCGCCCTGGTCGCCGCGATCGTCGGCGGGCTGCTGCTCGCCGTGCTCGGGCTCGTCTGGGCGGCGCACGCCCTGCGCCCGGAGCGCCGCCCCGACCTGGTGCTCGGCACCCTCGACGGCGGCGACACCTCCGTCGTCGTGAGCGCCGCGGCGGCGGCAGAGGCCGTTGCGGCGCAGGCCGCCGAGCTGCCCGGGGTCGGGCGGGCCAGGGCCCGGCTCGTGGGCTCCGAGGCCGCGCCGGCCATCCGCGTCACGCTCTGGCTCGCCGACGACGCCGACGTCCGCGACGTGCTCGCCCGCCTCGACTCCGAGGTGCTCGCCACTGCCCGCGGTTCCCTCGGCGTCACCGACCTCCCCGCGGCCGTGCGGCTGGAGCTCGACCACCTCCAGCCGGGCCCCCGCGTGTCCTAGTAGTGCTTCCCGCCGGAGGGAGCACCAGGTTCACGTCGCTCACACCGGCCGTGCGGCACCCTGTGCTGGGAACCAGCACGACCGGGAGGGCACGTGGCACGACCACCGCGTCACGCGGTCGGAGCTGCGCAGCGACCGCGGTCCTCAGCCCGCCTGGTGGCGCTGCTCTGCCTCGTCGTCGCGCTCGCCGGCTGCACGGTCGGCCCCTCCGAACGTCCGCCGGTGGCCGTGCGCGGCGAGAACGTCCCGGCGGCACCGGGCCAGCCCACGCCCACCGCCGAGCCCGTCCTCCCGGAACCGGAGCCGCAGCGGGCGACGATCCCGTTCTTCGAGTGCACCGAGGACACGCTCGTCACGCTCGTGGAGCCGGTGCCCGCCGACCGCCAGCTCCAGGTGGACTGCGGGGACCTCACCGTGCCCGCCGATCCCGACCAGCCGTCGCGCGGCGCCGTGACCCTCGGCGTGATCCGCGTCGGGGAGGCCGGAGCGCCCGCCGACCGGCCACCGCTGCTCGTGCTCGGCGACAGCACCCGCGAGCCGTCCACCCGCCACGCGGCCATACTCGCCGGGCAGGTCGACCCGGCCCTGCTGCAGCACTACACGCTCGTGGGCATCGACCGGCGCGGTGCGGGCGAGGACATCCTGCACTGCGCGCCGGACGACGCTCGCGCGGCGCTCGTCGACGCCGACGCCGGAGCCACCGGTGAGGCGGACCTCGCCCTGCTGCTCGAACGGGCGCGCGCGGTGGTGCAGGAGTGCAACCTCACGCTCGACGGCGGCCTGGGCAGCTACCGGACCGCCGCGTCCGCCGCGGACGTCGAGCTGCTGCGCGCCGCCCTCGGGGTGGAGCGGCTGTCCGCGGTCGGTGTGGGCGACGGCGCCGCCGCGCTCGCCATGTGGGCCAGGTCGGCGCCGCGTTCCGTCGGGCGCCTGGTGCTCGACGGGCCACCGCACCCCACGCAGGACGAGCCCGATCTCACCGACACCCGCGCCGCGGCCGCCGAAGCCGCTCTCGGAGCGTTCGGGGTGGCCTGCTCCGCACGCCCGGACTGCCCGCTCGGGCCCGACCCGCGCGCCACGGTCGCCTCCCTCCTCGCCCAGCTCGAACGCCGGCCGCTGGTCACCACCGACGGCAGCCGGCTCACCGCGGGCGCCACCGTCACCGCGCTGCTGTCCGGGCTCGGCGAACCGAGGCGATGGCCCGCGCTCGCGGCGGCTCTCGCCGCGGCGAACGCGGGCGACCCGGTCCCGATGCTGACGATCCTCGCCCCGCTGACCGGGCCGCGCGGGCTGTTCGACGGGATGCTCGCCACCAGCTGCAACGACACGCAGCGGCGCCTCGCCCCCGGCGAGATCGCTGAGGTCGCGCAGCGGTGGACCGGTGCGTACCCGACGTTCGGGGCGACGCTCGCGCTGCGACTGCTCGCGTGCGCGCCGTGGCCGACCGGACGGGAGGCCCGGCTCACCGGGCAGGCCGAGGCCGCGCCCCCGATCCTCGTGATCGGCACGGCCGCCGACCCGCGCGGCGCGCTCGACGGCTCCCGGCGCACGGCCGACTCCCTCGCCACCGCCCGCTTCATCAGCTGGCAGGGCGCGGGCACCGGGGCCTACCCGCGCACCTCGTGCATCAGCGGTGTCGTGGACGCGATGCTGCTCGACGGCGTGATGCCCGACTCCGGCACCCTCTGCCCGCCCTGAGGCGCCCCGGGCTGAGCCGGACCCACCCGACCACGCGCCGACCTGCCGATCAGGACGACGCCGGCGCCTGTGCGGCGGGAAGCCCTCCACACCCGGGCGCAACGATCGACAGCGGGAGCACCACTACGTGGTGCTCAGCAGTAGAACTGCTTGGCGTAGTCCACTACGTCGCTCGCCTGGCCACGCGTGACGTTCGGGAGCACCGCGGGCACCGACCGCGCGAGCTGCGCCTCGTCCGCGCCCTGGTCGAGCTGTGAACAGATCGCGTCGGCGGCCTCGACCTCGGCCTGGCCGCTGCTGCTCGTGGGGATGTCGGCGTCGCGCAGCGCGGTGAGGAAGGCGACCGCCTTCCGGCCGTCCAGGTCGACGGGCTGTGCCGTGGGCTCGGGCTGTTGCGCCACCGGGGCGCTCACGGCGGCCGGTGCCGCCTCCGCCGGTGCCGCCTCGGGCTCGGACGTCGTGAAGATCGCGACGATCGCGGCCAGCACGAGCACCGCCCCCACCCCGACGGCGGCGAGGACCGGCCGGGAGGTGAGGCGGCCGGCCAGGCCGCGCTCCTCCGGCTCGTCGTCGTGCTCCGCGTCGTCGACGTCGTCGGCGTCGTCCGACTCGCGGACGGTCTCCGCTTCCTGGCGCCGGGGGGCGATGGTCGTCACCTCGGCGGGCGCAGGCTCCTGGCGCCGGGGCCGGACGGGGTCGCGCAACGCGTCCAAGCCGGTCAGAACGGCGGTGGCATCCCCGTCCGTGCCGCCGCGAAGCGGCGCGTTCTGGTGAGCGGCACGGGGCGGAGGCCCGCCGGAGCGCCCGGGCTCCTCGGGCCGGGCGCCGCGGGGCGGCGGCCCGGCGGGGCGACGCGGCGGGGGACGCCTGCCGGGGGCGCGGGCCGGCGCGATCAGCGGGACGGCCTGGGTGGGCGGTTCCGGGGTGCCCTGCTGGGCGGGTGTCTCGCCGCGGGCGGCGGCGTCGGCGATCGCCCGGACCTCGGCCTCGGCCGCAGCGTTGGCCTTCTCGGCCGCCTTCGCGGCGGCCTCGGCCGCCGCCTCGGCCTCCTCGGCCGCGCGGGCCGCCGCGGCGATGGCGGCGGAGGCGCGTTCAGCGGCCGATGCCGCCGCCTCCTCGGCGGACGCGGCGGCCTGCTCGGCGGCGCGACGGCGAGCGGTGTACTCCTCCAGCGGAAGTTCGGGAGCGTCCGGAGCGCTGGGCCGGGCCGACGCGGCCGGGGCGACCGCGGTGAACGCGGTGGTGGGATCGGGCGTCACGTCGAGCGGGTCGGGCCCCGACGGCGGCCCCTGCTCGGACGTGTCCCGGGGCGCCGGGTCTCCGGCCGGTGGCTCCTGGAGCGGGCGATCGGGGCCCGGAGAGTCCGCGTCGGTGATGCGGATGCGTCCGGTGAGGGCGCTCTCGGTGAAGGCGGGGTCGGCGAACTGGTCCGCGTCGCGCGGGTCCGGTCCCGCGTCGGGACGGTTGCGGCCGTCCGGGCCGGCACCGAGCACGTCGGCCCCGAACTGGTCCGGAGCGAACAGGTCGCTGCCCTGGTCATCGTTGTGCTGGTGACCGTTGCGCTGGTCACCGTTGCGCGGCGCTTCGCCGCCCCGGTCCTCGCCGACCTGTTCGGCGCCCAGCGGGTCGGGTGTCGCGGACTCGTCGGCGAACAGGGACGGCGGACGGCCGATGCGGGGCGCACCACTGGGCCGGTTGCGATCGGCCCAGCGGCGCAGCCGCGGGTCCGCGTCCACCAGCTTCCGCTCCGGCGGCTCCGTGGCCAGCGCGTCGGGGTCGTTCGGACCGCGCTCCTGCGGATCGCGCTCGAAACGATCGGGGTCGCCCGGGAATCCGCCGCTGAACCGGTCGCCGTCGCCGCGGGGCCGCTCGAGCGGTCCCTGGTCGGAGGGCAGGTGGTCGGCGGGCTCACCGGTCGGCGGGCCGCTGCGGGGACGCGTGTCCCGGTCCGGCCAGTTGCGATCCGGCGAGTCGTGATCGAACGGGTTGCGGTTCAGCCGGTCCCAGTTCACCGGGTCCCTGTTCATCGGGTCGCCGTTCAACGGGTCTCGGTCGAACAGCGCGGGGCGGGGCTGCTCGCGTTCACGAGGATCCCGGCCGGCCGAGATCCGGTCGAGGTGCTCCCCGGGTTCGTGGCCGGGCGCCTCGTGGCCCGACCGCTCCCCCTCGTACGGATCGCGGTTCGGGAACGGCGGCGCGAGGGGCGATCGATCCAGCGGATCCGCCCCGGCCCGGGAGCCGACGTGATCACCGTCCATGGGGACATCGTCCTGCGGCGCACGGTCCGGCGCGCTCCGATCTCGTGGGCTGTCGCCGAGCGGGCCGATCTCGGCGTGGACCCGCCCCGTCGAGAGCGCGTCGAGCGCGTCGCCGCCGAGGCCCGGGTTCTCGGGCCCTGCACCGTCGAGGCCCGTGCCGTCGAACCGGCGATCGTCCACGCTGTGCTCGATCCCGTGCTCGACCTCGTGCTCCCCGGCCTCCGCGGCGCGGTCCCGGCCGGGCACGGGGTCGCCGAACGCGCGTGCGAAGGAGTCGCCGACGTCGGGACGCCGGTCCTCGACGGCGAGGGCGGGTGCGCCCCAGTCGTCGCTGCCCGGGTCGTCCAGCCTCCGATCCGACCAGTCGCTCTCGTCGTCGCCGCGGGCGCCGGCCTGGTCGTCGTCGAGGGAGTTCTCGCCGTGCAGGCGCGGTGTCGGGAAGTGCTTCTCCTCGGCGCCGTCCGGACGGCCGAGTTCCCGAGCGGTGCGCTCGTCCGACCCCCACAGCTCCGGGATGTCGTGCAGCGGTTCCCGATCCGAGACGAGGTCGCCGCTCGCCGGGTCCCCCCAACCCCAGTCGAAGGCCTGCTCCTCGCCCCCGCCCAGCAACCGGTCGACCAGGGATCTGTCCTCGGAGGCCGGGTGGTGCCGCGACCCACCCTCGTCGGCCACGGCATGCCGGGCCGCGCCGTAGCGCCCACTCACCGCCTCACCGGCCATCGCACGCTCCCGTCCCCCAAAAGCAGTCACTTGCCGTGTCTGTACAACGAGCGGATCACGGGGAAGGCGCGGTAGCCCCCGTCACGGCGCCCGCGTGAGTGATGTCAGTCACAGTACGTACGCGCAGGTCACGCGGTACGTACCCCACTCGTCACGGGCGGTCACCCGGGTCGGGTCGCCCGAGCACCGCGCGTTCCGCCGTCCGGCTGCCGGGGTACGCCCGGACGGGGCAGCGGGCTGCTACGGGTGAATTCGGAGGGCTTCGGCGCGCTTGATACCGCCCATGACGCTGCCTATCGTCGGGACCGGAGCTTAGATTTAATGCCTGAACAAAAGGAGTGCTCGTGCCGGACCCCGCGGCGTGGTGGCGACAGGCCGTCGTCTACCAGATCTATCCCCGCAGCTTCGCCGACTCGAACGGCGACGGCATCGGCGACCTGCCGGGGATCACGAGCCGCGCCGGGTACCTGCGCGAGCTCGGCATCGATGCGGTGTGGCTGTCGCCGTTCTACCCGTCCGCGCTCGCCGACGGCGGCTACGACGTCGACGACCACCGCGACGTCGACCCCAAGATCGGCACGCTCGCACAGTTCGACGACATGGTCGCTGCGCTGAAGGCGGCCGGCATCAGGCTGATCGTCGACATCGTCCCCAACCACACCTCCGACCGGCACGAGTGGTTCCGCGCGGCCCTCGCCGCCCCGCCCGGCTCGCCCGAGCGCGACCGGTACGTCTTCCGCCAGGGCCAGGGCCCGAACGGCGAGCGGCCACCCAGCGACTGGACCGCCGCTTTCGGCGGGCCTGCGTGGGAGCCGGTCGGCGACGGTCAGTGGTACCTGCACATGTTCGCGCCCGAGCAGCCGGACCTGAACTGGGACAACCGCGAGGTCAGGGACGACTTCCTGAAGACGTTGCAGTTCTGGGCGGACCGCGGCGTCGACGGGTTCCGGGTGGACGTCGCCAACGCGCTCGCCAAGGACCTCACGCCGCCACTTCCCAGCCAGGCGGAACTGGACGCCGAGGACCTGCCCGACGGCGTGCACCGGCTGCTCGACCGGGACGAGGTGCACGAGATCTACGAGGAGTGGCGGGAGCTCTTCGACCGCTACGACCCACCGCGCACGGCCGTGGCGGAGGCGTGGGTGCGCTCCGCCCACCGCCGGGCCCGCTACGCCTCCCCCGAGGGCCTCGGCCAGGCCTTCAACTTCGACCTGCTGCTGGCGTCATGGGACGCCACCGAGTTCCGGAAGATCATCGAGGAGAACCTGGCCCACGCCCGGTCGGCCGGCACGTCGTCGACATGGGTGTTCTCCAACCACGACGTCGTGCGCCACGCCACCCGGTACGCCCTGCCTGCGGGCACCGACCTCAAGGCATGGTTGCTGGGCGACGGCACGAACCCGCCTGCGGACCTCGAGCGCGGCCTGCGCCGCGCCCGCGCGGCCACCCTGCTCGCGCTCGCACTGCCCGGTTCGACCTACCTGTACCAAGGAGAGGAGCTCGGCCTGCCCGAGGTCGCCGACCTCCCGCCCGAGGTGCTGCAGGACCCCACCTGGATCCGCTCCGGCGGCACGCACAAGGGGCGCGACGGCTGCCGGGTGCCGCTGCCGTGGGCGTCGAGCGGCCCGTCGCTCGGCTTCGGCCCGGGTCCGGCGCACCTCCCCCAGCCCGCGGTGTTCGCCGAGCTGTCGGTCGAGCGCCAGGAGGCGGACGAGGCCTCCACCCTCGCCCTCTACCGCCGGGCGCTTGCCGAGCGGCGCCGCCTGCAGACCGCCGAGGCCATGGAATGGGCCGAGGACGCGCCGGACGACGTCGTCGAGCTCAGCCGCCCGAACGGTTGGACCTGCATCACGAACTTCGGCGAGAACCCGGTGCCGCTTCCGCAGGGCCGGTTGATCCTCTCCAGCGCCCCCCTGCCGGAGGGGGCGCTCCCCGGCGACACGACGGTCTGGCTCGAGACGACCGGCTGACCCGACCTGCAGCACGGTGGCCATCCTCCGGCCGGGCCGGAGGACGGCCGCCATGCTGCGATGGCCTTGAGCCGTTACCGCGCCGCGTCGTCCAGGCCGCCGCGGAACGCCTCCGTCATCAGATCGAGGTGCTCCTCGGCCAGGGTGAGCGGCGGCGAGACGGCGACGGCCGAGACCATCGGCCGCACGAGCACGCCGCGCCGGCGCGCCCCTGCGGCCACGGCGGCCGGCAACCCCGGGTTCGCGGCCAGCCGCTCCGGGTCGAGCTCGATGGCGGCGAGCACGCCGGTGCCGCCGCGGGCCTCGACGACGAGGGGATGGTCGGCGAGCGACTGCACCGCCTCGTGGAGCGGCAGCTCCAGCCCGTCGGCCCGCTTGAGCAGTCCCTCGTTCTCCATCACGTCGAGGTTCGCCAGCGCGGCGGCGCATGCCGTCGGGTGGCCGGAGTAGGTGGCCCCGTGCCGGAACGGGGCGGCGCCGTCGGCGAAGAACGGCTCGGCCACCCGCTCGTGCGCCACCACCCCGCCCAGCTGCACGTACCCGCTGGTGATGCCCTTGGCGAACGTGACGAGGTCGGGCACGATCCCGAACCGGTCGACCCCGAACCAGTCGCCGAGCCTGCCGAACCCGCAGATGACGCTGTCGATGACGAGCAGCACGCCGTGGCGCGTGCAGATCTCGCGCACGCGCTCGATGTAGCCGGGCGGCGGGGGCAGGACGCCGCCTGCGCCGATCACGGGCTCGGCGAAGAACGCGGCCACCCGTCCCGGCCCGATCCGCTCGATCTCGGCGTCGAGCGCGTCCGGGTCGTTCCACTCCACCTGCGCGACGTCGGGCACGAACGGGGCGGCGAGCCGGTTGGCCGGGATCCCGGCGAGCGCGGTGCCGAACCCGTGGGTGCCGTGGTAGGCGTGCCGGCGGCTGATCAGCACGGTGCGCTCCGGCTGCCCCGTGCGTGCGAAGTACTCGCGAGCGATCTTCGCGGCGGTGTCGATGGCCTCACCACCACCGTTGACCAGGAAGATCTTCGCTCCCGGGACCGGCGCCAACCCGGCGAGCCTGCGGGTGAGCTCGAGCGCCGGACGGTTCGCGACGTCGGTGAACGTGTGGTAGGTGGCGAGCTCGCGCATCTGCGCGGCCACGGCGTCGGCGATCTCCGCCCGGCCGTGGCCGACGTTGACGCACCACAGGCTCGCCGTGGCGTCCAGGTATCGCTGCCCCGCCTCGTCCCAGACCCACACGTCCTCGCCACGGGTGATCACGAACTCGGAGCGGCGCACGGCGCCCATCGCGGCGAACGGGTGCCAGAAAGCGGTGTCGGTCGCGTCCTCACTCATGCCGGTGACGGTACGCGGGGGTCAGTCGTCCAGCCTGCGTTCCTCCGAAACCACGTGCACAGCGGCCTCCTCCGCCGACGCCGCGCCCCCGTCGATCCCCGCGTCGACCGCGTACAGCTCCGCGTCGTCGTCGAAGTCGCCGCTCCCGGCCACGAGCCGACCAGCGCGGATGTCGCCGACCTCGTCGTCGAGCAGCTCTCCGTCGGTGTCGGAGCTGTCCCCGAGCCCGTCGCCCGGCCGGTCCTCGCCGTCGGGGAGCTCACGCGCGAGCCGCGCGTCGAGCGGCTCGTCGCCTGCCTCCTCGCGGGCGGTGGTGCCCCAGCCGGTGCTCGCCCACGGCTTCTCCGCCGGCGACCAGCCCTCGTCGAGCACGTCACCCACGCCGCGGTCGTCCAGGCTGTCCTCCGGTTCGAGGACTCCGGAGTCGTCCTCGTCGGAGCGGTTCTCACGATCCATGGCCGAAGCCTGGCACGTGCGGGCACGCCCGGTCACCCCGGCGGCCTGCCCGCCGTGCCGGATCACTGCGTTCGGGTGCACTGCAGCGCGAGGAGCACCACGGCGGCGTCGGCCGGCACCGTGACGTCCCGGCCCGTGAGCTCGGTGAACCGGCGCAGGCGGTTGAGCACGGTGTTGCGGTGGCAGTACAGCCGCGCCGCGACCTGCGCCACCGAACCGGTCGCCAGGTAGGCGCGCACGGCGGCCAGCAGCCGGTCCCGCTCCCTCACGGGCACGTCGGCGAGGCCGGCGAGCTCGCTCCCCACGAGCTCGGCAGCGGCGTCCTCCAGGCGCGCGGCGGCGAGGGGGAGCCAGGCGTCGGCGAGCTCGCATGGGCCGTCCGCGCGGGGCGACACGTCGACTATCTCGCCCGCGATCCGCGCGCTGCGCGGCACGTTGGCGAGCCCGTGCGCCAGCGGGCCGACCCCGCAGGGCACGCCGGCGAGCGCGGCCCGGACCGGCGCGCCCGTCCCGCCCTCCCACCGCGCGATCAGCACGACGTGCCGCCCGGTGGACTGCACGTGCACCATCCGGCCGTCGGCACCGAGCCGGTCGGCCGCCCGCCGCAACGCCGGACCCGCAGCGGCGGTCGCCGCCGCGACGAGCAGGTCGGCGTCGACGTCCACGTCGAGCGCGACGGCCAGCCGCTCCACCTCGTCGGGGTCGGGGTCACGGCCTGCGAGCAGGGCGGCCACGAGCATCGTGCGCTCGCCCTGCCGCTCCCGGGCCAGTAGCGCCGCCTCGGCCTGGTAGCTCACCTGGATCTGGGTGGTGTAGTCCTCGACGGCCGCCCAGACGTCCTCGACGCGGGACACGAGCAGCGGCTCGTCGTCCGGGTCGGCCCGCTCGCGCAGGCCCGCCCAGAGCACCCGGAAGTCCAGCCGCACCGCCGTGAGCAGGTCGTTCAGCGGAACGCCTCGGCGCGCCCTGTCCCGGCCGATGGACGGCCCGATGTCGAGCAGCCGCTCCGGGACGGGCTGCCCGGCCACCCGCCGCAGCAGGTAGTCGAAGGTGCGGTCGGCGTCGGCCTCGAGCACCTCGTGCGGCACGACCCCGCGCCCGTACGGGCCGATCGCCCGCACGCGGTCGACGAACTCGGCGACGAGCGCGTCGGCGTCCGCGCGCAGCCGCCCGGCGAGCGCGGCCCACCGCGCCGCCGGGGCG
The DNA here is from genome assembly GCF_007994075.1 of Pseudonocardia hierapolitana. Lineage (NCBI taxonomy): Bacteria > Bacillati > Actinomycetota > Actinomycetes > Pseudonocardiales > Pseudonocardiaceae > Pseudonocardia > Pseudonocardia hierapolitana. The sequence continues at coordinate 5,866,844 of NZ_VIWU01000001.1, read as the reverse complement.
TCGTCCCACCGCTGTTGTTGCATCCGCACACGCTAAGGGGGACACCACCGCGAGTTCAGGAAAGCCACTTTCCTGGCCTGTACGGCCCTGAATGTGGCTTTCCTGAACTTCCGGGTCAGCCCTCGAGCGCCTCCGCGAGCCGCCGGGTGCGCTTGCGGTAGTCCGAGCGGGCGGCCAGCGCGCCGTCCAGGTCCACTTCCACGAAGCGGGTACGGGTCTTCGGCGCCGACTGGGCGACGACGTCGAGGTCCCCCGACAGCACGGTCGCGATCATCATGTAGCCGCCCCCGGAGACGGCGTCGCGGTGCAGGATGATCGGCTCGACGCTGCCCGGCACCTGGATCGAGCCGATCGGGTACGGCGCGTCCACGATGTTCGACGGGTCCTGCCCCGCCCCGAACGGGGGCTCGCGCGGCACGGTCTCCAGCTCAGGGCCTGCGTAGCGGAACCCGATGCGGTCGGCGACCGGGGTGAGGTCCCACGTGCTGTCGAGGAAGGCCGTGCGGCCCGCCTCGCTGAGGCGGTGGTCGTAGAGGCCCATCACGACCCGCACCTCGACGTCCTTCGCCAGGTTCGGCCGCAGGTCGGCGGGCACGCTCCGCCCCGGAGCCGCGCCCGGACCCGACCCGACCGGAAGCCGGTCCCCGGCCGCGAGCGGACGTCCGGACAGGCCGCCGAGTGCGCCGAGGGCGTAGGTCGAACGGCTGCCCAGCACCTCGGGCACGTCGATCCCGCCGGAGACCGCGATGTATGCCCGTGCCCCCGCGGTGAGGTAGGCGAAGCCGAGCACGTCGCCCGCGGACACCGGGAACGACTCCCAGTTCGGCCGCTCCTCCCCGTTGACCTTCGGCACCATGCTCGCCCCGGTGACGGCGACGACGGCGTCGGCGGTGAAGGCCAGCTCCGGTCCCATGTAGACGACCTCGAGCGCCGCGGCGCCCGCCGCGTTGCCGACCAGCAGGTTCGCCGCGCGCAGCGAGTACTGGTCGAGCGCGCCCGACGGCGGGATGCCCAGGTGGTAGTAGCCGGTGCGGCCGGCGTCCTGCACGGTGGTGGACAGCCCGGGCTTGAGAACCTCGATCACTTCAGGACCTCCAGGAGCCGGGCGTTGTAGCCGTCGGGGTCGTCGAGGAACGACTGCAGGTGGAACTCGACGGGCCGGGCCGTGACGTGGAACGTCCCGGCCTCGACCTCCGCCAGCAGCTCGTCGTAGCGATCACTGTCGATGGGCGCGAACTTCACGATGTCGGCCGGGCGGAACAGCACCATGAAGTCGGTGAAGTCCGGCAGCGTCTGGGTGGGGTCGTAGATCGGGGCGGGCGTGATGCCGAGCATCTGGTAACCGCCCGCACCGCGCACCGAGTAGATGCAGGCGAAGCAGCCGCCGTAGCCGACCGTCTGCTTCGGGGTGTCGGTCCGCGGCCGCAGGTACTTCGGCACGATGATCTGCCGCTCCCGCGGCACCATCTGGAAGAGGAACGGCAGCCCGGCCACGAACCCGACCATCGAGGTGAACCACGGCGAGCCGGAGTGCGCGGCGATGAAGTCGTCCACCGACGAGTAGCCGTTGATGCGCGCCGCGTACTCGATGTCGGTGGCGGACGGGTCCTGGTGGCGGTCGCGGAACCGCATGAGCGTCTCGGTGGTCCACGGGTCGCGGTAGAGCACCGGGATCTCCAGCACGCGGGTGGACAGGGCGAGCTCGTGGGCGTCGCCGACCTGCTGCTCCAGGTCCTTCAGCAGCGCGAGGAGCTCGTGCGGATCCAGCACGTCGGGGTCGAACCGCACCTGGTAGGACGCGTTGGCCGGGCAGATCTCCAGCACGCCGTCGGGCCGCGCGTCGGAGAGCTTCTTCGTGATGGCCATCGCCCGGAAGTTGGCCTGCAGGCTCATCTCCTCGGCCAGCTCGACGAAGACGAACTCGTCGCCTCCCCAGCTGTAGCGGGCCGGCGTCACCTCGGCCATGGCCGTCATGACGCCGCCTGCGCGGGAACGAGTACGTCGGCGGTCATGCCGTTGCCTCCTCGCGGTCGGACAACCACTGCTCCAGCGTTCCGGTGTGGAACTCCCCCGCCGCGAACCACGGCTGGTCGAGGATCTCGGTGTGCAGGCCCGCCGTGGTCGGGACGCCCTCGACGGCGAACTCGGCGAACGCGCGGCGGGAACGGCGGATCGCGGACTCCCGGTCCTCGCCCCACACCACGACCTTCGCGAGCAGCGAGTCGTAGAACGGCGGGACCGTGACGTCGGGCTCCAGCCACGTGTCGACCCGCACCCATGGGCCTGCCGGCAGCTCGACGCGCCCGACCTTGCCCGGCGAGGGCAGGAAGCCGCGCGCCGGGTCCTCGGCGTTCACGCGGAACTCGATGGCCCACCCGCGAACGGCGATGTCGGGCTGCGCGTGCGGCAGGGGGTCGCCCGCCGCGATGCGCAGCTGCGCGGTGACCAGGTCGATGCCGGTGACCAGCTCGGTGGTCGGGTGCTCCACCTGGATGCGGGTGTTCATCTCGATGAAGAAGAACTCGTGCGTCTCGTCGTCGACGAGGAACTCCACGGTGCCCGCGCTGCGGTAGCCGACCTCGCGGGCCAGCCGGACGGCCGCGGCGGTCATCCCGTCCCGCACCCGCGAGTCGATGCCCGGGGCCAGTGCCTCCTCCACCACCTTCTGCCGCCGCCGCTGCAGCGAGCACTCCCGCTCGAACAGGTGCACGGCATCGGTGCCGTCGCCGAGCACCTGCACCTCGACGTGGCGGGCCCGGCGGACGAAGCGCTCCAGGTACATCCGCCCGTCGCCGAACGCGCTCGCCGCCTCCCTGGACGCGGCCGGGAACGCCGTGCGCAGCCCCGCCTCGTCCTCGACGACGCGGATGCCGCGCCCGCCGCCGCCCGCGGCGGCCTTGAGCATGACCGGGTAGCCGACCTCCGCGGCGGCCGCCACGGCCGCCTCGACGTCCTCGACACCGCCAGGCGTGCCCGGCACGGTCGGCACGCCCGCGGCCGCGGCCACCTGGCGGGCCCGAACCTTGTCGCCCATCCGGTCGATCACGTCCGCATCCGGTCCGACGAAGGCGAGCCCGGCGTCGGCGACCGCCGCGGCGAACCCGGCCCGCTCGGACAGGAACCCGTAGCCCGGGTGCACGGCGTCGGCGCCCGCCGACCGGGCCGCCTCCACGATCGCGTCGGCCACCAGGTAGCTCTTGCCCGCGGGCGGCGGGCCGATCTCCACCGCCGCGTCGGCGAGCCGGACGTGGCGGGCCCCGGCGTCCGCGGTGCTGTGCACCGCCACCGTGGAGATCCCGAGATCGCGCGCGGCCCGGATGATCCGCACCGCGATCTCGCCGCGATTGGCGACGAGGAGCCGCTTCACGCTCAGCCGGCCTCGATCACCGCGACCGGCTGCCCCGCGTCGACCACGTCCTCGTTCTCGACGAGGAACTCCACGAGGGTGCCCGCCGCGCCGGCCGGGACCGGGTGGAAGGACTTCATGACCTCGACGAGGCAGACGGTGTCGTCGGCGCCGATGGTCTGCCCCTCGGTGGCGAACACGTCGCTGTCCGGGTCGGGCCTGCGGTAGAAGATGCCGGGGATGGGTGAGACGACCTCGAAGCGGCTCACGCAGAAGCTCCTCTCTGGTCCAGGTGGGGACGCAGCGCCTCGTGAACGGCTTTCGCGAGGTCGACGGCGTTGGGGGTGTCGGAGTGCACGCAGACGCAGTCGGCGCGCACGGGGATCTCGGTGCCGTCGACGGCGGTGGCGACCCCGTCGGTGACGGCGCGGAGCGCCTTCCGGGCCGACGAGGCGGGGTCGAACGCGGCGTGCTCGCGCGTGATGATCAGCGAGCCGTCCGGGCGGTAGTCGAGGTCGGCGTAGTACTCGGAGATGAACCCGCCGGGGCTCGACCCCCAGACGCGCTCGTGCACCGTGCCCGACATGCCCATGAGCGGCACGCCGAACACCGCCGCCGCGTCCGCGACAGCCTCGGCGACCTGCTCGTCGCGGGCCGCCATCCCGTACAGCGAACCGTGCGGCTTGATGTGGTTGAGCTCCATGCCCCGCTCGCGCAGGAAGCCGGCCAGCGCGCCGACCTGGTAGATCACGGCCGCGGTCAGCTCGTCGCGCTCCATCTTCATCTCGCGGCGGCCGAAGCCCTCGCGGTCGGGCAGCGACGGGTGGGCGCCCACCCGCACCCCGTGCTCCTCGGCGAGGGCGACCGTCCGCCGCATCACCCGCGGGTCGGAGGCGTGGAACCCGCAGGCCACGTTCGCGAGCGTGATCCAGGGCATCAGGCCCTCGTCGTCGCCGCAGCGGTAGATGCTGAAGGCCTCGCCCATGTCGCAGTTGATCGCCACCATTGTCGGACTCCCGTCATTGTTGGCGCGTGCTGGCAGTGTGACCCGCCCCGCCGACGGCCCGCCAGACCTTCTCGGGAGTGATCGGCATGTCGAGGTGCGTGACCCCGAGGTGGGCGACGGCGTCGATCACCGCGTTCACGACCGCGGGTGAGGAGCCGATCGCCCCTGACTCGCCGATCCCCTTCACCCCCATGGGGTTGGTCGGCGACGGCGTGACCGTCTGGTCGAGGGTGAAGCTCGGCAGGTCCATCGCGGTCGGGAAGTGGTACTCGGCGAGGGTGGCGGTCCTCGGGTTGCCCGCCGCGTCGTAGAGGGCCTCCTCGTAGAGCGCCTGCGCCACGCCCTGGGCGATGCCGCCGTGCAGCTGGCCCTCGACGATCGCCGGGTTGACGATCGGGCCGCAGTCGTCGACGGCCACGTAGCGGCGGATCTCGACACGGCCGGTCAGCGTGTCGACCTCGGCCACGCAGATGTGCGTGCCGAACGGCCACGTGAAGTTGGGCGGGTCGAAGTGGTGGTCGGCGGTGAGGTTCGGCTCCATCCCTTCGGGCAGGTTGCTGGCGAGCGACGCCGCGAGCGCGACCTCCTGGATCGTGACCCCGGGACCCGAGGTGCCGGCCACCGAGAAGCGGCCGCCCGTGAACTCGAGGTCGTCCTCGGCCGCCTCGAGCAGGTGCGCGGCGATGGCGCGGGCCTTGGCGGCGACCTTCCCCGCCGCCACGTGCACCGCGACACCCCCCACGGGGAGGCTGCGCGAGCCGTAGGTGTCGCGGCCGAACGGGGCGATCGCGGTGTCGCCGTGCAGCACCTCGACGTCGTCGGGGTGCACGCCGAGTGCGTCGGCGGCGATCTGCGCCCAGACCGTCTCGTGCCCCTGTCCGTGTGGCGACGTGCCGGTGACGACCTCGACCTTGCCCCCGACCGTCATCCGCACGGTCGCGGCCTCCCAGCCGCCGCTCTGCAGCCGCACCCCCGCGGCGACCTTGGACGGCGACAGCCCGCCGCTCTCGGTGAAGTTGCCGATGCCGATGCCGAGCTGCACCGCGTCGCCCGCTTCGCGGCGCTCGCGCTGCTCGGCGCGCAGCCGCTCGTACTCGACGAGCTCCAGCGCCCGCCGCATGGTGGCCTCGTAGTCGCCGGAGTCGTACATCACGCCGGACGGGACGGTGCGCGGCTCGGAGAACGGCGGGATGAGGTTGCGCAGCCGGACCTCGGCCGGATCCATCCCCAGCTCGCGCGCCAGGTCGTCCATGATCCGCTCGTGCGCGTAGGCCGCCTCGGAGCGACCGGCGCCGCGGTAGGCGTCGGTGGGGGTGAGGTTGGTGAACACGCCCTTGCACTCGAAGGAGTAGGCGCCGAAGTCGTAGAGGCCGCAGTAGGTGAACGCGCCGAACACGGCGATGCCCGGGGTGAGCAGCTGGAGGTAGGCGCCCATGTCGGCGAGCAGCTCCACCCGCATCCCGAGGATCTTCCCCTCGCGCGTGGCCCCGACGGCGATCCTCTGGATCTGGCCGCGGCCGTGGGTCGTCGCGATGTGGTTCTCCGACCGCGTCTCGGTCCACTTCACCGGCTTGCCCACGCGACGCGCCAGCACGAACGCGAGCGCCTCCTCGGCGTAGACGTTGAGCTTCGAGCCGAACCCGCCGCCGACGTCCGGGGCAACGACGCGGATCTTGCTGTCGGACACCCCGCAGATCAGGGCGAGCAGGTCGCGCACGAAGTGCGGGACCTGGGTGGAGGTGTAGACGGTGAACGCGCCGCCCACCGGCTCCGGCGTCACGACGACCGCGCGCGGCTCCATCGCCGATGGCAGCACCCGCTGCTGCACGTACCGGCCCTCGACCACCACGTCGGCCTGCGCGAACGCAGCGTCGACGTCGCCGACGGCGAGCGGCCACGTGTAGCAGTGGTTGGTGCCGAGCTCCTCGTGCACGAGCGGGGCGTCCGGTTCGAGCGCCGCCTCGATGTCGACGACCGCCGGGAGCTGCTCGTAGTCGACCTCGACCAGGCCGAGCGCCTCCTGAGCCGTGTGCGGGTCGGTGGCCAGCACGACGGCCACCCCGTCGCCGACGTGGTTGACCTCGGCCACCGCCAGCGGCGGGTGGTCGGGGATCTTGATGTCCTCGGTGACGGGCCAGCCGCAGGGCAACCCGATGGCGAACTCGCCCGCCAGGTCCACGCCGGTCAGGACGGCCACGACGCCGGGGAGCGCGCGGGCGGATCCGGTGTCGATCCCGCCGATCCGGGCGTGTGCGAACGGGCTGCGCAGCACCGCCATGTGGAGCGTTCCGGCCGGCGTGATGTCGTCGGTCCAGGTGGCCCGGCCGGTGATCAGGGCGGCGTCCTCGCGGCGAGGCACGCTCTGCCCGACGTAGGCCGGAGTCTCGGCGATCTGGGTCATCTGGCGCGCCTCCTCGCTGGACGGGACCCCTCAGGGTGTTCTGGATCACGTCCTGCGGGAAGGGGAGATCGTCGGATTCACCCGGCCGCCGCCGACCACTCGGCGAGTCGGGGCCAGGAGAGTCCTGAACAACTCGCCCCGGACCGCGGTGGTGACGAACGCCCCCGGCAGCCGGCACCGGCAGTGCCAGTACGAGGCTGCCGATCAGCGAGGGCAGACGCTGCGTACCCGACCCGACCAGATTCCGGCGATACCGCCTCGGCGCGGGCGTGGGCCGGGGTGGGCCGCTCAGCCGGTGAATTCGTTGACGCCGAGAGCGAAGTCCCAGTGGCCAACCCCGTTGCCGGCGAGTCCCACCGTGACTACGCCCACTCCTTCGAGCCAGTGCGCCATTTTCAGGCCGCCGACGTCCAGCGGGCGCAGCCCGATGCTCTCGATGAATGACTTCACGCTCGCCTTCGCCAGCACACTGTCGCCGGCGATGAAGACGTCGGGTCGACCCTTCTCCAGGACATCACGGAAGATGGTGTTGAATGCCTTCACCACGCTGGCGCCGGCCGGGGCCACGTTGGCGACTTCCTGCGCGATCGAGGTCTCCTCGCTGTGGGCCAGCCCGTCGAACGCAACGTTGAAGGGGTTGCTGATGTCGACGATCACCTTGCCCGCGAGGGCGTCTCCGTACTCGACGACGACCGGAACGACACCGTCGTACAACAGGGCCGTGATGACGATGTCCCCGGCCGGGACGGCGCCCCACTTTCCCGCCGTCGCGCCGCCGCCCAGAGCCTCGGCCAGGTCATCGGCCTTGGACTGATCGCGGCCCATGACCTCGACGGTGTTACCGGCCGCCACCGCGAGCGTGCCGATGGTACGGGCCATGTTCCCCGTACCGATGAGGGTGATGCTGCTCATGAGATGTGCTCTCTTCCTGTTCTCGAGGTGTCGCTCTGTCTCGTTCGTGCGCGGCCACCGCGTGCACGTGCTGACCGATCCGCTTTCCCGGACGCGTCGCCCACGCAACATTTCGGCGTGTTGCGGATGTCCGCGTTCGAGATCAGTTCCTTGTGGCGACCGGGATGTTGCGGGGGCTACCCGCGGTATTCCCGTGTGTGGTCAGATGGCGGTTGTGCCACCGTCGGTGACCAGTTCCAGGCCGTTGACGTAGCTGGAGTCCTCGGAGGCGAGGAACAGGGCGACGGTGGCGACTTCTTCGGGGCGACCCATACTTCCGCGGGGGATCAGGGACTCGAATGCGGCCTTGGTGGCCTCGTCGAACAGTTCTTCCTGTTTGGCGGTGGCGACCTGGCCGGGAGTCAGGACGTTGACCCGGATCTTGCGGTCGCGCAGTTCGTTGAGCCAGACCCGGGCCCAGGCCTGCTGGACGGCTTTGCTCCCGGCGTAGAGGCTCCAGCCGGGGAAGGCGCCCAGTGAGGCGTTGGATCCGGTCATGAAGATCGAGCCGTTGTCGTTGATCAACGGCAGTGCTTTCTGCACGGTGAACAGGGTGCCGCGCGCGTTGAGCCAGAAGGCGCGGTGGAACTGTTCCTCGGTGATCTCGCCGAGGACGGCCGGTTCGCCCATCCCGGCGCTGGCCCACAGCACGTCGATCGAGCCCTTTTCCCGCTTGACGGTGTCGTACAAGCGGTCCAGGTCGTCCAGTTCGGCGGCGTCGCCCTGCACAGCGGTGACGTTGCGGCCGATCAGCTTGACGGCGTCGTCCAGTGCTTCCTGCCGCCGGGCCTGGATGAAGACGTGAGCTCCTTCCTCGACGAACAGCTTCGCGCCGGCCAGTGCCATGCCGGTGGATCCGCCGGTGATCACCGCTACCTTGCCATCGAGCTTTCCCACGATCACTCCTCTTGAGGTTGGGTATTCGGTGCCACAACCGGTGCGCCGGGACCTGCAAGCTTCACGGTGCAGCAGGCTGCGAGATTGCTCGCCGTCAGCTGGCGGAGAAATAATGGCCATTGTCCAAATCGGCAAGCAGGCCGGGCTGCGCGGGTTCCCAGCCGAGGGTCCGACGGGTGACGAGGTTGGACGCCGGGTAGCTCTGCGTGACCATGTTCGCGAGGAACCCGAAGTATCCCGGCACCATCAGTACGTCCGCGGGAACGCTCACGGCAGGCAGGCCCAGACGGCTGCCAATGGCCTCGGCGATATCGCGGAGCGGGATGGCCCCGTCCCCGACCGCGTGCCAATACTTGCCAGCCGGCCCCTTCTCCAGGGCCAAGCGGAACAAGGAGGCGGCATCGCGGATGTGCACGGCGTTCCACAGGTTCGCGCCGTCTCCCGGGTAGCCGACGAAGCCCTTCTCCTTCGCGAGCGCGATCAGCTGCACGAGGAAGCCGGCACGATCGGTCGCGCTGTGTGCGATGTTGGCAATCCGCACGACCGAAGACCGCACTCCCCGCTCGGCGAGGCCGACGACGGCGGTTTCCACGACGTTACGAACCCGCAGGGTGCCCTTGTACTCATCGCCGCCGGGAAGGGCCGGATCCTCCTCGGTGGCCGGCCGGCCCAGGTTCCCGGGCGAGCCGATGCTCCCCGCCGCGACCAGCGGCTTCCCGGTTTCCGCGAGTGCCTCGCCATACGCGAGCATGATCGGGAGCTCCGCGGCGGCCACGGCGTCGATCCCGCCGGACGGAAGCAGGTCTTGCCTGTGCGCGACGTGGATGACGCCGTCGGAGTCCGCGGCCGCCTCCTTCAGCCCGTCGAGATCATCGAGGTCGCCGCGACGCACCGTCGCGCCGAGCGCGGACACCGCCGCCGCGGCCGCGTCCGACCGGGCCAGGCCGGTGACCTCGTGCCCGGCGGCGATGAGCTCGGGGATGATGTACGAACCGAAATGGCCGGTCCCGCCAGTGACGAAAACGTGCATACTACTGTCCTCGCGAGACTAGGTGGATAGATCGACTGGCGTGATGTGGCGCGAGAAGCGATGATGCGGGTGCGGCTCAGCCGAGAATTCTGACGCCGTAATCCCGAATTCGCTCGGCCCCATCGGTTACTTGTCAAGGTAGCCATTGGCCTGAGTGGATGTCCAAGACTTCTTTCAGCCGTGGTGATACCGTGGGGGCATCACCAGACCGGGAGGCGCCATGGATCTGGACCTGCGCAAACTGCGCTACTTCGTCGCCGTGGCCAACCGGTTGCACTTCGGCCGCGCCGCCGATGAGCTGCATATCGCGCAGCCGGCGCTCAGCCGCCAGATCCGCGCGCTGGAGCAGGATCTCGGCGCCTCCCTGTTCACCCGGGATCGCCACGCCGTAGCGCTGACCGACGCGGGCCGACAATTGCTGGCCGACGCCGGTCCGCTGCTGGCCTCCGCAGACGCGGTCCGGCGCCGGGTGTCCGTGGCAGCCCGCGGCAGCCGGCGGCTGGTGGTCGGATTCCGGGCCGGCATCCCGGTCATCCCGGCGGCGCGGGCGTTCGAGGCCCGGCATCCGGACGTGGTCGTGGACGTGCAGCGGATGGAATGGGACGACCAGGCCCCGATGCTGCTCGACGGCCGCGTCGACGTCGGCTATGTGCGGCTGCCGATCGACGAGACCGGTCTGCGTGTGACTCCGCTGTACACCGAGCCGCTCATGGTGGTGCTGCCCGCAGGCCACCGGCTGGCGGGCAAGGAGGAGGTCACCGAGGCCGACCTGGCCGGTGAGCCGCTGGTCTGGCATGCCGACCCGAGCACGCAGCCCACCAGGCGCCCGCACCCCGACTCCGGGCTCCGGGTGCGCGGGGTGGAGGAGAAGCTCGAGCACGTCGCGGCCGGCCGGGGCATCTCGTTCGTGGGGCGTTCGGAGACCGTGTTCTACTCGCGTCCGGACATCAGCTACGCACCCATCCCGGAACTCGCGCCCGACCAGGTGTGCCTCGCAGTGGCGGCATCACGCACCTCGCCGCTGGCCGACGACTTCTTCGCCGCGGCTCAGGCGACGGCCGAGATCACGGCAGAATGTGGGAACCATGATGTGTCGCGGCTTGGAAGCGGCACCGTTTCACAGCACGGTTGAGCGGTTCGACTGACCACAGCCGCCTGGGCGCCGCGCAGTAGGCCTGAGTTGTTCAGGGCGCTCCTCAGGGCTACGCCCGCGTGCCGAACATGTGCCCTGCCATCCGCAGCGAGCCCTCGACGACCTCGAACCCGCGGGGCAGCATGACCCGCTCGTAGGCCGCGACCGCGTCGACGAGCGACGACCCGCCGGTCAGCTCCGCCGCGAGCGTCTGCGCGTCCCGCAGCGCGGTGTTCGCGCCCACGCCGCCGGTGGGCGGCATGGTGTGGATCGCGTCGCCGAGCAGCGTGACCGGGCCGGGCTCCCACGCCTCGACGCGCTCGCCGAACCGGATCGTGATCGGGAAGAACGTGTCCCGGTCCGCGTGCGCGAAGAGCTCGCGGACTCCTGCATGCCAGCCTGCCGTGGCGTCGACGGTCAACGCCCAGATCTCCTCCGGCGTCATCCGGAACAGCTCGTCGTCCGGCACGCCGAGGCGTTCGGGCGTGGCGGTGAGGACGGTCATGAGGTAGTCGGATGCGCCGTTGCCCGGCGGCGTGCGGAACCGGACCGGGGCGAAGCCCGCGCCGTACCCGGTGTCGTCGGCCACCCAGGAGAAGCCGCGGTCGAAGTCGGCGGGCACCAGCGGGTCGGTGGCCGGGGTGAGTGCCATCCGGCCGTACAGGCACCGGACCCCGAGGTCGCGCACGGCGGCGTGCGGGAGCAACTGCCGGCGCACCGCCGACCCGACGCCGTCGGCACCGACCAGCAGGTCGCCCTCGTCGCCGCCGCCCTCGGCGAAGTCCACGCGCACCCGCCCGGACGGCGACACCTCGAAGCCCGCCACCGTCCGCCCGAAGTGGACGGTGGCGCCGAGCCCGGAGAGCAGCCCCTGCCGGAACGTGAACCGGTCGACGCAGGTGATCTCGTCGCCGATCGGCGGGAAGGTCTGGGCCATCACCTGCTCCAGCTGGTCGGTGTAGCCGGCGACGAGGTCGCCGTTGACCCCGCTGGTGCGCTGCACCAGGTGGAGGACCTCCGGCGGGAGGCACGCGGCCAGCGCGGCGTTGCCGTCGCGGTCGATGTGGATGCGATAGCCCTGGTTGCGCAGCTGCGGCGACGGGTCCCGCTCGTACACCGCGACGTCCAGGCCGGCGCGGCGCAGCGCCTGCGCGAGCGCCAGGCCGCCGATGCCGCCCCCGCTGATGAGGATCCGAGTCATGCGAGCAGGTTATCATTCAACTGTTTGATTGAGTCACTCGTCTAATCGAATTGTGCATCTGCACAGTTTGAGAGCCCGATCTCGTGGGGCATCCGGCTATCCCACCGACCGTCCGGCCTCCATGCTGTGCCGGATGCCGATCCCGGAGGGCCGATGCACCTGACCCCTCGCGAACACGAGCGGCTGCTCCTCGCCGCGGGCGCCGACCTGGCCCGCCGCCGCCTCGCCCGCGGCGCCGTTCTCGGAGCGCCCGAGGCCGTTGCGCTGGTGTGCGACGAGATCTGCGAGCTCGCCTGGGACGGCCTGCCCTACGAGGAGGTCGTCGCACGGGCGCGCGAGATGGTGAAGCCCGAGCAGCTCGTCGACGGCGTGCCGGCCGCGGTGCCCGCGCTGCAGGTGGAAGCGCTGTTCCCGCACGGCTCGGTGCTCGTGCACGTCGACGCGCCGTTCGGGCCGCCGCCCACCGACGGCCCCGGCGCGGTGCGCGTGACCGCCGGGGAGGTCGCGCTGGCGCCCGGCCGCGAGCGGGCCACCGCGGTGCTGCGCAACACCGGCCACCTGCCGATCTGGGTCTCCTCGCACGTACCGCTGGACCACCTCAACCCGGCGCTGCGCGTCACCGCGCCCGAGGGCCACTACCGGCTCGACGTCCCGGCGGGTACGGCGATCCGCGTGGACGCGGGGGCCGAGCGCGAGGTCGCCGTCGTCCGGATCGGGGGTACGGCGTGACCGCGCTGGACCGGGCCGACTACGCCCGCCGCTACGGCCCCACCACCGGTGACCGCATCCGGCTCGCCGACACCGAGCTCTGGGTCGAGGTCGAGGCCGACGACACCGAACCGGGCGAGGAGCTGCTCGGCGGGTGCGGTAAGACCGCCCGGCACGGGGCGCTCGTCTCCAGCTCGGCCGACCGCGCCAGCGCGCTCGACATGATCGTACTCGGCGTGGTCCTGCTCGACCCGGTGCTCGGGATCCGCAAGACCAACATCGGGATCAAGGACGGCCGCGTCGTCGGCGTCGGCCGCGCGGGCAACCCGGACGTCCTCGACGGCGTGGCGCTCGAGGTCGACGCCCACACCGCCATGATCACCGGCGAGGGCCTGCTCGCGACGCCGGGGATCGTCGACTCGCACGTGCACCTCTCCAACGCCGACCTCGCCGAGGCCGCGCTCTCCGCGGGCGTCACGACGATCGTCGGGATGGGCATCGGCGGCGTCTGGGACGTCGGCGCGAACCCCCGCTACAACCTGCACTCCCTCATCGCCGGATGGGCGGACGTCCCGATCAACGCCGCGTTCCTCGCCCGCGGCTCCTCCACGTCGGCGGGCCTGCTGGAGGAGGCTGTCGTCTCCGGCTGCGCCGGGTTCAAGGTGCACGAGGACTGGGGCGCCACCCCGGACGTGATCGACACCTGCCTTGGGGTGGCCGAGGCCGCCGACCTGCCGGTGGCCCTGCACACCGACACGCTCAACGAGTCCGGCTACCTCGCCGACACCCTCGACGCGGTCGGCGGCCGCACCGTGCACGCCTACCACGTGGAGGGCGGCGGCGGGCACCCCGACCTGCTGTCGATCGTCTCCCGGCCCAACGTGCTGACCAGCTCGACGACGCCGACGCTGCCGCTCACGCCGTCCACCGTGGCCGAGCTCGGTCCGATGACGCTCACCGTGCACCGCGGCCACGCCCACGTCCCCAGCGACGCCGCGATCGCCGCGAGCCGCATCCGCGAGCACGCGATCTCGGCCGAGAACTGGCTGCACGACCAGGGCGCGATCAGCATCGTCAACTCCGACGCGCTGGGCATGGGCCGCATCGCCGAGTCCGCGCGGCGCACCTGGCAGCTCGCGTCCGTGCAGGCGGGCCTGGCCGGGGAGACCGGCCCGGAGGTCGCCAACAACGCGCGCGTGCTGCGCTACCTGGCCAAGCTCACCCACAACGCGGCCGTCGCGCACGGCATCGCGGGGCACGTCGGCTCGCTGCGGCCGGGCCGGCTCGCCGACATCGTGCTGTGGAACCCGGCGTGGTTCGGCGCCCAGCCCGAACTCGTCATCAAGTCGGGGTTCGTGGCCTGGGGCGCGGCCGGATCGGGATCCGGCTCCACCCGGCTCACCCAGCCGCGGCGGATGCGCGCCTTCTACGGCGGGCACGGCGCCGCGCCCGCACGACTGGCGCACGTGTTCGTGTCGCGGCACGCCGACACCGATGCGCTGCCGGCGGGACGGACGTACTCCCCCATCGCCGACAGCCGCGGCCTGACCTGCGCGGACATGCTGCACAACACCGCCACCCCGACCGTCGAGGTGGCGCCGGAGCCGATCCCGGTGCGCGTCGACGGCCGGGAGATCCCGCTGCACCGGTCCGCGACGCTGCCGCTGACGCGGCTGCACCACCTGGGATAGAGGGGTATGGGCTCGAATTGATCGCTGACCTGCTCGTGCGCAACGCCGTGATCGTCACGGTGGACGACGCGGCGCCCCGCGCGCACACGCTCGCCGTGCACCACGGCCGCGTGCTCGCCCTCGATGCCGACGGCCTGCGCGGCGAGGTCGAGATCGACGCGCAGGGCGCCGCCCTCGTGCCCGGGTTCGGCGACGCGCACAACCACATGGCGTGGTTCGGGTCGTCGCTCGACGAGGTCGACCTCTCCGGCCTCACCGACCTCGCCACCCTCTACGGCCGCGTGGCGGAGCGGGCGGCGACCCTCGCACCCGACGCGTTCGTGATCGGCGCCGGATACGACGACACCGCGATCGGCGGGCATCCCCACCGCCGCGAGCTGGACCGGGCAGCCGGGGGCCGCCCGGTGGTCCTCAAGCACCGCTCCGGGCACGTGACCACGGTGAACAGCCCCGTGCTCGAACGCATCGGCGTGCTCGACGGCTCCGCAGTGGTCCCCGAGGGCGGCGTCGTCGTCCGTGACGACGACGGCCCGACCGGCACCCTCGAGGAGCAGGCGCAGAACCTCGCGAGCGCCCTGCTCGTCCCCTACCCCACCGACGACCTCGCCCGCGCGATCGGCAACGCGTCCGCGGTGTACGCGGCGGAGGGCCTCACCCACGTCACAGAGTGCGGCATCGGCGGCGGCTGGGTCGGGCGCTCCCCGCGCGAGCTGGCGGCCTACCAGCAGGCGCGCGAGGCCGGCACGCTCACCGTGCGGGTGCAGCTCATGCCGGTGGCCGACGCCCTGCACCCCCTGGAAGGGCACGCGACCGACCCCGAGGGGATCGGGCTGGACCTGGCCATCCGCACCGGATTCGGCGACGACCGGCTGCGCATCGGCCCGATGAAGATCTTCACCGACGGATCGCTCGTGGCCCGCACCGCCGCCATGCGCGACCCCTTCTGCGACCGGCACAGCCACGGGTACCTCCAGGACGACCCGGAGCTGCTGCGATCGCGGATCCTGGGCGCTCATGCCACCGGCTGGCGCATCGCGGCCCATGCGATCGGCGACCGCGCGATCGACCTCGCCCTCGACGCGATCGCCGAGATGCAGCGCAGGCACCCGCGCCCCGACGCCCGCCCGCGCATCGAGCACGCCGCCGTCACCACCCCCGACCAGATCGCGCGCATGGCGGAGCTGGGCGTCACCCCGGTGCCGCAGGCGCGGTTCCTGTACGAGATCGGTGACACGATGGCCGCCGCCATCGGCCCGGACCGGGCCGCCGGTCTGTACCGGCACGCGAGCTTCCTGCGCGCCGGGCTGCGGGTGCCGGGCAGCTCCGACCGGCCGGTCGCGGCCGGTGCGCCGCTCCTGGGCATGCAGTCGATGGTGCAGCGACGGTCGGCGACCGGGGCCGTCATCGGCCCGGACGAGCGCGTCGACGCCGCCACCGCGCTGCGCGCCTACACGCTCGACGCCGCCTGGATCGCCGGCGAGGAGCGCGAGCGCGGCAGCCTCACGCCCGGAAAGCTCGCCGACTTCGTGCTGCTCACCGACGACGTCACCGCCGTCGACCCGGAGCGGATCGCTGACGTCGGCGTCGTCGCGACGTTCGTCGGAGGGCGCTGCACCCACGGTGCCGAGAAGCTCGGCTTGGACCAGGAGGTATGACATGGCGGTCACCGTCACCGAAGCCGAGGCGCGCAAGGTCGCGTTCGGCGCGTTCGTGGGCACCGCGCTGGAGTGGTACGACTTCTTCCTGTTCGGCACGGCCGCGTCGCTGGTGTTCAACCGGCTCTACTTCGCGAGCGACGACGTCGTCGTCGCCACCGCGGGCGCGTTCGCGTCGTTCGCGGTCGGCTTCCTCGCGCGCCCGCTCGGCGCCGTGCTGTTCGGCCACCTCGGCGACCGCATCGGCCGCCGCAAGTGCCTGATCATCACCGTCGCCCTGATCGGGTTCGTCACAGGCGCGATCGGGCTCCTGCCCACCTACTTCTCCATCGGCGTCGCCGCACCGGTGCTGCTCACCTTGCTGCGGCTGCTGCAGGGGGTCGCGGTCGGCGGGGAGTGGGGCGGCGCGGTCACGCTCGCCGTCGAACACGCCCCGAAGGAGCACCGCGGCCGCTACGCCGCGATGCCGCAGATCGGCTCCCCGATCGGCACGCTGCTGTCGTCCGGCGCGTTCCTGCTGGTCTCGCTGCTGCCGCCGGAGAGCTTCGACGCGTGGGGCTGGCGGCTGCCGTTCCTCGCCGCGTTCCCGCTGCTCTACATCGCGCTGTGGATCCGCAGGCGCGTCGAGGAGTCGCCGCTCTTCGAGCAGCTGCTGAAGGAGGACGAGCTCGCGAGCTCCCCGGTCACCGAGGTGTTCCGCAAGGCGTTCCCGCAGCTGCTGGTCGGTGCGGGCACGGCGTTCCTCGGCATCGGCGGCTTCTACCTCATCACGACGTTCGTGATCAGCTACGGCACCGCGAACCTCGGCATGAGCCGCTCGCTGCTGCTCACCGCCACGCTCGTCGCGGCCGCCGTCGAGATCGTCGTGCTCATCATCGGCGGGCGGATGGCGGAGCGCTTCGGGCCGGGACGCATCACGCTGATCGGCGGGGTGGTGTCGGCGCTGATCGCGTTCCCCACGTTCTGGATGATCGACACCACCAACGCAGCGCTCGTGATCATCGGGGTGACGCTCGCCGTCGCGTGCCTCTCGATCCCGTACGCGGTGTCCGGGGCGCTGCTCACCGACCTCTTCCCGGCGCACCTGCGCTACAGCGGCGTGGCGCTCTCGGCCAACGTCGCGGGGATCGTGAGCGGGTTCGTCCCCCTGCTCGCCACCGCGCTGCTGACCGTCAGCGACGGGCGGTCCTGGTCGGCCGCGCTCCTGCTGGTGGTCATCGCGCTGATCACGGCCGCCTGCGGCGCCCTCGCCCCGCGCGTCGCGCTCGCCCGCGACGAGGTGGTGTCCCGCGGGTAGGCCGACGCCCCGTCGGCACAGCCAGGTGCAGGCGGACACACGGGCGACACCGTACAACCGCAGGTAGACGCGCCGCGGGCCGATCAAGGCCCGCGGCGCACGCGCGGTCGCCGACACCGCCTACGGTCTGCTGCCGGCCTGACGACCCGGCCTCACTTCAGGTGCCGGGCGAAGAACCGGTTCCCGTCCTCCCCCTCGAACTGCGGGACGCCGGTGTGCCCGCCCATGTTGGCGTGCAGCGTCTTCTCCTCGGTGCCGAAGGCGTCGAACAGGTCCAGGGCCATCTGCCGGTCGTTTCCCTCGTCGTCCCACTGCAGCAGGACCTGCAGCGGAATGGTGACCTGCCGGGCCTCCTCGAACAGGGTGCGGGGCACGAAACTCCCGGCGAACAGGAGGGCGGCCGAGATGCGCGGCTCGACCACCGCCAGCCGGATGCCGATCGCGATCACCCCGCCCGCGTACCCGACCGGGCCGCCGATCCCGGGCAGCGAAAGCAGGGCGTCCAGGGCGGCCCGCCATTCCGGGACCGCCTTGTCGACCAGCGGGAGGACGAGCCGGTCGACGATCTCGTCGTCAACCGGCTCGCCGGCCTCCAGCGCACGGCGCAGGTCGGCGCGGGCCTCCTCGGCGGCGGCGGAACGAGGCCGGTCACCGCTCCAGGGGAGCTCGATGGTGGCCGCGGCGTAGCCCTCCGCCGCGGAGATCCGGGCCCGGGCCGCCAGTCGGGGGTACATCTTGTGCAGTCCGCCGGGGTGGCCCAGCAGGATCAACGGGGCCGGTGCGGATGCGGACCCGGGCGTCCACAGGATGCCCGGGATCTCGCCGAGGGTGAACCCGCGTTCGAGGACACCGTCGTCGAGGCGCTGTTCGGACGTGAATCGCATGGCCGTGCCTTTCGGGAGCGCTCGTGAACGGCGCTCCCGGACGACCTATCGCCCGACCGTGACCCCGGAGGGGAGCACCCATGTCGATACTGCGTTCACGGGTACCACCTCCTCGTTCTCTCGCACGGCCCCCGGAAAACTAGTCGTGGCCGCCGTGGTCCGCCAACAGGTTTTCGCGGAGGCTCCGCGTGCCGATCCGGCGCAGCGCGAGCGACAGGGCCAGCGCCATCCCCAGCAGCGCCGTCACGTACGCCACCACCGCGGGCCAGCCGCCGTGGTCGTAGGCGACGCCGCCGGTCGCGCCGCCGACGCTGCTGCCGAGGTAGTAGGCGAAGAGGTAGAGCGAGGACGCCACGGCCGGCGAGCCCGCGGGCAGCATCGACGCGCGCCGGCCCACCCAGCTGCTGGCCACCGAGTGGGCGGCGAAGAATCCGACGGTCACGACCAGGAGCCCGGCCAGCACCGCGGGCAGCAGGTCGGGCAGCGTCACCCAGGCCCCGGCGACGGCCACGAGCACCGCGGCCCAGAGCACCCGGCGCCTGCCCCAGCGGTCACCGAGGCGGCCGGCCCCGGTGGAGGCCCATGTTCCGGCGAGGTAGCCGAGGAAGACCAGCCCGACGAGCGCGGCCGGCAGCGCGAACGGCGGCGCGAGCAGCCGGAAGCCCAGGTAGTTGTAGACGGTCACGAACGCGCCCATGAGCAGGAACGCGATGGCGAAGAGGCAGCGCAGGCCGGGGTCGGCCAGCTGCGCGCGCAGTGGGCCACCGAGCTCGCGCAGGCGCACGCGCGGCGGCGCCGCGGCGAGCGCGGGCGGCAGCAGCACCCGGAACGCCACCGTGCACAGCAGCGACAGCCCTCCGATGACGGCCAGTGCCACGCGCCAGCCCGCCACGTCGGCGACAGCGCTTGCCACGAGGCGTCCGGACAGGCCACCGATCGTGTTGCCCGCGATGAGCAGCCCGACGGCGCCGCCGAGCCAGCGCGGGGCCACCTCCCGCGTCACGTGCGCCATGGCCAGGGCGGGCAGGGCAGCGAGCGCGACGCCCTGCAGCGCCCGGACCGCGACGAGCGCGCCGAACGTGGGCGCGAGCGGGGCGAGCACACCCAGCACGGCGGACGCCGCGAGGGCGACCGTCATCACGCGCGCGCGGCCCCACGACTCGGCCACCGCGGAGAGCGGGACGATCGCGAGCGCGAGCGTCCCGGTGGTCGCCGACAGCGCGAGGCTCGCCACCGACGACGACACGGCGAACTCGGTCGCGAGCGTCGGCAGGAGCGCCTGCACGCAGTAGACCAGCACGAACGTCGCCAGGCCCGCACACCACATGGCGGCGCCGAGCCGCCGGTAGGCAGGTGTGCCCCGCTCGTGACCGCGGGCGACGGCGGGAGCAGGCTGGGTCGTTGTCATCGCTCACCACGGTAGGAGCGAGCCCATCGATGCGTCCAATGCATCTCTGCTCGCCCTACGATGAAGAAGTGGATGAGTCCGAGCTGCTGGCCGCCCTCGCTCCCCGGCTTCGGCAGTTCACCGCCGTCGCCCGCACCGAACACATGACCCGGGCCGCCGACGCGATCGCGGTACCGCAGCCCACGCTGAGCCGCGGGATCGCCCGCCTCGAACACGACCTCGGCGTCGCCCTGTTCGTCCGGGCCGGCCGCGCCGTGCGGCTCACCCGCGCGGGCCGCACGCTGCTGCGGCACACCGAGCGCGCGATCGCCGAGCTCGACGCGGCGGCCCGCGAGATCGTCACGGACGCCGACGCCGTGCGCGGCCGCGTCGCGCTCGGCTTCCTCCACACGTTCGGCGCCGAAGCGGTGCCGCGGCTGCTGCGCGAATTCCGCCGGACCCACCCCGACGTGCGGTTCGACCTCGCCCAGGGTGGCAACGACGCGATCCTGGAACGGCTGCGGGCCGGCGAGGTGGACGTGTGCGTGACCTCCCCGCTGCCCGCCGACCCCGCGCTGGTCAGCGCTCCGATGTACGAGCAGGAGCTGCGGCTCGTCGTGCCCGCCGACCACCCGCTCGCGGTCCACCGGGACGGCCTGCCGCTGTCCGCAGCGGCCGGCGCCCAGTTCGTCGGCTACCGGCCGGGGTTCGGCCTGCGCAGCCTCACGGAATCCTGGTGCCGGGAGGCGGGGTTCGCACCGCGGATGGCGTTCGAGGGCGAGGACGGTGAGACGCTGCGCGGCCTGGTCGGCGCCGGGCTCGGGGTGGCGCTGCTCGCCCCCTCGACGCACGTCACGCCGGGCGTGGTCGAGCTGACCGTCACCGCGCCGCGCACCACCCGCACCGTCGGGCTCGTCTGGGTGGCCGATCGCCCTGCGGGCCCGGCCGTGCGCGTGTTCCGCGACTTCCTGCGCCGGTCCGGCCCGGCCCTGCTCGCCCCACCGGACACACCCTGAGCCGAGCGCCTGGGGCATGCTGGGTGCCGTGATCGGCGCCGATGTGTTCCGTGACCAGCCGACGCTCACCGGTGAGCGCGTCCGGCTCGAGCCGCTGACCCCTGCCGTGCGGGACGACTACCTCGCCACCCTCCGGGACCCGGAGGTGCGACGGCTCACCGGCAGCCACGACGAGGTCCATCCCGTCGAGGTCGAGATGTGGCTCGCCAGCCGGCAGGACCACCACGACCGGGCGGACTGGGCGGCCGTCCGCATCGCCGACAACGCGTTCCTCGGCGAGGCCGTGATCAACCTGCTGGACGTCGACAACGCCTCGGCCAACTACCGCATCCTGCTGGGCAGCCCGCACATGAACCGCGGCTACGGCACCGAGATCACCCGCCTCGTCGTGGACTACGCGCTGAGCGTGGGGCTGCACCGGCTGAGCCTGGGTGTCTTCGACTTCAACCCGCGCGCCCGTCGGGTCTACGAGAAGTGCGGCTTCGTGCTGGAGGGCCGCCTGCGCGACACCCTCCACTGGGACGGCGAGTGGCACGACGAGCTGATCATGTCCGTGCTGGCGGGTGACCCGAGGTGATCGACGATCTCGGCACGCCCGTCCCCGTTCTCGGGGAGGTCGGGCGGGTCGTGTCGATCGTGCCGTCGCTCACGGAGGCGGTCGCGGCCACCGCTCCGGGGCTGCTCGTGGGCGCCACCGACTGGTGCACGCACCCGCCCGACCTGGACGTCCAGCGCGTGCGCGGCACCAAGAACCCCGACGTCGACGCGATCCTCGCGCTCGCGCCCGACCTCGTCGTGGCGAACCAGGAGGAGAACCGCGCGAGCGACCTCGACGCGCTCCGCGCGGCCGGCATCGCCGTCTGGGTCACCGACATCCGCACGCTGGACGGCGCGTTCGCGTCCCTGACCCGGATGCTCGCCGCGTGCGGGCTCGAGCGGCCGGCGTGGCTGGACGAGGCCGAGGCCGCCTGGAATGCGCTGCCCGAGCCCGCCGTGCGCCGCCGGGCGGTCGTGCCGATCTGGCGCAGGCCGTGGATGGCGGTCGGGCGCGACACCTTCACCGGGTCGGTGCTGCAGCGCCTCGGCATCGACAACGTGCTCGCCGACGCCGACGAGCGCTACCCGCGCATCCACCCCGGTCACCTGCCACCGCACGACCTCGTGGTGCTGCCCGACGAGCCGTACCTGTTCACCGCCGACGACGGGCCGGAGGCGTTCCCCGGCGTACCCGCGGCACTGGTCAGCGGCCGGCTGCTGACCTGGTACGGCCCGAGCCTGACGGAGGCGGCACGGGTCCTGCCTGCCGCGCTCCGCTCGAGCTAGTGCTCTGACGGCCAAAGGCAACCGAAAATAGGGTCAGCCGGGTCCGACAGTGGCGATCAAGGGCAAATGGTCGCTCCCGAAGATCAACTAGCCACCATCTCGCCTTGATCGCTGAAGGCTCCGCGCGCCGATCAGGCAACAGCCTCCCCGTGCTGGCCGCGGCCCGGTCCGGCGGTGATCTCGCCGTGACTCGCCGGGGAAGGACTGAGGTGACGGGTCGCGACCACCGCCGGTTGCGTGGCACCCGGCACCGACCTGATCATGCAGAACCAGCTCGACCCGGCGGCATCGAATTCGGAATCGACTGGAAGCCGTGGTCTCCGTGTGCGCGGGCCGGGCGCCGGGTGCGGTCAGAACTTGGGCAGCGCCGCCGCCGCGTGCACCCGCTCGCGGTCGTGGAACCCGAAGCCTGCGCCCTCGCGCCGGTACAGCTCGGCGTAGCGCTCCACCCGGTCGCGGTCCAGCTCGACGCCGAGCCCCGGCCCGGTCGGCACGGTGAGACACCCGTCGGAGTAGTTCGCCGCGGGCCCGCCGAACCCGGCGACGACGTCGTCGGTGAGCAGGGCTCCGTACGCCTGGTGGGCGGGGCGGGCGTTCGGCGTGGCCGCGAGCGCGTGGACGGCGGCGGCGAGGGCGACGCCCAGCTCGCCGAGGCTGTGCTTCACGACCGGCAGCCCGGCCGCCTCGCACATGCCCGCGGACCGGCGCAGGTTGGCGAGCCCACCGTCCATCTGGTTGTCCACCGAGATCACGTCGGCCGCGCCTGCCCGGATCACGGCGAGCTGCGCGTGCCGGGTCCAGGAGGCCTCGTTCGCCAGCAGCGGCACGTCGATGCGCCGCCGGACGTAGGCCATCTCGTCGAGGTTGCGTCCGGAGACCGGCTGTTCGACGAGCTCCAGGTCGTAGCGGGCCAGCTCCCGGATCACCCGCACCGCGGAGCCCGGCGACCATGCCTCGTTGGCGTCCACCCTGATCCGCGCGCCCGGCCCGGCACCGTCCCGCAGAGCGGCGACGCGCTCGACGTCACGGCGCGGGTCGTCGGCGCCGACCTTCAGGTAGCAGGTGGAGAACCCGGCCTTCGTCGCCCGGCGGCCCTCCTCGGCGACCTCGTCGGGCTCGGCTCGGGCCACGTACCAGAAGAACTCGACGCCGTCGCGGAAGCGCCCGCCGAAGAGGTTCACCAGCGGCTGGCCGCAGACCTTGCCCGCGATGTCCCAGCAGGCCATCTCGACGGCGGCGATCGCCGGGCTGCTCGCTCCGACGTGGTGCCACGTGCCGACCACGTCGATGCGCCGCACGAGCTGCTCGATGCGCAGCGGGTCGGCGCCGATCACCAGCGGCTCCAGGCTCGCGAACACGGCGAGCACGATGTCGGCCGACGGGTAGGTCGCCGCTTCGCCGAGCCCCACGACGCCCTCGTCGGTCTCCAGCTCGAGCAGGACGCTGACCTGGCCGCGGCGCCGGCCGAACGCCCAGATCTCGTCGGTGCGGAACGGGACGGCGACCGGAGTGGTGCGCATGCCGGTGATGCGCATCAGGCCACCACCGTGAGCTCGCGGGAGACGGTGGTGAGCAGCTCGCACCCGTCCTCCGTCACGAGCGCCGTGTCGGAGACGACGTGCCCGACCGGGCGCTCGACCCACGACATGAGGTGGAAGACCATCCCGGCGACCACCTCGACGTCCCCGCCGGGCCGGATGCCGAGCACCTCCGGGCCGCCCACCCAGCTCGGCGGGTAACCGATGCCGACGAGGTAGCCGCAGTGGTGCCGGCGCGGCATGCCACCCACCGCGCGCTGCCAGGCGGCGAAGACCTCGCCCGTGCGGGCGCCCGGCCGCAGCGCCGTGCGGGCGGCGGCGAGACCGGCGAGCGCGGACTCGGCGGCCTCCACGGCCTCCGGAGGCGCGTACCCCGGGTAGACCGTGCGGCTGAGCGGCGCGTGGTAGCGCCGCACGCAGCCCGACAGTTCCAGGAACAGCCCGTGGCCGGCGTGCAGGTGACGATCGCCCCAGGTGACGTGCTCCTGTCCGAGCATCGCGACGGGACGGATCAGCGGGACGAAGCCGGGCGCCTCGCCGCCGGCCGAGATCATCGCGTGGTAGGTCGCCGCGGCCACGTCGCGCTCGGCCACGCCCGGCCGCGCGGCCGCGATCCCCGCCTGCATCGCGGCGTCGGACACGACCGCCGCCCGGCGCGCACACCCCGTCTCGGTCGCCGACTGCACGGCGCGGGCCGACGCGAGAAGGCCGGTGCAGTCCTCCCAGGCGAGCGCGGGCAGCACGGCCCGGAGCCCGTCGAGCACCGCGGGAGGCAGGAACGACCCCCGGCCCTCGATGCCCACCGTCCCGCCATCCGGCGCGACGTGGCGGAGCGCGCGGGACGCAGCGCACGCGGGATCCTCGCCGTCGGCGAAGGTGACGTGCCGGACCTCGGGCACCTGAGCCAGCACCGTCGTGCGCTCCATCTCGCGCGTCACGAGGACCGGATCGCCCTCGGCCGGCAACACGAGCATCGTGAAGGCGAAGTAGCCGAGGTGGTCGAGGCCCAGCAGGTAGTAGACGTTCTCCGGACTGGTCAGCGCGACGGCGACGAGCCCGCGGGTGGCCATCGCGGCGCGCAAGGCCTTGATCCGGGAGTGCCGCTCGGAGTCCTCGTGGGGGTGCGGGGGCGGTGCGCCCTGCACGGCGGTGATCGTCACGAGCGAAGGGTGCGGCCCGCCCGTCTTCAGGACAAGTGACGGTTTCTGCTGGTGATCGGTAGCATCACTTCATGTTGGAGCCACGTCGGCTGCGGCTGCTCAGGGAGCTCGCGAACCGGGGCACGATCGCCGCCACCGCGCAGGCGTGCGGGTACACGCCCTCGGGTGTGTCGCAGCAGCTCGCGCTGCTCGAGCGCGAGGTGCGCATGCCGTTGCTGGTGCGCGAGGGCCGCCGGGTGGCGCTCACCGAGGCCGCCCGCGTGCTCGTCGACCACGCGGAACGGGTGCTGGCCGAGCTGGAGGCCGCCGAGGCGGCGCTCGCGGGCCTCGCCGGATCGGTCCGCGGCACCGCGCGGCTCGCGGCGTTCCCCACCGCGGCGGCCGCGTTCGTACCGGCCGCGATCGCCCGCTGCCGCACCGAGCACCCGGACCTGCGGGTGATCCTCTCCGAACTGGAGACCGACGAGGCGGTGGCGGCGGTCCGGTCCGGTCGGATCGACCTCGCGCTCGTCTACGAGTACGCGCTGCTCCCCCGCGTGGCCGACCCCGGCGTCGACGTCGGGCCGCTGTTCACCGAGCCGCTGCTCGCCGCCCTCCCCCGCGGCCGTGATGCACCGGAGCAGGTACCTCTCACGATCCTGCGCGACGACGCCTGGATCGCCCCGCACAGCGACACGGCACTGCGCGCGGTGCTGGACCGGGCCTGCGGGCTGGCGGGATTCGCGCCCGACATCGACTACGTCAGCGACGACTACACGGTGATCGTCGCGCTGGTCGCAGCCGGGCTCGGGGTGGCGCTGCTGCCCCGGCTGGCGACCGAGGCGCTGTCGGCCGAGGTGCAACTGCGGCCGGTGGTCGACCCCGCCCTGACCCGCACGGTCTCACTGGTCACGCGGGCCGGCGGCCGCGCCCACCCCACGGTCGCCGCGCTCGCCCGGTGCCTGCGCGAGGCCGCGCGCGACCACGGGTCCTGAGAGCGCCGGGTTGCAGGAAAGTGGCTCTGCTGCAACGGCCCCGCCTGGCCGGTGTGCTGCCCCGGTCAGGGCTCCGGCGCCTCCTTCACCCGCGCCACGAGCTGGGTCGGGTTCACGTAGCGCAGCGCGATCACCAGCAACACCAGCATCGTGCTCGTGTAGATCACGGCCATCGCGTCCACCGACTGCTGCGCCCTGATCCCGGCGGCCGACATCGAGTAGTACAGCGCCACCACGAGCGTCTGGGAGTCCGGGCCCGCGGTGAGGAACGTCAGCTCGAACATGCCCACGGTCCGGACCAGCACCAGGATCGACGCGGCCAGGATGCCGGGCACGAGCAGCGGGCCGAGCACACGCAGGAACAACGCCCGCATGCCGGCTCCGCACATCCGGGCCGCGGATTCGATGCTCGGGTTGATCTGCTCGATGAACGGGGTCATCGTCAAGATCACGAACGGCACCGACGGCACCAGGTTCGCCAGCACCACGCCGGACATGTTGCCGGCGAACCCGTACTTGTAGAGCACGGTGGCGAGCGGGATGCCGTAGGTGATCGGCGGCATGAGGATCGGCAGCAGGAACGCGAAGTACACGAGCCTCTTGCCGGGGAAGTTGCGCCGGGCCAGCACGTAGGAGGCCGGCACACCGATCAACACCGAGATCAGCACGACGAGGAGCGAGACCTGCAGGGTGACGCTCACGACGTCGAACAGGCCGAAGCTGCGCCACGCGTCGGCGTACCAGTTCGTGGTGAACCCCTCGGGCAGCCAGGTGCCGAACCAGCGCGTGCCGAAGGAGCTGACGAGCACCGACCCGACGACACCTGCGAGGTTGACCAGGAAGAACGCGACGGCGCCCCACACGAGCCACGCAGCGGGGCTCGCGACGATCCGGCGCTTTCCGGGCTGGAGCGCGACCATCAGCCCTTGCCTCCCGTCGAGCCGGTGTAGAGCCGCGACCGCCACAGCAGCACCACGGCGATGACGATCAGCTCGACCGCGCCCATCACCATCGCGATCGCCGACGCGAGCGAGTAGTCGTACTGCTCGTACGCGGCCTGGTAGGCGGCCAGGGCGAGCACGCGGGTCTCGCCCGCGGGGTTGCCGACCAGCACGGCCGACGGGAACACGCTGAACGCGAGCACGAACGCCAGGCAGAACGTCGTGGCGAGCCCGGGCGCGAGCAGCGGCAGCGTGATGCGGCGGAACCGCTGCTTCCAGTCGGCGCCCAGCGTGGCGGCGGCCTGTTCCAGGGTGGGGTCGATACCGGACAGGTAGGACAGGATCAGCAGGAACGCGAACGGGAACCCGGTGATCACCAGGGAGAAGAACACGCCCCAGTAGTTGCCGACCAGCCGCGCGGGCTCGTCCACCCCGAAGGCGGTGAGGATCTTGTTGAACCAGCCGGCCGGGCCGAGGAAGTTGAGCAGGCCCTGCGCGGTGAGCACCGTGCCGAGCGTGATCGGCACGACGAGCACGGTGGTGAGCAGCCGCTTGCCGCGGAAGCGCCCGCGCATCCGGTAGGCGATGGGCACCGACGCCAGCACGTTGAGCAGGGCCGCCGGCAGCGCGAGCCCGAGCGTGATCCAGATCGTGCCGCGCTGGTACGGGTCGGCGAAGAACGCGGCGTAGCTGGCCAGCGGCCCGCCCTCCTCGGGCGCGAACGACAGCTGCAGCCCGTAGAAGAACGGGTAGAGGAACAGCAGCACGACGAACAGCAGGGCCGGGACGAGCAGGAGCAACTGCCGGTCCACCCCTCGCTCGGCCAGCCGGTGACGCAGCGCGGGCGTCTGCGCCTGACGCTCCGCACGCTCCAGCGTGGCGGTCACGACGCCACCGCCTCGACGTCGGCCAGCGGCGCGGGGGCCTGCTCACCGGGGGCGAGCGGGTAGACCAGCAGGCGCTGCGGGTCGATCGCGAGCGACACGCGGTCGCCGGGGGCGAGCCGCTGGTCGGTGCGCACGTGCAGGGCCCGGCCGGACGCCGTGCGCACCTCGACGGCGAGCTCGCGGCCCTGGTACTCGACCACCTCGACATCGACGTCGAGGTGGTTCTCCCCCTCGCCCGTGACCACCCGAACGTCCTCCGGGCGCACCGCGGCGACCGCCCGCGAACCCTCGGCGATCGGGGACACCGCCGACCCGACCAGCTTCATCCCCTCGCCCTCGACCACCACGTCGCCGCGGGAGGCCTGCGTCGCGGTCATCTCGAACAGGTTCCGGAAGCCCATGAAGTCGGCCACGTGCCAGTTCACCGGCCGGGCGTGGAGCTCCTCGGGCGTGCCGACCTGCTGCACCCGCCCGGCCCGCAGCACGACGAGCCGGTCGGCCAGCGACAGGGCCTCCTCCTGGTCGTGGGTGACGTACACGGTGGTGAGCCCGAGCGACTGGTGCAGCCTGCGGATCTCGGTGCGCATCTCCAGCCGCAGCTTGGCGTCGAGGTTGGACAGGGGCTCGTCCATCAGCACCAGTGACGGCTCCAGCACGACGGCCCTGGCGATCGCGACCCGCTGCTGCTGCCCGCCCGACAGCTGCCCGGGCAGCTTGTCGACGTGCTCCTCGAGCTGCACGAGCCGGATGGCCTCCGCGGTGCGGCGCGCGACCTCGGCCCGCGGCAGCCTGCGCATCTGCAGCCCGAAGGCGATGTTGCGGCGCACCGACATGTGCGGGAAGAGCGCGTAGCTCTGGAACACCATGCCGAACCCGCGCTTCTCCGGCGGCAGCACGTCGATCCGCTTCTCATCCTGCCAGATGCTGCCTGACGTCAGCGGCAGCAGGCCGGCCAGGCAGTTCAGCGCCGTCGACTTGCCACACCCGGACGGCCCGAGCAGTGCGATGAACTCGCCCGCCCGGATCGTCAGGTCGAGGTCGGCCAGGGCGTCCTTGCCGGCGAACCGGCGCCCGACCCCGTCGAGGCGAAGCTCGCGGAACCCCTCGGTCACTGGTTGCCCCCGCCGATCTCACGGTCCCACCGGTCGAACGCCGCGACGATGTCCTTCGTGGCGAGCGGGGTGGCCTTCGGGTTGTTCGCGATCAGCGCGTCGTACTCGGGACGGCCGAACTGCCGGATCACCTGCTGCGACTCCGGCGGCGCCATGTCCAGGGTGACGCCCTCGACGGCCGGGCCCGGGTAGAAGTAGCCCGTGTCGTAGGCCTTCGCCTGCTGCTCGGGCGTCAGCATGAACTCGATCAGCGCGAGGAGCGCGGCCTGCTTGTCGGCCGACACGCCCTTCGGGATCGCCGCGTAGTGCGCGTCGGTGACCCAGGTGAAGCCCTCGAGCGTGCCGACCCTGTACTCGGCGGGCACCGTGCCCAGCGCCCGCGGGTTGATGTCCCAGCCGGTGGTGGAGACGATGATGTCGTAGGTGCCGTTGGCCAGGTTCTTCATCGTGTCCGCGGTGCCCGACGGGTAGGACGTGACGGTCTTGTCCAGCTCCGCGAGGTACGCCCAGGTCTTCTCCCACCCGTTGACCGGGTCCTTGGGGTTCGAGTCGCCGAGGATGTAGGGCAGGCCCATGAGGAACGTGCGCCCCGGCCCCGAGTTCGCCGGCCGCGCGTAGCCGACCTTGCCGGGATTGGCCTGCGCGTAGGCGAGCAGCTCCTGGGCGGTCTTCGGCGGGTTCGGCACCCGGTCCGGCGCGTACTCGATGAGCGGGCCCGACGGGTAGTAGGTGATCACGACGCCGTGGTCGACGGCCAGCTCCTGCATCGCCGCCGCAGGCTCCTGGTAGTTCTCCATCCCCTTCAGCCGGTCGGCGAACTGCGGCAGCAGCGGCGTGAACAGGCCCTGCTCGGTGCCGGCCGACAGACCGTCGGTGCCGGTGAGCACCAGGTCGATGCCCAGGCGGCCGGCGTCCTGCTGCGCCTTGATCTTGCCGGCCATCTCGGGCGCCGCTGCCTTCTCGGTGGTCACCCGCGAGACGATGTCCGGGTTCTTCGCCACGAAGTCGTCGATCATCCCCTGCGTGAGCTGCAGGTTGCCGGCGACGTCGAGGATGTTGAGCGTCACCGGCTGGGACGGGCGGTCGGGCACCTCGCCCGCGGGCACCTGCGCGGCGCCGGGCCCCTCCGGTGCCCCGCAGCCGGCCAGCAGGAGGATCGCGCTGATCCCTCCCGCGGTGAACGCCCTGCGCCAGTGCATGGTCATCGGCTGGATCCCTTCGGGGAGATGGGCGCGACCCCCGTCGTGTCGCGCACGATGAGCTGGGTGGGAAGTTCGCGGTGCATCGGGCCCGCATCCGGGCCCGCGTCGAGGAGCGCCAGCAGCAGTCCGACGGTGGCCCGGCCTGCCGCTCGCTTGGGCACCGACACCGTGGTGAGCGCCGGATGGCTCATGGCCGACATGCCGATGTCGTCGCATCCGAGGACGCTCATGGCGGCCGGCACCGGGATACCGCGGGCGCCGAGGCGGCTGAGCAGGCCGAGCGCGACCAGGTCGTTGTAGGCGATCACCGCCGTGGCGCCGGAGGCCACCGCGAGGTCGGCCGCCGCGACGCCGCCCTCGAACTGCGGCGGGAAGTGCCCGAGGTGCACCAGGTCGATCCCGCCGGCCGCGGCCGCGCGGTGCAACCCCACCTCACGCTGCGCGTTGGACCACGACGTGCGCGGCCCGGCCACGAACGCGACGCGGCGGTGCCCCAGCGCCGCCAGGTGCTCGAGGGCCTGCCGCATGCCGTCGGCGTTGTCGGCGGTGACGCTGGGCCGCTCGCCCGACTCGCGGTTCATCAGCACGATCGTGGTGTCCGTGCCGACGCTCGCGAGCTCGTCGTCGGGGGCGCGTGGCGAGCACAGGATCAGCCCGTCCACCTGCTTGGCGAGCGCGCGCAGCAGGTCGGCCTCCACGCCGGGTTCCTCGTCGGTGTCGGCGATGAACACCGAGTGGTCCGCGGCCCGTGCCGCGGACTGCACGCCCTTCACGACGGCCGCGAAGAACGGGTTCGACAGGTCCGGGACGATCAGGCCCAGGTTGCCCGTGCGCCCGGTGATCAGGCCCCTGGCCGCCCGGTTGGGCCGGTAGCCCAGGTCCCGCGCGGCTGCCTCCACCCGCACCCGAGTGGCCGGCCGCACCAGCTCGGGCATCGAGAGCGCCCGCGAGACGGTGGCCTGCGAGACCCCCGCCGCTCGAGCGACGTCCCGGATGGTCGGTGCCACGCGGCCTCCGTCGTTGGTCGGCTGTTGCGTGCGGAAGTCTGAAACCGTTTGCGGCGAACGTCAACCCCCAAGTTCCAGGAGAGTCGATCGCGCCGTCACACGGTCCCATGTAACATTCTGCAACCGTTTCCATCCCCGGGGCGCGCCAGCAAAGCCACTTTCACGACGTCAGAGGTCGGGAAAGTGGCTTTGCTGACGTTCCCGGGGTCCGCTCAGCGGACGCGGATCGCCGGGGCCTCGGACTTGCCGTAGGCCTCCCGCAGGGCGGGGAGGAGCTCCCGTTCGGCGAAGGCCAGGTAATCGGGCTGGGTCTCGCCGCCCACCTGGACCAGCGCGACGTGGGTGAACCCGGCGTCGACGAACGGGCGCACGGCCTCGACGTGCGCCGCCACGTCCGGCCCGCAGGGGATCGCGCCCGCGACGTCGTCGGGCTTCACGAACTGCGTGGCCGCGGCGAACGCGGCCGTGCCGGGCAGCTCGGCGTTGACCTTCCAGCCGCCTGCGAACCAGCGGAACTGGTCGTGCGCGAGGGCGACCGCCGCGGCGCGGCTCTGCCCCCAGCAGACCGGCTGCTGGCCGATCTTGGGCAGCCTGGTGCCCGCGGCGGCGTCGAAGCCGTCCACCAGCTCCGGCAGCGGCTCGACGGCCACCATGGCGTCGGCCACCGGCGCGAGCGCCGCCACCGACTGCTCCCCGGACACCGCGACGGCGATGGGCACGCCGCCGTCGGGGCAGTCCCACAGCTTGGCGGAGTCGACGCGGTAGTGCCGACCGCGGCGATTGACGTAGCCGCCCGTGAACAGCTCGCCGATGATCTCGATGGCCTCGCCGAGCATCTCGTGCCGCACGTTCACCGGCGGCCAGCCGGCCCCGATCACGTGCTCGTTGAGGTTCTCCCCCGCCCCGAGCCCGAGGCAGAACCGGCCCTCGCCCGCGAGCAGCGCCACCGTCGCCGCCTTCTGCGCCACGACCACCGGGTGGTAGCGCATGATCGGGCACGTCACGTAGGTCATCAGCGGGATGCGCTCGGTGGCCGCGGCCGCCGCCCCCAGCACCGGCCACGCGTTGGGCGCGTGGCCCTGGCTGTCGAGCCACGGGAAGAAGTGGTCGCTGATCACCGCGAAGTCGAAGCCCGCCTCCTCGGCACCGACGGCGTCGGCCACGAGCTCGCGCGGTCCACGCTGCTCGCAGAGCAGGGAGTAACCGAAGGCCACCATGACATGTCCTCCCGGGTCGGCTGCGCTCGCCTTCCCGGTACCCCCGCGCGTCCGACCTATCCGGCGAACGCCCTGCTCATCGGTTACCGGGCCACGCCGGCGGGTGCGACGCGCTCGGCGAGGGCGCGGCCGCTGGCTGCGGCGTCCGCGATCGCCCGGGCGCGGGATGCGTCGGCGAGCTCCCGCAGGTGCGCCATCTCCGGCTTCAGCGCGGCCAGCGTCAGCTCCGCGGTCACGACCGTGACGTCACCGCCGAGCACGTCGCCGAAGATCCGCTGCAC
This sequence comes from Pseudonocardia hierapolitana, assembly GCF_007994075.1. Classification (NCBI taxonomy): domain Bacteria; kingdom Bacillati; phylum Actinomycetota; class Actinomycetes; order Pseudonocardiales; family Pseudonocardiaceae; genus Pseudonocardia; species Pseudonocardia hierapolitana. The sequence goes on along the minus strand of NZ_VIWU01000001.1, from coordinate 5,834,600 downwards.
GTAGGGCGTGTCGTGGTCCCACCCCTCGCGCGGGGTGCCGGGGCCGTAGCCGCCGCCCCGCGAGACCACGATCGTGACCGGCCGCCCGCCGAGCCCTGCGGAGCCCGGAGCGAGCCGAGGATCGGTGAGCACCAGGTCGAGCCAGGTCTTGAGGTGCTGCGAGACGCCGTAGTTGTACAGGGGCGCCGCGACGAGGGCGGCGTCGGCGCCGAGCAGCTCGTCCGCGAGCGACGAGGCCAGCGTGGCGGCGGCCCGCTGCTGCGGGGTGCGCTCGGCATCGGGCGCGAACATGGCGGCGACCGCGAGCGGCCACGCGTCGGCGGGCACCGGGTTCGCGGCGAGGTCGCGCCGGACCACCTTCGGCTCGGGGTGGTGGTCGCGCCAGGCGCGCTCGACCACGTCGGCCACCGCTCGGCTGACGGACGCGTCGCCCTGGATGCTGCTGTCGACCCGGAACAAGGTCATCGAGAGTTCCTTCCACAAGATGCGTGCTGCTCTTCAGATCGTCTGTGATGCAGACGATCGTGTCAACAGAGCGTCTCGTGCGCCACATTCCCGGTACGATCGACGTGTGACCAGCCCCGCGAACGTCGAGTCCGATCTGGGCTGGGCGCTGGGCACCGTCACCCGCTCCTACCTGCGCATCGCCGCGGAAGCGGTGGCGGACGTCCCCGGCGGGCCCCGCGGCTACCAGGTGCTCTCCTCAGCCGCCCGAGGCGATGCCGGCACCCAGCTCGCGATGGCCCAGCGCCTCGGCGTCGACCGCACGGTGATGACCTACCTCCTCGACGATCTCGAGAAGGCAGGCCTGGTCGAGCGCAAGCCCGACCCCGCCGACCGCCGCGCCCGGCGGGTCGTGCTCACCGAGCGAGGCACGGCCCGGCTGTGCGACGTCGAACGCCGGCTGCGCCGGGTCGAGGAGCACGTCCTCGGCCCACTGGACCCCGCCGAGCGCGACACCCTGCGCACGCTCCTGCAACGCGTCGCCGTCGCCACCGGCGAGCGGGCCGACGCCTGCGAGATCGCGGAGGAGATCGAGAACAACTGCTGAGGCGTCGGGCCGGCCGATCGTGGGTAGGCGTGGGGCATGGCCGATGTCGACGACGAGCTGTGGGACGAGTTCCACCGGGTGGTCAACATGACCTCGCGCGAGCTCTCGGAGTGGCTGCGCACCCGCGACGCAGGTGAGGAGGGCGAGGAGCTGCCCGACCAGGCCGGGACGCCGACCGGGCAGCAGGTGCTCGCCATCCTCGGCAAGCGTCGCCTGGACCTGACCCCGCACGACACGGACGTGATGCGGCGCGTGGTGGACCGCGTGCACGCCCAGCGCCGCGACGACCTGGAACCGACCGCGGGTCAGGCCGGCTGGCGGCACCGCCTCATGTCGCTCGGGCACGACCCGCTCAAGCCGACCTGATCACGTCGATCATCCTGGTCCAGGAGTCCTTCCCGTACCCGGCCGTGACCATGCGGTCGTAGAGGGACTTCACGGCCGCCGGGAGCGCCGTGTCCTGGCCCACCGCCGCGACGGCGCCCGCGATGTGGTCGACCCCGACCGCCATCATCTGCGCGGACGCGCCATCGTCCGGGTGATCGCCCGCGTCGATGTTGCGAGCCACCTCCCCGAACGACGACCGCGCGAGCTCGACGAGCTCGTCCGCGAGCGGCGCGTACTCCCGCGCCGTGACGCCGGCCGTGCCCAGCAGCGCGGCGCCCTGCACGAACGCCGCCAGCGTGGTGACGAAGACGTGCACCAGCGCCTGGTAGAACAGCTGGGCCAACGCCGGGTCGGTACCGCGGTAGTCCGGCCGCCCGATCACCCGCAACGCGGGCTCGTGGGTCTCGAGCACCGACCGCGGGCCGCTGTAGAAGACGTACGCCCCGTCCGTTCCCACCACCTCGGCGGGCACCATGATCCCGCCGACCAGCAGCTCGGCCCCGCGCTCGGCGAGCCAGGCCGCGGCATCCCGGGAGGCCTGCGGGGTGTCCGAGCTCAGGTTGACCACGACCTTGCCGGCCAGCGCGTCGCCGACGTCGCCGAGGATCTCGTACATGGCGGCGTAGTGGGTGAGGCTGAGCAGCACGAGCGGGCCGGCCGCGACCGCCTCGGCCGGGGTGGCGGCCCGGGTCGCACCCGCCGCGACGAGCTCGTCGGCGCGGCTCGCCGTGCGGTTCCAGACCGTGACGGGGTGGCCTGCCGCGAGGTACGCGCGCGCCATGGCCTGGCCCATCGGACCCAACCCGATCATGGTGATGTTCACGTGGTCCTCCTTCTGGTGAAGAGGAGTTCGATGAGGCCGACGTTGTCCTCGTGGCCGTGGCCCTCGGCGGTGCGGCGCAACATCAGCGGGTAGAGCGGCGCGAGCAGCTCGGGGCTCACGCCCTGCTCGTGCGCCGCGTCGATCAGGTTGTGGTAGGCGGCGGCCTGCATGCCGAGGTTCGAGACGACGTCGCGGGTGTAGTCCCGGGTGTCGACGAGCTCGGCCGTGCGGTCCTGGAACCCGCCGACGGCGGCCATCCAGCGCTGCAGCAGCGGCGCGAACCCGGTGGCCGCCACGCCCGCCGAGCGGACCATCGCGAACGCGTGCAGCTCGCCCATCATCGCGCCGTACATGGCGCTGAGCAGGGCGATGTCGTAGAGCGCCGCCATGCCGTGGTCGGGCCCGGCGTAGACGCTCTCGCCGAGGGCGTCGAGGGCCTCGCGATGGGCCGTGAACACCTCCTCCGGGCCGCTGTAGAGCACGAACGCCCCGGGCCCTCCGATCATCGGGGGCACGGCCATGATCCCGCCGTCGAGCAGCGCGAACCCGTGCTCTCCCGCCCACGCGCCCAGCTCGCGGCCCTGGCCCGGCGTGCCGTTGGTGAGGTTCACGACCACCCGCCCGGCGAGCGCGCCCGCCACCGGGTCCAGGGTCTGGTGGACGGACCGGTGGTCCCACAGGCAGGCCACCACCAGCCCGCTCGCCCGCACGGCCTCCTCCACCGTCGCGGCCTCGGTGGCACCGCGGGCCACCAGCTCCCCCGCCTTGCCCGTGGTGCGGTTCCACACCGTCACCGGCCGGCCCGCGGCGAGGAACGCTGCGGCGAGAGCCGATCCCATCGCGCCGAGACCGAGCACGGTCACCGACTTCTCGTCTGTCATGCGACCGAGCCTGGGCGACGGCACGCACGATCCACGCACGGTCCGCGCACGCCCGGCTCGAGCCGGCGGGCGGAATGGTCGGAGCGGGCGGTTAACGTGGCTCTGTGCAGTTCGGGGTGCTCGGGCCGGTGGCCGTGTGGGACGGCGACGGCTCACCGGTACGGGTGCCGGAACGGAAGACCCGCGCCCTGCTGGCCGACCTCCTCGTCCACGAGGGTCGTCCGGTCGCCGTCGAGCGGCTCGTCGAGCACCTGTGGGGCGCGCAGGAGCTCCGCAACTCGCTGAACACGCTGCAGACCAGGATCTCGCAGCTGCGGCGCACGCTGGAGCGCGCGGGCGGGCACGACCTCGTGGTCCGCCAGCCACCGGGGTACCTCCTGCGCCTTGAGCCCGGGGCCCTCGACGTCCACCGGTTCCGCGACCTCATCGCGCGGGCCCGGGAGTCACCCGACGCGGCTGACCGGGTCGCCCTCCTCTCCGACGCGCTGGCGCTGTGGCGCGGCCCGGCCCTCGCCGACGTCCGCGAGGAGCCGTTCGCCGTGGCGGCCGCGCAGCGGCTCGACGAGGAGCGGGTCGCGGCGGAGGAGGAGCGCGCCGAGGCGCGGCTCGCGCTCGGCGGCGCGGAGCTGGGGCAGCTCGTCGCCGAGCTCGGGGCGCTGGTGGCGCGCCACCCGCTGCGCGAGCGGCTGCGCGGCCTGCACATGCGCGCGCTCTACCGGGCGGGACGGCAGGGCGAGGCGCTCGCGGCGTTCGCCGAGCTGCGCTCCGCGCTGGTCGCCGAGCTGGGGCTCGAACCCGGCCCCGAGATCAGCGCCCTGCAGCGGGCGATCCTCGCGCAGGACCCGGCGCTGCAGGGCCCGCCACCGCAACCGGTCACCCGTCCGCGGCAGGTGATCGTGGCCCCGCTCACCGAGCTCGTCGGTCGCGAGGCCGCGGTCACGCAGGTGCGCGAGCGGCTCCGCACCGCCCGGCTCGTCACGCTCACCGGGCCGGGCGGGGTCGGCAAGACCAGCCTGGCGATGGCGGTGGCGCGCGACGCAGGCGAGGCGTGCCTCGTCGAGCTCGCCGGGCTCGACCGGCAGGTCTGTCCCGAGGACGAGTGCCCTGCCGACCGGTGGGTGGCCACGGCGGTCGCGAGCGCCCTCGGGGTCCGCGAGGGCGCGTCCGCCGACCTGATCGGGCAGATCGGCGAGGCCGTCGCCGACACGCGCATGCTCCTGGTGCTGGACAACTGCGAGCAGGTCGTCGAGTCGGTCGCCGTGCTCGCCGGGCAGCTGCTGCGGGCCGCCCCCGGCCTGCGGATCCTCGCCACGAGCCGGGAGCCGCTCTCCGTGGCGGGCGAGGTGCTCTGGGAGGTCCCGCCGCTGGAGCTGCCCGCGGGCGCGGACGACCTCGACGCCGTGCGCGCGTCGAGCGCGGCCCGCCTGTTCACGGCTCGGGCCGCGGCGGCGGCGCCCGGGTTCGTCCTCGACGCCGACACGGCGCCCGCGGTCGCGGCGATCTGCAGGCGGCTCGACGGCCTGCCGCTCGCGCTGGAGCTCGCCGCCGGCCGGGTGCGCGCGCTCGGGGTGCACGAGCTGCTGGCCCGGCTCGACGACCGGTTCGCGCTGCTCGCAGGCGGGCCCCGCGACGCGCCGGACCGGCAGCGCACGCTGCGCGCGGTGATCGACTGGAGCTGGGAGCTGCTCACCCCCGGCGAGCGGGTCGTGCTGCGGCGCCTCGCCGTGCACGCCGAGGGCTGCGACCTCGACGCCGCGGAGGCGGTGTGCGCGGGCGAGGGCGTGCGCCGCGAGGAGGTGCTCGACCTGCTCGCCCGCCTCGTCGACCGCTCCCTGGTGGTCAGCAGGCCCACTCCCGACGGCGCGCCGCGGTTCCGGCTGCTGGAGACGGTGGCGGCGTACGGGTTGGAACGCATGGCCGATGCGGGCGAGCTCGAGCTCGTCCGGCAACGGCACAGCGCCCACCACCTCGCGCTCGCCGAGCGGGCCGAGCCGGAGCTGCGCGGCGCCGACCAGCGACGTTGGCTGGAGCGGCTCGACGCCGAGGCCGCCAACCTGCGCGCCGCCCTCGACCACCTCGTCCAGCAGGCCGACGGCGCCGAGCCGGCGTTGCGGCTGGTGCAGGCGCTCTGCTGGTACTGGTTCCTGCGCGGGCGCACGGGGGAGGCCATGCGGTCGCTGCGGGCCGCGCTCGCCGTGCCCGGCGACGCGCCCGCCGCGGCGCGCGTGCAGGCCACGGCCTGGCTCACCGCTCTGCGGGTGCTCGACGGCGTGCGGCCCGACGATGCCGCGCTCGACGTGTCGGCGATCGCGGATCCGGTGGCGAGGGCCCGCACGCAGTGGTTCCTCGGCTACGCCCTCACCACGGTGGCCGACACCCGGGCGGTGCCGCTCACGGCCGCCGCGCTCGCCACGTTCGAGGCGCTGGGCGACCGGTGGGGCATCGCGGCCGCCCTCGTCGACCGCGTCGGCCAGGCCCACTACGCCGGTGCGCGGGAGCAGGCCGAGCGGGCCGCGTCCCTGTTCCGCGAGGTGGGCGACCGCTGGGGGCAGGTGCAGACCACGTTCGCGCTCGGCGCGCTCGACGAGCTGGCCGGCCGCTACGCAGAGGCGGCCGAGCAGCACCGCGCCGGGCTGCGGATGGCCGAGGAGCTCGGCCTGTGGGCCGAGGTCTCCTACCAGCTGTCGTGGCTGGGCCGGGTCGCGCTGCTCGAACAGCGGTTCGCCGAGGCCGACGAGCTGCACCGGCGGGCGGTGGACACGGCCGTCGCCCACGGTTTCGCACCGGGGCGCATCTACGCCCTCACCGGCCTCGCCCTCGGCGAGCGTCGCACCGGCCGCCTCGACGCCGCGGAGGAACACCTGCGAGAGGTCCTCGAGTGGCACCTCGGCGTCGATGCCGAGCTGGCCACGACGCTGATCCACGCCGAGTTGGGGTTCGTCGCGGAGATGCGAGGCGACGCCGAAGCCGCCCTGCGCCACCAGCTCGCCGGGCACTCCGTCGCCCGGCGCGGCACGGATCCGCGGGCGCTCGCCCTGAGCCTGGAGGGCCTCGCAGGCGCCGTCGCGCTCGCGGGCGGGCACCGCCACGCGGCCCGGCTGCTCGGTGCGGCGGCCGCGGCGCGCGAGAGCGTCGGTGCGCCACTGCCCACGGCCGAGCGCGGGGACGTCGACCGGATCACGGCGGTGGCCGCCGCGGCGCTCGGCGAGGCCGAGTTCGCCGCCGAGCTCGCCACGGGCTCCGTCTCGGATCCGGGCCAGCTCGTCCACGCGGCGACGGCCGGGTCAGCCGTGCCGATCAGCTGATCGGCGCGCGGGGCGGCCGGTGCCGAACCGCCGGTACAGCTCGACGACCGGCGTCAGCAACGCCGCCGAGCCCACCAGCGCGGTCGTGAGCGAGAAGGCCGTGCCGATCACCCCGAACACCGGGCCGCCCGCTGCCTGGCCGACCGAGTTGGCCTGTCCCGTCATCGACAGCACGGTGGCCCGCACCGCAGGCTCGAGGCCGCGGTTGACCCACGCGGTCTGCACCGGCTCGCTGATCGTGGCGAGCACCCGGCGCGACCACATCATCGCGAAGGCGAGCCACAGGTGCCCGCACACGGCGAAGACCACCAGTGCGGCGATGTCGAGTGCGGCGAGGCCGGCGAGCAGCCGCGCCGGGACCCCGTCCACGAGGAACCGGGTGAACCGGCGCCCGAACACCTCGGCGGCCACCACGCTGACCAGCAGGCCGGCCAGCCCGCTCACCCCGAACCAGAACGCGGGCTGGTCGGAGCCGAAGACCTGCGGGAACGCGAACCTCTCGATCACCGACGGCACCGCGAGCCGGTCGTACGCCTCGGCGGCCAGGCCGGTGATCAGGCTGATCAGCAGGATCACACGCACCACGGGGCTCACCACGGCGAGCCGCAGCCCGGCTCGCGCGGTGGCCGACATCCGGCCGAACGTGGAGCGCTCGGGCGACGAGGCGCGCATGTGCCGCTCCGGCATGACGATCGCCAGCGCCCCGACGAGCACGAACATGCCCAGGCCTGCCAGCACCATCGGGATCTGGACGTGCACGAGGGCGAGGCCCGTGGCCAGGACGGTGCCGGTCACGCCGCCGAGCAGCCACGCCTTGCGGTAGCGCAGGAAGACCGGCCCCGCGGCGGCCTCGCCGATCTCGTCGGTGATCCACGCCTGGTGGGCCCCGCTGGTGAAGGTGTAGCCGAGGCCCCACAGCACCTGGCCGACCAGCGCGGCCCAGAACTGCGCCACCCCTCCCTCCAGGGCGTAGCTGCACCCCATCAGGGCCAGCCCGATCAGCACGGACAGGCGCCTGCTGTGCGCGTCGGCGACCACGCCGGTCGGCACCTCGAACACGAAGCAGACGATCTCCAGGACGGTGCCGACCAGGACCATCTGCAACGGGTCCAGGCCCATGACGGTGGCGTGGTAGACGAGCTGGACGGTGAAGAAGAGCGAGAAGCAGACGGACTGGACGAAGGCCAGCCCGAGGTAGACCCGTACCGGGTCGGAGGACTGCATGCGTGCGCACACCCCTCGGGTGAAGTGGGCAGGGAAGGACCGAGCCCAGCTCCGGGGGTGACGCGGGACGACCTACCGGAGGGCGAACGGGCTCGTCGAAGCAGCGGAACGAGCGCGCGTTGCCCTCACGACGAGACCTCCCACAGGTGTGGCGACGGCCGGGACCATATCCGAGGCCCTGCCCGGACTGCACGTCATTTCGATGACGCGCAGCAAGACGCGGACCGAGCTCCTGGAATCACTCGGCACCCGGTCGCACGATCATCAGCACCACCACGATCGCCCAGAGCAGGTTGTAGATCCCGGCGTACATGGCGAGCGAGCGCAGCCGGGCGCCGCCGTCCGGGTCTGCGAGCGCGGCCTTCTGCCTCGGGTAGATCACCAGCGCCAGCAGCAGGCCTGCGGCCGCCGTGAGGAGCATCGCGACGTTGATCCAGATCTCGGCCATGCGGCCCTGGACCATCGCCAGCACGATCCCGACGACGGGCACGACGATGCCGAGCAGGCCGTACACCCGCGTGATGCGGTGCAGCAGCACCGCGACGGCCTCGTTGCGCTCCCCCGCCCGCCCGGCATCGTCGGGAGCACCGGCCGGCACCGTCGCCGCGACCGGTGCGTAGCGCGGGAACAGGCTCGCCGCAACGGCCGAACCCCCGACGAAGACGATGCCCGCGAGCACGTGCACCGACAGCAGCAGACCTTCCACGACCCCTCCAACCTTCAATCTTTCTGAAGGTTAGCAGGGCCTTCAGATCACCTGAAGGCGGCCCGCACTGCTTCACCGACCTGCCGGAGCGCCGGGTCCGCGTCGGGACCGAAGAGCTCAGCGTCGACGGCGGCCACCGCGGCCATCGCCTCCCGCAGCAGCCGGACACCCTCCGGCGTGAGCTCGATGCGGGACGCGGCCCCGGCCCGCGCCGTCGCGTCCCGCACCAGCCCCGCCGCGACCAGCGCCTTCACCGCGGTGTGCACGCTCTGGACGCTGATCCCCGACATCCGGGCCAGGTCGCTGAACGATGCACCCGGCACGCCCGAGATGTGCCCGAGCAGCCCGAGCCGGCTCACGGTCAGGCCGAGCGGGGCGAGCGCGGCGCCCAGCGCCGTCTCCACCCGGTGGGCCACGGTGAGCAGCACGACGGAAGGGCTGGTCGGCGGCGTGCTCACGGGAGCCGACCCTAGCGCCCCCTTCTCACCGCACGCCGAGCTGCAGCTCCCGGTCGATGCGCCGCTGCACCGTCGCGATCGTCCGGAACGCTTCGCGCAGCGAGACGCGGGTGACCGGGCTGAGATCGACGGGCCGTACGAGGTCGTCGGGTTCCTCGCCGGCGCGCAGCTGCTCCACCTGGTGGGCGAGGCGCAGCTGCAGCACGAGGTGGAAGGCCTCCTCGAGGGCGGCGGCCGGCCCCGCGTCGAGGGTGCCGGCGGCCGCGGCGGCGCGCAGCCTGGCCGGGGTGGACGCACTGGTGACCCCGGCCGCCATCCCCGCCCATCGGGCGAGGTCGACGATCGGGACGAGCCCGCCGCGCTTGAGGTCGAGCTTGCCTCGGCGCCGCCCGGAGTGCTCCACCACGAAGTCGCGCAGGAAACCGGTGGGCGGACGGTGGGCCAGCGCGTAGCGGCCGAGCAGCCGCAGCAGGTCGGGATGGCGGCGGGCGTCGCGGAAGACGTCGGCCACCGACGGGGCCGCGCGCACGCCCCACACCGGACGGGCGTCCACCGCCAGCGAGACGAGTATCGGCGCGCGTTCCTGGGTGGGGTCGGCGAGCCAGCTGTGCGCCGCCGCGACCCAGGCGTCGTAGGAGCGGGAGAAGAGCTTGTTGGTCGCGACCGCCCCGTTGGCATCGGCCGGGAACCCGCAGGCCGCGAGCCCGGACAGGACCTGTTCGGCCAGCGCGTGGGCGTACTCGGCGCTGCCCTGCCCGTCGCCCGCCCAGACGAGTGCGCTGTCCACGTCCGAGGACGGCACGGCCTCGCGGCGCGCGAGGCTGCCCAGTGCCAGCCAGGTGAGCGGGCGCGGAGGCGGGCCGGGGGCGACGAGCTCGATGAGCCTCCGCGTGAGCGCATCGACCACGACCGAGGTGATGCCCGCGATGTCGGCGGCCGCCACCCGGGCGTCGTGCAACGCGATGACCGTGGGTGTGAGCCCGGCGGCCGCGCTCACCAGCTCCTGCACGGAGCCGGCGCGGGCGATCGCCGCGCGCAGCCCGAAGCTGCTGCGGGTGGTTGCGGCGACGACGTCGACGTCGTCGAGCACCCCGAGCACCTCCCCCGTCGCGTCCACCACCGGGGTGTGCCGCACGCCCCGGTCCAGCATGTCGAGCAACACCTCGCCGCCGAGCCGGTCGGCGGCGACCGTCCACGCAGGCGCGGACATCGCCGTACCGACGGGTGCGGCGGTGTCCCGGCCCTCGGCGATCACGCGCCGCAGGTCGTGGTCGGTGAGGATGCCGACCTGGCCGTCACCGAGCGGGACGACGACGGCCGACGCGCGGCACGCCGTCATCCGCTGCGCGGCCTCCCGGATCGGCAGCGCGGGTGACGCGCGGACGAGCGGGGCCCGCAGCAGCTCCCGGACGGGGCGCTCAGCGGAGCTCGCGGAGCGGAGATCGGCGCCGGCGGGATCGGGGAGGAACGGGTCGGTGAGCAGCGACGACATAAGCGATCGGGCGATGTAGCGCAGCCCTGCCGGCTGCCCCAGCACCGGGCGGACGGCGTCGGCGGGAAGGCGCAGGCACGTCGTCGCGCCCACGGCCACGGCGGCGAACCCGAGCGGCAGCCCGGACAGCATCGACGCATGGCCGAACAGCTCGCCGGGCCCGAGCAGGTCGAGCACCAGCCCGTCGAGCACGATCTCCACCGCGCCGGTGCGCACCACCCGCACGTGCGTGGGCGGCGGGCCGCCCTTGGCGAGGATCGTCGCGCCCGCGGGGTGCTCCTCCTGCTCCGCGACGTCCGCCAGTGCGGTGAGCTCGCCTGCGTCCAGCCCGTCGAACGGCGGATGAGCGCTGAGGAAACCGGCGATGTCGCCCACGCCGGCAATCCTCCCCGTTGTCACCCCTCAGTGGTGAGCAGGTCGCTCGCCTTCTCCCCGATCATGTAACAGGTGATGTTCGGGTTGATCGCCGGCAGGAACGGCATGATCGACGCATCGGCGACCCGCAGCCCGTCCACCCCGCGCACCCGCAGTTGCGGGTCGACGACGGCGGCCGGATCGGTGGTCGGGCCCATCTTCGCCGTGCCGGCCGGGTGGTAGACGGTGTTGTGGGTCTTCGCGATGTAGTCGGCCAGCTCGTCGTCGGTGACGGCGTCGGGGCCGGGCGTGAGCTCGCGGGCCACCCACTCCTTGAGCGCCTCCTGCTCGGCGATGCGGCGGGCCAGCCGCACCCCCGTCTGCATGACGCGCATGTCGTGGCCGTCGGGGTCGGTGAAGTAGCGCGGGTCGACCCGCGGGCGGTCGCGGAAGTCGCGGGTGCGCAGCCGCACGGTGCCCCGGGATCGTCCGCGGGTGACGTTCGGGGTGAGGCAGAACCCGTTGTCGGTGGTCGGGTAGCCCCAGCGCACGGTGTTCAGGTCGAACGGCACCGAGCCGTAGTGCATCATCAGGTCGGGCCGGTCCAGGCCGTCGCGGGTGCGGGTGAAGAGTCCGATCTCCCACCACTGCGTGGAGCGGGTGACCATGGGCTGCGCGGCCTCCCACATCACGAGGCCCTCGACGTGGTCGTCCAGGTTCGCCCCGACGCCGGGCGCGTCCACCAGCACGTCGATCCCGAACTCGCGCAGGTGTTCGGACGGCCCGATGCCCGAGAGCATCAGCAGCTTGGGGGTGTCGATCGCGCCTGCGCTGAGCACGACCTCCCGGCGGGCGGTGACCGTGCGCCGGCCCGGGCCGATGTCCTGCTGGTACTCGACGCCGGTGGCGCGCCGACCCGCGAACAGCACCCGGGAGGCCCACGCACCCGTGCGGACCTCCAGGTTCTGCCGCTTCCCCATGATCGGGTGCAGGTAGGCCCGGGATGACGAGGCGCGCGTGCCGTCCGGTTCGCGGTTGATCTGGAAGAACCCGGCGCCCTCGCAGACCGTCACGCCCTCGTTGAACCGGACGGTCGGCAGCCCGACGGCGGCGGCTGCCTCCAGCACGGCGACCCCGCACGGGTCGTCCGGCTGCACCTGCATGATCGTGACCGGGCCGGACCGGCCGTGCCCGTCCCACGGCCCGTCGTTGTTCTCCAGCCGCGCGACGAGCGGCCAGCACTCGTCGGCACTCCATCCCGTGCACCCGGCGGCTGCCCACTCGTCGAGGTCCTCGCGCGGCGGCCAGAACGCGATGCACGAGTTGTGCGACGAACACCCGCCGAGCACCTTCGCGCGGGCGTGGCGCAGGAAGCTGTTGCCGCGCTCCTGCGGCTCGACCAGGTAGTCCCAGTCGTAGCCGGAGTCGAGCAGGGCCATCCAGTCGGTGAGCTTCAGGATCGCCGGGTCGTCGACGTCGGACGGTCCGGCCTCCAGCAGGCACACCGTGACGTCAGGGTTCTCGGAGAGCCGGGCCGCGAGCGCGCAGCCCGACGACCCGCCCCCGACCACGACGTAGTCGAAGACGTCGTCCATGCTCACGCTCCCTCGGTCGGCTTCGGCTGCGGGGGAGCCGGGATGCCCGGGTCGACCTCGTGCGCCTCCTCGAGCTGCTTGGCCATGTGCTCGGGCAAGGTACCGACCTGGTGCCGCCCGCGGACGACGTACCAGATCAGCCCCGCGACGGCAATGACGCCGATGAAGATGAACGCGCTCCACGCGAGCCAGCCGGCGCCGTAGACATCCTCCCGGGGCCATGCCAGGTTGATCGACATCGCGATGCCCCACACGACGGCCAGGACGTTGACGACGATCCCGAAGCGGCCGAGCGAGAAATAGCCGCTCGCGCGGCCTGCCTCGTCCGGCCACTGTCCGCGCACCCTCCGCATCAGCATCGGGATGGTGACCAGCAGGTACGCGATGTAGATCATGATGATGGCGACGCTGGTGACCGCGGTGAACACCTCGGGCGTCCCGATGTTGCTGATCAGGATGAGCAGCGCGAGAATCCCGATGAGGATCGACGGGATCACCGGGGTCTTGTGCACCGGGTCGATCTTGGCGAGGTGCGCCCCCGCGGGGAGGGCGTTGTCGCGGGCCATCGCGAACATCAGCCGGATCGCCGCGGTGTGCACGGCGAGCGCGCACACGGTGATCGCGATCGCGATGCAGACGAGGAACACGATGCCGACCGGGCCGCCGAGCACCTGGAGCAGGATCAGCTGACCGCCACCGGACTTCTCCCCGTACGCCGGGTCACTCAGGTCGGGGGCGGAGAGGATCAGCAGGAGCAGGATCAGCCCGCCGATGATGAACGACGCGATCACGGCGCGCAGGATGGCCGACGGAGCGGTTCGCCGCGGGTCGACGGTCTCCTCGCCGAGGGAGCTCGCGGTGTCGAACCCGTACATGACGTAGGCCGAGGCGAGTGCGGCGACGAGGAACACCCCGAAGTAACCCCCGGGCATGCCTTCGCCCAGGCCCTGCGTGTCGAACAGCACCGACGGCGGGTTCACGATGTTGAACGCGAGCAGCACGATGATCAACACAGCCGCGATCAGCTCGATGAACACCCCTGTGCTGTTGATCCGCGACATCAGCTTGACGCCGATCGCGTTGATCACGGTGGTGAACACGATCAGCAACCCGCCGAGGATTGCGGCGTTGACGGCGGCGTCGTTCGCGTCGGCCGCGTCACCGACGATCTGGAAGCCGGACCAGATCTGCGGCAGCACGAGCTGGTAGGCCAGCACGACCGCCGTGATCGTCACGATGGAGGCGGTGAGCATCATCCAGCCGGCCATCCACGACGTGGTGGCACCGGCGAGCTGCTTCGACCAGTTGTAGACCGAGCCCGCGACCGGGTAGCGGCCCGCGAGCTCGGCGAACGACAGCGCCACCATGAACTGGCCGGCGAAGACCAGCGGCCACGACCACCAGTAGGCCGCACCGCCCGTGCCGAACCCGAAGTAGAAGAGCTGGAACGTGCCGGTCAGGATCGAGATGTAGCTGACGCCGGCGGCGAAGCTCGCGAACTTGCCGATGCTGCGGTCGAGGGTCTGGGAGTAGCCGAACTCGGCCATCCCGTCGTCACTCGCGCGGTGTTCCGTCGTGCTCACGTGCCACCTCCGATGTCAGCCAGCCGTGAACCAACCGGCCGGGGCCGGCCGGGTGTTGTGCCAGATGTGCTTGTGCTCCTGGTACTCGGCCAGCCCCGTCGGGCCGAGCTCACGCCCGTTGCCTGAGCGCTTCATGCCGCCCCACTCGGCCCCCGGCACGTACGGGCCGAAGTCGTTGATCCACACCGTGCCGTGCCGCAGCGCGCGGGCCACCCGCTCGGCCCGCCCCGCGTCGCCGGTCCAGACCCCGCCGGACAGCCCGTACTCGGTGTCGTTGCCGAGCGCGATCGCCTCATCCTCGTCCCGGAAGCGCTCGACGGTGAGGATCGGGCCGAAGGTCTCCTCGCGGATCACCCGCATGTCCCGTCGGCAGTCCGCGAACACGGTGGGCCGGTAGAAGAAGCCCTTCTGCAGGTCCGGCTCCTCCGGGCGGTGCCCGCCCGCCACCAGGCGGGCGCCCTCGGCGTGCGCCGACGCGACGAAGTCCTCGATCTTCGCCCGCTGGGCGGCCGAGACCAGCGGGCCCGACTCGGTGCCCTTGTCCAGGCCGTTGCCCAGCCGGATCCGCTCGGCGCGCCTGCCGATCTCGGCGACCAGGTCGTCGTGCAGCGCGTCCTCGACGATCAGCCGGGCGCCCGCCGAGCACACCTGGCCGGCGTGCAGGAAGACCGCCGTGATGGCGTTGTCGACGACGGTCTCGAAGTCGGTGTCGGCGAAGACGATGTTGGGGTTCTTGCCACCGAGCTCCACGGCGACCCGCTTCACGGTGGTGGCGGCGGCCCGCATGATCGCCTGGCCGGTGGCGAGCCCGCCGGTGAAGCTGATCATGTCGACGCCCGGGTGCTCGGTGAGCGGAGCCCCGACCGAGCGGCCGTCGCCGAGCAGGATGTTCACCACGCCCTGCGGTGCGCCCGCCTCCTCCAGCAGCCGCACGAGCAGCACCGAGGTGAGCGGGGTGACCTCGCTCGGCTTGATCACGACGGTGTTGCCGGCCGCCAGCGCGGGCGCGACCTTCCACGACAGCTGCAGCAGCGGGTAGTTCCACGGCGTGATCAGCGCGCAGACGCCGACCGGCTCGTGCACGACCCGGCTGACGACCGCCGGGTTGCCCGTGTCGACGAGCCGGCCCGCGTCGTGCCCCGCGAGATCGGCGTAGTAGCGGAAGACGGCGGTGACGTCGTCGACGTCGATGCGGCTCTCGACCAGCGTCTTGCCGGTGTCGAGGGTCTCGACGCGGGCGATCTCCTCCTTGTCGCGCACCAGCAGGTCCGCGACGCGGCGCAGCAACTCGCCCCGCTCGGCGGCGGAGGTGGGTCGCCACGGGCCGCCGTCGAAGGCCGCCCGGGCGGCGGCCACCGCACGCTCGACGTCGTCGGGGCCGGCCTGGTCGACCGCCTCGATCACGCCGGCGTCGAACGGGTTGATGACTTCGGCGCTACCGCCGGACCCGGACGTCCAGGTCCCGTCGATGTAGAGGCTGGGCACGGGCTGATGGTCCTCGGGAACGGCGCCGCGTCAAGCGGAAGCGGCTTTCCCGAATGTCAGCGCTCGCCCGCCGGGGCCAGTGGCCGGGCCGAGCCTGCGGCCAGCAGGCCCAGCAGCAGAGCGCCCAGCACCACGAAGAGTGCTCGCAGGATGCCTGCGTGCTCGCCGAGGAGGCCGATCAGGGGCGGGCCCGCGATGAAGGCCGTGTAGCCGATGGAGCTGACCACCGAGACGCGGGCGGCCGCGCGTGCCGGGTCGTCCGCGGCGGCGCTCATGCCCACCGGGAACCCCAGCGACGCACCGATCCCCCACAGCAGGGCGCCTGCGAGCGCGACGGGAACGGACCCGCCGATCAGCATCAGCAGCAGCCCGGCGAGTGCGATGACCGCGGTGGCGCGCACCACCGCGACGCGCCCGAAGCGCTCCAGCGCGGCGCCGCCGACCATCCGACCGGCGGTCATCGCGGCCACGAAGAACCCGAACGCGATCGCGCCGAGGGTCTCGCTCGTGCCGTGGCCGTCGACCATCGCGATGGCGATCCAGTCGTTGGCCGAACCCTCGGTGAACGCGAACGCGAGCACCATCAGCCCGACGACGATCGTGCGCGGCTCCCGCCACGCGGTGAGCACTCCCGAGCCCGACCTGGCCTCCCCGGGCGTGGCCTCCGGCACCGGCAGGAAGCGCCGCACGGCCAGCGTGACGACGATCGGGAGCAGGATCACGATGCCGATCAGTTGCACGGCGAGCGGGATGCCGAGCGCGGCACAGGCCGCGCCGATGCCCGCGCCCGCCACGGTGCCCAGGCTGAATCCGGCGTGCAGCCGTGGCATGAGGGAGCGGCCGAGCCTGCGCTCGACGTCGGCGCCCTCGACGTTCATCGCGACGTCCCAGACGCCGGTGCCGAGCCCGGCGGCGACCAGGCCGACCGCGGCGACGGGGACGAGGGCGGCGGCCATGCCCGCGCCGAGCAGCGCCAGCCCGAGCGTCATCGACAGCGCACCGGAGAGCACCGCACGCCCTGGCCCGAGGCGGTGCACGATCGGGCCCGACAGGGGCAGCCCGGCCACCGCCCCGCCCGACATGCAGAGCAGCAGCAGGCCGAGCTGCCCGGTGGACAGGTCGAGCGCGTCGCGCAGCGCGGGCGTGCGCGCGATGAACGACGAGAACGCGAGACCCGCGGTGATGAACGCGACGACCACGGCCGTGCGCGCCCTCAGCAGCTGAGCGGAGGGCATCGCCCCTGTCGTGGTCACATCGGCTCCCGTCGCAGTGTGTGTCGAATCGATTCGATCTGAGGCTACGTGACAGGTGCGCCGGGCTCAACCAGGTTCTGCCCGCGCCCGCTACGGTTCGGGCGTGTCCACCCGCCCGACGCTCGCCGCAGTCGCGGCGCGGGCAGGCGTCTCCCCGTCGACGGCGTCGCTCGCGTTCGCCGACAGCCCCCGCGTCGCGCCCGCCACCCGCGAGCGCGTGCTCGCGGCGGCCGCCGAGCTCGGGTACGCGGGCCCCGACCCCCTGGCCGCATCGCTGCGCCGCGGGCGCAGCGGCGTCGTCGGGGCGTTCATCGGAGAGCGGCTGCTGTACGCCTTCCGCGACCCCGTGGCGCTGCAGCTGCTCGACGGCATCAGCGAGGTGCTCAGCGCCCACGACGTAGGGCTGCTCCTGCTCGCAGGCGACGTCGGCAGGCCCTCGACCAGCCAGATCGCGCGCATCCCGCTCGACGCGGCCATCTTCGCCACCTGCGGGCTCGAGGACGACCCGGCGCTGGAGCTGCTGCGCGCCCGCGGCGTACCGATCGTGGCGGTGGAGGGCCCGGCGGTCGAGGGCGTCGCGATGGTCGACATCGACGACCGCGGCGGCACCCGCGACCTCGCCCGCCACCTCCACGAGCTCGGGCACCGGCGGGTCGAGGTCATCGCCATGCCGCTGCGCCTCGACGGCACCTGCGGCCCGGTCACGCCGCAGCGCCGGGCGCGGGCGCACTACCGCGACGTCCGGCACCGCATCGAGGGCGTGGAGGACGTCTTCGGCCCGGTTCCGATCTACGAGACCCCGAGCAACGCGGTGGACGAGGGAGCCGCGGCCGCGCGCGTGCTGCTCGACGTCCCCGCCGAGCGGCGGCCCACCGCGATCATCGCCCAGAGCGACGTGCTCGCCGCCGGAGTGCTGCGGGCCGCGTCCGAGCTGGGGCTGCACGTGCCCGACGACCTGTCCGTCGCCGGCTTCGACGGCGCAGAGCTGCACTGGCTCGCGCCGACCCGGCTCACCACCGTCGTGCAGCCGAGCGAGGAGAAGGGCAAGGTCGCGGCCCGCGCCGCGATGGAGCTCGTCGAAGGGGGCGACCCGACGATGGTCATGCTGCCCGTCGAGCTGCGGATCGGTACCACGAGCGGGCGTGCTCCGTCCTCCGATCGGTCGGCACCCCGATAGGAAGAGCGGCTCCCGGGGAAGCCCGCGAGCATGGTGGTCCGCGTGCTGATCGTCGACCGGCAGCCGATGTTCCGCCGCGGCCTCGAGGAGGCGCTGCCGGCGGCAAGCGATGGCGGGGTGCGTGTCGTGGCCGGCACCGACCGCGCCGTCTCCGCCGGGATGCTGGTGCGACGCCATCAGCCGGACGTCGCGCTCGTCGACCTCGAACTCGACGCGCCCGGCCCGCTCGCCGCACTCGCCGCCATGCGCGGCGTGCAGCCGCGGCTCCCGGTCCTCGCGCTCGCCCGGCACGTCGCGCCGTTCCCGGGCGCCCTCGAGCTCCTCGGCGCAGGCGCGAGCGGCGTGCTGGTGCGCACCCGCTCACCCGCCGCACTGGTGCCGTCGCTGCTCGCGGCCGCCGGTGCCGGGTCCCGGCAGGCGACGCCCTGCACGGGCCCCCAGCTCACCGGCAAGGAACGGCATCTCTGGACGCTCATCGCAGGCGGCGCCAGCACCGTCCAGATCGCCCGCGCCCTGCACGTCTCCGAGCGCACGGTCAAACGCCTCACGGCGGGCCTGCTGCGCACCCTCGGTGTCGCGAGCCGCACCGAGGCCGCCGCCCTCGCCGGCCGCGCCGGACTGCTCGACGGCCTGCCGCCGGGCCACCCCTCCCCGGCGCAGCGCCCCATCACCGAGCGAGCCCGCTGACCGAGCCCCACCCCGGCGAGTCCGACACCCCAGCACGGCGAGTCCGACGTTCAGGCACGTCGAGTGCCGCGTCTAGATGTACTGACTCGGGAGGTTGTTGACTGTCATGCGGCGAGTCGGGTGATCGGAGGGCGGCCGCCGAGGGCGGAGTGGGCGCGTCGAGTGTTGTAGTGCTCGACCCAGCTGTCCAGGGCGGTGAGCCGGTCGTGGTTGGACAGCCAGGGTTGGGCGTAGGCGAACTCGGTCAGCAGGGTGCGGTTGAGCCGTTCGGCTTTGCCGTTGGTCCAGGGGCAGCCGGGTTTGGTGAACCGGCGCCGGATCCCGAGCGCGACACACACCGCCCGCCAGTCCTGCCCGATCCGGTAGACCTTGGCGTTGTCGGTCAGGACCCGCAGCACTCGCACGCCGTGCTCACGGAACCAGGCCACGGCCCGGTGCAGGAACCCGGCGCAGGTGGTGTCGCGTTCGTCGGGCAGCGCTTCGATGTAGGCCAGCCGGGAGTGGTCATCGACCGCGACGTGCAGGTAGTCGTAGCCGATCCCGCGCCCGATTCCGCGCCCGATTCCGCTCTGGCGGGCTTCTCGGCGCCCGTGCAGCCGCCAGCCGCCGCCGTCAGGGACCCGGCCCAACTTCTTGACATCGATGTGGATCAGATCCCCGGGGTGGGGGCGTTCGTAGCGGATCCCGCAGTGGCGGCGCCGGACCGGTGCGCCGGTGATCGGGTCGATCGCGGCCAGGTGCGGCACCTGGTGGCGGGCCAGCACCCGGCCGACGGTGGAGGCGACCAGGCCGAGCTCGCCGGCCAGGAACACCGCTCCCCGATGCGCGGTGGCTCGCAACTCGAGGATGCGGTCCTCGATCTGTGCGGCGACGCGGTTCGGGCTGGTGTGCGGCCGCGACGAGCGGTCGGCAAGTCCGTCCCAGCCCTCCTCGCGGTAGCGGCGGACCCACTTGTGCACCGTCGCTCGGGAGACGCCGAGTTGCTCGGCGATCCGCGCCGCTGGCCACCCGGCGAGGAAGCGTTCGACGATGAGCCGCCGCGCAAAGACGGTGGTGCGGGCGTTACGGTGCGCCACGAGGACCTCCTGGGCCTGGAGCGAGTGCGTGAGACACACCCACTCCGCCCGGAGGTCCTCCCTCGATCAAGCCGACACGCTGACCGAACTGTCAACAACGTCCTGAGTCGCTACATCTAGACACAGCGGCTCACCGCGTCGGAACGCTCGACTCGCCGCGTCACGATGTCGGACTCGCCGTATGCGGACGTCGGACTCGCGGGCGGTACTGCGTCGGCGCGGGGCAGGTCCGGCATGCTGGCGCGCCGGCTACGTGGCGGCGTACCGGGAGCAGGTGATGCCGCCGCGGAACGACGTCGATTCGAGCAGACGCAGGGACGGAATCTCGTATCCGTCCGGGAAGAGGCGGCGGCCGCGGCCCTGCACCACGGGGTAGACGAAGAGGCGGTACTCGTCCACGAGCCCCGCCCGGATGAGGGCGTGGCAGAGGGTGATGCTCCCGGTCACGACGATGTCCTGGCCGGGCCCCTCCTTGAGGGCACGGACCTCGGCGGTGGGGTCACCGGACAGGATCGTGGTGTTCTCCCACTGCGGGTCGGTCAGCGTCGAGGAGACCACGTACTTCCGCACCTGGTTCAGGTAGGCGGTGATCCCGGTGGGGTCGTTCTCCTGCTTCGGCCAGTACCCGCGAAAGTCCTCGAAGGTCCGGCGGCCGACGAGGAAGCCGTCGGCGGTGCTGTCCTGCCGGTGCAGCTCCTCCAGCAGGTCCGACTGGTCCACATCGGCCTGTCCTTGCGGGTCGAACCAGTCGCCGAGCATCTCGATCGATCCGTCGACGGTCACGTTCTGGGTGATCACGAGTTTTCGGTTCACACCAGTACGACTCCCATCGGCGCCGCTGTTCATCGCGCCTCACCGGAGTCGATCCGACCTCACCGCCGTTCGTCACCCGCTACGCCAGCAGCGGGCCCGCACGGTCCACCCCCTGGCGAGCGGCCGCAGGGCACGCGCCGGCGTGCGGTCGTGCTCACAGTGGGCTTAACTCTGCTGAAACCCTGGTGTATGCAGTCGGTCTGTATACATCTGATGTCCACGGATCACGCTCGAAGGACCAGTCGTGCCCCACCCGCTCCGCGCGGCCGCCGTGGCCATCGGCGTCGTGCTGGCGGCCGCGCTCGCCGCCTGCATCCCGGTGCAGCCGGTCGTGCCCGCCCCGCCCCGCCCGGACGTCCCCGGCGTGGCCTTCGACGGCCGCCCGGCCCGCGAGGGCGGGAACCTCGTGATGGCCCTGTCCAACGAGCCGGACCGGCTCGACCCGACCACGTCGTCGTCGCTCTACACGCGCTACGTGATGAACGCGATGTGCGAGAAGCTCTACGACATCGACGCCGAGGGCGCCCTCGTCCCGCAGCTGGCCACGGCGCTGCCGACCGTCTCGCCCGACGGGCTCACGGTGACGATCCCCGTCCGCACCGGCATCAGGTTCGCCGACGGCACCCCGTTCGACGCCACGGCGGTCGTCACGACCTTGCAGCGCCACCTGACCATGGAGGGCTCCACGCGCCGCGGTGAGCTCGGGCCGGTCGACGCCGTGGAGGCGCCCGACGCGGGCACCGTGGTGGTGCGCTACCAGCGGCCTTTCGCGCCGCTCACCGCGTCCCTCGCCGACCGGGCCGGGATGATCATGTCGCCCAAGGCGATCGCCGAGCTGGGCGCGGACTTCAGCCGGTCGCCGGTGTGCGTCGGGCCGTTCCGGTTCGCCGAGCGCGTGCCGCAGACCTCGATCACCGTGGTGCGCGACCCGAACTACTACGCCGCCGACCACGTGCACCTCGACTCGATCACCTACCGGATCATGACCGACGCGAACATCCGCGCGGCCAACCTGCGCTCCGGCGACGTGCAGGTGGCCGACCGGATCTCGCCGCAGGACGTGGACTCCCTCCAGCTGGAGAACGGGATCGGTGTGCTGCAGATCGGCTCGCTCGGCTACCAGGCGGTGACGTTCAACGTCGGCAACGTCAACGGCACCGGGGAGCCGCCGGAGCCGATCGACACGCCGATCGCGTCCGACGTGCGGGTCCGGCAGGCGTTCGCGCTGTCGGTCAACCGCACGACGCTGGTCAACTCCGTGTTCAACAACTGGTACGAACCGGCGTGCTCGCCGATCTCCCCGGCCAGCACGTTCTCCACGCCCGCGAGCGAGTCCTGTCAGCCCTACGACCCGGCCCGCGCCCGGCAGCTGCTCGCCGAGACGGGCGTCGAGACGCCGTACCGGCTCACGATGCTCGTGAGCAACGACGCGGACAACCTGCGGTTCGGTCAGGCGCTGCAGGCGAGCGTCCGCGAGGGCGGCTTCGAGATCGCCATCCAGCCGGTCGAGTACTCGACGCTGCTCGACGTGCAGGACCGCGGTGACTTCGAACTGCTGGCCCTCGGCTGGTCGGGGCGCATCGACCCGCACGGCAACACGGCCAACTTCCTCACCACGAAGGCGTCCAACAACTACTCCGGCTACAGCAACCCCGAGGTCGACCGGCTGGTGCGCGAGGCGGCGCAGCTCACCGACCCGGCGGCGCGCGCCGAGACCTACGGCCGCGCCGTGCAGATCGTGCAGCAGGACCTGCCGATCCTCTACGTCTACCGGCTGCGCAACCTCACCGCGTACACCACCGACGTGGCGGGCATCGATACCTATGCCGACGGCGTCGTGCGGCTCGGGCGCGCCGGATTCCTCGCCGAGGAGGGCGACTGAGTGCCAGTGCCGCGCTACCTTCTGACCCGCCTCGGCCAGGGCGTCGTCACGCTGTTCCTGGCCTCGATCGTGGTGTTCGCCGGGGTGCGCGCGCTGCCCGGTGACCCGGCGCTCGCGATGGCCGGCGAGGAGGCGAGCCCGGAGACGCTGGCCGCGATCCGCGCCCAGCTCGGGCTCGACCAGTCGATCGTCGTGCAGTACTTCCGCTTCCTGGGCAATGCGCTGTCCGGCGATCTGGGCGACTCGGTGCGCACCGGCACGCCCGTCATCGAGCTGATCGCGACGACGCTGCCGGTCACGGCATGGCTCTCGCTCTACGCGATCGTGATCGCGGTCGTGTTCGGGATGGCCGCGGGCGCGCTCGCCGCCGCCAACCAGGGCCGCTGGCCGGACCTGGCCGTGGGCGGGGTGTCGCTGCTGTCGCTGTCGGTGCCCAACTTCTGGCTCGGGCTGCTCGCGATCCTCTACCTCGCGGTCGGCCTGGGCTGGTTCCCGGCGTCCGGTTACGTGACCTTCACCGAGGAGCCGCTGCGCGCCCTGTGGCACCTGACGCTCCCCGCCCTGATCCTCGGCACCGGCCTCGCCGCGATCGTGATGCGCCAGACCCGCTCGTCCATGATCGACGCGCTCGCCGCCGACTACGTGCGCACCGCCCGCGCGAAGGGCGCGTCGCGCGGCAACGTGCTCGTCCGCTACGCCATGCGCAACAGCCTGATCGTCGTGGTGACGATCGTCGGGCTGCAGCTGGGCGGGCTGATCTCCGGCGCGGTCGTCACGGAGCGGATCTTCGCGCTGCCCGGGTTCGGGAAGCTCACCCTCGACAGCGTCTTCACCCGCGACTACCCGGTGATCCAGGGCGTCGTGCTGGTCGTGACGCTCGCCTACATCCTCATCAACCTCGCCGTCGACGTCCTGTACTCGGTGATCGACCCACGGATCCGGGTCGCAGGGGGAGGGAACGGCTGATGGCCGTCGTGACACCCGCGGTCGCCGCCGACGACGAGCTCGGCACCCGCCGCGGCCGCGTGCTCACCGGGCTGCTGCACCACCGGCTCGGCGTGGTGGGAGGCGGGCTCCTGCTCGTCGTGGTGCTCGCCGCGCTGCTCGCGCCGTGGATCGCGCCCTACCCACCCGACGAGGTGCACTTCGACACCCCGTTCCAGCTGCCCCGCACCATCGGGTTCCCCCTCGGTACGGACGACCTGGGCCGCGACATCCTGTCCCGCATCCTCCACGGCACGCGGGCGTCGCTGCAGGTCGGCGTGCTCGCCGTGGCGCTCGCGATCGTGGTGGGCACCCCGCTGGGGCTGCTGGCCGGATACTGGCGCCGGCTGGACGCGCTCGTGTCGCGCGTGACCGACCTGCTGCTCGCGTTCCCGTTCCTGATCGTCGCGGTCGGCCTGGCCGCGATCAACGGAGCGAGCCTGACGAACGCCGCGATCGCG
Organism: Pseudonocardia hierapolitana; assembly: GCF_007994075.1. Taxonomy (NCBI): domain Bacteria; kingdom Bacillati; phylum Actinomycetota; class Actinomycetes; order Pseudonocardiales; family Pseudonocardiaceae; genus Pseudonocardia; species Pseudonocardia hierapolitana. The sequence goes on along the minus strand of NZ_VIWU01000001.1, from coordinate 5,810,923 downwards.
CTCGGCCTCGCCCAGGTGCCGACCATGATCCGCATGGTGCGGGCCGAGACGCTGCGGCTCAAGGGCCACGAGTTCGTGCTGGCCGCCCGCGCGATGGACGCATCCGGCGTGCGCATCCTGGCCACGCACGTGCTGCCCAACGCGCTGTCGTCGATCATCGTGCAGGCCACCGTGATCATGCCGGTTGCGGTGATCGGCGAGGCGCTGCTGTCGTTCCTCGGGCTCGGGATCCAGCCGCCGCACCCCAGCCTGGGCATCATGCTGTCCGACGCCCAGCAGTACATCGTCCGCGCGCCGTACGCGGCGTTCTTCCCCGGCCTCGCGATCGTCGTGATCTGCCTGGCGTTCAACCTGTTCGGCGACGCACTGCGCGACGTGCTGAGCCCCGGCTCGCGCCGGTGACAGAAAGGATCTCCGTGACCTTCGTCCCGCCCCCCGCGTTCACGACCCGCCCCACCCTGCAGGGCACGTTCGGCATGTCGGCCACCACGCACTGGCTGGCCACCGCCACCGCGCAGTCCGTGCTGGAGCGCGGGGGCAACGCGTTCGACGCCGCCACGGCGGCCGGGTTCGTGCTGCACGTCGTCGAGCCGCACCTCAACGGCCCGGGTGGCGACCTGACCGGCGTCTTCGCCACGGCCACCGACCCGACCCCGCAGGTCCTGATGGGCCAGGGGCCCGCACCCGCCGGCGCCACGATCGCGCACTACCGGGGCGAGGGCCTCGACCTGGTCCCCGGTGCGGGCGGGCTCGCCGCCGCCGTCCCGGGCTCGGTCGACGCGTGGCTCCTCCTGCTCGCCGAGCACGGCACGTGGGAGCTCGCCGACGTCCTCGCCTACGCGATCGGCTACGCCCGCGACGGCCACCCGGTCGTCGGACGGGTGGGCACCACCATCGAGACCGTCGCGCAGCTGTTCACCGAGCACTGGACGACGTCGGCGCAGCTGTGGATGCCGAACGGGCGCCCACCGCGGGCGGGCGAGATCATCCGCCTCCCCGCCTACGCCCGCACCCTCGAACGGCTCCTGGAAGCCGGGTCCGGGGCCGGCGACCGGATCGGGCGCATCGAGGCGGCCCGTCGCGAGTTCAAGGAGGGTTTCGTCGCCCGGGAGGCCGCCGAGTTCCTGCGCACCCCGCACCGGCACTCGTCCGGCACCGACCACGCCGCCGTGATCGAGGTGGCCGACTTCGCGGCGTTCTCCGCCTCGTTCGAGCCCGCCGTCACGGCCGAGTTCCGCGGCACGACGATCGCCAAGACCGGCCCGTGGGGCCAGGGCCCCGTCCTCCTGCAGGCCCTCATGATCCTCGACGGGCTGCCCGACGAGGCCCTCGACCCGTCCACCGCCGAGGGCGCGCACCACGTCCTCGAAGCGCTCAAGCTCGCCCTCGCCGACCGCGACGCCCACTACGGCGAGGCCATCGCCGACGGTGTGCTGGACGTCCTGCTGTCCCCCGAGTACGCGCGGGAGCGGCGGGAGCTGATCGGCAAGGAGGCCTCGCTCGAGTTCCGGCCCGGCCGGCCCGGCGGGCGGGAGCCGTTCCTGCCGCCGCTCGTCATCGAGTCGGAGGAGGGTGCGGCGGCGGGCGTCGGCGAGCCGACCGTCGTGCTGTCCGGGGAGACCCGCGGCGACACCTGCCACGTGGACGTCGTGGACCGGTGGGGCAACATCGTCGCCGTCACGCCGTCCGGCGGGTGGCTGCAGTCCTCGCCGACGATCCCGGAGCTCGGGTTCTGCCTCGGCTCCCGGCTGCAGATGACCTGGCTGGAAGAGGGCGCCCCGTCGTCGCTCACGCCGGGCGAGCGGCCGCGGACCACGCTCACGCCCACGCTGCTGCTGCGCGACGGGAAGCCGGTGGGCGCGCTCGGCTCGCCCGGCGGCGACCAGCAGGACCAGTGGCAGCTGCTCTACCTGCTGCGCACGCTCGTCGGCGGCTACTCGTCCCAGGAGGCCATCGACGCCCCGGCCCTGCACACCACCTCGATGCCCGGGTCGTTCTGGCCGCGCACCTGGACGCCGGGCGGCGCCGTGGTCGAGGACCGGCTCGGCGACGACGTGATCACCGAGCTGGAGCGCCGCGGGCACCGGGTCACCCGGGCCGGGGACTGGGAGCTCGGGCGGCTGTCCAGCGTCGGGCGCGACCCCGGGACCGGCCTGCTCAGCGCCGCGGCCAACCCACGCGGGGCGCAGGGCTACGCGGCGGGGCGCTGATGAGCGAGCGGAGCTTGCGAATCATCAGCACAGCGCGTCCGCGAAGCGGTCGCCCGAGCGCCAGCGAGGGCGGCGATGAGTGACAGCCCGCTGCTGCGCCTCCGCGGCCTCGAGGTCTCCTACGGCTCCGCGGCCCCGGTCGTGCACGGCGTCGACCTCACAGTGCCGCGCGGGCACCGGGTGGCGATCGTGGGCGAGTCGGGGTCGGGGAAGTCGACCACCGCTGCCGCCGCGATCGGCCTGCTGCCCGGCACCGGGCGCGTCACCGGCGGCACGATCGAGTTCGACGGCGAGGACGTGACGGCCGCGGGCGAGAAGCGGCTGCGCCGGCTGCGTGGCCGCCAGATCGGCCTCGTCCCGCAGGACCCGATGTCGAACCTCAACCCGGTGGCCCGGGTGGGCAAGCAGATCGCCGAGACGCTCGTGATGCACGGCATGGCGCGCGGGCGGGCGGCCCGGGAGCGGGCCGTCGAGCTGATGACCGAGGCGGGCATCCCGGACGCCGCGCGGCGCGCCCGGCAGTACCCCCACGAGTTCTCCGGCGGGATGCGCCAGCGCGTGCTCATCGCCATCGCGCTGGCCTGCGAGCCGCAGCTGCTCATCGCCGACGAGCCGACGTCCGCGCTCGACGTCACCGTGCAGCGGCAGATCCTCGACCACCTGGAGCGGCTCATCGCGGAGCGCGGGACGTCCCTGCTGCTCATCACCCACGACCTCGGCCTGGCCGCCGAGCGGGCCGACGACGTGGTCGTGATGTGGCAGGGCCGGGTGGTCGATACCGGCCCGGCCGCGCGAATCCTGCGCGACCCGCAGCACGAGTACACGGAGCGGCTGGTGGCGGCAGCCCCGTCGGTGGCTGCGCGGTCCCGGGCCGCCCCCGCACCGCCGCCCGCGGCCGACCCCGTGCCCGCGCTGCAGGTCACCGACCTCGTCAAGACCTACAAGGTGCGCGGCCAGCGCGAGCCGCTCCACGCGGTCGACCGGGTGTCGTTCACCGTGCGGGAGGGCACCACCACGGCGATCGTGGGCGAGTCGGGCTCGGGCAAGACCACGATCGCGCGGCTCGTGCTGGGGCTGGAGCAGCCGACGTCCGGGCACATCGTGATCGCGGGGCGCACGTTCCGCGGTGCCGACCGGGGCGCCCGGCGGGCCATCCGCCGGGACATGCAACCGGTGTTCCAGGACCCGTACGGCTCCCTCGACCCGGTGCTCCCCGTCGAGCGGCTGATCGACGAGCCGCTGCGCGTGTTCGGGATCGGCGACACCGCCAGCCGCAGGCAGCGGGTGGCGGAGCTGCTCGACCACGTGGCGCTCCCCCGGGCCGCCGCCCAGCGCCACCCCGTGGAGCTGTCCGGCGGGCAGCGGCAGCGCGTCGCGATCGCCAGGGCGCTCGCGCTGCGGCCGAAGCTGGTGATCTGCGACGAGGCCGTGTCCGCGCTCGACGTCCTCGTGCAGGACCAGATCCTCGAGCTGCTCACGCAGCTGCAGCGCGAGCTGGGCCTGTCCTACCTGTTCATCGCGCACGACCTCGCGGTGGTGCGCCTCATCGCGCACGACGTGCTGGTGATGCGGCGCGGCCGGATCGTCGAGCACGGCAGCACCGCAGAGGTCTTCGACGACCCGCAGGACGAGTACACGCGCGCGTTGCTCGACGCGATCCCCGGGGCAGCCCTGTCAGCCTGAGCCGGCCCACCCCTCGAGGTGCTCGAGGAGCGCCGCGGCCGCAGGCACGAGCGGGACCCGGCGGTGGACGACCCCGGTCGTCCACGCCGGCGCGTGCCGGGCGATCGGCACGGTGCGCAGGTCGGGGAACCCGGCGGCGAGCGCGGCCGGGACGATCGTCACCCCCAGACCGGCCCGGACCAGCTCGGCAGCGGCCAGCATGTCGTTCGTCTCGAACACCCCGGCCCGCTCCACCCCCGCCGCGCGGAAGGCGCGGTCGACCTCCTGCCGGACCGCCCAGCCGGGCACGAAGTCGACGAACGGGTGGCGCGCGAGCTGCGACAGGGTCACCGGGGCGTCCGGCAACCCCGAGTCCGGGCCGACGAGCGCGACCATCCGGTCCCGCATCAGCTCGACGCTGACCAGCCCGCGCCGCCTGCCGGTGAGCGCGATGACGGCCAGGTCGACCGTGCCCTCCCGGACCGCGTCGACGACCTCGTCGGCGGGTGCCTGCCGCAGCCGCACCACGACCCCGGGATGCGCGCGGCGCATCGCGCCGATCGCGCGGGGCAGCCCGCCCAGCAGTCCCTGCATGACACCCACCGTGACCCGCCCGCGCAGCACGCCCCGCGCCGCGACGACGGCCGCCTGCACCTGGTCGGCGGCGGACAGGGCGGCACGCGCCGCCGCCACGAACGCCTCGCCTGCCGCTGTCGGCACCACGCGGTGGGTCGTCCGATCGAACAGCGGCACGTCGAGCTCCCGCTCCACGGCACGCACCGTCGCCGACACCGCCGACTGCACCAGCCGAAGCCGCCTGCCCGCCGCCGAGAACCCGCCGGTCTCGGCCACCGCGACGACCACCTGCATCTGCCGGAGCTCCACGACGCTCATCTTCAACGGAGATGACCGACATCTCCAATCATCGCGGCGACAGGGGAAGCTGGGCCCGTCGCAGCAGGTTGGAAGCGGGAGTGCAGACCTCATATGCCGTGCCGCGCGCGAGCCGCCGACACGGCCGCGGATTCTGGCTGATCGCGTACCTGTTCACCGTCACGATGGCCTCGTCGACGCTGCCGACCCCGCTGTACCCGCTCTACCAGCGCGAGGACGGGTTCGGCGCGCTGATGGTCACCGTGGTGTTCGCCGTGTACGCCGTCGGTGTGCTGGCCGCGCTGTTCCTCGGCGGCCACGTCTCGGACTGGGTGGGCCGCAGGCGGATGCTCGCGCTCGGGCTGCTGGCCGGCATCGCGTCCGGGGTGACCTTCATCGTCTCGACCGCCCTGCCCGCTCTCGTGGCGGGCCGCGTGCTGTCGGGCGTGAGCGTCGGTCTCGTCACCGCGACCGCCACCGCCCACCTGGCCGACCTGAACGGCCGGGCGCGCCCCGGTCAGGGCCTTCGGCGCGCCGAGGTGGTCGCCACCGCCGCCAACCTGGGCGGCCTCGGCCTCGGCCCGCTGATCTCCGGCCTGCTCGCCGAGTTCTCCAGCTCCCCGCTGCGCGTGCCGTACGTGGTGTCGGTGCTGCTGCTCGCGATCGGGCTGGCCGCGCTCGCGGTCGTCCCGGAGACCGTGCGGCGACCCGACCCGTTGCCGGCGTACCGGCCGCAGCGCACCGGCGTGGCCCCCGAGCACCGGAGCACGTTCGTGGGCGCGGCGACGGCCTCCGTTGTGGCCTTCGCGGTCTTCGGGCTCTTCACCTCGCTCGCGCCGATCGTGATGACCACGCTGTTCCACAGCGGGAGCCGTGTCATGGCAGGCCTCGCCGCGCTGCTGGCCTTCGGGTCCGCGGCCGCGGCCCAGATCCCGCTGCACCGGGTCGCCGCCCGCAGGCAGCTGACGATCGGCCTCGCCGTCATGGCGGCCGGCGTGGTCGTCCTCGTCCTCGCGGTGCACCTGGGCCTGCTCGCCCTGTTCCTCGCCGGGGGTGCCGTCGCCGGTGCAGGCGCCGGGATCACGTTCAAGGGCAGCATGTCCACCGTGCTCGCCACCGCGGCGGCGAACCAGCGGGGCGAGACGGCCGCCGCGCTCTTCCTGTTCGCGTACGTCGGGCTCACCGTGCCGGTCCTCGGCCTCGGGTTCGCCGCGCAGAGCCTCCCGGTGACGGTGGCGTTGTACGCGTTCGCCGCCGCGCTGCTGCTCGCATTGGCGTTCGCGGCCTGGCGCATCGTCACCGCGCGCTCCGCAACCGCCATGATGGACGCATGACGGACGGGATCGACCCCACAGCCGCACCCAGCGGCGCAGGCTGCAGCGAGTGCGACGAGGTCGGCGGCTGGTGGGTGCACCTGCGCCGGTGCGCCCAGTGCGGCCACGTCGGCTGCTGCGACACCTCCCCGGCCCAGCACGCCACCGCGCACTTCCGCGCCACCGGCCACCCCTACGTCCGAAGCTTCGAGCCGGGCGAGAGCTGGTACTGGGACTACCGCACGAACGAGTTGCTGGAGGGCCCCGACCTGCCCGAACCCCAGCACCGCCCAGAGGACCAGCCGGTGCCGGGCCCCGCCGGGCGGGTCCCCGAGGACTGGCGGGCGCACATCCACTAGATGAGTGGATCCGAACTCGATCAGTGGTCGCGGGCGGGCCGGCTGCTACCTGTTGTTGTGCCGGCTCGCGTGATCCCAACCCAGCGCCCCCCACACGCACGACGCACCCCGGGAATGGGGTGACAGCGTCCGAAACACCGCTGCGGTCGATCGCAACCCCCGCCCGAGGCGACCAGGCTCGCCCACGAGAGGAGCGGAACGCCGGCGCCCCGACCGGAGGTTCGCCGATACCCCCGGCAGTGAGCACTGGCGCACGGTGGGCCCGCTGGGGAGGATCTTGCCCGTGGAACCCCTTCGGATCGGCGTCCTCGGCGCCTCCCGCATCGCCGTCAACGCCATCGTCGCCCCCGCCCAGCTGACCGGGGCCCGACTCGTCGCCGTCGCGGCGCGCGACCGCGGCCGGGCCGAGGCCTTCGCCGCCCAGCACGGCGTCGAGCGGGTGCTCGGCTCCTACGCCGACGTGCTCGCCGACCCCGAGGTGGAGGCGATCTACAACCCGCTCGCGAACGGCCTGCACGGCCCGTGGAACCTCGCGGCGATCGCCGCGGGCAAGCACGTGCTCACGGAGAAGCCGTCGGCGAGCGACGCGGGCGAGGCCCGCGAGGTGCGCGACGCGGCCGCGCGCGCGGGCGTGGTGTTCATGGAGGCCTTCCACTACCTCTACCACCCGGTGGCGCAGCGGCTGCTGGAGGTCCTGGAGTCCGGGGAGATCGGCGAGCTCCGCCACGTCGAGGTGCACATGGAGATCGGTCCCCCGCCGGACGGCGACCCGCGCTGGTCGCTGCCCCTCGCCGGTGGCGGGCTGATGGACGTCGGCTGCTACGGCATCCACCTGCACCGGGCGCTGGGCCGGTTCGCGGGCGGCGCCCCGCGGGTGACCAGCGCCGAGGGCCGCGAGCGCGCCGGGCACCCGGGCGTGGACGAGTGGGTGCGCGCCGAGTTCGCCTTCCCCGGCGGGGCCACGGGCGTGCTGCACAGCTCGATGGCGGCCGAGGAGCTGCGGATGACGGCGCGTCTCGTCGGCGACGCGGGCGAGGTGCGCGCCGCGAACTTCGTGCTCCCCCACCGCGACGACCGCGTGTGGGTCACCGTCGGCGGCGTCGAGCGGGAGGAACGGCCGGGCCTGCGTCCGTCGTACGCCTACCAGCTCGAGGCGTTCACCGCCGCCGTCCGCGACGGTGCGCCGGTGCCGACCGACGGCGACGACGCCGTGGCCACCGCCGAGCTGATCGACGACTGCTACCGGGCGGCGGGATTCGATCTCCGACCGCGTTCGTCGCCGGTTGCCTGAAAGTGACCCGCGGTGGATCTCCAGTCGCTAGATTCGCCGACATGACGGCCGCGGGGGACGACAGAACGGTACGCCAGCGGAGCATCGACCCGATGGCGATCTACGCGTACCTCTCGGCGATCGCCGCCGCACAGGACCGGCACAGCGCCCGGCTCGACGAGTTCGCAGGCGTGGCGGTGCAGCACACCGCCACGCTCGCGGGTCTCGCCGGTATGCAGGCGCAGCACAATGCGGCCATCGCCGAGCACAGCGCGAAGCTCGACCGGATCCTCGAGATCCTCGAGAATCGCTGACCCCGGATCGGGCGACATGCCCCCACCCGCGGCGACGCGCCGTGGCGGGTGCAGGATCGACCGGTGGTCTCCCGCACGGCTCCGCCCGCCCACTCCCTCGCCGACGCCGTCGGCGCCGCGGCGGCGCGGCTCGAAGGCGTCGCCATCCCCACCCCGCTGCAGCCCAGCGAGCGGCTCACGGCCGCGACCGGTGCGCAGGTCTGGCTGAAGCGGGAGGACCTGCAGGTCGGGCGGTCCTACAAGCTGCGCGGCGCGTACAACCTGCTGGCCCAGCTCGGGGCGCAGGAGCGGGCGGCGGGCGCGGTGTGCGCGAGCGCGGGCAACCACGGCCAGGGCGTCGCGTACGCGTGCCGCCGGCTGGGGATCCGCGGCCGGGTGCACGTGCCGAGCACCACTCCGCGGCAGAAGCGGGAGCGGATCACCGCGCTCGGCGGCGACGCCGTGGAGCTGGTGGTCGGCGGCGACACCTACGACGAGGCCGCCGCGGCGGCGGCCGAGCACGCGGCGCGCACCGGCGCCACCGTCGTGCCCGCGTTCGACGACCTGCGCACGATCGCCGGGCAGGGCACGGTGGCCGCGGAGATCCTGGCGCAGCTCGACGGCGCGCCGGACGTCGTCGTGGTGCCGGTGGGCGGGGGCGGCCTGCTCGCGGGCGTCGGCGGCTTCCTCGCCGCGCGGTACCCGCAGGTCCGGATCGTCGGGGTGGAGCCTGCGGGCGCGGCGAGCATGACGGCGGCGCTGGCAGCGGGCGAGCCGGTGGCGCTGCCCGAGCTCGACACGTTCGTGGACGGTGCGGCGGTGCGCCGCGTCGGCGACGTGAGCTTCCCGCTGGGGCGCGACTGCGGCGCCGAGCTCATGACGGTGGCCGAGGGCCGTGTCTGCACGGAGATGCTCGACCTCTACCAGGTCGACGGGATCATCGCCGAGCCGGCGGGCGCACTGGCCGCAGCGGCGCTCGACGAGCTCGACCTGCCGTCCGACGCCACGGTCGTCTGCCTGCTCTCGGGCGGCAACAACGACGTGAGCCGCTACGCCGAGGTGGTCGAGCGCTCGCTCGTGCACCGCGGGCTCAAGCACTACTTCCTCGTGGAGTTCCCGCAGGAGCCGGGCGCGCTGCGGCGGTTCCTCGACGAGGTACTGGGCCCGGACGACGACATCGTGCTGTTCGAGTACGTCAAGCGCGACAACCGGGAGACAGGTGCCGCGCTCGTCGGGATCGAACTGGCCCACCGCGACGGCTACGAGCCGCTGTGGAAGCGCATGGAGGCCAGCCCGCTGAAGATCCAGCACATCGCGCCGGGCACCACGGCGTACCGCTTCCTGGTGTGACGCGGCTCTACGCCGGGGAGCCCGCCGCGGGCCCGTGGCGGGCGGTACCCGCGCGCGAGGTGCTCGCGCTGCTCGGCCGCCCGCGCGTCCTCGCCGTCGACGGGCGCTCCGGGGGCGGCAAGACCACCGTCGCGCAGCGGCTCGCGGCCACCGTGCCCGGTGCGACCGTGCTGCACACCGACGACGTCGCCTGGTACCACGCCTTCTTCGACTGGGCAGACCTCATGCGGGACGGGATCCTCGCCCCGCTCGCCCGCGGCGGACCGGTCGCCTACCGCCCGCCCGCCTGGGACGAGCGCGGCCGCGAGGGCGCGATCGTCGTGCCGGCCCGCTGCCCTCTCGTGATCGTCGAGGGCGTGGGCATCGGGCGCCGGGAGCTGTCCGCGTACGTCGACGCGCTGCTCTGGGTGCAGACCGACGCGGACGAGGCCCGCCGCCGCGGCCTCGAACGCGACGGCGCGGACCACGCGGACTTCTGGGCCGAGTGGCAGGCGGCCGAGGACCCGTTCCAGGCCGAGCAGCGCCCGTGGGAGCGGGCCGGGCTGATCGTGTCCGGCGCCCCCGACCTCGCCCACGACCCGCTGTCCGAGCTGGTGATCGCCCCGGCTGACTGAGCGGACCCGAGCGCGACCCGTCAGCGGCGCAGGCGGGCGTTGAGCCGGGCGGCCTGTCGGGTCAGGTGGGCGCGCTCGGCGAGGTTGGGTGCCTTCTCGGCCGCCTCGGCGTACAGCCGCGCCGCCGTCTCCGGATCGCCGTCGCGCTCGTGGAGGTACGCCGCCACCGCGGCGTGGCGGGGCAGCGAGTCGTCCAGCGCCGCGAGCGCCGCCAGCCCGGCGCGCGGTCCCTCCGCCTCCCCGACGGCCACCGCGCGGTTGAGCCGCACGACCGGGCTGTCGGTCAGGCCCACGAGCTCGTCGTACCACTCGACGATCTGCACCCAGTCGGTCTCCTCGGCGGTGGGCGCGTCGGCGTGGAGGGCCGCGATGGCGGCCTGGGCCTGGAACTCGCCCAACCGGTCGCGGGCCAGCGCCGCCTGCAGGATCTCGACGCCCTCGGCGATCAACCCGGTGTCCCACCGGCTGCGGTCCTGCTCGGCGAGCGGCACCAGGCTGCCGTCGGGCGCGGTCCGGCCGGCGCGCCGGGCGTGGTGGAGCAGCATGAGCGCGAGCAGCCCCGCCACCTCGGGGTGGTCGATCGCGGCCGCGAGCTGCCGGGTGAGCCGGATGGCCTCGGCGGCGAGGTCGACCTCGCCGGAGTAGCCCTCGTTGAAGACCAGGTAGAGGACGCGCAGCACGGTGGCGACGTCGCCGGGCTGGTCGAACCGCACCCCGGCGACGGTGCGCTTGGCCCGGCTGATGCGCTGCGCCATGGTCGCCTCGGGCACCAGGTAGGCCTGGGCGATCTGGCGGGTGGTCAGCCCGCCGACGGCGCGCAGCGTGAGCGCGACCGCGGACGACGGCGTCAGCGACGGGTGGGCGCACAGGAAGTAGAGCTGGAGCGTGTCGTCCACGGCGGTGGCGGCCCCGGGGGCGGGCTCCTCGTCGACGAGCTCCTCACGCCTGCGGCGGGCGGCTTCCGTCCGGGTCGCGTCGAGGAACTTGCGCCAGGCCACGGTGACCAGCCAGCCCTTCGGGTCCCGTGGCCGGTCGACCGGCCAGACGCGAACCGCCTCGACCAGCGCGTCCTGCACGGCGTCCTCGGCCGCCGCGAAGTCGGCTCCGCGTCGGACGAGGATGCCGAGCACGCTCGGCGTGAGGCTCCGCAGCAGGACGTCGTCCACCTGGGAGGTCACTCCGTGATGGTGGACGGCACGCCGTAGAACGGGCGCACCTCGAGCCACTCGTGGATCGGCTTCCCGCCCGCCCCCGGGGCGGCCGACAGCTCCCCGGCCAGCTCGATGGCGCGTTCGTAGCTGTCGACGTCGATCACCGTCCAGCCGGCGATGAGGTCCTTGGTCTCGGCGAACGGGCCGTCGGTGACCGGCGGTCGCCCCTCGCCGTCGTACCGGACGAACGTACCCCCGGGGCTGAGCGCCTGGTGTTCGACGAACTCGCCGGTCTCCTCGAGCCGGGCTGCGAAATCCTCCATGTACCGCACGTGCGCGGTGATCTCCTCCGGCGCCCACCGGTCCATGGGCACGTCGTTGACGGGGGTCGGAGCGCCGCGGTAGTGCTTGAGCAGCAGGTACTTGGCCATCGTGTTCTCCTCGGTGCCGGTGTGATCCATCTTGGCCACGTTCACCGCCCGGGTGAAGGCCGGCCGGGTCAGGTCGCAGGCCGGGAGCTCCTGATCGGGCGGCCGGAGGTGCGCTTGCGTGACGCCCCGGTCACCGATGTGACCAACGCGCCGGCGGCACTGAGCGCCGCGCCGGCGAGTCCGAGGAGGGTGACGGGCATCGCCTGCTGCAGGATCCCGCCGAGCGCGCCGCCCGCTGCGACACCGGCGTAGATCGCCGAGTTGTTCAGCCCGAGCAGCACGGGAGTCGATTCCGGGGCGTGCGCCACCAGCCGGTGCTGCTGCGGCACGATCGGCATCGAGACGAACACCCCCCACCCGACGGCCCACACGATCGCCGTCACGAAGCCGCCGCCGGCCAGCGGGGCGACCGCGAGCACCAGCGCGGCGGCGACGAGCCCTGCGAGCACGACGCGCTTCGGCGCGTACCGGTCCGACAGCGCGCCACCGAGCGCGTTGCCCGCGACGTTCCCGAGCCCCCACGCGAACAGGACGACCGTGAGGGCCGTGCCGGACCCGCCGGTGGCACCGTCGAGCGCCGGGCCGATGTAGGTGTAGAGCACGTGGGTGCCCGCGAGCGCCATCAGCGTGACCGCGAGGATGCCCAGCACCGACGGCTCGCGCAGCGGGAGCAGCCGCGCACGCAGGGAGGTGCTGGGCAGCGAGACCGGCGGCACCCCGAACGCCACCCCGGCGGCCGCGACGAGGCCGATCGCCGTGACCGCCCACAGGGTCAGGCGCCAGTCGGCCGAGCCGATCAGGGTTCCGGCCGGCAACCCGAGCGCCATGGAGATGCTCAGCCCGCCCATGACCGTGGCGAGCGCACGGCCTTGACGCTCCGGCGGGGTGATCGCCGCGGCCGTGCTGAACGCCGCGGCCCCGATCAGGCCGGCGCCGAGCGCGGTGAACACGCGGGACCCGAGCACGACCGCGTACGTCGGGCCGAGCGCGGTGAGCGCGTTGCCCACCGAGAAGCCGGCGAGGCCGATCAGCATCGTGGAGCGCCGGTCGAGCGCGCTGGTGACGGCGCCGAGCACCGGCGCCGACACCGCGAACGCGAGCGCGAACGCCGTGACGAGCTGGCCCGCAGCGGGGATGTCGACCCCGAGGTCGTGGGCGATCGCGGGGAGCAGGCCCGCGATGACGAAGCCGTCGGTGCCGACCGCGAACAGGGCGAGCGAGAGCGGCAGCAGCCGCACGAACGACGAGGAGCGCACGAAAGGGCCTTCCAGGAGCGACAGGGTGGAGTGGGTCAGAGCTGTGCGAGGCCGAACCGGGCGCCCTGGTCGTCGATGCACTCGATCCGGGGGCCACCGCGTTGGTGGCGGACCGGCCCGACGGCGCGGCCACCGGCCTGCTGCACGGCGGTGAGGGCGGTGTCGAGGTCCGGCACCCGGAACCACGGCACGACCACCGCGTCTGCGTGCCCGCCCTCGAGCCCGCTGCCCGGGGCCGACGGTCCACCGGCGACCTCGGGGTGCCAGTAGCCCGGGCCGGTGCCGGGCCGGAAGCGCCAGCCGAGGACGGTGCCGTAGAAGGCCCGCGCGCGAGTGGTGTCCGGTACCCGCAGCAGTGCGTAGTCGAGCTCGCCCGGCCCGTCGGGGCTCCGCCGCGGGCCGCCGCCGCTCGGTGCGACGAGGGTGAACGGCAGGCCCTGGTCGTCGACGCACTCGGCGGCGCGCCCGTAGGACCGGTCACCTGGCTCGGCCGCGGTGCCCCCGGCGGCCCGCACCAGTTCCGCCGCCGCGTCGACGTCGGGCACGGCGTAGTAGGGGGCCAAGGTGGGCGCCCGGTCGGTGGCACGGAGCCCGAGCGGCAACGCCAGGTCGCTCACCTGCCGCGTCGGCAGGCCGTCGGCGTTCGGGCTCGGGACCGTCCGCCAGCCCAGCACCCGCCCGTAGAAGCGGTCGGCCCGCGCGACGTCGCGCGTCCAGAACGCCGCGTACGTGATCTGCCCCGGCCGCGGGCCGGACGGCGCGGACACCATCCACCGGTGGCCGGACGGATCGCGCACCACGCCGCCCCGGCCGTACGGCCCGTCGGCGACCGGTCGTTCCAGCACGCCGCCACGGGCGACGGCCCGCTCGACCGCAGCGTCGGGATCGGGGACCTCTACGTGCAGCGACTGGCTCGCGCCGCCGCGGTGGACCGGGGCGAGGAGGTCCATCTCCGGGAACTCCTCGGCCAGCATCAGGACGCTGTCGCCGATGACGATCTCGGCGTGCCCGATCCGCCCGTCCGGCATCATGATCGGCTCGCCCCGGCGCCGGGCGCCGAACGCGTCGGCGTAGAGCGCGATCGCCTCGTCGGCATCGGCGACGGTCAGGTACGGGGTGACGGCGTGCGGCGCCACCCCCTCCGACGGCGCGGGCTCACCGTCCGTGGCGAGCAGCGCGCGCTCGATGCGGGCCCGAAGTGCGCGGGCGAACCCCGGGTCGGGCGCGACGGGCACCGACGGGCTGCGCAGGGCGTCGAACGGGTCGGTCATCGCGATCCTCCCTCCCCGATTGCGGTGTAGCTGCGACGGAACGCGGCGCGGGCCCTGACGAGCAGTGCCTCGGTGGCGTGGACGGTGCGGCCGAGCGCCCGGGCGACCTCCGGCACCGGGAGCCCGTCGAGGTAGCGCAGGGTGAGCGCGGCGCGGTGCAGGCCCGTCTGCCGGTCGAGGACCTCACGAGCGAGCAGCGCATCGATCCGCTCGTCCCACGGGTCGTCGGGCGGATCGGGTTCGGCGTCCACCGCCCGCAGCCCGCGCTGCTCCCGCTCGGTGGCCCGCCAGTGGTCCACGAGCTTGTGCCGGGCGATCCCGATCAGCCAACCCGTGCTGGGCACTGGTGGCGGCTGCCGGCGCGCCGCCGTCACGGCGGCGAGGAACGTCTCGGCGGTGAGGTCCTCCGCGAGCGCCCGGCTGCCGCAGCGCGCGAGCAGGTAGCCGTAGATCTCGGGCAGCGCCTCGTCGTACAGGTCGAGCAGCGCGGCCCCGACGTCCGGCCGGACCTTCCCGCTGCTGCTCACGTCCCTCCATCGGTCCGCGCGGGCGCACTCCGACGGAGCTTCACCCGATCGGCGCAGCGGCGTGGCTGCTGTCCGACAGTGCCTCCTACGTCACCGGCGTCATCGTGCCGGTCGACGGTGGGATGAGCGCCTGAGGCCGGTACCGCGGACTCAGCTGCGCGTGGCCAACCCGTGCAGCAACAGCTCGGCGAGCCGGGAGTAGGCCTCCGCGTCGTCCAGGCCCGTGGACGCGGCGACCTGGCGCTGCTGGATGCGAACCATCACCGCCGTCACGACGTCGGCGACGAAGCCGGTGTGCACGTCGCGGAACGCGCCCGCGGTCACGCCGTCGGCCACGAGCTGCTGCACGCGGGCCGCCGCGGCGCGGGTGTTGCGCTCGTACACCTCGGCGGCCGGGGCGAACGCAGCGACGTCGTCGAAGAAGCGCGCGGAGGCGGGCGCCAGCTCGGTGGCGACGGCGCGCAGGTAGGCGCCCACCCGCTCGGCGGGGGCGGTCCGGGCGGCGACGGCGGCCTCGACCCGCTCGGTCGCGCCGCGGAAGAAGTGCACCACCGCGGCTCTGACCAGCTGTTCCTTGCTCCCCGCAAGCGCGTACAGCGTGCGCTTGGAGCAGTGCAGGCGGGCCGCGATGTCGTCCAGCGTGAGGTGCGCGAAGCCCTCGGCGAGCAAGAGGGTCACGAGCGCGTCGAACAGCTCCTCACGGCGAGCGGAACCACGCCTCACGGGAGTCGACATGTCAGCTATCCTAGCCGGTACTGGAGTTCCTCTCCGAGTACCGTTAGGGGACGCCGCCATGGCCGTCGAGCGCCTGCTGCCGACCACGGAAGCCGAGGACCTGCTCGCGCTCACCCGCGAGATCGCCGACAAGGAGCTCGCGCCGCGCGTCGATGAGCACGAGCGGGCCGAGACCTACCCCGAGGGGCTCTTCGCCACACTCGGCGCTGCCGGCCTGCTGGGACTGCCCTACCCCGAGGAGCACGGCGGCGGGGCCCAGCCGTACGAGGTCTACCTCCAGGTGCTCGAGGAGCTGGCCGCCCGGTGGGCCGCCGTTGCCGTCGCGGTGAGCGTGCACGGGCTGTCCTGCTACCCGCTGGCGACGTTCGGCAGGCCCGAGCAGCAGGAGCGCTGGCTGCCCGCCATGCTGGCGGGCGAGGTGGTGGGCGCCTACAGCCTGTCCGAGCCGCAGGCCGGTTCGGACGCGGCTGCGCTCGCCTGCAAGGCCGAGCGCGTGGCCGAGGGCTACCGCATCACCGGCACCAAGGCCTGGATCACCCACGGCGGTCGCGCCGGCTGCTACGCCCTGTTCGCCCGCACGGCACCGGGCACGGGCGGGGTCTCGTGCTTCCTCGCACCCGGACAGGCCGACGGGCTCTCCTTCGGCCGGCCGGAGGAGAAGATGGGCCTGCACGCGATCCCCACCACCACCGCGCACTGGGACGGCGCCGTGCTCGACGCCGACCGGCTGATCGGCACGGAGGGCCAGGGACTGCAGATCGCGTTCGCCGCGCTCGAGTCCGGACGCCTCGGCATCGCCGCGGTCGCCACCGGCCTCGCCCAGGCCGCGCTCGACACCGCCACCGCGTACGCGAACGAGCGCACCGCGTTCGGTCGCAAGATCGTCGACCACCAGGGCCTCGGCTTCCTGCTCGCCGACATGGCCGCCGCCGTGGACGCCGCACGCGCCACCTACCTCGACGCCGCCCGCCGCCGCGACGCCGGACGCGAGTACCGGCGCGCCGCGAGCGTGGCGAAGCTCGTGGCCACCGACGCGGCGATGAAGGTCACCACCGACGCGGTGCAGGTGCTCGGCGGCTACGGCTACACGCGCGACTTCCCGGTGGAGCGGTACATGCGCGAGGCCAAGGTCATGCAGATCTTCGAGGGCACCAACCAGATCCAGCGACTCGTGATCGCACGGTCACTGGCCGCCCGCTGACGGCCGCGACGATCACCTCGCCGCCGAGAGGCGGCCGAGGGAGCATCCGGCGGCCGCCTGCCCATGAGGCGATGGCTACGCCCCGTTGAGCTGCTTCATGGCGTCGACCATCTCCGGGTCGTCGGATTGGAGGCGCCCGGCGAACCCGGCGTACTCGAGGGGGTAGTGGTTCATGAGGATGAGGGTCTCGTCGGTGTTGGCCAGACCGTCGTACGCCTTGGCGATCGCCGCGCCGATCTTGCTGGACATCCGCCGTCGAGCGTCGACGTCGTGCAGCTCGGGTGCTTCCAGGAAGCCCAGTGGCCGTACCGGCTCGGCGCCGAGGCGCCCGTCCTGGGCGACGTTGTCGGCGGGGTATTCGCGCAACCAGATGCGGACGTCCGGGATGTGGAATGCCTCGTCGATCGCCTCGGTGATCTCCCGCACCATTTCCTGTTTCGCGTCGTGGTGAATGCCGAGGGGGGCTTCGATGATGAACTGCGGCATGGGATGACCCTCTCTTGTTCGTGGCCGCTCGGCCGTCGACCGACCAAACAAGTCGAACAGTACGACATTCTAGTTTGTTTGTCCAACCAGAGAGGCGGCCTGTCGTATCTCAGCTGGTAGGCTCGCTGTCATGGTCGGGAGGCGGAAGTACGACGAGGGTTGCGCGGTCTCGCACGCCCTTGACTTGATCGGCGAGCGCTGGGCGCTGCTCGTCGTGCGCGAGCTACTGCTCGGCCCGAAACGGTTCACCGACCTGCGCGCCGGGATCCCCGGTGCGAGCCCGGACGTGCTGGCGAACCGGCTCCGTGAGCTCACGGACGCCGGTGTCGTGCGCCAACGCAAGCTGCCCCCACCCGCCGGCTCTCAGGTCTACGAGCTG
This sequence comes from Pseudonocardia hierapolitana, assembly GCF_007994075.1. Classification (NCBI taxonomy): domain Bacteria; kingdom Bacillati; phylum Actinomycetota; class Actinomycetes; order Pseudonocardiales; family Pseudonocardiaceae; genus Pseudonocardia; species Pseudonocardia hierapolitana. The sequence continues at coordinate 5,793,542 of NZ_VIWU01000001.1, read as the reverse complement.
ACCGACTGGGGCGCGGAGCTCGAACCGGTCGTCACCCAACTCGGGCGCTGGGGCAGCAGGTCGCCGTCATTGCCGAACGACGCCCACACCAGCATCGACTCCCTGCTCCTGTCACTGCGATCGCTGTTCGACCCTCGAGCCGCGTCGGGGTTCAGCGCGACGATCACGCTTCACGTCGAGGGGCGCCCGTTCCACGTCGAGATCAACGACGGTGAGTTCCGGCTCGCCGGCGGTGAGGCGAACCACCCCGCGGCAACGCTGGGCACCGACCGGGAAACTCTGGCCGCATTGCTCCACGGCGGCCGCAGGCTCGACGACGCGCTGCACGCCGGCGAGGCGACGATCATCGGCTCCACCGAGGTCGTGGCCCGACTCCTCGAGCTCTTCCCACTACCCGAACCGGCCGGCGCTCACTGAGCCGACGTTCAGCCGGGCGCCCGCCGGCCACGCACTGATGCCTGCGCCGGGAGCGCGACCGCGCGCAGCGCGGCGGCCACCTCCCGCCCGGACGGCGCACGGTCGGTGTCGACGAGCCACTGCAGCACCAGGCCGTTGACGAGCGCGAGGCCGAGCGAGCCGACGGCGAGCGCCGTCTCGTCGTCGACGTCGTCGGTCCCGAGGAGCATCGTCGCGAAGCTCCGCCGGGCACCGGCGAACGCCTCGGCGAGCTGCCCGCGCACCGTGGCGGAGAACTCGATCTGCGCCACCCACTGCACGCTCGCCGCCACCATCGCGCGGTCGGTGCGCACCTTGTCGATCAGGACGTCCAGGAACGCGGCCAGCCGATCTGCGGGCGCCCCACCGGACTGGCCGGCGAGCGCCGCCTCGATGTCGTCGTCCCAGTCGTCGAACGAGTCGAGGATCGCCGCGTCGAGCAGCGCGTCCTTCGAGCCGAAGTGGTAGCCGATGGACGCCAGGTTGGTGCCGGACGCGGCCACGATGTCGCGCGCCGTGGTGTGGGCGTAGCCCTTCTCGACGATGCAGCGCTTCGCGCCGGCGAGGAGCGCCTCCCGATTCCCCATGCCGGGGAGGGTAGTCGATCCACTTGACGCTCGTCCTAGACGGTCGTACTAGACGTACGTCCTAGACGTTCGTACCATCCGCGTCGTGACTCGTACCGATCCCCGAGCCGGACGTCGGGAGTGGATCGGCCTCGCCGTGCTCACGCTCCCGGCACTGCTGGCCTCCATGGATCTCTCCGTGCTGTTCATGGCGGCCCCGTGGCTCGCCGCCGACCTCGCCCCGACCGGGCCGCAGCTGCTGTGGATCATGGACGTCTACGGCTTCCTGATGGCCGGGATGCTGCTGACGATGGGCGCGCTCGGTGACCGCATCGGGCGGCGCAGGCTGCTGCTCGCCGGGGCGGCGGCGTTCGGCACCGCCTCCGTCCTCGCCGCCTACGCCCCCACCGCCGAGCTGCTCGTGCTGGCGCGGGGCCTGCTCGGGGTCGCCGGGGCCACGCTCGCCCCGTCCACGCTCGCCCTGTTGCGCGGCATGTTCGCCGACCCGGGCCAGCGCCGGACCGCGATCGGGGTCTGGACCGCGGCCTTCACCGGCGGCATCGCGGTCGGCCCGATCGTCGGAGGGCTGCTGCTCGAGCACTTCTGGTGGGGCTCGGTCTTCCTGATCAACGTGCCGGTCATGGCGCTGCTGCTGGTGCTCGGACCGGTGCTCCTCCCCGAGTCCCGCGACCGGATCAGCAAGCGGTTCGACCTGCTCAGCGCGCTGCTGTCGATCGGAGCGGTGCTGGCGGTCGTGCACGGGGTGAAGGAGCTCGTGCACGCGGGACCCGGCGGGTGGCTCGCCCTCCTCGCCGGGTTCGCGCTCGGCGCGGTGTTCGTCCGGCGGCAGCTGCGGTTGCCCGACCCGCTGATCGACGTCCGGCTGTTCCGCGACGGCGGGTTCAGCGCGGCGTTCGGCGGCTACGTCATGATGATCGTCGCCAGCGCGGGCCTCGGTTATCTCGCCGTGCAGTACCTGCAGGTGGTGCTCGAGATCCGGCCGTTCACCGCGGCACTGTGGCAGCTGCCCACCGTCGCCACCACAGGGATCGGCATCGCGCTGTCGACGACGCTGGTCCGACGCGTGCGGGCCGCGGTGATCGCCGGCTCCGCGCTCCTCGTCGCCGCGATCGGCTTCCTCCTGGTGGCGCAGGTCGAGGTCGACACCGCACCGGCCGCGGTGATGGCCGCCTACTCGGTGGTGACGCTCGGCACCGGGATGCTCGTGCCACTGGCCATCGACCTGATCGTCGGCGCAGCGCCTGCTGACCGGGCGGGCGCGGCCGCCGGGCTCAGCGAGGCGGGCAGCGAGCTCGGCGGCGCGCTCGGCATCGCCGTGCTCGGCAGCATCGCTGCGGCCGTCTACCGCAGCCGGTTCGTGCCCGGGGAGCTACCGCCGGTCGCGACCGAGACCGTCGGCAGCGCGATCGCCGCCGCCGACGCGCTCCCGGATGCGCTCGCCGAGACCCTGATCGCCGATGCGCAACGCGCGTTCACCGCCGGCTTCACGACGGCGGCAACGATCATGGCCGCCCTGCTCGCGCTCACGGCCGCGCTGGTGACCACCCGGCTCCGCCGGTCGTGCGTCAGCGGGTCGTGAGTCAGCGGGTCGTGAGTCAGCGGGTCGTGAGTCAGCGGGTCGTGAGTCAGCGGGTCGTGAGTCAGCGCAGCGGGCCCGTCACCGACTCCGCGGCGGCCAGCAGCTCGCCCGAGGCCACGAGCCGGACCGCCTCCTCGATCTCCGGGGCCAGCCAGCGGTCGGGACCCGGGCCGGCGACGGTCGCGCGCAGGCGGTCGCGGGCGGCACCGGTGGCAGGGGCCGGAGCGAGCGGGGCGCGCAGGTCGAGGGCGCGGGCGGCGGTGAGCAGCTCGATCGCGACCACCCTCGTGAGCCCGTCGACGGCGCGGCGCAGCTTGCGGGCCGCCGCCCACCCCATGGCGACGTGGTCCTCCTGCATCGCGCTGGACGGGATCGAGTCGACCGACGCGGGCGCGGCGAGCCGCTTCAGCTCCGACACGATCCCCGCCTGGGTGTACTGGGCGATCATGTGGCCGGAGTCGACGCCCGGGTCGTCGGCGAGGAACGGCGGCAGCCCGTGGTTGCGGGCCACGTCGAGGAACCGGTCGGTGCGTCGCTCGCTGATCGAGGCGACATCCGCGAGGGCGATCGCGAGGAAGTCCAGCACGTAGCCGAGCGGGGCACCGTGGAAGTTGCCGTTGCTCTCCACCCGCCCGTCGGCGGTGACGACCGGGTTGTCGACGGCGGCGGCGAGCTCCCACCCGGCGACGGTGTCGGCGTGGGTGAGCGTGTCCCGGGCGGCGCCGTGCACCTGCGGGGCGCAGCGCAGCGAGTACGCGTCCTGCACGCGGGTGGTGGCGTGGGTGTTGTGGTCGGCCATGATCGCCGACCCCGCCAGCAGTGCGCGCAGGTTGGCCGCGCTGTCGGCCTGACCCGGGTGCGGGCGCAGCGCCTGCAGGTCGGCGGCGAACACGGCATCGGTGCCCAGCAGCGCCTCGACGCTCATCGCGGCGGCGAGGTCGGCGGTGGCGAACAGCCGATGCAGGTCCACCGATGCCAGGAGCAGCATGCCGAGCATCCCGCTCGTGCCGTTGATCAGCGCGAGCCCTTCCTTCTCGGCGAGCTCGACCGGCGCGATCCCGGCGGCGGCGAGCGCCTCGGACGCCGGGCGCAGCACCCCGTCGGCGTCGCGGACCTCACCCTCCCCCATCAGCGCGAGTGCGCAGTGGGCCAGCGGGGCGAGGTCGCCCGAGCACCCGAGCGAGCCGTACTCGCGCACGACGGGCGTGATGCCTGCCGACAGCATCTCGGCGTACGCCACGGCGGTCTGCGTACGCACGCCGGTGCGGCCGGTGGCGAGCGTCGCGAGACGCAGCACCATCAGGGCCCGGATCACCTCCCGCTCGACCTCTGGCCCGTTGCCGGCCGCGTGCGAGCGCACGAGGCTGCGCTGCAGCTGGACCCGCCGCTCGACCGGGATGTGACGGACGGCGAGCGCGCCGAATCCGGTGGAGACCCCGTAGTGCGGCTCCGCGTCGTCGGCGAGCGACTCGACGACCTTGCGGCTCGCCACGATCGCCGCGAGCGCCTCGCCCGACAGCGTGACGGGCGCGCCGTCCCTCGCGACGGCGACGACCTCCCGTGGGGTGAGCGGGTCGGTGCCGATGACGAGGGGAGCATGTGCGGGCATCCCACAATCTGACACCCATCGGCGCCCTGTTACCAGCGGCCACACGTGGAAATCCCGATCACGCACCGCGAATTCCTGCTGCCTGCAACCGGCCTGCCTCCTCACGCAGGCCGATCCGCTCGTGCAGGCGGCGCAGCGGCGCAGGGGCCCACCAGTTGGAGCTTCCGGCGAGCGCCATCGCGGCCGGGACGAGCACGCCGCGTATCACGGTGGCGTCCACGAGCACCGCCAGCGCCATGCCGATCCCGAGCTGCTGCAGGAACGTGACCTCGCTGGTGGCGTACACCGCGAAGGACGCGGCGAGGATCACCGCGGCCGCGGTGACCAGCGGCGCGGACCGGGCGATGCCGCGCGGCACCGAGCCGACGACATCCCCGGTGCGGTCGAAGTCGGCCTTGATCCGTGCGAGCAGGAAGACCTCGTAGTCCATCGACAGGCCGTAGCCGACGCAGAACATGAGGATCGGGATGCTGGGCTCGATCACCCCGGTCGGGGTGAACCCGAGCAGCCAGGCGAGACCACCCTCCTGGAAGCCCCACACCAGCACACCGAACATCACGCTGAGTGACAACAGGTTGAGCACCGACGCCTTGACCGGCGCCACCACCGATCCCGTCATCAGGAACAGCACCACGAACGTGACCAGCACGATGAGGGCGGCGACGAGCGGGAGCCGCTCCACCACGCCCGTCCGGTAGTCCGCGACCTCGGCCGGGTAGCCGCCGACCAGCACGGGCGACGGTGCCGGCAGGGCCCGGACATCGGCCACCAGGCCGGTGGGGTCGGACGCGAGCCGCTCGCCGGTGGGCAGCACGGAGAGCCAGGTGCCGCCTCCGGAGCCGACGAACCGGGACCGCATCACCTCGCCGACGCGCACGCCACCGGTGAACGCGCCTGCCGCGGAGTCGACGCGCAGCACCCCGTCGATCCGCGACAGAGCCGCCGCGTACCCCGCGACGCCGGACGGCGCGAGATCCGGCGCGACGACCTGGACTGCGTCGGCCTCCTCGGTGGCGAAGTCGGCGCGGATCGTGTCGTACATCCCGCGCACCGGCTGGGACGCCGGCAGCAACCGGTCGTCGGGCGACCCGAAGTCGACGCCGAGCGCGGGAGCGCCGAGCAGGAGCAGGACGGCGAGCCCGGCGCCGCCTGCGGCCAGCGGGCGGCGCATCACGCGCTCCGCGGTGCGGAACCAGAAACCCCCGGTCTCCGGCGGCGCGGCCCGCCGGCGGACGCGGTGGCCGGTGAGACGCAGCGCCGCGGGGAGCACGACGACCGCGGCGAACACCGCGGTCAGGACGACGGCGATGCCCGCGTACGCGAACGAGGACAGGAAGGGGAACGGGAACACCAGCAGCACGGCGAGCGCGGCCGCGACCGTCGCGCCGCTGAACGCGACCGTGCGCCCGGCGTGCGCGACGGCGGCGCGCACCGCGGCGTCGACCGCGCGGCCCGCGGCCAGCTCCTCGCGGAAGCGGTGGATCACGAAGAGCCCGTAGTCGACGCCGAGGCCGATGCCCAGCACGAGCGCGATGTTCGCCGCGAACGTCGACACCTCGGTGAACAGCGTGACCACGCGCAGGATCCCGAGCGAGGCGACCACCGCGAACACCCCGGTGGCCAGCGTGAGGAGCGCGGGTGCGAGCCGCCGGTAGACCAGCCACAGCAGCAGCCCGACCAGCGGCAGCACCACGAGCTCGGCGCGGACGAAGTCGGCGCGGGCCTGCTGGGCCACCACGCGGAAGACCTCGTCGGCACCGCCGAGCTGCAGGTCCACCACGCCCCCGTCGAGCGGGGCGATCGCCGCGGACAGGGCCGGGAGCACGGCGGCACGCACGTGGTCGGCGTCGCCGGGCACCCAGGCGAGCACCAGCGCGTGCCTGCGGTCCTCGGCAGCGAGGGTCGCCGGAGCGCCCGGGCTCCAGTACGACCACACGTCCCCGACGCCGGGCTGGGCCGCAACCCGCTGGGTGAGCGCGAGGCCTGCGACGGCCACCCGGGGATCGTCCACGTCGCCCTGCTGCGCCGTCGCCAGCACGGCGACGTTCGGGCTGCCGGTGCCGAAGCGTTCGGCCAGCGCGGCGCGGGCGGCCAGCGACTCCGAGCCGGGCGCCTCGTAGCGGTTCAGCGACAACGCCTCGACGGCCCCCGCGGCGAGCACCGCGAGCAGGGCGAGGGCGAGCCCCGACACGACGAGCACCCGCCGCGGTGCCGCGGTGACGAGACGACCGAGCATCGAACGACCTCCCACAGAACACGAGCGATCTCCCGTATTTGTCGAAGAATACGAGCGCTCTCTCGTATTGTCCAGTGGATATTCATCGACTGTTGAGTTATTCCCCGAACCGGTCTACCGTGCCCGCATGGCCAACGAGGACTTCGTCGTCGAGCTCAAAGCCCTCGACGCGCAGGCGCTTCCGCGGGTGGGCGGCAAGGCCGCGAACCTCGGGGAGCTGATCGCCGCCGGGTTCCCGGTGCCGCCCGGATTCGCCGTCACCACCGCCGCGTACACGCGCGTCGCGGCGGCCCTCGACCTCTCCGATCCGGAGCGTGCGCGGGAGGCGCTCGCGACGGCGGAGCCGCCCGCGGCGATCACCGAGGCCGTGCAGGCCGCGTACAGCGCACTCGGCACCGACGTCCCGGTCGCCGTGCGCTCCTCCGCCACCGCGGAGGACCTGCCCTGGGCGAGCTTCGCCGGGCAGCAGGACACCTTCCTCAACGTGGTCGGAGCCGACGCCGTGCTGGACGCCGTGCGCCGGTGCTGGGCGTCGCTGTGGACCGACCGCGCGGTGAGCTACCGCGAGACGCAGGGCATCGACCACCAGGCCGTGCACATCGCGGTGGTCGTGCAGCGGATGGTCGATGCGCAGGTGGCAGGCGTGCTCTTCACCGCCGACCCGGTGATCGGCACGCGCGGCCGCGCCGTGATCGACGCGAGCCCCGGACTCGGCGAGGCCGTGGTGTCCGGCGCGGTGAACCCCGACCACATCGTCGTCGACGCCGACGGCGTGCACGTCACGGCAGGCGACAAGGCGCTGCAGGTGCGCCCGCTCCCCGGCGGCGGCGTCGAGCACGTGCAGGTCACCGGCGGGGCCGGGTCGTGCCTCACCGACGCGCAGGCCACCGCGCTCGCCGCCACCGGGCGACGCGTCGAGGCGCACTTCGGCACGCCGCAGGACATCGAGTGGGCCGTCGACGGCGACGGCGAGCTGTGGCTCACGCAGTCGCGGCCGATCACGACCCTCCACCCGCTGCCGGCCCCGTCCGGCGACGGGCTGCGCGTCCTGTTGTGCGCGACCCTCGCGCAGGGTCTCACCCGGCCCGTCACCCCGATGGGCCTGTCCGGGATCAGGGTGCTCGCCTCCACCGCGTCCGCGCTCGCGTTCGGCGCGCCGGTCCCCGACCCCGTCGCCGGACCGTCCGCCCTGCGGACCGCGGGCGGGCGCGCGTTCATCGACATCACGCCCGCGCTGCGCAGCGCCCCCGGCCGGGCGATCCTGCCGCGGGCCCTCGACATGATGGAGTCGCGGTCGGCCGTCGTGCTGCGTGCGCTGCTCGACGACCCGCGGTTGTCGCCGACGACCACGTCATGGGCGCCGTTCGTCCGCAGGCTCGTGCGCACGCTGGTCCACTTCCGGGTGCCGGTGCTGATGGCGCTGGCGCTGGTGCGGCCCGATGCCGCGCGGCGGCGCGTCGAGCGGATCGGCGACCGGGTGCGCGCGCTCACGTCCGCACCCGCGGAACTCACCGCCGAGCAGCGGCTCGAGCGGACGGTGCACGTGCTCCGTCAGGCCTTCCCCGTGCTGCCGTTGACGGTGCCGGCGGCCGGCGCAGGTTTCGTCATGCTCGGGGCGGCCCAGAAGATCGCGGGCCCCGACCTGGACGCCGCCGCGGTGCACGACGTGCTGCGGTCGCTGCCGCACAACAGCACCACCGAGATGGACCTGCGGCTGTGGACGCTCGCCCGCAAGCTGCGCGGCGACCCGGTGTCCGCGGCCGTGCTGCGCGACGTGCCGCCCGATGAGCTGGCCCGGCGCTACCGCGACGGTGTGCTGCCGCCCGCGCTGGAGAGCGGCCTTGCCGCGTTCCTCCTCCGCTACGGCCACCGCGCGGTCGCCGAGATCGACATCGGTATGCCGCGCTGGTCGGAGGACCCCACCCACGTCCTCGGCGTGCTGGCCAACTACCTGCGCCTCGACGACCGCTCGCTCGCCCCCGACGTCGTGTTCGCCCGCGGAGCGGAGGCGGCCGACGCCGCCGCGGCCGCCGTGGTCGCCAGGGTGCGGGCCCGCTCCCGCCTGCGCGCCGTCGCGGTGCGTTTCGCCCTGGGGAGGATGCGCGGGCTCGCCGGCCTGCGGGAGGAGCACAAGGACTACCTCATCCGGATCTTCGCGCACGCCAGGGCGCTGCTGACGGCGGTCGGTGCCGAGCTCGCCACTCGCGGCCTGCTCGACCGCCCCGAGGACGTGTTCTTCGTCGACCTCACCGAGGCCCGCGCCGCGCTGGCCGGCGCCGACCTGCGGGACACCGTCGCGGCCCGCCGCGCCGAGTACGACCGCGAGCTGCGCCGCAGGCGCATACCGCGGGTGCTGCTGTCGGACGGAACCGAGCCGGAGGCCGTCGCCCGCCCGGGGACGGCCGAGGAGGGCGCACTCACCGGCACGGCCGCCTCCGCCGGCACCGTCACCGCACCGGCTCGCGTGGTGCTCGACCCGGTGGGCGCCCACCTGGAGCCGGGCGAGATCCTCGTCGCGCCGTCCACGGACCCCGGCTGGACCCCGCTCTTCCTCACGGCAGGCGGGCTCGTGATGGAGATGGGCGGCCCCAACTCCCACGGCGCCGTGGTGGCGCGGGAGTACGGCATCCCGGCGGTGGTCGGCGTGGCGGACGCGACGACCCGCATCGAGACGGGCGACGAGGTGACGGTCGACGGCGCGGCGGGGGTCGTGCGCGTGGCTCCCTGATGTGCGGGTACCACCCATCCATGGCACGGGCTATCTGGACGGGTGCGATCTCCTTCGGGTTGGTGTCCATCCCGGTCGGGCTGTTCAGCGCCACCGAGGACCACACGATCCACTTCCACCAGTTCGAGCGCGACACGTCCGACCGCATCCGCTACCAGCGGGTCAACGAGCGGACGGGCAAGGAGGTGGAGTACTCCGACATCGTCAAGGGCCGGGAGGTCGGCGACGGCGAGTACGTGCTCGTGGAGCCCGACGAGCTGGCCGACATCGCACCCGGCCGGTCGCGCACGATCGACATCCAGACGTTCGTGGACCTCGACGAGATCGACCCCATCTTCTTCCAGAAGACGTACTGGCTCGCCCCGACCGACGAGCGGTACGCGCGCCCGTACGCCCTGCTCCGCGAGGCGATGACCCGCACGAACCGGGCGGGCATCGCGACGTTCGTGATGCGCGGCAAGGAGTACCTCACCGCGCTGCGGGCCGACGGTGACGTCCTCGCGCTGGAGACGCTGTTCTTCGCCGACGAGATCCGGGACCGCTCCGCCCTCGATCTCCCCGGCGGCGCCAAGCCCAAGGGTAAGGAGCTCGACATGGCGACCGGGCTCATCGAGGCGATGAGCGGGGCGTGGAAGCCGGATGAGTACCGCGACACCTACACCGAGCGCGTCGAGAAGCTGATCGAGGACAAGCGGAAGGGCCGCGAGATCGTCACCGAGGCGGAGCCTCCTGAGCCGACGGCGATGTCCGACCTGATCGCTGCGCTCGAGCGCAGCGTCGCCGACGCCCGCGGCGGCGGGAAGCCGCAGAAGGGGAAGAAGGGCAAGGCCGCCACCGACGGCGCACCCGACCTGTCCGAGCTGAGCAAGAGCGAACTCGCGGCGATGGCCCGCGAGCTCGACATCAAGGGGCGCTCCTCGATGAGCAGGCCGAAGCTGGAGAAGGCCATCGCCGCCGCGTCGGGAGCGTCGCCGCAGAAGCGCCGGAAGGCGTCGTGACCTGCCCCGACTGCGTCCGCCTTGTCGACCATTGCCACGGCACCCTCGTCCTGCACGCCGACGGGACGCTCGAGTGCACTGATCCCACCTGCGTCGACACCTGGCGCGAGCGGCACGAGCTGACCGCCGAGGTTGCCGGGCCGGAGCAGCGGGCACCCCGTGACCACGCCGACCGAGGAGGCGAGATGGCGGGTACCGAGTTCGAGCAGCACACGCACGAGTCGCTGGTGCACGACCACGAGCACTGGCACGTCACGCACAACTGGAGCGAGACGGCCGGCACGTTCGAGCACCTCGCGTCCAGGCACAGCCATCCGCACGACCACGCGGAGCTGACGCACTCCCACGTGCCGCACGTGGACTTCGACAGCGAGCACGCGGGCGAGGCCCACATCCACGACCACGACCAGCCGGTGGACCAGGACACGTGACGCCGATCAGGGCCGGACACCCGCGCGAAGCACGAGCGTCGCGCCCCGGTGCACCTGGAGGCGGCCGCACGCGCACCGGCTCCAGGTGATCGTGCCCTCGGACGTCACGTGGCGCGAGACCACCTCGTAGGGCTCGGCGGTGGGCCATCCGCAGCACGGGCAGAAGTCGTCGGTACGGCGATCCATGCGTCCAGGGTCGCGCGGGCGATCCGTCACGTCCATTTCACGTTCCTTCAGGTGACCGTACAATCCAGCTACATGTTCGACCTGCGCCGCCTGCACGTCCTGCGCGTCGTGCACCAGCTGGGCACGGTGACGGCGGCGGCGGGATCGCTGCACCTCACGCCGTCGGCCGTCTCGCAGCAGCTGCGCCAGCTCGCCCACGAGCTCGACGTGCCCCTGCTCGAACCCGACGGGCGCCGCGTCCGGCTCACCCCGGCCGCCCTCCGGCTGCTCCGCCACGCCGACGAGATCGCCGCCCGGTGGGAGGCCGCCCGCGGCGACCTGCAGGCCGGCGCCGGGCGCGTTCCCGGCGTCCTGCGCGTTGCGGGGTTCACCAGCAGCCTGCGGACGCTGGTCGTCCCCGCCGTGGAGCACCTGCGCGTGCACCAGCCGGACCTCGCCGTCCGGATCATGGAGGTGGAGACGGTCTCGGCGTTCGGCCGCCTGCTGACCGGCGACATCGACATCGCGGTGACGCTGCCCAACCAGGGCGGCCCACCGCTCGACGACCCGCGCTTCGAGCAGGAGACCCTGCTCGACGAGCCCCTGGACCTCCTCGTGCCGCGCCACCACCGGCTCGCGGGCACCGGACCGGTCGCCCTCGAGGAGGTCGCCCACGAGCCGTGGATCCTGCCGGCGCCCGGCACCTGCGACCACCAGGAGATCAGCGCGGCCGCCTGCGCCGCGGCCGGCTTCACCCCGAAGGTGGCGCACGAGGCCATGGACTGGTCCGCCGTCGCCGCGATGGTCGCCGGCGGGCTGGGGGTCTGCCTCAAGCCGCGGCTCGTGCGGGTGCCGGCCGAGCTGCCGGTGGTGGCGCTACCCCTCGCCGCCCCGGCCGCCCCGCGTCGGCGCCTGCTGACCTGCACCCGCCGCGGCAGCCGAGCGCAACCGCACATCGCGGCCGGCCTGGAGGCGCTGGCGTCCGCGGCGGCGACGGCCACCGCCCCGCGGATCCGCCCGGCCGGCTGACTTCCCCCGAAGTTCAGGAAAGCCACATCCCTGAACCTCCGGGCCGCCGGTACCGTCGCCGGATGATCGATTGGCAGCGGCCGCTCGGCGGCACCGGGCTCTCCGTCTCCGCCGTGTGCGCGGGCACCGGCGTGCTGGGGAGCATGCCGGGGGCGTTCGGCTACGAGGTGCCGGAGGAGCGCGGGATCGACACGGTCACGCGCGTGCTCGCCGGCCCGATCACCTTCCTCGACACGTCCAACGGGTACAGCGCCGGGGAGAGCGAGCACCGGGTCGGGGCTGCCCTCGCCCGGGCAGGCGGGGTGCCGGACGGATTCGTCCTGGCCACCAAGGTCGACCCGGACGGCGACGACTTCTCCGGTCCCCGGGTCCGCCGCTCGCTCGAGGAGAGCCTGTCCCGGCTCGGCATGTCGAGCGTGCCGCTGCTCTACCTGCACGACCCCGAGCGGATCTCGTTCGACGACGCCACCGCGCCCGGCGGGCCGGTGGAGGAGCTGCTGCGCCTCCGCGACGAGGGGCTCGCCGAGCACGTCGGCGTCGCAGGCGGCCCCGCCGCACTGATGGAACGCTACGTCCGCACCGGCGCGTTCGAGGTGCTGATCACGCACAACCGCTGGACGCTGCTCGACCGCTCCGCCGGCAGGCTCCTCGACGCCGCCGTGGAGCAGGGCGTGGCCGTGGTGAACGCGGCCTGCTTCGGCGGCGGGATCCTCGCGAAGGGCAGCGCCGCGTCGGACCGCTACGCCTACCGCACCGCCCACCCCGAGGTGCTCGAGGCGGTACGCGGCATGGAGGCCGCCTGCGCCCGGCACGGCGTCCCGCTCGCGGCGGCGGCGCTGCAGTTCTCGCTGCACGATCCGCGCATCGCGTCGACCGTGGTCGGCTTCTCCCGCCCGGAGCGGGTGGACGAGTGCGTCGCCCACGCCGGCACCCCGATCCCCGACGACCTGTGGCCGGAGCTGGAGGCGCTGGTCCCGAGCAGCGAACGCTGGCTGCACTGACCCCCGCGGGGATCAGCCCTCGCCGCCTCCGCCGGAGCCGCCGCTGCCACCCGAGTCCGAGCCACCCGAGCCGGAGCCACCTGAATCCGAGCCACCCGAGCCGGAGTCACCTGAATCGGAGCCACCCGAGTCGGAGCCACCCGAGCCGGAGCCCGAGTCCGAGCCGCCCGAGTCCGAGCCGCCTCCGTCGGAGCTGCCGCCACCGGAGTCGCCTCCGCCGTCGTCCGAGCCGCCGCCACCCGAACCGCCGTCGTCGGAGCCGCCTCCCGAGCCGCCGTCGTCCGGCGGGTTCGGGTCGTCGTTCCCGGGCGGGTCACCGGGGTCCGGCGACGGCGTGGGGTCCGGGTCCGGCGACGGAGTCGGGTCCGGGTCGGGCGACGGGGTCGGATCGGGATCCGGCGACGGCGTGGGGTCGGGATCCGGGGACGGCGTGGGATCCGGGTCGGGCGACGGGGTGGGATCGGGATCGGGGGACGGGGTGGGGTCCGGCCGGGAGCTCGGCGGGTCGGACGGACGTGAGTCGTTGTCGGAGTGATCCCCGCCGGAGTGGTCCCGGCCGGAGTGATCGCGACCGGAGTCGTCGGACCGCCCGGACGCGGACGACGAGTGGTCGTCGCTGGTGGGCGGGGTCGTCGGCAGGATCGTCGGGTCGCTCACGAGCGGCGCGAGCGGCCCCCCGGCGGGGGCCACGGGCGCCGCGGCGAGCGGCTGCTGCGGGACGCCCGGGAGCAGCTGCGGGAACGCCGCCGTGGCGAGGACGGTGGGGGCGCTGGCGGCGAGCTGCGCGAGTGCGGCGATGCGGCTGCCGTCGGTGATGTCGTGCTCGACGCTCGCCCCGGTGTCGGTGGTCCCCGCCGCGAACAGGCGCGGGTAGCGGTCGTCGGTGACGTTGCCTGCGGCCTGCACGTCGCCGTGCACGAGGTCGACCGGCGCGTTGCCGGTGGACAGCACGACCACGGAGGAGACGCTGGCCGCGGCGGCGCCGGCCACGGCGGTGGCGGCGAGCAGCGGCGCCGGAGCGATGCCGCGTGCGGGCCCGCGCCGGTGGGCTCCTGAGTGCCGTCCTGCGGTGTTGCTCGACTCGCGGCTGAGCAGTGCCTCGACGCTGACGCCGCTGCGGCGCCCACGCGGGTTCCGCGAAGCGCTCGACGTCGCCGAATCGTTACCGTGCGTGTCCACCCTGCGCACTCCCGGGGAGCAAAGACGCCTGACCGGGGGACGGCCAGAGCCCGAACGGGGTATTCGTGCGGGGAGAATCTAACTCATCGTGTCCGGTGCTCGTCCAGTACCACCGGTCAGGAGCTCTCCTGGCGCAACCGCTGCAGCACCGCCTCGGCCTCGTGCATCTCCTGTGCCGCGCGCACCAGGTCCGCCACGAGCGGGCGGCGCCGCGGTGCCGCCGGCCGCGGCCTGCGCCGCCGCAGCGCGATGAAACCGGCCGCGACCCCCGCCCCGGCGGGCAGGGCGAGCAGCGCCGCGGGGCCGATGTAGGCCGTGGCGAGCAGCCAGATGACGAGGAGGCCGGTCAGGATGCCACCGCCGATGACGAGCAGCAGCATCTGCTGCCAGCTGGGCATCGGGCGCCGGGTGCCGTCACCGGGCGTCGGAGCGGCGGCCTCTTCCTTCAGGGCCCGGTAGCGGGCGGCAGCGGCCTCGGCGTCCTGCTCGGCCGCCCGCAGCAGGCGCGCCGCGCGGTCGTCCGAACGCGACCGGGCGCGCTGCCACGTCATGGCGACGGCCCGACCCGCTTCGATCCGCCCGGGCCCGCGCCGATCAGCTCCCGCTCGGCTCGACACTCCCATGGACACCCTCGTTCACCTCCACCCCTCGTCAACGACCAGTACCCGGCGGGCCTGGAGGCCAGCTCGCTCGATCCGGTGTAGATCCCGATCCCGTTGGGCACGAAGCGCGGCGACGGGCCCGACGGGTCGTTGACGATCGACACCGCGGTGGCGCCGGGGTCCCGGAACACGAGCGTCGACGAGCCGCCGCCGTCGAGGTTGACCGCGTCCTGCACGCCGAGCTCGCGCAGCAGCTGCGCGAGCTCGTGCAGGGTGGCGCCGACGCTGTCGGACTGGCGCCCGTCGAGGGTCAGCAGCCACATGTGGCGGCCCTCCCCGCTGATGCCGACCGCGCTGCGAGGTGCGCGCTCGCGGTCGTCGAGGCCGCGCACCGGCGCGCCGTCGAACATGATCGGGCTGCCGCCGACCGCGAGCTCGGGCCAGTGCCCGCTCTCCGGGACCAGCTCGTACTCGATGTCGACGCGGTCCCCGACCCGCAGCGACCGCACCGCGGCCGCCCCCTTCTCCCGCCCGGTCAGCGCCAGGTCGCCGTCGGGGATCCGGCCGCCACGCGGCCGCCCGACCTCCACCACGACGCCGTCGCTCACGAGCACCTCGGCCTGCTCGACGGCGCACGGCGCGTCGCGGTCGGCATCGGTGCCGCACAGCGTGCGGGCCCGGTCGCCGACTCCCCAGGCCGGGGTGAAGATGGCGATCCCGTCCACCGGCACGGCGTACTGGTTGAGCGCGACGACCTCGTGCGTCCCGGACGGGCCGCTCGCGGTCGCCTCGAGCCGCAGGCGGTCGACGCGGGCCACGCGGTCCGTCCCGACCGTGAACACGGAGTCAATCTCGGCGCCGGGCACGACGGGCCCCATCCGGCGCCCGGGCGGCACCGCGGCCTTCAGCGGGCGGCCGTCGGCCACGGCGGGACCCGCTGGCGCGTCGGTACGGCCGATGTCGAAGAAGTCGCCGTTGATCGCGGCGGTGGCGCCGGAGCGGTCGGCCATCTCCGCCAGGGGGCGGCTGGCCGCGATGGCCCCCGGCATGAGGAGGTCGGCGTGCACCGTCGGATCGGAGAGGTCGGCCTCGACGAGGTCGCCGAGCACCTGGCCGGCCGCCGCAGTGGTGCTGAGCGCGCGGTGCGTGACGCCGGGCGCCAGCTGGGTACGCGCCCCCAGTTCGGCGAGGGCCCGCTCGGCGCCGTGCCCCGGCGGCGGCTCGCCGATGCCGGTGCCGAACGCCAGCACCGCGGCGAGAACCGCAGTCATCACCGCAGGTCACCCCCACCCTCACGATCATCACGACGATCTGGATGGGAACACGGACCGCCGGGCGGGTGGCAGCCCGCCACGGCCCGGTTCACCCTCAGGAGTCCCACACGGCATCCGATCCGGTGAGCAGCGCGGTTTCACCACCGACCCGGGCGGGTAGAACCGATCATGAACGTGACTCGGGCGTTCATCCTGGGTGCCACGGTCGCGATGCTCGCGGGGTGCGCCGCGACGGAGCGCCCCGACGTCGAACGCGTGGCCACCGCCTTCGCCGATGGCGATCCCACCGCCCGCTGCTCCCTGCTCGCCCCCGCCACCGTGGCCGCGCTGGAACGCGAGGGACCCTGCGTCGCGGCGGTCAGGGCGTCACCGCCGGGCGGGCAGGTGCTGGAGACCTCGGTATGGGGTGACGAGGCGCAGGTACGGCTGTCCGGCGACACGCTGTTCCTCACCCGCACCGGTGCCGGGTGGAAGGTGGTCGCCGCCGGGTGCACGCCGAACGGGGACCTGCCCTACGTGTGCCGCCTGGAGGGGCCATGAGAGCCGTGCGCGTGCTGTTCGTCACCTACCTGGCCGTGATCGGGGTCGGCCTGGCCTACTTCACGCTGATCGGACTGCTGGGGCGGTGAGCGCGGTGCGACGCATCCTGCGGGACAACGGCCTCGGCCTGTTCTTCGGCGGCCTGTTCCTGATCACGCTCGTCGGGCAGGCGTTCGCCGGGCAGGCGCAGTACAACGACCAGCAGGTCTCGAACGGCGGCGATCCGGTGTCGCTGATGCAGTACGTGACGTCCTCGACGTTCGCAGTGGACGTCGTGGAGAACTGGCAGTCGGAGTACCTGCAGTTCTTCCTCTACATCTTCCTCACCGTCTGGCTGGTGCAGCGCGGCTCTCCCGAGTCGAAGGACATCGAGAAGGCCGGCACCGAGTCCGACGAGGAGCAGAAGGTCGGCGAGCACGCCCGGGACGACTCCCCGGCGTGGGCGGGCCTGACCGACTGGCGCGGCGCGCTGTTCTCCCGCTCACTCGGGATCGTGATGGGCGCGATCTTCGCGTTCTCCTGGCTCGCGCAGTCGGTGACGGGCTGGGCGGCCTACAACTCCGAGCAGCTCGGCAACCGGGAGGACCCGGTCACGTGGCTCGCCTACCTCGGCGAGCCCGACTTCTGGAACCGCACCCTCCAGAACTGGCAGTCGGAGATGCTCGCCGTGGGCTCCATGGCCGTGCTCGGCGTCTACCTGCGCCAGCGCGGCTCGCCGGAGTCGAAGCCGGTCGGCGCCGCGCACGCGGACACCGGCGAGACCGGCTGACCCCTCATCCGGCCGCTGCGAGCTGCCGGTCGACGCTCAGTGCCGCGACGAGGCCGCGGTACAGGTCGTCGGAGGCCAGCAGCTCGTGGTGGGTGCCGAGAGCGCGGACGCGCCCGCCCTCCATCACGACGATCGTGTCGGCGTCGACGACGGTGGAGAGGCGGTGCGCCACCGTGACGACCGCGCCCAGGCGGGCCTGTTCCCGGATCGCGTCGTGCACCGCGGACTCGGTGAGCCCGTCGACCTGGGCGGTGGCCTCGTCGAGCAGGAGCACCTCCGGGGTGCGCACGAGGGCGCGGGCGAGCGCGATGCGCTGGCGTTGCCCGCCGGAGAGCGACGACGAGGTCAGGGCCGCGTCGAGCCCGCCGTCGAGCGCCTCCACCGCATCCCGCAGGCGCACCCGCTCGAGCGCCGCCCACAGCTCGTCGTCGGTGGCGTCGGGGTGGGTGAAGCGCAGGTTGTCGCCGATGGTGCCGGGCACGACCGGCGCCTCCTGCTCGACGTAGGCGAGGCGGGCGCGGACCTCGGCGGGCGTCTGCTCGCCGTACGGGCGCCCGGCCAGGCGGATCTCACCCGCCTGCGGTTCGAGGAAGCGCAGGAGCAGGGCGATCAGCGTCGTCTTGCCCGCGCCCGACGGGCCGACGATCGCGGTGTGCCCGCGGGCGGGCACCACCAGGTCGACGTCCCGCACGGCGGGGACGCGCCCCGGGCCGTAGGCGGCCGTGACGCCGCGCAGCTCCAGCACGGGCGTCTCCCCCGCGACCGGAGCAGTGCTCGCCACCGCTCCACCGTGCGGCTCGAGCTCGAGCTCCTCGACC
Source organism: Pseudonocardia hierapolitana (assembly GCF_007994075.1). Taxonomy (NCBI): domain Bacteria; kingdom Bacillati; phylum Actinomycetota; class Actinomycetes; order Pseudonocardiales; family Pseudonocardiaceae; genus Pseudonocardia; species Pseudonocardia hierapolitana. The sequence continues at coordinate 5,775,562 of NZ_VIWU01000001.1, read as the reverse complement.
TGCCGGATCCGCGTGGCCGCGGCGATCCCGGCCTGCAGCGCCGTGAGGTTCTGGCTGAGCTCCATGATCGGCTCCATCAGCCCGAACGCGTACAGCAGGAACGCGATCAAGGTGGAGACCTCGAGCAGCCCGAGCCCGACCCGCCACGCGCCGACACCGAGGATCACGATGATCGCCAACTGGATCCCGGCCCAGGCGATCGTCCACGCCACGGCCTCCCGGCGCACCCCGCGCACGCTGTGGCGCATCGCCTCGTCCGCATGGCCGAGGATCCCGGTGGCCAAGCGTTCCTCGGCGCGGCTCGCCTTCACCGTGCGGATCGCCCGCAACGCCGTCTCCAGCACGCCACCGAGCCGCCCCACGTGCTCCTGCGCCCGTTCCTGCGCCTTCGCGATCCCCGGCATCAGCACCGCGAACAGCAGGATGACGACCACCACCGCGGCGACGGTCGTGGCCAGCAGCACCAGGTCGAGCACCGCCATCAGCACGAGCGTGCCGACGAGCATCACGACGCCGTTGACCAGCCCCACCAGGCTGGACGAGACCGCCTCGCGCAGCAGCACCGTGTCGGACGTGACCCGCGTGACCAGTTCGCCCGTCGGCCTGCGGGTGAGCCCGGGAACCGCGGCGCGCAGGAACCGGCGCACCATCGACTCCCTGGCCTCCAGCACGACCCGCTCGCCCAGCGTGCCCAGCAGCGTCCACTGCCCGATCCAGATCACGGCGCCGGCGACGAGCAGCGCCAGCAACGCGCCGATCGGACCGGCGAGCGACGCGGAGGCGCCCAGGGAGTCCAGCACCCACTTGGTGACTAGCGGGGTAGCCAGGCCCGTCGCGGAGCCGGCCAGCCCCAGCACCAGCCCGAGCAGGAGCGTGCCCCGGTGCGGCCGGGCGAACGACCGGAGGATGCTCAGGCCGGATGCGGGAGTACTCATGCTCGACAGTGGAGCATCACTGTTCCGTTTTCGTCAACCCGGTTCCGTTTCGGTGCAGTTGCTACTCTTCCGCCGTGGTCGACGAGCCCGGCGCCGCTCCGGAGAGCGGCACGCGCGCCCGTACGCGGCGCGCCATCCTCGATGCGGCCGTGCGGGTGCTGTCCCAGCAGTCGAGCGCATCGCTCGCCGAGGTGGCCGCCGCGGCCGGGGTCGGCCGCACGACGATGCACCGCTACTTCCCCGAGCGCGCCGACCTGCTCACCGGCATCAGCCACGACCTGCTGGAGCAGATCGCGGCCGCCACCGAGCGCGCCCGGCCCGACCTGGGACCGGCCGTGGCGGCCCTGGAACGGCTCTGCCAGGCCTACTTCGCCCTCGGCGACGGCCTCCTGCTCACGATGAACGAGCCGTACCTGTTCACCGATCCCGTCTGGCAGAAGGAGAGCGAGTCCGACCGGGCACTGCTGCGTCTCGTCGAGCGCGGGCACGCCGAAGGCACGATCGACCCCGGCCTCAGCCCGCTGTGGGTGCAGACGGTGCTCTGGTCCCTGCTCTACGCCGCGTGGATGCACGCCCGGGACGACGAGGTGCCCGAGCACGACGCCCTCGCCCTGTGCCTGCGCACGCTGCGCAAGGCCGTGGCACCCTGACCGACCGCGGGCACGGGCGGGTGGTTCTGCTCGCCGGTCGCGCACCCGGTGTCCGCTCACGCACCCCGTGCCGGCCCACGCACCCGCTCGACGGGGCGCGCGGGCGGAGAACGGGCGCGTGAGCGGCGGAGATCGCTCCGATCAGCACACCACGGGCGCGGCGAAGACGCCGATGTACACCTCGGGCCGATCACGAGCCCTCTCCCAACCACTGTGGCGGTGCCACGGGCGGTGTGATCGGCAGTTCGGCGCGTTCTCGTGTCGTCTTCGGCCGTTTCGCGCCGAAGCCTCGATCTTGGCCGTGGGGCCGCCTTCGGTGGTGCCGCGCGCCCGAAGGGCAGGCCCCTGGCCTGCCCGCATGGCTTGCCCTCAGGGGTCGCAGAGGCTCAGAGGTCAAGGGTCGCGCAGCGATCGCGGAGCGACGCCGGAGGCGCCCTTGAGCTCTGAGGGGCGGCCCCGCACGATGCGCGGCGCCACCGAAGGCCCTACCGAAGCGACGCCACCGAAGGCCCTGGCAACCGGGCGCCACCGAAGCCCTCGTGTCCTGCTCCGCAATCAGGCCCGAGACGCCTGGATCGAACCACCTCGGGTCCTCAAGGAAGAGCGGCGGTGAGCTCCAGTTCCACGAGCTGGTCCGGGAAGCCGAGCGCGGCCACCCCGAGCAGGGTGCTGGCGCTGGTGAACGCCGCACCGATCGAGGACTCGGCGAAGCGGTGCCACGCCCGGGCGGCGGCCTCCTGGCCGCCCACCACGTAGACGACCGACCGCACGACGTCCTCGGGGCGTGCCCCGGCGAGCGCGAGCGCCTTCAGCGTGTGCTCGACGGTGACGTCGACCTGACGATCGAGGTCGCCGACGCCCACCACCCGGGTGCCCGTCTCGTCCATCGGCATCTGACCGGCCAGGAAGGCGAGCCGGCCGGGGCTCGCGATGGTCACGTGGTGGTATCCGGACGTGGCGTGCAGGTCGTCTCGGCTGCGCCTCTCGATCACACCGATGACCGTCCCAGAGCCGTCAACGGGAATGTGCGGCGCGTCTGCCGATCAGTTGGGAACCCCGGGACAGGCACCCCGCGCGAGCAGGGCGTCGAGCACGGTGTCCAGCCCGGCCTTGACGCGCGCCTGCGAGAACCCGAGCTCGCGGCGCTGGTGGAGGACCAGGTTCGCACCGACGAGGGCGAGCAGCGCGTCAGCGCAGTAGGCCGCGTCGTGCTGGTGCACCTCGCGCAGCAGCGCGACCAGGTGCGTGCGCGCGGTGCGGTAGGCACCGCTCACGTACCGCGCCGACCGCGCGCGCGACTCGGCGAGGGAGTGCAGCTCCCCGGCGTTCTCCATCCGGTCCACCATCGCGTGCAGGAACGCCCGGATCCGCGCCGCGGCAGGCGCCCCGGGCCCGAGCGGGGGCGGCCCGGACAGGTAGGCGCGCTGGAACTCCCGCTCCTCGTCGTCGAGCAGTGCGAAGGCGAGACCGCCGAGGTCGCCGAACCGCCGGTAGACCGTGCCCACCCCGACGCCCGCCTCGGCGGCCACGCGGTCCATGGTCAGCCCGTCGATGCCGCTCTCGACCATGATCGCGTGCGCCGCGGCGAGCAGGGCACGCCGGTTGCGCGCCGCGTCGGCCCGCTCGGGGGGTGGCTGGCCGACCACCGGCAGCAGCGTGCGTCTCGCCGCTGTGGTCGCCATGCCGTACTCCCTCCTGTTCCGCTCGTCACGGTACCGGACCCTCCTTGCAATCGGAGACTTCTCCACTTACCGTGGGCGAACCGGAGAGAATTCCAGTTTTGGAGGAAGCATGACCACCAGCACCCGCCCGTTCGTCGGGACCTACGTCGTCGACGCGGCGCACTCGTCGGTCGAGTTCGCCGTCCGGCACATGGGTGTCTCGCTGTTCCGCGCCCGGTTCGAGGACCTCTCTGCCCGGCTCGTGGCCGGCGACGCCCAGGTGCGGCTCGAGGGGTCGGCGCCGGTGGAGTCAGTCTCGATCCGCAGCCCGCGCGAGTTCCGCGACCACGTCGTCCACGGCGCCGACTTCTTCGACGCCGGCAACCACCCCGAGATCGCGGTCGTCGCCGACGACGTCGCGCTGCACGCCGACGGCACCGCCACCGTGCGGGCCGAGCTCACGATCCGCGGAACCACCCGCCCGGTCACCGCCACCGGCACCTACCACGCGCCGATCGAGGGCCTCGGCGGTCAGCGCCGGGGCGCGCTCGAGCTCACCGCCACCGTCGACCGCAGGGACTGGGGCCTCGACTGGCAGGCGCCGCTCCCGGCCGGCGGCGACGCGCTCGGCAACGAGGTGCAGCTCTCGGCGCACCTCGAACTGGTCGAGGAGGCCTGAGCCGTGCTGCTCCTCGGCGTGTCCGGGAGCCTGCGCCGCGGCTCCCACAACCGCAGGCTGCTCGCCGCGGCGGCCGCATGCCTGCCGCCATCGGTCACGCTGCGGGTGTTCGACGGGCTGGCGGAGATCCCGCCCTACTGCGAGGACGAGAGCGCGCCCGCCGCCGTGCAGCGGTTGCGGGAGGCACTCGCCGGCGCGGACGGCCTGCTGTTCGCGACACCGGAGTACAACGGCTCCGTCCCCGGCCAGCTCAAGAACGCCCTCGACTGGGCGTCGCGCCCGTTCCCCGACAACGCGTTGCGCGGCCGCCCGGCCGCGGTCGTCGGCGCGTCGACGGGCCTGTTCGGCGCGGTCTGGGCGCAGGCCGAGCTGCGCAAGGTGCTGCGCACGGCAGGCGCGGACGTCCTCGACGACGAGCTGCCGATCGGCATGGCCGACAGCGCGTTCACCCCGGACGGGGCGCTCGCCGACCCGGATCGGGCCGCGGAGCTCGCACGCGTGGTCGAGCGGCTGCTGCAGCGCGCCGGCAGGCCCGTGGCCGCCCGCGCGTGACCGGCCTCCGGCTCAGCCGGTCCGACCGACGTCCACCACCCTGGGTGGCTCGGGTGCGGAGCTCGGGGGGTCGGCGGGGCGGACCACCGCCTCGACCCCGGAGGTGAGGGGCGGCATCTGGCCCGCGGCTCCGGCCGCCTGGATGACACCGACACCGGCCGTGAAGAGGACGACGACCGCGAACCACAACGCCCCCCACGCCAGGGTGTGCAGTCGCACGATTCCGGCCAGTCCGGAACCCGGTGGACCGGCTGCGGTCATGTGTCGTCCTTCCCCCCGCCCCAGCCGGCCGCGATGTTCACGACCGGCGCGAGGACGGGCTCGCGAGCCCCACCCGTGATCCGTCCCCCTGAACTGCCCATCGCCCGATCAGGGGGTCCCATTACGAACCGCATGGTGGCGGTGAGGCGTTTCACCCGGTCGGCGGCACAGGGGCCACTCCCACGGGTGAGAACGCGGCGCGCACGAAGGGCGGCACCCCGTCCATCGGTGCCGGGTCAGGCCGCGGCGATCGCCCTCCCGCCGCGCCGGACGGCGGCAGCCAGCATCCCGAGGATGACGATCAGCGGCCCCGTGCTCACCAGCCAGCTCAGCCCGAGGGGCGGACCCGGCTGGTCGAGCACCGGCACGATCACGTCGGCGGTGGCAGGGCCCTGCGGGCCGTCGAGCCCGAAGGTGAACGTCCAGTCGCCCGGCTCGTCCAGGGCGAACACGTCGAGGCCCCAGACGTCGGGTTGCCGCGGGTGGCGGGGCAACCCGTGGACGCCCGCGGGCCGGCGCAGCTCGTCCTCCTCGCCGGTGGGCGAGACGGCGACGAGCGTGCCACTCAGCTGCTCGATTCCGCTGGCCGGTACGAACGTGAAGTCCAGCGACTGCCGCGCACGCACCGGCCACTCGCTGAACCCGACGGTCAGCTCGTAGGGCCCGACGGTGAGGCGTTCCTGGTGGACGATCTCGACGGGCGCGTAGCTCTGGGAGGTCGCGGCCTGGGCCGGGGCGGCGAGCCCCAGCAGCAGGCCGAGCGTGACGAGGGCGAAGACGACGCGGCGCACTCAGACCGCCTCCCTCGCGGGCGAGGCGACGAGCAGCCGGAGCGCACCACCGAGCCGCTCCCCCAGCAGGCCGCCTCCCGCGCCGAGCAACGCCCCGGCCACGACCGTCGCGGCGACCTCGGCAGGCATCGGGGCCACGGACCCGAGCAGGACCGCCTGCCACGGGAAGGTGGCCGCGAGCGCGGCACCGCCCAGCGCGCCGGCCACGGCGTAGGTCCGCCTGCTGGTGGCGGCCGCGGCCAGTGCGAGTGCCGCGACGCCGAGCAGGAGCGTGGCCGGCATGAGCATCGACATGCGCGGCAGACCGTTGGTGTAGTCGCGCAGCGGCAGACCCTCGGACGCCGCGTACAGGCGGGTCGCCCACGGGCTGAAGAACGCGAGCACGATCTGCACCGCGAGGAGCGTGCCGGCGGTGGCCAGCACGGCGCGCAGGCCGCGGGTGAACGACGCCAGGCAGGCGAGGGCCGCCATCGACAGCACCGCCACCGTCACCGTGCGCTCGTCGACCACCCCCACCTCGGGGAGCGCGACCAGCACGACCATGGAGAACCCCAGCAGGATCGCGACACTCGCGACGAGCGCAGGCCCCGACCACGGTTGCCCCGCCGCGGCCGCGCACGTCATCACCGACCCGAGCATCGCGAGCATCGCCGAGGTCAGCAGCCCGACGTGCGGCGGCGATGCGATCACGGCGTCGAACCCGTACAGGCCGTGCCACCACTCGTCCCACAGCCCGTAGAGCAGGAACAGCGCGGCCCCGACCCCGGACACGAGGTAGCCGGCGGGGGCCTGGAACACGCCGAACACCGCCACCCGGCGGCCGCCCACGGCGGTGTCGACCGCGCGCCCGGACCGGACCGCACCCGTTGCGGCGAGCACGACGGCGAGGCTCACCAGCCCGGATACGGCCGCGCCCGCGTAGATGAACAGGTGCGGGAGCGTGTAGAAGGTGTCCGGCCCGACGTCGCTGTGCCACTGCAGATCCCACGCCAGCCCGACGAACGTCGACGCCGACCCGAGCAGCAGGATCCACGCCGGCACCCACGGACGGGCCAGGAAGCCCGTATCGATCATGACTATCTTCCTCTCGGAGCGATGAGAACGGGGAGGACGACCTCGTCGGTGCCGCCGGAGCCGTGGACGGTCACCGTCACGTCCCAGCGGCCCGGCATGAAGAACTCGACTCCGGGGGCCCGGAAGCGGCCCGCCGCCTCGGGCGTCGCGGTCACCGGCGGGCTCGCGTGGCCCATCTCGACCATCGTCGGGGCGACGACCAGCCGCTCGACGTCGCCCGGGACGTCCACGGTCAGGTCCTGGAGCCCGACGGCGGGCGTCTCGATCAGCAGCCGGACCTGGTGTGGCCCCGCCTGGCCCGCCACGTCCACGGGAACGGAGGGCCGGGGCCAGAAGAGCAGTGCCAGCGCGGCGACGACGGCCAGTGTCGAGAGCGCGATCGCCCACCGGCCGCGGACGGTCATGACCCGTCCTCCGACGCCGCCACGTCGACCTCCACCGGCACCGTGACGACCCGGTAGTCGCGTTCGACCTGGAACCACAGGCGGTGCCGGCCGGGCGTCGCGAAGGTGTAGACGAACTCCACCCGCGGGCCGCCGGCGGCCACCGTCTCGTCCGGCGTCACGGCGGACGCGCCCGCCATCGCGTGGACGTGTCCCAGCGTCCCGTCGGGACCGGCCGTGATCAGGTGACCGGCCATGCCGAGCCACGGCTGCAGGTCCCGCACCGGCGCGCCGTCGCCGAACTCGGCGGCGAGCACCGACGGCTCCCCCGCGACGAGGTCCGATGCCTCGATCCGCGCGGTCATCCCGCCTGCGTCACGCTCGCCCGGCCCGCCCGCGACGGGCTCGGGCACCGCCGGGCCGGTGGCGGGGACGGCGGCGTCCACCAGCTGCACTCCCCCGCCCCACCGCTCCAGCTCGGCGTGGACGCGGTGCTCACCGCCCGAGGCCGGCCGGAACCACACCCGGAACTCGCCCGGTGCGGTCCGCACGGGGTGCAGGTGGGCGAACTGCCCGCCCGGCCCGAGCACGACCAGGTGCACGAGCGCGTCGTGGTGCACCACCAGGTCGTCGACGGGACGGCCGGTTCCGCCGTCGACGAGGCGCAGGTCGATCGGCGAACGCTGCCCGGCGACCAGCGCCGCGTCGGCGAGCAGGTCCACGTGGGGACGCGCGGCGGCCTGCGTGCGGGCGGTCGACGGCAGGCCGGTCGCCGGGTCGATCTCCGCCTCCACCGGCAGGCCCGAGGACAGCAGACCAGCGGTGACGGCGGCCACGACCGCAGCGGCCGCCCCACCACCGAGCACCAGCGGCGGCCACGACCACCGGCCGAACGCCGCCGCCGCCAGCGCCGCGAGCAGGAGGCCGCCCGCGGCGGTGTAGCCGCCCGTCGTCACCCGCTCCCACGCCGGCGTCACGTCGCCGGGCACGACGAACGGGATCCGCGCCGTCTCCCGGCCGTCGTCCACCCAGAGCTCCCACGCGCCGATGCGGTCGACGTCCAGCGCGGTGCCTGCGGACCCGCCGCCGTCGGTGAGCCGCAGCTCGTTGCCCGCGCCCGGCAGGTTGTTCTGCGGGGCCGCGGCGACGCGCAGCGTCCCGCCGGGACTGTCGGCGTGGTTGACGACGTCGACGCGCAGCGGGCCCGGCACGGCGCCCACCCGGCGGATGATCACTGTCAGCTCCCGCTCGCCCAGTGAGGCGGCGACGCGCAGGTCCGCACCGACGACGCCGCCGTGGGCCGATGCCGGTCCCGCGCTCGCCAGTAGCGCGGCAGCCGTCGCGATCACCACGAGCAGCGCGCGGCGAATTGATCTCACGCCGGCAGCCTGCTGCCGATCCGCGGGCGGCGACAGCGTGGCGGCACGCAGCGCCGGAGCGGTCAGCCACGCCGGTCAGGTGCGGCTACCCGCACCTGGGACGCGGCGTCACGCGTTGAGGTAGCGGAGCACGGCCAGCACGCGGCGGTGGTCGTCCGGGCTCGCGGTCAGGCCGAGCTTCGTGAAGATGCTCGTGCAGTGCTTCTCGACGGTCCGCTCGGCGATCTCGAGACGGTCGGCGATGGCCTGGTTGGTGCGCCCCTCCGCCATCAGCGCGAGCACGGCCCGCTCACGCTCGCTGAGCACGTGCAGGGGGTCGTCCTCGCCCGCCCGCCGCTGTACGAGCTGGTTGATCACGATGGGGTCGAACGCCGACCCGCCGCTTCCGACCCTGCGCACGGCCTCGGTGAACTCGGCGATGTTCGTGACGCGGTCCTTCAGCAGGTAGCCGACCCCGTTCGCGCCACCGTCGAGCAGCTCGACCGTGTAGCTCACCCGCACGTACTGCGACAGCACGAGCACGCCGATGCCGGGGTGGCGCCTGCGGATCTCCCGGGCCGCGCGCAGACCCTCGTCGGTGCGCGTGGGCGGCAGCCGGATGTCCACGATCGCCACGTCCGGCCGGTGCCGTCCGACGTCCGCGAGCAGCGCCGTGGCGTCCTCGACACCGGAGAGCACCTCGAGACCGGCCTCGGCGAGCAGCCGGGTGAGCCCTTCGCGCAACAGGACGTTGTCCTCGGCCAGCACTACCCGCACGGCAGCTCCGCCCGCACCCGGGTGCCGCCTCCGAGCGGGCTGGTGACCAGCAGGGTGCCGCCGTTGTCTCCGGCCCGCGTGGCGAGGCCGCGCAGCCCGGACCCGTCCGGGTCGGCGCCGCCGCGGCCGTCGTCGGCGATCTCGACGACCAGCCGGTCGCCCACCTGCTCGATCCGGACGTCGGCCCGGCTCGCGTCGGCGTGCTTGGTGACGTTGGCGAGCGCCTCGGCCACCACGTAGTACGCGGTGGTCTCGATCTCGGCCGAGAGGCCGGCCGGCAGGTCCACGGTGAGGGTCACGGGCACGGGCGCCACGACCGTCAGCTCCCGCACGGCGCCGTCGAGGCCGCGCTCGGTGAGGATCGTCGGGTGGATGCCCTGCGACAGCGCGCGCAGCTCGTCCAGCACCGCGAGCGACATGTCCTTCGCCTCGGCGATGAGGGCGCGGGCCCTCACCGCGTCCGGCGGGAGGGACGACTCGGCGACGCTCAACGCCATCGGGATGGAGAGCAGCCGCTGCTGCACGCCGTCGTGCAGGTCGCGTTCCAGGCGCCGCCGTTCGGCCTCCGCGGCCTGCACGACGTGCCGCCTCGACTCGGCGAGCTGGACGAGGCGGGCGCGCAGGTCGGCGGTCAGGCGCTCGTTCTGCAGGGCGAGCGCCGCGGCGGTGCACGCGGCCTCGATCAACCCGGGCCGCTCCAGCAGCGCGGGGTCGTGCGCCAGCAGGGCGACCGGCTCGCCCGCGCGGTCCACCCTCGTGGCCACGCGGCCCGGGCCGCCCGCCGTGACCGGATTCCCGTCGGCGTCGACGTACCGGCCGGACTCCGCCACCCAGTGGCCCACCGTGAGCGTCGGGTCGTGCAGGGCCTTGGCCAGTGCCGACTGCAGGTTCGCAGGCTCCGGCGCGCTGCCCAGCTGGACGACCAGGTCGGCGACGTCGCCGCGTTCGAGCCGGCTGCGCAGCTCCGTGGCGAGGTACGCGAGCGGCACGGCCACGAGCCCGACCTTCAGCAGGCTCATGTCCAGCAGCGAGGCCTCCGGCGTCCACAGGGGGTTGGCGGCCAGCAGCAGCACGACCATCACCGCCGCCGCGGCCAGCACCGGGGTGAGGGACCGGCGGCTCGGCACGCTGGTGCGCCACCACCGCGACCACTGCATCCCCAGTACCGCCGCGCCGAGCAGCACCGCGACGAGCGTGCCGATCTCCTTGACGGTGGCGCCGGGCAGGCCCCCGAGCAGGAACGGCGTGACCAGCGCGGACGTGTTCACGTACGCCAGCGCGACGACCACGCGCATGGCCGGTGTCCCCAGCCGGCCGCTCGGCAGCGCGGCGACCAGGTGGATCAGCACCGCGGCCCATCCCGCCGCGAGCAGGCGCCTCGAGTCGGGGACCAGCGGTTCCAGGAGTACGAGCACGCCGACCGCCGCCGCCAGCAGGCCGACCCGGCTGCCCGGGTGCTTGCGCCAGGCCACCGCGCCCATGGCGAGGAAGCTCCCGGCGATCACCGCCGCGGCGAGGACGCCCATGCCGCCCGGCCGGTCGGCGAGAACCGCGGCGGCGAGATGCGCGCTGACGACGCCCACCCCCTTCCACCGGTCCCGACCGAGCGTAGCGGCCTCGGCGGTAACGCTCCGACCTGCGAGATCCGACGATCAGCCGGGGGGACTCGTGGACATCATCGACGTCGGCGGTATGGGCGTGCGGACGGCCGTGGTCCAGCTGCGCCGCAAGGGCACGCCGTGCCGCTTCACGATCTACCCGATGATCCACGTCGGGGAGCCGTCGTTCTACCGGACGGTGCGGACCCGCCTGGCCCGGCACGACCTCATCGTCCAGGAAGGGATCTCCGGCCCGACCCGGGCCGGGGAGCTGCTGACGAGCGTCTACCGCTCGGAGACGCTCCAGCTCAGGCTCGGGCTGCAGGTGCAGCCGGGCGACCTGTGCGACGTCGGCGTCCCCGTCGTCCGGCCGGACATGACCGGGCCCGAGTTCGAGGAGCGCTGGCGCGGGATCGGCCTGCCGGAACGCGCGTTCTGGTACGCCACGGTGCCCGCCTTCGGGCTGTACACGCGCCTGTTCATGTCGCGGGAGATGCTCGCCCGGGAGCTGTTCACGCTCGGCGGCGACACGCTCGCGATCGAGGAACCGAGCGGGTTCGCGCTGCACGAGATCGTCCTCGACCAGCGGGACGCGCTCCTCTGCGCGGAGGTCACCCGGATCCACACCGAGCGCTGCGAGGAGGACATCGACGTCGCCGTGGTGTACGGCGCGGGGCACGTCGCCCCGCTCGTGGCCCACCTCCGCGCACGGCACGGATACGTCCCGCGCGACGCCGAGTGGCTCCTGGTGTTCGACTTCTGACCTGCGCACCACGTCCGTGCACCACGCTTGCCCGTCCGTGCACGGATCGCCGGTTGCGGGCTCCGGCCGTTCCCCGCGGCGGGAGCATCCTCGGATGAGCGAACTCCCCGACCGTTCCTACGTCCTCGACCAGCACATGCGCATCACCGTCCTGACCCGGGGCGGTGAGACCGACGGCCGCCACGATCTGGTGCGCGGGTTCGCCGGCCCCGGCATGGCCACGGCACTCCACGCGCACTCCCGCTACGAGGAGCGGCTCTTCATGCTCGACGGCGAGCTGACGGTGTGGGCGGGTGAGGAGAGGGTCGTCCTCGGGCCGGGCGACTTCTACACGATCCGCAGGAACGTCCCGCACATGCTGCAGGCCGGCCCATCGGGCGCCGACACGCTGAACATCAGTTCCCCGGCCGCGTTCGCCGAGCTCGTCGAACGGACCGCCACGCCCGCGCGTCTCGCCGGCCCGGAAACGGCTCTCGACCTGGACCTGTTCATGCGCGTGACGGCCGAGCTCGGCGACACCGTTCTCGGCCCGCCGGGCACCACGCCCGGGAGCCTGGGTCCCGGCGCGGCTGACGCCATCCACGCCGCCCGGCCCCCGGTGCCCGGCCCGCACGCGTGACGGTTTGTGGATGAGCAGGGCCTGGGGGACGATCGGCCCGTGAGCGTGGTGCTCCGGGCCGTCGACCAGCCCCCGGCCGTGCGGGACGAGTACTGGCGCCGGGTGGTCGCCGACAGCATCGTCCCGATGGACGTCTGGCTCGCCGACGGTCCGGGCGCGCGGGACGAGATGGAGATCGGGTCGGCCGGGGCCGTCAGCGTGGTCAGGTCGTCCGCGGGGCCCGGGGAGGCCCGCCGCACCGCTCGGCACATCCGCCGCTGCGACCCCGGCCTCTACCAGCTGTTCGTCCAGGTGCACGGCACCGGCCTGGCCCGGCAGAACGGGCACGAGACCGAGCTCGTACCGGGCGACGTCAGCCTGACCGACCTCTCCCGGCCGTTCCACTGCGTCCACCCGGCGCGCACGGCGATCCTGCTGAGGTTCCCGCGGTCGATGCTGCCCCTGCCGGAACGCCACGTCGCGGCGGTGGCAGGCGCCCGGATCCCCGGCGACCGCGGGCTCGGCGCGCTCGTGTCGAACCTGGCCCGCCAGATCCCGCCGCACCTCGACCACAGCGGGGCCACCCGCCTGGGCACGGCGCTGCTCGACCTGCTGACAGTCGCGATCGGCACCTCGGCCGGGCACTGCTCGGCGGTCCCGGCCGAGACGCACCAGCGCGCGCTGCTGGTGCGCCTCCACTCGTTCATCGAGCGCCACATCGCCGACCCGGACCTCACCCCGGCCTCGATCGCCGACGCGCACCACATCTCCGTGCGCTACCTGCACAAGGTGTTCCGGAGCGAGCAGACGACGGTCGCCGCGCACATCCGCCGTCGCCGCCTCGAGCGGTGCAGCCGCGACCTGATCGACCCGGCATCGGCGCAGCGGCCCGTCGGGGAGATCGCCCGCACCTGGGGGTTCACCAGCGCGGCGCACTTCAGCCGGCTCTTCCGCGACACCTACGGCCTGCCCCCGAGCGAGTTCCGGATCGCTCACGGGCGGTCAGGCGCCGGTTCGCACCGCGCGGGGTGAGCCGCCCAGCTCCCGGCGGCAGGCCTTGTTGAAGGCCTGCAGGTCGTGGATGCCGACGGACGCGGCCACCGCGGGGATCGACATCGTGGTGGCCGTGAGCAGGTGACGGGCGCGAACCATCCGCCGCCGCCGGATCCAGCCGACCACCGGCATGCCGGTCTCGGCGCGGAAGAGCCGGGTGAGGTGGTTGTGCGACACCCCGGCCACGCGCGCGACGTCCGGGACGGTCAGCGGACGCGCCAGGTTCGCCTCGATGTACGCGATCGCCGTCGCGACCGCCGTGTGCTGGGTGCGGCCGGTGGCGGGCTCAGGGAGCTGGGCGATCCGCCACAGCGCCGTCCACACCTCGGCGGCGGTGCGCGCCGACCCGCCCGGCGAGGCGGAGATCGCCGCGCGCAGGAGCTCGGAGAGCCCGGCCGCGGCCGCGCCGGCGTCCCGCACGACGGGCACCTGACACGGCTCGCCCGACTCCTCGGGCCGGAAGTGGGCGAAGAGGTGCTCGGAACGGCCGGTGTAGTCGAAGCGGACCTCCACGCCCGCCGGCACGAAGCTCACCCAGCCCGGCGCGACCGAGTACGCGCGCCCGCCGATCGTGACGTCGGCCGAGTAGCCGTAGAGGTGCACCTGCCACAGGTCGGGCAGCCGGAACACGTCGTGCAGGCTGCGCACGCCGTGCACCCCGACACCGGCGTTGGCCACGACCGGCGGCCAGCCGAGGTGCAGGGGGACGCGCTCTACGTCCATGGTGAGAAATTACCACCAGTGGCGAGCCAGACCCACGCGCCTGACCGTGGTCCCGCCCTAGCCTCGGTGCGCGAGAACCACTCGGATCCCGAGGAGGAACGTGCACCGCAAACACTTGCTGACGTCCGTGCAGATGGCCCGGTTCGTCGCCTACGGCTCGCACCGCATCGATGGCGTGGTACCCGCGGACATGAACGCCGAGGCGATCGACGTGCTGGAGGCGGGCATCCCGGCCGTTCCCTACGGCACCCCGCTCTCGGAGACGTTCGCGGAGGGCTCGTTCGCCCAGCGCCTCGTGCAGCTGCCCGAGGTCGCAGGCGCGATCCACAGCTTCGTGGGCCCGGACCCGGCCGTCGACCACCACGCCGTGCACATCCGCAAGGCGCACGAGGGCACGGCCCAGAACCTGCACGGTGACGCGATCATCGACGTCCGGCCGGACGCGTTCGACGTGCAGCTCATGTACTACCCGCAGGAGGTCACCCTGGAGATGGGCGGCACCCTGTCGGTGCCGGGCAGCCACCTGCGGCGCACCAACGAGTCCGACACCGGCCGCTACCAGAACCTCCTCGGCCAGACCCGCCTCGTCTGCCCCGCGGGCACGGTGGTCTTCCTGCACCACGGCATCTGGCACGGCGGGCGGCGCAACGACAGTGACGTCGACCGCTACATGTTCAAGATCCGCTTCAACCCGACCGTCCGCCAGCTGCGGCTGTGGAACACCGACGACCTGTACGACCCGGCCGTCGCCGCCGAGCTGGGCACCCGTTTCCCCTGGTACGAGCACGCCACGGGCCGGCTGGAGATCTACAACCGCGTGCTGCTGTGGCGCGCGCTGATCGGTGACGACAGCTACGACCCGGACTACTGGGTCACCCGCGTGACGAACCGCCCGACCCGGGTGGTCGCGGGACGGAGCCTCAACCCCCATGCCCCGGCCCCGACGGAGGTGCCCGCATGACGACCGCACGACAGCAGGTGCTGGTGCTCTACCTCGCCTCGTCGGCGCTCGACGCGAAGGTCGTGGGCTGGTCGAGCTATGACGGCACCGGGGAGACCACCCCGACCACCGGCGACAGCGACCTCCCCCCGTACGAGACCGGGCTGGACGCGTTGAAGGACGGCTGGCGGCTCTTCCAGGCCTCCCAGCTCCTCCCGCCACAGCCGGGCAATGAATACGACGTCTCGTTCCTCAAGCACGAGTTCTTCTTCGAGAAACTCGCTTAACATCGGATCTTTCGTCGGCGTGGACACTTGACTCGCGGCATTCTGGGCGACAGAGTAGGCCGAACATCGGATGTCTCACTCAATGCCGAGGAGCACCATGACGGTCAAGACGATTCGGAAGCGCGCGCTCGCGGTGGCTGCTGCCGCCACCCTCGCTCTGGCCGTGGCCGCCTGCGGCTCCGGCGGCGGCGGGGGCAGCACGACCGCAGACGGCAGGACCACGATGGTCTGGAACATGTGGAGCGGCTCCACCGCCGAGGTGGACGCGTGGAACCACCTCTCCCAGATGGTCACGGCGAAGCACCCCGACCTGGCCCTCGACTTCCAGACCAGCAGCTTCAACGACTACTGGACCAAGCTCGCTGCGCAGGCGAGCGGCGGCGACGCGGGCTGCATCCTCGGCGTGCAGTCCTACCGGGCACCCAGCATCAGCCAGCTGCTCGTGCCGCTCGACGACATGCTGGCCGGGGCCGGGATCGACGGTGCCGACTTCGACCCGTCGATCTGGAAGGCGTTGCAGGTCGACGGCCAGCAGCTCGCCGTGCCGTACGACTTCGGGCCGCTGCTCATGTTCTACAACGCCGACCGATTCCGCGAGGCGGGCGTTCCGGTGCCGACCACGAGCTGGACCGTGCAGGACTTCCTCTCCGCGGCGCAGTCGCTCACCAGTGGGGGCAAGTACGGCTTCGCGGTCTACCCCACGATCGACGCCGTGATCCCGTGGTCGCTGTCGTTGCAGGGCACCGGGCCGCTCAACGCCCAGGGCGAGCTGGAGCTCACGCAGGAGGGCTTCGTCGAGGCCGTCCAGTGGTACGCCGACCTCGTCACCCAGCTCAAGGTCGCACCCCAGGTGGTGGCCACCAACGACGCCACGCCCGCACTGAACTCGTTCATCGCGGGGGACGCCGCGATGGTCGTCGACGGGCCGTGGCAGCTGGTCAACGTGATGGACCAGGCGCAGTTCGAGGTGGGCGTGGCGCCGATCCCGTCGGGCGACTCCGGCTCGCACAGCCAGGTGGCCGGGTCCGGGTTCGGGATCTCGCAGACCTGTCCCGACCCGGACAAGGCGCTGCAGGCCATCGCCGTGCTCACGGGCCCCGAGGGGCTGCAGTACCTCGCCGAGCAGGGCCGGGCGTTCCCGGCGCGCACCGCACAGCAGGACTCGTGGTTCAGCCCGGAGCTCGCCGGTGCGAAGGACGGACTGCTGGCGGCGATCGAGAACGGCGTGCCGGCGCCTGCCACCGAGAACTACCAGCAGGTCAACCAGCTGTTCATGCAGTACGGCGTGGAGGCGGTGAACGGCCAGCAGAGCGTGCCGGACTTCCTGAACACGGTGCAGCAGCAGGCGGGGTGACGACGCCGTGACGCTGTCGGTACCTGCACCTCCCACCCCACGCGCCGCCGCCGAACCGGGCGGCGGCGTGCACCGCGGCGACGGCCGCGCCGCCCTGGGATTCCTCGCGCCGAGCACGAGCGGGTTCCTGCTGTTCACGCTCATCCCGCTCGTCGGGTCGCTGGCCATCAGCTTCTTCGCGTGGCCGGTGCTCGGGCGGCGGCGGTTCGTCGGGCTGGAGAACTTCGTCGAGCTGCTCAGCGACCCGATCTTCCACCGGGTCATGCTGAACACGCTGGTGTTCGTGGTGGTCTACGTGCCGCTCAACATCGTCGTGTCGCTCGGGCTGGCGCTGTGGATCTCGCCCCGCATACGCGGGCGTGGGCTCTACCGCCTGCTGTTCTTCATCCCGACGGTCACCCCGATGATCGCGAACGCTCTGGTGTGGCGGCTGCTGTACCAGCCCGGTGGCGCGATCGACCAGGCGTTCCAGGCGGTGCTCGGGACGCCCGCGCCGAACTTCCTCGGCGACAACCGGTGGGCGATGGCCGCGGTGATCCTCATGTCGGTCTGGCAGGGGTTCGGCTACAACATGCTGGTCTTCTCCGCCGGGCTCGACGCGATCCCGCAGAGCCTGCACGAGGCGGCGTCCATCGACGGGGCCGGGCCGCTGCGCCGGTTCTGGAGCGTCACGCTGCCGATGCTCTCGCCGTCGATGTTCTTCGCGATGATCATGACGCTGATCACCTCGTTCCAGGTGTTCGTCCAGCCCTACGCCCTCACCGCGGGCGGGCCGGGCGTCGCCACCGAGACGATGGTGCTCCACCTCTACCGCGAGGGCTTCGTGCAGTTCGACCTCGGGACGGCGTCGACGATCGGCTGGTTCCTCTTCATGATCATCATGCTGGTCACCGCGCTGCAGTTCCTCGGCCAGAAGCGGTGGGTCCACTATGACGATTAACAGCGCGACGACCGAGACTCTCGCACCACCGGCTCCTGCAGACGCGATTCCCGTACGGCGGTCGCGCCCGCGTACCAGCCCGCGCACGGTGGTGTCGCAGGTGCTGCTCACGGCCGTGCTCCTGCTGTTCCTCATGCCGTTCGTGTGGATGATCGCGACGGCGCTCAAGCCGCCGGCCGAGGTGTTCGGCGCGGGCAACGGGCTCGTCGGGTCGGAGATCCGCTGGTCCAACTTCGCCGAGGCGTGGGGCTACCTGCCGTTCGGCCGGTTCATGCTCAACGGCCTGTACGTCGCGCTGGCGGGCACGGCCGTGGTGTGCGTGACGTCGGTGCTGTCGGCGTACGCGTTCGCGCGGCTGCGCTTCCGGTTCCGGGACCGGATCTTCCTGCTCTACCTGGGCACGCTGATGGTGCCGCAGGAGGTCACGGTGGTCCCGATGTTCATCCTCATGCAGCAGTTCGGCTGGGTCGACAGCTACGCCGCGCTGATCCTGCCGTGGGCGTTCACCGCGTTCGGCACGTTCCTGCTGCGCCAGTTCTTCCTGACCATTCCGCGGGAGCTGGAGGAGGCCGCCACGATCGACGGCGCGAGCCGGCTGCGCATCCTGCTGCAGGTTGTGATGCCGATCGCCCGGCCGGCCATCGCGGTGCTCGCGGCGTTCACCTTCATCAACTACTGGAACAGCTTCCTGTGGCCGCTGATCGTCGTGAACAGCCGCGACATGTCGACCGTGCCGCTCGGGCTCAACCTCTTCCTGTCCCAGAACGGCAACCAGTGGCACCTGCTCATGGCCGCCGCGGCGATCTCGATGCTGCCGACGGTCGTCATGGTCGTGCTGCTGCAGCGCCACCTCGTCCGCGGCATCGCACTGTCCGGCCTCGGTGGCCGGTGAACTCCCGGGAGGATCTCTTGACCGTCGACTGGAGCCGGCTGGAGCGTCCGCTGCCGCAGTGGTACGCCGACGCCAAGTTCGGGATCTTCGTCCACTGGGGCGCCTACTCGGTGCCGGCATGGGCGGAGCCGACCGGCGAGCTCGGCACCGTCGACGAGCGCACGTGGTTCCGCCACAACGCCTACGCCGAGTGGTACTGGAACACGATCCGGTTCGACGACAGCCCGGCGCGCAAGCACCACCAGGAGACCTACGGCGACGCGCCCTACGACGACTTCCTCGACGCATGGCGCGCCGAGGAGTTCGACCCGCAGGACTGGTGCGCGCTCTTCGCGCGGGCCGGGGCGCGCTACGTCGTGCCGACGACGAAGCACCACGACGGCATCGCGCTGTGGGACGCCCCGGGCACCGCCGCACGCAACACGGTGCACCGCGGCCCGCGGCGCGACCTGGTCGGCGACCTGGCGACCGCCGTGCGCGCGGCCGGGATGCGGTTCGGCGTGTACTACTCCGGCGGGCTCGACTGGAGCGTCACCGAGCACCTCCCGGTGATCGACACCTTCGCGAACGTGCGTGCACGGCGTCCGAACGATGCGGCGTACGCGGCCTACGCGTACCTGCACGTCCGCGACCTGGTCGAGAGGTACCGTCCGGACGTGCTGTGGAACGACATCGAGTGGCCCGACGCCGGCAAGCACGACGGCGCGCTCGGGCTCGCCGAGCTGTTCCGGCAGTTCTACGCGACGGTGCCCGACGGCGTCGTGAACGACCGCTGGGGCGACACGCACCGGGACTACCGCACGAGCGAGTACCAGCACGGCCTCGAGGCCGAGACCGCCCCGGCATGGGAGAACAACCGGGGCATCGGGCTGTCGTTCGGCTACAACCAGGTGGAGGACTCCCGGCACCTGCTGAGCGGGCCACGCCTCACGCGCCACCTCGTCGACGTGGTCTCCCGTGGCGGGAACCTGCTGCTCAACGTCGGTCCGACCGCGAGTGGCCTGATCCCCGACGGGCAGCGCCGCACCCTGGAGGAGCTGGCCACCTGGATGGCGTTGCACTCGCGCACCGTCCACGGCTCCCGGCCCCTGGACGCCGGCATCGCCGACCCGTCCGACGACCCGTGGGTGCGCTGGACCCGCACCGGCGATCGTGCGTGGGCCTTCGTCGACGCACCCGGCCCCGTCGTCCTGCCCGCCCGCGCCGACCGGCTCGAGCTCTCCTCGGCCGCACTCGCCGACGGCACCCCGGTGGCGGCGCGGGCCGACACCGCCGGGATCGCCGTGGACCCGACCCGGAACTCGGAGCTGCCCGTGGCGGTCGGGTTCGACGTCCGCTGATGGCCGTCACCGACGAGGCCATCGGAAAGATCAAGGAGATGATCCGCTCCGGCGAGCTCGGGCCCGGCGACCGGCTGCCGCCGGAGAAGGAGCTGTCCGAGGCGCTGGGCCTGTCCCGCAGCTCGCTGCGCGAGGCCGTGAAGGCCCTGGAGATCATCCGCGTGCTCGACGTCCGCCGCGGCGACGGCACCTACGTCACGAGCCTGACGCCCGACACGCTGCTCGACGCCATGTCCTTCGTGGTGGACATCCACCAGGACTCGTCGTTGCTGGAGCTGTTCGAGGTGCGGCGCATCCTGGAGCCCGCGGCGGCCTCGATGGCCGCCGCCCGCGTCGCACCTCCGGACGTCGAGGAGCTGCGGGACCTGCTCGCCGCGCTGGGCGACTCCCCCACGGTGGACGAGCTCGTGGCGCACGACCAGGTGTTCCACCGGCGCATCGCCGAGCTCGCCGGCAACACCTACCTGACGAGCCTGCTCGACACCCTCTCCAGCAGCACGCTGCGGGCGCGGATCTGGCGCGGCCTCTCCGAGGAGGGTTCGACGGAGCGCAGCCTCACCGAGCACCGGATGATCATCGACGCGCTCGCCCGCGGGGACGCTGCGCTCGTGGCCGCCCGCGCGACCGTGCACATCGACGGGGTGGCCGGCTGGCTGCGGCGGGCGATCGCCTGACCGGCACGGCTCAGCGGGCCCGGCCCGGATCGTGCAGGTGCAGCTCGATGTGGTCGGCCACCGCGCGATCGACGATGGCCGGGTCGCCGGTGCGCAGGGCATCCAGCAGCTCCCGGTGCTGGCGCGGGATCTCGTCGGGACTCGGGTGGGCGGGCGCGTCCCGGACGAAGTAGGCGCGGACGCGGGGCTGGATCGTGCGCCATATCTGCAGCGTCTGCGGGTGGCCGGCGGCTCTGATCACGGCCTCGTGGAAGTCGACGTCGAGGTCGGCCAGGCGGTCGGCATCGCCGCGCCGCGCCGCGGACTCCATGTCCCGGACGATCCCCTCGAGCCTGCCGAGCAGATCCGGCAGCGCCGCGGCGTTCCGGAAGGCGAAGCGCTCGATCGTCTGCCGGATCGGGACCAGGACCTCGCGCACCTCGTCCGCGGAGACGGGGGCGACCTGCGCCCCGCGGTAGGGGTGGGAGACGACGAGGCCCTCCTGCTCCAGGATCATGATCGCCTCGCGGACGGGGCCCCGGCTCACCCCCGACCGCGCGGAGATGTCCCGCTCGACCAGACGCTCCCCCGGTTCCAGCTCGCCGGTCGCGATCGCATGACGCAGCCAGCGCAGGATCCACTCGCGGCGCGACTCGGGTACGGCACCGCTCGGGGCTGACGTGCTCACGGTCCTCCTGTTCGCCGGGCGGCGACCACCGTAGGCGATCGGCCACCCTCATGGCAAATGGTTGACCATCTGCCAAATCGTCGATTACGGTCCGCTCCCCGACAGGGCTCTACCAGCGCTTCCGAAGGGGGCAGGCCGATGCAGCCGTCCGCACCGCCCGCGAGGGCCGACCTCGGGGTTCCCCGGCGCGTCCTCGCCGCCGCCGTGATCGGCACCGTCCTGGAGTGGTACGACTTCGCGATCTACGCCGCCCTGGCCACGGTGATCGGCCGGCTGTTCTTCCCCTCCGAGGATCCGGCCGTCTCGCTGCTCGTGACCCTCGGTTCCTACGCGGTGGGGTTCGTCTGCCGGCCACTCGGCGGGATCGTCTTCGGCCGCCTCGGCGATCGGGTCGGGCGGCGGAGCATGCTCGCGATCACCATGGTCGTCGTCGGAGCGGCGAGCCTCGGCATCGGCCTCCTGCCGACGTACGCGACCGCAGGTGTCCTCGCGCCCGCCCTGCTCGTGGCCCTGCGGATGGTGCAGGGACTCGCGGTCGGTGCCGAGTGGACCGGCGGTGCCACCTTCCTCATCGAGTACGCCCGCACCGGAAGGCGCGGCCTGTGCAGCGGGATCGTGCAGGCCTCGACCGTCGCGGGCTTCCTGCTCGGGACCGGCACGGCGACGGTGGTCGTCGGCGGTCTCGCCCAGGACGCCGTGGACTCGTGGGCGTGGCGCCTGCCGTTCCTCCTCGGCGGCGTCGTCGCCGCGGTCGGCCTGTTCGTCCGGCTCCGGCTGGACGAGTCGCCGGTCTTCGTGCAAGCGGAGGACGCCCCAGCACCGGACGGCCGCACCATCCGGCGGAACTGGCTGGTGCTGCTCGGCGTCGTCTTCGGGGTCACCCTGTGCGGCTACACGGCCACCAGCTTCCCCGCCTACCTCGCGGGCGTCACCGAGCTGCCGCTGCCCACCGCCCTCGCGACGAACGTCGTCGCGCTCGCGATCGAGGTCCCGCTGATCGTCCTCGCGGGCGCGCTGTCGGACCGCGTCGGCCGCAAGCCCCTCATGGCGGCGGCCCTCGTCGGCTTCGCCGTCGGCACGTACCCGATCTTCCTGCTCGTCACCAGCGGGACGTACGCAGGCGCCCTCGCAGGCCAGATCCTCTTCGTCGTGCTGTTCGCGACGGTCTCCGGCCCGATGGCGGCGATGTTCGTCGAGCTGTTCCCCACGCGGGTGCGCTCCACCGCGTTCTCGAGCTCCTACAACATCGGTGTCGCGGTTTTCGGCGGAACCGCGCCGTTCGTCAACACCCTCCTCGCCACGAGCACCGGCACCCCGATGGCGCCTGCGTACTACCTGACTTTCGGCGTGGTCGTGTCGCTGCTGGTGCTGCAGGCGGTGCGCGACCGGCACGCGGAGGCCCTGTGAGCCTCGACATCGTCGTCGCGGGCGGGACCGTGGTCGACGGCACCGGTGCCGGCCCGTACCGCGCCGACATCGGCATCTCCGGCGACCGGGTCGTCGCCGTCCGGCCGGGGCTCGCCGTGCCGGCCGGGCTCGTGATCGACGCGACCGGCCTCGTCGTGACGCCGGGACTGATCGACCCGCACAGCCACTCGGACTGGTCGGTGCTCGGCAACCGGGACGCGCAGAGCACGATCCGGCAGGGGGTGACGACCGAGATCGTCGGGAACTGCGGCGTCACCTACGCCCCGGTGACGGACGCGACCGCACCGGCGGCCCGGGCGGCCCTCGCCGCGTTCGGTCACGACGGGGAGGCGGACTGGCGCTCGTTCGGCGAGCTCGTCGACCGCGTGCACCGCGAGGGTGGCGGCACGGCGCAGAACCTGGCCTGGTTCGTCGGCCACACCGCGCTGCGCGAGGCCGCGGGGGCGAGCGGGCCCGACGTCACCGGCGAGCAGCTGCGGACGATGCGCCGGCTGCTCGCGGACGCCCTGGACTCCGGCGCGCTCGGCATGTCGACCGGACTGGAGTACGGGGCGGGCCGCGAGTCGCGTACCGCGGAGCTCTCCGACCTCGCCGCGGTGCTGGCCGGGCGCGGCGGGATGTACGCCAGTCACGTCCGCAACCGCGATGCCGGGCTGGCCGCCGCAATCGAGGAGTTCTTCCGGGTCGCCCGCCCGCACGGGCTCGCCGCGCAGCTGTCGCACCTGAACGTCCGCCACAACACCGGTGCGCCGCCCGACGGGTGGCAGCGCGCCGTCGAGCGGCTGCAGGCCGAGCGGGACGCGGGCCTCGACGTGCTGGCCGACATGACCCCGTACCCGGACGGCATCGGTCTCGCGGCCGGCCTCCTGCCCGGGTGGCTGCTCGCGGACGGGGCAGCGGCGGCCGCGCAGCGCCTCGGGGATCCCGGAGTCCGGCGGCGGGTGCGCGCCGACTCCGACCGCTACTGGCGGTTCGTGCACCGGGGCGAGTGGGACCGCGTCCTGCTCGCCACGAGCCCGGCGACACCGGAGTGGGAGGGCCTGTCCTTCCCGGAGATCGCACGCCGCCGCGGGCGCGACGAGTGGGACTGCTTCCTCGACGTCCTGGAGGCCGCAGGCCCCGACCTCCCGGCCGTTCAGCTGGTGGGGCGGCTGTTCACCGAGGAGCACGTCGCGGAGGCCGTCGCCCACCCGCTGTTCTGCCTCGGCGTCGACGGGTTCTCCAGCCGCACCGACGGTCCCCTCGCCGCCCGGACCCGCCACCCGTTGTTCTTCAGCGGGCACACGCACTACCTCGCCCACCACGTCCTGCAGCGCGGCACGCTCGGGCTGGCCGAGGCCGTGCACAAGATGACCGCGATGGTGGCCGACCACTTCGGCATCGACGGCCGCGGCCGCCTCACCGCGGGGGCCTGGGCCGACGTCGCGGTCCTCGACACCGCGACGCTCGCCCGGCAGGAGACGTTCCGGCTGCCCGACGGCTACGCGGCCGGGGTGCCCTACGTCATCGTGAACGGCGCGCTCGTCGTCGACCGCGGCGAGCACCGCGGCGTCCGGGCCGGCCGCTTCCTGCCCCGCTCGACCTGAACCGCCCAGTACGAGGAGAGATGCCAGATGAAGATCCGTGCCGTCCGCGCGGCAGGCCTCCGCGGTGCCACTCCGGCCGGAGGCTGGACCGAGGAATTGGAGAGCGACGACGTCGTCCACACGCTCGTGGCCGTGCACACCGACGAGGGGATCGTCGGGATCGGCAGCGTGTTCACGAGCGAGGCGCTGGTGCGCGCCGCGCTGGACGTGCTGTCACCGCTGCTGATCGGCGAGGAGGCCCTCGAACCGGAGCGCGTCGCCGAACGCCTGCACCGCACCACCTTCTGGATGGGCAGGGGCGGATCGGTCACCCACACGATCAGCGGCGTCGACACGGCGCTGTGGGACGTGCTCGGCAAGGCGACCGGGCAGCCCGTCGGCCGGCTGCTCGGCGGCCGCTACCGCGACCGCGTCCGCCCGTACGCGTCGCTGCTCATGGACGAGCCCGACCGCCTCGCCGCCGAACTGCGGATGCTCGTCGGCCGCGGCTGGACCGCGTTCAAGATCGGCTGGGGCCCGTTCGGGCGGGTCGGTGCCCGGCTGGACGAGGAGATCGTGGCTGCGGCGAGGGAAGCCGTCGGACCCGACGCCCTGCTCATGGTCGACGCAGGTGCCAGCGACTCCACCTGGTCCCACGGCTATAAGTGGGCGCTGAGGACCGCGGGCATGCTCGAGCGCTACGACGTCGCGTGGTTCGAGGAGCCGCTTCCACCGGACGCCCTGGCGGACTACGTCGCACTGAGGCGCGAGGCACCCGTCGCGATCGCCGGCGGGGAGGTGCTGACCCGCAGGCAGAGCTTCCACCCCTGGCTGGAGGCCGGGGCGCTCGACGTCGTGCAGCCGGACGTGACGAAGGTCGGCGGGCTGAGCGAGCAACGGCGCATCGGCTGGGCGGCCCACGACCACGGCGTCCGCCTGATCCCGCACGGGTGGAACACCGCGGTCGGGCTGGCGGCCGACCTCCAGCTCGCCTCCGCTCTCCCCGACACCGACCTGGTCGAGTACCTCACCGGCTCGCCGTACGTCGACGAGATCGTCACCCGCCCGTGGCAGCTCGACGAGAACGGCATGCTCCCCATCCCGGACTCCCCCGGTCTCGGCATCGACCTCGACCCGGACGCGCTCGCGCGGTACGCGGACGTGGATGCGCTCCTGACCCCCTGAGGACCGCGTTGCACGGCGGGCCCGTCACGCTCTCGTCGATCACGTCTCAGCCGGAAGCCGAGCGGCGAGGCCGTCCAGCAGGTGCGGAGACCTCGCCGACGAGCGGCCCGGCCACCGGACGGGGAGCTCGCTCAGGGGGCCGGCGGGGGACCGATGATGTCGATGCCGTACGCGGCGGCGATCTCGGCCAGCCGCGACGGGTCGGGGATGCCGTCGCCCTCGCCTGCGGCGGCCGCCGTGAACTCTTCGAACGTGGGCCCGTGGTGCAGCGTCAGGTAGCGCGCGGCCTCGCTGGTGACGACGAAACCGTGCGGGCGGCCCGCCGGCAGCACGGCGGCACTGCCGGCGCCGGCCTCGTGCTCCTGTCCGTCCACGACGACCCGCAGCGTGCCCTCGAGGACGAGGAAGACCTCGCAGTCGTTGCGGTGCACGTGCATCGGGCTGCCGTGGCCCCGCGCGGCCCCGGTCTCCATCACGGCGAAGGTGCCGCCGGTGTCCTGGCCCGAGACCAGCACGCGGTACGACTGGCCCAGGAAGGGGATCAGCCGCTGGGTCTGCGGGGTGGTGATCACCGGCGTCACGATGCGGGACGCGGGGCTGGGCTGCGCACCGGTCATGGTGCGAGTCTGCACCCGGCCCTGATGACGGGGAAAGCGGTACCGGACCGGCCGGTCACCTGGCCACGGATAGCTGAATGATCACGCGTTCGGTGCGTTGGCGGCCGCATACGGCCGGCAGCGCACCCACACGATGATCATGCACGGGCTACCGGCCCTCAGCGGTAGCAGTACGAGTCCGAGGACGCGTCGCCTCCCTGCAGGCGGATCTGGTGCGGCCGCAGGCCCCGGAAGTCGTCCCCGTGCGGGAAGAAGCGCTCGTCCACGGCGAGCCCGCCTGCCGGGTCCACGTCCAGTTTCGCCATCCACGCGCCGACGCCGTCGGGGTAGAACTGGTCGTCCCACGCGCCGTAGAGCGAGTTGGTGAAGTAGACGCGGCTCCCGTCGCGGCTGACCTCGACCATCTGCGGCCCGCCTGCGAGCGGCAGGTCCGGCCGGGCGGGGTGGGCGGCCCGGTCGACGATGCCGCCGAGCCGGACGGACCCGGTCTGCCTCGGGTGTGCGGGGTCGGTGACGTCGAACTGCTTCATCTCGCCGGTACCCCAGCAGGAGACGTAGAGGAACCGGTCGTCCACCGACAGGTCGATGTCGGTGATGAGCGGCGGCACGGCGCCGAAGGGCTTCAGCGCGGGAGGCAGCCGGTCCGGGTCGGCGGGCTCGGCGGGAACGCTGATGACCTTCTCGACCTTCCACTCGTCACCGTCGCGGAACCACCGCCAGATCGAGCCGGACAGATCCTCCGTGGAGATCACGACCCCGACGAAGCCCCATGTGGCGTCCGGGTCGTGGGACGGGCGGACCTCGAGGACCATCTGGTGCTGGGCGCCCAGGTCGACGCTCTGGACGTGCCTGCCGTCGGCCAGGTCCCAGAAGTGCAGGGCGTGGCCGTACTTCCCACCCAGCAACAGCTCCGGCACGACGCCGTCCTCGATCATCGAGGGGCTGCCCCACTCGCTGGAGATCAGCGTGTTCTGGTTGAGGTGCCACCATGCGTCGTAGGCGAAGTGCTGCGGGCCGCGGTCGGTCTCCCAGGCACGCAGGACGTCGAACGTCGTGTGGTCGAGCAGCGCGATCCCGCCGGGACCGTCGTCGTTGCCCTCCGGGCCGCCGATGCAGGTCAGGAACACCCCGTCCGGCCCGCAGTGCATGGTGTGCGGGCGCGAGTAGCCCGCCTTGTCCGACAGCTCCTTGCCGCTGATCGTCCGGACCAGCCGCGGGGAGCGCGGGTCCGGCTGGGTGTCGAGCACGTGGATGTCCGACGAGCGCAGGCCCGGCACCAGCAGGTACCGCCGGGCGAGCTCGCCGCCGTGGCCCTCGTGCCGCAGCGCGCTCGAGCACGCGTTCCAGCCGAAGTGGTGCAGCTCGTGGCCGACGCCCGGGACGTCCGTCCAGCCGACCACCTGCCCGTAGCTGCCGGACGCCGGGTTCACGTCGACGACGGTCATGGCGTCGTGCTTCTGCGCGGCCCGGTCGAATGCGACGACGTAGGCCAGTTCTTCGGGCGGGGCGGCCGCCGCCTCGGCCGGCGAGCGGTAGAACGTCGGGTCCACGGTCGACTGGGTCATGTGTGGGGCCTCCTGCCCGGAGTGACCGACGGTCGGACGAGCCCTCGGCCGCTCGACGCGGCGCCGGGCGACCTGAGCCGGAGCAGCCGTGTCTAGCAGCGCGGCGGCGACGGCACAATCGCCCGCCTGCCTCACCGAGTCGCGTCGGGTACTCGCGCTCCAGGCGTGATCAGGGCGCAGTTCGATCGCTCGACGCCCTGACCCGCAGCTGTGGAGGCAGCCGGATCGAGCCGGGCCGCTCGCCGTCCAGGATCTCGACGAGGAGCTCCACTCCCCTGCGCCCCATCTCGAGGTTCGGGGTGGCGACGCTGCTCAGTGGGATCGGCAGCTCCGCGGCGAGCGACACGTCGTTGTACCCGACGATGGCCACGTCCCGGCCCACGCGCAGCCCGGCGTCGCGCAACGCGCCCATCGCCCCGATCGCCGCGAAGTCGTTCACGGCGAAGACCGCGGTCGGCGGCGGGCCGGGCGCGTCCAGGACCCGCTGCATCGCCTGCCGCCCGCCTGCGACGTCGAAGGGCCCGTGGACGACCCGCTCCGCGGGCACCGTCCGGCCCGCGGCCGACCAGCGCTCCAGGAACCCCCTGGTCCGGTCGCTGCCGGTGCTGGCGTAGGGCTCGCCCGCGAGGACCGCGACCCCGACGTGCCCCCGGTCGAGGAGGTGCTCTGCGACGAGCCGGCCGCCGGCGAGGTCGTCGCCGGTGACCGCGGCGTGGGCGCCGGTCCGCCGGCTGACGAGCACGAACGGGACGCCCCTGCGCTCCAGATCGTCGAGCAGGTCGCCGCGTTCCGATGCGTCGCCGATGATCAGGCCCTCGACGCGGTGGTCGAGCATCACCTCGGCGCGGGCCCGCTGCTCGTCCGGGTCGTCGTAGGTGTTGGCGACGACCGTGCGGTACCCGGCGTGCCGTGCGGCCTCCTCGACGCCCTCGTAGATCGTGGCCAGGACGTAGTCGGACAGGCGTGGGACGAGCATCCCGAGCAGCCGGCTGCGCCGGGTGCGCAGGCCGCTGGCCAACTGGTCGCGGGAGTACCCGAGCCGCGCCGCGGCCGCCAGCACCCGCGCAGTCGTGTCCGCCGACGGAGCCCGCGCTCCGCCGGTGACACCGTGGAGGGCGCGGGATGCGGTGGTCACGGAGACGCCTGCGTCCTGCGCGATGTCCTTCAACGTGACCCGGCGGTGGCGCGCTTCAGGCACCGTCACCCCTTGACGCGACCGTGCGCACTGCGGTTCAGTGGCTGTACAAACGATAGTACAAGATCAAGGCGGTTGAAGGTGTACATCTGCAGCACCTGCGCGGTGGAGCACGAGGAAGCAGTCGAGGTGTGCGCCATCTGCGCCGACGAGCGGCAATGGGTGCCCGCGGCCGGGCAGCAGTGGACCACCCTGGACGAGCTCACCGCCGCGGGGCACGAGGTCCGGGTGCAGGAGCTCGAGCCGGACCTGTTCGGCATCACCATCGAGCCCAAGCTCGGCATCGGCCAGCAGGCCCACCTCGTGCGCACGCCCGCAGGCAACGTCATCTGGGACATGGTCGGCTACGTCGACGAGGACGCCGCCCGCCAGGTCCGGGAGCTGGGTGAGGTCGCCGCGATCGTGGCCAGCCACCCGCACATGTACGGGGTGCAGGTGGAGTGGAGCCGGGCGCTGGGCGGCGCGCCGGTACTGGTCTCCGAGGCGGACCAGAAGTGGGTGGCTCGGCCCGACCCCGTGATCCGCACGTGGTCGGGCACCCTCGACGTCGTGCCCGGGGTCAGGCTCCTGCAGCTGGGCGGCCACTTCCCGGGCAGCGCGGTGGCCCACTGGGCGGCCGGCGCAGGCGGCAAGGGCGTGCTCCTGGGAGGGGACACGATCCAGGCCAACCCGGACCGGGCGACCATGACGTTCATGCGCAGCTACCCGAACCGCATCCCGCTGTCGGCGGCGGTGGTGGACCGGATCACGCGCGCGGTCGAGGTGCTCGAGTTCGACCGGCTCTACGACAACTTCGGCAAGACCGTCGACACGGACGCCCGCGCGGCCGTGCGCCGCTCGGCCGACCGCTACATCGGCTGGGTGCGGGGCGACTTCGACCACCTCACCTGAGCAGGATCAGCAACGTGTGGATCTTCTGATCGTCACGTGGGCCGACTGATCCCGGCAGGTCAGGCCGAGGACTCGATGCCCTCGTCCGCCCCCGCGACCACCACGGCGATCCCGGCACCGCGGAGCCGCTCGACCTTCGCACGCTCCGCGCTCGCATCCGTGATCAGCGTCCAGCCGGGCTCCAGCCGGGCCCAGGCGTGGAAGGGACGGCGTCCCAGCTTCGCCCCGTGCGCGAGCACGTAGACGTCCGTGGCCCGCCTCGCCATGAGCTCCTTGAGGCGGGTCTGGGCGAGGTCGGCCTCGCACAGCCCTTCGGCGGTGACGCCGTCGGCGCCGAGGAAGGCCCGGTCGAACGTCACCCGCTCCAGCGCGGCCTCCGCGAGGGGTCCGACGAAGCCCTGGCTCAGCGGCCGCAGGGTGCCGCCGAGGCAGTGGACGGTGATCCCCTCGGCGTCGCTCAGCTCCTGCAGGGCGGTCAGCCCGACGGTGACGGCCGTGAGACCCGGCACCGACCGCAGCTCGTGCGCGAGCGCGCCGACCGTCGAGCCCGCGTCCAGCAGCACCGTCTCGCCCGGACCGACCTCGGCCGCAGCCGCCCGCGCGATCGCCCGCTTGGCCGCGAACGCCTCCCCGATCCGCTGCCGCAGCGACGTCTCGGGGTGCGCGGTGAGCGCCATGGCGCCGCCGTAGGTGCGGGCGAGCCGGCCCTCGGTGGTCAGCAGCGCGAGGTCCCGCCGGATCGTCGAGGCCGTGACGCCGAACGTCTGCGACAGCTCCTCGACGCTGGCGAGGCCGGATGTGGTGGCGAGCCGGACGATCTCGTCGCGCCGCCGCTGCGATCCGCGTGCCGGCATCGGCGCGTCAGGCGGCCGGCCGCGACGCCAGCTCGGCCGCCTGGCGCAACGCCTCGACCATGCTGCCGGGCTCGGCGACACCCTGTCCCGCGATGTCGAAGGCCGTGCCGTGGTCGACGGAGGTGCGGATGACCGGCAGGCCCACGGTGATGTTGACGCCGGACTCGATGCCCAGCACCTTGACCGGCGCGTGCCCCTGGTCGTGGTACATCGCGACGATCAGGTCGTAGTCGCCGCGCCCGGCGAGGAAGAACGCCGTGTCGGCGGGCAGCGGGCCGCGCGCGTCGATGCCGTCGGCCTGCAGCACCTTCAGCGCCGGGACGATCTTCTCCTCCTCCTCGCCGTAACCGAAGAGGCCGTTCTCGCCCGCGTGCGGGTTGATGCCGCAGACGCCGATCTTCGGCTCCGTCACCCCGGCGCGCACCAGGGCCTCGTGCCCGCGCCGCACCGTCCGCTCGACGAGCCCCGGCTCGATCCTCGCCACGGCGTCGATCAGCCCGATGTGCGTGGTGACGTGGACGACCTTGACCTTCGGGGTGGTGAGCATCATCGACACCTCCTCGGTGCCGGTGAGGTGCGCGAGCAGCTCGGTGTGGCCGGGGAACCGGTGCCCCGCGGCGTGCAGCGCCTCCTTGTTCAGCGGCGCGGTGCAGATCCCCTGCACGGCACCCGCAACCGCGAGCTCCGCCGCCACCCGGATGTACTGGTAGGCGGCCTCGCCCGCGACGGCCGACACCGCGCCCCACGGCAGGTCCTCGGGCAGCAGCCCGAGGTCGATCACGTTGATCCGGTTCCCGCCGAACTCGGCCTGCGCGGGCTCGTCGACCGTGACGATCTCCACCTCCTGGCCGATGATCCGGGCGGCCAGCCGGAGCCGGGCCGCGTCGCCGATCACGACGGGGCGGCAGCGCGCCAGGGTGTCGGGGTGGACGACGGCCGGGACGATCACCTCCGGCCCGACGCCTGCGCCGTCGCCCATCGTGACAGCGACGAGTGGCCGGGCGTCGTTCGATGCTGCGGTGGCTGTCATGGCGCCTTCCTGGTCTTCGGGTGAAAGTGACTGCAGCTCCGCGACGATGTCGCGCAGTGAATCGACCCCGCCGAAGCTGCCCGGCCGGGTGACGACGTGGCGCCCGTCGGCCGTGCGGCTGCGGACGGCGCCGTGCCCGATCTGGGCGAGCGGTTCGAGCTGGTCGATCCCCAGCTCGTCGAGTACCCGCCGGGCGGTCTCCCCTCCGGTGAGGACGAGGTCGGCGCCGTCGGGACCGGGATCGAGATCGACGACGGCCCGGGCGAGCGCGGCCACGACGGTCCGCGGGTCCGCACCGGCGCCCGGGGCGGGACGCAGGACGGTGACCCCCGGTTCGAGCCGCGCCCCGGCGATGGGCACCCGGAGCTCGCGCGCCCCGTCGGCGAGCAACCGCTCCACCTGCTGGGCGGCGACGTCCGCGGCCGATCCGACCACGACGAGGACTGAAGGCGGCCGCTCGGGACGCGGAGCGCCGCTCTCCACCGGCGGGCCCGCGACGACCCGGCCGATGGCGGCGGCGAACGCACCGGACCCGGCGAGCACGATGTCGGGCCGGGCGAGCGCGGCGGCGGCCAGCGCGTCCAGGTCGGCATCGGTGACGGCGTCGCAGATCACGACGGGCGCGCGCTCGAGTGCCCCGGCCAGCGCTGCGGCGACGTCGCCCCGGACGGCCTCGAGCCCGAGCACGGTGGTGCGCAGCGGCGCGAGCGCCGCCGCGACGCTCAGCGGGGCGGGTGACGGCTCGATCCGCCACGCGTCGGTCTCGTGCAGCGGGATCCCGGACAGGTGCACGACCCCGTCCCGGACGGTGCGCTCCGCCACCGGTAGGGCGGGGGCGAGCACGACGCGCCGTGCGGCGGCCAGCGCGCCGATCTCGGCCGCGAGGTTGCCTCGCAGCAACGAGTCGATCTTCTTGACGATCCGGGCCGACGGGGGCGCGGCCGCGAGGGCGGCGTGCACGGAATCGGCGGCGTCGGCCGGCGCCGCGGTGCGGCTGTCGAGGTCCACCACGGTGAGGCCGGGCGCCACCCGCAAGGGACGCCCGCCACCGGCGAGCACGACGCGCGAGGCGGCGCCGGGCCGGGCCAGCACGGCGGCGGTCTCCGCGGCGCCGGACAGGTCGTCGGCGATGACGAACAGCTCGGTCGGCCCGGACACCGCTCCTCCGTTCCACGGTCGCGGGTCCATCATGCGCTACATGCGCGATCCGCGCGACGTGATCCGCGCCGTTGCGCGTACCGCGCAGGTGCGCCTGCGGCCCCGGATCCGGGTGGTCAGCGCAGGTCGAGCACTTCGGGCGGGGCGTCGGCCCACAGCTTCCACGAGGCCTCCTCGGGATAGGGCCGCACGCCACCCCGCTCGGCCGCGTCGAACACGCGCGTGAGCTGCTGCCCGTCGTAGGGCTCCCACCCGGGGTCGCCTTCGCGGGCGAACGCGATCCACGCGCCCTGCATCTGGGCGGACACCTCGCGGGCCTCGCCGGGCGGCGGGGAGCCCAGCAGCTGGAGCGGAAGGCCGCTGTCGGACACGCCGAAGACGAGCGGCACGTCGAGGAAGTGGCAGGCGCCGAACACGCCGCCGAGGGCGGGGCTGGGCCAGGTCAGCTCGTAGAGGTGACTGCGCCCGCCACCGGCGGCGTGGGCCTCGGCGAGGTGCACGCTCGGCATGCGGAACATCCGATCCGAGCAGGTGAGGACGAGCAGCTCCTCCGCGCTCGCGCCGGGGAAGGCCGCCCGGATCCGCTCCTCCGCGTCCGGGCCGGGCCCGAACCCGCGCATCGCGCCTGCCGCCATCTCGTCGGTGATCCGCTCGCCGCCCATCACGAGGAACAGCCGCCACTCGTCGCGGTTGTGCCCGACGATCAGCGGGACGTCCCGCGCGACGCCTGCCGCCAGCCCGGTCCACGGGGTCGTGGGCAGCACCTCGCCGTCCACGACCGGCGAGAACGGGGTGGGCGTGTGGGCGACGAGGCCCCAGCGGCCGAGTGCCGGCATCCGCTGGTCCAGCGCGGCCAGTGCGCCGATGAGCCGCTCCGGTGGCACGTCGGCGAGGGCGGCCGCGGCCGGCGCGAGCCCGAGCGGCGCGACGAGCTCGGCGCTGACGTCACGGGCCAGCGCGGGGCTGAAGAACGTGCCGGGCACGCTCTGCGTGATCGCCCTGGCGAAGAGGCCCTCGGCCACGGGCATGACCATGAGCGCGGCGATCGCGCCGGCACCCGCGGACTCGCCGAACACCGTCACCCGAGCGGGGTCGCCGCCGAACGCGGCGATCTCCTCCTGGACCCAGCGGAGCATCGCGACGGCGTCGAGCAGCCCGCGGTTCGCCGGCGCGCCGTCCAGCTGCGCGTACCCCTCGACGCCGACGCGGTGGTTCGCGGTGACGACGACGGCGCCGCCGCGGGCCAGTACCGACCCGTCGTACCCCGGGTCGGCGGAGGAACCCATCCGGTACGCCCCGCCGTGGATCCACACGAGCACCGGCAGGCCCGCCGCGCCGGGGTCGGGCGTCCAGACGTTGACGGTGAGCCAGTCGCCGGGGTCGTGCCGGACCGGCCCCACCGGGGCGGGGACCGGCGGCGGTGGGGCCAGCGGAGCCTGCGGAGGGGGCGGCCCGAACACGTCGGCCTCGCGCACGCCGTCCCACGGGTCGGCCGGCCGCGGCGCCTGGAACCGCAGTGCGCCGACGGGTGGTGCCGCGAACGGGATGCCGCGGAAGGCCGCGATCCCGCCGTCGAGCACGCCGCGCACGGCGCCGCCTCGCGTGCGCACCACGGGGGACGCCGTCTGCTCGGCCATGGAACTCCCTGCTGTCGGTGGTGGCGCCACGCCCCCGCCTGCCGCGGACCGGCGTGAACGGGCGGACGACGGCTCAGGCGCCCTCCACCGACCCGGGCGGCAGGAAGTCGACGTCGTGCTCGGCGGACAGGCGCACGACCTCCTCGGGATCGGTGAGGTTGTGCAGCTGGTCGAAGAGCGCCACGAGCTTCCCGGCCGGGCTCACCCAGAACAGGCCGCGGGTGGGCGCCTCGCTCCGGTTGTAGTACGCGTGGGGCCGGTTGCGCGGCATGAGCACGGTGTCGCCGGGGCCCGCCGTGGTCCACTCGCCGTCCAGGTACAGGGTGAACACGCCCTCCAGCACGTAGATGTGCTCGTCCTGGAGCGGGTGGACGTGCGGCGGCACACCCGTACCGGGCGGGTCGTAGGTCTCGAAGGCGAAGCTGGAGTCGCTCGCGGCCTTCATCCAGTACGTGTGGCCGAGAACGTTCCACACCTTCTTGCGCATCCCCTCCTTCGCGAGGGTGATGCCCTTGGGCAGCGGGCCGAGCACGATCTCGTCGCCGGTCATCATCGTCCGATCCTCCACCGGATGTCGGGCCCGTCAATCCCTGATGCGGGCTAGCCCTGATACTCCGGCTGTGGATCGTTGTGTCCGCGCACGAAGGCCGGCGGCGGGTGATCGTGAACCCGTGGACGTCGACGTCGAAGGTGCCCGGGGAAGCGGCGTCAGCCGCGGCACAACCGTCGAGAGCAGGCCCCTATCGTTCCGGCCGTGGACTACACGCTCATAGGTCTGGTTGCCGCCGTCGCCCTCGGACTGGTCGTCACGAGTGTGGCGACGGGCCGGCGGGACGCAGAGCGCCAGATGCGGCGACTGGCCCTCGTCGAGCGCAAGCTCGACGAGGTGCTCGACCACCTCGGCATCGAGGTACCCGAGCCGCACCTCGAGCGGGTCGAGGCCCTGGTGGCGCAGGGCAGGACGGTCCAGGCGGTCAGGGTCTACCGCGAGGCCACGGGCGCGGATCTTCGCGAGGCCAAGGAGGCGGTGGATCGCCTCGGCGGGCGAGACTGACCCGCCGCGCAGCCGGCGATGCCGTCACCACCCGTCACTGATCGCGCCGGGCCACGAGCACCACGACCGGGCCGATCGGGCCCTCGGGGGGAAGCCGCAGGTCGGCCACCGGTCGTAGGCCTGCCTGCTCGACCAGCGAGAGGAGCTGCTCCGGCTGCCACTGGTAGGTCGTCCAGCTGACCGCGACCCCGCCGTAGGCTTCGGTCCGAGCCAGGTCGGCGTCCCCCACGTGCGTCGCGATGATCAGTTGCCCGCCTGGCACCAGGGCGTGGGCGAACGACGACAAGACCTGCGGCAGAACGTCGCGAGGCAGGTTGAACAACGACCACCACCCCAGCACTCCACCCAACGACGACTCGGCCAGATCGAGCTCGGTCGACGAGGCGACGCTGAAGCTGCAATGGGGGTACAGGCGGCGTGCGTGCTCGATCATGCGAGGCGACAGGTCCACACCGGACACGTCCAGACCGCGCTCAGCCAGGTACGCCGTCACGGTGCCCGGGCCGCACCCGACGTCGAGCACCGGGCCCAGTCCGCCGACCGCGTCGGCGAACACGTCCATCGCGGCTCGCAACCAGGGCTGGGTGCGGATGTCCCCGAGACCTGTCGTCGCCACCATGTCCACGTAGTTGTCCGCGACGCGGTCGTAGGACTCGCGAACGAGGTCGAGATCTGCAGGACGACGCACAGATGATGAACTGCCCATTGGACCGACCCTAGGAGAGACGGCACCCCACCCGAGTCCGGGGGTCGATCTTGGCGCGCAATCCCGATCAGGCCGCTGACCTGGGGAGATGCTCCTCCGATTGGACTCGAACCAGCAGGTGATCGCCCTTGTCTCAGCTCACGGTCGTCATGAACCGGCGGATCTCCGTCGCGCAGGTCTCGGGGTCCTCGACCACACAGGCGTGGCCGAGTCTCGGAAGCACGACGAGCTGGGATGTCGAGATCGCAGCGTGGAGCGCCTCGGCGTTGGCGCGGGGCGAGCGAACGTCGGCCGCGCCGTGCAGGACGAGCGTCGGGACGTCAACAGTGGGCAGCACGGGCCGGAGGTCGGTCTCTGCTCCGGTGTACCCAGCCGCTCGAACACTCGCCGGGCGGATGTTCTCACGCATCATCGTGGCCAACACGGCCTCACGGTCGGGCGGGATGAGTTCGGAGAACAAGCCCGGATACGACTTCGGGTCGAACGCGTCGCCCAGCTCGGCCATGCCGACGAACATCTCGAGCCGTCGTGCCACCTCCTCCGGCGGCAACGAACCTGCCCAGCCCGCATAGCCGCTGACGAGCACCAGACTCGCCGGCACTGTGGGATGACGCCGGAACAGCGACAATGCGACCATCGTCCCGAATGAGTGACCCACGAGGTGTGGCCGTTCGAGGTCGAGCGCGGCGACGAATGCCGCCAAGGCGTCGGCGAACTGCGGCGCTCGCCAGTGATCATCGATGTCCGACGACTCGCCGAAACCCGGCGCGTCCCAGGCGATGACGGTGTGGTCGCGCGCAAGGTCAGGGAGCATCCACTGCCACGTGCGGCTGTCGGTCGGCGCGCCGTGCAGCATCACCAGGACCGGACCGACACCCGCGCGCCTGTAGGCGATACGCATCCCGTCGACGTCGACGTGATCCATGCCCGTATTTTGCCTCAGGAGAGGTATCCGCGCCTCCGATGAGTACGAGATCGCGTGACGGGTGCCAATCCTGGCTCGCAGTCCCGATCAGGCCGCTGGCCTGGGGAGATGCTCCTCCGGTTGGACTCGAACCAACAACCCTGCGATTAACAGTCGCATGCTCTGCCAATTGAGCTACGGAGGACCGTACGGGCGCGGGGGCTGAGCCCCCGCTGGCAGGAAGAACCTTAGCGCACGGCCCCCGCCCGCCCGCGGACCCCCTCCCCGTGCGCGTCGGAGTGCTTGTGGCCGTTCACCGCCTCCTCGACGCGTGCGCGGACGACGCCGGCCGCCCCCTGGACGGCGGGGTGGTCAGCGATGCGCTGGTAGGTGCGGTGCAGCTGCTCGTAACGTTCGTGGCCGGCCCGGGCGCCCAGCACGTACCCGACGGCGGCGCCCAGCAGGAACTTCCACATCTCGTCTCCCCGGTTCGTGCGTCCCCCGTCCACACATGGTGCCCGCGATGGGAGCGCGGTAGACGTTCGATCGCCGATGGGTACGTTCGGCGCTGCGGCCGGATGGACCCGTCCGCCTTGACACATGCCGGACATCACACCAGGGTCGCTTGGGTTTCTGTTCGGAAGTGTTGTCTTGTGTGCGAGTCACCGACGAGAGGATGACGTGCTCCCCTTCCCCGGCATCGCGATGGGATGCGACTACAACCCCGAGCAGTGGGACCCTTCGGTGTGGCGCGACGACGTGGCGCTGATGGAGGAGGCGGGCGTCGGGTTCGTGACGCTCGGGGTGTTCTCGTGGGCGATGCTCGAGCCCACGCCGGGCGAGTACGAGTTCGAGTGGTTCGACGAGGTCATCGAGCTGCTGCACGCGAACGGGATCGCCGTCGACCTGGCCACCGCCACCGCGTCGCCGCCGCCGTGGCTCACGACGCGCCACCCGGAGATCCTCCCGGTCGACGCCGAGGGGCGCACGCTCTGGCAGGGCAGCCGGCAGTCCTGGTGTCCCAGCTCGCCGGTGTTCCGCGACCACGCGCTGCAGCTCGTCGGTGAGCTGGCCCGCCGGTACGGCAGCCATCCGGCCGTGAAGCTGTGGCACGTGAGCAACGAGCTGGGGTGCCACATCGTCAGGTGCTACTGCGACGTGAGCGCCGCGGCGTTCCGGCGCTGGCTGGCCGGCCGGTACGGCTCGGTCGAGAAGCTGAACGAGGCGTGGGGCACGGCGTTCTGGTCGCAGCGCTACTCGTCGTTCGACGAGGTGCTGCCGCCGCGGCTCACGCCCACGATCAGCAACCCGGGCCACGAGCTGGACTTCTCCCGCTTCTCCTCCGACGCGCTGCTGGACTACTACCGCGCCGAGCGGGACGTCCTGCGCCAGCTCTCGCCGGACGTCCCCGTCACCACCAACCTGATGGTCAACCCGCGGCAGTCGGGCACCGACTACTTCCGCTGGGCGCCGCAGCTCGACCTCGTCTCGCAGGACCACTACATCGACACCCGGCTGCCGCGTCCGCGCGCCGAGCAGGCGTTCAGCGACGATCTCACCCGTGGGGTCGCCGGTGGCGAGCCGTGGATGCTCATGGAGTCGGCCACGAGCGCGGTGAACTGGCAGCCGGTCAACCCGGCCAAGAAACCCGGTGAGCTGCTGCTGGACTCGCTGCGCCACGTCGCCCGTGGCGCCGACACCGTCGGGTTCTTCCAGTGGCGGGCGTCGAAGGCCGGTGCGGAGAAGTACCACTCGGCGCTGGTGCCGCACGCCGGGCCCGACTCGGCGCGCTTCCGCGAGGTCGTGGAGCTCGGCGCGACGCTGCAGAAGCTCGGTGAGGTCGCCGGGAGCCGGGTCGAGGCGGACGTCGCGCTGCTCGTCGACTGGGAGGCCTGGTGGGCGTGTGACCTCGGCTCGCACCCGTCCTGCCAGGTCCGCTACATGGACGCCGCGCTGCGCTGGCACCGCGCGGTCACGGAGCTGGGCGCCACGGCCGACGTCGTGCACCCATCGGCCGACCTGTCGGGCTACAAGCTGGTGATCGTCCCGACGCTGTACCTGTGCACCGACGAGACGGCCGCGGCGCTGGAGGCGTACGTGGAGGGCGGCGGGCACGTCCTCGTCACGTACTTCTCGGGGATCGTCGACGAGCACGACCACATCCGCCTCGGCGGCTACCCGGGCGCGTTCCGGAAGCTCCTCGGGGTGCGCACGGAGGAGTTCGCGCCGCTCCTGCCCGGGGTCACCGTCACCCTCGACGACGGCAGCACCGCCGACGTCTGGACGGAGCGGCTGGAGGCGGGCGGCGCCGAGGTCATCGCGAGCTACACCGACGGCCCGCTGCCCGGTACCCCCGCGCTCACCCGCCGGGCCGTCGGCGAGGGCGCGGCCTGGTACCTCGCCACGTGGTTGGACGACGAGGCCACGGCCGCACTCGCCGACCGGCTCACCCGCGAGGCAGGCATCGACCGGCTGGACGCGCCCCAGCCGGGGCTGGAGGTCGTGCGCCGCGGCGGGTACCTGTTCGTGCTCAACCGCGGCGACCTCCCGGCAGGCGTCCCGGCCACCGGCACCGACCTGCTCACCGGGGAGCGCGTCGACGGCGAGGTCCGCGTGGCGGCGGGCGCGGCCGCGGTGATCCGGTCGGACGAGGGCTGATGCTCGCCCGCCAGCGGCAGGAGCTGATCCTCGACGCCGTCCGTGCGACGGGCGGCGTGCGGGTGTCGGAGCTGGTCGACCAGCTGGGCGTCTCGGACATGACGGTGCGCCGCGACATCGACGAGCTCGCCCGGCGCGGGCTCGTCACCCGCGTGCACGGAGGCGCGACCGCGGCGGGCAGCAGCGTGGAGGAACCGGGATTCGCGGCGAAGTCGGCGCTGAACACCGCGGCGAAACGGGCGATCGCGCAGGCGGCCGCCGCGCTCGTCGGACCGGGGGCGTCGGTGGCGCTCTCGGCGGGTACGACGACGCATGCCGTCGCGTCGATGCTGCTGGCGATCCCGCAGCTCACGGTCGTCACGAACTCGCTGCGGGTGGCCGAGGTGCTGCACGCCGCGCCGCGGCCCGACCTCACGGTCGTGCTCACCGGCGGCGAGCGCACCCCGTCGGACGCGCTGGTCGGACCGGTCGCCGTGGCGGCACTGCGCGGGCTGCACGTCGACTGGCTGCTGATGGGGGTGCACGGGATGGACGTCGAGGCGGGCTTCACCAGCCCGAACCTGGCGGAGGCCGAGACGAACCGGGCGCTGCTCACCAGCGCGCGGCAGGTGGCCGTGGTGGCCGACAACTCGAAATGGGGAGTAGTGGGGTTGAGCACGATCGCCACCCTCGACGAGGTCGACGTCGTCGTGAGCGACGACGGCCTCGAACCGGAGGCACGCCAGGCCCTGGAGCAGAACTGCGGACGGCTGGTGCTGGCGGCATGAGCGAGCTTGCGAGCGAATCATCGGCGCAGCGCACTATCCGACGCACGGCCGCCCGGATGGCCGACGGGCGCGAGCTGATCTACTTCGACGACGTCACGCCCGACCGCGTGCCGCCGCCGGACACGCGTGACCTGCCGAAGGTGCAGACCGGGTCGATCATGCGATACGACGTGCTCACCGGCGAGTGGGTGGCGATCGCGGCGCACCGCCAGGACCGCACGTTCCTCCCGCCCGCCGACGCCTGCCCGCTGTGCCCGACGCGTCAGGGCCGCGCACCGTCGGAGATCCCGGCATCGGACTACGACGTCGTCGTGTTCGAGAACCGGTTCCCGTCGTTCGCCCAGGACGTCGCCACCGACGTGCCGACCGAGGTGGACGGCGACCCGTTGTGGCCGCAGCGCCCGGCGGTCGGGCGGTGCGAGGTCGTCTGCTTCACCAGTGACCACAACTCGTCGTTCGGCGCACTTCCCGTCGATCGGGTGCGCACGGTGATCGAGGCGTGGGCCGACCGCACGGCGGCGCTGTCGGCGATGCCGGGCGTGGAGCAGGTGTTCCCGTTCGAGAACCGCGGCACCGAGATCGGGGTGACCCTCGAACACCCGCACGGGCAGATCTACGCCTACCCGTTCGTCACCCCGCGCACCGCACAGCTGCTGAACCGGGCGGCGGAGCACCGCCAGCGGACGGGCCGCGACCTTCACGACGACGTGCTGGCCGCCGAGCACAAGGCCGGCACCCGCGTCGTCCGCGAGGGCACGCACTTCACGGTCTTCGTGCCCGCCGCGGCGCGCTGGCCGGTGGAGGCGCACCTCGTGCCGCACCGGCCCGTCCGCGACTTCGCCGACCTCGCCGAGGAGGAGCGCGCCGAGCTTGCGGAGCTGTACCGCGACCTGCTGCACCGGTTCGAGGTGTACTTCGACGAGGCCCCGCACCCGCCGTACATCGCGGGGTGGCACCAGGCGCCCGTGCACACCGGGCGCGACCTCACCCGGCTGCACCTGCGGCTGTTCTCGCTGCGCCGCGCGCCCGGGAAGCTCAAGTACCTCGCCGGCTCGGAGTCCGGGGCCGGCGCCTGGATCAACGACGCGCTGCCGGAGCGGATCGCCCAGCGGCTGCGGGAGGTCGGATCGTGACGACGTTCGCGGAGCTCTTCGAACGCGAGCCGGACGGCCGCTGGGCCGGGCCCGGCCGGGTCAACCTGATCGGCGAGCACGTCGACTACGCCGACGGCCTGTGCCTGCCGTTCGCGATCGCGCAGCGCACGATCGTCGAGGTGGCGAAGCGGGACGACGACCGCCTCCGGCTGCGCAGCCTGTCGGAGGAGGGCGGCTTCGACGGAGCACTCTCCGACGTCGGGCCGGGCCGCCCGGAGGGCTGGGCCGGCTACGTCGCCGGTGTGCTGTGGGCGCTGCGGGAGGCGGGCCACGCGGTCGGCGGGATCGACCTGCTGGTCACCGACACCGTTCCCCTCGGCTCGGGGCTCTCCTCGTCCGCGGCCCTCGAGTGCGGGGCGGCCCTGGCCGTCGACGACCTGTTCGGGCTCGGCCTCGGTGGCTCGGCCGAGGGCCGGAAGGTGCTCGTCGACGCGTGCCGCCGGGCGGAGAACGACGTGGTGGGCGCGCAGACCGGCGGCATGGACCAGGCCGCGTCGCTGCTCGGACGGGCCGGGCACGCGTTGCTGCTCGACACCCACGACGAGTCGACGCGCCAGGTCCCGTTCGACCCGACGGAGGTCGGGCTCACCCTGCTCATCATCGACACGAAGGTGCGCCACAGCCACGCCGACAACGAGTACGGCGCCCGCCGCGCGTCGGTGGAGAAGGCTGCGGACGCGCTCGGGCGGCCCAGCCTGCGCGACGCCACCCTCGACGACCTCGCCGCGCTCGACGCGGACCTGCTCCCCCGCGCCCGGCACATCGTCACCGAGATCGACCGGGTGCGGCGCACCGTCGCGCTGCTGGACGCCGGCCGGATCGCCGAGATCGGTCCGCTGCTCGACGCCTCCCACGCCTCGCTCGCCGGGGACTACGAGGTGTCGGTCCCCGAGCTCGACCTGGCCTGCTCCACCGCCCGGGCCGCCGGCGCGCTGGGCGCCCGGATGACCGGGGGCGGGTTCGGCGGCTCCGCCATCGCGCTGGTGCCGACAGACGCCGTCGACACCGTCTCGGGAGCCGTACGGGCGGCCTTCGCGACGGCGGGCCACCAGGATCCGGACATCCGCGCCACGGAGCCGTCCGCGGGCGCCGAGCGGATCACATAGCCGCGAGGTCGACGCAGAGCCCGGGGACCGCTCGCGCCAGGCGCTGGTCGGTGGTGAGCAGCCGTCCGCGCAGGCGCCGGGCGAGTGCGACGTACAGCGCGTCCCGAGCCGTGATGTTGTGCCGGAGCGTCCAGGCCTCCTGCAGCAGCGCCCCCGTGATGGGCAACCGGAGCACGTTCATCCGGGCCAGCAGGCGGAGTCGGACGTCCACCGCTGCGGCCGCAAGCGTCCCGTCCCGGTGCAGGCGCGCCAGCGCGGAGAACACCTCGGCGTCGAGGTGGGCGACCGAGTGCAGCTCCGCACCGTCGAAGTGGGACTGCACCGCCTTGCCGTTCCGGTTCCGCAGCAGCAGGTCGACCACTGCCGAGGCGTCGAGGACGAGTGTCGTCACGGCAGCTCGTCGCGCGCCGAACGGACGGCGTCAGCTCCGCTCGCGCCCTCCACCGGCGGGATCTCCTCCAGCTCGGCCAGCCAATCCTCGATCGCCGGGCGAGCGGTCTGCGCTTCGAGCAGCCCGGCCACGTAGGCCTGCAGGCTCTGCCCCGCGCGCTGGGCGCGGCGCTTGAGCTCCCGGTGCGTCACGGGATCGAGGTTGCGGATGAGCAGGTCGGCCACAGTGGCTATCATACCGATAGCATTGCGGTGCGGCGACATCGCTGATTCCGATGCGGTGCGCGCCGCCCGAGCGGCGGAGGGCCACTGAGCTCTCAGAGGCGGGGAACGCCGGCCGCGGCGAGCGCCGCGTCCAGTTCCTCGTAGGTCGGCGCGAAGCGGGCGAGCAGCTCGCTCACGCGCTCCCGGTGGCCCCGGACCAGCGGGTACTGCAAGCCGCCGACGAGCCGCGCCTGCCGCTCGGCCACGGCTGCCGCGTCGGCGAGACCGAGCCGGGCGAGCCACGCCGTGGCGTCGGCGAGGCGACGGGCACCGACCCGGACGGCGAAGTGGACGAGGTGCGCCTCGTGCCGCGGGCTCAGCCCGGCCGCGACGAGCCCGGCGAACCGTTCGACGGCGGCACCGGGGCTCTCGCCGTCCGGGTTGAGCAGGCGCCGGGCGGCGGGCAGGGATGCCCGCAGCGCGTCGGCCACGGCCACCTCCCGGACGCGGCGGAACCCGGTGCGCATGGTGAACGGCTCGGCGGCGTATTCGAACGTGACC
This sequence comes from Pseudonocardia hierapolitana, assembly GCF_007994075.1. Lineage (NCBI taxonomy): Bacteria > Bacillati > Actinomycetota > Actinomycetes > Pseudonocardiales > Pseudonocardiaceae > Pseudonocardia > Pseudonocardia hierapolitana. The sequence continues at coordinate 5,731,983 of NZ_VIWU01000001.1, read as the reverse complement.
GATTCCCAGGCGGTTATGAATTCGTCGACGGGCAACGTGGCGTACGGAAATCCGTGCGGGTCGTGGAAATGTACGACGCCGTCCGTCACGGACGTGACGACCATGAAGTGGTCGGAGTCGAGCACTTCACCGGATCCGGGGTGATGCAGCAGGAGGCCGAACTCGACGGGCCCGACGAACACCGGGCCGTCGGCGGCGCGCAACCGCTCGACCGCGTCCGCGGCCGAGCCACCCGAAGCCCGCTCGCAGGCCCATCCGAGCAGGTCGATGGCCGAGTCGAAGCCCAGATCCGGATCCCAGCCGAGCGGGTCGAACCACGCGAGCCCACCGCCCAGGTGGAACCCGAACGGCGAGCCGGTGAGCACCTCGATCACGACGGCGGCGGGGCACCCTCCCCGAGGACCATCGCGAGGGAATTGCTGTAGCAGTACGGGCCGGAACCGATGTAGGGGAGTCGCACACGACGAGCGTGCCGGAATTCATCGGAATCTGCCACGGCAGGAATTCCCGCACCTCGGCGCGCGGCGGGCTCGACCGTCGCAGCATCGGCTGCCATAGTGGGTCGAGCAAGCCGACGATCAAGGATCGCTGGGGGGACTGGTGAGATGCCCGAACCCGAGCCAGGAGGACCCGCTCGCCAGCACCCCGTCGCCCGGGCCATCGACAGCGCGAAACGCCATCCCGTCGTGCTCATCGCCACCACCGTCGTGGCCGTGCTCGTGTTCTTCGGCACGGTGAGCGACGTGTTCGGCCGCGTCACCGGCGCGGTCACGGGTGTGGTGAACCCGCACCAGCAGGACTACGAGCACCTGGAGCAGATCGAACTGGGTGTCACCCCGCAGTACCTCGCGGAGCGGCTCGGCACCGCCCGGCGGTCGATCGACCTGTGCAAGGAGATCCCCTGTCCCACCGAGGCCGCGGGCCGGACCCTCACGATGAACCTCTACCAGTCGGAGTTCGTGGCGGTCCGGGCGCTCTTCGAAGACTCCGGCCTCGAGTGGTTCGCGATCACGTTGCTCTCCGACGACGTGAACCCGCCCATGAAGTGGCTGGGCCACGATCTCGGCGCGCTCGGCGACGTCACGTTCGCGCAGGCCCTCGAGGCCGCGCAGGTCGAACCGACGGACGTCGACGTGTTCCTCGGGCCGGAGTCGACCGCGTACGTCGAGGTGGTCGCCGCCGGCGCCCCTGCCGACCACCGGGGCCTCCTCCTCGCCGTCGCACCGGACGGGTGGTCGGGTGACTTCGAGCGGGACGCGGCGGACGTCGTCGAGCGGCTGAACGACGCCCCGTACGACCCCGCGGTGGCCGGGCCGTTCCGGTCGGCGTCGCAGCCGAACACGTACGGCGAGTTCCTCGACGACGGCGGGACCGTCTCGGTGCTGGCAAGCGACCCGGAGTTCGATCGCGCACTGCTGTACGTGTTCACCTCGCTCTGAACTCAGACGAGGGGCTCTCCGGCGTGCTCGATCTGCGTGCGAATGGCGAACGCGGGCCTGAGCATCATCGTCACCTCGGTGCGCTCGAGCGCGTCGGCCAGCCGGTGGGCCTCTTCCCGGTCGAGCCGGAAACCCAGCAGCACCCGCCGGTAGAGCAGGGTGGGCGGGCCTGCGTCCAGGGTGACGACCACCTCGATGTCGCCCGGGTCGCCGTCGCGCTCCAGGTGGGTGCGTGCCGACATCGCACTGCACGCCGCGAGCGCGCCCGTCATGAGCTCGAGCGGGGTGGGACCGGCGCCCGCACCGGAGACGGCGTGGTCGGCGGTGACGCTGTGCGGACCCAGCCGCAACTCGACCGCCCGTCCCGCGTCGGCCGCGAGGAGCGCACCGGCCGACGCGAGCGGGATCTGCATGGTCACGCGCTGGTCTCCTCGGTGATCGGCAGCCGCACCCGGAACCGGGTGTCACCCGGCTCCGAGGTGACGGAGATGTCGCCGCGGTGCCGGTTGACGATCACCCGGAACGTCACGTCCAACCCGAGGCCCGTGCCCCGCCCCACGGGCTTCGTGGTGAAGAACGGGTCGAAGATCTTCTGCCGGACGTCGGCCGGGATGCCCGGCCCGGTGTCGCCGATCTCCACGAACACGCACTCGTCGACGCGACCGGTGCGGACGGTCAGCGTCCCCTTCCCGTCCATGGCGTCGAGCGCGTTGTCGATGATGTTGGTCCACGCCTGGTTGAGCTCGGCCGGGTAGGCCGGGATCAGCGGCAGCGTGCGGTCGTACTCCTTGACGATCCCGATGCCGGCCTCCTCCCCCAGCTTGCGCCCGAACATCACCAGCGTGGCGTCGAGGCCCTCGTGCACGTCGATGAAGCGGTGCGGCGCCCGGTCGAGCTGCGAGTACTGCTTCGCGGCGAGCACCAGGTCGGAGATCCGCGTGGTGGCGTCGAGGATCTCGCGCAGCAGGCTCTCGGTCTCCACGGTGTAGGCGAGCCAGCGGATCGCGCCCTCGAGCGTGGTCTCGTTGGCCGCCACCTCGACCGCGTCCAGGTCCTCGACGCCGAGCCCGCCCGCCACGAACACCGGGGCGAGGTCCCAGCTGCCGTCGATGCCGCGGTCGTCGAGCCACTCGCCGAGCTCGTCCTCGCGGTCGGTGGCCTCCAGGGGCGAGAGCGCGGGCGCGTGGCGGACCTTCTTGACGAACTCGTCCTGCGCCATCACCAGCTTCTTCAGCTGGTCGCCCGCGATCTTCCCGTCGGCGATCATGGCGAGCTTGGCCCGCATGCCGGCCACCTTGTCGCGCAGCGCATCGGCCGCGCGGCCGGCGGCGGCCGCCGGGTTGTTCAGCTCGTGGGTGAGCCCCGCGGAGAGCCGGCCGAGCGCGAGCAGCCGCTCCCGCTCCGCGAGCACGTGGTTGCCCCGCTTCATGCCCAGCCGCAGGCCTTCGAGCAGGTGCACCGCCATCGGGTACCAGCGGGTGAACTCCGCGGCGAACGGCCCCTTCGGCAGCGCGAGCGCCGTGCAGTCCGTGATCGCACGCACGGACGCCGGGTACTCCTCGGTGGTCTCGTCCTCCACGTAGAACTGGACGGCGCCGAAGTACACGCCGCGCTGGTCGGTGCGCGTCGTCTCGACGTTGTCGCCGCCGACCAACCTGCTCATCGCGATCGTGCCCGACAGCAGCACGTGGAAGCAGTCGGCGGGCTCGCCTTCCACCACGATGTTCTCGCCCGCAGGCACCGCGATCACGTCGCCGTGCTCGGACACCCAGGCCAACTGCTCCTCGGTGAGGTCGGCGAACAGGAACAGGGTGCGCAGCTCGTCCGGCGTCAGGTGCGCCGCCACCTCGGGGCTGGTCACTGATCCGCCAGGTAACGGTGCACGAGCGTCACGGCCATGGCGCCCTCCCCGACCGCGGACGCGACCCGCTTCACGGAGTCGGACCGCACGTCTCCTGCCACGAACACTCCGGGCACACTCGCCTCCAGGTGGTAGGGGTCACGGTCCAGTGTCCACCCCGGGGGCCGCTTCCCGTCGACGACGAGGTCCGGACCGGTGGGGATGAAGCCGCGGGCGTCCCGCTGGACGAACCCGTCGAGCCACTCGGTGCGTGGCGCGGCGCCGATGAACACGAACATCGAGCCCGCCTTGACCGACTCGGTCGAGTCGCCCTGGCAGAGGGTGAGCGACTGCAGGTGGTCGTCGCCGTGGGCCTCCACGACCTGGCAGCCGGTGCGCACGAAGATGTTGTCGATGCCCTCGATCTGCTTGATCAGGTACGTCGACATCGACGCCTCCAGGTTCGGCCCGCGCACCACCAGCGTGACGGTGGCGGCGTGCCGGCTGAAGAACACCGCCGCCTGACCCGCCGAGTTGGCGCCGCCGACGATGTAGACGTCCTCGCCGCGGCAGGCGGGCGCCTCGGTGGCCGCCGAGCCGTAGAACACCCCGCGGCCGGTGAGCTCGGTGACACCGGGGGCGTCCAGGGTGCGGTAGGAGACGCCGGTGGCGAGCACCACCGCGTGCGCGGCGATCTCGCTGCCGTCGCCGAACCGCACGACGCGGGCCGAACCGCGGGCCTCCAGCGAGACGACGTCGCGGGCGGTGAGCACCTCGGCGCCGAACTTCGCGGCCTGCCGCCGCGCCCGGTCGGTGAGCTGCGCGCCCGACACCCCGTCGGGGAAGCCCAGGTAGTTCTCGATGCGGGAGCTCTGCCCGGCCTGGCCGCCGGTGGCGTGGCGCTCGACGAGCACCGTGCGCAGCCCCTCCGAGGCGCCGTACACCGCCGAGCCGAGCCCGGCGGGACCGCCGCCGATGACGATCAGGTCGTAGAATTCCGACACCGGGTCGGTGGTCAGCCCGCAGGCCGCGGCGATCTCGGCGTCGGTGGGCGAGCGCAGCGCCGTGCCGTCGGTGGTGATCAGCACCGGCACGTCCTCCGGCCCGGCGCCTGCCGCCTCCAGCAGCCGCGCGCCCTCCGGCTCGTCGATCGAGTAGTAGCGGTAGGGCACGGAGTTGCGGGCGAGGAAGTCGCGGGCCGAGAAGCACTCCGCCGACCAGCGGTGACCGACGATGCGGATCTCGTCGATCGGCCGCTGCCCCACCGCCCGCCACGTCTCGACCAGCGCGTCGACGACCGGGTAGAGCTTCTCCTCCGGCGGGTCCCACGGCTTGAGCAGGTAGTGGTCGACGTCGACCAGGTTGATCGCCTGGATCGCCGCGTCGGTGTCGGCGTAGGCGGTGAGCAGGGCCCGGCGCGCGTGCGGGGCGATGTCCATGGCCTGCTCGAGGAACTCGATGCCGTTCATCTCCGGCATCCGGTAGTCGGCGAGGATGGCCGCCACCGGCTCACCGCGCAGGGTCAGCTCGCGCAGCGCGTCGAGCGCGTCGCGGCCGGACTCGGCGCGGACGATCCGGTGCTCCTGGCCGTAGCGACGGCGCAGGTCGCGAGCCACGGCGCGGCTCACTCCGGGGTCGTCGTCCACGGTCATCAGGACGGGCTTTGTCGAGCGAGGCTCGATCGTGGTCATGCAGGCTCCTGCGGAACGTGCTGCAGTCCCCGGGGTGGGACGAGATCGGTGTCGAAAGTACGCGCCGCGGGCCCCGACGGCGAGGGACGGGTTGACCCGGCAAGTTGCTAAGTGATTTAGTCACTTGGTGACCAGAGGTGACACGTTGTCGGAGCGCCTGGCCGACGAGATCGTCGAGATCATCCGGACCGAGAACCTGGAACCCGGTGACCAGCTGGCGTCCTCGCGGGACCTCGCGCGCCGGTTCGAGGTCACCACGCCCACCATCCGTGAGGCGCTCCGCCGCCTCGAGGCCACCGGCGCCGTGGAGTTCCGGCACGGATCGGGCACGTACGTCGGCGCGGGGATCGACCGCAGGCTGCTCGCCAACCCGCACCGACCGAGCACCTCCCCGGCGGCCGTGCTGGAGCTCGTCGAGGCGCGGCTCGTCCTGGAGCCCTCCATCGCCGCCGCCGCTGCCCGCACCCGCGACGCGGACGGGCTGCGGCAGCTCGAGGACAGCGTGACGAACGCGCTGCACCCGCCCCGGGGCGACCAGCGCCCCGCGGTGCACTTCCACGCGGCGCTCGCCGCCACCACGGGCAACACGCTGCTGCGCGAGACCGTCGAGGCCCTGCTGCACGTGCGGGTCCGGGAGCAGATCGAGATCCGGCACCGCTACGACGACCGCGAGCGCGACCACGCCGAGCACGTCCGAATCCTCGATGCCGTGCGCGCGGGCGACGCCGCGCTCGCCCAGCGCCTCACCGAGGAGCACCTGGTCTCCATCCGCGAGGCGGTCCGGGCGTGAGTCCGGGCGTGCGCAGCAGGCGGCTCGGCGAGCTGACCACGGCGGAGGCGGCGGACGCGGTCGTCACGAGCCCGGTCGTCATCGTCCCCGCCGGGGCGTTCGAGCAGCACGGGCCGGGCCTGCCGCTCGCCACGGACCTCGTGCGCGCGGAGCACGTCGCCGAGCGCGTCGCGGACGTGCTGGCGGGGCCCGCCGTGATCGGGCCGCCCGTTCCCGTCGGCGTGTCGCCGCACCACATGGCCTTCGCCGGCACCGTCACGCTCACCACCACCACCTTCGCCGCGGTGCTGCGCGAGTACGCCGACAGCCTGCACCGGCACGGCTGGCGCAAGATCCTGGTGATCACCGGCCACGGCGGCAACGGCGCCGCGCTCTCGACGGTCGCACAGGACCTGCTCACCACCCGCCCCGACCTGCAGTTCGCCTGGACCCCCCTCACCGCGCTCGCCGCCGATGTCGTTGCCGGGATGGGGGTCAGCGAGGTGCACGGGCACAGCGGCGAGGCCGAGACCGCGCAGATGCTCGCCGTCGCCCCGCACCTGGTGCACCGCGAGCGCCTGGCCGCCGGCACCACCCGCCTCGCCGAACTCGACGCCCTCGGCGCCGTCAACCGCCGGCCCGGCGCCCCCACCCTGACCGTGCGCTACGACCGGCTCTCCGCGAACGGCGTGCTCGGCGACCCCCGCCGGGCCACGCCCGCGGACGGCACCGCGCTCGTCGACGCGATCGTCGCGCGCATCGCCGACTTCGTCACGGAGTGGCTGAAGGCCTGACCCGCACGCACAACCACACGACCGCACAACGCAGATCGATCCCGCATCACGACGGCACCCATCGGTTCCGCCGCCGATCCCCCGCGCCCTGATGCAGCGCTCCACGGCCGTCGAGGACGCCGACCGAAGGGAACACCATGACCCGCACCCGCAGGTGGGCGCGTGGCGCCGCCACCGTCGCGATGACGCTGGTCGCGGCGCTGTGCGCCACCGCGCCCGCCCACGCGCAACCCGGCCGTTCCGACGGCTGCGGCACGACACCGGCCCAGCGGCCCGGCACCAGCGAGCTGCACGCGATCGGCAGCGGGGGCCGCGACCGCACCTACCAGCTGCACCTGCCGCCGGACTACGACGCCGGACGCGCGTGGCCGGTGGTGCTCGTCTACCACGGCCGTGGCAACACCGGGGCAGGCACCGAGGAGTTCTCGAAGCTCTCCACGCTGCCCGCGATCGTCGCGTACCCGAACGGCGTGATCGGCCAGGGTGACGGCGACCGCCAGGCCTGGCAGGGCGCGCCGTACTCCGCACCGGGCGTGGACGACGTCGCGTTCACCCGCGACCTGCTCGACCACCTCGAGGCCGGCCTCTGCGTGGACGAGCAGCGGGTCTACGCCACTGGCAAGTCGAACGGCGCCGGGTTCACCGGGATCCTGGCCTGCCGGGCGGCGGACCGGATCGCCGCGATCGCGCCGGTGGCGGGCGCCTTCTACGGCACCGGGGAGCCGCCCTGCGCGCCCGCCCGCGCCGTGCCCGTCATCGAGTTCCACGGCACCGCCGACACCACCATCCCCTACACCGGCGACACCGACCGCGGCCTGCCCGCGATCGAGGACTGGGTGGCGGCCTGGGCACGGCGGGACGGCTGCCACGCGGGACCGCAGCGCACGACGATCGGCCCCGACGTCACCGTCAGCCGCTGGACCGGCTGCTCGCGGGGCGCCCAGGTCGAGCACGTCGCCGTCGACGGGGGCGGTCACACCTGGCCCGGTGCCGACAGCTACTCGGGCGGCGGGCACACGACCCAGACCATCGAGGCGCACGAGGTGCTGTGGGAGTTCCTGCGCCACCACCGGCTTCCCGCCCAGGAGGCGTCATGACCACGACCAGGAGCACACCGACCCCGCAGGAGCTGCCGCGCATCGTGCGCGCGATGGCCGTGGTGGAGCGGGTCGGGAACGCGCTGCCGCACCCGTTCTGGCTGTTCTGGGCGCTCTCGGCCATCCTCGGCGTCGTCAGCGCCTGCCTCGCCGCGGCCGGGGTGTCGGTGGTCTCGCCGAGCGACGGCGAGACCGTGACCGTGCGGAACCTGCTCTCCGGCGACGGCCTCGCGATGGCCGTCTCCACGATGGTCGACAACTTCGCGACGTTCCCGCCGATGGCCACGATCGTCGTGGTGATCATGGGCGTGGCGGTGGCCGAGCGCACCGGCTTCCTCGCCGCCGTCATGCGGGTGGGCGTCTCGCGGGTGCCGGCCTCGCTCGTGGTGTTCGCCGTGGCGTTCGCCGGCACCGTGGCGCACGTGGCCTCCGCGGCGGCCTACATCATCCTGGTGCCGCTGGGCGGCCTCGCCTTCCGCGCGGTGGGCCGCTCCCCGATCCTCGGCATCGTCGTCGCGTACACGGCGATCGCCTCGGGCTACGACGCGAGCCCGGTGCCCACCCCGAACGACGCGATCTTCGCGGGGATCACCACGGCGGCGGCGCAGATCGTCGACCCGGCCGCCTACGTGTCGCCGATCAGCAACTGGTACTTCAACATCGCCTCGTCGGTGGTGCTCGCCCTGGTGATCACGGCTGTCACCCGGCTGGTGCTGAGCAAGCGCCCGGACCTGGACGCCGACCCGGACGCGCCCGACGACGACATCGCCCAGCTGCAGCTCAGCGCCCGCGAGCGTTCGGCGCTGCGGCTGGCCGGGCTCGCGCTGCTGGTGGCGCTGATCGTGCTGGTGGCCGTGGTGTCACCCGCGTCGTCCCCGCTGCGCGGGGAGGGCGGCAGCATCGTCGAGTCACCGCTGCTCGAGGGCGTCGCCGCGCTGGTGGCGTTCCTGTTCGGGCTGGTGGGAATCGTCTACGGCGCGCGGGTCGGCACGATCGCGAAGCCGGCCGACGTGCCGAGGCTGATGGTCGAGGGCGTCAAGCAGATGGCCCCGGTGCTGGTGCTGTTCTTCGCGATCGCGCAGTTCCTCGCCTACTTCGACTGGACGCACGTCGGAGACGTGCTCGCCGTCGTCGCGGCGGATGCGCTGCACACCACGGGCACCCCGACCGTCGTGGTGTTCCTGCTGGTGCTCGTCCTGCTCACCCTGGTGAACGTCATGGTCACCAGCGGCTCCGCGATGTGGTCGATCGCGGCGCCGGTGCTCGTGCCGATGCTGATGCTGGTCGACGTCCCGCCGGAGACCACCCAGGCGCTGTTCCGGATCGCCGACTCCGGCTCCACCGCGATCACGCCGATGAGCCCGTACTTCGTCATGGCGCTGGGTTTCCTGCAGCGCTACCGCAAGGACGCCGGCATCGGCACCCTCGCGTCCTACACGTTGCCCCTGGCCATCGCCATGACGACGGTGTGGACGCTGCTCTTCCTCGCCTGGTGGGCCCTCGGCATCCCGCTGGGTCCCGGCGCCCCGGTGCGCTGAAACACGAACGGCACCCTCGTCCGGGACGAGGGTGCCGTTCGTATCGATCAGGACAGGACGCCGTCGACCCGCCGCGGCAGGCCGAGGGGGTTGTCGTCGCGCAGCGCCTCGGGCAGCAGGGCCTGGGGCGTGTTCTGGTAGCACACCGGGCGCAGGAAGCGGCGGATCGCCGTGGTGCCCACGCTGGTGTGGATCGACGCCGTGGTGGCCGGGAACGGGCCGCCGTGGTGCATCGCGTGGGCGACGGCCACGCCGGTGGGCCAGCCGTTGTAGACCAGGCGTCCCGCGCGGTCGCGCAGCACGTCCAGCAGGGCCGGCAGGGTGGCGGCGTCGGAGTCCTCGGCCTGGACGGTGGCGGTGAGGTTGCCGCCGAACGCCTCGGCCGCGGCGAGCATCTCGTCGCCGTCGGCGTACTCGACGACGATCGACGTGGGCCCGAAGCACTCCTGCAGGATCGGGTCCGGGTCGGCGAGCAGCTCCTTGGCCGTGGTGGCGAGCAGCGTGGGCGCCACGCCCGCGTCGCCGTCCGCCCCGTGCACGAGGGTGCGCAGCGGGCCGAGGCCCTCCAGCCGGTCGCGCTCGTGGGCGTGGCCCTCGCGGATGCGGTCGTTGAGCATGCCGGCGGGCGCGGTGGCGCGCACGGCCTCGACGAGGCGCTCCTCCAGGCCGTGGCCCTCGGGGAGGAACAGCAGGCCGGGCTTGGTGCAGAACTGGCCGGTGCCCAGCGTGAACGAGCCGACGTAGCCCGCTGCGATGTCGGTGCCGCGGGCGGCGATCGCCGCGGGGGTGACGAACACCGGGTTGAGGCTGCCCAGCTCGCCGTAGAACGGGATGGGCTCCTCCCGCCGCGTGGCGATCTCCAGCAGGGCGAGGCCGCCCTTCACCGAGCCGGTGAACGCGCCCGCCTTGATGCGCGGGTCGGTGAGCGCGGTCGTGCCCGCCTCCATGCCGTGGATCACAGCGAAGGTGCCATCGGGGGCACCGGCCGCGCGCAGCGCCTCGGCCAGCACCTCGCCGGTGCGCTGCGAGAGCCGCGGGTGGCCGGGGTGGGCCTTGACGACGACCGGGCTGCCCGCGGCGAGCGCCGAGGCGGTGTCGCCGCCGGGCACGCTGAACGCGAACGGGAAGTTGCTCGCGGCGAACACCAGCACCGGGCCCACCGGCACGAGCATGCGGCGCAGGTCCGGCCGCGGCACCGGCTTGGCGTCCGGGTCGGCGGAGTCGAGGATCACCTCGAGGTAGGAGCCCTCCTCGAGGGCGTCGGCGAACAGGCGCAGCTGGCCGCTGGAGCGCGCCACCTCGCCGGTGAGCCGGCCTTCCGGAAGCGCCGACTCCTCGATCGCGATGGGCACGAGCTCGCCTGCGGCGGCGTCGAGGGCGTCGGCGGCCGCGCGCAGCAGCCGGGCGCGTTCGGCGGGACGCAGCGCGGCGAGCGGCCCGGCGGCCTGAGCCGCCGCGGCCAGTACGCGCTCGAGCTCCTCGGGAGCGGTATCGGTGACGGTCACTGCTGGCCCTTCCTCCTGGCCGCGGGACGCTCGATGGCGTCGACGAGCCAGGACAACGGTTCGCGGCCCCGTACGACGGGGTTGGACAGGGTGCCGACCTGCGCGATCTCGATGTCGACGCGGTCGCCGTCGGTGAGCGAGAAGCTCAGCTCGGGGACGATTCCCGTGCCGGTGGACAGGATCGCGCCGTCGGGGAAGTCGCTGGGGGCGTACAGCACCTCCACCAGCTCCTCCAACGTGCGGTGCAGGCGGGCGGTGCTCGTCTCGCCCTCGAACACGACGGCGCCGTCGCGGACGATCCTCATGGCGATCGCGAGATCGGAGGTGTCGACCTCCCACGCAGGCCGGATACCCGTGGCGAGGGCGCAGGAACCGTTGAAGATCTTCGCCTGCGGGATGTAGAGCGGGTTCACGCCCTCGATGGAGCGCGAGCTCATGTCGTTGCAGACCGTGTAGCCGACGATCTCGCCACGGCTGTTGGCGACCACTGCGAGCTCCGGCTCGGGGACGTCGACCTCGGAGTCGGCGCGCACCCCCACCGGCTCGCCGTCGGTGACCACCCGCCAGGCCACCGCCTTGAGGAAGAGCTCGGGGCGCGGTGCGTCGTAGACCAGCTCGTAGACCGAGGCCTGGACGCTCTCCTCCACCCGGCCCTCGCGCGAGCGCTCGTAGGTGACCCCGGACGCCCACACCTCGGTGCGCCCGTCGACGGGCGGCAGGTAGGTGACGGAGTCGGCGTCCACCTCCGCCCCGGCGGGTTCCAGCCCGGCGCGCAAGGAGTCGAGCGGTTCGCGCAGGAGCTCGGCGACCGAGCCGAAGCGGACCGGGGCGATCTTCCCGTCCCGGCGTACTCCCACACGCGGCTGCGCTGCCCCCTGCTCGACGTAGCGGACGATCTCCATGCTCCACCGGCTCCTGTCCGTCGCGTCAATGCTGCGCCCCGGATCCTATAGGATCTTGCCGATGTTGCCAGGGCGGCTGGTCGACGACGTCCACGAGACGATCAAGGCGCGGATCATGGACCACGCGATCGCGCCGGGTGCTCGCGTGTCCATCGACGGGCTCGCCCGCGAGCTCGGCGTCTCCCCCACCCCGGTCCGCGAGGCCCTCGCCCGGCTGGAGTCGGCGCAGCTCGTCGTGAAGGAGCCGTTGCGCGGCTACCGCACCACGCCGCTGCTCACGCCCGCCCAGCTCGCCGACCTGTACCGGTTCCGGCTCCTCATCGAGCCGTGGGCGGCGGCGACGGCCGCCGAGCGGGCCACCCCGGACGGCCGCGCGCGGCTCAAGACCGAGCTCGCCACCGCCGACGCGCCAGAGTCCGAAACCTACGCCGCGTACCGCGCGTTCTCCGCCCACGACGCGCGCTTCCACCTGCTGCTGGCCGAGCTGGCGGGGAGCGACCAGGTGCGGGAGGCGTTCCAGCGCACGAACTGGCACCTGCACATCTACCGGCAGCACTACCACCGCGGCATCGGCCCGCAGGCACTGGCCGAGCACCGGCGGATCGCCGACGCCGTGCTCGCCTGCGATGCGCAGGCTGCGGCGGAGGCGATGCGGGAACACCTGGAGCTGTCGCACGCCCGTCTCGGGGAGGAGACACATGACGGTCCTCGATGAGCTCGCCGCAGGCCTACCGGCCGACGCGCTGATCACCGATTCCGCGAGCACCGACGCCTACCGCTTCGACGAGGCGAGCTTCTGCGCGGCCGGCGCCCCGCTCGCGGTGGTCCGTCCGACGGAGACCGAGCAGGTGCAGCACGTGCTGCGGGTGGCGTCGGCGCACCGCGTGCCGGTGGTGCCGCAGGGTGCGCGGTCGGGCCTGTCCGGTGCCGCCAACGCCGTGGACCGGGGCATCGTGCTCTCCCTGACCCGGATGGACCGGATCCTGGAGATCGACCCGGTCGACCAGGTGGCCGTGGTCGAGCCCGGTGTGCTCAACGCCGTGCTGTCGCGCGCGGTGCTGGAGCAGGGCATGTACTACCCGCCCGACCCGTCGTCGTGGGAGCTCTCGACGATCGGCGGCAACCTCGCCACCAACGCCGGCGGGCTGTGCTGCGTGAAGTACGGGGTGACGGCCGACTTCGTGCGCGGGCTGGAGGTCGTCACGGCGTCCGGCGAGCTGCTGCGCACCGGCAGGCGGACCGCGAAGGGTGTCGCGGGCTACGACCTCACCAAGCTGATCGTCGGGTCCGAGGGCACCCTCGGGGTGATCACGAAGGCCACGCTGGGGCTGAAGCCCGCACCCGAGGCCGCTCTCACCATGGCGGCGGCGTTCGCCTCGGCCGCCGACGCGCTCTCGGCCGTCACGCGGCTCATGGCGGCGGGCCTGCAGCCGTCGCTGTGCGAGTTCCTCGACGCGGTCACGGTGCGCGCCATCCAGGACTACCGCGACATGGGCCTGCCCACCGGCGCCGGCGCCCTGCTGCTCACCCAGTCCGACCGCGGACCCCGCGCGGCCGAGGACGTCGAGGCGATGGGCGCCATCTGCACCGCGCTGGGCGCACTCGACGTCGCCGTGGCCTCCGACGCCACGGAGTCGGAGATGCTCATGCAGGCGCGCCGGATCGTCCACTTCGCGGTGGAGAAGCTCGGCTCCACGCTCATCGACGACGTGGCCGTTCCCCGGGCGAGGCTGGTGGAGCTGCTCGACGGCATCACCGCGATCGCCGAGGAGCACGACGTCGTCGTGTCCTGCCCCGGCCACGTCGGCGACGGCAACATGCACCCCACCGTGATCTTCGACCGCGGCGACCCGGCCGCCGTCGAGCGGGCGCAGAAGGCGTTCGACGCGATCATGCAGCTCGGCCTCGCGCTGGGCGGCACGATCACCGGCGAACACGGCGTGGGCGTCCTGAAGCGCGAGTGGCTGGAGACGGAGCTGGGCCCCCTGAGCCTGGACCTGCACCGCAAGATCAAGGAGGCCTTCGACCCGCTGGGCATCCTGAACCCCGGCAAGGTCCTCGCCTCCGGGTGAGTGCAGGAAAGCCACATTCCGGGCCTTGTAGGCCCTGAATGTGGCTTTCCTGCACTTCCGGCGTCAGCCCAGGGCCACCACCAGGGCCTGGGTCGCCTCCGTCGTGGTTGCCGTGCCGCCCAGGTCGCGCGTGCGGGTCTCGGGCTTGGCCAGGGTGGTCTCCATGGCGCGGAGGATGTCGGCGGCCGCCGCCGCGTGGCCCAGGTGCTCCAGCATCATCGCGGCCGACCACACCGCGCCGACCGGGTTGGCGATACCCTGACCCGCGATGTCCGGCGCCGAGCCGTGCACCGGCTCGAACATGGACGGGAACTCCTTCTCCGGGTTCAGGTTGCCCGAGGGCGCGATGCCGATCGAGCCGGCGACGGCGGCGGCGAGGTCGGAGAGGATGTCGCCGAACAGGTTGGAGCCCACCACCACGTCGAACCGCTGCGGCTGCAGCACGAACTTCGCGGCGAGGGCGTCGATGTGCTCGCTGTCGAAGCGCACGTCGGGGTGCAGGGCCGCGCGCTCGGCCACGACCTCGTCCCAGAACGGGAGCGTGTGCACGATCCCGTTCGACTTCGTGGCCGACGTGACGTAACCGCGCCGGGACGCGGCCAGCTCGAACGCGTAGTCGGCGATCCGGCTCACCCCGACCCGCGTGAAGATCGACTCCTGGACGGCGAGTTCGTCCGGGAAGCCCCGGTTCACCCGGCCACCGACCTCGGAGTACTCGCCCTCGTTGTTCTCGCGGACGACCACGAAGTCGACGTCGTCGGCGACCCGCAGCGGGCTCTGCACGCCCTCGAACACCCGGATCGGGCGCAGGTTCACGTACTGCCGGAACGCGCGCCGGATCGGGATGAGCAGGCCCCACAGCGACACGTGGTCGGGCACGCCCGGCCACCCGACGGCGCCGAGCAGGATCGCGTCGAACCCGCGCAGCGTCTCGATGCCGTCGGCGGGCATCATCGCGCCCTCGCGTTCGTGGCGCTGGCAGGACCAGTCGAACTCGGTGTAGGAGAGCGAGACGCCGTGCCGCGCGCAGGCGGCGTCGAGCACGGTGCGGGCGGCCTCGATGACCTCGGTTCCGATCCCGTCGCCGGGGATCACGGCAATGCGAGTCACATACCGAATCCCATCACAGCGACCATCAGCGGCAGGAGCACGATGATGAGGATCGCCCCGAGGATGTCGAACGAGAACCCGGACCGGATCATCGTGGTGATCGGCACCGCGCCGGAGCCGTAGACCACGGCGTTCTGCGGCGTCGACACCGGCAGCATGAAGCCGAACGACGCCGCGAACGTGGCCGCCAGCGCCGGCACGAACGGGTTGACGCCCGCCGCCACGGCCACCGGGATGACGATCGGCACCACCACCGCGGCCGAGGCCGTGTTGCTCGTGGTTTCCGAGACGATGATCGCCAGCAGGGCGGCGAAGATCGTGATCGGGATGATGCTGGTGAGGCCGAGCGCGCTCGACACGCCGTTGCCGATCGTCTCGGCGAGCCCGGTGGACGACAGCAGCCCGCCGAAGATGATGCCGGTGCCGAACAGCACGATCGTGCCCCAGTCGATCTCGGCGGCGTCGCGCCACCGCAGGGTGAACTCGCGGTTCTGCCAGTCGACGGGCAACAGGTAGAGCAGCGACGCACCGAGCACGGCCACCATGCCCTCGTCGAGCCGGTCGGACACCGCTGTGTAGAAGTCGGAGTCGGTGCCGGCGAAGAGCGCCACGATGCCGGGGAAGATCCACAGCAGGACGGTGATGCCGAACGCGATCAGGGTGTTCTTCTCGGCCCGCGACAGCGGCCCCATCTCGGCGCGCTGCTGCGCCACGTATTCCTCGACACCCTCGATCCGCTTGATCTCCGGCTTGTTGAGCAGCAGCAGTACCAGCGCGAGCGCCACGAACATCAGCACGCAGATCGGGATCGCCATGCCCACCCACGCCGCGAAGCTGATGCGCTGGCCCGTGGCCTCCTCGATCAGGCCGCGCCCGATCAGGTTGGGCGGGCTGCCGACCGGCGTGAGCAGGCCGCCGACGCTGGCGCCGTAGGCGAGCATCAGCATGATCGCGGCACCGACGCGCAGCCGCAGCGGGTCGAAGTCGATGGCCACCAGCCCGCGGTCCTGCAGCAGCTTGGCGATCACGGCGAGGATGCCCAGCGCCGTGGGCAGCAGCATCGCGACGGTGGCCGTGTTGGACACGAACGCCGAGAGCAGACAGGTGATGACGCCGAACGCGATGATCACCCCAGCCGTAGAGGTCCCGACACGCGGCAGAGCGAGTATGAAGAACGCGAACCGCCGCGCCACGCCGTGCTTGAGCATCGCCTGGGCGAGGATGAACGCCCCGATGAACGTGAACACCGTGGACGAGCCGAACCGCGCGAGCACGTCGTCGGCCGGCTCGACCTGGAGGAACACGATCACCGCCACGCCGAGGAGACCGCCGATCGGGATCGGCACCGCCTCGGTGACCCAGAGGATGACGACGCCGAGCAGTACGGCCGCGAGCGTCTTCTGCGCCGGTTCGAGGGGCAGCGGCAGCAGCAGGAAGACGATCGTGACGATCGGTGCGAGGAAGAGCCCGATGGTGCGGCGGCCCTTCTCGAACCGCTCCTCGGCGGGCGACAGCCGCTGCTCACCGAGGCTGCGATAGGTGGCGTGCCCGAGCAAGGCCTTGTCGACGTCGGTACGGACGCGCTCGCTCTCCGCGGTCATGCCGGAAATCGTGACATCGGCCACTGGCGCTGTCACCAGGAAGTGGAGGATCCCAGCGTGAACCTCCTGCTGCTCTCGAACTCGACGAACCACGGCCGGCGCCGGTTCGAGCACGTGCAGGACGAGCTGACCTCGTTCTACGGGCAGTGCGAGGTGCTGTTCGTGCCCTACGCCCTCGCCGACCACGACGCCTACACCGAGGCCGTCGGCGACGCGTTCGCCCGCTCCGGCGTGACCGTGCGCGGCCTGCACACCGCGCCCGACCCCCTGGCCGCGCTGGCCGCCACCGAGGCCGTGTTCGTCGGCGGCGGCAACACGTTCCGACTGCTGCGCGCGCTGCAGCGGGGCGGCCTGCTCGCCGCCCTGCGCGCGGCCGTCGAGCGCGGTGCCCGCTACGGCGGGGCGAGCGCGGGCACCAACCTCGCGTGCCCCACCATCCGGACCACGAACGACATGCCGATCGTCCAGCCCGACGGCTTCGAGGCGCTCGGGCTGATCGACTTCCAGATCAACCCGCACTACCTCGACGCCCCGCCCGACTCGACCCACATGGGCGAGACCCGCGCCCAGCGCATCGCGGAGTTCCTGGAGGAGAACGACGTGCCGGTACTGGGGCTGCGCGAGGGCGCCTGGCTGCGGGCGGACGGGGTGACCACGGTGCTGCACGGCCGGGACGCAGTGCTGTTCCGCCGGGGGCGGGAGGCGGAGGAGATCGCTGCGGGCACCGACCTCGCCCCGCTCATGGCCGAGCCGCCCGATCAGTGCATTTCCGACGGATAGAGGCTTTTGCCTGATCGACGCGAGGAACCTTCAGCGATCAAGGGGAGATGGTTGTCAAACGATCTTCGGGAGCGACCATTTGCCCTTGATCACCATTGTAGGAACCGACTGACCTTCTAATAGAGAATGCGCCTAACTGGTGATCATGCCGGTGGGCGCGCCGTTCCCGACTCGGGCACGCAGGCAATCGCTCCCGCTTCAGGCCCCGTGCACTGACGATTCCGTCCGCCGCGCCGTCACCTCGACCTGTTGGCCCGGTTGGCATCACCACCGAATGACGTGGTCGCGTTGACAGCCGTCCCCGAACGGAGGGCACGGCGGTTCCCGACGAGACCGTCACCGCCGGGTGCCCACGCAACTAGCCTGTGGTCCCGACCCCTCCCTCGCAGCGCAACCACACGCTAGTTGCCGCGCTCCCCAACCGGACGGGCTCGCACGCAGGCCCGGCAGGCAAGGCGAGCACCACGGCAACGCAACCACGGAATCGGCAGTTCTCACCCGGCCACCTACCCGGCCGGACACGTTCTCCCGCTCAAGCCGCGTTCACAATAGTGAACACCTCGATCACCCGAAAAGACCTACGAGTCGAACATCTGTTCGCGTAAACTGGAGGCATGTCGAAAACCGCGCCAACCCCACCAACCCCCGCCCTCACGCGAAGACCCGAGAAGCGTCCGCGACACCGGCGAATACCCGACAGCAAAGAATGCGTACCATGCTGACCGGGGCACTACTCGAAACCGCAGCCGACCCGCCAGACATCCCGCCAACTCCGGTGTCGGGCGCGCGGCCGGTCGCCGCGCCGGATCCGCCAGTCGTCCCCACCTGGGAGGCCTTGCCCGACACCTTGCCCGCCACCGTGCCCGACACCGTGCCCGACACCGTGCCGGCAGTGTCGCCGGACGTCTTGCCGGACGCGCTGCCCGATGTGCCGCCGGGCGCCGGGCCGGACGCGCCGTCCGACGCGTCACCGGAGGTGTCGCCGGACGCCGTGCCGGGCGCGCTGTCAGACGCGCTACCGGATGACCTGCTGAACTCCGCAGCGATCAACGCCTGGGTCGATCGGCTGGCCCGGTTCGACCGGGACGTCCCCGACACCGAACGGATCGAGCAACTGCGGGCCCTGGAACGGTTGAAGTCGGCCGCCGCGGCCGCCCAGGCCCGGATCGCCGTCGACCTGGACACTTCCATGCGGGCCGGGCACGCCGCCACCGGGCTGCCGGCGCAGCGGCAGGGCCGCGGGGTGGCCGCGCAGGTGGCGCTGGCCCGCCAAGAATCCCCCTACCGCGGCAGCCGGCACCTCGGCCTGGCCAAGGTCCTGGTCGCCGAGATGCCCCACACCC
Source organism: Pseudonocardia hierapolitana (assembly GCF_007994075.1). Classification (NCBI taxonomy): domain Bacteria; kingdom Bacillati; phylum Actinomycetota; class Actinomycetes; order Pseudonocardiales; family Pseudonocardiaceae; genus Pseudonocardia; species Pseudonocardia hierapolitana. Next base: position 5,713,502 of record NZ_VIWU01000001.1, on the reverse strand, counting down.
TCACCGCCCTCGCACACGGTGCGATCTCCGAATGGCGGGCCGGCCTGCTCGCCCAAGAAACAATCTTCCTATCCCGAGAGCACCGCCAGCTCGTCGACGCCCACCTGTGCGCCGACCCCACCGGGCTGCACGGGTGGGGGGACCGGCGGTTGACCGGCGAGATCCGCAAGATCGCCTACCGGCTCGACCCGGCCGGCTACACCCGGCGCCGCGCGAAGGCCGAATCGGAACGCCGGGTCACCTCCCGGCCGGCCCCGGACGTCATGGCCCGGGTCACCGCGCTGCTCCCCGTCGCCCACGGGGTCGCCGTCCACGCCGCCCTGCGCAAAGCCGCGGACACCGCGATCGCGGCCGGGGACGGGCGCACCCGCGGCCAGCTGATGGCCGACACCCTCGTGCAACGCGTCACCGGGCAGGCCACCGCGGACGGGGTGCCGGTGGAGATCCACCTGATCATGACCGACCGGACCCTGCTCGGCGAAGGTCAAGGCGACGGCGACGGCAGTGAGCAGCCGGCGCAGCTGGCCGGGTACGGGCCGATCCCGGCCGGCCTGGCCCGCCGACTCGCCGTCTCCGCCGCCGAAACCGAGACCGCCTGGCTGCGGCGGCTCTACAGCAGGCCCGACAGCGGGCGGCTGGTCGGGATGGACTCGACCCGGCGGGTGTTCCCGGCCGGGCTGGCCCGGTTCATCGAGATCCGCGGCCAGTACTGCACCACCCCATGGTGCGACGCCCCGATCCGCCACATCGACCACGCCCTACCCCACCACCAGGACGGGGCCACCTCGGCGGACAACGGCAACGGCACCTGCGCCCAATGCAACTACGCCCGCCAAGCACCCGGCTGGAAAGTCCGACCCGAGCCCGGACCGCGGCACACGCTGCGGATCACCACACCGACCGGGCACAGCTACCGCAGCACCGCACCCCCACCACCCGGACACCCGAGATCCGAGCGTCGTCACCCCACGGGACGGCGGGCGCGCCGAACCCGCGACACCTCGAACGAGTCCGTCGCCACGGCCTGAAACCGGCACACCGGGGTACGTCCGGGAGATGCCTGAGCAGCGGAACGAGCCGGTGGACGCCCGCGCCGAGCACGACCAGGACGCCGAACCGACGATGACCGCTCCCCCTGAGGTCCGGCCTGATGGCGGGGCATCCGCCTCCGGACGGGACGACAGCCCGGACGCGGTGGACGCCGACCAGGCGGATGCGGAAGAGCCGCCGCCACCAGCCGTCACGAACTGACCTGAGCCGGATGAGCCGCCCGCTCCTCCATCTCCCGGTACGCCGCGATCTTGCCGTCGAGCACCTCCAGCTCGCGGTGGGTGCGCTCGATGCGTTCCAGCACGGCGGCTCGGTGCGCCTCCAGCAGCTCCCGCCTGCGGGCCGGTTCGTGGTCGCCGTCGATCGACACGAACCGGCGCAGGTCGGCCATCCTCATGCCCGTGTCGCGCGTAGACGTCGATGTGGTCCACCCCGAGCCGGCGCAGGCTCTCGTCGCACGCCTTGCGGACGTGCGCTGCGGACAGGTCACTGCCCGCGCCCGTCCTCGTGACCTCGTCGAACACCAGCCCGACCTTGGTCGCGAGCACCACGTCGTCGCGGAACGGGGCGATCGCCCGGCCGACGACCCGCTCGGCGTGCCCGCACCCGTAGACGTCCGCCGTGTCGACGAACCGCACACCGCCGTCGTACGCGGCGCGAACGGCCGCCACCGACTCGTCGTCGTCCACGGGGCCCCAGCCCGCCGACCGTCCCTCGAACTCCCAGTCACCACCCAGCGCCCAGGTCCCGATTCCGAGCGCCGGAACGCGCCACTCCCCCACGCTGCGAGCCATGATCGATCCACTCATGACTGCGAGGCTCCACCCTGGAGCGCGCTCCAGGTCAAGGCGCGACGAGGGACCCGCGTCAGTCGTCGTCCTGCTCGACGCCGTCGCCCGCCAGGACGGGATGCACCGCCTCCCAGCGCTCACGACGCTGCGCCGCGAGGTCCGCGAGCCGCGGCCGGCGGATCGCATCCGTGATGCGGAGGACGACCGCGCCGAGCGAGAGGCATTCGAACCCGGTGATCATGAACCCGATCAACGGCGTGATCTTCGCACCGCTGGCGGTGACGAGCAGCGTGATCATGATCGGGTCTCCCTCTTCCCGCCCTCCCGGATCGGCGGCGGCCGGCGGTCGGATGAACTCCTCCCACGAAGAAACCGAGCTCACCGGCGCTCTCGCCGATCTCGTTACCCGATTATTGATCCGGTCGCGCTATCCGCACCGAGAATTCATCACGAAATGCGACACAAGCCGCCCGATCGAGTGAGCCCGGCAGAGTCGCCGATCACGCATCCGTGACGATGACGTCGTCTCCGATGACGCTGCGTGAACCCGTCCGGACCATGGCGTGCCGCCCGGCCCCGGCCTACGGTCGCGACATGCGCTTCGCGATCAAGACACGGCCCGAGCACACGACCTGGGAACGCATGCGCGACGTCTGGGTGGCCGCCGACGAGTTCGACGTCTTCGAGTCGGCCTGGAACTGGGACCACTTCTACCCGCTCAGCGGCGACCTCGCCGGCCCGAACCTGGAGGGCTGGACGACGCTCGCCGCACTGGCCCAGGCCACCCGCCGGATCCGCGTCGGCTGTCAGGTCACCGGCATGATCTACCGCCATCCGGCCGTGCTGGCGAACATGGCCGCCACCGTCGACGTCATCTCGGGCGGACGCCTCGAACTGGGCGTGGGCGCCGGCTGGAACCAGCAGGAATGCGACGCGTACGGAATCCCGCTGCCCCCGATGCGGGAGCGGTTCGACCGGTTCGACGAGGGGGTCGAGGCGATGGTCGGGCTGCTGCGCGACCCCGTCACGACGTTCAAGGGCAGCTACGTCACGCTCACCGAGGCCCGCTGCGAACCCAAGCCGGTGCAGCGCCCGCATCCGCCGATCACGATCGGCGGCCGCGGTCCGCGCCGCACCCTCGGCGCCGTCGCCCGCTGGGCGCAGGCGTGGAACGTCATCGTCACCGACGCCGACGAGTGGCGCCCGCTGAAGGACACGCTCGTCACCCGCTGCGCCGAGGTCGGCCGCGACCCCGCCGAGATCACCTGCTCGGTGAACGTCCGGATCGACGGTGACGTCCCGCTGGAGCAGGCCCTCGAAGCGGCGCTCGGGCAGATCGAGGACTTCACCGCGGCGGGCGTCGACCTGATCGTCCTCAACCTCCCGCTGGACGCCACGCCGGACGTCCTCCGACCCCTCGCCGATGCGGTGGCGCCGCTGACCTGAGCGAGCGACACCCGATATATCCCTTTTCGTCCGGTTCGCTATCGTCGCCCTGCGCGCCGGCGCTCCCCGTGACTCCCCCTCCGGCGTGCACGTCGAGGAGGCTGGATGTCCCGGTTCCCGCGGCGCGTCTGCTGTGCGCTGCTCGGTGCCGTCGCTGTCCTGGTGGCCGGTTGCGGGAGCCCCGTGACCGGTGAGCCGGACCTGTTCGAGGCGCTGCCGGCGCCATCTCCCGCACCGACCGCCGTCCCCGCCCCGCTGATCGACGACGCGCGCAGCCCGGGCAGCCGGCATCCCGGGACCGCCGGGGACGAGTGGCGGCTGGTGTTCAGCGACGACTTCGACGGGACGCGGCTCGATCCGACCGTGTGGAACCGCTACAACTCCGTGGGCGGGTTCGGCAACGGCTTTCGCCGCCCCGAGGCCATCACCGTCGAGGACGGCATGCTGCGCATCACCGCCCGCGGCAACGTGTCCGGCGGCATGAACCACGAGCGCAGCCAGAGGTACGGGCGTTGGGAGTTCCGCGCCCGCACGGACAAGGGCCGCGGCCGGGGCTCGGCGATCCTGCTGTGGCCGGATTCCCTGGACAAGGAGGCCGATGGCGAGCTGGACATGATGGAGGTGCCGCGGGAGGACCGGTCGCAGGCCCACTTCGTGATCCACTACTCGGCCCAGAACAAGCTCGCGGGCAACAAGGTGGCCGGCGACTTCAGCCAGTGGCACACGTTCGCGATGGACTGGCTGCCCAACCGGATCACGTGGTACGTCGACGGCGTCAAGCAGTTCGAGACCACCGACCGCAACGTGATCCCGACGAGTTCCATGCACCTGGCGATCCAGCTCGACATGGGCCCGTTCGAGGAGTGGATCCTCGCGCCGGACGAGACCACACCCGCCGAGGTCAGCCTCGAGGTCGACTGGGTGCGCGTGTACGCGCGGCGCTAGCGGCAAATGACGCGTTCCCAGGTGCACTCCCGACCGACGACGGCGCCGCTCCCGCTGGATACCGTCGCCGTACCGGGAGAACTCGGAGGTGGCCGTGACCGACTGGGCGAGCGTGTTCCTGGACCCGACGGGCGCGGTGGAAGGTATCGAGGACCGCTCCCTCTCCCCGCGGCTCACCACCCTGCACGGGGCGACCCTCGGCCTGCTGGACAACGGCAAGCCGAACGCGGCCCTGCTGCTCGAGGAGGTCGGCAGGCAGCTCGGCGAGCGGTTCCGGCTGCAGGACGTGAAGGTGTTCACCAAGGGCTACTTCGGCACGCCCGTGGAGCAGACCCAGGTCGAGCGCATCGTCGCCACCTGCAACTTCGCCGTCACGGCGGTCGGTGATTGAGGCTCGTGCAGCGCGGCCAGTCTGGCCGACGGGATCCTGCTGGAGCGTGCCGGCATTCCGGCCGTCAGCATCTGCACCGAACCGTTCCGCCTCGCCGCTGACGCGATGGCGCGCTCGTACGGCTTCCCCGGCTTTCCGTACGTCGTGACGGAGCACCCGGTGGCGAGCCTCTCGCGGGACGAGGTGCGCGAGCGCGTGAGCGCGATGCTCCCGCGCATCCTCGCGCAACTGGGGGTCGAGGCATGACGGTCGAGGACACCCGCGCGATCGCGGACGCCATCGTGGACGCGATCGAGTACTGCTACGACCAGGAGTGGAGCGACGGGCTCCCGGTGGTCCCGTGCACCGCGGAGCGGCTCGACGCGTTCCTCGCGCAGACCGACCGCACGCCGGACGAGGTCCTGCTGGCCATGCCGCAGATCGGCCGCGAGTGCACGGTGCGGCTGGCGGCGCTGAACGCGGCGATGGCCGGCTGCCGCCCGGAGTACTTCCCGGTGGTCCTCGCGGCTTGGGACTCGCTGCGCGCCGAGGGGTACGCCGGGCGGGGCATCTGGCAGAGCACCACGGGCACCGCGCCGCTGCTCCTGGTGAACGGGCCGGTACGCGGGGAGCTCGGCATCAACTGCCGGGGCAACGTGTTCGGCTCGGGTTTCCGCGCGAACGCCACGATCGGTCGGGCGATCCGGCTCGCGGCGCTCAACGCGTTGGGGCTCCGCCCGCACGCGCTCGACCAGGCCACCCAAGGCACCCCGGCGAAGTACACCTGCTGCATCGGGGAGAACCAGGAGGAGAGCCCGTGGCCGGCGTTCCACGAGGAGTTCGGGTTCTCCCCTGACGAGAGCACCGTCACCGCGATGACGATCCGCGCGGTCGCCCACATCGAGGCGCGGCACACCTCCGAGGCGCCGCAGCTGCTACGTGACCTGGCCGGGACGATCGCCCGCACCGGCGCGATGCTGCACCGCACGACCTCCTCCTGCCTCGTGCTCAGCCCGGAGCACGCCCACCTGCTGGCCGGGCAGGGCTTCGACAAGCCGGCCATCCGCCGGTTCGTGTTCGAGGAGGCCGTCCTGCGCCGCGAGGACCTCGACCGGGTCGGCAAGACCGCGGTCTCCCGCACCACGTCGTGGCGGCTGCCCGCCGATCACCCCGAGGCGGTGCCCGACGAGGGCATCGACCCCACCACCGGGTCCTTCCACGTGCTCACTTCGCCCGACGCGGTGCAGGTCGTGGTGGCCGGCGCGTCGAACTCCGGGGTGTCGGCGGTGGTCGACGCCTTCGGCCCGCGGGGCGACCGGCCCCCGCTCGTCCCGGTGTCGCGCGCCGGCCTCGGCCCTACCGGGACGAGCTGACGGCCTCGAGCGCGGCGTCGAGGATGTCGATGCCGGCGTGGAGCTCCTCGTCGCTCGCCGTGAGCGGCGGGGCGATCCGGAAGATCCCGCCCATGCCCGGCAGCTGGACGATGTTGACGTGCAGCCCCCGGTCGAGGCAGGCCGCGGTGACGGCCTGGCCGAGCGCGTCGGCGGGGGCCTTGCTCTCCTTGTCGGTCACGAGCTCGATGCCCTGCAGGAGCCCACGGCCGCGGACGTCGCCGACGACCTCGTGGTCGGCGCGCAGCCGCAGCAGCCGCTCCGTGAGCTGCTCGCCCAGCTTGGCGGCACGTTCGACGAGGTTGTCCCGCTCGATGACGTCGAGGACGGTCAGCGCGACCGTCGCCGCGAGGGGATCGGAGACGTGGGTGGTGAAGAAGAGGAAGCCGCGGTCCCGGCAGACCTGCTCGATCTCGCCGCTCGTCACCACCGCCGCGACCGGCAGGCCCGCGCCGAGCGTCTTGGACAGGGTGAGGATGTCGGGGACGACCCCGTCGCGCTCGAACGCGTACATGTGACCGGTTCGCCCGAGACCGGTCTGCGCCTCGTCGAGGACGAGCAGCATGCCGCGCTCGGCGCACATCTCCTTCAGGCGGGCGAGGTAGCCGGGCGGCAGTTCGATGACCCCGCCCGACGACAGGATCGGCTCGACGAGACACGCGGCCAGAGCCCCGGTCGACTGCTGGTCGACCAGCGCGAACCCGTACTCGAGCTCGGCCTCCCAGTCGTAGGAACCATCCGGCCTGCGGAACGGCGACCGGTAGGCGTTGGGGGTCGGCAGCGTGAAGTTCCCCGGCAGGGTCGGGCCGTACCCCCGGCGCCCGGCGGAGAAGGTCGCCGCCGCGGCTCCGGACGTCATCCCGTGCCATGACCGGTCGAACGAGACGATCTCGTACCTGCCGGTGTACAGCTTCGCCATCTTGACGGCGGCCTCGTTGGACTCCGCACCGGTCGTCAGCAGCAGCGTCTTGGTCAGGGGGTCGGGCAACGTCGCCGACAGCCTTCTGGCCAGGTCGACGACCGGGCGGCTCAGCATCCCGCTGAACAGGTGGTCCAGCGAGGCGACCGACCGGGAGACCGCTCGGACGACATCGGGGTGCGAGTGCCCCAGCACCGCGCTCATCTGGCCGGAGGTGAAGTCAAGGATGGCCGCCCCGTCACTGTCGTAGACGTAGGAGCCTGCCGCGCGTTCGATGATGCGCGGCGTGAAGGTCGGTCCGTACCGGACAAGGTGGCGTTCGACGTCGTCCCAGAAGGCGTCCACACCCCGTCATACCGCAGGCGGGGCGTCACCGCCCAGCGGCACTCCGCTCGGACCGGACGACCGCGACCGGGCACGGTGAGTGGTGCAGCACCGCGTGACTGACCGACCCGAGCACGAGGCCCGCCGCACTGCCCCTCCCGTGCGAGCCGACGACCACGAGCTGAGCGCCATCGGCGCTCGCCTGCTCGATCAACGCGTGCGCGGGCCGGTCCTGTACGACCACCCGGCGCACCTCGACATCGGGGTACTTCCCTCCCCACCCCGCCAAGCGCTCGGCGAGCACGCGATGCTCGTCCGCCTCGATGGCGTCCCAATCCAGCAGCGGCGCCACGGCGGCCTCGAGCACGCTGTCGGTCCAGGCGTGCACCGCCACAAGGGGCACCTCGCGCCGCGCTGCCGTCTCGAAGGCGAAGCCCAACGCCATGTCGCTGATCTCCGAGCCGTCGACGCCGACCACGACCGGGCCCGCCTCGGACGACCGTTCACCACGAACGACCACGACCGGGCACGCCGCCCCCGCGGCCAGCCCGATGGCCACCGAACCGACGAGCAGGGACGTGAACCCGCCGAGCCCGCGATCACCGAGGACGACCAGGCCCGCCCGGCGCGACGCGGCGAGCAGCAGCGGCACCGGGAAGCCGTCGACGACACGCTCGGAGATCTCGACGCCGGGAGCGGCCTCCGCTGCGGCCGCTGCGGCCGCCGAGACCTCCTCGCGGGTGCGCTCCAACATCGTCTCGCGGTAGCGAACACCGAGTCCCCCGCTGTGGAGGTGCCTCGTCTCGAGCCAGCCGAATGCGCTGATCAAGCGCAGGCCGGTCCGGCGACGCGCGGCTTCGCGCGCCGCCCAGCGGGCGGCCTCGAGCGCCGAAGGCGACCCGTCGATGCCGACGACGACCGGCAGCCCTCGCTCTCGCGCTTCCTCCATCGCACGCTCCTGTCCGCTCCGGGACCGATTCGTTTCGGCGCCCCAGTGTGGACAAGACGGAGCGCCATTGCGTGACAACCTACGATCAGGCGCGGGTCAGCGCTCCGCGTAGCTTGTTGCGCGAGCTGACGTCGAGCTTGGTGAACACCTTGCGCAGGTGCCATTCGACGGTGCGGGGGCTGATGAACAGTTCGGCGCCGATCTCGGAGTTCGTCATCCCCTCGCCGGCGAGGCGGGCGATCTGGGCCTCCTGCGCGGTGAGGACCTCACGCACGTCGGCCGAGCGTCGACGGACCGTCTCACCGGTGGCCTGGAGTTCACGACGAGCGCGCTCGGCGAACGCCCCGGCGCCGAAACCGCTCAACATCTCGTGGGCGGTCCGGAGTTGCGCACGCGCGTCGACGCGCCGGTTCTCCCGGCGCAGCCATTCGCCGTACACCAGATGAGCACGGGCGAGGTGGACGTTGACGCGGGTGCGTTCGAGGCGCTCGATCGCCTCGCGGTACAGCGAGTCCGCGGACCGGCCGTCGCTCAGCAGCGCGGCCGACCGGGCTCGTACGCCGAGGGCCCAGTCCGTTCCGCTGGCGTCGGTTCGCTCCTCGAGTCGTCGCATGGCAGCACCGGCCACCTCGGGGGCATCACCTCGAACACCGGCCTCGACGAGCTCGACGAGTGTGAACCCGGAGACCCCCAGATCCTCGAACTCGCACCCCCGTTTCGCGCTGGCCAGGGCCTCCTGGTATCGACCGAGACCGTTGTACAGCACCGCCCGCACGTACTCGACCCCACCGATGGCTCGTCCCTCGCCCCAGGAGATCCCGTCCTGGGCATCGGACTGGAACGGCACCGAAGCCGCCGATGCCTCGCCGCGCCAGGCGACGAGCGACAGCTTGGAGTACCCCATGGGTGCGTGGCCGGTGGCCTCCGTGAGCGCGTCGCACTCCTCGATCAGCTCCGAGGCCGCAGCAAACTCTCCGGCGTGCAGGTGCACGGCAGCACGGTGGGTCAGGGCCAGGGGGAGGACGTTGAGCGCCCCGGCCTCGCGAGCCAGCCGGACCGCGCGCGTGGTCAGCTCGTACGACGTCTCGTCGTCCCACATGTCGCCCGCGACGAACCACGCCAGCCAGTACCAGCGTATGAAGTCGTCCTCGTCGGGTCGGGAATCCTGCCGGAACGCCTGCAGCGCCCGCTTCAGAAGCGGCGCACCCGCGACGTGGCCCTCGGTGAACCGCGCCACCAGCCCGTCCAGGAGCACGTCGATCGGCCGTGGCGGCCGCGAGGCCGGCGGCGCTGCCCTGGCGGCCTCGGCCACCTCCCGCAGCCCGTTCTGACCGAGCAGGCGACCGGCGAAGACCGCGGCACCCAACGACTCGAGGTAGGCCTCCCTGGCCTGTCCGTCGCCGAGTCGTTCGAGTTGGTCGGCCGCATCGACCAGGAACGGCACCGCGTCGCGGCCGCGCCGGCGGGTGAACACTATTCGGGCACGGAGTCGGGCCAGCCGCGCGCGCTGCAGCTCGCCGACGGGACCCAGCTCCGCTGCGGCGAGCAGCTCGGAGGCTGCGTCGGAGGATCCTGCCTCGAAGCTGGCGTGCGCTGCGGCCAGCGCACGTGCGACGCGGTTGACCGGATCGGGCGTCAGCTCGGTCGAGCGTTTCAGGAACACGGCCGCGGCGGCGATTCCGCCCCTGGCCTGCGCCCGGTCGGCCGAGCGCTCCAGCTCGCCTGCCACCGACTCGTCGGGTTCCACCACCCCATGTGCCCGATGCCATGCTCGGCGATCCGGATCGGACTCGGGATCGGTCGCGGCGGCCAACGCGCGATGGACGGCCTGGCGGTCGTCGGCGCTCGCCGCGCGGTACGCGGCCGAGCGCACCAGCGGATGGTGGAACCGCACCCGCACCCCGAGCTCGATCAGCCCCGCCGCCTCGGCCGCGGCCGCTGCGTCCGGCTCAATGCCGAGCCGCTCGGCCACCCGCCGCAACAACGACACGTCCCCCAGCGGCTCGGCGGCCGCGGACAGCAGCAGCCGTTGCGTCGCGATCGGGAGCGCCTCGATACGCCGCAGGAAACTCTGCTCGATCTGGCCGGCGAGCGGCCGCGCGTCGGGACGCCCGAACCCACCGGCCAGCTCCGCCGCCGTCAACCCCCGTGGCAGCTCCAGAAGGGCCAGCGGGTTGCCGCGGGTCTCGGCGACGATCCGATCCCTGACCCGCTCGTCGATCCGCCCGGGGACCGCCGACTCCAGAAGCGCACGGGCGTCACCGTCGCGCAGGCCCGTGACCACGAGCTCCGGCAGCCCCACCAACGGGTCGGCCGGGGCGAACACCGGCTCGCGCACCGCGAACACCAGCGCCGCCCGCTCCGCGAGCAGCCGACGCGCGACGAAGGCCAGCGTCTGCGCGGAGACCTGATCGAGCCACTGCGCGTCGTCGATCACGCAGACGAGGGGCTGTTCCTCCGCCACCTCGGCCAGCAGGCTCAGCACCGCCAACCCGACCATGAACCGGTCCGGCGCGCTGCCCGTGCTCAGCCCGAACGCGACGGACAATGCGTCCCGTTGCGGGCCGGGAAGGCGATCGAGATGCGCCATCATCGGCACGCACAGCTGGTGCAGCCCGGCGAACGGCAGCTCCATCTCGGACTCGACGCCGACGGCGCGCGCGATCCGGCACCCCGCCGCGCTCCCCACCAGGTAGTCCACCAACGCGGACTTGCCGACCCCCGCCTCACCGCGCAGGACCAGTACCCGGCTCCGACCGGCCCTGACGTTCGCCACGAGCCGACCGAGCGCCTCGCACTCGCTACGCCTGCCAAGCAACCTGCGCCGGACAGCGCCGCTCGACATCAACCACCACCGCGCAGGTCAAGGAGGCCCGGCTCCGATCAGCGCGGGTGATCCCATGATGCCCTGCGCGCGAGCGCGGCAGCCAGTGTCGGGGTGTGACGTGGTGCGCGGCACCCATCGCTCGGACATGAGCGCCCCTCCGGCGCGCGGACGGCCGTGTTCGGCCGGGAATGCACCGGCCTGGCAATCATGGGCCGGCGGCGCCGCCCGCTCGGTCGCGCGTGGCACCGAGGGTGAGCAGATCCGCCAGGCCGAAGTCCGGTCCGTCGGCGGGGAGGATCGGCTCCCAGTCCGGTTCGAGGCTCAGGTAGCTCGCCGGGTCGGCGCGCAGCAGCCCGATCAGGACCTCCGCCACGATCCGGCCGCCCACCGGGCCGAGCCGGTCACCGCCGCCGCGGTGCTCGGCCTCCTTGAGGATGTAGAACCACAGCGGGGTGCCGTGCGGCCACGCCTGATCCAGCTCGTCCGCCGTCAGCGGCGAGACGTTCATGACCTGCGCGACCGCCTCCCCGCTTGGCAGCGCGGTGGTCTCGCCGCGCAGCAGGTCGCGGACCGCGAGTGAACGGTAGGCGGCGGTGTCGACCGCGCCCGTGACCTGCTCCGGAAGGCCGATCAGGCTGGTCGCGAGCCGGCCGTCGAGACGTTTGGCGCGCTGCGCGGGCGGGCGTCCCGGCAGATCGAAGACCTGCGCGAGATCCAGGCGACGATCGGCGGGTTGCGGGCCGAACCCGACGAGGTCGGGGAAGAGCGGCACCAGCGGACCGCCGTTGACGAGCCGGTAGGTGTGCCGGATCTGGCCGTGGCCGTAGCGGAAAGCCGCGTCGGCGAACTCCAGCGGGATGTAGGCCTGCCCGGGCGCGGGCGTGAACCACCGGCTGCCCTCGGCGAGCACGCGCTCGACGAGGCTCGCCCCGACGAGACGGGGCAGGAAGTCATGGACCACGACCCACTGGTAGTGCCAGGTGAGGATGATCCGTGCCCGCTCGAAGACCTCGGCCTCGGGCACCCCGTTCTCGCGCAGCAGGTCGACGGTGCGGTTGTGCGCCTGCAGCAGGGCGACGTGCAGGGCCAGCGCGAACAGGTGCACGTCGTTGCGGGGATCGCCGATCAGGGCGACGCCCTGGTGGTTGCGCGGCGCGTCGGCGCCATCCGGTCCGAGCAGGAACTTCGCCGGGTCGGCGATGTCGAACAGGTACGGCGACCCGACCGGGCCGTCGGAATAGAGCATCTCCAGGTTGAGCTTCGGGGCGCGGGCGTTGCGCAGCGCATCAGGCGCGACGTCGCCTTCGATGGGCGAGCGATCGGCGGTGATGTCGTGGGCGATCAGCTGGCCGAAGAACGGCCACCCCGCGGCCTCGGAGGCGTCGTCGTCGCCGGGACCCAGCCCGCCCAGCACCGCGGCGGCGTCGCAGATCCCGCCGTTGCCGCCCGCGCGCATCAGCAGCTGTGGGTCGGTGCCCAGCGGGTTCAGGTCCGGGAACATCCGCCCGTAGCGCGCAGCCCCGGTGGGCCGGTCCACGGCCCGTACCAGGCTCAGGCAGTGGCCACGGGCGGCCACGTGGATGCCGTGGGCGGATGCCGGGGCGGCGCTGGGCCGGGAGCCGTTCTCCATGGCCTTCACCGCGCCGAGAAGGCTGCGGAGTCCGATCTCTTCGCGCTGGACATCCGCCGGATCGAACATCCACTCGTCGATCGGGAGACCGCCCGCCTCGTCGTCCGGCTCGCTGGCCTCCGCCCGGCGGAGTTCTGCCGCGACGTCCTGCTCCAGCGAGTTCAGGAAGGCGTCATCGCCGGTCGGGGTGCTCATCTTCGCTCCATGCGTGACGTAGGTGGATCACCTCTCGGACGGCGTCGGCGAAGTCCTTCGGGGCTTCCTGGGGCAGGTTGTGCCCCGCCCCGGTGACCTGGAGGTGCAGTCGAGGGCCGGTGAAATGCGCTGCTGACGGGCTGCCGTCGGTGGCGGGGAAGTTCCCGTCGGCGAGGCCGTCAAGGGTGACGGCCGGGACCGTGATCACCGGCATAGCGGCGAGTCGTCGTTCGATCTCGGCGTAGGCCGGGGCGCCGGGGGCGTATCCGAGGCGGTGGCGATAGGAGTGGATGACCACATCGACGTAGTCGGGGTTGGTGAAGGCCTCGGCAGCCCGGTCGAGCGTGGCGTCGTCGAACGGCCACGCGGGCGAGTTGCGCCGCCAGATCACCTCGGCGACGCCGCGGGGGTCGGCGGCGAGCCCGGCCCTGCCGCGTTCGGTGAGGAAGTAGTAGAAGTACCAGAACCCGGCTTCCAGATCGGGCCGGATCGGCGTCATCGCCGCGGCGATGTCCTGGATCAGGTAGCTGTTGACGGACACGAGCCCGGTACAGCGCTCGGGCCAGAGCGCGGCCACCACGCAGGCCGCGCGGGCTCCCCAGTCGTAGCCGGCGAGGACGGCGCGGCGGATGCCGAGCGCGTCCAGCAGGGCCACGACGTCGGCGCCCAGCGCGGCCTGCTGGCCGCTTCGTGGCGTTGCGGGATCGAGGAACCGGGTGGCTCCGTGCCCGCGGAGGTGGGGGACGATCACGCGGAAACCCTCGGCGGCGAGCGCGGGCGCGACGTCGACGTAGCTGTGGATGTCGTAGGGGAAACCATGCAGGAGGAGCACGACCTCCCCGTCGGCAGGGCCATCCTCGTGGTAGGCCACGTCGAGCACTCCGGCGTGGACGCGCCGCACCGGTTCGAGCCGCTGACCGTCCCCCGCGCTCACCCGGCCGCCCCGACCGCGTCGAGGATGGTCGCCGTCACCTGGTCGGGTGCCCCGACGCTGATGGCGTGCGATGCGCCCGCGACCTCGCGAGTGCCCTTCGACCCCGCGCGATCGGCCATGAACCGCAGCGCCTCTGCGGGGATGTTGCGGTCCTGGTCGCCGAACACGAACCACGACGGCAGCTGCCGCCACGCCGGTACGTCCGTGGGCAGGCCTTCGGCCAGCGCCGCCTCCGTGACCGGGCGCTGGGTCACCGCCATCAGCGCGGCCTCTTCCGCCGTCCCGTCGGCGACGAACTGATGGTGGAACGCGTCCGGCCGGATCCGGAACTCGTTGCCCCCGCCCGCGACCGGGGAGGGCACGATGGCCTCGCCGAGCGTGCTGCCGGGGAACCGGCTCGCCAGCTGGAGCGCGCTCTCGCCGCGGTCGGGGGCGAACGCGGCGGCGTAGACGAGCGCCCTGACGGCGTCGTTGCCCGCCGCCGCCTCGGTGATCACCATGCCGCCGTAGGAGTGACCGGCGAGCACGACCGGCGTGCCGATGCCGGTGATGACGTCGCGCAGGTAGGCGGCGTCACCGGAGACGCTGCGCAGCGGGTTGGCCACCGCGACGACGTCCACCGACTCCGCGCGGAGCCTGGCGATCACCGGGTTCCAGCTCGCGGACTCGGCGAAGGCTCCGTGGATCAGGAGCACGGTGAGGTTCTGTGCGGACATGTCCATCTCCCTGAGGTCGATTGCGGTTCAGCCGGTGCCGAGCGCCCCGCGCAGGACGCGGATGGCCTGCTCGATGGCGGCCGTCGCGGCGCGGGTCCCGTGCACGGGGTTGAGCATCATGAAGTCGTGGAGCGTGCCGTTGTAGCGGACGCTCGTCGTGGGCACGCCCGCCTGCGTGAGGCGGCGGGCGTAGGCCTCACCCTCGTCGCGGAGGACGTCGTTCTCGTCCACCGCGACGAACGCTGGGGGCAGGCCCGCGAGCTCCTCGAGGCTCGCCCGCAGCGGTGACGCGGTGATCTCCGCCCGCTGGGCGGGGTCGGTCGTGTAGGCGTCCCAGAACCAGGCCATCCCCTTCGCGGTCAGGTACGGGCCGTCCGCGAACTCCCGGTAGCTCGCCGTGTCCTGCGCGGCGTCGGTGACCGGGTAGTACAGCGACTGGTGCACGAACGTGACGTCGCCCCGCTGCTTCGCCATGATCGTGAGGGCCGCGCTCATGTTCCCGCCGACGGAGTCACCGGCGATGGCGAGCCGCGACGCGTCGAGTCCCTCTGACCGGCCGTACTCGGTGATCCACCGGGCGGTCGCGTAACCCTGCTCGATGGCGAGCGGGTAGCGGGCCTCCGGCGAGCGGTCGTACTCGACGAACACGACCGCGGCGTTCGCGCCCACGGCGAGCTCGCGCACGAGCCGATCGTGGGTGCCGGCGTTGCCGAGGACCCACCCCCCACCGTGCATGTAGAGGACGGTCGGCAGAACCCCCGTCGCCCCGACCGGCTTGACGATGCGGACCGTCACCGGACCGACGTCGGCCGGCACGGCGATCCACTTCTCGGCGACGTCGAGCTTCTCGACAGGGGCGGCCTGGATGTCGTCGAGGACCTTCCGGGCGCCCTCCACGTCGAGCTCGTACAGGAACGGCGGCGTGGCGGTGGCGTCCGCGATCTCCTGCGCCGCCGGTTCGAGGACGGGTTCGCTCATGATCGGCTTCCGGACGGGCGAGGAGCGCGACGAGGGCGGCGTTCCTCGAGCTCCTCGGCGCTCACCGGGACGAGCATCGGCTGGCCGGGGACGCAGAACATGGTCACGACGAACCGGGTCTGCGCGTCCGCGAGGTTGTTGCCGTCCTGGTAGTGGATGAGGTCGCCGCCGGGCTCCCAGAAGGTCTCCCCGGCGCGCACCACGCGCTCGGGATCACCCTCCAACTCGAAGATCATCTGGCCCTCGAGCACGTACCCGAAGGCCGGACCGGAGTGCCGGTGCGGCGGGCTGCCGGTGCTCCCCGGCGGCAGGGTGACGACGATGGTCATCGCCTCGGACTGATCCGGCATCGGCGGGGTCGGCACCGAGCCGGCGACCGTGAACTGCGGCGGGGGCGTCGTCCGGTTCGGGTCGTCGATGTGGTGCGAGTGGTCGACGGTCATGACTGCTCCAAGAGGATTCGAGGTGGGGTGCCAGGCGGCCGCTCGGTCGCGCGGCGCGTGCCGTCACTTCTGCTGGGCGAGCCAGGTGCCGAGGGTGATCTCCCCGAGCTGGGCGTCCGGGCCGGGGAGCAGCGTCCGCTCGCCGATCAGCGCGCCGGAGTAACGCGCCTTCTCGTCGGTGACGACCTCGCGCGGGTCGTTCCTCGCCGCGAGGGCCTTGCGCACCAGCTCGTCCAGCCGGAACTGCTCGGGGCCGCCGATCTCGCGGATCCCGTTCAGCGGCTCCCCCACCGCGACCCGGCCGACCCCGGCGGCGACGTCGTCGGACGCCATCGGCTGGAACAGGGCAGGCGGCAGGAGGACCTTGCCGTCGACCGTGCTCAGGTCCGCAATACCCCGGACGAACTCGAAGAACTGCGTGGCGTGCACGATCGAGTACGGCCGGTCCGCCTCGCGGATCAGCCTCTCCTGCTCGATCTTCGCGCGGAAGTAGCCCGACTCCGACAGCCGGTCCGTACCGACCACCGACAGCGCCACGTAGTGCCCGACCCCCGCCTTCGCCGAGTACCCCAGCAGGTTCGTGGTCGAGGTCCGGAAGAACTCCATCACCGCGTCGTCGGCGAAAGACGGCGAGTTCGACACGTCCACCACGACCGCCGCGCCGTCGAGCACCTCGGCGAGCCCCTCGCCCGTCAGCGTGTTCACGCCGGTGTTCGGGGCCGCCGGCACCGCCTCGTGCCCGTGCTCGCCCAGCTTGGCCACCAGCTTCGACCCGATCAGCCCGGTCCCACCGATCACAACAACCTTCACGACGCGTCCCTTCGTTCGACCAACGCCCGCTCTCGTACGGAGCGGGGTCGGAAGCAAGGACAAGGCGGCCCACCGATCCGTGACGGCAGGCGGTGTCACGGATCGGACCTCCGTCCGGTCCTCACTGAGGCGAGCCGTCGGGACGATTCGAGGGATGGCGAGATGGCGCTCTCAGAGCCGCACGCAGTGGACGAGCGCGAGAGCCGGTCCGCGGGCTGGCACGCCTCGTCCGGCGAGGACGTCCTCGCCCGCCTGTCGAGCGATCGGCGAGGGCTGAGCGCCCACGAGGCTGCGCGCCGGATGGGCGAACACGGTCCGAACCGGCTCACCCGCCGGCAGGGCCCCTCGGCCTGGGCCGTGCTGGCGCGGCAGTTCGCCAGCCCGCTGATCTACGCGCTGCTGATCTCGGCCGCCGTGGCCTTCGCGTTCGGGGACCTGGCGGACGGCGCCGTGGTGCTCGGTGTCGTGGTGCTGAACGCGCTGATCGGATTCGTGCAGGAGTACCGGGCGGGTAGGGCGATCCAGGCACTCGCCCAGTTGGTGGCGGAGCCGGCGACGGTGCTGCGCGACGAGCGCTGGACGCAGGTGGATGCCGCGGACCTCGTTCCCGGGGACGTCGTGTCGATCGAGGCGGGTGGCCGGGTCGTGGCCGACCTGAGGATCCTGCAGGCGAACGGCCTTCGCGTCGACGAGTCCACGCTCACCGGCGAGTCGGTGCCGGTGGACAAGTCGGCCGACCCGGTCGGTCCGGCCGCGGAACTCGCCGAACGGCGGTCGATGCTGCACGGGGGCACTCTTGTGACGACCGGCTCGGCCGTTGCCGCCGTGGTCGAGACCGGGGATCGGACGGAGCTGGGACGGATCTCCGGCCTGCTCGGTGGCATCGAACAGACCCAGACCCCGCTGACCCTCGGCATCGCCCGGCTCGGATCGACGATCACCAAGATCATCGGCGTGGTGGCGGTGGTCCTGCTCGGAGTCGCGCTGCTGCGGGGGTTCCCGGCCGCCGACGCCGCCATGGCCGCGATCACGCTGGCCGTCGCGGCGATCCCGGAAGGACTGCCTGCCATCGTGACGATCGCACTGGCCGTCGGGGTGCAGCGGATGGCCGGCAGGCGGGCGGTGGTCCGCGAGCTGCCCGCGGTCGAGACCTTGGGATCCACGTCCGTGGTCTGCACGGACAAGACCGGCACGCTGACCCGCAACGAGATGACGGTCCGCCGCGCGTGGACGCCCCACGGCGGCGAGGCGGAGTTCGACGGCGTCGGATACGAGGCCACCGGGCGGATCGTGGCCGGTGGCGGGCTCGCCGGTCCACTGCGGAACCTGCTGATCGGGGCCGCGCTGGCGAACGAGGCTCGGCTCGACGGTTCCGGCGATCGGCGGACCGTGCTGGGCGACCCGACCGACGGCGCGCTGCTCGTCGCCGCCGAACGGGGCGGCGTCGAACTCGACGAGCTGTTCCGGAACCACCCGCCGCGTGCGGTGCTGCCGTTCGACTCCGGCCGCAAGTACATGGCCAGCGCCCCCGCATGGAGCGCCGACGGGGTCACCTATTTCAAGGGCGCACCGGAGGTCCTGCTCGCACACGTCGACCCCGTCGAGGCCGACGTGGCACGCACCGTCCTCGATGCCTACACGGCCGACGGCATGCGGGTTCTCGCGCTCTGCCTCCGATACGGCCCGGAGGGCGATGCGGTGGTTCTCGACGGCCGCAGGCTCGAACTGCTCGGCCTCGTCGCGTTGATCGACCCGCTACGGCCCGAGGTGGTGGACGCTGTGGAGGCGTGCCATCGCGCAAGCGTGAGCGTCAAGATGATCACTGGCGACCACGCCGCGACCGCGGCTGCGATCGGCCGTGAGCTCGGCATTGGGCACGGTTCGCCGATGACCGGCGCCGAGATCGCGGAGCTCTCCGCGGACGAGCTGCGGCACCGGGTCCGGACCACCGACGTCTTCGCGCGCGTGGCACCCGAGCACAAGCTCGCGCTCGTACGGGCGCTCCAGGCAGGGGGCGCGGTGACGGCGATGACCGGTGACGGCGTCAACGACGCGCCTGCGCTGCGTCAGGCCGACATCGGGGTGGCGATGGGGCGCGCCGGTACCGCGGCGGCGAAGGAAGCCGCCGACATCGTCCTCGGTGACGACAACTTCGCGACGATCCGGGCAGCCATCGAGGAGGGGCGCCGGGTCTACGACAACCTGGTCAAGGCACTGGCATTCGTGCTGCCGACCAACGTCGGCGAGGCGCTGATCATCCTGGTGGCGGTGCTGGCGTTCCCGGTGGTCGGAGGCTCCCCCGTCCTGCCGATCGAGCCCGTGCAGATCCTGTGGATCAACCTGGTGGCGACGGTGTCACTCGCGCTTCCCATCGCATTCGAGGCGCAGGAGCCCGACTCGATGCGCAAGCCACCTCGCGATCGGAACGAGCCGGTGCTGTCGCGCTTCGTCGTGGTCCGCACGGTCTACGTCGGCGCGCTCATGGCGGCGGTCGCGATCGCGCTGTTCCTGGTGGCCGGGCCGGGTGCTGAGGTCGCACAGGCCCAGACGCTCGCGGTGACGTCGGTGGCCTTCTTCCAGATCTTCTACCTGCTCATGTGCCGGACCCTGACCGCACCGGTGCGCAGCGTCGGCTGGACCTCGAACCGGTACGTCTTCGCCGGCATCGCGGCGCTGCTGGTGCTCCAGGCCTCGGTCGTGCACCTGCCGTTCCTGCAGGCGGTCTTCCACACCGAGGACCTGACGGTCCCGCAGTGGGCGCTCGCGGCAGCGTCGGGTGCGGTGGTGGTACCCGTGGTCGCGGTGGAGAAGTGGTGGCGGCGAAGGGCACTCACGCCGTGATCGCAGTGCCGGCCGTGCCGGCGAGCATGGCCCCGGTGGCCAGGAGCGACCGCGCCACGTTGCTCCGGCCGTCGCCGAGGAAGCAGTAGCTGATCGCCTCGACCTCGCCGGGCTGGTGCTCGCGCATCGTGAGGACGTCGGCGAGCATCTGGGTCGGGTGCCACTCGTCGGTGAGCCCGTTCCACACCGGCACGCCGGCATGGCGGCTCAGCTCCTCGACGGTGCTCTGGCCGAACCCGCGGAACTCGATCCCGTCGAACAGCGCGCCGAGCACCCGCGGTCGTATCCGAGGACCACACCGGGTGCGATCGCGAGGAAGTTGTCGGCGTCGTTCCACTGCTCGCGCTCGGCTTCGCGCCTGCCCTCGACGGCCTTGAGGATGCGCACGTCGTCGACCTCGAGCGCCTCAGCCAGCGCGGCGGCGAGTGGGTGGGGTAACCCGGGTCAGGTGGATCGCCGCACTCTTTCCGGTCCGGCGCGATTCTGCGGTGGGTTGCATGTCTTCCTCGTCGTGTTGTGCTCGAAGGAAAAGCCCGCGGCGTTCCGCCAGCCGATCGTCGCGGTCATTCCTGGCGCAGCACTGCCTCGATCTCGATGGCGATCTGCACCTTGTCGCTGACGACGACGCCGCTGCCGTCGAGCGGCATCTTGATGTCAACGCCGAAATCGTTGCGATCGATCGTGATCGAAGCGGAGAATCCGATGCGGGTGCCGCCGCCTGCGTCCGGTCCGATGCCGCCCACCTCCACGGCCAGCGGCACCGACCGGGTCACTCCCTTGATCGTGAGCTCCCCGTCCACCACGAGGTCGTCGCCGTCGGCGCGCACGCCCGTCGAGCGGAACGTCCAGGTGGGGTACCTCTCGACGTCGAAGAAGTCGGCCGAGCGGAGGTGCCGGTCGCGTTGGCCGTTACCGGTGTCGATCGAGGCCGCGTCGATCGACGCGGTGACGGACGAGCCGGTCAGGTTCTCGCCGGTGACGATCTCCCCGGAGAAGGTGCCGAACCGGCCTCGCACCTTGCTCACCATCATGTGGCGCACCGTGAAGGAGACGTCGGAGTGAACGGGGTCGATGTCCCAGGTACCCGCGAGGTAACCGGGAATTGCGGTCGTGGCCGTGGTCATCTGATCTCCCAGGGTTTCGGACGTCTCAGCGAGGACCGGGAGGCCGCTCGATCCGTGACATCGGTACCGGCAATTCCTCGGTCCTTTTCCACGCGCAGCGCGGGACCGGGCGGCGGTGTCACGGATCGGGCCGCCGCCCGGTCCTCGTTGGGGAACGCACCCGGCGCCGTGGCGAGGAAGGTGGACCATGAGGTTCGGCGAGTGGCCGTCCTGCGAGACGCGCCCGACCACGACGGGCGGCAACGGGACGAGCCCACCGTTGTCGGGCCGGACGGCCGTGGGCCCGGAGCCGGCGGGCCTGGGCGCCCTTCCCCGTCCCGTCGCGGCGGTGGTGGGTGGCGGCGGTGTGTTCGGCGCGGCGCAGGTCGGCGCCGGATACGCGCTGGAGCAGCGCGGATTCGTCCCGGATCTGATCTTCGGCACCTCGGTCGGCGCCCTCAACGGGGCGATCGTGGCCGCGCACCCCGGCACCGCCGCGTCATGGCTGGACCACGTGTGGACCAGGCTGCGCCGACGTGACGTGTTCCCGCTCGGCTACCCGTCCTCCCGCGTCAGCGTCTTCGCCGATCACGGCCTGCGCCGGCTGATCGCCCGTGCCGGGCTGCCGTCGCGGATCGAGGAGCTTGCGATCCCGTTCAGCGCGATCGCCATGGACCTGGTCACCGGGGCTCAGGTGTTGCTCGACCACGGTGATCTCGAGTCGGCGCTGCTGGCCAGCGCCGCCATTCCCGGCGTCCTGCCCCCGGTGCTCCGCGCCGGCCGGATGCTCGTCGACGGCGGGGTGATCGCCTTCGTCCCGGTGCGCGCAGCCCACCAGGCCGGAGCGGCCAGCGTCGTGGTGCTGCCGACCGGGCCGGCGAGCTGGCCGCTGCGCCCGACCATCCCGCGCAGGCGGGCCGGTGCGATCGCCGCCCGGGCCGGGCTGCTGATGTGGCACCACCAGATCGAGCGCGACCTGCACGAGGTGTCCGAGCACATCCCGACCGTCGTCCTGCCGACCGGCATCGAGGCCTGGCCCTCCCCGTGGGACTTCGGCCACTCCGGGCGGTTGATCAGCACCGCGTCCGCCGCGGCTGCGCGCTTCCTCGACCGGTTGCGGATCAGCGGGCCCGGCCTGTACCGGGCGGAGCACCCCCCGGCGGCATCGGCAGGTCCGGCCGGGGCGGCGACTCCCTCCCTGTCGGGGGCGGACCGATGAGCACCATCGCGTTCCTCAACATCGGCATGCACGGGCGCGTCAACCCGACGCTGCCGGTCGTGGCCGAGCTCGTGCGGCGCGGCCACTCCGTCACCTACCACACCACGCCCGCCTTCCGGGAGGAGATCGAGGCCACCGGCGCGACCGTGCACCTCTATCCCGGGGGTGACCAGCCGCTCCCCGACCCGCCGACGCCGGTCACGCTGGTGGAGGGGCTCGCGCTCACGACGGTCCGCGTGCTGCCCACCGTGCTCTCCGAATTGCGTCGCATCCGGCCCGACCTGATCGTCCACGACAACGCATGCCCGTGGGGCGCGGTCGCCGCCCGCGAGCTCGGGGTGCCGGCGGCGTCGTCGTTCACCACGTTCGCGTTCGACCGGCACGTGCCCAGCCCCACCCGCGCCTCGCGGGACCTGCTCGTCGAGGCGGCGGCTCGCCGCCGCAGCCTCCTCGGCTACCTGCGGTCGCGCTGGGAGCTGCGCCGCCGCTTCGACACGCGCGGGTTGCCGCTGATCGACCTCGGGAACATCCGCCAGCCGCTCAACCTGGTCTACACCTCACGGGCCTTGCAGCCCGCCGTCGAGTACTTCGACCAGTCCTACCGGTTCGTCGGCCCGAGCATCGGCT
The DNA here is from genome assembly GCF_007994075.1 of Pseudonocardia hierapolitana. NCBI lineage: Bacteria > Bacillati > Actinomycetota > Actinomycetes > Pseudonocardiales > Pseudonocardiaceae > Pseudonocardia > Pseudonocardia hierapolitana. The sequence continues at coordinate 5,690,994 of NZ_VIWU01000001.1, read as the reverse complement.
CCCGCCCGGCCGACCCGTCGTTCCCGCTCGATCGGCTGCGGGACCCCGTGCTGTACGCCTCGCTGGGCACGGTCTTCAACGCCGACCCGCAGCTGTTGCGCGGCTTCGCCGCCGCGCTCGCCCCGCTGGGCGGCACCGTGGTCGTCTCCACCGGGCAGACCGATCCCGCCGCGCTGGGGCCGTTGCCCGCGCGCGTGCTCGCCCGCCGCTCCGTGCCGCAACCGGAGGTGCTGGCCCGCGCGGCGCTGTTCGTCACCCACGGCGGGATGAACAGCGTCAACGAGGCCACGTACGCCGGCGTTCCGATGCTGGTGGTCCCGCAGGGCGCTGACCAGCCGCTGGTGGCCCGTCGGGTGGTCGAGCTCGGCGCCGGCCTGTCGATCGGCACCCGTGATGCGGCCGTGGACAGCGTGCACGCCCTCGCGCGGCGCCTGCTCGACGACCCCCGCTACCGGGCGGGCGCAGCCGACCTGCAGGTCGCCCAGCGCCGGGCGGGCGGCTACCGGCGCGCCGCCGACGAGATCGAGCGCTACCTGCACCCGGCCGGTCCGGTCGGCCGGACGACCCCTGCCGATCCGCTACGACAGCGCTGACCGATGTCGCCTGCCGTCGTCGTCCTGCTGCTGATCGCCGGGCTGTCCGAGGCACTCGGGCGCCTGCTGCCCGTGATCGCCCGCCGGTCCGGCACGTCGCGGAGCGTCGTGGCCGGGCTGCTGTTGACCGGTGCCGTGGTCGAGGGCACCGTGTTCGCGCTCTGGCCGCTCACAGCGTGGTCCCTCGCCCAGCTGGTGCAGCCCGCTCCACCTCCGGACGTAGTCGTGCCGGCCTGGACACCGGGCCAGCTCGCCCCACTGGTGCTCGCCGCCGTCCTCGCGTTCCCGCTGCTCGGGCCGCTGCTGCACCTGCTGCTCCTGGTGGCGGTCGGGGCGGGCCTCGCCGGGCCCCTCGGCGCGGCGACCGGGCTGGGCTGGTGGGCCGCCGCCGGCTGCGTGGCCGTCGCCGGACTCGGGCTGGCCCTCGCCGTCGAGGCGGTTCGGCGCATGGTCGGGACGATCGGCGCCACCGGGGCGGCGGAGCCCCAGCCATGAGCGAGCTCCTGTTCCTGCTCATGGCCGGCGGGGTCGGGCCGGTCCTGCTCGCCGAAGCGCTCCTCGCCCGGTACGAGGTGCTGGCGTACACGGCCGGCTGGCGGGCTCCCACCACCGAGCTCCCGGCGGGCATGCCCTATGCCCTCGGCGCGGCCGCCGACCGTCCCCCGGACGCCTACCTGGTGTACCTCGACGGCATCGGGAAGCGCCGCTTCCGCGACAGCCGCGACGGCGGCCGGCTGGTCAAGGCGCTGATCGCCGGGGCGCCGGAGCTGCGGGTGCTGGGTCAGGTGCTGCCCTACTCCCCGCTGGCCGACCCGCTCGCCGACCGGCCGGTGTGGGCGTGGCTACGCCGGCACGTCGGTCTGCTGCTGTTCCTGCACAACGTCATGCAGATCTTCGTCGCCGCCGACCGCCGGTACCGCCCCCTCTACAACCGCGCCGTCGGCACCCAGATCGCCACCCAGCTCCGGCTCGCCGGCTACCGGCCCGGCAGCGGCATTCCCGTGGTGCTGCTCAGCTACAGCGGCGGCGCCCAGGTCGCCACCGGCGCGGTCGACGAGCTGCACGCGCAGCTGCGCTCCCCGCTCCTGCTGATCACCCTCGGCGGGTTCCACAACGGCGCCAACGACCTCACGCACGCTCTGCACCTGCACCTGCTCACCAGCGCCAACGACCGGATCGAGCGGGTCGGCACCTGGATCTTCCCGCAGCGCTGGCGGTTGTTCCGGCGCAGCGGGTGGAACCGGGCCCGACGCGCCGGAAGGGTCACCGTGCACCGGCTCGACCCGGCCACCCACGTCGGGCCCCGCAGCTACATCAGCCCCGAGGCCCAGCTGCCGGACGGCCGCAGCCACCTCGACCGCACCGCCGACACCGTCATCTCGCTCGTCCGGGCGGGGCGCAGCGCCACAGCGGCGACGGAGGACGAGCAGCACCAAGGCCATTGACAAGATCCGACCGGTTCCGCGGCGAACCGCTGATCGCGGCCGGAGCGCGGGTGCGTTCCGCAGAACGCGCGGATCAGCAGTACCCCACTGCCGCGACGGTCGCGGTGGCGTGCTGCTCGTGCCGACCCGGCGTGGGTGACCGATCCGGTCAGCACACGACGGTGGTGGCGACAGCGATGGTGTGCGATCCGCCGTGGCTCCGCCCTGTCCGCGGCACCCGCACCCGCCCCGGGTGCGCTACGCCGCCGCCGGCAGCGGTCAGGGCGCGAAGCTCGCCCGGCACAGATCGGCGAGCTCGACCATCCCGACGAGCCGCCGGCCCTCGACGACCGGCAAGTGCCGGATGCCGTGGGACAGCATCAGCCGGGCCGCGTCCTCGGCGAAGGCATCGGCTCGGACCGTCACCGGCTTCGCCGTGACGACCTGGCTGACGCGCGTGTCCTCGAGGCTTCGACCGTGGGCGACCGCCCTGGTGATCTCGGCGGCGGTGATCATCGCGACGGGTTCGTGGGTGTCCTCGTCCACCACCACGAGCGCCGGGTCGTGGAGGTGCTCGATCAGGTAGGCGGCCGCGGCGAGGTGCGCGTCCGGTTCGATCGTCGCCGGCGGCCTCATGACCTGCCCGACGGTCTGCCGGCGTGACAGGTCGGCCGCTGCGGTTTTCACCGGTGACGGGGAATGAGTGCTCATGATGATTCGTCCTGGTTCTCGACGTTGGGTGTCGGCACGTCCAGATCGCCTCGACGGAGGCGGTACACCTCGAGCGTGAGGTCGTAGTACTTGTCCGTCACGCCGACCCACTCCATTCCGACGCGACGCGCGGTGGCCGCACCCTTCACGTTCTTCGGGCGCACCACGGCGAAGATCTCGTCCAGGCCGGCTTCGAAGGCGTAGTGGGCGACGGCATGGCCGGCCTCGGTCGCAAATCCGTTGCCCCAGGCCTTCGGAACGATCTGCCATCCGACCTGGAGGTCCAGTTCGTACGGAGGCAGCGGCAACAAGGTCACGCCGCCGACCACCTCGCCGGTCTCCTGCAGCTCGACGGCCCAACGGCCCTGGCAGGAGTCCACCGACGCGCATTCGGTCATCCAGCTACCGAGGTGCGCCCGCATCGTCGCGATGTCGGGCACCCGCTCCACCGCCGGCGCGAGCCATCTGGACACGTCGTCGGCACCGTAGATGGCGAGCGCGGCCTCGGCGTCGTCGAGGATCCACGGCCGCAGGAGGAGCCGGGCCGTGCGGATGCGCTCCCCGTCGACGATCAGATCGTGCTTCCCCCCGGGTGCCATCACGGGCTTTGCTGCCCGTTCGGGGAGAGGACGCTGGCCGGTGTCACGTCCAGCCCCTTCCGCAGGATGAAGTTCCCCTGCTTCCTGGCATCTCCGGTGATGATCAATCCATAGCAGTTCCTGACCTGCTCGTGGAATTCCCGGTGTGCGACTGCGGCGATCGAGCACCGGAACCCCAGTGCGTCATCGACCTCGACCTGCACCGCACGTCGCACCTCGCACAACGGTCCCGAATCGGCGTGCTCGATCTGCCTGACCGGAGCAGCGACGAAGGTGGTGTCGATCTGCACTGCCGACAGGACGGCACGCATCGCCTGGAGGATGTCGGCGCCGCCCATCTGCACCACCATGCCGCGCAGCTGTCCGTCCTGGCCGACGAGGTAGCACGAATCCACCACGGCGACCTCGTCGCCGTGCCCCATCGCCCACAACAGGAACAGCACGTCGCGCGGAAGGCGGGGATCAACGCTCCTGATCATCCGGGCCACCGGCCGTCATCACGCGACCGGGACCGGTCCGCCCTCGGCGGCCGCACCGGCCAGCAGCCGGCCTGCGACACGGGCGACGTCCCGCCCGGTCTGCCGAGCGACGGCGCGCCCGTCCAGGTCCTGGGCGCGGGGTGCGGGGACGAGGACGCCGTCCAGGCGGAGCAGCGCGCGGAACAAGGTCATCAGCGTGGCCTCGTGCCCACCGTGCAGCACGCCGTCGTCGGAGGCGAAGCCGGACCAGACGATCTCCCGCTGCCTGCCGCCGCCGAGGGGCTCCAGCGTCTCCAGGAACGATCTGAGCGGAGATGCGAGGCTGCCGTAGCGGCTCGGCGAGCCGAGGACGACCGCGTCCGCCCAGCGGACGTCGTCCGGGGTGGCGAGGTTCCCGACACCCGCCTGCGCCGCGGCGGCGTGGTCCGGCACGCGCCGGATCCGGACGACCGCGCCCACCTCCTCGGCGCCGGTCGCCACCTCCTTCGCCAGGGCCTGGATGCCGTCCGCCGTTCCGAGGTGGATGACCGAGACCTTCGGTTGCTCCATGGGTGTCTCCTTCGACTGCGACGGTGTGCGTGATCGGTGTGTTCGCCCCGCGGACTACTGCCGCTGGGCGAGCCACGTGCCGAGGGTGATCTCCCCGAGCTGGGCGTCCGGGCCCGGAAGCAGCGTCCGCTCGCTGATCCGCGCGCCGGAGTAGCTGGCGAACGACGGCGAGTTCGACACGTCAACCACGACCGCCGCGCCGTCGAGCGCCTCCGCGAGCCCTTCACCCGTCAACGTGTTCACGCCGGTGTTCGGGGCCGCCGGCACCGCCTCGTGGCCGTGTTCGCCCAGCTTGGTCACCAGCTTCGACCCGATCAGCCCGGTACCACCGATCACAACGACCTTCACGACGCATCCCTTCGTCCGAGCCCGCTCTCGTGCGGAGCGGCGCCGGAAGCGAGGACAGGACGGCCGGTGGATTCGTGACGGCCGGGTCCGCCACGTCACGGTGCCGGTCCTCGTGTCACGGCCAGGGCGTCCGTCCGGTCCTACTGGCGGCACACCCGCACCCGAGGAGGACACATGGATCCGACGCCCCTGATCGAAACCGCGCGGGCGCACGTCGAGCGGGCGCGGGCGGCGGCTCACGGCCGCAGCACGCACACCGTGCACGGCGGCCACGACCGCGCGCTCCGGCAGGCCGTGGTCGCCCTGAGAGCCGGCACCACGCTGCACGAGCACCACAACGTGCGGGAGGCGACGTTGCAGGTGCTCGCGGGCCGCGTCCGGCTGACCACCGGCACGCAGGTGGTGGAGGCCGTGACGGGCGCCCTCGTCACGGTGCCCACCGAGGCCCACACCCTCGATGCCGTCGAGGACTCCGCGCTGCTGCTCACCGTCGCCCTCGGTGCGCTCGACACCGTCGCCGTGGTGAGTAACGCCGGCCCGGCCTACTCGTGGCAGGAGGACTGGGCGTAGCCATGCCGCAGCTCCGGATCCCGATGACGGCGCGCAGCGTCGACGAGCCGCACCGAGCGGCGACGCAGCTCGAGCTCCTGTTCGACCTGACGTTCGTGGTCGCCGTGGCCGCGGTGGTGGCGCAGCTCGGCCACGCGGTGGCCGACGGGCATGCGGCGCAGGCCGTGAGCCCGTTCCTGCAGGTGTTCTTCGCCATCTGGTGGGCCTGGATGAACTTCACCTGGTTCGCTTCGTCCTACGACACCGACGACGTGCCGTACCGGCTGCTCACCTTGCTGCAGATGGGCGGGGTTCTCGTCCTGGCCGCCGGGGTGCCGGCCGCGTTCGCGACGGGCGACTACCGCGCGATCACCCTCGGCTACCTGGTGATGCGGGTGGGCCTGCTCGTGCTGTGGCTGCGGGCCGCGCGGGAGCACCCGGAGGGCAGGCGCACCGCCCTCCGGTACGCCGCGGGCATCGGCATCGCCGAGGTCCTCTGGCTCGTCCGCCTCCTGCTGGCCGAGCTCGGGGTGCTCACCGGCGTGGCGCTCGTGGTGGCGTTCGTGGCCCTCGCCGGGGCGGAGCTGGCCGTGCCGATGTGGGCCGAACGCAGCCGGGGCACGAGCTGGCATCCGCGCCACATCGCCGAGCGGTACGCACTCTTCACGATCATCCTGCTGGGCGAGAGCGTCCTCGCGGCGTCGATCGGGATCGCCGACGTCGTCTCGGAGGGCCTGCACTGGTCGCTCGTGGTCGTCGCCGGCTCCGGGCTGGTGCTGCTGTTCGCGCTGTGGTGGCTCTACGAGCTGGAGCCGAGCGGAGACGGGCTGTCGAACCGCCGGAGCCGCTCGTTCCTGTGGGGCTACGGCCACTACGGGATCTTCGCCTCCCTCGCGGCGCTCGGGGCGGGCCTCGAGGTCGCCGTGCGGCAGACCGGGGCGCACGGCGCGCTGGATCCGCGCGGCGCGGGGTACGCGGTGGCGATCCCCACCGCGCTGTTCCTGGCGCTGCTGTGGGCGAGCCACTCCCCGATCGTGCCGAGGTCGCGCGTCCGGCCGTCCGTCCTGTTCGGAGCGGCCGCCCTCGTGCTCCTGGCCCCGGCGGTGGGCGCCGGAGCCGGGGTGGGCGCGGTCGTCGCCCTCGTCGCGCTGGCCGCAGCCGCGGCCGTCCTCGTGACGATCCTGCGCACGACGACACCGGGATCCGCACACCCGCTCACCACGGTCCGGTCCCTCCGATGAGCGCGCCGGAGCGGCGGCTCGCGACCTCCGTCCTGATCATCGGGACCGGTGGCTCCGGCCTACGGGCCGCCATCCAACTGGCCGAGCGGGGCACCGACGTCCTCGTGGTGGGCAAGCGGCCGAGTGCCGACGCGCACACCACCCTCGCCGCGGGAGGCATCAACGCCGCCCTCGGCACCATGGATCCCGGGGACTCCTGGCAGCAGCACGCGGCGGACACGCTCAAGGAGAGCTACTTCCTCGCGGACCCGACCACCGTTCGGATCGTCACCGAGGGCGCGGCCCGCAGCATCGCCGACCTGGACCGCTGGGGCATGCCGTTCGCGCGCGAGGCGGACGGCCGCATCTCGCAGCGGTACTTCGGCGCGCACACGTTCCGGCGGACCGCCTTCGCGGGGGACTACACCGGCCTGGAGATCCAGCGCACCCTGGTGAACCGCGCCCGGCAGCTCGACGTTGCGATCATCGACACGATGTACGTCACGCGGATCCTGACGCGGCACGGCGTGGTGTTCGGCGCCTACGGGTTCGACATCGGAGACGGCACCCGGTACGTGGTCCACGCCGACGCGGTGATCCTGGCCGCGGGCGGCCACACCCGGATCTGGCGGCGCACCTCCTCGCGACGCGACGAGAACACGGGCGACGCGTTCCGGCTCGCCGTCACCGCGGGAGCGCGCATCCGGGATCCCGAGCTCGTGCAGTTCCACCCGTCGGGCCTGCTCGGGCCCGAGAACGCCGCCGGCACGCTCGTGTCGGAGGCGGCCCGCGGCGAGGGCGGCGTGCTGCGCAACCGGCTCGGCGAGCGGTTCATGGTGCGCTACGACCCCGTCCGGATGGAGCTCTCCACCCGGGACCGGGTCGCCCTCGCGGCCTACACCGAGATCAAGGAGGGCCGGGGCACCCCGGACGGCGGCGTGTGGCTCGACGTCTCCCACCTGCCCCGGGACACGATCATGCAGCGGCTCCCCCGCGTCTACCAGACCCTGATCGAGCTGCAGATGCTCGACATCACCACCACGCCGATCGAGATCGCGCCCACCGCCCATTACTCGATGGGCGGGGTCTGGGTGCGGCCGGAGGACCACGGCACCGGGATCGCCGGCCTGTACGCCGTCGGCGAGGCCGCCAGCGGGCTGCACGGGGCCAACCGCCTCGGCGGCAACTCCCTGATCGAGCTGCTCGTCTACGGTCGGATCGTCGGCGACGCCGCCGCGGACTACTCCGCCGACCTCGATGCGCAACCGCGCAGCGCCGCCGCCGTGGCGCAGGCGCGTGACGAGGTGGACCAGGTGCTCGCCGCAGACGGGCCGGAGAACGTGCGCTCCCTGCAGCGCGCGCTCCGCGACATCATGACCGAGCACGCGGGCGTGGTGCGCGACGAGACCGGACTGCGGGAGGGCCTCGCACGCCTGGGGGACATCGAGACCGCCGAGAAGAGCATCGGGGTGCATCCCGACCTGGCCGGCTTCCAGGACCTGGCTCACGCGTTCGATCTGCGCTCCTCGCTCGTCGCCGCGCGCGCGACGGTGGAAGCGGCACTCGAGCGCCGCGAGACCCGCGGTTGCCACAACCGCTCCGACTTCCCGGACGTGGACGAGTCGCTGCGAGTCAACCTGGTCTGGTCGGGGCCGGGGCAAGTCGTCAGGGAGCCGGTGGCGGAGACACCGGTCGAGATCGCCGCGCTCATCAGGGAGGTCTCGAGCATCGGCAAGCTCGTCGAGTGACCATCGTTCTACGACGAACGCCCATGATCCTTGGCCCGATCGGCGTCTGGCCGCCCCGGATGGCCTGGTCGATAGACTGAAAGCCCTTTCGAGCAGCGGCGGTGGGGGATGTCGAGCAGCGGTCCGCAGGGTCTGCGCGGGCGCCGCCGTGAATGCCGCGAGCTGGATCAGCTACTGGCGGGTGCCCGCGAGGGACGGAGTCGCGTGCTCGTCCTGCGCGGCGAAGCCGGGATCGGCAAGACCGCGTTGCTGGAACACCTCGCGAGCCGCGCCGAGGGGTGCCGCATCGCGCGCGCCGCGGGCGTGGAACTCGAGATGGAGCTCCCTTTCGCCGGGCTCCACCAGCTCTGCGCACCGTTCCTCGACCGGCTCGAGCGGCTTCCCGGCCCTCAGCGTGACGCGCTCGGCACCGCGTTCGGCTTGCGCAGCGGCAACCCCCCGGACCGCTTCCTGATCAGCCTGGCGACCCTGAGCCTGCTGTCGGACGTCGCGGAGGAGCAACCCCTGGTCTGCCTCGTCGACGACGCCCAGTGGCTCGACCAGGCCTCGGCACACACTCTCACCTTCGTGGCCCGGCGTCTGCTGGCGGAGCCGGTCGCGCTGGTGTTCGCCACCCGGACGGTCGGCGAGGACCAGACGTTCCGGCAGGTCCCGGAGATGCAGGTCACCGGCCTGAACGACGCCGACTCCCGCGCGGTGCTCAGGACGGCACTGCGCGGCCCGCTCGATGCCGCGGTACTCGACGAGATCGTCGCCGAGGCGCGGGGCAACCCGCTGGCGCTCCTGGAGCTGCCGCGCGGGCGCACACCTGCAGAGCTCGCGTTCGGGTTCGGGCTCGCGCACACGATGCCGCTGGCCAGCCGCGTGGAAGAGGAGTTCGTCCGGAGGCTCCGGCCGCTTCCCGCAGACACCAGGAAGCTCCTCCTCGCGGCTGCGGTGGAGCCGGTCGGGGACGTCATCGTGCTCTGGCGCGCGGTCGAACTGCTCGGGATCAAGCCTGACGCGGCGGTTCCGGCGGAGACGGACGGCCTGATCGATCTCGGCACGCGCGTACGGTTCCACCATCCGCTCGTGCGCTCGGCCGCATGGCGTGCAGCCGAGGTGCACGACCTGCAGGATGTGCACGGCGCGCTCGCGGAGGTGACCGAGCTCGATCCCGACCGCCGGGCGTGGCACCGCGCCCAGGCGAGCGCCGAGCCGGACGAGGAGGTCGCCGCCGAGCTCGAGCGCTCGGCCGACCGTGCCCGTTCGCGCGGCGGGTTCGCGGCGGCTGCAGCCTTCCTCGATCGGGCGGCCGAGCTCACCCCTGACGAGGCGCGGCGGACGGGCCGCATCCTGGCCGCGGCGCAGGCCAAGCTGCACGCCGGCGAGTTCGACGTGGCTCGGAACCTGCTCGCAGTCGCCGAGGCGGGCCCGCTCGACGAGCTCGGGCGGGCACGGGCCGATCGGCTGCGCGCCCAGGTCGCATTCGCATCGAACCGCGGCAACGAAGCCCCTCCCCTGCTGCTCGCCGCAGCCGAGCGGCTCGAGTCGCTGGACGCCGAACTGGCCCGCGACACGTACCTGGACGCCTTCTCCGCTGCGATGTTCGCCGGCCGCCTCGCGGGCACGGCCAACACCGTCCACGTGGCGCGAGCGGTTCCGCGCACCCATGCGGACGGAACGCGCAAGGGCGACGTGCTGCTGGAAGGACTGGCCTCGCTGTTCACCGATGGCTACTCGGCGGCGATGCCGCTGGCCCGGCGAGCGCTGCAGGCGTTCTCCGCCGAGGACCTCTCGGTGTCGGAGGGACTCCGCTGGCTCTGGCTCGCGTCGATCATCTCGGTGGACGTCTGGGACGACGAGTGCTGGCAGGTTCTCTCCGCCCGCCACGTGAGTCTCGCTCGGGAGGCCGGTGCCCTCGGCGAGCTCCTCCTCGCGCTCAACTCGCGCGTCATGGCGCAGGTCTTCGCCGGCGAGCTGACGGAGGCCGCACCCCTCATCGACGAGGCGAACGCGGTGGGGGAGGCGACCGGAAGCAGTCTGGCTCCATGCGGAGCCATGGCGCTCGCCGCGTGGCGCGGGCGCGAAGAGCAGGCGCGCGCCCTGATCGAAACCAGCATGAACGAGGCCGTGGCCCGCGGTGAGGGGATCGCGGTGACCATCGGGCACTGGACGAGCGCGTTGCTCCTCAACGGGCTGGGCCGGTATGAGGACGCCCTGGACGCGGCTCGCCAGGCCGGCTTGTTCCCCACCGAGCTGTGCGCGGCGAACTGGGGGTTGGCCGAGCTGGTGGAGTCGGCGGCCCGTACCGGCGCCGTCGAGGATGCGGCCGAGGCCCTCGAGCAGCTCTCCGCGATGACCCGGGCCAGCGGCAGCGACTGGGCGCTCGGTGTGGAGGCGCGCTCACGCGCGCTGCTGAGCGATGGCGAAGCCGCCGGGCGGCTCTACCAGGAGGCGATCGAGCGGCTGAGCCGAACCCGGGTCCGGGGCGAGCTCGCCCGGGCCAGGCTGCTCCACGGCGAATGGCTCCGCCGAGAAGGCCGACGCCTCGACGCACGCGAGCAGCTGCGGGCTGCTCACGAGCTCTTCATCGCGATGGGCGCCGAGGGGTTCGCCGACCGGGCCCGCCGCGAGCTGCTCGCCACCGGCGAGACGGCACGCAGACGCACTGCCCACACCCGTGACGAGCTCACCGCGCAGGAGGCGCAGATCGCCCGGCTCGCCGCGCACCGGCACACGAACTCGGAGATCGGCGCCCAGCTGTTCATCAGCCCCCGCACCGTCGAGTGGCACCTGCGGAAGGTGTTCACCAAGCTCGGCGTCAGCTCCCGCAAGGAGCTGTCCGAGGCCCTCCCGACGCCGTAGCACCCGGGACGTCCACGTCCCCGAGGGGCTCGTTGCGGCCGCCGAGCCCGTCCGGGCTACCTCCCGCCACAGCAGGCCCGGCGACGGGCACACCTGACCCGGGGACCCTGGCCCCGCCCCCAGGGGCACACCCGGGGTTACCAAGGGCGCGACCGGGCCCCGGGCCGGACGACGGTGGTCCCATGCCCATCGACATCGCGTCCGCAACGGCCGAGGAAGCAGCGGACTTCCAGAGCGTCCGTCCACGTCTGTTCGGGATCGCGTACCGGCTGCTCGGCCGGGTGGCCGACGCCGAGGACGTCGTCCAGGACGTCTGGGTGCGTTGGCAGGGCGCAGACCGAGCACAGGTGCACGACCGGGTCGCGTTCCTCGTGAAGATCACGACGCGGCTCGCGCTCAACGTCGCCGTCTCCGCACGCGCGCGCCGCGAGGTCTCCGTCGACAGCTGGTTCCCGGCGCGAGCCTTGACCGCCGAGGACCCGACGGTGGCTGCCGAGCGGTCGGCCGACCTGGAGCAGGGGGTCCTGCTCCTGCTCGAGCGGCTGTCACCGATCGAACGTGCCGTCTTCGTACTCCGGGAGGCGTTCGACTACCCGTTCCGCGACATCGCGGAGGCGCTCGGGATCAGCGAGGCCAACGCGCGACAGCTCGGGCGACGGGCCCGGATGCACCTCACCGAGGCCCGGCATGCGCCCGTTCACCAGGTGGCTCGTGACCGGTTGCTGCGGGCCTTCCTCGACGCCGCTCAGGCCGGCGCCGTGGCGCGCCTGGAACAACTGCTCGCCGCTGACGCCCTGCCTCCGTCCGGGCGCGGCCGTGCAGTGGCGTGACCGACCGACGAGAACGTCATGCAGGAATCCCCGAGTACGGCACCGTGGGGTCTTCTCGACGACGAGGCACGTCTGGTCGATGCCGCCCACGGCCGCGAGAACGGACCCAGGAACGATCCCGAGAGGAACGCCGGACCATGAACCGCCAGGAGCACCGCGCGCTGCGCGCCATCGAGAGGAACCTGGCCGTCGAGGACCCGAGACTGGCCGAACTGCTCCGCACGTACGGGAAGAGCCGTTGGAGCCGGATCGGCCACTACGCCGGATGGATCGCCGTCCCGTTCACGCTGCTGGGATTCGTACTGGGAGACGGCCTGCTCCTGCTGACCGCTGCGCTCCTGGTGAGCGGCGCCGTTCTCGGGTGGGCCCTGCGGCCCGGTCAGGGGCCCGGGTCCGGTGGTTCGACGAGGCGGAACCGGTAGGCCATGGCGACCAGCTGTGCGCGGTCGCGGGCGCCGAGTTTGGCCATCGCGCGGCTGACGTGGGTCTTCGCGGTGGCGTGGCTGATCGTGAGCGCGGCGGCGATGTCGGCGTTGCTCAGCCCGTGGGCGACGAGTCCCACGATCTCCTTCTCCCGGGCGGTCAGCTGGGCAAGAGCGTCGGCATTCAGGCGCGGGGTCGTGCTCGCCTCGGCGAGCCGGGCGATCAACCGGCGGGTCAGCCCGGGCGACAGGAGTGCCTCGCCGCCTGCGACCACGCGGATGCCGCGCAGCAGCTGGACCGGCTCGGTGTTCTTGATCAGGAAGCCGGCGGCTCCGGCACCGAGCGCTTCGACGACGTACTCGTCGTGGTCGAAGGTGGTGAGGATGAGCACGTGGACACCGGCGAGGTCGGGGTCCGCTGCGATCTCGTGGGTGGCCCGCAGTCCGTCGACCCCTGGCATCCTGATGTCCATCAGCACGACGTCGGGGCGGGTCTGGCGGGTCAGGGCCACCGCGGTGGCCCCGTCGGCGGCCTCGCCGACCACGACCATGCCGGGCTCGGTCTCGATGAGCACCCGGAAGCCGCCTCGGACCAGGGCCTCGTCGTCCGCGATGAGCACGCGGATCGGTTCGCTCACACCGGCCATCATCGCGGGTTCGCGATGGGCAGCTCGGCGTGCACCTCGAAGCCGCCGTCGGGATGCGGGGCCGCGGTGAGGTGCCCGGACAGGGCGCGTGCGCGTTCGCGCATCCCGTCGATGCCGTGCCCGCGGGAGGTGTCCGCGCCGGCGCCGACCCCGTCGTCGCGGATCCGGACCGACAGCCGGGACGGCTCGTGCTCCAGCGTGAGCCGGACGGTTCGCGCCTCGGCATGGCGCAACACGTTGGTCAGCGACTCCTGGATGATCCGGTAGGCGGCCATGTCGACCGGGGCCGGCAGCGGCCGCGGATCGCCGTCGACGCGCAGCTCCACCCGCAGGCCCGCGGCCTCCGCCGTGCCGACCAGCTCGCCGACCCGGTCGAGCCCGCCTCGCGGCGCACGCGGTTCCTCGCCCGCGGTGTCGGAGCGCAGGATGCCGAGGATGGTCTTGACGTCGGTGAGGCCGTCGTCGCAGACCTCCTTGATCGCGGCGAGGGCCTCGCGCGCCTGCCCGGGGCGTCGGTCGATGACGTGCAGACCGACTCCGGCCTGCACGCTGATGGCGGCCATGGCGTGCCCGAAGACGTCGTGCAGCTCGCGTGCGATGCGCAGCCGTTCCTCGGCCGCGAGCCGGCGTGCCCGCTCCTCTCGGGTCCGGGTCTCCCGGGCGAGCTCGGCGCGGGTGGCCGAGAGGAGCGCCCGGTAGTAGCCCACGGCCGTGCCTGCGCTGGCCGCGGTGGCCGCCAGCAGCACCGCGATGGGGACAACGCCCGCGGTCTCGGTGTCGCCGAGCACCACGCGGATCGCGAGGATCTGGATCAGCGCCGTGACGACGGCGCCTGCGAGGCCCCACCGCCACCCCCGGTCGGCCGCGAGGGTGTAGCAGCCGATCATCGGCGCGAGCGTGATCAGCAGGCCGGGACGGGCACCGAGGTACCAGACGATGGTGATCGCGTTCAGCACGACGAGCACCGCGACCGGAAAGCGGCGGCGCAGGGCGAGCGCGGCGGCGACGGCCACGAGCAGCGCGATCGCGCCGGCGTCCACCGGGCGGCCCTCGACGAGGGTGGCGGCGACGAGCCCGAGCGCCACGCAGCCGCCGAGTATCGCGTCGACCACGAACGGCGTCGGCGCACCGCGATCCACCACCACAGGCATGCTGTCGACCATCCTCCCGCCCTCGGCCGGGCCCATGGTGCGTGGCCTGCCGCGAGCGCGCATCCACGCGGTGTGGTGTCTTCGGACTACCACCGGCGGCTGACCGTACGCCCAGCGGATCAGCCGGGAAACACATCCGTCGTCCGACGCGCGGGCCCCCGCCCGGCGGTCAGCATCGACGCCGACACCCGCCTCGACGGAAGGAACCGCCGATGTCGTCCGTGCACCTCCTCCTCTCCGCACCCGAGACCGCGCACGCCACCGTCGCCGCAGGCGGTTACGTACTCGGCGTCGGGCGAACCGTGCCCACCTCGGCCGCCGTGCTGGCGTTGGCCGGCGTGGTCGTCGGCGGATGGGCACTGGCCCGCCCCGGCGACCGCCGAGCCGTGCCGATCACCGCGCTGGTCATGGGCCTGATCGGCGTGGTCGTCGGCGGCGTGCACGGGGCCAACGCCGCAGGCGGTCTCGGTACCGGCAACGGGCTGGCCGGGGCCGTCATCGCCGTGGTACTCGGGCTGGTCGGCGTGGTCCTCGCCGGGCTGGCGCTCGCCCGCTCCCGGCGCATCCACCGGCGTGGACCGATCGCCGGGTCGAAGAACGGTCCCGCTGGTCGGCTCACCTAGACTCCGTCGCGGACCGGGTACTTCGACGGGAGCGACGATCAGTGGCTGAGCCAGCGACGACTGCCCGCGCGAGCAGCCGGGTGGAGCGCCGCCGGGACCGGCGCAAGGCCGAGATCGTGCGCACCGCGACGGCGCTGCTGTCCGAGCACGGGTACCAGGGGATGAACCTGGAGGACGTCGCCGAGCGGACCGACATCGCCAAGGCCACGCTCTACCACTACTTCTCCGGCAAGGACGAGCTGGTCGCCGCGGTGATCGAGGGCCTGACGGTCGAGGTCAACCGGCGCCTGGAGCAGGAGCTGGACCGGGTCCGCGACCGCAGCCACCTGGAACAGATCCGCACCCTGATCCGGGAGCAGGTCCGCATCCTCACCGACACGGCCCCGGAGGTGGCCACCGTGTTCTCGTGGCCGACGACCTGGCCTGCATCGTTCCAGGAGATCATCAAGGAGAGCCGGCGCCGTCACGACGCGATCTTCCGGCGCGTGGTCGAGGCCGGGATCGCCACGGGTGAGTTCGACTGCCCGAACCCGGACGTGGCGCTGCAGTGCCTGCACGGCGTGCTCAACCAGTCGGCGTTGTGGATCCGCCCGTCGCTGCCGCTGGAGAGGAAGGCCGAGCTGTGGGAGGCGGTCGTCGAGGCCGCGGCCCGGATGTTCAGCCTCGACGGCGCCCGGTCGTGATCAGCCGGCCATGGTCAGTCCGCCGCTGACGCTGAGGACCTGGCCGGTGACGAAGTTCGAATGGCCGGAGGCGAAGAACAACACGGCGTCGGCCACCTCGTCGGGGGTGGCGAGCCTGCGGAACGGGATGGCGCGGATCAGCCCCTCCCGCACCTTCTCGGGCAGGGTGGCGAACAGCGGGGTGTCGGTCGGGCCGGGGCACACGCAGTTGACGTTGATCTGGTAGCGGGCCATCTCCCGGGCCAGCGACTTGGTGAACGCGATCAGCCCGCCCTTGGTGCCCGCGTAGACGGTCTCGCCCAGGCTGCCGACCCGGCCCGCGTCGCTGGCGATGTTGACGATCTTGACCGGGTGCTGCGCCGCGAGGATCGGCTCGAGGAACGCGCGGGTGAGCCGGACGGGGCCGAGGAAGTTCACCGCGGCCAGCTGTTCCCACAGCGCGTCGTCGTTGTCCATGAACGGCTCGGCCCGGTCGAACCCCGCGGCGTTGACGATCACGTCCGGCAGGCCGTGTGCGGCGAGCACCTCGTCGCGCAGCGCCAGGATCGCCTGCTTGTCGGCCAGGTCGACCCGGTGCGCGGTCGCCCCGGTGCCGATCGTCCGCACCGTGGCGGCGAGGCCGTCTGCGTCGCGGTCCGCGGCGGCGACCGTGGCGCCCGCCGCCGCCATCGCGACCGCCGTCGCCCGGCCGATCCCGGACGCCGCGCCGGTCACGACTGCCACCTTGTTCCCGAGCTCCACCACCGAACCGTATCGGCCAGGCACCCGCTTCTTCAACCGTCCGGTCGACTTTCAGTCGCGCTGGTCGAGAAATCGTAGGTGTGGTTGACTCGGCGCGACGAACGGAGGAGCCACGTGGGTTTCGACGACTACACGCAGCTGAGGTTCTCCCGGCGCGCGAACGGGGTCCTGCTCATCACGCTCGACCGGCCGGAGAAGTACAACGCCGCCGACGAGCAGATGCACAGCGAGCTCGCCCGCGTCTGGGTGGACGTCGCCGCCGACCCCGAAACCCGGGTCGCGGTCGTCACGGGTGCCGGCAAGGCGTTCTCCGCGGGCGGCGACCTGGCCATGGTCGAGCGGATGGCAGGCGACTACGACCGCGTCTCGCACATGCTCCGCGAGATGAGCGACCTGGTCTACAACATCATCAACTGCGACAAGCCGATCGTGTCGGCCATCAACGGGGTCGCCGTCGGTGCAGGCACCGTCGCCGCCCTCTTGGCCGATGTCGCCATCGCCGCGGAGGACGCACGGATCGGCGACGGGCACGTCAAGCTCGGTGTCGCCGCCGGCGACCACGCCGCGATCATCTGGCCGCTGCTCGCCGGCATGGCCAAGGCCCGCTACTACCTGCTCACCGGCGAGATGATCACCGGCGCTGAGGCGGAGCGGCTCGGCATGGTCGCCAAGGCCGTGCCCCGTGACCAGGTCCTCGACGAGGCGCTGCGGGTGGCCGACGTGCTGGCCACGGGTTCCCAGCCCGCGATCCGGCTCACCAAGAAGGCGCTCAACAACTGGCTGCGCGCGGCAGGTCCCACGTTCGACCAGTCCGCGGCATACGAGATGCTGACCTTCCTCGGCCCCGACGTCGTCGAGGGCGCCGCGGCGCTCCGCGAGAAGCGCCCTCCGCGCTTCCCCTCCGCCCAGCCCTGATCACGCCCACGCGGACGCCACCTCGATCAGGGCCAGCTCGTTCGCGTGGACGCGCTCCTGGTCGACCCCGAAGTGGGGTGGGTAGAGCAGCGCCCAGTCGACGACGTCGGCGTAGCGGCGCAGCTGCTCGGCCACGTCCTCCGGTGTCCCGAACACGGCCCGCTCCTCGACCATCGCCCCACCCGCCGCGACCACACCGGCCACGTCACCGCTCGCGACCGCCGCCCGAGCGGCAGCGCGCTCGGCGCCGAACCGGCCGTCCGGGAAGAGCGCGTCGTACCCCTTCGGCGTCGCGTAGAACCCGACCTGCGCCGCGGCGTCCCGGCGCGCGGCGCGCACATCGGGCCCGGCCGCGGCGACGATCTGCGTGGTCATCCGCAGCCCCGTCACGTCCCGGCCCGCCCGGGCCGCCCCCTTCGCCAGCAACGGGCGAGCGGTGTCGCGCAGGTACTCGGCGGAGGCGATCGTGTGTCCGACGAACCCGTCCGCGCACTCCCCCGCCGCACGGACCATGTGCTCTCCCACGCCCGCGGCCAGGATCGGCACGCTGTCGGGCAGCGCGGTGCGGTCGTAGTGCCCCAACGAGATGCGGTCGAACTCGCCGTCGAACCGGAACGGCCCGCTGCGGTGGGCGAGCAACCGGCGGATCAGCTCGACCCGCTCCCGCACCTGCGGCGCCGGGCGCTGCAGCGCGGCGCCGTACCAGTCCTGGTTCATCCTGCGCGTGCTGCTGCCCACGCCCAACACGAAACGGCCATCCGCGATCGCCTGCACGTCCGCGGCGGCCGACGCGAGCGCCAGCGCCGAGCGGGCGAACAGCGGCGTGACGCTCGTGCCGACGATCGCGTTCACCGACACCGCCGCGAACGCCGCCGCCCGGGTGAGGCTGCTGCGGTTGTAGTAGTCGATGCTCCAGAGCGAGTGCACCCCGGCGCGATCGGCCGCCCGGACGACCCGCAGCGCGTCGGCCGGGTTCTCGTCCATGACCACGAGCCCGATCTCCATGCGTCGATTCAACCACGTGGACGACAGATCGACCAAAGAGTCGAACTTCTCGCTCGCCCCGCTCCGGCCGTATCGTTCGGCGCCTGCACCTCACCGGAGGACTTCGCATGAGCAACACCGAAGCGTTTCCCGTCGAACTCACCTGCCCCGGCGGCGAGCCGGGCACCGGCGGCGTCGAGGTCCTGGCCGCCCGTGACGTGCCGCTCGGTGGCCCGCGGGCGATGACGGTCCGGCGCACCCTCCCGCAGCGGAAGCGGTCCCTGATCGGCGCGTGGTGCTTCGCCGACCACTACGGCCCCGACGACGTCGCCGCCGGCGCGAGCATGGACGTGCCGCCACACCCGCACACCGGCTTGCAGACGGTGACGTGGTTGTTCGCCGGCGAGGTCGAGCACCGCGACAGCCTCGGCACGCACGCGATCGTGCGGCCCGGCGAGCTGAACCTGATGACGGGCGGGCGCGGCATCTGCCACTCCGAGGTCGCCACCGAGGGCGCCACGATCCTGCAAGGGGTGCAGCTGTGGGTCGCTCTGCCCGACGCGCACCGCCACACCGCACGCGCCTTCCACCACCACGCGCCTGGCCCGATCGACCTGGGCGGCGCGACAGCACGTGTCTTCCTCGGCAGCCTCGCCGGCGAGACCTCCCCCGTGCCGACCTTCACCCCGCTGCTCGGCGCCGAGATCGTGCTCGATCCGCGCGCCCGCGTCACGCTCGACGTCGAACCCACCCACGAACACGGCGTCCTCGTCGACACCGGAACGGTCCTGCTCGCCGGCACCGAGCTGGCCCGCGCCGAGCTCGGCCACCTCGCGCCCGGCCCGCAGAGCCTGGAGCTGGCCAACCCCACCGGGGAACGGGCCCGAGTGCTGCTCCTCGGAGGCGCCCCGTTCGACGAGGACGTCGTGATGTGGTGGAACTTCGTGGCCCGCAGCCACGACGAGATCGTGGCGTTCCGCGAGGCGTGGGAACACGAGTCCGACCAGTTCGGCGGCGTCGAGGGCTACACCGGAGTGCTACAGCGGCTGCCCGCCCCCGCCCTGCCCAACGCCCGGATCACGCCCCGCCGTCGCGGATGACCTGCTACCCACCTCAGCACCGTCCGTGATCTTCTGTGTGGGTCAGACCATGGACGACGGAGGTGGCGTGATGGCGCGCTGGCGCAACCGGCCCGAGGGTTCGACCTGGGGCGACTTCGGCCCGGACGACCGTCTCGGACGGCTCAACCTGGTCGGGCCCGATCAGGTCCGAAAGGGCGTCGCCGAGGTGCGCGACGGCATCACCTTCTGCCTGTCGCTGCCGCTGGACCTCCCCGGTGGCGCGGTGCTCAACCCGAACCGGCTCCCACCCGTCCTGCGGCCCACGCTGCGGTCCGGCGTGGTCGGCTTCAACTGCGACATGACCGTCGCCTTCCCCGGTGCCACCGACGTCATGTGCGACGACCTCGTCGTGCTGCACACCCAGTACTCCACGCAATGGGACGCCTTCGGCCATGCGGGCTCCCACTTCGACGCCGACGGCGACGGGACCGCCGAGCGCGTCTTCTACAACGGCTGGCGCGCCGGGACCGACGTGAAGGGCCCGGACGATCTCGCGATGGCCGGCATCCGCAGCCTCGGCCGCCTCGATGGCGCCACCGAGGGCACCGCCTCGACCTCGTACGCCGGCCCGGTCGACATCAGCCACATGGCGCGCCACGGCGTCCAGGGCCGGGCCGTCCTCGTCGACCTCGAGGCCCACTTCGGCACGGAGCGCACCGTCGTCGGGTTCGAGGCGCTCTCGCGGGTGCTCGACGCCGACGGCGTCGTCGTCGAACCCGGCGACATCCTGGTGCTGCACACCGGGTTCACGCGGCTGCTGGCCGACCAGCACGGTCGCCCCGACCCCGACTCCCTCGACGTGTGCGCCGTCCTCGACGGCGCCGACCCGGACCTGCGGGACTGGATCCGAGACAGCGGCATCGCCGCGATCGCCGCCGACAACTACGCGGTCGAGGCCTTCCCGCCCGACCACGAGCTGCGGGACGAGCCGGCGCTGCCGCTCCACGAGCTGTGCCTGTTCCGCCTCGGGGTGCACCTCGGCGAGCTGTGGTGGATCTGCGAGCTCGCCGCCCACCTGCGGGCGGCGGGCCGCTCCCGCTTCCTGCTCACCGCTCCCCCGCTCCGCCTGCCCGGCGCGGTCGGGTCGCCCGTGACCCCGATCGCGACGGTGTGACGTCCGCGGACGCCGACCGGGCGCGCCGGCGTCATGACCGGCGGGCGTCCCCGCTGCCGATGATCGCCTCGGCCGCGCCGCGGCACGCGTCGACGAACGCCGTCGTGCGCCGGTGCAGCGGGATTCCCGCCACGTGCAGGATCCCGATGCCGACCGGCTCGGCGTCGGCGATCGTGACGGCGAAGGCGGCGCCCGGGCGGGGCGAGATCACCTGCGGGCGCTGGTTGAGGATCGCGAACCCGTCACCGGCCGCCACGAGCCCGCGCATGGTCTCGAAGTTGGTGGTGCGCAGGATCCGGCTGGGCCGGGCGCCGGCCCGTTCGAGCATGCCGAGCATGAAGCGGCTGGTCTCGGGCAGATCCAGCATCACAATGGGCCGCTGCACGAGCTCGGCGAGCGTCGCGACCTCCCGGCCGGCCACTGGGTGCCGGGCCGACACCAGCGCGTACGGACGCACCTCCACGAGGGTCCGGAACCGCATGTCCTCGCCGATGTCGAGCCCGTAGGTCACGGCCACCTCGCAGTCCCCCGACCGCAGCGCCGCGTGCAGGCCGGTGCCATCCGCCTCCAGCACGTCGAGCTCGATCCGCGGGTGGCTGCGCTGCAGGCGGGTCAGCACCTCGGGCAGGTAGAACGGCGCGAGCGTCACGAAGAACCCCGCGCGCAGCGTCCCGGCCGGCTCGTCCTGCAGTGCCCGTCCCACCTCGGCGAGCTCGGCGGCCCGGTCCAGCAGGTCACGGGCGCGGGCGAGCAGCTCGCGACCGCCCGGCGTGAGGCTCACGCCGCGGGCCTGGTGCCGGACGAACAGCGGGCACCGCAGCTCGTGCTCGAGCCGCTGGATCGCCGACGACAGCGTGGACTGCGACGCGTGCAGCCGCTCGGCGGCCACGGTGATGCTGCCGGTCTCGGCCGCCTCCACGAAGTACTGCAGCTGGACGAGCGTGAACCGAGGCCGACGCGACACCGCTGACCTCCGTACATCGAAGGAGTCGATGCAGCGTAGCGAGAAGTTCCGTTTGAGGTTGTGTGCCAGGTCTCACCAGACTCGCGACATGCCGACGACCTCTCGCGTCGATCTCCCGGGCGACTGCGACCCCGCCCTCCGGCAGGCCTACGTCACCGCGATGGCCCGGACCGCCGCGGCGGTCACCGTCGTCACCACCGACGGGGCGGCCGGCCGGTTCGGCCAGACGGTCAGCGCGGCGACCTCGGTGACCGCCGACCCGCCGACGCTGCTGGTCTGCCTCTACCGGGCGACGGCGGCCGCGGAGGCGCTGCTGGCGAACGGGTGTTTCGCCGTCAACGTGCTCGGCCCGGCGCACCGCGCGGTCTCCGACGTGTTCGCCGGGCGGGGCGCGGTCGGAGAGCGGTACGCGTTCGACGGCTCCTGGCGGACGGCCCGCACCGGCTCGCCGGTCCTCCCGGACGTCCCGGCGGCCTTCGACTGCGTCCTGAGCCACCCGCTGATCGTCGGTACCCACGTGGTGTGCGTGGGGCGCGTCGTCGCCGCCACCTCCTCCGCGGTGGAGGGACTGACCTACCGCGACCGCGGCTACGGCCGCCACCTTCCCGAACCGAGGAGCTGAGGGCATGAAGCAGTGCCTGACCGAGCGCCAGCAGCAGTTCGTCGAACTGGCGGCCAAACTGGCCGACACGTTCGCCGAACGGGCCGACGAGCACGACCGCGACAACACCTTCCCGTTCGAGAACTACGAGGACATGCGGTCCACCGGTTTCCTCCGGCTCACGCTCCCCGAGGAGCTCGGCGGTCTCGGCGCGAGCCCTGCCGAGGCCATCCCGGCCTTCGAGCGGCTCGCCCAGGGCGATGCCGCGACGGCGCTCGCGGTGAACATGCACATCTCACCGCTGGGGCAGTGGTCGGCGGTGTGGCGGCGTACGCGGGACCCGCGGCTGGAGGGCTTCCTGCGCGCGGCCGCCCGCGACGAGCTCGTGTGGGCGGCCGTGACCAGCGAGATCGGGAGCCCGAACCTCATGACCGACGCCCGCACGACCGCGACGGCCGTCGAGGGCGGGTTCCTCGTCAACGGGCGCAAGAACTTCGGCACCAACACCTCCGTCGCCACGCACTGCTCCACCACCGCCCGGTACGAGGACCCCGAGCGCGGGCCGTTGCTGCTGTTGCTCCGCGCCGACCTGTCCGATCCGGCCGTCACCATCCACCAGAACTGGGACATGCTGGGGATGCGCGGCACGCAGAGCAACGACGTCGAGTTCACCGATCTGTTCGTCCCGAGCGAGAACGTCGTGCACTCGCTGCCCGTCGGCCACCTGGACGCCCGCGTGCTGGAGACCGTGTTCGCCTGGGCGATGCCCGCCTTCGGCGCCGTCTACAACGGGATCGCCGTCGGCGCGCTTGAGTGGACCAAGCGCCAGGCCGTCCGCCGCGGCATCGCAGCAGACACGCTCATCCTGGACACGATCGCGCGGGTGGAGATCCTCGTCGAGCAGTCCCGCGCGGTGCTGTACCGGCACGCCGAGGAGGTCGGGTCCGGCATGCTGCGCGAGCAGCTCGGAGTCCAGGAGGGCCTCGCCCGGTGCGCCTTCGTGAAGTACGTGTGCACCAACAACGCGGTCGAGGCGCTCACCACGCTGGTCGAGGTGGTCGGTGGCGCGTCGTACGTACGGAAGCTGCCGTTCGAGCGCATGTGGCGGGATGCTCAGGCCGGCCCGTTCATGCCGTTCGCCAACCACGCCGCGCGGGAGCTCATCGGCGCGACGTCGGTCGGCGTCGAGCTCGCGCCGACGACCGGGGGAGCCCGAGGATGACCGACCACCGCGAGGGTTCGCGCGAGTACCTGCGCACGCTGTTCTGCATCGGCGTCCGGGACACGTTCTTCGCCGCGGGCCCCGACGAGCGCAAGGCCGTGTTCGACGAGTCCCGGCGCGCGTTCGACGACCTCGGCGGCCGCTTCGGCGTGCGCGTCCTGGGCACGATGGACGACGACGAGTCCATGGTCGGCCCGATCTGGGAGATCGAGCTCGACGAGTGGGACGACGTGCTCGCCACCAATCTCCGCAGCGTGTTCGTGCTGACCCGCGAGCTGGCGCCCGCGATGCGCGAGCGCGGCTGGGGCCGGATCGTGAACACCGCGTCCCTCGCGGGGCAGCAGGGCGGCCTCGTCGCGGGCGCGCACTACGCCTCGTCCAAGGCCGGGATCCTCGTGCTGACCAAGATCTTCGCGAAGGAGCTGGCGCCGTCCGGGGTCACGGTGAACGCGATCGCCCCCGCCGCGACCCGCACCCCGGTGATGGACGGGATGGACCCCGAGCAGCTGCGCGCCGCCGAGGCCGCGATACCCGTTGGCCGGTTCGGCCGGGCGGAGGAGGTGGCCGGGCTCGTCGGCTACCTCTGCGGCGAGGACACCGGGTTCATCACCGGGGCCACCTTCGACATCAACGGCGGTGTCTTCATGAGGTAGTGGAACAGTGGTAGGCGCACATCGGTTGGAGCAGGGGCAGGATTCGAAACGAGGAGGCGATCACGATGGCGACCGAGCGCGCGATCCTGGCGGGCGGCTGCTTCTGGGGAGCGCAGGAACTCCTGCGCGCACGGCCCGGCGTCGTCTCCACCCGGGTCGGCTACTCCGGTGGGGACACGCCGAACGCGACCTACCGCAACCACGGTGACCACGCCGAGGCGGTCGAGGTCGTCTTCGACCCCGACGTCTTCACCTACCGCGAGCTGCTGGAGTTCTTCTTCCAGATCCACGACCCGACCACGAAGGACCGCCAGGGCAACGACGTCGGGCGCAGCTACCGGTCGGCGATCTACTACACGAACGACGAGCAGGAGCGGGTCGCCCGGGACACGATCGCGGACGTCGAGGCCTCAGGCCTGTGGCCCGGGAAGGTCGTGACGGAGGTGGAGCCTGCGGGCGACTTCTGGGAGGCCGAGGAGGAGCACCAGGACTACCTCCAGAAGCACCCCTACGGCTACACCTGCCACTGGGTGCGGCCGGGCTGGGTGCTCCCGCGGCGGGCGGCCGCCTCCGGGCAGAGTTGACCTCCCGAAGGCCGCCGGGTCAGACCAGCTTCTCCAGCGTCGCCCGGGCACCGATCTCGTACAGCGAGTCGAGGTGCTGGCGGTAGACGCTGGTGAAGCGCTCGTCGTCGACCAGGTCGCCGAACACCTCGCGGTCGGCGAGGAAGGCGAGCCGGTCGGCCCGCTGGCGGCGGGCGGACGCGGTGAGCCGGTCGGCGAGCCGGTCGACGACCTCGATGGGCCGCCCCTCCTCGTCGACGCCCTCGGCGTAGCGGGCCCAGCTCGCCACCACGGCCGCGGAGCGGCTGATCTCGCCGTCGTGGGCCAGGTTGTGCCGGATGACCGGTAGCAGCCACTTCGGGATGCGGTCGGAGCTCTCCGCGCACAGCCGTGCGACGGTGTCGCGGACGTGCGGGTTGGAGAACCGGGCGATCAGGTTGGGCTTGTACTCCCCGAGGTCGACACCGGGGACCGGCTCCAGGGTCGGCGTCGCCTCGCGGTCCATGTACGCGAGCAGGAAGTTCGCGAACAGGGGGTCCTGGCACACGTCGTGCACGAGCCGGTGGCCCGCGAGGTAGCCGAAGTAGCACAGCGCCTGGTGGCTGGCGTTGAGCAGGCGCAGCTTCATCAGCTCGTACGGCTCGACGTCCGCGACGAGCTGCACGCCCACGTCCTCGAACCGCGGGCGCCCCAGCGGGAACGAGTCCTCCAGCACCCACTGCGTGAAGGGCTCGCAGACCACCGGCCAGCGATCCTCGACGCCGAACCGGCGCGCGATCTCGGCCCGGTCGTCGTCGGTGGTCACCGGCGTGATGCGGTCGACCATGCAGTTGGGGAACGCGACGTTCTCCTGCACCCACCTGCCGAGCCCGGGATCGCGCAGTGCCGCGAACGCGCCGAAGCTCTTGCGCGCCGCGTCCCCGTTGCCCTGGATGTTGTCGCAGGACAGCACGGTGAACGGCGGCAGGCCCCGCTCCCGGCGCCGGACGAGCCCCTCGACGATGAGCCCGAACGTGGTCCGGGGCGCCGCACCGGGCTGCAGGTCGTGCACCACGTCCGGGTTGGTCGGGTCGAACTCGCCGGTCACGGCGTTGAAGTTGTAGCCGCCCTCGGTGACGGTCAGCGAGACGATGCGCGTGGCCTCGTCGGCCAGCTTCTCGATCACCGCATCCGGGTCGTCCGGCGCGAAGAGGTAGTCCACGATCGATCCGACGACCCGCGGCTCGAACGTGCCGTCGGCGTGCTTGATCACCAGCGTGTACAGGTGGTCCTGCGCCGCCAGCGCGTCCCGCATCCTCCGGTCGCCGGGCAGCACGCCGACACCGCAGATGCCCCAGTCGAGCGCCTTGCCCTCGTTCATGAGGCGATCGAGGTACATCGCCTGGTGGGCGCGGTGGAACGCGCCCACGCCGAAGTGCACGATCCCGGCGCGGACGGCCGTGCGGTCGTACGAGGGGACCACGACCTCGGGACCGAGCGACGACAGGGCCGCAGCCCCCAGCGCGGTCACGTGACCGCCCCCAGCGGGCCGCGCACTCGTCCGAACCCGGCGACGAACATGAACTCCAGGATCTCCATCGGCACCTCGGCTAGCTCGGCTCGGATTGTTGGCGCCCAGCCGTGCCCGGTCAAGGAAAGTCGGCAAACTGTGCGCGGTCGTGCTCATATGAGCGCGAGGACCGCGGCCGAGCCCCCGCCGAGAGCCCCTCGGGGGACTACTTCTCGAGGTAGTCCTTCACGTCGGAGCGGTCGGCGTCCTTCTCGTCGGTGATCACGTAGAAGACCATGCCCGCGTCGGAGACGTCGCCGTTGCCGACCACGTCGAGGCGGGAGTGCAGCCACTCCCAGTTGTCGTCGCCGCTGTCGGTGAGGAAGTCCCAGAAGTCCATGTCGACCGGGCCGAGGCCGGAGTTCTGGTCGGGGATCTCGACGCGCTCGCAGCCGAGGTCGACCAGGTCCTCGTAGTCGTGGCCGCCGTGCTCTTCCTTCGCGTGGGTCTGGTTGAAGCTGTCCTCGCCGTGGGTGATGCATTCGACGTTCTTGCGGGCATCCGGGTCGGCTGCGTCGAGCGCCATCCAGACCGTCTCGACGGGGCCGGCGAGGACGATCGAGAGCTGGTCGTCCGGGGTCGAGGCGTTGATCTCGGCCACCAGGTTCTTCGTGCCCGCGTCCAGCTGCGCGGGGTCGGTGTCGTCGAAGAACCGGGACATGTCGAAGCCGAAGCGCTTGCCGCCCTCCTGCACGCTCTCGGTCATGTTCTTCAGGTGCTCGTCGGAGGAGTCCCAGATGTGGTTGTTGTAGTCGTAGTGCACGAGGTTGGGCTGCAGGTTGCCGTGCGCGAGGATCGCCAGCGCCATGGGCGCGGACGCCCAGTCGTCGTTGTCGTGCTGGTTGCCGTCGGCCGACATGGCGATGCGCCCGACCTCGCGGTCGAGCGTGGGCGCCCCGCCGCCCTGGCCGTCCTGGGGAGATCCTCCGAGGCCGTCCGCGCACTCCTCGGAGCCGGGCTTGTACACCGAACAGCGGTCCGTGGCCTCGGGCGCCTGCGTGCCGCATGCCGCGACCAGTGCGGTCGCCGTGAGCACGGCCAGAACCGCGGCAAGACGGTGAGACCGACGACGGACGGCCAACGTTCCTCCAGACCAGAAGTTCGACGCCCTGCTCGGGCGGTGTCGAGGCGACCGTGACACAGCCACCCTGTGAGGGCGCTGAGGTTGCTCACGGGGTGAGCACCCGGCACCGCCGATCTGTCGGGGCCGATCTGTTGGGATGGCCTCGTGCGATTGAACCACTGGACGGTCGAGACGACGGACTCCCCGATCGGGGCGGCACACGCGCTCGTCGAGCGCCGCGCGAGGAAGCGCGAGCTGCTCGACCTGTCCCAGGCTGCGCCCCAGTACCCGGCCGCCCCCGAGGTGCTGGAGCACGTCGTCGCGACCGCCCGGAACCCGCGCGGCGGGGACTACGTGGAGATCGCGGGCCTCCCGCACCTGCGCGAGGCGTTCGCCGCCGAGCTCTCGGCCGCGTACCGCGGGCAGGTGCAGGCCGAGCACGTGATCGTCACCGCAGGCTGCAACCAGGCGTTCTGCCTCGTCGCGTCGGCGCTCGCCGCGCCCGGCGACGAGGTGGTGCTGACGCTGCCGTACTACTTCAACCACGACATGTGGCTGCGGATGTCCGGGATCGTGCCGGTGTACCTCGAACCGGGGCCCGACCTGGTTCCCACCCCCGAGGCCGCGGAGGCCCTGATCACCCCGCGGACCCGGGCCATCGTGGTGGTGACGCCGGGCAACCCGAGCGGCGCCACCGCGCCGCCGGAGCGGATCGCCGCGCTGGCGGAGGTGGCGGCCCGGCACGACGTCGCACTGGTCCTCGACGAGACGTACCGGTCGTTCCGCGACACCGATGAGCCGCCGCACGCGCTCTTCGCCGACCCGGAATGGGCCCGCACCGTCGTCAGCCTGCACAGCTTCTCCAAGGACTTCGCCATCCCGGGCTACCGCGTCGGCGCGCTGGTCGCCTCCCCCGATCTGGGCCGGGAGGTCACGAAGCTGCTCGACTGCGTCGCCATCTGCGCCCCGCGGATCGGCCAGGAGGCCGCATGGGCCGGGCTCACCATGGCGCAGGAGTGGCGGCGGGAGCGGGCCCGCGAGATCGCCGAGCGGCGCCACCGGTTCGCCACCGTGATGGTCGACCGGCCCGGCGGCTTCGAGCTGCTCTCCGCGGGCGGGTTGTTCGGCTGGGTCCGCCACCCGTTCGCCGGGCGCCCCACCGAGGACGTCGTGAGCGAGCTCGTCGTCGACCACGACACGCTGGTCATCCCGGGCACCGCCTTCCTCCCGGACGACCGCGGAACGTTCCGCGTCAGCCTCAGCAACGCCGATCACGACGCGCTCACCGACTTCGCAGGCCGCCTCGCCTCCGCCGGGCGAGCCGCTTCCCAGCGGTCCCGCACCGGCACACCGGCCACCCCGAGCTGAAAGGATCCATCCGTGACCAACCCGATCGGCGTCCACGCACTCGTGTGGGTGGGCGACACCAGCCCGTCCGCTCTGAGCGAGGCGGTGGCCCGCACCAAGACGGCCGGCTACGACCTGCTGGAGCTGTCGCTCCACGACGCGAAGCAGCTCGACACCGCGGCCGCGCGAGCGGAGCTGCAGGCCGCGGGCATCGGCGTGGCGTGCTCGCGCGGGCTCGCGTTCGACGCCGACGTCTCGAGCACCGACCCCGCCGTCGTCGACCGCGGGGCGCAGCTGCTCGTCGACTCGCTGACCACCACCCGCGAGCTCGGCGCCACCATCCTCACCGGGGCGCTCTACAGCGCGCTCGGCAAGTACTCGGCACCCCTGTCCGACGCCGGGCGGGCCAACGTGGTGCGGGTGCTGCGCGAGCTGGCCGCCGAGGCCGCCGGGCAAGGCATGACGCTCGGGCTGGAGATCTGCAACCGCTACGAGACCCACGTGATCAACACGGCGCACGACGCCCTGCGCCTCGCCGACGACATCGGCGCCGACAACGTCGTGATCCACCTGGACACCTATCACATGAACATCGAGGAGGACGACCTCGTCCGCCCGGTGTACGAGGTGGGCGACCGGCTCGGCTACGTGCACATCGGCGAGAACCACCGCGGCTACCTCGGCTCGGGGCACCTCGACTTCGGCGCGTTCTTCCACGCGCTGGCCGACATCCGCTACACCGGCCCGATCACGTTCGAGTCGTTCTCGTCGGCCGTCGTCTCCCCGGGGTTGTCGAGCGACCTGGCCGTGTGGCGCAACCTGTGGTCCGACGGCGCCGACCTCGCCGCGCACGCCCGGTCGTTCATCGCGGGGCAGCTCGCGGCCAGCCGCCCCCGGTGACGCTCGCCGACCTCGTCGCCCGGGCCGCCGCCCTGGCGGCCGGCCCGGGCCGGGCCGTCCTCGGGATCACCGGCAGCCCCGGCGCCGGCAAGTCGACGCTCGTCGAGGCGCTCCTGCGCGAGCTGGACCCCGAGCGGGTGGCGCACGTGCCGATGGACGGGTTCCACCTCGCCGACGTCGCCCTGCGCGCGCTCGGGCGCCTCGACGCGAAGGGTGCACCCGACACGTTCGACGTCGGCGGCTACGTCGCCCTGCTGCGCCGGATCCACGCCGACGCCGAGGACGTGATCTACGCGCCGGCCTTCGAACGGGACCTGGAGCAGCCGCTCGCAGGCGCGATCGCCGTGCCCCGCGCCGCCCGGCTCGTCCTCACCGAGGGCAACTACCTCCTCGTGGAGTCGGGACGCTGGCCCGAGGTGGCGGCGCAGCTCGACGAGACGTGGTTCTGCGACCCGCGCCCGGACGTGCGCCTCACCCAGCTCGTCGCCCGGCACATCACGTTCGGCAAGGAACCGGACCGGGCCAGGGCATGGGTGGCCGCGGTGGACGAGCCGAACGCGCGGCTGGTGGAGTCGACGCGGCCGCGGGCCGACGTGGTCGTTCCCGCCGATGTCCTGGAGGCGCTCACGCCCGCCTGACGCCGAGGCGCGCCCCTGCCGCGTTCACTTCGGAACGCGCGGTGCACACTCCTCCGGGGAAGAGCCGTGAAGGGAACCCGTCTGTGGCTGATCTCGAGGCCCGTTATCGCGCCTACCTCACATGCCTCGACGAACGACGGTTCGGTGACCTCGCCGAGTTCGTGCACGACCCGGTCGTGCACAACGACCGGACGCTGACCGTCGCCGAGTTCCAGGACCTGCTGCGTCGCGACGCGACGGAGATCCCGGACCTGCACTATGCGATCGAACGGCTCCTGGTGCAGGGCGACCAGGTGGCGTGCCGCATCCGGTTCGACTGCACCCCCGCTGCGAGCTTCAGGGGCATTCCGCCGACGGGGCGGCGGATCTCGTTCGTCGAGCACGTGTTCTACCGCTACGAGGACGGCAGGATCGCCCAGATGTGGTCCCTGATCGACATGGACGCCATCCGCGAGCAGCTCGACGCGGGCGTCGACCGCCGCTGATTCACGTCGGGAGGCGGATGCCCTTCGCCTCGAGCCTCGGCAGCACCTCCTGGGCGAAGTACTCGAGCTCGCCGACGTAGTCGACGAACGACAGGGTCATGCCACCGAACCCGGCCCGGTGGAACCGCTCGATCTCGTCGGCCACCTCGTCGGGCGTGCCGATCAGGGGGCAGCTGCCGTGGCCGGCCGCGAACCGGGCCCGGAACGTCGCGAGCATCTCCGGCGTGAACGACTGCGCGTGCAGGCCCTGCAGCCGCATGAGGTTGTCCACGGCCGCCCAGTCGGCGTTCTCCACGGCGTAGTGGTGCAGGTATTCCTCGGCCTCCCGCCGGGTGGGCCGGCACACCACGTGTCCGAGGGTGAAGACGCCCACCGAGCGGCCGTACTCCCGCTCCGCCCGCTCCCGGATGCCCCGCACGACCTCGGCGCCGTCGTCCGGACCTGCGACGATCGTGAACGCGAAGTCGGCGTTGCGGGCGGCGAACCCGCGCCCCTGGGCCGACGAGCCTGCATTGAGAACGGGCAGCGCGCCGTCGAACGGCTTCGGCATGCCCTCCACCCCGCGGAGGGTGAAGAACCGGCCCTCGTGGTCGAAGGAGCCGGGTTCGCTCCAGATCGCCCGGATCACCTCCCACCACTCCTGGGCCAGCGCGTAGCGGTCATCGTGGTCGGACGGCAGTTCCACGCCGAACGCCCGGTACTCCGGCTCGTTCCAGCCGGCCACGATGTTGATCCCGGCCCGGCCCTCCCCGATCTGGTCCACCGTGGCGAGCTGCTTCGCCGCCACGACGGGGTGGTTGAACGCGGTGTGGATCGTCGAGAACACGGTGATCCGCCGCGTGTGCGCGAGCAGCGCCGCGGCAGAAGCGACGGGGTCGAGCACGCCCTCGTGGAAGTTGGTCTCCCCGCCGTAGCCGATCCACCGGGCGATGGGTAGCAGGAAGTCGATGCCGACCTCGTCGGCGAGCCGCGCGAGCCGCAGGTTGTCCTCCCAGCTGCCCGACCAGCGCTCGGGGATGCGGGTCACCGCCAGCCCCGACGAGCAGTTCGCGGAGAACAGCCCGAGCTTGAACGCCTTCCCGTCGGTGATGGTCCTCGGCATCGTCACGCTCCAGCGTCATCGGCCCTCGGGCGGCATGATCGCAGGTTTCGACGCATCGCGTTCGCCCGCGTGCGCGCGCTGCAGCGGTACCTCGTCGCGGAGCTGCTCGTCGGCCTGGAGTGCGGCCGCTACGAACACGGAGGCGCGCCGCTCGGCCTCCTCGCGGGATTCCTCGTAAGCGACGTGGTCCGCCACGCCCGGCACGAAGGTCCGCGCGCCCAGGGTGAGGACCGGGGCGAGGACGCGCCCGCCGTCGGCACGTTCCCACCCGACGACCCGTCCGATGTGGGGCTCCATGCGTCCGGTCACGACGACGATCGCGAACAGCGGGTACGGCTGGGCCACGAAGTCACGGATCACGATGTGTCTGCGTCGGAGGATCGGATGGTGTTACTCCCTCTCTGCGCCCTGTGTCCCGGCAGGAATCGGCGGGAACCTACATCCACGCCGAATGCTTCCCGCCGCTAGCGCGATCACCGCATTCCCGTGCGTCCGACCGGGTTCGGGACGTATGGCGTAGCCGACCATGGACTCCCGGCCCGCCGCGGACCCGTCGTTCGCGAATTACCTCGTCCCCCCGCGCTCCTTACCGTCGGGGAGGACGGCCGGGAGGAGAGGATCGACGTGGCGGATCCGTTCGAGGGCGAGGTCGTGGTCGTGTCCCGGCGGGCCGAGTCCGACGGGGTGGTGTCGCTGGAGCTGGGGCTGCCGTCGGGTGATCCCGTCCCGTCGTGGGAACCGGGCGCCCACATCGACCTCGTGCTGCCCGGCGGCCTCACCCGCCAGTACTCCCTGTGCGGGCCGGTCGAGAACGACAAGTCGTGGCGGGTCGCGGTCCTCCGCGAGCCCGACGGCCGCGGCGGCTCCCGGTGGGTCCACGACCACGCCCACGAGGGCTGCACGCTCACGGCGCGCGGGCCGCGCAACCACTTCCCACTCCTGGGATCGCCGCGCTACCTCTTCATCGCCGGCGGCATCGGCATCACGCCGTTGCTGCCGATGATCAGCCAGGTGCACGCGTCCGGGGCGGGCTGGGAGCTGCACTACGGCGGGCGCGAACGCGCCTCGATGGCGTTCCTCGACGAGCTGGAGGGCTACGGCGACCACGTGACGATCCGGCCGGAGGACCAGCTCGGGATGCTCGATCTCGCAACCGTCCTCGCCGGGCCGGACCGGTCCACACTCGTCTACTGCTGCGGGCCGGCCGGCCTGATCGACGCCGTCGAGGAGCGGTGCCGGACCTGGCCCCCGGGCGCCCTGCACGTCGAGCGGTTCACCAACGTCATCACCCCCTCGGGGGACGACGCCGAGTTCGAGGTCGAGCTCCGCGGCTCGGGGGTCACGGTGACCGTTCCCGCGCACCTGTCGATCCTCGAGGCCGTGGAGAACGCGGGGGTCCCGGTGCTGTCGTCCTGCACGGAGGGGACCTGCGGGACCTGCGAGACCACCGTGCTGGAGGGCGAGGTCGACCACCGCGACGTGGTGCTCACCGACGAGGAGCGCGACGCAGGAGAGACGATGATGATCTGCGTGTCCCGGGCCAGGTGCGGCCGGCTCGTCCTCGACCTCTGATCGGTGCGGCGTTCACCTGGTCGGGCTAGCCGCCGAACACGGCTCGTAGTGTGACGGCATGTACCCGCAGATCGCCGTCGTGCTCGCCGTGGCCTCGGCGATCTGCTACGCGCTGTCGGCCGTGCTGCAGGAACGGGAGGCGTCCCGGCAGCAGGCCGGCGGGCTGGCCCTCGTCGCGCGCCTCGTCCGGCGCCGCGGCTGGTGGGCCGCCCTCACGGCGACGATCGTCGGGGCGCTGTTCCACCTCGGCGCGGTCGGCGCCGGACCGCTGGTCGTGGTGCAGCCGATCGGCGTGTCGACGCTGGTCATCGCGCTGCTGATGGGTTCGCGGCTCGGGCGGGAGCCCGTTCCGGCCCGGTCGTGGGCGGGGGCCGCATGCGTCGTGAGCGGGTTGCCCGCGGTGCTCGCCGCGGTCCCGCACGACGCCGTGCGGCCCGCGATCCGGATCGGGGGCGCCGCGGGGTACTGGCCGATCGCGGCGGTGCTGGCGGCGATCGTCGCGGCGACGCTGGCCACCGCGCTGCTGCTCGGCACCCGCCACCACCCGCGCGGTGCGGCCATCGCCTACGCAGCGTCCGCAGCCGTCTGCTTCGGCTTCACCTCCGCCACGGCGAAGACGATCTGGCTCGGCCAGGTCGACGTGCAGCGGGTCGCGGTCGGCCTCGTCGTGGTCTGCCTCGGCACGGTGCTCGCGCAGCACGCCTACCGCGACGGCGGGCTCGGGGCACCGCTCGCGGTGCTCACGCTCCTCGACCCGTTCACCGCGGGGGCGGTGGGCATGCTCGTGCTCGGCGAGCCCTTCGGCACCACGCCCGTCACCCTGGTGCTCGGGGTGGCGGGCGGGCTCGTCACGTCGGTCGGGGTCGTGCTGCTGTCCGCCCGCCCCGACGCACGGCCCCCCGGTACGCCTCCCGGGGAAGCGCTCGCGATCACGCCGGGGCAGCCGTCTCCGGCGCCGGCCTCCCCAGCTTCTCGAGGGGCACCCGGTAGGTCTCCCGCATGGTGAGGGCGGCGATCATCGCGACGAGGGCGGCGCCGGAGCCGAGCATCGCCACCGGCACCCAGTTCTCCAGCTTCGGCCCGGCGAGGGCGGCGGCGATCGTCGGCGCGAAGCCGCCGAGGGCGAACCCGAACTGCGTCCCCACCGCCACACCCGACATCCGGACCCGGGTGTCGAACTGCTCGTTCCACAGCGCGAACGCGGCTCCGCTGTACGCGCTGTAGATGATCCCCGACTGCAGGATGCCGAAGACGAAAACGAGCACGATGTTCTGCTGGCTGATCGACCAGATGAAGGGCCAGATCAGGATCGCGGGGCCGAGCGCACCGGCGACGTAGACCGGCTTGCGCCCGATCCGGTCGGCCAGCATCCCCCAGAGCGGGATCGCGCCGAGCGCCACGACGTTGGCGAGGGCGACCATCCACAGCATGCTCGTGCGGGACAGCCCCATGGTGTTGACGCCGTAGGTCAGGGCGTAGATCGAGAAGAGCGTGCTGATCACGGAGACGAGCGCGGCGAAGAGCACCTTGAGCACGTCGGGTGTGTAGCTGCGGAACAGCACCGGCAGCGGCGCACGGGGCGTCTCCTGGCGCTGCTTCTCCTCGACGAAGACGGGGCTCTCGCCCAAGCTGCGCCGGATCCACAGGCCGGCGACCATCACGATGGCGCTGAGCAGGAACGGGACCCGCCAACCCCAGCTCAGCAGGGCCTCCTCCGGCAGCGCGCCGACGGGGATGAACACCACCGTGGCCAGGATGTTGCCGAACTGCGTGCCGGCGAGGGTGAAGCTGGTGTAGTAGGCGCGCCGGCCGGCCGGAGCGTGCTCCAGGGTCGCCGAGCTCGCGCTCGACTGCTCGCCCGCCACCGCGAGGCCCTGCGCCACGCGCAGGACCAGCAGCAGGGTCGGCGCGGCGATGCCGATCTGTTCGTAGGTCGGCAGGACCCCGATCAGGAAGGTCGCCAGGCCCATCCCGACGAGCGTGATCACCAGGACGTTCTTGCGCCCGATGGTGTCGCCGAGGTGCCCGAGGATGAACGAGCCGACCGGCCGCGCGACGTAGGCCACGCCGAACGTGGCCAGCGACGCGATCGTGGCCGCTGCCGGGTTGCCCGAAGGGAAGAAGATCTTCGGGAAGACCAGCGCCGCGGCCGTCCCGTAGATGAAGAAGTCGTAGTACTCGAGGGCGCTGCCGATCCAGGAGCTGACCGCGGCCTTCCTGGGCGTCTTCACGCGATGCAGGGAGTCGTCCATGTCATCCCCTCTGATGACGTCGGCCCGCCGACCTAATGTACTGAACGGTGAGGTACCAAATGGTGAGTTAGGCCCCGGACCGTGTCAAGGGGATCGGTCAGGCGCGCCCGACGTGAGCGGTCAGGTATTCGAGCACGAGGTCGCCGATCATGCGCCGGTGGTGGTCGCTGAACTGGGGATCGAGCATGTCGCGGCCGAAGATCGCCTGGAACGTGTGCCGGTTGGCGATGCGGAAGACGCAGAACGAGCTGATGATCATGTGGACGTCGAGCGCGTCGACGTCGTCGCGGAAGAGCCCCGCCGCCCGGCCGCGTTCGAGGATCCGACCGAGCACGCCGACCGCGGGGGCCGCGAGGCTGGACAGCACCGGCGACGTCCGCAGGTGCTCGGCGTGGTGGATGTTCTCGATGCTCACCAGGCGGATGAAGTCCGGGTGCGACGCGTGGTGGTCGAGGGTCAGCTCCGCGAGCGCCCGCATGGCGCGGGCCGGGTCGAGGTGCTCGACGTCGAGCCGCTGCTCCAGCGCCCGGATCTGCGCGTAGGCGCGCTCCAGCACGGCGACGTACACGCCCTGCTTGCTGCCGAAGTAGTAGTAGATCATCCGCTTGGTCGTGCGGGTCTTGGCGGCGATCTCGTCGACCCTCGCCCCGGCGAAGCCGCGCGTGGCGAACTCCTCGGTGGCGACGTCGAGGATCTCGGCACGGGTGCGGTCGGCGTCCCGTTGCCGCTCCCGCATGCCGTCCACCTGCGTTGCCACGCCCGCCTCCTCCGGCTTCCCGGTCCGACACTAGGCCAGACGCCCGTCGGCTCGCCCGAACTCCTTCTCGCGGCCACCGATCCGGGGTACAACTAACCATCTGGTACGTCCTTTGGGAGTCTCGTGAGCATCGACGCCGCCATCGCCGACCTCCGACGCCCCGACGACGGCCTCCTCGTGGGGCTGGTCGGGTCCGGGATCGGGCCGTCCCTGTCGCCGGCACTGCACATGCGTGAGGCGCGCGAGCTCGGCCTGCCCTACCACTACGTACGGCTGGATCTCGACGCCCTGCGGCTCCCGCCGGAGGCGATCGGCGATCTGCTGCGACAGGCGCGGGCCGCCGGCTTCCGCGGACTGAACGTGACCCACCCGTGCAAGCAGCTGGTCATCCCGCACCTCGACGCGCTCGATCCCGCCGCGGAGGCGATCGGAGCGGTCAACACCGTCGTCTTCGACGGCGACCGCGCGATCGGCCACAACACGGACTGGACGGGGTTCCGCGACGGGCTCCTCGACGGGCTGCCGGACGCGCGGCTCGGCCGCGTCGTGCTGATCGGCGCGGGCGGCGCCGGTGCGGCCGCGAGCCACGCCCTGCTGTCGATCGGCGCAGGCACGGTCGACGTCCTCGACGTGGACGCCTCGCGGGCCGTCGGCCTCGCCGCCGCACTGGCCGACCGGTTCGGGGTGGGGCGGGCCACGGGCCACGGCATCAGCGAGCTCGCGGACCGGGTGCAGGCGGCCGACGGGGTGGTGCACGCGACGCCGATGGGCATGTCCGAACATCCGGGGCTCCCGGTGCCGCCCACGTCGTTGCGTTCCGGGCTGTGGGTCGCCGAGATCGTCTACCGGCCGCTCGACACCGAGCTGCTCCGCGCCGCACGTGCCGTCGGCTGCGCGACGCTGGACGGCGGCCGCATGGCGGTGCACCAGGCCGCCGAGGCGTTCCGGCTGTTCACCGGCCTCGATGCCGACGCGGGCCGGATGCGACGCCACCTCACCGAGCTGGTGCGCGGCGAGAGCGGGGCGGGCGGACACCGCGTCGCCTGAGCGCCCGGCCGCG
This sequence comes from Pseudonocardia hierapolitana, assembly GCF_007994075.1. NCBI lineage: Bacteria > Bacillati > Actinomycetota > Actinomycetes > Pseudonocardiales > Pseudonocardiaceae > Pseudonocardia > Pseudonocardia hierapolitana. The sequence goes on along the minus strand of NZ_VIWU01000001.1, from coordinate 5,653,968 downwards.
ACGGTGTGCCCGATCGGCTGAATCCCCGACCCGACCGGGTGCCCGGTCCGGCGTGCCTGCCCGTGGCCGACGTAGCGTCCGCCCGCGGACACGGTCGGCGGCGGAGGGATCGGCGATGACCAGGTTCAGCAGGCGGCGGGTGCTCGGCGCGAGCGCCGCGGCCGTCGGCGCGGCCGCGCTCGCCGCGTGCGGTCGGCCCATCACCGGCGCGTCCGCCTTCCAGGCCGCCCCGGACGTCATGGAGGAGACGAAGACGCTGGACCAGCTGCACGCCGACGCCATGGCGGAGGGCGGCGAGCTCGTCGTCTACGCCGGCGGGGACACGGCCACCCAGCAGGACGGCACCAGGCAGGCGTTCCTGTCCCGCTTCCCCGGCATGACGCTGACGATGGTGGTCGACTACAGCAAGTTCCACGACGTCCGCGTCGACAACCAGATCGGGACCGGCACGCTGGTCCCGGACGTGGTGCAGCTGCAGTCGCTGCAGGTCTTCCCCAGCTGGAAGGAGGAAGGCCTGCTGCTGCCGTACAAGCCGGCCGGATTCTCCGGGGTGCACGAACGCTTCAAGGACCCGGACGGGACGTGGGTCGCGATCGCGGTGATCGCCCACAGCTTCCTGTACGACAGCACGAGCGTCGGCACCGCCGCTCCCCGCACCCCGCCCGACCTGGTCGATCCACGATGGAAGGGGAAGATCGCGTCCGCGTACCCGCACGACGACGACGCCGTCCTGTTCCTGTACCGGCAGTACGTGCACGAGTACGGCTGGGACTTCGTGGCGAAGCTCGCCGCGCAGGGCGTCCAGTTCGCCCGCGGCACCAACACCCCCGTCGCCGCGGTCGGCGCGAGGCACAAGGCCATCGGCATCGGCGGTCCGGGATCGCCGAACCCGGCACCGGGCTCCACCACCCGCTGGGTCGCCACCGACGACACCCCGTTCCTGGCATGGGGCCAGCGGGCGGCGATCCTCGCCGGAGCCGCGCACCCCGCCGCCGCGAAGCTCTACCTGAACTGGCAGGTCTCCACCGACGTGCAACGGGCCTCGTCCAGCGGCTGGCCGGTGCGCACCGACGTCGCCCCCGCCGGCGGGCTCGAACCGATCTGGGAGTACCCGAAGGCCCACGTCGACGAGTTCGAGCAGTTCATGTCCGACCGCGCCGAGGTAGAACGCTGGAGGCAGACCTTCGCGCTGTACTTCGGTGAGGTCCAGGGCGACCCGAGCCCAGGCCGGCTCGGACTGCACCCGGGCCGGCCGGTGACCTGAGGCCGGGGCTACGCGGGCTCGGCGCGGACCCGGGTGCGGGCGACCGCTGCCTTGACGATGAGCTCCGTGCAGTCCTCGAGCGGGATCCGGGTGCTGTCCAGCACCAGGTGGTAGTGCTCGGGGGCGGCGGGATCGGTGCGGTAGAAGTGCTTCACGTAAGCGGTGCGGGCGTTGTCGTTGCCGGCCATCGCGTCCCGCGCGTCCCGCTCGCTCACCCCGAGCATGGTCATCGCCTGCCGGACCCTGCGTTCCGGGTCGCCGTCCAGCCGCACGTGCAGCGCGGTCGCGTGATCGCGCAGCACGATCGCGGCGGCGCGACCGAGGATCACCCCGCCGTGCTCGCGGATGCCCGCCCGGATGACCCGCTCGGTGCAGGCGTTGACGTGCGAGTCGGGCAGCAGCGCGCCGGGCGGGGGCGTCACACCGATCATCCAGTCCGCCGAGGCGGGCGCCGCGGCGGACAGCACCCGCGTCAGCCACCCCTGCACCTGCTCGTCACGGCTCAGGGCGTCCTCGAGCGGGATGCGCAGATCGTTCGCCACGGCCACCGGTATCGCCCGGTCCAGGAAGGGCACGCCGAGCCTCTCGGCGACCGCCGGGCCGACGAGCGCACCCCCGGCACCGTAGCTCGCGGAGATCGTGACGACGTGTCGCATGGCTGGCCCCCCTCGGAAGACCCGGGGCGACAAGGTTAGAGCAAACGGTGCCCAACGGCAGCCGGAGCCGTACGCCCACCCGGGCGAACGGCGACTACTGCTCCTCCGGCGCGCCCGCCCACCGCGCGGCCTCGAGGTCGCCGGAGAGGTCGCGCTGGTGCGTGGGGTTGATCAGCAGCTCCTCGACGACCGCGCGCTGCGGCAGCGACGCGGCGAGCAGCACCGTGGCGGCGACGTCCTCGGGGAGGAGCATCGTGGCACGCTCCTGCGCCGACGGCGGCTTCGGACGGTTGTCCAGGATCGGGGTGTCGACCTCTCCCGGCAGGATCGCGGTGGCCCGGATGCCCTCGCCCCGGTAGGTGGCGTTCAGGTAGTGCATGAAGTTCACGACGCCCGCCTTCGCGGCGCCGTAGGCCGGGCCGCTGAGCAGGCCGGGCCGCACGGCCGCGATCGACGACACGGTGATCACGGTGCCGGCGCCGCGGTCGAGCATGTCCGGCAGCACCGCCCGGGTCAGGGCGAACACGCCGCTCAGGTTGACCCGCACCACGTGGTCCCAGTCCTCGTCGGACAGCCAGCGGGCGTTGCGCGCCCTCGACGACACCCCTGCCACGTTGACGAGCACGTCCACCGGGCCGACGCGCTCGCGCACCCCGGCGACGAGCGCGGCCACCTGCGCCGGGTCGTCGACCGAGGCGGGCTCGACGTGCGCGGAGCCGCCCGCCTCGGCGATCGTCGCCGCGACCTCCTCGAGCAACCCGCGGCGCCGCCCGACGAGGACCGTCACCGCGCCCTCGGCGGCCAGCGCGACCGCCGTGGCCGTCCCGATTCCGCTGCCGGCCCCCGTGACCAGGCAGACCTTGTTCTTCAGCGCGCTCAAAGTTTCCTCCACCTAGCATCGCCCACATGGCCATTCGAGCAGATCACCGCACGGTGAACCGCCGCGTACTGGCCGTCGTCGCGGGAGTGATCATCCTCGGCGGTGGGCTGTTGTGGCTCTTCCTGGCCGTTCTCCGACCTGAGCCACCGACCACCCCGAGCGCGATCGACCTGTCGGGCTGGAAGCTCACGCTCCCCGAGGAGGGTGAGAGCGGCAACGCCGAGGAGGTCGAGCCGGCCGCCGTCACGGATCCCTGGCTGACCGCGGGGCCCGACGGCAGCCTCACGTTCTGGGCACCGGCCGCCGGTGCCACCACCAAGAACTCCAAGAGCCCGCGCACCGAGCTCATCAGCCTGAACGACTTCTCCGCCGGCACCGACGGTGAGCACACCCTCTCCGCGTCGCTCGCGGTGTCCCAGGTACCGGCCGACTCCGAGGAGATCATCATCGGCCAGATCCACGGCTCCGGCGACATCAAGTCGGTGCCGTACGTGATGCTCCACTACAAGGACGGGAACATCGAGGCGGAGGTCAAGCAGAAGCAGAAGGGCGACGAGAAGCAGACCGTCCCGCTGCTGTCCGGGGTGCCGCTGAACGAGCGCTTCGACTTCACGATCACCGACACCGGCGACGGCTCGATGACGTTCAGCGCGAGCTACGGCGGCAACACCCAGCAGGCCACCTCCCAGGTGCCCGAGGCGTTCCGCGGCGAGCCGGTGCGCTTCCAGGTCGGCGACTACCAGCAGGCCGAGTCCGCCCAGGGCGACGACGACGGCGGCCGCGTCACCTTCTACACGATCGAGCAGAGCTGATCGAACGACCGCGGGCGCCGCGATGAGTTCCGCGCGCGACGCGAGTCACCTCCCCATGAGCGAACACGAGCCCACCGCCGTCACCAATCTCGACATCTACGGCTCCGAGCCCCTGCCGTGGAGCAGGCCGCGGGACCTCCTGCCCGAGAGCCTGACCAAGATGGAGACCCCGGTCTTCCTCGGCACCGCGAGCCCTGACGGCCGCCCCCACTCCGCCGGTATCGGAGCCGCGTGGCACGACGGCGAGATCTACTTCGTCAGCGGGCCGGGCACCCGCAAGTCCCGCAACCTGGCCGCCAACGCGGCCTGCACGATCTCCGTCCGGCTCCCGGGCATGGACCTGGTCCTCGAAGGCGAGGCGCAACGGGTCACCGACCCGGAGGCCATCGAGCAGCTCGCCGCGCACTACGCCGCCGAAGGGTGGCCCGCCGAGCCTGACGGGGAGGGCGGCCTCACCGCCCCGTTCAGCGCGCCCAGCGCCGGGCCACCGCCGTGGCACCTCTACCGCTTCACGATCCACACGGCCGTCGGGGTGGCCGGCGCCGAACCGGGCGGCGCCACCAAGTGGACCTTTGCGTGACGGGCTCAGCGCAGCACCGGCTCCAGCGGGAACTCCACCCCGTCCACCGGCGGCTCCGGCATCGTCCCTGAGCCGTCGGGCAGCGGCACGGCCGCGAGGAGGGCCCGGGTGTAGGGGTGCTGCGGGTCCTCCCAGATCGTGTGCGCCGGGCCGGACTCGACGATCCGGCCCCGGTACATCACGGCCAGCCGGTCGGCGATCAGCCGCACCACGGTGAGGTCGTGCGAGATGAACAGCAGGCCCGCGCCGCTCTCCACGGCCAGGTCCCGCATGAGCGCCGCGACGATCGCCTGGGTGGAGGCGTCCAGCGCGGAGATCGGTTCGTCACCGATCAGCAGGTCGGGGCGGGCGGCCAGCGCCCTGGCGATCGCGATCCGCTGGCGCTGCCCGCCGGAGAACTCGTGCGGGTAGCGGCGCGCGGCGGCGCGGTCCAGCCCGACGCGCTCCAGCCACCACCCCGGCTCGGACGCCTCGGCGCCGCGCTGCACGGCCGCCCGCACGCCGTCGCCGATCTGCGCCCCGACCGGGCGACGCGGGTGCAGCGAGCCGTACGGGTCCTGGAACACCATCTGGATCCGCGTCAGCTCCGCGGGACGGCGGCGCAGGCCGAGCGGCGCGACCGGGCTGCCGTCGAAGGTCACAGTGCCCGCGGCAGGCGCGACGAGCCCGCAGACCGCGCGCGCCACCGTGGACTTGCCGCAGCCGGACTCGCCGACCAGGCCCAGGACCTCGCCCGCGCCGACCGAGAGGTCGATGCCGTCGACGGCCCGCACGGGCGGACGCCCGCGGTAGACGACCTCCAGGCCGGCGACCTCGAGCAGACTCACAGCTCCTCCAGGGCGCGCACGTCGTCGAGGGACCGGACGCCGCCCGCCGCGCCGGGCAGGCTCGCGAGCAGCGACGCGGTGTAGGGGTGCGCGGGTGCGGTGAACACCTGGTGGCACTCCCCGTTCTCCACGACCTCGCCGTCGCGCATCACCGCGACCCGGTCGGCGACGGCGCTCATCACCCCGAGGTCGTGGGTCACCAGCAGCACGGCCAGGCCCATCTCGCGGGCCAGGTCGCGCAGCAGGTGCAGCACGCCGGCCTGGACCGTGACGTCGAGGGCGGTGGTCGGCTCGTCGGCGATCAGGACGGACGGGGAGCAGGCCAGCGCGATGGCGATCGCGATGCGCTGGCGCTGCCCGCCGGAGAACTGGTGCGGGAAGCGGCGCAGGGCGCTCGCCGGGTCCGGGATCCGCACGCGTTCGAGCAGCTCGACGGCGCGGGCGCGCGCTGCGGCCTTGTCGAGCCGCAGGTGGTGGCGGAGGTGGTCGGTGAGCTGCGCGCCGACCGCCAGCATCGGGTGCAGGCTCGTCGACGGGTCCTGGAAGACCATCGCGATCTCCGTGCCGCGCAGGTCGTTGTGCGCCCGCGGCGTGAGCGCGAGCAGGTCGCGGCCGCCGAAGGCGATCGTTCCCCCGACCCGCGCCCTGGCCGGCAGGAGGCCCATCACGGCGAGCCCCGTCATCGTCTTGCCCGAGCCGGACTCGCCCGCGAGGCCCTGGATCCGGCCCTTCTCCAGGTCGAGGTCGACGCCGCGCAGGATCTCCGCGTCGCCGATGCCCAGCGTGAGCCCGCTGATCTCCAGGGCGGTCATCGGGTCTCCGCCTTGCCCAGGACGCCCGCCGTGCGCGGGTCGAGGGCGTCGCGCAGCGCGTCGCCCAGGAAGTTGAACGCCATCACCACGGTCAGGATCGCGAGGCCCGGGAAGACGCCCAGCCACCACGAGTCGAAGTTCTGGATCGCGGTGGCGACCATCGAGCCCCACTCCGCCGTGGGCGGCTTCGCGCCCAGCCCGAGGAACGACAGGCCGGATAGCAGCAGCGTGGCCGTGCCGATGTCGAGGCTGGCGAGGATCAGCACCGGCCCGGTGACCATCGGGACGATGTCGGTGCCGAGCGACCGCAGCGGCGAGAAGCCGAGCAGCCGGTCGGCGAGCACGTAGTCGGCCTGCCGGATGCCGACCACCAGCCCGCGCGCGACGCGCGCGTAGGCGGGCCACGAGACGACCAGCGCGGCCAGCACCGCGTTCAGCAGGCTGGCGCCCAGCGACGCCGCGACCACCATCGCGAGGATGACGGTCGGGAACGCCATCACGAGGTCGGTCAGGCGCATCACGGTCTCGTCGACCCAGCGCCCGAAGAACCCGGCGGCGAGCCCGAGGACGCCGCCGATCACCACCGACAGCCCGACGAGCAGGATCGCGAGCGGCATCGTGACCCGGGCACCGGCCAGCACGCGGGTGAACACGTCCCGGCCGAGCTCGTCGGTGCCGAACCAGTGGGCCGCGCTCGGCGCCTCCAGCCGCGCGAAGTCCTGCGCGAGCGGGTCGTGCGGCCAGAGCGCAGGGCCCAGCACGGCGATCAGGATCCACACCAGCGCGACCGCCGCGCCGGTGATGCCGAGCGGCGTTCGCCAGGCCTGCGGGATCCGCGTGCGGAACCGGGCGCGCAGCGGCCCTTCGACGACCGTGCTCATGAGATCCGCACCCGCGGGTCGATGACCCCGTAGAGCAGGTCGACGACCAGGTTGATCACCAGGTAGATGATGCCCACGAGCAGGCCGACGCCCATCACGGCCGGCAGGTCGAGGTGCGAGGCAGCCTGGTAGGCGTAGGACCCGACGCCGGGCCAGGCGAAGATCTCCTCCACCAGCACGGTGCCCGAGAGCAACGCGCCGAACGCGAGGCCGACCACCGTCAGGATCGGCACCATCGCCGCACGCAGCACGTACCGGATGAGCACGGTCCGGCCCGGCAGGCCCTTGGCCCGGGCGGATCGGACGTAGTCCTGCTCCAGCACCTCGAGCACGGCCGAGCGGGTGAACCGGGTGAGCAGGCCGACGGTGTAGAGCGTCAGCACCAACGTCGGCAGCATCAGGTGGGCCAGCGCGTCGCCGAACGTCTCCCACTCCCCAGCCAGCAGCGCGTCCGCGGTGTAGAGGCCGGTGACGTGCGGAGGCGGGGTAGTCGCAGGGGCGAGGCGCCCCGAGCCGGGCGCCAGGTCCAGCTGGAAGGAGAAGACGTAGAACGCCACCAGCGCCAGCCAGAACGTCGGCACCGAGATCCCGACCAGGGACACCAGCCGCAGCGCGCTGTCGGCGAGCTGCCCGCGCCTGACGGCCGCGACGACACCGAAGCCGACGCCGATCAGCACCGACAGCACGATCGCGCCGATCGCGATCTCCAGCGTGGCCGGCACGGCCGACTGCAGGTCGGTCAGCACCGGCCGGTGCGTCTGCTGGGACTCGCCGAGGTCACCCTGGAGCAGGTTGCCCAGGTACGTCGCGTACTGGACGGGCAGGGGCCGGTCGAGCCCGTAGTGCGCCCGGTACGCCGCCACGGTGGCCGGGTTCTCCGCCGCGCGCTGACCCAGGTTGGCCGCGACCGGGTCGCCGGGCACCAGGTTCGTCAGCACGAACGTCACGAGCGTGACGCCGACGATCAGCAGGGCCGACACCCCGAGCCGGCGCAGCAGGTACCGGGCGAACGGACTACTGCTCACCGGCCACACCGACGGAACCCAGGTCCAGCGTCCAGATCGGGTTGTAGGCGGCCCCGGTCACCGACTTCGCCGTGACGATGTTGGTGGCGGGCTGCACGAGCGGGATGAACGGCCCGCCGGCGTTCAGGCTGCGCTGGAAATCCTGGTACCGGCTCGCGCGCTCCGCGGGCTCGACGGCGGCCGCGGCGGCCTTGGCTGCCGCGTCGATGTCCGGTGCCGCGCTCGCCGGCCAGTTCGCGCGCTTGCCGATCAGCCCGTCGGGGCCGAACGCCAGGTAGTTGGACGGGTCCGGGAAGTCGGGTCCCCAGTACCAGAGCCCGATCTCCTCCTTGCCGTTGCGGTAGTTGTCCAGCTCGGTGGCCACCGGCGCCGGGGCCAGGTCGACCGTGATCCCGGCCGCGGCCAGCTGCGACTGCAGCCGCTCGGCGATGGTCTGGAAGCTCAGCCCGAGGAGGGTGAAGTCGCTCGGGTAGGCGAGCTTCGGGGTCTGGCCGCTGACGCCGCTCGCGGCCAGTGCCGCGGCGGCCCCCGCCAGGTCCTGCTTCGGCGCCTCGGCGGCCGGGAGCGAGCCCGCGATCATGGTCGGGATCATGCTGGCCGGCTGCACCGAACCCGTGCCTGCGACCTGCAGCAGGCCCGGGTAGTCGATGGCCTTCTTCACAGCCGAGACGTACTGCGGGTTGCTGGTGGCGGTGGAGATGTCCGCGCCCTGGTTGAGGAACAGGAAGATCGTGTAGGCGGACGGCCCGCTGGTGACGGTCAGCTCGCCCTGGTCGAGGCCGCTCACCTGGTCGCCCGAGAGGTCGAGCGCGATCTGCGAGTCGCCCTTCTGGACGTTCAGCGCCTGCGTCGCGGCCTGCACGTTGCGGATCACGATGTTCTCGTACGCCGGCTTCGCGGACCCGTTGTACGCCGGGTTCTTCGTGAGCACCGCCTGGCTGGCGACGTCGAGCGACTTGAGCATGTACGGGCCGGACCCCGCGGACGTCGAGTTCAGGAACGCCTCCGCGCCGTCCGTGTCGTCGGTGGTGCCACCGTTCGCGGTCACGACCTTCGAGTTGACGACCGACAGCGCCGGGTTGGGCAGGATGAACGGCAGCGCCGCGTTCGGCTCTGCGCTGGTCAGCACGACCGTCGTGTCGTCCTTCTTCGCGACCGTCACGCCGTCGAGCAGGAAGGACGGGTTGCCCTTCATGCCGATCACCCGCTGCAGCGAGAACACGACGTCGTCCGCCGTGACGGGGCTGCCGTCGGAGAACACCCGGCCCTGCGCGAGCGTCAGGGTGAGCGTCTTCGCGTCGGGCGACAGCTCGTAGGAGGACGCGAGGCCCGGCGCGGGCGTGGTGAGGTCGTCGCCTGCGAACGTCAGCAGCGTCTCGTACATGCCGTGGGTGAGCATCTGGCCGGTGAGCTCGTACTCGCGGCCGGGGTCGACGGTCTTGAGGTCGAACGTCGAGTCGATCACGAGCGTCGGACCTGACCCGGACCCGCCGCCGGACCCTCCGGACCCGCATGCCGCCACCGCGAGCACGACCGCCGCCGCGGCGGCGAGCGCGGCGGACCGCCTCGCACCGAACATGTGCACCTCCACGCAGAGAACCGACTCGGTACCAGCTCGCGGTCGGCGCGCTTCGGGGGTTCGCACGAACTCGCGTCCACTGGACGATTCGGCGGTATCATGCGACATTGCTTTACAGTTCGTCCAGTAGCGACGCTGGCGCTCAGACGAAACCGCATCCTACGGATGAAGGGGTCCCCGAGTGTCCAGAACCCAGGAGCCGAGCGGGCCTCCGGCTGGACGAATCGTCGATCTGGACGAGACGGACCAGCGCATCCTGGCGGGGCTGCGGGACAACGGCCGGGTCTCGATGTCCGCGCTGGCCGAGCAGGTCGGGGTCTCGCGGGCCACGGTCTACACCCGCGTCGAGAACATGGTCGCCCGCGGTGTGATCACCGGGTTCAGCGCACGGGTCGATCCGCGCAAGGTCGGCTTCGGGATCTGCGCGCTGGTGTTCGTCACGGTCCGGCCGCAGGCGTGGAAGAGCTTCCGGCGCCGGGTCGTGGAGATGCCGCAGGTCGAGTACTGCGCCGTCACCACGGGCCAGCACGACGCGATGCTGCTCGTCCGCGGGCGCGACGTCGCCGAGGTGCACGAGTTCGTCACCGAAGGGCTGTCGGTGCTGCCGGAGATCAAGGCGGTGGAGTCGGTGCTCGTCATGGACGAGGTGGTGAGCCGGGCGTTCCTGCTTCCGGAGGACGTCCCCGCCGCGACGGCCACCACCCAGCAGATCGGCATGACCCGCTTCATCCGCGCAGGCGACGGGCACGCGGGGCTCGAGTCGCTGTGAGGCCGGTCATGCCAGCACCGCGACGACGGCGAAGAGGACCGGGACGCTGACCACGGTGGTGCTCAGCGCCGCGTCCCGGCCCAGCACGACGCCCTGCTCGAACCGCACCGCGTAGCCGAACACGTTCTGCGCCGTCGGCAGGGCCGCGCAGACCACGACCGCGAGCAGCCCGTGCCCTTCCAGCCCGAGAAGCAGGCCGACGAGCAGCGCAAGCACCGGATGCACGACGCACTTGAGCAGCAGCACGGTCGCCAGGAGCGGCGCTGTCTCGCCCGCGCCGGGCCGCTTCGCCCCGCAGAGCGAGATCCCGAACGCGAGGAGCATCCCCGGCACCGCGAGGTCGGAGATCAGCTCGATCGGCGCGATCACCGGCTCGGGCGGGACCAGCCCCGTGGCCGACACCACGATCCCCGCCCCCGTGGCCAGTGCGATCGGGTTGCGCAGCGGCGCCGTCACCATCCGCCACAGCGGCTGACGGCCGTCGCTCGCCCGCTCCGACAGCACGCCGAGCACCGTGGTGAAGACCGGGGTGAGCACCGCGAGCTGGAACACCAGCACCGGGACGGCCTCGGTCACGTTCCCCAGCGCGTAGGTGGCGATCGGAAGCCCGAGGTTCCCCGCGTTGACGTAACCGCTCGCCATCGCGCCCACGGCGGTCTCCCCCGCCGGCCGCCTGCGCAGCAGCCCGACCGGGACGTAGAGCAGGCACGCCAGCACACTCGTCACCGCCGTGACGACGAGGCCGTCGGAGAACACCGCGCCCACGTCCGTACGGGCGAGCGTGCTGAACAGCAGCGCAGGGGACGCGACGAAGAACGCCGCCCGCGAGAGCACCTGGGTGGCAGCAGGCCCGAGCACCCCGGCCCGCCCGACCAGATAGCCGACCGCGACGACGACCCCGATCACGACGAAAGCGTCGATCACGCCGTTCACGCAGCAGTCACGTCTGCCCAGGGTAGAGCTGTGACGGGGATCAAACCGCGCCGCGTGCGAGTTCAGGCGTCGCTGACGGTGAGCACGACCTTCCCGGTGGTGCGTCCCTCGGCCACCAGCGCATGGGCCGCCGCGACGTCCGCCAGCGGGAACCGCGCCGAGACGTGGACGGTGAGCCGGCCCTCCACCACGAGGCGGGCGAGCGCATCGAGCCCGTCGGCGTCCGGCTCCACGAGGAACGCGGTGGCGCGCACCCCGAGCTCCGCGGCCCGTTCGGCCATGCCCTCCGTCCACGCCCCCTGCGCGTTGACCATGATCCCGCCCGGGCGCAGGCACCCGAGGGCCCGGAGCGCGTGGTCGCCACCGAACATCTGGATCACCACGTCCACGTCGCTAACGGCGTCCGCGACGTCGACGGCCGTGTAGTCGACCACCTCGTCGGCCCCCAGTCCGCGCACGAAGCCGTGCTTGGCCGCGCTCGCCGTGCCGATGACGTGCGCGCCGTGCGCCTTCGCGACCTGCACGGCGAGGTGCCCCACCCCGCCCGCGGCGGCGGAGACGAGCACCCGGTGCCCCGGCGCGACCTGTGCGGCGTCCACCAGCATCTGCCACGCCGTCAACCCGGCGAGCGGGAGCGCGGCGGCCTCGGCGAAGCCCATCCCGTCCGGGATCGACGCGAAGTGCCGGGACGGCGCGACGAGGTACTCGGCGTAGCCGCCCGCCTCCCGCGGGAACCACGGCATCCCGAAGACCCGGTCGCCGGGCCGGAAGCGCGTGACCCCGTAGCCGACGTCCTCCACGACACCGGCCACGTCCCAGCCGTTGACGAACGGCAGGCTCAGCACGCGGTTGTAGGCCAGGCCCCTGCGCGTGTACACGTCCACCGGGTTCACGCCGGCCGCGACGACCCGCACGAGGACCTCGGTGGGCGCCGGCCGCGGCACCGGCACCTCGACGACCTGCAGCGTCTCCGGGCCGCCCCACTCCTGCTGGCGCACGACGTGCATCTTCACCCCCTCTCAGAACATCGCGTCGAGGAGGCGGTGGACCGTCTCCCCCATGGTCGCGCGCGTCGCGCGGGGATCCTCGGCGCCGGCGATCACGATGCCGGCCTGCACCAGCGCGCCGTACACGAGATGTGTGAGGGCCGCCGCGGACGGCGTGACGATCAGCCCCCGTTCAGCGGCCTCGGCCAGGTTGGCCGCGAGCAGCCGGCGTGCACAGCGCGGGCGGTCGAGCCGCTGCCACCGTTCCCAGCCGAGCACGGCCGGCGCCTCCTGCAGGAGGATCCGCTGCACGGCGGGCTCCAGGCAGGCGTCGAGGAACACGTCGACCCCGACCGCGAGCCGGCGCCGCAGGTCGTTGCCCAGCGGCGCGCCCGCGGCCTGCACGCGCTCGAAGATGTCGCCCTCCACCGCGTCGAGGGCGGCCTCGAAGAGCTGGTCCTTGTCGGCGAAGTGGTGGTAGAGGGCGCCGCGGGTGAGCCCGGCCCGGTCCACGATCTCCGTGGTGGACGTGCCGGCGTACCCCTTCTCGGCGAAGAGGGCGACGGCGGTCGCGACGAGCGCGTCGCGCGTGTGCTCGCCCTGTTCGACCTTGCGGTTGCGGGTCACGCGTCGTCCAGGAGGATGCGCGCCAGCTGCGCCGGAGCGCCGGTCATGGCGTCGTGGCCCGATTCCAGCTCCACGGTCTTCCACCCGAACCCGCGGGCCAACTCACCGAACGGCATGGGACCGGGCGGCGTGCAGAGCACCGCCCGGCAGGGGATGGCCTCGACCGCTCCGGTGAGGCGGGTGGGCTCGGAGAACGTCCGCCGCGGCTGCGGGGTCAACCGCGACTCGAGCCACGCGACCTGGTCGGGCTCGGTCACTCCCACCGACGGTGCGGGCGGGACGGGGATCGCGCCGTCCGTCGTGATCGACTCGACCCAGTTGCGGAAGAACTCCGGCGCGAGGCTGTCGATCGACTCCCCGTCGCGCCCTGCCCACGCGTCGACGAGCGTGAGCCGGGCGATCCGCTCCGGTTCGCGGTCGGCGGCCTCGCGCACCACGAGTCCCGCGTAGCTGTGGCCGACCAGGACGACGTCGCGCAGGTCCGCGCGGCGCAAGAGGTCGACCACGTTCTCCACGTGCGTCCGCAGGCCGATGTCCTCGCGGAACTCGGATGCCCGCTCCCCCAGCCCGGTGAGCGTGGGCGTCAGCACCTCGTGGCCGGCCGCGCGCAGCGGCGGCGCGACGTCCCGCCAGCACCAGCCGCCGTACCACGCCCCGTGCACCAGAACGAACGTCGTCATGCTCTGAAGATACATACATGCAGCCTGTACGTACAGGCTGCATGTTCCCAGTGGGGACCGCTCCCTGGCGTCCGCACCATGAGCAGGGCTGACGGCGCGGCGGCGGGCGCGTGCATCCCGGTTCCTCCTGCCGCGATCAGCGCGCCCCGCGTCCTCCGGGGAACCGCGGGAGCACGATTGCCCCGGCCGGGAACGGGCATCCCGCTGCCGGGACCCGTCTCTCTCTCCCGGAAAGGGGCGCTGGTGGCGACGATCAGCAGGCACCGGTGGGCGACGGCACGAGCCGGCGCTCGGGGGTTGATCGGTGCGATGGCGATGACCGGGCTCCGCACGGTCACCGCGGCCGTCGGGCGGCAGGAGCAGAGCCCGCCGGAAGCCATCGTGGAGGAGAAGGCACCCGGGATCGTGCGCCGGCTGCCCGAGCGGTCGCGGAACGCCGTCATCGAGGTGGCGCACTGGACGTACGGCACCGGTGGCGGGCTGGTGTTCGGGCTGCTCCCCGCGGGTGTCCGCCGGCACCCCGCCGCGGGGCCGGTCTACGGCCTCGCGATCTGGCTCGCCTTCGAGCTCGGGATCGCGCCTGCGCTCGGCGTCCGGCACGCCCGCAGGCGCCGGGTGCTCTGGCGCGTGCTGGTGGCGCTCGACCACGTCCTCTACGGGCTCGTCGTGGCCGGCAGGCTTGCTCCCGAACCACCGAGCGTGCCTCCTGCGCTCACGACGGGCAGCGACGGCCGCCGCCGGCCGGTCGACTGACCGCCTGCAGCACCGCCCTGCGCAAGCGCTGAACCATCCGCGCCGCCCGACCGTGTAACGCTCCGGCGGCGCGCGGCGCTGCCGGTCCGGACGGCCCTGGGCGGCGCTCCCCCGCGCTCCCGCCCTCCGTCCCGGGAAAGGACGTGGAGGACGTGTGCGCGCTGCCGCGGGCGAAGTGATACCACCGCGAGCCGAACCGGATCTGGAGGAAGCGCTGCGCGCGGCGTCCCGCGGCGACGAGGCGGGGTTCGTCGCCCTGTACCGCGACCTGCAGCCGCGGCTGCTGCGGTACGCCACGGCACTGATCGGGTCCGAGGCGGAGGACGTCACGGCGGAGACCTGGTTGCAGGTGGCCCGGGACCTGCGGGGCTTCGAGGGCGACCTCGACGGGTTCCGGGGGTGGGTCAGCACGATCTGCCGCAACCGCGCGCTGGACTGGGCCCGCACCCGGAGCCGGCGGCCGGCCGACCCGACCGAGATGGACACGCTCGCCGAGCACCCGGACACCACCGACGCGCACGGGTCGGCGATGGAGGGGATGTCGACCCGGTGGGCGATGGCCCAGATCCTCGCGCTGCCGCAGACGGAGGCGGAGGCGGTCCTCCTGCGCGCCGTGGTCGGGCTCGACGCCCCTACCGCGGCGAAGGTGCTCGGCAAGCGCCCCGGCGCGGTGCGGGTTGCCGCCCACCGCGGCCTCAAGAAGCTGGCCAAGGCGATCGACAGCGACCGCTGGATGGGTGAGCACGATGCGTAACGGTTTGCGGGGGTGCGGCGCTGGACGGCCCGAGATGCGCACCTCGAACCCGGACCGCCTGACCGCGGCCGCCGCCGAGCAACTGCTCGACGGCGGCCCCGGCCCAGCCGGTCTCCGACAGCTCCTCGCCGCCGCCGCGGGCCCCGGCGCGGCGAGCGAGCTCGCCGGCGAGACGGCGGCCGTTGCCGCCTTCGTCGGCGCTCCCCGCGAGACCCCGCTCCCCAGCGCACCCACCCGGAGACCCTCGATGCTCAGTACGGCACTCTCGAAGATCCTCGCGGCGAAGGCCCTCGCCGCCGTCGTCCTGGTGGCCGGCGCCACCGGCGGCGTCGCCCTCGCCTCCAACGCGTCCAGCGGACCGTCGTCGTCCGACGAGACCTCCGCGTCCTCGACGACGAACGCCGACACCGGATCGTCCGGCGCCGAGGACGGCGCGAATCCGGACGCGGATTCCGGCAAGTCCACCGCTCCCGGGCCGGACGCCGCCAACGCACCCTCCCCCGAACCGTCGATCCTCGGCCTCTGCAAGGCGTGGTCCGCCGGAGCCACCGACAACCCCGGCAAGGCCGCGGAGAACCCGGCGTTCCGCTCGCTCGTCGAGGCGGCGGGCTCGCCGGAGGACGTCCCCGGCTTCTGCGCGGTCCGCGAGCGCACCGAGCAACCCGGCAAGTCCGCGACGGCCCCCGGCCGCGCCGACGATCGCGGCGCCACGCCCGGTGACGATGCCGGCCCCACCGCGGGCAAGGGCGGCCCGCCCACGGCCGCTCCCGGGAACCCCGACCAGCCCGCGGGCCCGCCAGCCGGTCGTTCGGCGCGGGAGGGCGACGAGGCGGACAGCGACGACGGCGACGCCAAGGGCGGCGACCACGGCGAGGACAGCAAGAACGGCGACGACGCCAAGGGCGGCGACGCCCACTCCGAGAAGGGCGGCCAAGGCAGCGGCGCCGACCGAGCCGGCCGTTCCGCCTCCTGACGGCCCCAGGAGGCGGGACGGCAATCCCGAACGGGCCCTGGCCCCTTCCCCTCGGGCCGGGGCCCGTTCACCCGTCGGTCGTGAACTCGGTCGGCGTGACCCCGGTGAATTTCCGGAACTCCCGCACCAGGTGGGACTGGTCCGCGTAGCCCGCGTCGGCCGCGATCCGCTCCCACCCCGGCGCACCCGGCTGCTCGAGCCTGCGCAGGACCCGGTCGAAGCGGACGAGCCGGGCCGCCGCCTTCGGCGACAGGCCGACCTGCTGGTTGAACCGCGTGATCAGGTGCTTGTGGCTCCACCCGACCTCGCCGGCGAGCCTGCTTATCCGCGCGGCGCCACCCGTCGCGGCCAGGCGCTGCAGGACCCGGACGACCTCGGGCGACGGCCGAGGCCCGCCGTCGAGGCGATCCAGCAGGAGCCGGTCCAGGAGCGTGAACCGCTCGCGCCACGTCCGCGCATCGCGCAGCCGCTCGGCGAGCAGGCGACCGTCCGCACCGAGCAGGTCGCGCAGGTCGACGATCCGGCCGCGCAGCGCGTTCAGCGGAACGCCGAGCAGCGTGTAGCCGCTCAGCGGGGACAGCCGCACCTCCAGGTACGAGGGCGCGCAGTCGCCGTCCGGCACGAAATGCGCGTGGTGCGGGCCCGCCACGAACGCGGGCGGGTGGTGCGCCGAGTCGCGCAGCTTCACGACCAGCGACACCGTGGCGGACGCCGGGATCACGAGATGGCGCGGGCGCGTCCTCTCCACGAACCCCGCGTGGCGCCGCGCGAGGTGCGGCGCCAGCAGCGGGTGCGGCGCGCCCAGGACACGCGGCGAGCGCAGCCGTTCCAGCTCCGCGGTGGCCACCCACCGGACTCTAAACCCGGCTCCAAACCCGGCTCCGCGAGGTGAACTTCGTTCAAGACGGTGCACCCGGCCCGCACCTACCGTCGCCACCGTGTTGACCGCACTCGACGGTGAGATCCACTTCGACGAACCCACCCGGGCGGCCGCCGCCGACGACTTCGGGCACCTCGTGCACCGGACGCCGTACGCCGTCGTGCGCCCGGCCTCGGCTCGGGACGTGGCCTCGGCCGTGCGCTGGGCCGCGCACCGGCGTCGGCGGTTCGCGGCACAGGGATGCCGGCACTCGGTGTTCGGCCGCTCCCAGGCCGACGGCGGGGTCGTCGCCGACATGACGGCGCTGCGGGCCGTCCACGCCGTCGGGGATGATCGCGTCACCGTCGACGCCGGCGCCACGTGGCGCGACGTGCTCGCCGCGACCCTGCCACGCGTCCCGGCCGGGCTCCCCGACTACCTCGACCTGTCGGTCGGCGGCACCCTGGCGGTCGGGGGTGTGGGCGCGCAGATCTCGCGGAGGGGCGCGGTGAGCGACAACGTCCTCGAGATGGAGGTGGTGACCGGGCGGGGCGAGCTCCTCCGGTGCTCCGGCGGGGACCTGTTCGACGCGGTGGGCGCCGGACTCGGTCAGGTCGCAGTCATCACCCGTGCGACGCTCGCCCTCGTCCCCGCACCGGCCCACGTGCGCCGCCACCTGCTGTTCTACCCCGACCTCGCGACGATGCTCGCCGACCAGCGCCTGCTCGCTCGCGACGACCGGTTCGCGGCCGTTCAGGGTGCCGTGCTCGCCGACCCGGCAGGCGGGTGGACGTTCCGGCTCGACGCCGTCGCCGACGGCGACGCCACCCTGACCGGCCTGTCCGACGACCGGCCACGAGCCCAGGTGACCACGTCGACCCAGCTGGACCACCTCGATCGACTCGCCCAGCTCGAACGGGCGCTGCGCGCGAACGGCCAGTGGGACCTCCCGCACCCGTGGCTCACGACGTTCGTGGGCGACGCGCGGATCGAGGCCGTCGTCGCCGCCGAGCTGGACCGGCTGACCCCGGCCGACCTGGGCCCCTTCGGCCAGGTCGTGGTCTCCGCGTTCCCCGGGCGGTCGGTCACCAGCCCGCTGCTGCGCCTTCCCGCCGACGACCTCTGCTTCGCGTTCAACCTGATCCGCGTCCCGACGACCGGTGACACCGCCGACCGGCTCGTCGCCGCCAACCGGGCCGTCTACGAGCGGATCCGGGCCACGGGCGGCACGTTGTACCCGGCGAGCGCGTTGCCGATGTCGCAGGAGGACTGGCGATCGCATTTCGGGCCGGCGTTCGAGCGGTTGCGCGAGGCGAAGGAGACGTTCGATCCGGACCGGATCCTCACGCCGGGCTACGAGGTCTTCTGAGTCGGCTGCTGCTCACCTTGTCCGCCGCGCAGGGCCACCGTCCGGTCGAGGAGGACGGCCAGCGCCGTGACCAGGGCCAGTCCGGCACCGATCCACGGGATCGACGCGATGCCTGCGCCGGCGCCGAGTGCGGCCCCGGCGAACAGGGGGACGAGGCTGATGCCCAGCTGGAACGCCGACACGGCGGTGGCCCCCGCGAGCGTGGGTGCCTCGGCCGCGATCGTGAACACCCGCCCGTAGATGGCGGGGTTCAGCACGAACCCCGCGACGCCGAGCAACAGGACGAGAGCGGCGACGGCCGGCGCCCGGTCTGCGAGCACCGCGAGCAGGACGGACGTCACGCCGATGCCGACCGCGCCGCCCAGCAGCGCGTGGAAGGGACGCTTGTCGGCGATCCGGCCTCCGGCGGAGAGGCCGAGGAACGCGCCGATCCCGAACACCGTGAGGATCGGCGGCACCCACACCGCCGGGACGCCGGTGGCGTCGGTCAGGAACGCCGCGAGGTAGTTGTAGGAGACCATGTAGGCGGCGGTGCTCAGGAGCGTCACGCCGTAGACGAGCCACAGCTGCGGCCGCGCCATCGTGCGCAGCTCCCGTCGGACGCCCGGTTTCCCGCCCGCCCGGGTCTCGGGCACGGCGACGAGGGTCGCGACCGCACCGACGGCGGTGAGCGCGACCACGGCCCAGAACCCGCCCCGCCACCCCGTGAAGTGGCTGAGCAGTGCGCTCGCCGGCCCGCCGGCGATCATGGCGAGGCTGAGCCCGCTCACGACCACACCGGATGCGCGGGCGGTGCGCTCGGGGGTGACGAGCCCGATCGCGGTGACGGCGGCGGCCGCCCAGAAGCCTGCGTAGGCGAGACCGGACACGAACCGCGTGACCAGGATGAGGCCGTAGTGGTCGGTGAGGAGGCCGGTCGCCACGGAGGCTGCGAAGACGACCTGCGCGGTGACCAGCGTGATCCGTCGCGGCAAGCGGAGGGTCGCGACGGCCAGCAGCGGCCCGCCGATGACGACGCCGACCGCGAAGGCCGAGATCATCGCGCCGGCGGACGGCAACGTGATGCGCAGGTCGTCCGCGATCGCGGGCAGGACACCGGCGACGAGGAACTCCGCACTCCCCATCGCGAACAGGCTGCCCGCGAGCAGGTAGACGGCCAGTGGCAGCGGCCCGCGCTCGGCCATCCGCGGCGAGGTTCGAACACTCATGACCACAGGCTGGGCCCGGTCACGGCGGACCCCAAGATTCGTTGCCGTTACCGGGACGTCCCTCCGGCCCGCCGTCGCGAGCCGCCGCACCGCCGTCCCGTCAGAGCCGGGACCTGAGTGCGGACATCAACTCCGCTCGGCCCGCCACCGACAGCTTCTGGCGCAGACGCGCGACGTGCTGTTCCACCGTCTTCGGCGAGATGTAGAGGCGGGCGCCGATCTCGCGGTGGGTGTGGCCGTCGAGGATCAGCCTGCCGATCTCGCGTTCGCGCTCGGAGAGGCCGTCCGGCCCGGCCCCCCGATCCCGGCCACCCCGGCCCCGCCATCCGCGACCCGCTCCCAGCAGCTCGCGGGTGGCCGCCGGATCGTCGGTCCGCCGGGCCGCCGCGGCGCAGAGGGCGGCCGCCTCCCAGGGCCGCCCGGCCGCCACGAGCCGGTCCCCGGCCTCGCGCACGGCGGTCGGGTCGACCCGTCCGCCCAGCACCTCCACCCAGGCCCGCACGCCGGCGGCCGTCGCGTCCAGGTAGGCCGATCCACCGGGGATCGTGGCCGGAGCGGCGCAGGCGGAGCCGGTGGCAGCCGCCCGCTGCACCTGCCACCACGATCCGGACGCGACGGCCCACGCCGGCCGCCCGGCACGCTCGATCACGCCGTCGATCCCGGCGGCGATCGCCGCCGCGGCCGGCGCGGCCACGGTGGCCGCGGAGACCGACAGCTCGCCCCAGACGTCGACGAGCAGGATCTCCACGTCCGCGCCGGCGACGACCGGGGCGATGCGGTGCCACGTCCTCGCCACGAGCGCCGGGTCGGTGGTCCGGCGGGCGAGCCCGGCGCTCACGGCCGCCGCCAGCAGGGCGTCGCGGCGCAGCGCCGGGCGTCCGGCGGCCGCGGCGAGCCCGGCACGCGCCTCGGCGAAGCGCCCGGCACGCAGGTCGAGCCAGGCCGCGAGCAGCAGGCGCCGCAGGCCGGGCGGGCTGTCGTGGGCGGCCAGCATGGCGCGCGCGGTGTCGTCGTCACCGCTCGCGAGCACCACCTCCACGGCGAGATCGGGCCACGGTTCCACCGCGAACGGGTCCGGCGGGACGGTGGCCGCGGCCAGCCCGGCGAGCCGGGTCGCGGCGCCGGCGAGGTCACCGCCGACCGCGTCGAGCACGGCCTGCACCCCGTTCAGCAGCACGGCCACGCCGCGCGGTGCGGGATGCGCGAGCCCGCCGCGGGCCCTGCCGAGCTCGGCGGCCGCCGCGTCCCGGTCGCCGGCGAGCGCGGCCGTCAGCGCGGCCCGCCCGCGGGCCTCGACCGCGGCCACCCCGTCGACCATCTCCGCGACCCCGCGCCAGCGCGCCGTGGCATCGCCCAGCGCGCCGTCCGCGGCCGCGGCGGCCGCCGCCACCCCGGCCGCCCGCGGCTCCGTCGCCGCGGCGAGCGCCCGGTCCGCCGCCGCGATCGCGGCGATCGCGTCCCCGGCACGCCACGCGCGCTCCGCCAGTGCAGCGTCGTTCATCGGCTCCCCCCGCCGCTCGTGACGAGCATGCCTTCACACGTGCGCACGACGACCCGGCACGCGTCCGCGGCACCGCGCCGCAACATCGGGTTGGCGGCGTGGTGCTGCCATCGGGTCACCGCGGCGCCGGCCGCGGCGCGCACGGACCCGGCGTCGGCGTCGCCGGGCAGCCCGAGCCGGGCGGCCGCGCTGCGCCCGGCGTCGCCGAGCAGCCGCTCGGCCTCGGCCACCAGCTCCTTGGGCAGCCGCACGGCACCGGCCTTGAGCGCACCGAGCGTCCGCAGCTCGGTGAACTCGTGGGCGCCGGCCAGCACGCGTTCGAGCTCGGCCGCGAGCGGACCGGTGCGCCCCCCGCCGGCACGCACCACCGACTCGACGGCCAGCAGCGCCGAGCGCGCCTTGAGCACGTCACGCCGCTCCGCGAACTGGACGCGCAGCACCCGCTGGAGCTCGGGCAGGCCGCTGCGGTCGACGAGCTCGGTGGCCAGGGCGTCCGCGGTGCGGGTGCCCTGCCGGA
This sequence comes from Pseudonocardia hierapolitana, assembly GCF_007994075.1. Taxonomy (NCBI): domain Bacteria; kingdom Bacillati; phylum Actinomycetota; class Actinomycetes; order Pseudonocardiales; family Pseudonocardiaceae; genus Pseudonocardia; species Pseudonocardia hierapolitana. Next base: position 5,632,723 of record NZ_VIWU01000001.1, on the reverse strand, counting down.
CGAGGGAGACCGCGAGCCGGGTCCCGTACATGCCGAACCGGCGCAGCAGCTGCTCCCGCGACGGCCCGGCGGGGAGTGGCTCGCCGCCCAGGAACCGGTCGACCGACAGGAGCGAGCGGTCCAGCTCCTCGCGCGGGACGGCCGCGAGCGCGGCGAGCGCCTGGTACTCGGCCTGGCGCAGGGTGCGTCCGGTCTGGGCCAGCAGCCCGGCCACCGCGACGACGTCCTGGCACAGCGCCCGCACCGCGGGTTCGCCGCGGTAGCGCTGCGCGATCGCGCGGGCCGAGAACATCGCATCGACGCGCCCCGCACCGATCTCGTCGGCCCGCGAGATCACCGCCACCGCGTTCACCGAGGCCGCCTTGGCCACGCCCTGGTCGCGGAACGACTCGAGGAACTGCGCGTCGGCGGTGTGCAGGTGGCGCATGAGGTAGACGACGGCGTCGGCCTCGGTCGGCGCCTCGTCGTCCGGATCGAGGAAGGTGAGGGTGCGGCGCGAGTTCTCCGCGGTGAGCGACGCGATGCCGGGCGTGTCGATCAGGGTGAGGGTGCGCAGGCCCGACGACGGCCAGTCGACCACCACCCGGTCCAGGTCCTCGGCCGGCGTCGACCCGAGGTCGATGACGAGCGCGCCGTCCTCCCGCGCGACGGTCAGCGGCACCGCGGGACCGCGCTGCGGGTGCATGACGACCCGCGGCGTGCGCCCGTCCCGGAACCAGGTGACGACCTTGGTGCACTCGCCCGCGTCGGTCGGCGCCAGCAGGTCCCCGACCAGGGCGTTGAGCAGTGTCGACTTGCCCGCTTTGACCCGGCCGGCGATCGCCACCCGCAGCGGCTCGTCGAGCCGGTCGAGGTGGCGGTGCAGCAGGGCCGCGGTCTGCGGGTGCCCACCGTGGGACTGCAGCGCCATGCCGAGCAGCCGGCGCGCGGCCTGCGTCAGCGAGGTGCTCATGAGCGCACCAGCGCTTCCGCTTCCCGGCGCACCGCGACGAGGCGCTCCAGCTCCGAGCGCAGCTCGGGCAGCCGCCGCTCGCGCTCGCTGGTGGACGCCTTCACGGCGCGCTCCGCCGCCCGCAGCGACTCCTGCAGCGACCGGTTCAGCTGCTCGGCCTGGGCGGTGAAGTGGTCGCGCAGGTCGCGCTGGACGAGCCGCAGCCGGTCGCGGGAGTCCTTCCCGAGCTGGAACGTCACGTCGTCGACGTAGCGCTTCACCGCGGCACGGGCCTCGGTCTGGCGCTTGGTGATCCTGCGCTTGCGCTCGTCGCCGATGGACTTGCTCCCCATCGCGATGCCCGCGCCGACCGTGATCGGGTTGATCATCGAGAGCCCGACGAGGGTGCCGAGCATCCCGAACATCAGCATCCCCATGTAGCCGCCGCGGACACCGGTGAGCACCTTGCCGCCGAGACCCCACTTCTCGTCGGTGCGGATGGCGAGCGGGCGCACCGAACGCAGGGCGTCGGAGGCGTCGGACCGCAGGGCGGGCAGCATCTGGTCCTGCTCGTCGGAGAAGTGCCGGGCCACCCGCTCGGCCAGCTCCCTCGCCCGCTGCGTCGCCCAGATGAAGTTCGCCGACGCCGCCCCGACCACCTCCTGGTGCACCCACCGGGAGAACTCCGGCCACGACGGGGCCGGGTCGCCGCCGTTCGTGATCTCCTCGTCGGCCGTCCGCGTGATCTCGCGCATCCGCCCCTTGAGGTCGTGGTCGATGTCGGCGTTGAGGTCGGCGACCCCGTCGTTCAGCCGTTGCTGCCAGCGCGCCGAACGCTCCTTGAGCTCGGCCGCGCGCCCGCGAGCCGCCACCAGCCGGGCGACGAGCGCCTTCGCGTCCTCCGGGTCCTGCTGGGCGGCGAGCTCCGCCTCGAGGCTGCCGGCGATCTGCCCGGTGACGGCCAGCACGTCGTGCGCCACCGACCGGCGGGCCAGCCGGTCGGCTCCGGCGAGCACCTCGTGGCGCAGGACCTTCACCAGCTCCGGGAAGCCCGACTCGGCGTTGACCTCGGTGTCGCCCGACCGGATGGCCTCCCAGCGCAGGGTGGACGACACCGGGAAGAGCGGCGCGGCGATACCCGCCTTCTCCAGGTGCTCCCGGTCGATGTCGGCGATGCGCCGCCACTCCGGGTAGAGGTCGGTCTTGGTGAGCACGCACAGCACGTTCGGGCACACGGCCGCGGCCTGGGCGAGGAACGCCAGCTCGGGAGCGGTGAACTCCTGGGAGGCGTCCGACACCAGCACCACGGCGTCGGCGGTGGGGAGCGCGGCGGTGGTCGCGGCGCTGTGCGCGGACGAGAGACCCCCGACCCCGGGCGTGTCCACGACCTCCAGCCCGCCCGACAGCACCGGGCGCGGCAGCCCGACCTCGACCTGTACGAGCCCGTCCCGGCCGGTGCGCTCGCCGGACTCCGAGACGTGGGCCGCGAGCTCCTCGACACCGACCGCGACCCGCTCGGTGCGCGCGTCCGACGGATCGTCGCCCGGTCCGGCGGGCAGCCTGCGGACGAGGGTGACCGCCAGCTCCTCCGAGTGGTGCACCGCCGTGGGCACGGCAGTGGCGATGTCATCGGAGACCGGGCACACCGGCGCCGCGACCAGCGCGTTCACGAGCATGCTCTTGCCCTGCTTGAACTCGCCGACGACGAGCACCCGCACGCGCTCGTCGGTCAACCGGTCCCGCGCCGTCCGCAGGCGGGACGTCAGGTCGGGACGGTCGTAGCGGGCGAGCGCCGCCAGCGCCAGATCGACGACCTCCACCGGGCTGCGTGTCATGTGGCACCTCCACGGTTCACCCGGCCCGCCGCCCGGCGGCGCCTCAGATGACGGCCGCGTCGAGCGCCGGGTCGGGGTCCCCCTCCTCAGCCGGATCGGCCTCGACCGAGTCCGCCACCCCGTCGTCGACGTCGTCGAGATCCGCCGGTACGTCCTCGGCGGGCTCGGCCGGCGCGGTGTCGATCGGCGCGGTGTCGATCGGCGCGGCGTCGATGGGCGTGGTGTCGATGGGCGTGGTGTCGATCGGTGCGACTTGTTCCGGCTCGTTCCCCTCGGGCGCCGGGATCTCGGCGCCCGGCCCGGTTACGGCGGCCGCGGGCGGTGGGTTCACCCCGGGAGCCGGTTCGCCGCCGTCGACGATCGTCCGGTTCGCCTGGATCGCGACGACGTCGGTGGTGCTCGAGTCGTTGAACGAGTCCTGGATCACGGTGACGTCGTCGTCGGAGACGGTCGTGTTCTGGACGACGAGGGTGTCGCGGTCGTCGATGGCGACGACGGTCTGCTCGAAGAAGTCGGGGGCCGGAGGTGGCGGCGGCGGCGCGGGTGCGGGCTCGAAGTTGTCCTCGGTGAACCGGATCTCGCGGATCGGGTCGTCGCCGCCCGGCGGGGGGTCGTCGCCGACGGGCCGGGCACCGCCCCGCTCGGCCAGCTCGAGGCGGGCGTCGCGCACGTCCTGGGCGGTCACGCCCTCGAGCCCGCGGTCGGCGAGCACACCGTCGGGGTCGCGTTCGAACGCGGCCTTCGTCTCCTCGTCGCGGAGCAGGTCGAGCAGGAAGTCGATCACGTCTTGCATGGTCATGCCGGGCTCCTACCTCGTGGCACGGGAACCGGCCCCGCCCGGGTGCGGGCGGGGCCGGTGCGGATTCGTGGTCGAAGGCGACGTCAGACGTCGATCTCCTCGACCTCCTCCTCCTGGTCGGCCTCGTTGTCGGCGTCCAGGTCGGCATCCGCGTCCTGCTCGCCCTCGAGGTCCTGGTCGAGGTTGTTGGACTGGTTGTTCTCCTGCTCGGCCTCGACCTCGACGTCCGCATCGGCGTCGCCGCCGCTCGCGTCGGCGACACCACCGAAGCCACCGGCACCTCCGACGCTCGCGGCGTCGCCGGCGTCGTTGCCGTCGAAGGCGATGTTGACCTCGCCGTCCTGCCTGAAGTCACCGGTCGAGCCACCGATGGCGAAGCTCTCGCCACCGTCACCACCGTCGGCGGAGGCGTTGCCGCCCGCGCCGCCGATGGTGTTGGTGTCGGTGTCGGTGGCCTGGACCTGCTCGGACACCTGCGGCCCGACCTCCTGCGTCCCGACCAGCGCCTGCTCCTGGTTCTGCGGGGCGGCCTGGGCGATGGTCTGGTCGATGTCCTCGGTGAGCTCGCTGATGAAGCTGTCGAGGTTGCTCAGCGGGTTGCTCATTCGGGTTCCTCCACGTTTCGTTCTGGCACGGCCGTCATCGGCTGCGACTGAAGTTAGGTCCGCGCCGAGGCCCCGCCATCCGGTCGCAACCCCGTCCTTCGCCCCCTTGACCAGGGGATTTCCGGGTGCGGTGCGGGACCGCCCCGGGATTGGCCCGGTACCTGCCGCAGGTGCTGAACCCCGCCGGACGTGCCGTCGTAGGCAGGGGGATGGCGGGACCGGCCACGCGAGGAGGGGTGATGGCGTACCAGGTGGGTGTCGATCTCGGGACGACGTGGACGGCGGTGGCCGTGTGCCGTTCCGGTGGCCCGGCGGAGCTGGTGCAGCTGGGCGAGCGGGCGCCTGCCGTCCCGACCGTGGCTTTCGTCGGTGACGGCGGCGAGTTCGGGATCGGGGAGATCGCCGAACGCCACGCGGCCGCCGAACCCGCGCGCGTGGTGGAGGAGTTCACCCGGCGCATCGGCGATCGCACGCCGATCGTGGTGAACGGCGAACCGGTCGCGCCCGAGGCGCTCGCGGCCCGGTTCGTCGGCCATCTCCTGCATCGCGTGGCGGCGCAGGAGGGCGGCCCGGCGGCCGGCGTGGCCCTCACCCACCCCGCCGCGTGGGGCCCGCACAAGCTGGGGTTGCTGCGCGACGGGCTGGCCGGGCACGGCCTGCCCGGCGTGGTCCTGCTGCCCGAGCCGCAGGCCGCCGCGATCGGGTACGCGAGTGTCGCGCGGGTGGAGCCCGGCAGCGTGATCGCCGTCTACGACCTCGGCGGCGGCACCTTCGACGCCGCGGTCCTGCGCACCGCCGACCGCGCCGGTGGGGTCGAGCTGCTCGGTCGCGCCGAGGGGATCGACCGGTTGGGCGGCCTCGACTTCGACGAGGCCGTGTTCGAGCACGTGCAGGCCGAGCTCGGCGACGAGTGGGACGGCCTCGACCCGGCCGACGGCATGGTGCTCGCCGCGGTGGCCGGGCTGCGGCGGGAGTGCATCGCGGCGAAGGAGGCGCTGTCCCAGGACACCGAGGCGACCATCACGGTGGCGCTCCCGGGTGTGCACCGGCTGGTCCGGCTGGACCGCGCCCGGTTCGAGGAGATGATCCGGCCCGCCGTCGAGGAGACGGTGGCCGCGCTCGGCCGCGCGGTCACCTCTGCCGGCCTCCCCGGCGGTGTCGTCCCGACGGTCGTGCTCGCAGGCGGATCGTCGCGGATCCCGCTCGTGCGCACGCTCGTGGAGCGCGAGCTGGGCCTGCCCACCGCGGCGGGCATCGACCCGAAGGGCGTGATCGCCCTCGGTACCGCCCTCGCCGCCCGCGACGCGAACCCCGCCAGCGAGCCGTCGACCACGGTGACGACAACCGCGGACGACGTGTTGCCAGCCGAATCTCCGGCGCTCGTCCCCCCACCGGTCGGGGTCCGTCCGTTCCGCGAGCCCGATGCCGCGCGGCCCAGGGGAAGGTTGCCGGTCGTGCTCGGCGCGGCCGCCTCGGGTGTGCTCGCGCTGGTGATCGGGGGGAGCCTGTTCGCCTACGTCGCCCAGAACCAGCCGGTCACCCCCGTGGGCTCGACCGCGGTGGCGTCCACGCCGGCGAGCACGTCGCCCGGCGCGCCGAGGCCGGCCCCGCCGGCCGTCGCCCCGCCCACCGCGGCACCGCCCGCCGCGCGTCCCCAACCGCGGGAGCAGCCACCGCAGGAGGTGCGGCGGACGACGGTAGCGCCGACACCGGCCGCCGCGACCACGACGACCGCTCCCCCGGAGGAGGAGGCGCTCCAGCCGGAGGGGACGACCGCCCCGCCCGACGACGGCGATCGCGAAGGTGCCGGCGACCGTGCCGCCGACGGTGACGGCGCCGGTGACGGTGGCGGCGACGGTGACGAGGCCCCGCCCGTCGCCGCGGATCCCCCGGCCGACGAGGTGGAGAACGGGGAGACGGCCCCACCGGCCACCGAGGGCTGAGTCAGACGAGGGCTGGGTCAGACGAGGGCTGGGTCAGACGAGGGCTGGGTCAGGCCAGGCGCCGCGGCTCGCGGATCTCCTCGAGCACGAAGCAGTCGACCGGATCCCGCTTGCCCGCCACCCGCACGGCGCGCCGCTCGGAGATGCGGGCAGCGTCGCCGAGCCGAGCCGCCGTGGCCGCCGCGACGACGACCGTGCCCGGCTCGGCGACCCCCTCCAGCCGGGCCGCGAGGTTGGTGGTGTCGCCGATCGCGGTGTAGTTGCGCATCTGGGCCGCGCCGATGTTGCCGACGAGGGCCGGCCCGGTGTTGATCCCCACCCGGAACCGCGGCCAGTCGTCGCGCCCCGCTGCCGCGGCCTCCACCGCGCGGTGCAGTCCCAGGCCGGCGCGTGCGGCGCGCAGCGCGTGGTCGGGCTGGCGGGTCGGCGCGTTGAAGATCGCCATGACGGCGTCGCCGACGAACTGCACCACGGTGCCGCCGTTCCCGAGGATCACCGGGACGATCGCGCCGTAGTAGGTGTTGAGCATCCCGACCACCGCCTCGGGCGTGCTCCGCTCGGAGAACGGGGTGAACCCGCGCAGGTCGGCCATGAGCACGCTGACCTCCACCACCCGGCCGCCGAGGCCTGCCTGGTCGGGGTCGGCGACGAGCGCCGTGGCCACCGCAGGGGAGATGTAGGAGCGGAAGAGGCCGTCGAGCTGCGCGTACAGCCGGGCGTTCTCGAGCGTGACCGAGAACTGGCTGGCCAGCGACGTGAGCACGGCCCGCTCCGCCTCGGAGAACCCGCCGGCGGGGCGGTGGGCCTCCAGCACGCCCGCGGCCTTCCGCTTCACCGCGATCGGCAGGGCGAACGTCGAGCCGTCGGGTGAGACGGTGGGCCGCAGCGTGGACAGCACGGTGAGGGTGGCCGCGTCGCGTGCGGGTGCCCGGTCGGTGAACGCGACGGCGCCGTCCCGGACGAGCCCGAAGCGCAGCCGGTCGCGCCGGAACGCCGCCGCCGCCACGGCCAGGACCTCGTCCATGAGCTGGAGCTCGCCCCGGATCACGCTCGCCCGCTCGCCGATGGTGACCAGCCCGCCCAGCTTGCGCGTCTGCTCCCGCTCGCGGCCCAGCGCCTCGGCGCTCTCCTGCAGCACCGCCAGCTGCCGTTCGGTGAGCCCGAACCTGTGCGCGACCTCGGCGCCGATCACGGCACGGGAGTCGCCGGGCTCGCCGTCGGCGCGCCTGCGCAGCGCGTCGACCATCTCCTCGAGCGCCCGCGAGTACTCCCGCTGCAGCGCCGTGATCGTCTGCTGCAGGGTCATGCTGTCGAAGAGGCCGAGGGCCGACCCTTCCCTGCGGAACTGGGCGTGCACGCTCACCGCGATCAACACGAACGCGGCGACCATGAGCACGTGCCACTCCCACCAGGTCAGCCGCCAGCTGCGGGAGAGCGCCACGGCGAGCATCGCCTCGCCGAGCAGCACGAACGCGGTGAGCACGCTGAGCAGCAGGACGCTCGGGCGGCGCCGGTACAGCAGCAGGTACCGCGCTGCGGCGGCCAGGTAGAACACGGTCCCGGCCGAGGCGGCCAGCGCCGCCACCCAGTGCGTCTCGATGACGTCCGGTGAGACGTCCAGCGGGGGCAGCCGGCCGAACGCCAGTACCGACCAGCCGATCAGGAGCACCCACGGCAACGCGGCGAGCAGCCATTGCCAGCGCATCAACCGCTCCGCCGCGGCCGTGCGCAGCTGCGCCGCCGACGCGAGCGCGGCCACCGACCCGAGCAGGAGGCCGAACGGCGTGGACGCCACGAACCCGGCGTTGCGGGCCTGGAGGATCAGGCCCGGCGTGGCGAGCGCGTGCACCGCGAGGAATCCGGCGTTGACCTGGAACACCAGCGAGACGAGGAACAGGCGCGCGTCCCTGCGCCTGCGCACCGCGCGCATCATCACCACGGCGAGCGCGAAGCACACGGCCGCGGTGCCGAGCACGAGCCAGAAGTGCACGCCGTGGTGCTCGTAGTGCGCGTCCAGCTCGGGGCGGGCCAGCAGCACCACCAGCCCCAGCAGCGGTACGGCAACCGGCGCGAGCCAGGTGATCAGCCGCGCGGTGGCGACGGGTGGCGCCGCGGGCGTCGTCACCGCCCGGCCCGATCCAGTGCGAGCCGATCCCGCACCACGATCCGGCCCCTGCTCAGGCTCAGCACGCCCTGCGCGGCGAGCTCCTGGAGCACCTTGTTGGTGGTGGCCCGCGTGGTGCCGGCCATGCCGGCGAGGTCGTCCTGGGTGAGGCGGATCTCCGCGCTGCCCGTCGCGCCCGGGTACAGACCGGCCAGCCGGGCGAGCTGGCGGGCCACCCGGGCGTCCACCGGCAGGTAGAGCGCCTCGAGCACCATCGACGACAACCTCCGGACGTGGCCCGCGAGCGTCTCGGTGAGGAACCGGTCGATGTGCGGGTGGTGGCGGCGCAGCTCGTCGAGCTGGGCGCGGGTCAGGCTCAGCGTGTGCGCCTCCTCCAGCGCGACGACCGTGGCGGTTCGCAGGGACGCCGGGTCGAGCAGGGCGAGCTCGCCGAACGTGTCGCCGGGGCCGAGCAGTGCGAGGGTGGCACTGTGCCCCAGCGGCGTGGTGACGTGCACCGCCAAGCGGCCGGACATCACGATGTGGAACGTGTCCCCGGGGTCCCCCTCGTGGCAGACGATCTCGCGCGCACGGAAGCGGCGTGGGCGGCTCGTGGCGATCAGACGTTCTCGGGCGGCCTCGTCCAGACCTTGGAGCAACGACGGATGGGCTCGAGTCATGCGTGTCCCCCCATGCGCGTGGTCCGACGATAGGACGCGGCGCACGGGGCGGCTATCCGCTGCTCAGTGCATGGTGGTGTTTCGGCGTGGGTGCGGCGTGCGGACAGGGCTCCTGCGGGCAGGCTCGCCGTCGAGCTGCGCGCGCAACGCGCGCAGCGCGTAGTAGACGCGGCTCTTCGCCGTGCCGAGCGGGATGCCCAGCCGGGCTGCGGCCTGCTCGTAGGTCAGCTCCTCGATGAAGATCGCGGTCAGGACGGCGCGACCGTCGGGAGTCAGCCCGGCGAGCCCCCGGTACACCTGCTCGGCGGTGTCGTAGCGGGCGAACGTGTCGGACGGGTCGGCGACCTGCCCTGCCTGGTCGGCCTCCGCGTACAGCGCCGGACGGCGGCCGCGGCCACGAACGGCGTCGATGACGGCGTTGCGGGCGATCGCGAAGAGCCACGTGCGCAGGCGGGCGACGCGGTCGCGCACCTCCCCGTCCGGGGCCCGGAAGTCGGAGCAGTGGCGCCACGCCCGCAGGAACACGTCCTGGGTGATCTCCTCCGCGAGCCCGTGGTCGGCGAGCGCCTTGCGGCAGTATCCGGTGAGCTCGCCGGCGAGCGCGGCGTGCGCCTGGGCGAACCCGTCCTCCGTGCACAGGCGGGCACAGGACGGGGCGCAGGAGTTGCTGGTGGGGGCGTTGAGTTCGAGTGTCGGCATGGTCGGCGGTCCTAGGTCGAGGGACGGGTGCGTCGCTCGGGGGCGCCGCAACTCTCGCCTTCGGGGACCGGTCCGGTCTGTCAGCGAGCCGACACTCGCCGCGTACTCGCGCACACACTCGAACTCTCGAACGGCCGGCCACGTATACGTGCCATGAGCGGCCGCCCCGTGGCATGCCGGACGTGGCAGGACACCGTCGTCGACGTCGTGATCGGCACCGCCCCGCCGGCGCGAGCCCGGGCGTTCCGCCGGCACCGGACCTGCTGCAGCGCCTGCCGGAGCGAGTACGCGTCCGCACTGTCGCTCGCCACCGTGCTGGGTAACGGCGGCGACGCCGCTCCGAATCCTGGGGGGAGCCCATCCGAGGGAGTGCCGATGAAAGGCCGTCGAGGGCCGCTGCTGACCCTGCTCGCCATGGCCGGCCTCGCCGGCGCGCTGCTGGGCGTCAACACCTCCGGGGAGCCGGCGCCCCCTCCTGCGCCGGCCGCGGCGCCCACCGTGGCACCGGCTCCCACCGATGCGCCCCCGACCACGCCGGCGGTCCGGTCCGAGGTCGCCTACGCAGGCCGGACCGCCGGGAACGAGGCCACCATCGCGATCGCGATGAAGGACGGAAGCGCCGTGGCCTACCTGTGCGACGGCAAGAAGATCGAGGCCTGGCTCGAGGGCACGGTCGAGGGGTCGACGCTCTCGCTCCAGGGGTCCGACGGCGCCACCGTCAGCGGTGAGCTGAGCGACGGCGCGGTGTTCGGCGAGGCGGCCGCGAAGGGCAAGAAATGGCCGTACTCCGCGGCGCTCGCCACCCCGCCCGCCGGCGCGTACCGGGGCCGGGTCTCGGTCGAGGGGGTGCAGAAGCGGATCGGCTGGAACGTGCTCCCCGACGGCACCGTCACCGGCATCGTCAGCGACGCGAACGGGGTGGCCCCGGCGCCACCGCTCGACCCGACGGCCCGGATCGCGTCACTCGACGGCGTGCCGGTCGACGTCGAACTCGTGACCGGGAGGACGGAATGACGCACAGCTCGCCACCCGCCGCCCGCGCCACCGCGGTCGTGGTCGTCCCGGTGGCGATCGGGGTCCTGGTCGCCGTGGCGCTGGGGGTCTACGGCCGTCTCCACGAACCCGCCCTCTTCTCCGTCAACGTGGCCGGCTTCTCCAGCCCGGGCGCGGTGAAGTCCTGGCTGGCGACGGTCGCGTTCGTCCTCGCGCTGGTCCAGCTCGGTTCCGCGCTGGTCATGTGGGGCAAGGTCCCCGGCGTCGCCGCGCCGCCGTGGATCGGCGGGCTGCACCGCTGGTCGGGCCGGCTGGCGGTGCTCGCCACCGTGCCGGTCGCGGTGCACTGCCTCTACGCGCTGGGCTTCGACTGGTCCTCGCCACGCACGCTCGTGCACTCGCTGCTCGGCTGCTTCTTCTACGGGGCCTTCGTCACGAAGATGCTCCTGCTCAGCCGGCCCAACCTGCCCGGCTGGTCCCTTCCCGTGATCGGTGGCCTCACCTTCAGCGCGCTGACCGGGCTCTGGCTCACCGCGTCGGTGTGGTTCTTCACCACCAAGGGCCTGACCTTCTGACGAGAGCGGCGACGTCTCAGCTCCGCACGGCCACGATCAGCTCGATCTCCACCGGCTGGTTCAGCGGCAGGTTGGACGTGCCGATGGCCGATCGGGCGTGCCGGCCGCGCTCGCCGAAGATCTCCACCATCAGGTCCGAGAAGCCGTGCACCACGGCGGGCTGGTCGTGGAAGTCGTCGGCGCTGTTGACGAACGCGAGCGCCTTGACGATGCGGTCCACGCGGTCGAGGTCGCCGAGGTGGTCGCGGATGCTGCGCAGCAGCTGCACGCCGGTGGCGCGGGCGGCGTCGTAGGCCTCCTCGAGGCTGACCTCCGCCCCGACCCGGCCCTTGTAGAGCAGGTTCCCGTCGTTGTCGGCCGGTCCGTGGCCGGAGACGAACAGCAGGTCGCCGTGCTGCACGCACGGCACGAGTCCGGCACCGCGCGCCACCTTGGTGGGCAGCTCGATGCCGGCGGCCTTCAGCCTGTCGTCGACGTCGGACACTAGAGATCCTCCTTGGTTCTCATTCGCAGCAGTCGTTGCAGTTCGGCGAGGACGAGTTCGTCCTCACCGGGCTGCAGGGTCTGCGGGTTGAGTGCGATGGCCCGCGTGCCGTCCGGGGCCACCGCGATCGCGGGGTCGTTGCGCCACAGCGCCCCGATGAGCTCGTCGCGGCTCCACCCCGAGTCCGGGCCGATCTCGACGATCGCGCGGCCGTGCGGCTGGCCCGCCTCGCTCGGGTAGCCCCGGCTGACCGTGATCCCGTCCAGCCCGGACAACCCGAGGATCCACTTCTCGACCGAGGCCTCGTACGCCGCGATCAGTGCCGGTTCGTCCTGCTGGAGGGTCCACTCCACCGCCGCCAGCAACCCGAGCAGCTCCTCCTTGCCGACCTTCATCCCGCGGCCGAGGGAGTGGTTGGGCGCCCCGTTGGCCCGCGCCGCCGCGATCAGCCACTCCTTCCCGACCATGAGGCCGGTAGACTGCGGGCCACGCAGTCCCTTGCCGCCGCTGAAGATCGCCCCGTCGGCCCCGACCTCCGTGGTGAAGTGCCACAGCGAGGACACGGGCGGGATCTGGGCCGCGGCGTCGACCAGCACCGGCACGCCGGCCTTGTGGGCGATCTCCACCACCTGCTCGATCGGCAGCGCCCCGGCGGCGAAGTGCTCGCCCGCGAACCAGAGCACGCACGCCGTGCGGCCGTCGATCGCCGCCTCCAGCTCGGCGGGCTCCGGCCCCACCTCGACGATCCGCACCCCGACCTGACGCACCGCGTAGTCGTACGGGTTGCGCTGGTCGCGGTACATGATGACCGTCTTCTCGCCGGTCCGATCCAGGTAGGGCAGGTCCTCGACGAGGCCGCCGCCCTTCGCGCGGGCGATGCAGGCCGTCACGCCGAGCGTGAGCAATGCCGCCGCACCGTTGGAGACGTACGCCGCCTCGTTGCGGGTGGACTCCGCCAGCCTGCGTCCGACCGCACGACCCAGGTCGACGACGTCGACGAAGTTCCGGGCGGCCGCGGCCATCGCGGGCAGCACCGGCGGCGCCACCAGCGAGCCGCCGAGCCTCGTCAGGGTGGCCGCTGCGTTCACCACCGGGCGCACGCCCAGCTCCGCGTAGACCTCGTTCTGGTACCGGTTCTCGATGGTGGTCATCCCGCTGCCCTGGTGAATCGCGACATCGCCGGCACGCCGAACCGGCCTGCCAGCCAGGCGTCCGCCGCGTCGTTGTCGGCCTGCCCGTGGTGGGTCAGGGTGTAGCGCTGCGCGCCGAGCTCCTCGGCGAGCGTCGAGAGCGGGCTGTCCGCGCCCGGGATCTCGACGCGGGCGGCCGCCGTCACCGCGGGCGCGTGCCGTTCCACGTCGAAGAACGCCAGCGTCCGGCGTACGGCCTCGGCGTCGGTGGGATGCGCCCGAAGGTGGTCGCCGAACTCGGCCGCCGGGTAGTCCGCGTCGGCCTGCTCGGCCGCCCGGTGGAGCAGGGTGCCGGTGAGCTGCAACGCGGCGAACACGGGACGCCGGGCGGCCGTGAGCAGCGCGAGGTCGTCACCGACGGCCGCCACCCGGGAGATGTCGACCTCCGGCAGGCCGGTCAGGTACTCGGCCGCCCGGAGGCAGTCGGCGACGATCCCGCGGTAGACGTAGCCGGCCGGGTCGGCGATCCCGTCGGTCAGCAGGCCCGGGTACGCGGCAGCGTACGGCGAGTCGGCGGTGCGCTGGCCGCGGTGCGCGATCGTCAACGTGACGTACCGGAGCCGGTCGTTGTGGTGCGGCGGGTTGTTCACGCTGCCGTACCGCGGGGTCGTGAGCAGCGCCGGGAACGGCCCCTTCCCCGTCGGCACGCTGAGGTAGCCGAAGATCCGGTACGGGCCGATGCTCGTGAGCCGCACCTCGTAGCCGGTGAAGTCGGCGGTGCACCGGCGCGGGATGCGCTCCAGCACCGGACGCGCCGGCAGCGCGGCCAGCTCGGCGTCGACGGCGTCCCAGTACTCCTCGAACCCGCTCATCGCTCGGCCTCGCTGACGCTCGGCCGGCGCTTCGCGCAGGCGCTGCAACATGATTCGCTCGCGAGCTCGCTCACCGGGCCACCCCCAGGTGCCCGGCGAGGAACGCCTCGACCTTCTCCATCGCCCAGTGGTGCCCCGCGTCGTGGCCGCAGCGCTCGTAGGTGAGCAGCTCCTTCTCGCACTTCATCGCCTCGTGCACCGCGAACCCGGTTTCCGGCGGGCAGACGTCGTCCTCGAGGCCGATGTACACCAACATGGGGGCCTGGATGTTCGGGGCGAAGTTGATGCCGTCGTAGTAGCCGACGGACTCCGCGACCAACTGCTCATGGTCGGGATGGTCCCGCAGGTACTCGTTGATCTCCTCGTAGGGGTAGGAGTGCGTGAGCCGTGCGGAGTCCATGAAGCCGCACAGGTACGGAGCGCCGGCCGCCCCGCACGTCACGACGCCGGGCAGCAGCGCGGCGGTGGTGATGGTGAGCGCGCCGCCCTGGCTGGAGCCGTGCACGCCCACCCGGTCGGCGTCCACCTCCGGCCGGGTGAGCACCGCGTCCACGGCCCGCACGGCGTCGACGTAGAACCCGCGGTAGCCGTAGGTGTTGTGATCCACGATGTTGTCCACGAGCAACCCCGGATAGCCGGGGTCGTACCGCTGGTTCGACCGGAGCTTGCCGCGCGGGGCCACCGCGAACGCGGCGTAGCCCTTCTGCGCCCAGCTCCGCGGGATGACCGGCTCGGAGATGTACCCGGGCACCAGCATGAGCGCCGGGTGCGGCCCGGCCTCGCGCGGAACCGCGTACCAGCCGGAGATCCGCACGCCCTCCCAGCTGTCGTAGTGCACGTCGAAGACCGCGACCTCGTCGGTGGAGCGCTCCGCCACGTACTCGAAGGACGGCCGCAGCGGCACCCGCGCGACCTGCTCCAGGGTCGTGTTCCAGAAGTCGTCGAAATCGTCGGGCCGATACACGTTCACCTGGGTCACAGGCTCTCCTGCCGGTTCGGAACACTGGCCGACCGCGCGGCCAGCACCGCGCGCCCGTCGGACGGATCGAAGAGGTGCACCTTGTCCGGGTCGATGACCACCGAGACCGCGGCGTTGACGCGGCCGTCGTACGGGGCGGGCACGCGGGCCTTGACCAGCTCCTCCCCCAGCCGCACCGTGACCAGCACGTCGGCGCCGAGCAGCTCGGCCACGAATATCTGCCCCGCGGCGCCCCCCGAGCCGGCGAGCAGCACGTCCTCCGGCCGGATGCCCAACACCGCGTCCCGGCCGGCGAGCTCGTCGACCGCCGCGCCGGCGTGCTCGGGCAGCTCGATCGTGACCGCCCCGTGCCGGAAGAGCAGCCGCCCGCCGTCGCGCTGCACCTCGCCCGTCAGGAAGTTCATCGGCGGGCTCCCCATGAACGACGCGACGAACAGGTTCGCCGGCCTGGCGTAGATCTCCTCGGGTGACGCGCACTGCTGCACGAGGCCGTCCTTCATCACCGCGATCCGGTCCGACATCGTCATCGCCTCGACCTGGTCGTGGGTGACGTAGATGAAGGTCCGGCTCAGGTCGGCGTGCAGCCGCTTCAGCTCGGCGCGCATGGAGCCGCGCAGCTGCGCGTCGAGGTTGGACAGCGGCTCGTCCAGCAGGTACGCGCCTGCGTCCCGGATCACCGCGCGCCCGAGCGCCACCCGCTGCCGCTGCCCGCCGGAGAGCTCCTTGGGCTTGCGTTCCAGGAGGCTCTCGATGCCCAGCGACGCGGCCACCTCGTCCACGCGGGCGGCGATCTCCGCCTTCGGCACCCGCAGGTTGCGCAGGGCGAACCCGAGGTTCTGCGCCACGGTCTTGTGCGGGTAGAGCGCGTAGCTCTGGAACACCATCGCCACGTCGCGCTTGTTGGCCGGCAGGTGCGCCACCGGCACGTCGTCGAAGAAGACCTGGCCCCCCGACATGCGTTCCAGCCCGCAGATCATCCGCAGCGTCGTGGACTTCCCGCAGCCGGACGGCCCCACGAGCGTCAGGAACTCGCGGTCGGCCACCGTCAACGAGACGTCCTCGACGGCGACGACGCCGCCGAACTCCTTGCGCACGTTCTCCAGCCTGACCTCGGCCATCGTCTATCCCTTCACCGAACCGGCCGCCATGCCCTGCACGATCAACCGCTGGCAGATCAGCACCAGCACCAGCGGCGGCACCACGGCCAGCACGCCCGCCGCCGCCATCAACGTGACCTGCGTGTTCAGGTCGGTGGCGAAGTTGGCCGCGATCACCGGGATGGTCTGCGAGCTGATGCTGCTGGTCATGAACAGCGCGAACATGAACTCGTTCCACGCCGTCATGAAGGAGAAGATCGCCGCAGCCACGAGCCCTGGTGCGGAGATCGGGAGGAACACCGTCCACATCATGCGGAACCAGCCGCAGCGGTCGACGCGCGCGGCGTCCTCCAGTTCCCGCGGCACCGTGCGGAAGTAGTCCTTGAGGATCCAGATCGTGATCGGCAGCGCGAACGTCGTGTAGGACAGGATCAGCGCGCCGTAGGTGTCGAGCAGGTCGAGCGCGCGCATCACCAGGTAGAACGGGATGATGATCGCGATGCCCGGCACCATCCGCGTCAGCAGGTAGACGATCAGCAGCACCTGGCTGCCGCGGAACTGGATCCGCGAGAACGAGTAGGCGGCGAACGTGCCGAGCACGAGGTTCACGACCGCCGTCGAGAACGCCACGACGAGGCTGTTCAGCACCGCGTACGGCGTGTCCCCCACGGCGTTCGACCCGACGAGCGCCTGGTCGGTGCTCGGATTCACGAAACTGAGGTAGTTCGCCGCGGTGGGGTCGTGCGGGAGGAAATGCGGCGGCACCGAGGCGGCGTCCACCTCGTGCATGAAGCTCATGTTGACGATCCAGTAGAACGGCACCACGAGGTAGAGCGCGAACCCGATCGCCAGGGCGTACAGAACGACTTTTCGGGTCATACGTCGATCCGCCCCCTCTGGTACAGCGTCGAGATGTAGCCGATCGAGATCACGAGCGTGACGATCGTGATCACCCAGGAGTAGGCGCTGCCCAGGCCGAAGTCGGTGTAGGTCAGCACGGTGCGGACGTTGAGCACGGCGATCACGTTGGTCGCGTCGCCGGGCCCGCCCCCGGTGAGCACGTAGATCGTGTCGAACGCCCGGAAGGCGTTCATCGTCTCCAGGATGAGCACGATCAACAGCGGGTGCAGCAGCCACGGGAGCGTGACCTGCGTGAACCGCTGCAGGACCCCGGCCCGGTCGACCTTGGCCGCGTCGTACTGCTCGCCCGGGATCGTCGACAGCCCGGCGAGCAGGATGATCACGGTGAACGGCAGCGTGTTCCAGACCTGCGCGAACGCGGTGATGAAGAACGCGCCGGAGGGCGAGGTCAGCCAGGCCTGGTAGGAGTCGATGAGGCCCAGCTGCAGCAGCAGGCCGTTGAGCGCCCCGGTCTTCGCGTCGAAGATCGTGCGCCACATCAGGCCGTTCACCACGCCGGGCATCGCCCACGGCAGCAGCACGAGGCTGCGCAGCACGCCGCGCCCGAGGAACGTCTCGTTCAGCACGAGCGCCAGCGCCGTGCCGAGCACCACCGTCAGGACGAGCACGACCACGACGAACGCGACGGTGACCCGCAGCGAGCTGAGGAACGTCGGATCGCTGATAAGCGAGACGTAGTTCTGGAACCAGACGAACCGTTCCAGCGCCGGCAGCTTCAGGTTGTACCGGTGCAGCGAGAGCCAGAACGAGTAGGCGATCGGGTACGCCACCAGCAGCCCGATGACGATCATCGCGGGCGCGTTCAGCAGGTAGGCGCGCGCGGTGTCGCCGAGCCCCCGCCGCGGACGGGGAGCCGCATCGGCGCGCGGCTTCTCGGTGTCGACGGCGGTGATCGTCACGAGTACTTCTGCTTGAGCGACGTCACGGTCCCGGACAGCGCCTTGACGGCGTCGTCGGGGGAGGTCTGGTCGGACAGCAGCTGCTGGACGGTCTTCTGCTGCTCGTTCTCGTACTCGCTGTACCAGGGCTGCTTGATCGCCGTACGGGGCCGGGCGAGCGAGGCGAGGCCGGAGTAGATCGTCGGGTCGGCGAAGGTGGCCAGCGTGGTCTGCACCTCCTGGTCCTGCTCCAGTGCCCGGAAGGGGAACCCGAGGCCCTTCTTCTGGAACCAGTACTTCGCCGTGTACGGCTGGCCGTCGGTGAAGCCGCCCAGGTAGGTGAGCAGCCGGAACGCCTGGTCCTTGACCTCGGTGTCCTTGCTCAGCGCGTACATGCGGGTGTTGCTGACGGTGCCGACCACGTTGCCGTCGAGGCTGGGGATGTAGGCGATCTTGAGGTTGCCCGCGGTCTTGGACCGGGACGGGTCGTTGTAGTCCCGCAGCGCGTACCGGGCGCCCACCGTGAAGGCGTACCGCTCGTTCTTCATCGCGTCGTCCAGCGGCACGGGCAGCAGCTGGAGCACGGCGGGGTCGATCACCCTGCTGACGGTGGCGGCGCGCTGCAGCCAGGCGAAGACGTCCCGGGCCGTCGGGTCGATGCCGTCCATGACCGGGTTGCCTGCCGCGTCGAACATGTCGCCGCCGCTGGCGAAGACGAGCCCCCAGACCCACGCCCACCAGGTGTCCTGCAGCTGGGCGGTCAGGCCGATCGGGAACTCGAGGATCCCGGCTTCCTTGATCCGCAGCGACTGCTGCTCCAGCTCGTCGAGGGTCGTGGGCGGCGCCGAGATCCCCGCCTTCGCCAGGACGGCCTCGTTGTAGATCAGGCACTGCGAGTCGGTGTAGTACGGCAGGCCGTACCGCTTGCCGTCGACCGTCATCGCCTCCGCGTTCGACGGGTAGATCCCGGCGTAGACCTCGTCGACGCCGGGCAGCCCGTCCAAGGGCTGCAGGTACTCGGCGGCCACCCATCCGGCCAGGGAGTCGTCGTAGACGTAGAGGGCGTCCGGGCCGTCGCCCGCGGTGAACTCCGCGACGGTCTTCTGCACGTACTGCGCGCTCGTGATCGGCGTGTACTCGACCGGGACATCCGGGTTGAGCTGCGTGAAGCGGTCCACGTTCTGCTGGACGAGGGCGGACTCGTAGTCCCAGCCGGAGAACTTCACAGCACCGGAACCGCTGCCGCCACCGCCCCCGCAGGCGGCCAGTACCGAGCTCAGCGCGGGCAGGCTCGCGGTGAGGGCGCCGAGCTGCAGCACCCGACGGCGACTGAAGGAGGGGTTCATCGGTCGTCCTCTCCGATCGCCGCGGCGATCGTCAGCTGGTAGAGACTGGTCGGCCTTCCCCTGCGGTTGGCCTGGGCGCTGCCCTGGGGCACGGCCAGGCCGCTCGCGGTCAACTTGCGGATCAGCCGGCGCCCGCTCGGATCGGTGATGTGGAGCGCGTCGGCGAGATCGCCCGGCGACAGCGGTCGCCCCGCGAGGTTCCGTTCGAGCGCCGCGAGCCGGGAGATCGTGGCGGCGGACAGTCCGGCCCGGCGGGCGAGCCGTTCGAGCTCCGGCCCGTGCTCCCGGTAGGTGAAGCGCAGCGGGGTGGCGCCAGGCCGCAACGGCCCCACCATCAGGCCGTCCTCGTCCATCAGGAAGCCGCAGGGCGCGCCGGTCTGCTCGGCCTGCGCCACGGCCTTCTCGGCGAGCACCACGCACTTGCGGGCCGACGACCCGAACCCGAACCCGGCCGCAACGCGGATCCCGAGGCTCTCCTGGGCCGTGCCGACCACGGGGAGCGCGGACCAGTTGTGGGTGACCTCGTTGAACAGCGCCCGGTGGGCCAGCACCGCGACGCCACGGCTCCCGCGCGTGTCCACCCAGGCGTCGGCGAACTCCGGGGTGTTCAGCAGCATGTTCAACAGCCCGACGCGGGCCCGGTCGAGGTTGGAGTGCTTGTCGAAGTCGACCACCGAGAAGATGCCCGCCGCGAACGAGAGCTCCTTGGCCCGCTGCGACTGGATCCGCAGCACCAGCTCGTGCAGCTCCGATCGGACCGTCGACTCCAGCGGGATGACGTTGAGCATCCGGACCTTCCCGCCGAGCGCCCGGGTGACCTCGCTCCGGACCGTGATGACGAAGCCCTCCGGGTGCTCGGCCAGGAATCGCTCGTGGAAGTCGATGATCTGGTCGTAGGAGATGTCCGCCGCGTACGGAAGGCAGTTGACCTGCTCCGGCTTCATGCCCAGCGCCGTGGTGACGTCGTCGACGATCGACCGGTCGAACGTGTCGATGCTGACCGGCGCGGGTGCCCACCCCTGCTGGAGCGCGCGGCCGAGCGTGAGCGTGAGCTCGAGCTCCGCGTACCGGTTGATCGACAGCGGCAGGTCCGGCGGCAGCAGGTCGCGGCACGCGTCGTAGGGCACGCGGCCGAGGAGCATCCCGTCCAGCTGGACGCGGTTCAGCAGCGCCTCGACCTGGGGCCGGATCTCGCGCTCCTGCTCGTAGACCACCAGCTCCAGCTGGACGCCCGTGAGCACCTCGCTCGCCATCGCCAGCCGGGCCTGGTGCGAAGTGTGCAGGACGAGCCCGAGAACCATTCGCATGCGACCGCCAATACGATCCAGGTTCGTAAATAGTTCGTTTGAGGGTTTCGGGTACGGTGCCACGGCTTGGGAGAGCGGTCAAGGTCGCAGGGAAACCACGGTGTCAATTCGATGTTTCCGTTGCCCGTGACGGGTGGCGTCCCAGGAGCGAGGCAGGAACGGTCAGCCGACCGGCCGGCCCTCGGAGCCGGTGCGAGACCTTGAGCTCCCTCAGTGCAGCCGTGGCACCCAGGGCAAGTCCCTCGACGAGGGGCTGAGCGGCGCGAGCCTCGTCGTGTCGCTGTGAGGCGGATCGTCAGCCGACGAGCGCACCGCTCGCGGGGTTGTCGTTCACGATCCGGCCGTCCTCCAGCCTGATCACCCGCCGCGCGAGGGCGGCCACGCTGCGCTCGTGGGTGATCATCACGATGGTGTGGCCCTCGTGGTTGAGCTCGCAGAACAGATCCATGACCTCGGTGGTCGCGAAGGAGTCGAGGTTGCCGGTCGGCTCGTCGGCGAGGATCATCCGCGGGTCGGTGACGAGGGCGCGCGCGATCGCCACACGCTGCTGCTCGCCGCCCGACAGCTGGTTGGGCAGGTGGTGCCACCGCTCGCCGAGCCCCACCCGTTCCAGTGCGGTACGGGCGCGGCGCCTGCGGTGGTGGGCGCCCGCGTAGATGAGCGGCAGCTCCACATTGGCCTGCGCGTTCGTGCGCGGGACGAGGTTGAAGGACTGGAACACGAATCCGATCCGCGAGTTGCGGATACCGGCGAGCTGGTTCTCGGTGAGCGAACGGATATCGGTCCCGTCGAGGCGATAGACGCCGGACGTGGGCAGATCCATGCAACCGAGGACGTTCATGAGCGTGGTCTTGCCCGACCCGGACGCACCCATGATCGCGACGAACTCGCCCTCCGCGATCGAGAGGTCGACGTGGTCGAGCGCGTGCACCTCGATGGAACCGGAGCGATAGACCTTCGAAACGGACGCTAGCTCGATCATCAAACTTTCTCCTCGTCGAGAAAGTGCGAGACCAGCATCGTCCGTCCGATCTCCCGGCACGTCAACGAGGCGAATTCCGGCGCCGGCCCGGCGCAAACCCTGAACGGCCGGCGGTCAGCCGGGTGGCAGTGGGCCCAGCGCCTCGAGCCCGTACCGCGAGCCGATGTCCCGCAGCGCGTCCGGCGTGAGCTCGCCGGCCTCCGACGCCCCGTGCACGTCCCGGAAGAAGCCCTCCGGGCCGCCGGGAACGAGCAGGGTGAGCTTCCGCCCGGCCTCGACGCAGCGCAGGCCGTGCGCAACCCCCGCGGGCACGAAGACGAACCCGCCCGGGCCGACCTCGAACCAGCGGCCGTCGACGTAGTAGCGGTACCGGCCGTCCAGGACGTACCACGCCTCGGCGACGTCGTGCCGGTGCACGATCGTCGAGAACCCGGCCCGGTCGACGCCCTCCAGGAGGCCGAAGAGCCCACCGGTCTCGGCGGCACCCGCTTTGACGAGCATCTCGCTGCCTTCCGGCGCGCTCGCGGGTACGCCCTCGCGGGCCGCCAGCATGAACGGGCCGGGAACCTCCGCGTGCATCTCGTCCAACCTAGGGCTCCGCCCGCTCCGGCCGGAGCGCGGCGAGCTCCGCGCGCAACTGCTTGATCTCCTCCAGGATCATCCGGTTCGCGATCTGCTCCTCCGCGGCGTGTTCCTCCTCCTGGGCCCGAACCTCCGCCATGACCTGGCCCTCCATCGCGCTCACGACGACCGCGATGAACAGGTTCAGCACCATGAACGAGCTGATCAGGATGTAGACGACGAAGAAGATCCAGGCCATCGGCATCTCGGCCATGACCTCCCTGGCGATCTCGCCCCAGCCCTCGCCCGTCATGGTCTGGAAGAGGGTGAAGAGCGTGGTGCCGAGGTCGCCGAACCACTGCGGCGCCACCGCGCCGAACAGGTTCGTGCCGAGGACGCCTGCCACGTACAGGATGAGCGAGAGCAGGGCGGCGATCGACGCCATGCCCGGGAGCGCGGCCAGCAGCCCGCCGACGACCCGCCGCATGCTCGGGACCATCGAGATCAGGCGGAGCACCCGGAGCACGCGCAGCGCACGCAGCACCGAGAACGGCCCGGACGCCGGCACGAGCGCGATCGCGACGATCAGGAAGTCGAAGACGTTCCAGGGGTCGACCCAGAACCGCCGCCCGTAGGCCACGAGGCGGAGCGCGATGTCGGCGACGAAGACCGCCAGCGCCACCCGGTCGACGGCGTGCAGCAGCCCGCCCGCGGAGTTCATCACCACGGTGGAGGTCTCCAGCCCGAGGGTCACCGCGTTGACGAGGATGACGGCGATCACCGTCGGCTGGAAGGTGCGGTGCTCCACGATCGTGCGCGCCCTTCGCGCGGCCGAGTCGATCACGTCACGGACTGTAGGGGCGGGCACGCGCACGGAACATGTGAGTCTGGTTGCCCCGTTCCGGGACGCGCTCGGACATGAGCGAGTCGACTCCACCGGTCTGTGCTGCGCCTCGCCAAACCGATGGAGTCGACTTGATCACCTCGTCCGGGCGACCACCTCGTACAGGCTGGTCCAGTTCTCGTTGCCGTGACCGGCGGCGACGGCGCGGTCGTAAAGCGACTTCACGGCCTCGGGCAACGCGGTGTCGAGGCCGGCCGCGGTGCTCGCGGCGACGATGTGGTCCGCCGTCGCGCCCATCATCGTGGCCGTGCTGAGGTCGCCCGGGTAGGTGCGGGTGTCGACGTCCCGGGCGGTCTCGTCCGCGTACACGGCGGCGAGCTCGAGGGTCTCCCGCACGTACGGCGCCAGCTCCTTCGCGCTCACGCCTGCCGATCCCACTAGCGCGGCCGCTTGCAGCTCCGCCGCCAGCGCGGTCAGGAACACGGCCAGCAGGGACTGGTAGAACAGCTGGGCCAGCGCCGGGTCGGTGCCCCGGTAGTCGGGCCTGCCCAGCACGCGCAGCGTGGGTTCGTGGGCGTCGAGCGCCTCGCGGGGGCCGCTGTAGAAGACGTAGGCCCCCTCCTCCCCCACCATCGGAGGGGGCACCATCACGCCGCCCGCGAGCAGCTGCGCCCCGCGCTCGGCCAGCCACGCGGCGGCCTCCCTGGTCTTCTCCGGGCTGTCCGAGCTGAGGTTGGCGACGACGCGGCCGGCCAGCGCATCCTCGGACCGGCCGAGGATGTCGTACATCGCCTGGTAGTCGGTGAGGGAGAGGACGACCAGCTCGCTCGCCGCCACCGCCTCGGCAGGCGACGCCGCGCGCACGGCCCCTTCCTCGACGAGCGCGTCCGCGCGGCTCGGGGTGCGGTTCCAGACGGTCGTGGGATGCCCGGCAGCGAGGAACTTGCGCACCATCGCCTGCCCCATGGGTCCGAGACCGATCACGGTCACGGGCTTCTCGTTCGTGGTCATGCGCCCAGCCTCGGCGTCGCCGCGCACGGTTCTCCGACGATCCACGCACGCTGCCGTAGGTGGCTGTTCGCCTACCGCCTCCCGAGCGAGCCGTTCCGGCCGTGTGGTCCCGTTCCTCCCCTCGAAATGCCCGGAACCCTCCGCGCGTTCCGCGGAACGCACCTCGCGTGGGGCGAGCCTGGTCGCCTCGGGCGGCCGTTGTGATCGACCTCAGCTGCGCCTCGGGCGCTGTCACCCCATTCCCGGCGTGCCTCCTGCGTGGGGAGGATGGCTGGGTTGGGATCACTACCGAATAGCGTGGTTGCGTGGGCGGCCGTCCCCGGCTTGAGGGCACGGCGGTTCTCGACGAGACCGTCACCGCCGGGTGCTTACGCAACTATCCTGTGGTCCCGACCCATCCCCGCAGGTTCACGACGAAACAAGTGCCTGCCTTCATCCCGCGCCTTCTCCTGTCCCCGCGTCCCCGCGTTCCGCGGAACGCAGAAATTGTCAGACCCGACTGCCATCCTTCGGGTCGAACATTGACTCAGGGCGCTTCGGGAGGTTTGTCGTGTCGATCATTTCGCTGCCCACCCAACTGTCGGCAATGACAACCGACGACCTCGAATCGGAGCTGTTGGGCTTGGCCGGGCACATCGCCGCTGCCGAATGCCGATTCCTACAACTGCTGGCCGAGTTCGACCAACGCGACGGCTGGGCCGGCGACGGGATCCACTCCTGTGCGCACTGGTTGTCCTGGCGGGCCGGGATGAACCTGCGCACCGCCACCGAACGTCTGCGGGTGGCGCACGCCCTGCGCAACCTGCCGCGCATCCGGGAGGCGTTCGCCGCCGGGCAGCTCTCCTACTCGAAAGTTCGGGCGATCACCCGGATCGCCGGGTCCGACACCGGAACCTTGACCCGGCTCGCGGCCGAGATCGCCGCCGGCACCTCCGGCCTGCGGCACACCACGGTGGCCGACCCGGACACCGCCGAGCAGGTGCTGCGCAACCTGGCGCGGCACGGCACGGCCAGCCACGTGGAGACCGTGGTCCGGGCGGTGCGGCGCCGCCACATCCCACCCGCCGACCACGCCGTGCGGCGGTCGCTGACCTGGCAGTGGGACGAGGACGGATCACTGGTCCTGCGCGCCCGCCTCACCCCCGACGACGGCGCGGCCCTGGTCGCGGCGATCGAAGCCCAGGTGCCGCCGCGCACCCCGATCAACCATCCGGTGCCGCCCGCACCCGACGATCTGGAGGCACGCGCCCGAGAACAGGAACCCGGGCCGGCCGCCGACCGGGTGGCCGCCCGCCGCGCCGATGCCCTGCTCACCCTGGTCAACGGCCACACCCACTCCGACGAGGGCTCCGGGCCGGTGGTCGAGCGCGGGAAGGCGCAGGTGATCGTGCACCTCGACGCCACCACCGGCACCGCCCGCCTCGACGACGGGCCCGAGGTCGCCTACTCGACGGCGGAGCGGCTGGCCTGTGATGCCCGGGTGCAGGTGCTGCTCAACGACCGGACCAGCAACCGCATGTATCTGGGGCGCAACCGGCGCCTGGCCACCCCCGCCCAGATCGCCGCCCTCACCGTGCGGGACGGGGACGGGTGTCAGTTCCCCGGCTGCACCCACACCCGGCACCTGCACGCCCACCACGTCATCCCCTGGTGGTCCGGCGGCCGCACCGACATCGACAACCTGATCCTGATCTGCTCCTTCCACCACCGCCTCATCCACGACCACGGCTACCGCATCCACCGACCGGCCGGTCGATGGGAGTTCCGCCGACCCGATGGCACCCCGATCCCGGCCATCCCAACGCCGTTGACCGGCAACACCGAAAGCCTCATCGAAATGCACACCCGCGCCCGGCTACAGATCGACCACACCACCCTCACCCCGGATTGGTACGGCGACCGCCTCGACCCGGAACCCATCCTGGACGCCCTACTCCCCCGCCGGATCCGCACGGCGGCGTGAGCGTTCCGCGGAACGCACCAAACGGCTCCGACAGCCACCCGGAAAGACAGGAACGGGACCACAAGATAGTCGCGCAGGCACCCAGCAAGAGCGGTCTCGTCGACAACCGGCGTGCCCTCAAGCCGGGGACGGATGCCCGCGCAACCTCTGTCCCCGGGACCGCCTCGAGCGTTCCGCGGAACGCGGCCTACCGCCCCACCGTGGAGGAAATCCCCGGTCGACCGCACGAACATCGGCCGAGTGGGCGCCGTATTGGTGATGAAGCGGCAGCTCGAGCGTATTGCCGGATCGGGCCGCCCGCGGCGTGGCGACCCGACGCGAATGATCCGCCGTCGGCCGGGCGTACGTCGCGTCGGGCGGGTCAGCGGGCGGTGCCGCCCATGTTCTCGACGTCCTCGAACACCAGCGAGGTGCGGGTGGCGATCACCTCGGGGATGGCCTGCAGCTCGTTCAGCACCACCTCGCGCAGGGCGGCGTTGTCGGCCGCCCTGACCAGCAGGATCACATCGAACTCGCCACCGACCAGCGCCATGTGGCGCACCTCGGGGATGGCCTGCAGGCGGGCCTTGAGCTCGCGCCACGAGTTCTGCCGCACGGTGAGCGTGACGTAGGCGGAGGTGCCCAGGCCGATCGCGGCCGGGTCGACGGTGGCGGTGAAGCCGGTGATCGCGCCGGACGAGGTCAGCCGCTCGAGGCGGGTGTAGGCGTTCGCGCGGGAGATGCTCACCTGCTCGGCGAGCGCGCGTACCGAGAGCCTGCCGTCGCGGCGGAGCGCGTCGATGATGCGGCGGTCGATGTCGTCGAGCTGCACGGCCACCTGTCTCGCCATCCCCGTCCAGGAGGGCCGATCTCGGTTGATCGGCTCACGATGGCCGACCATATCGACATTCCGTCTCGACTTCCCCCTCTCAACTGGTGATCTGTAGCCGCTGCGCCGGACACTTTGATCCGAATGTCTGCCGGGGAGGTGCCGAGGTGACCGAGCCGATGCGGCTGATCGACGAGACGGGCGCCGTCGTCGCGGACGACCCGCCGCTGCCGGCTCCGGAGGTGCTCCTCGAGGGGTACCGGGGGCTCGTGTTCGCCCGCAGGCTCAACGACCAGGCGGGTGCGCTCGTGCGGCAGGGCCGGCTCGCGGTGTACCCGTCCTCGCACGGCCAGGAGGCGTGCCAGGTGGCCGCGGCCGCCGTGCTGGCGGAGACCGACTGGCTCTTCCCCACCTACCGCGACGTCGCCGCGATCGCGGCCCGCGGCGTGGATCCGCTCGACGTCCTCGTGATGCTGGGCGGCGACTGGCACTGCGGCTACGACCCGGTGGCCACGCGCGTGGCGCCGCAGGCCACGCCGCTCGCCACGCAGCTGCCGCACGCCGTCGGGGTGGGGCACGCGGCCCGGCTCAAGGGCGAGGACACGGTGGTCATGGCGCTCTGCGGGGACGGCGCGACCAGCGAGGGCGACTTCCACGAGGCACTCAACTTCGCCGCCGTGTTCGCCTCGCCCGTCGTGTTCCTGGTGCAGAACAACAAGTACGCGATCTCCGTGCCGCTCGCGCGGCAGTCGGCGGCGGAGTCGCTCGCCGCGAAGGGAGTCGGCTACGGCGTGCCGGCCGTGCGGGTGGACGGCAACGACCTCGCGGCGCTCATCGTGGTGCTCACCGAGGCCGTCGCCCGGGCCCGCCGCGGGGAGGGCCCCACGCTGGTGGAGGCCGACACCTACCGGATCCAGGCGCACACCAACGCCGACGACCCCAGCCGCTACCGCACCGAGGCCGAGGTCGATGAGTGGCGCCCGCGCGATCCGCTGCTGCGCATGAGAGCGCACCTCGTCGCCACCGGCGTGCTGACCCCGGAACGGGAGGCCGAGCTCGCCGCGGCCGCCGAGGAGATGGCCGCCCACGTCCGCGCGGGGATGGGGCGGGAGAGCGCACCCGACCCGGCGGAGCTGTTCGCCCACGTGTACTCGACGCCGACGCCGCAGCTGCGCGAGCAGGCGGCGCTGCTCGCGGCCGAGCTGAACGAGGTGCAGGCGTGACCGAGAAGCCGACGATGATCCAGGCCCTCAACCGGGCACTGCACGACGCGATGGCCGCCGACGACTCGGTGGTGGTCTTCGGCGAGGACGTCGGCCCGCTCGGCGGCGTCTTCCGGGTCACCGACGGGCTGACCGCCGCCTTCGGCGAGCAGCGCTGTTTCGACACGCCGCTCGCCGAGTCGGGCATCGTCGGCATGGCCGTCGGGATGGCGATGAACGGGATGCGGCCCGTCGTCGAGATGCAGTTCGACGCGTTCGCCTACCCGGCGTTCGAGCAGATCGTCAGCCACGTGGCCAAGCTCGGGAACCGGACGCGCGGGCGCGTGCGGCTGCCGATGGTCATCCGCGTCCCGTACGGCGGCGGGATCGGCGGCGTCGAGCACCACTGCGACAGCTCCGAGGCGTACTACGCGCACACCCCGGGCCTGCTCGTGGTCACCCCGGCCACCAACACCGATGCGTACGGGCTGCTGCGGGCCGCGATCGAGCACCCGGACCCGGTCGTGTTCCTGGAGCCGAAGCGCCAGTACTTCACGCGCGAGGAGCTCGACGCCGGGCCGGTACCGCCGATCGGCAGGTCGGTGGTCCGCAGGGAGGGCCGGGACGCCACGCTGATCGCCTACGGCCCGTCGGTCCCGGTCGCGCTCGCGGCCGCCGAGCACGGGGCCGCCGAGGGGCGCGATCTCGCCGTGGTCGACCTCCGCTCGATCGTCCCGTTCGACGACGAGACCGTCACCGCTGCCGTGCGGCGGACCGGGCGTGCGGTCGTGGTCGCCGAGGCGCCGGGCTTCGCCTCCGTCGCGTCCGAGATCGCGGCGCGGGTGTCCGAACGCTGCTTCCACTACCTGGAAGCGCCCGTCCGCCGGGTCACCGGGTTCGACGTGCCCTATCCCCCACCGAAGCTGGAGCAGCACCACCTGCCCGGGGTGGACCGGATCCTCGACGCCGTCGACGACCTGCAGTGGGAGGAGGCGTGACCGTCTTCACGCTCCCCGACCTCGGGGAAGGGCTTACCGAGGCCGAGCTGGTGAAATGGCTGGTCCGGCCCGGCGACGCGGTCGCCGTCGACGCACCGGTGGCCGAGGTCGAGACCGCCAAGGCGACGGTGGAGGTGCCCTCCCCGTTCGCCGGGATCGTGGCGGAGCTGCACGGCACGGAGGGCTCGACGATCCGGGTGGGGGCACCGCTGATCACCGTGACGCCGCTGGAGCAGGAGCGCGCGGGGTCGGGCAACGTGCTCGTCGGCTACGGCACCAGCGAGCCATCCCGCAGGAGGCGCCATCACCGGCAGGCGCCCGCGGCGCAGGAAATTCAGGAAAGCCACGTTCAGGGCCTGCAAAGCCCTGAATGTGGCTTTCCTGAACCTCCCCGTCCCAAGATCGTCTCGCCGATCGTGCGGCAGCTGGCGCGGCAGGCGGGTCTCGACACGACGACGCTGGTGGGCACCGGGCGCGACGGCCTGATCACCCGCGCCGACGTCGAGCGGGCGATCGCGGCCCGCAAGGCACCGGACGCCGACCCCGTCGACCGCCGGACCGGGCTGCCGGTGCTCACGCGCGTACCGCTCACCGGCGTGCGGGGCGAGATCGCGCGCATCCTGGCCCGCAGCCGCGCGGAGATCCCGGAGGCCACCACCTGGGTCGACGTCGACGCCACCGCCCTGCTCGCGCTGCGGGAGGACATGCGCGACGGGGTGTGGAAGCCCGCGCTCCTCGCGCTGCTGGCCCGGTTCGTCGTGGCGGGTCTGCGCGAGTTCCCGGCCCTGAACTCGCGGGTGGACGTCGAGCGGGAGGAGGTGGTCCACCTCGACGGGGTCAACCTCGGGATCGCGGCGCAGACCGAGCGCGGGCTCGTCGTGCCGGCCGTCCGGGGCGCCGACCGGCTGAGCATCCGCGCGCTGGACGCCGAGATCCGCCGGCTCACCGCGGCCGCGCGCGAGGGCACGGCCACCGCGGCCGAGCTGAGCTCCGGCTCGTTCACGCTGAACAACTACGGCGTGTTCGGCGTCGACGGCAGCGCGGCGATCATCAACCACCCGGAGGCGGCCATCCTCGGCATCGGGCGGATCCACCCGCGGCCGTGGGTCGTCGACGGCGAGGTGGTGCCGCGGCAGATCACGCAGCTGTCGCTGGTCTTCGACCACCGCGTCTGCGACGGCGGGGTCGCGGGCGGCTTCCTTCGGTTCGTCGCCGACGCCGTCGAGGCCCCGCTGCGCGCCATGGCGAACCTCTGAACCCGGACCGGTATCGCCGAGTTTCAGACAGCCTCTGGCGGGGGTCGGCGGGTGGGAAGACGGTGTTCCCATGACGCCTCCCGCAGTCACCGACGCGGCACGCCGCCGCTGGCCGGCGCTGGCCGGAATCGCCTTCGCCGCGCTCGTCTCCATCGGCATGGCGAGCGGCGTCGACCAGGCGCCCGTTCTCGCCGCGGCCGCGACGGTCTACATCGGCTGCGCGGCGCTGCAGAAGCCGCGTGCGGCGTGGCCGCTGTTCTTCGGCTCCGTCGTCGTCATCACCATCGGGAAGGTCCTCGACGTCGACGCGACGCTGATCGTCCTTGGCTGCGGGTTGGCGCTGGGGCTCTACGGCCTGCTGCGCGGCGTCGTCCGTCCCGGCTACGGGCTGCCGCTGCAGACGGTCGCGCTGCTCGGCTTCGGGGCGGTCGCCGCGCTCGCCCTGTTCGTCGACACCGACCTGGGCGCCTACCTCGTGGCGGCCGGCCTGCTCGCGCACTCGGCCTGGGATCTCCACCACTACCGCGCCGACCGCGTGGTGTCCCGCTCCCTCGCCGAGTTCTGCCTCCTGCTCGATGCCTCGCTCGCGGTGCTGATCGTGGTGATGACGGTCGTCAGTCCTGGGTGAGCTTCAACGAGACGTAGTAGCTGATCCCCGACAGCTTCGTGTGCCGCACCCGCACCCGCTTGTACTCGACGAACCCGAGCTTCCGGTAAAGGTTCAGCGCGGGCGTGTTGATGTCCGAGACGGTCTCCAGGACGTACTCCCGGTACTGCGGCAGTGCGAGGAAGTGCGTGATGAGCGCCGTGGCCACGCCCTTGCCCTGGAACCGCGAGGCAGTGCCGACGACCTCGATCGACGCCGCCCCGTCGGCGATGTCGGGCACGCCCCCGGAGAACTCGCGCTTCAGCGCGATGGCGCCGATCGTCCCCTTGACCAGCCCGAGGTGCCGGCGCAGGTGCCTGCCCTGCGGCACGAGGCTCAGCTGCCGCCCGTCCGTGCAGGCCGCGATCCCGGCCGGCTCGCCGTCGAGCAGGGCGACGTGGAACACGTCGAGCACGAGCATGTGCTCGAACGCGTCGGCCAGCCTTCGGGGATCGTCGGAGAAGTAGGCGAAGTCCCGGCCGAAGGCGTCGACGAACACCTCCGTGATCGGCCGCCGGTAGCCCTCACCCAGCTCGCGGGCCGGAACGATCTCGATCATCTGTGCTCCCTCGTCAGGAATCCGGTGAGCGTCGACGGGTGGGGTGCGGCGAACCGGTCGCCGAGGGCCGCCTTCAACGTCGCCAGCCCGCTCACGGCCGCGAACCAGCACGTCGCGAGCTCGGTGGCGTCGCCGGGCCGGAACTCGCCGAGCTGCTGCCCCCGGCGGATCAGCGCGACGGTGGCGTCGACGAGCGCGAGGTGCTGGTCGAGCAGCGCGTCGATCTGCGCCGACCGCCGCCGCGACACGAATGCCTGGTTCATGATCAGCATGAACTCGGCGGACCCCTGCACGCGCGCGATGTCGTCGACGAACTCCCTCGCGAACCCCCCGAGCAGCGCGGCGGGCGACCCCTCGCTCCGGAACAGCTCGGCGACCCCGCGCAGGCCGTCGGTGGCCTGGGCGGCGAGCGCCGCGAACAGCTCGTCCTTCGTGGCGTAGTGGCGGTAGATCAGGCCGGTGCTGATGCCCGCCTCGCGCGCGATGTCGCGCATGTTGGTGGCGGCGAAGCCGTGGCGCGCGAAGAGCGTGATCGCCGCGGCCTGCACCTTCTCCTGGGTGGCGGCCCGCATGGCCTCGTACTGCTCGCTGCTTCTGGGCACGTCACCCCACTTTGAATGAACAGATGTTCATCCTAACCGCTCGAGGTCCCTCATCGCGCCCCGCCCCCTCCTGATGGATCATCACGGGATGCGCCTGATCCCACTCGGAGACCGCGTGCCCGACGTCGACCGGTCGGCCTGGGTCGCGGACACCGCGACCGTCGCCGGCGACGTGACCATCGGGGCCGGCGTCGGAATCTTCTACAGCGCCGTCCTGCGCGCCGACCTGGAGTCGGTGAGCGTCGGAGCCGGCAGCAACATCCAGGACGGCGCCGTGCTGCACGCCGACCCGGGTTTCCCGGCCCGGATCGGCGACGACGTCAGCGTCGGTCACGGGGCGGTGCTGCACGGCTGCACCGTCGAGGACGGCTGCCTGATCGGCATGAACGCCACCGTCCTCAACGGCGCGGTCATCGGGGCCGGATCACTGGTGGCGGCGAACGCGCTGGTCCCGGTGGGCGCGGTGATCCCACCGCGGTCCCTGGTGGCCGGTGTGCCCGGCAAGGTGCGCCGCGAGCTCACCGACGACGAGGTCGAGCACAACCGCGCCAACGCGGCCGTCTACCGGGAGCTCACCGAGACGCACCGCGCCGCCGCCACGTGACCCGCCGGGTCAACCGCCGAGGGTCGCGCGGACCGTTGCCGTGAAGGCGCTGAGCAGGGGGCGGTCGTTGCCCGCAAGGTGGACCATCGCGATCTCGGCGTGCGCCGGGTCGCCCCGCAGCTGTCGGTGGGCGACGCCGGGGAGCGCGAGGTGGCGCATGCCGGCGGGCACGAGGGCGACGCCCAGGCCGGCGGCCACGAGCCCGACGACGGTCGGCATGGCGAGCGCCTCCTGGACGATGCGCGGGGCGAAGCCCGCTGCGTGGCACGCGGCGACGAGGTGGTCGTAGAACTCGGGCGCCGACCAGCGCGGGAACGTCACGAAGTCCTCGCCGTGCAGGTCGGCGAGGCGCACGTCGGGTGCGGCGCAGAGCGGGTGGCCCGCAGGCAGGACGGCGATCACCGGTTCGCGCCACACCACAGCGGCGGTGAGTTCGGCGGTCGGTGCCGGCGGGCGGGTGAAGGCGACGTCGAGCTCGCCGCGGTGGAGGGCCCGCAGCAGGTCCTGGCTGCCCGCCTCGGTCAGCCGGAGTTCGGCGTCGGGCGCGGCGCGCCGGAACGTCGGCAGGACGGCGGGGAGCAGGGCGAGGGCGGCGGTGGCCAGGAACCCGATGCCGAGGCGGCCTGCGCGGCCCGTGCCGGCCGCCCGCGCGGCGCCGGCGGCCTGCTCGGCGTGGTCGATCGCGCGGCGGGCGTGGTCGAGCATGGCCAGCCCGGCGTCGGTGAGCTCGACCTTGCGCCGGTTGCGTCGGAAGAGCGGCACCCCGATCTCGCGCTCCAGCCGCTGGATCTGCTGGCTGAGCGGCGACTGCGCCATGTGGAGGCGGCGGGCGGCGCGGCTGAAGTGCAGCTCGTCGGCGACAGCGAGGAACGACCGCAGGTGCCTGAGCTCCATGAGACGGGGAACGTATCACCGACGCTCCGGTCAGTCTTTTCCGCCGCAAACCGGCCGGGTAGCCGACGACCATGAACAGCATCACCCGCGGCGGGCTCCACGCCGGGGCGTTCCTCGGGCCGTTCGGTGGCGGGCTCACGGTCGCGATGCTGCCCGAGCTCGGCGCCTCGTTCGGGGTGCCGGCAGGGACCGCCGCCCTGGCGGTCACCGCCTACATGCTTCCGTTCGCGGCCGTCATGGTCGTCTCCGGCACGCTCGGCGAGCGCTGGGGCAGGCGGCGCACGGTCGTCACCGCGTACGGGGTGTACGCGCTCGCGGCGCTGGCCTGCGTGCTCGCGCCGACGCTTCCGCTCTTCCTCGCCGCCACCGCCGTGCTGGGCGCCGCGAACGCGTTCACCACGCCGCTGCTGATGGCGGTGCTCGCCGCCACGGTGCCCGGCGACCGACTCGGCCGCGCGCTGGGCTGGTTCGCGGCCATGCAGGCCGCCGGGTCGACGTCGGCGCCGTTGGTCGGCGGGCTCGTCGCCGAGGCCGACTGGCGGCTCGCGTTCGCCGGCGTCGCGGTGGTGACGGTCGCCCTCGCCCTGATCGGGATCCCGGCCGACCCGACGGCAGGCGGCGAGCCGCCCGGGATACGGGCGGCGCTACGGCCCGCCGTGCTGCGCGCCGGGCTGGCCGCCGCCGTCGGCTGGGGCTGCCTGATGGGCCTGGGCTTCCTCGTCGCGCTGAGGCTCGACGAGCACTTCCACGCCGGCGCCGGACCGCGCGGGCTGGTGCTCACCGCGGCAGGTGTGGCCGGGATCCTCACCGCCCGGCTCGTGGGCGGTGCGGTCGACCGGACCGGAACGCGCGGCAGCGTGCTCGCCGGGGCCGGGCTGGGCGCGCTCGCCATCGCGGCCGTCGGGGCGCTCCCCGCGCTCTGGATGGTCGCGCTCGCCTGGGCGGTGGGTGGGGTGGCCACCCAGCTCGTGCTCGTCGCGGTCAACGCGCTCGTGCTCGGCGCGGGGCGGGGCGCTGGTGGGGCGGTGTCGCTTGTGCAGGCCCTCCGGTTCGGCGGCGGCGCGCTGAGCCCCGTGGCGTTCACGCCGATCTACCACGCCGACCCGATGATCGGCTTCCTGCTCCCGGCCGTGCTTCTGGCCACGGTCGTCCCGATCGTGCTCCCCCGCCGTCCCTCAGCCGTCACTCAGGTGGGCCGGGGAAGATCGCGGGTGTGACGAACGCACGGCCGCATCACCGGCTGGGATCCCGTTGGTGGGCGTTGCCGTTCATCGTCGGCGTGGCCCTCCTGACGCTGCCCGACCTCGTCGGGCTCGACGTGGTCACGCCGCTCGCACAGCTCGTCGCGCTCCGCCCGTACCTGCTCGTCGGGCTCGCGATCCTCGTGCCGTTCCTGCTGGTCATCGCGCGCTGGGTGCGCGGTGCCGTGATCGCCGCTTGCGGGGTCGCGGTCGTGCTGCTGGTCGCGGGCGGCCTGGTGGCCCCACGCACGGTCGCGACGCCGGTCCCGGCGGGCGGGCACACGCTGACCGTGGCCGCCTTCAACACCTACAGCGGCGGCGCGGACGTGGCCGAGGTCGCCGCCCTGATCCGCGACGAGCGCCCGGACCTGGTGTCCCTCGTGGAGGCCGGCGCGGCGTTCCGCTCCGAGCTGGCCCCGCTGGTCGAGCCGCTGGGCTATCACCTGATCACCGCGGTCGGGGAGCCCGAGGGGGATCTCGGCGGCGTCACCGCGGTCGTCGCCGACCACCTCGGCGACGTGCGCAGCAGCACCTGGGTCGCGACCCCGTTCCCGCGCGTCGAGCTGGAGGGCGGCGGGCTCGGCGACGTCAGGTTCGTCGCGTTCCACACCCTCGCCCCGCGCCGCGGCGACGTGCCGCAGTGGCGGTCCGACGTGAGCCTGGTGTCCCAGTGGTGCGCCGATCCCCGGCCTGCGATCATCGCCGGGGACTTCAACGCCACGCTGGACCACTCGGTGTTCCGCTCCGCGATGGCCGGGTGCGGGGACGCGGCGGCCCAGCGGGGCCAGGGCCTCGTCCCGACGTGGCCGACATGGCTGCCGGCTTGGCTGGGTCCGCAGATCGACCACGTGCTCGCCACCGACCCGATCGTCGCCGAGACCTTCGAGGTGCGGGAGATCGCCGGGAGCGATCACCGGGCGGTGCTCACGCGGCTCCGGATCCCGGACGACGTCATGCGCGGAACCGGTAGCCCATCCCCGCCTCAGTGATGAGGTGTTCCGGGTGGGCCGGATCCCGTTCCAGCTTGCGCCGCAGCTGCGCCATGTACACGCGCAGGTAGCTGGTCTCCTTCCGCTCCACCGGCCCCCAGACCTCCCGCAGCAGCTGCTTGCGGCCGACGAGCCTGCCCCGGTTGCGGACCAGCAGGTCGAGGAGGCTCCACTCGGTCGGCGTGAGGTGCACCTCCTCCCCGGACCGGCGGACGAGCTTCGCGGCGAGGTCGATGGTGAGCTCGCCAGCGTCGATCGGACCGTTCTCGGGAACGGTGGCCGCGCGGCGGACGGCGGCGCGCAGCCGCGCCATGAGCTCGTCGACGCCGAACGGCTTGGTCACGTAGTCGTCCGCGCCGCGGTCGAGCGCGCGGACCTTGTCGCCGGAGTCGGCGCGCGCGGACAGCACGATGATCGGCACGGTCGTGGACGCGCGCAGCGCGGTTATCACCTCGGTGCCGTCGAGGTCGGGGAGCCCGAGGTCGAGCACGACCACGTCGATCTCGTGCTCCTCGGCCGCGCGCACCGCGCCCTTACCGGTGACGGCGGTGTGCACCTCGTAGCCCCGCGCGGAGAGGTGGATCCGCAGGGCGCGCAGCAGCTGGGTGTCGTCGTCGACGACCAGCACGGCCGTCACGACGCCACCGCCGCCGGCAGGCTGACCACGACGGTGAGCCCGCCGCCGGGCGTGTCCTCCGCGGTGAGCGTGCCGCCCATCGCCTCGGTGAAGCCCCGCGCGACGCTCAGGCCGAGCCCCAGACCGTTGTGGTCGCGGTCGCCGAGGCGCTGGAACGGGGCGAAGAGCTTCTCGGAGTCCGCGACGGACACTCCCGGCCCGGAGTCGACGACGCGCAGCTCGACGTGGTCGGCGTGGGCGCTGGCCCGCAGGACGACCGGAGCGCCCTTCCCGTGGCGCAGCGCGTTGTCGACGACGTTCGCGACGACGCGTTCGAGCAGCCCGGGATCGGCGAGGACCTCGGGGAGGTGCTCGTCGATCTCCAGCTCGACCCGGCCCGCGCCGTCCAGGCCGCGCAAGGCGAGCACGGCGACCTCGTCGTAGCCGACGGGCCGCAGGTCGGGGGTCACGCCGCCGGTGGCGATGCGGGAGGAGTCGAGCAGGTTGTTGACCAGGCCGGTGAGCCGGTCCGCCGACTCCTCGATGGTTGCGGCCAGCTCCCTGCGGTCCGCTCCCGAGAGGTGGATGTCGCCGGCGCGCAGGCTCCCCGCCGCCGCCTTGATCGAGGTCAGCGGCGTGCGCAGGTCGTGCCCGACCGCCGAGAGCAACGCGCTGCGCAGCTCGACCGCGTCGGCCCGCCTGCGCGCCTCTGCGGCCTGGTCGGCGATCTGCCGGTTGCGCAGGGCGATGAGCGCCTGGCCCGCGACGGCCTCGAGCAACCGCCGGTCCGCGGCGGGCAGCGTGCGCC
This sequence comes from Pseudonocardia hierapolitana, assembly GCF_007994075.1. Taxonomy (NCBI): domain Bacteria; kingdom Bacillati; phylum Actinomycetota; class Actinomycetes; order Pseudonocardiales; family Pseudonocardiaceae; genus Pseudonocardia; species Pseudonocardia hierapolitana. The sequence continues at coordinate 5,595,961 of NZ_VIWU01000001.1, read as the reverse complement.
CGCGCGCGACGAGGTGCACGTCCGGCTCGACCGCGACGTCGACGTCGGCCTGCTCGGGCTTCCCGCAGTCGGGCGGCCCGGAGCATGCGGAGATCACCCACTGGTCGTCGAGGCGTTCCAGTATCGCCACGGTGGTCATCCCGAACGCCTCGCGCACGCGCTCGAGCAGCCGCGGGAGCGGCTCGGGCCGCGTGAGCACGGTCCGCGAGAACGACGCCAGCAGCGCCGCTTCCGCCCCGGCGACCGCGGCCTGCTGCGCCCGCCGGGCGGCGCGGTCGACGACGAGGGCGACGAGCACCGCGGTGAGCACCATCGCCACGAGCATGATCACGTTCTCGCGCTCGCCGATCGTCAACGTGTAGAGCGGCGGCGTCAGGAAGAAGTTGAGCAGGGTCGCGCCGGCGAGAGCCGCGAGGAGGGCGGGGCCGAGCCCGCCGACCAGCGCGACGACGACCGTGGCGAGGAAGAACAGCACGACGTCGGTGGAGAGGTCGAAGAGGTCGCGGCCGAGCACCCCGAGCACCGTGGCGAGCACCGGCAGGACGATGCCCAGCGCCCAGCCGACGGCCCGGCGCGTGACCGGCACCGCGCTGAGCCGGCGCGGCAACCGCAACCCGCGCCCCGCCTCGGCATGGGTGACCATGTGCACGTCGATGGGCCCGGAGTCCTGCACCACCCGGGAACCGATGCCCTCGTCCACGGCACGGGCGAAGCGGGATCGCCGCGAGGTGCCGATCACGAGCTGGGTGGCGTCCACGCCGCGGGCGAAGTCGAGCAGGGCGTCCGGGACGTCGTCGCCGACGACCGTGTGGAACGAGGCACCGACGTCCTCGGCGAGCCGCCGCAGCTTGGCCAGCGCCGCGGCCGTGGCCCCGGCGAGCCCGTCACCCCGCAGCACGTGCAGCGCGAACAGCTCCGCGGAGCCGGACCGTTTCGCGATGCGCGCCGCCCGGCGCAGCACCGTCTCGCTCTCCCGGCCTCCGGTCAGTGCCACGACGACGCGCTCGCGGGTCTCCCAGATGTCGCTGGTCTGCTGGTCGGCGCGATGGCGCTGCAACGCCACCTCGACCTGGTCGGCCACCCACAGCAGCGCCAGCTCCCGCAGCGCGGTGAGGTTGCGCGGCTGGAAGTAGTTCGCCATGGCCGCGTCGACCTTCTCCGGCGCGTACACGTTGCCGTGGGCGAGGCGCCGCCGCAGCGCTTCCGGCGTGATGTCGACGAGCTCGACCTGCCCGGCCTTGCGCACCACCTCGTCGGGCACCGTCTCCTGCTGCCGGCTGCCGGTGATCTTCTCGATGACGTCGTTCAGCGACTCGAGGTGCTGCACGTTGAGCGTGGTCAGCACGGTGATCCCGGCGTCGAGCAGCTCCTCGACGTCCTGCCAGCGCTTGGTGTTGCGCGAGCCGGGGGCGTTCGTGTGGGCGAGCTCGTCGATCAGCACGACCTGCGGCTTGCGGGCGAGGACGGCGTCGACGTCGAGCTCGGTGAGGGTCACCCCCCGGTGGGCGAGCTCGCGCCGGGGGACGACCTCGAGCCCGTCGAGCAGGGCGGTGGTCTTGCTGCGGCCGTGGGTCTCGACGAGACCCACGACCACGTCGGTGCCGCGGTCCCTGCGCCGCCGGGCCTCGCCGAGCATGGCGTAGGTCTTGCCCACGCCGGGCGCCGCGCCGAGGTAGATCCTCAGCTCGCCACGCTTGCCCATGCCGCAATCTTCCGCTCTACCCCGCGATGGCGAGGTTCAGCTCCGTCACGTTCACGCCGTCGGCACCGAAGATCCCCAGCACGGCGTGCTGCGTGCTCGCTGCGACCAGCTGCCGCAGCTCCTCCTCGCCGAGGCCCGTCACGCGGGCCACCCGAGGCACCTGCAGCTCCGCGTACTCCGGAGAGATGTGCGGGTCGACGCCGGACGCCGAGGCCGTGACGGCGTCGGCCGGCACCTGGTCGGGGTCGACGCCCTCGCGCTGCGCGATCGCCTCGCGGCGCTGCTCGACGGCAGCGAGGAGATCATCGTCGAAGCCACCCCTGTTCGACCCACCCGACGTGGAGGGGTCGCCGGGGCCGAGCACGTCCTCCGCGGACGCCGATGGCCGGGTGTGGAAGTACGGGTCGTTCGCCGGGTCCGCGGCCACGGGGTCGATCCCGATCAGCGTCGACCCGACGGGCGTGCCGTCGGCTCGAACGATGATCGAGCCCTCCGCCTGCGTCGCCAGGCCGGGCACGTGTGCCACGCCCCATACGGCCAGCGGGTAGACCAACCCGAGTACGACGGTCGCCACGAGGAGCATCCGCAGCGCGGCGCCCATCTGGCGGCTGAGCATGGTCAACATTTCAGATCCCGGGGATGAGTCGAACGAGCAGGTCGACGAGGAAGATCCCGATGAACGGGGTGATCACGCCGCCCACGCCGTAGATCAGGAGGTTGCGCCGCAGCAGCTGGGCCGCGGTCGACGGGCGGTACCGCACGCCGCGCAGGGCGAGCGGGATCAACGCGACGATGATCAGCGCGTTGAACACGACCGCCGAGAGGATCGCCGACTGCGGCGTGGCGAGCCGCATGACGTTCAGCGCGTCGAGCTGCGGGTAGATGACCGCGAACATCGCCGGCAGGATCGCGAAGTACTTCGCCAGGTCGTTGGCGATGCTGAAGGTGGTCAGCGCGCCCCGGGTGATCAGCAGCTGCTTGCCGATCTCGACGATGTCGATGAGCTTCGTCGGGTCCGAGTCGAGGTCGACCATGTTCCCGGCTTCCTTCGCCGCTGCCGTGCCGGTGTTCATCGCGACACCGACGTCGGCCTGGGCGAGCGCGGGAGCGTCGTTCGTGCCGTCGCCGGTCATCGCGACGAGGCGCCCGCCCTCCTGCTCCTTGCGGATCAGGCCCATCTTGTCCTCGGGCGTCGCCTCGGCGAGGTGGTCGTCCACCCCGGCCTCCTCCGCGATCGCGCGTGCCGTCAGCGGGTTGTCCCCGGTGATCATCACCGTCCGGATGCCCATCGCCCGCATCTCCGCGAACCGCTCGCGCATGCCCGGCTTGACCACGTCGGAGAGCTGGACGACCCCGAGCACCCGGGCCGTGCCGCCCACCCGCTCGGCGACGACGAGCGGCGTGCCGCCGTCGGCGCTGATCCGGTCGACGGTCTCGCCGACCTCGGGCGGCAACGCGGCGTCGGTCCCCGGTCCCGTTGTCCACTGCGCGACGGCCGAGCTCGCGCCCTTGCGGACGCTGCGGCCGTCCAGGTCGAGCCCGGACATCCGGGTGTGCGCGGTGAACGGGACGAACTCGCCGGCCGCGTCCTCCTCCGGGGGCAGGTCGTGCTCCTTCGCGCACAGCTCGACGATGCTGCGGCCCTCGGGGGTCTCGTCGGCCAGGCTGGACAGCCGGGCGGCCGCGGCGAGCTCCGCCGAGCCGATGCCCGGGGCCGGGTGCAGCGCCGTCGCCCTCCGGTTGCCGAAGGTGATCGTGCCGGTCTTGTCCAGCAGCAGCGTGTCGACGTCCCCCGCGGCCTCCACCGCACGCCCCGAGGTCGCCAGCACGTTGCGCTGGACGAGCCGGTCCATGCCGGCGATGCCGATCGCGGACAGCAGCGCGCCGATCGTGGTCGGGATCAGGCACACCAGCAGCGCGGTCAGCACGATCAGCGACTGCTCGGCACCGGAGTAGCGGGCCATCGGCTGCAGCGCGACCACCGCGAGCAGGAAGATGATCGTCAACGTCGACAGCAGGATCGTCAGCGCGATCTCGTTGGGAGTCTTCTGCCGCTCCGCACCCTCGACCAGGGCGATCATGCGGTCCACGAAGGACTCGCCCGGCGCGGTGGTGATCCGCACGACGATCCGGTCGGACAGCACGGTCGTGCCACCGGTCACCGAGGACCGGTCGCCGCCGGACTCCCGGATCACGGGGGCCGACTCGCCGGTGATCGCCGACTCGTCGACAGTGGCGATCCCCTCCACCACATCGCCGTCGCCCGGGATGACCTCGCCCGCCTCGACGACGACCCGGTCGCCGACGCGCAGGGTCGGGGCGGGCACGTGCTCCTCGGTCCCGTCCGGCAGCAGCCTGCGGGCGGCCGTCTCGGTGCGCGTGCGGCGGAGGCTCTCGGCCTGCGCCTTGCCGCGGCCCTCGGCCACGGCCTCCGCGAGGTTGGCGAACACGACGGTGAGCCACAGCCAGACGGCGATCAGCCAGGCGAACACGGTCGGGTGCGCGATCGCGAGCCCGGTGACGAGCACCGAGCCGACCCAGACGACGAACATCACCGGGTTGCGCAGCTGCGCCCGCGGGTCGAGCTTGCGCAGGGCGTCGGGCAGCGACTGCCAGAGCTGGCGCGGGGAGAACGCGCCCGCTGTCACCGTGCGGCCGGTGCGCTGCGCGTGCAGCTCCCGGCGCTCGACGATCGAGCGCCGGTCGAGAGTGCCCGGGGGATGGTGGCCGGCGGAGCTTGCGGAGCCGGCGGGGCGGGTGAGATCAGTGCTCATGCCAGAGCCTCCGCGATGGGCCCGAGGGCCAGAGCAGGGAAGAAGGTGAGGGCGGCGACGAGGACGACCGTGCCGCCGACGAGCACGCCGAACAGCGGCCCGTTGGTGGGGAGCGTCCCGGCGCCGGGTTCGACGCGCTTCTGCGCGGCGAGCGAGCCGGCCAGCGCGAGCACCGCCAGGATCGGCACGAACCGGCCGAACAGCATGGCGAGCCCGAGGGTGGACTGGAAGAACGGGCTCGTCACCGTGAGCCCGGCGAAGGCGCTGCCGTTGTTGTTGCCCGCCGAGGCGTACGCGTAGAGCACCTCGGACAGCCCGTGCTCGCCGGTGTTGGCCAGCGCCGACTCGAGCTCACCCGGCTGGGCGAGCGCGGCTCCCGCGCCGAGCAGGACGACGGTGGGCATCGCGAGGATCGCGATCGCGGCGGCCGTCACCTGCGCCCGGCCGAGCTTCTTGCCGAGGTACTCCGGCGTGCGCCCGACCATGAGCCCGGCGAGGAACACGGCGATGACGGCGAGCACGAGGATCCCGTACAGGCCTGCGCCGACCCCGCCCGGCGCGACCTCGCCGAGCAGCATGTTCAGCAGCACGACCCCGCCCCCGAGGCCGGTGTAGCTGTCGTGCAGCGAGTTGACCGCGCCGGTCGACGTGCCGGTCGTCGAGACGGCGAAGAGCACCGACGACGGGACGCCGAAGCGGACCTCCTTGCCCTCCGTCGCCGCCCCCGCCAGCAGGGCGGCCGGGCCGTTGGGGTGGGTCTCCGCCCACCAGGCGACGGCGAGCAGCCCGCCCCAGAGCACGCCCATCACCGCGAGCAGCACATGGCCCTGGCGCGTGTCGCGCACCATCACGCCGAACGCGCGGGTGAGGCACACCGGGATCACGAGCAGCAGGAAGATCTCCAGCAGGTTCGAGATGCCGTTCGGGTTCTCGAACGGGTGCGCCGAGTTGGCGTTGAAGATCCCACCGCCGTTCGTGCCCAGCTCCTTGATCGCCTCCTGCGAGGCGGTCGGCGCGAGCGCGATCGTGCTCTGGCTGCCGTCCACGCCGGTGACGTCGACCCCGGCCCGCAGGCTCATCGTCACGCCGAGCGCGACCAGGACGATCGCCGCGACGATCGAGATGGGGAGCAGCACGCGGACGGTTCCCCGGACGAGGTCGACCCAGAAGTTGCCGATCCGGTCGCTCGAGGAGCGGACGAACCCGCGCACCAGCGCCACCGCCACCGACATGCCGACCGCGGCCGACACGAAGTTCTGCACGGTCAGGCCGGCCATCTGCACGAGGTGGCCCATGACCGTCTCGGGCACGTAGGACTGCCAGTTCGTGTTCGTCACGAACGACACCGCCGTGTTGAACGCGGTGCCGGGCTCGACGGCCCCGCGGCCCAGGCCGAGCGGGAGCAGCCCCTGCAGCCGTTGCAGCAGGTAGAGCAGCACGATCGACAGGAACGAGAACGCCAGCAGTGCCGCGGCGTACCCGGTCCAGCGCTGCTCGGCGTCGGGGTCCACTCCGACCACCCGGTAGACGGCCTTCTCGACCCGCCAGTGCTCGCCGCTGGTGTAGACGGCAGCGAGGTAGTTGCCCAACGGGACGTACACCACGGCGAGGAGCACGAGGAGAACGCCGAGCTGCAGCAGCCCGGCCGTCGTGACGGACATCAGAAGCGCTCCGGTCGGACGAGAGCGATGACCAGGTAGACGATCAGCGCGGCCGCGAGCAGCCCGCCGATCACGTTCTCGACGATCACAGGCGCTGCAACCCCCGCACCATCAGAAGCAGCACGGCGAAACCGCCGACGAGCAGCAGCGCGTAGGCCAGGTCGGCCATTGAAGGTCCTCCTCCGCCACGGCCCCGTTGGTCGTGGCGGCCGCAAGGATGCGACCCCCGATCGGGGGTTTGCAGGCACCTTGACGGCTTCCTAACGGCGGTGTGCTGCGGCTCATCCGAGCGAGCGCACGCAGCCGTGGCGAAGGGAATTTGGTATAGCGGAACTTCATCGCCGAGCAATAGCGCTCTGCGCACCACCGGGGTTAGGTTCCTCGGGCCCGCGTTCGGGATCGGCACGCCACCGCTCGAGAGGGAGGGAGCGCGATGACGACAGAAGCACCGACCACTCACGTCGAGACCGAGCTGGAGGAGCTCTACCGCGACCTCGACGCCGTCGACCTCCAGCCGCTCTGGACGATCACCGAACAGCTGCTGACCCCGATCCCACGGCCGCGGTCCGTGCCGTGGCTGTGGTCGCACGCCACGATGAAGCCACTCGCCCGCCGCGCGATCCGGCTCGTGCCGGTGGAGCGCGGTGGCGAGCGGCGCGTGCTCAGCCTGCGCAATCCCGGGCTCGGCGGCCTGCCCTACGCCGTCGGCACGCTGTGGGGGGCGCTGCAGTGCCTGGGCCCGCGCGAGACCGCGCCCGCCCACCGCCACTCGCCGGGCGCCATCCGGTTCGTGCTGGAGGGCGAGGGCGTCTACACGACCGTCGACGGCGACGCCTGCGACATGCACCCCGGCGACCTGGTGCTCACGCCGTCGATGAACTGGCACGACCACGTCAACAGCGGCGACGGGGAGATGTTCTGGTTCGACGGGCTCGACCTGCCGATGGTCGCCGCGCTCGACAGCATCTTCTTCGAGCCCTACCCCGGCCCCGGGGAGAACCAGCCGGAGCCCGCCGAGCACAACGCCTCCGAACGCACCTACGCGGGCGGCACCCGCCACGTCGACGGGGCCGTGACAGACGCGCTCAGCCCGGCCCACTCCAAGCTGATGGTGTACCGGTGGGCCGACACCTCGGCACAGCTCGACCGGCTGGCCGCGGCCTCTGACGAGCCGGTCGTGTCGGTCGAGTACGCCGACCCGGAGACCGGTGCGAGCGTCATGCCCACGCTCGCGTGCTCGGCGCAGCGGGTCCGGGCGGGCGGCCGGAGCCTGCCGGTGCGGCGCACCGGCAACGCCGTGCACGTCGTGTTCGCAGGCCACGGCTCGTCCGTGATCGAGGGGCAGCGCTTCGACTGGGGACCCGGCGACATGTTCGCCGTGCCGTCCTGGGCGGCGGCCGAGCACGCGTCGGACGAGCAGGCGGAGCTCTTCGTGCTCTCCGACGCTCCCGTGCTGCGCGCGCTCGGCCTCTACCGGGAGGAGACGCTCCCGGCCGCCCAACCCGTCACGTCCGTGTTTACGCCCCGGGAGAACCCGTGAAGCTCGCCCTGTTCGACGACAACCGGCTCGGCGTCGTGACCGCGGAGGACAGGATCGTCGACGTCACGGACGCGCTGCCCGGCCCGCACGACCCCGACCCGGTCACCGCGGGCTGGTGGCGCGGCCTGTGCCGGGACTTCGCGACGCTCTCCGGAGCCCTCCGTGCGGCCGCCGAGACCGGCCGGCCTCGGCCGCTCACCGACGTCGCCCTGCGCGCCCCGGTGCTCGGGACGTCGAAGGTGGTGGCCGCGGCGATGAACTACGGCGAGCACGTCTCCGAGATGCACGAGGTGCAGGAGCGCACGCTCGGCCGCGTCGAGGCCTGGATGATGGACTTCGACGTCTTCCTCAAGGCGCCCTCGTCGATCGTCGGCCCGGGCGCCACGATCACGCTCCCGCCCGACGCGGTGGCGGCCGGGCACGAGGTGCACCACGAGTCCGAGCTGGTCGTCGTGATCGGCAGCGGTGGGAAGGACATCCCGGTCGAGAAGGCGATGGACGCCGTGCTCGGCTTCACCGCCGGCCTGGACATCACGGTGCGGAGCGCGGCCGACCGCTCCCGGCGCAAGAGCTACGACGGGTTCAGCCCACTCGGTCCCTGGCTCGTCACCGCCGACGAGATCGGGGACGGCTCGGACCTCGACATCCGGCTGACCTGCGGCGGCACCGTCCGGCAGGAGGTGAACACGCGGGACATGATCACGCCGGTGCCGGCGATCGTCGCATACGCCTCGTCGATGATGACGCTCCTGCCGGGTGACGTGCTGTTCACCGGTGCGCCGCCCGGCGTCGGCCCGATCGCCCCGGGCGAGCGGCTGGAGATGACGATCAGCCGGATCGGGTCGATGTCGGTGACGATCGCCTGACCGACCACGCGACCAGCGGCACGACGGCGATCCACACGGCCGCGCCGAGCCCGGCCAGCACGTGCACGCCGTGGACGAACGCGCCGGGCACCGCGGTGCCCCCGGCGACGGCGCCGAAGACCGCGACCCCGAGCGCCGTGCCCGTCTGCCTGGCGGTGTTGTTGATGCCGCTGGCCAGCCCGGACCGCTCGGCGGGCACGGCAGACATCGCGGCCGCCACCACCGGCGCGGTGAACAGGCCCGCCCCGACCCCCAACCCCACCAGCGCCGGCAGCAGCGTCAGGTAGCCGCTCGCCGGTTCGAGGAGTGCGTAGCCGGCAGCACCGAGCGCCGCGACCAGCGCCCCGCCGACGAGCAGCGGGCGGGGGCCGAACCGGGCGACCAGCCGCCCGGCCGGCGGCGCGAGGAACGCCAGCGGCACGAACATCGGCAGCAGGGCGACACCGGCCGCGACCGGCCCCCGGTGCTGGACGCCCTGCAGGAACAGCGTCGTGACGAACAGCAGCCCGTTGACGACGAGGTTCATCGCACCCGCCGCGAGGTTCGGCCCGACGAACGCGGGCAGGCGCAGCAGGTCGAGCGGGAGCATCGGGGCGTTCGCGTGCCGCTCGCGCGCGACGAACCCGGCCACGCAGACCAGTGCCACGGCCAGACCCGCGACCGTCAGGGGCCGGAATCCGTGCTCACCCGCGTCGATGACGGTGAACACCGCGGCGACGAGACCGACCGCGGCGAGCACGGCACCGGGGGCGTCGCCACGGCGTTCGGGACGGGCGGTGCCGGCGGGGACCAGCCTGGGGACGGCGACCAGTGCCGCGAGCACAACGGGGACGTTCACCAGGAAGATCAGCCGCCAGTCACCGGAGGACACCAGGAACCCGCCCAGCAGCGGTCCCGCGGGGAGCGCGAGTGACGACACGGCGGCCCAGATCCCGAGTGCCCTGGCCCGGGCTGCGCGGTCCGGGAAGGCCTCGGTGATGACCGCGAGGCTGCCGGGCAGGAGCAGGGCCGCCCCGGCACCCTGTGCGGCTCGCGCCGCGATCAGCATGCCGGGCCCGGTCGCCAGCCCGCAGGCCACCGACGCCACGCCGAAGACCCCGAGCCCGGTGAGCACCACCCGGCGGTGCCCGATCCGGTCGCCGACGGTGCCGCCGGCCAGCAGCAGGCCTGCGATGGCCACGGCGTAGGCGTCGACGATCCACTGCGTCGCCGCCGGGTCGGCGCCCAGCCCGCTCGCGATGGACGGCAGCGCGACGTTGACCACGGTGACGTCGAGCAGCACGAGGAACATGCCGACGCACATCGCTGCGAGAACAGCCATGACCCCAGGTTCACCCGTGAACACTTCAGCGGCGGCCGAAGTGTCGGCGCGCGACACTGTCGCCATGACCCAGAGGCTCGGCGAGCGCGATGTGGCGGCGATCGCGCGGCTCTTCGGCGATCCCGCCCGGGCGCGCATCCTCATGGCACTGGCCGACGGACGGTCCCTCGCCGCGTCCGTCCTCGCGGACGAGGCGGGCGTCTCGCCGTCGGCCACCAGCGGTCATCTCGTCCAGCTGCGCGAGGCGAACCTCGTGGTCGTCGAACGGTCCGGCCGGCACCGCTACCACCGGCTCGCCCGCCCCGAGGTCGCCGAGGCGCTGGAGGCGCTCGCCACCCTCGCCCCCGCCCAGCCGATCCGCTCGCTGCGCGAGCACACCCGCGCCGCCGCGCTGCGCGACGCCCGCACCTGCTACGACCACCTCGCGGGCCGCATCGGCGTCGAGGTGACGGCCGCGCTCGTCGACCGCGGCGCCCTCGAATCCACCGACGGAGTGCGCGACACCCGCCGCCGCGCGGGCGACGCCCTCTCCGCCCCGCTGCCGACCCACCCCTACCGGCTCGGCCCGGCGGCGGGGCCGACGTTGGCTGCCCTCGGGGTCGATCTCGACGAGCTCCGCGCCCAGCCGTCCCGGCGCCCGCTGCTGCGCTTCTGCCTCGACTGGAGCGAGCAGCGCCACCACCTCGGCGGGCGGCTCGGGGCGGCGCTGCTCACCGCGTTCGTCGAGCGCGGATGGATCACCCGGACCCGCAGGCGCCGGGTCCTCGATCTCACCGACCGGGGCGCCCGCTACCTGCAGGACGAGCTCGGGCTCGACAGCGCGGTCAGCCGGGTCCACCGCTCATCCGGCGCGTAGCGCGAGCTCCCGGCGGCCCCGTGCGTGCCGGCCACCGGCCGGGACCCGACGGCGCGCGGCCGCGACCGTCAGTACTGCCAGCGATGCCGTCACGGCTGCCGTCGCCCCGAGCGCGGTCCACGTGGCGGCGTCGGGGTGCACGAGCGACTGGCCGCGCATCGCCTGCCAGATCGTGATGACGAAGATCCCCGTGTAGCCGAGGATGACGACGCCGGTCAGCTGCGCCCGCACGCGCTCGCTCCGCAGCCACGTGACGCGGGCCGCGAGCGCTGTGAACACCAGTACCGCGAGCACGAAGACCTGGATGGCGTGCAGGCCGATGAAGTGCGGGACGCGCAGGTCGCCGCCCTGGGTGCTCCAGTTCGTGATCGGCATGCCGCCGCCGTCGGGCACGCCGACACCGTGCTGTCCCATCATCCGGACCGGGTTGCCGTACGCGTCCTCGACGGTCCGCGGGCCTTCCGAGCTCGCGCCGACGATGAAGAACGCCACGCCCATCCCGATGGCGGCCAGTGCGATCCCCGCGCGCAGCGACCAGGTGAGCGCCCGCTCCCCGACCCGCTGGAAGAGCAGCATGATCGCGATCAGCAGGCTCGCCCCGAACAGCCCGATCACCCCGGACGAGAAGATCTGCTGACCGACCTGGTTGAACGTGTCGGTGTTGGTGTTGAAGTGGCTGTACGTGCCGCGGGCGGCCTGGACGGCGATGAACCCGACGTCGACGAGACCGGTGACGGCGAAGACGGTCCCGAGCGTCCACATCGTGCGTCGTGCCCGGCGCAGCTTCGGCAGCATCCACGCGAGCGTCGCGCCGTAGAGCACGAACGAGACGCCGAACTTGAACGGCTTCGCCCAGATCGACTCGTGCATGAGCTCGCGGCCGTCGACGACGAGGCCGACACCCGCGACGACGACCAGGCACGCCATCGCGGCCACCATGATCATGAGCGGCCGGTGCCAGGACCGTACCTCGGACACGGAGATGGACAAGGGGTTCCCCCAGCTGGAGCGGGCCGGTTGCGACACCGCTGATGCTGGTTCGGCCGCGGGGGAAGATCACTGGAGTGGGCAGGCCTCCCGGGGGTGGGGAGATCCCCCGTTCAGCGTGTGATGGCGCCGGCTTCCAGCGCGCTCGGATGGTGGGCGAGGACGGCGTGGTGATCGTCACCGTGCGGGCCGACGTGCACGGTGGCCGCGACGAGCCTGGGCACGTCGTGCAGCAGCCGGTGCTGCACCGCGGTGGCGATGTCGTGCGCCGCGACGACGTCCAGGCCCGCGTCGACGGCGATCCCGACCTCCGCCCGCACCCGGTGCCCCGACCAGCGCAGCCGCAGCTCCTCCATCGCAAGGACACCCGGAACGGCCCGGACGGCGGTCTCGGCCGTGTCGACGAGCCGGGGGTCGACCGCGTCCATGAGCCGCCGGTAGATGTCCACGGCCGCGCCGCGCAGGACCACGAGGATGGCGATGGTGATCAGCAGCCCGACGATCGGGTCTGCGAGGGGGAAGCCCGCCATCACGCCGAGCGCGGCCCCGACCACGGCGAGCGAGGTGAAGCCGTCCGTGCGGGCGTGCAGGCCGTCGGCCACCAGCGCCGCCGACCCGATGCGCCGCCCCACCCGGATGCGGTGGACCGCGACGAGCTCGTTGCCGGCGAACCCGATCAGGCCCGCCGCGAGCACGACCCCGACGTTCTCGACGGGCTGCGGCTCCAGGAGCCGGCGGATCGACTCGTAACCCGCGACGACCGCGGAGAGCGCGATCATCGCCACGATGAACACCCCGGCGAGGTCCTCGGCGCGCCCGTAGCCGTAGGTGTAGCGGCGGGTGGCCGCGCGGCGGCCGAGCACGAACGCGACCCACAGCGGCACCGCCGTCAGCGCGTCGGAGAAGTTGTGGATCGTGTCGGCCAGCAGTGCCGCGGATCCGGACACCAGCACGACGACCAGCTGCGCCAGCGCCGTGGCCCCGAGCACGAGCAGGCTGACCTTCAGTGCGCGGATGCCCTCGGCGCTCGCCGCGAGCGCCGCGTCGATCGAGTCGGCGGCGTCATGGCTGTGTGGCCGGAACACCTCCCGCAGCCGGTCCCGGAACGAGTGCCCGTGCCCGTGACCGTGTCCGTGCCCATGACCGTGCGATTCCACGGCTCGAATCTCCATCACGCATTGGCAATTCGCAAGGAAATCGCGGAGATGCAAGGATGTTGCACTCAGCGCTTTCCGGCAGCTGCACCGCCATTGTTTCCGATACTGCTGATCAGCAGCACCAACTGCTCGGCGTAGCGCTCCACCAGCTCGGGCGAGCTCGCGTCGGCGCCGAACAGGCCACGGGCCAGGTGCGGGTAGACGGCGAGTGCGTTGGCCGCGCTCATGGTGATGAGGTGCAGCGCGGCCGGGTCGAACCGGTCGTCGAGCTCACCGGCGCGCTGACGCTCGCGGATCACCTCGACCTCGTGCTGCAGCCGCGCGGTGCGCTCCTGCGCCTCCTCGCCCTCGTCCTCGCCAGTGTCGGCGAGGCCGTCCCAGGCCAGGAGGCGGCCGCCGAGGTTCTCGACGCTCGCACGCACGTAGCGCTTGATCAACTCGCCGATGGGCAGCTCGTCGGGGATCGTCTCCGCCTCGTGGGCCCGCCACCGCCGGCCCATCTCGCGGTACAGACCTTCCTTGCTGTCGAAGTAGTAGGCGATGAGCTGCTGGTTCACCCCGGCGCGCGCGGCGATCTCGGACACGCGGGCCCCGGCGAACCCCTTGGCCGCGAACTCGGCGGTGGCGGCCTCGATGATCCGCGCCTTGGTGCGCTCGGGGTCGCGCTGCCGCTCGTGCGGGGCGGGCGCCCGCCGTCCCCTGGTCGCCCTGCTCTCCGTGCTCACCTGCGGCATCCTGCCATCAGCCACCCGCCGCCCCGGGGAATCAGTCCACGTGGGCGCGGAGCCAGAGCTCGAGGGTCAGCACCAGCCAGAGCTTGGCGCCGTGCCGGGCGTGGACGCTCCCCCGCCCCGCGAGCCAGCCCGCCACGACCTCGCAGCGCAACACACCCCGGTCGGCCGACGACCGGGAGAGCAGCGCGTCGTGCGCGAGGTCGCGGAGGGGGCCGCGCAGCCACTGCTGCACCGGCACCCGCATCCCGCTCTTGGGCCGGTGCACGATCGTGTCGGGCAGCAGGTCGGCGACGGCCTGCTTGAGCACCCACTTCTCCTGCCCGTCGACGAGCTTGAGACGGGGCGGCACGGCGAACGCGAGATCGACGACGGCCGCGTCGAACAGGGGCGCACGTGCCTCGATCCCGTGGGCCGCGGTGAGCCGCCCGACCTTGGGCAGGATGTGGTGGGCGCCTTTCGTGCGCAGGTTGGTGTGGAGCAGCCGGTTGAGCTGCGCGGTCATCGGGCCGTCGAGGTAAGGCCGCACGTGCCGGCTGGGCGACGGCGCACCCGCCAGCGCCGCGTGGACGGCCGGGGTGAGCAGCCGCGGCAGGTCCTCCCCGCATTTGCGGTAGGAGCGCAGGTACGCCTCGGCGCGCGCCTCGGGGGACGGGTCGTCGCGGTGCAGCTCGAACATCAGCATCGGGACGTTCTTCGGCCCGCCGAACACGGGGTCGCCGCCCTCGCCGTTGAGAGCCACCGCCATCCCGTCGGCGGCCATGGCCTCGGCCAGCACCAGGTTGGGGACCGTCAGCGGGTCGCCGACGGGGTTGTCCAGCAACGCGACCGTCTCGGCGAGCCGGCCCGCGACCCGTGCGCCGTCGACGCGGAGCACCCGGTGCGCGGTGCCGCAGTGAGCCGCGACCAGCCCGGAGTAGGCCAGCTCGTTGGGCAGCTCGTCTCCGAAGCTGATCGAGTACGTGTGCACCGGGTGGGTGTGCAGCTTGGCGGCGAGCGCGGTGACCAGGCTCGAGTCGATCCCGCCCGACAGCGTCACCGCGACCGGCCTGCCCGTGGGGAGGCGCGCGGCGGTGGCCCGTTCCAGCGCCTCCCGCAGCCGGACGGGCGCGTCCATCGACGCATCGATCCGCTCCCGCGGTTCCCAGAACGACTCCGATGCGACCGTGCCGCCGGGACCCAGCCGCGTGATGCGTCCGGGGAGCAGCTCGGCGACGCCCTCGACGAGCGTCTCGGAGCCGGGCAGGTATGCGAAGGTCAGGAACGTCGTCACGGCAGGCAGGTCCACGCGCCACCCGAACCCGGCCGGGACGACGTGGTCCCGCAGCAGGCGCAGCGACGACCCGGCGGCCCACCCGCGCGGGGTGAGCGCGTAGTAGGCGGTACGCGCGCCCACGTGGTCGCGGACCAGCACCAGCTCGTCGTTCCTCGACAGCGCGACCGTGAACATCCCGTTCGCCGCGCGCAGCCCATCGCCACCGAGCCGCAGGAAGCTGCGCACCAGCAGCTCCAGGTCGCCGCAGCCGTCCGGCGCCGGGGCGCCCGCCCTCGCCAGCCCTGCCCTGACCGCGGGCTCGTCGTGCAGCGTGACCTCGCCGGCGGCACGCCACCCGTCCACCTCCACCGGGCAGTCCGTCCGGCCAGGGCCGACCACGAATCCCATCCGGTTCACCCGAAGTCGTCGTCCGCGCCGTCGCTCGCGCCGACCCAGTCGGCGTCGGACGAGGTGTCCCCCGAGCCACCGGAGTCGCCGCCTCCGGAGCTCGCCTGCTGGGCCTGCTGCTGGCGCAGCTGTTCCTCCTCCTGCGGGCTCAGGGCGAACGGCGGGTCGACGATCGCCGGGAGCAGCCCCGCCGCGCCGATCCCGGCGATGATCAGGCCGGCCCGCCCGCCGAGGGACGTCCGGTTGACCGTCAACGTCCCGTCGGTCCACGTGGTGCGCCCGTACCCGATGTCGCGGCCGTACAGCACGGTGTCCGGGTCGATGCGCCGCTTGACGACGCGGCCGCCGAGCTGCTCGTCCACCCCGGTCCGTCCGGTGTCGTCGCGCCAGGTCACGCGGAAGCCCGGTGCCCGGCGGCGCCATTCCTGGCGGCCGTCGGCATAGGCACGGCGGACGCTGCCGTCGGCGAGCAGCTCGTCCCGGAACGCGACCTCGCGGTACCGCCGCGTCACGACCGCTCCCCCGGCCAGCTGAGGAACCCGAGGCCGGCACGTCCACGCACGGACGTCGGCCCCGCAGGCGGGCTGGGCTGCCCGAGCAACCTGCGCAGGACCCGCAGCAGGTGGACCGGCGGCACCGCCGCCAGCTCCGCCCCTCCCGACGGCCCGCGCACGAGGTGCAGCGCCCGCGCCTGCTCGGGACGCAGACCCAGTGGCACGACCCGGCCGACGATCCCGTCCTCGATGCCCGCCCGCCAGGCCGCGCCGGCCTCGGTCGCGTCGTGGAGCAGGTACACCGCCGTCGCGCCCCGTTCCATCGCGTCGCGCAGCAGCTCCGGCACGCCGTCCACCACCTGGGTGCCACCGAGCACGGCCGTGCCGCTCTCCATGTGCAGGTCGTTGGCCAGGAGCATCGCGGCGATGCCGTCGTGCTGACAGATCAGCAGCCGGGGCAGCCCGTAGTCGAGCACGTCCGGAGCGTCGGTCGCCCCGGCCGGCACGGGCAGCCGCTCGCGGACGAGGTCCGGGTCGGCCCGGGCGAGAACCCGGTCGAAGGCCGGCCGCGGCAACGGGCGCGGCAGCAGGTACCCCGGACGGCGGGGGCCGCGGTGCAGCGGCCCCAGCACGGCGCGGCACGTCGCGTAGTAGAGCTGGTCGGCGGTGACCCGCACCCCGAACTCCGCGATCGCGGCGAGCGTTCTCCCGAGTGCCCTGGTGATCATCCCGTTCGCTCCGGCCACGCCATGAAACCCACCGCCTCGGCCCGCTCCTCCGCGGGGTCGCCCTGGGGCAACGCGCGTTCGACGGCCGCGAGCAGCCGGGCCGGTCGCACGGCCGCGAGCGGGAGCGTGTTGCCCCGCGCCAGCCACGCTCGCTCGGATGCGTCGAGGGATCCGGTGCGCGCCAGCTCGCTGAGCAGGGACCGGTCGGGCGGCAGGCGCACCGGCGGGCCGATCCGCTCGGCCGCGCGGGGGCGCAACCCGGCGTCGATCACCCGAGTGCCGGGCGGCAGGACGGCCCGCAGCCGGGGCACCGTGAGGCAGCCCGCGGCGTCGGCGTGGTGCAGGACCAGCACCGGAAGCGCCCGGTCCGCGGCCAGCAGGGCCGTCGGTGGCCACTCCCGGCCCTGGACGATCAACGCCACGCCGCGGTTCTCCACGATCCCGGACGCCGCGAGGAAGTCGACCGTGCCGGGGTCAGGGCAGTACAGCAGCGCCGCGGGCGGCCCGGGCGGCAGGACGTCGACGACCGGCCGCGGTGGGAGGAGGCCCGGCGGAGGTCCTCCGTACACCTCGGCCCAGCGGTCCAGCACCCACGACCGGAAGGCCGAGGCGGACATCGGCTCCCCCGGCAACCGGCGCCGCCGCGCGGTGGCCACGTGGCCGATCAGGCAGATCACGACGACCCAGAACACGACGAGGACGATGGCGACGAACACCTCGCCGGTCTGTGCGATCAGCGCCATGAACCCGCCGACCAGGCCGAAGATCATGACCATGCCCGCGCATCCCAGCCAGGCGCTCGAGCCGTCCGGGTTCGCGAGGATCTTGCGTGATGCGGCCATCCGCAGCTGGTCGGCGGTGTAGCGCAGCGGCGGCGACCCGGCGCGCCCCGGATCGGCGAGCACCTCGGCGAGCTTGCGCACCCGCAGGTCGTGCAGGTGCAGCGAGTTCGCCTTCGGCTCCAGCGCGAACGTCCTGCGGCACTTCGAGCAGGTGTGCATGCTCCGCTGCTTGCGCAGCAGGTTCGCCGAGCAGTGCGGGCAGATCACCGCGGCCCCACCGGCTCGAGCAGCCGGGCCACCCGCCGCAGGCCGGCCGCGAGGCGTTCCCGGCCGCTCAGCCCGGCCGGACCGACGCCGTTGAGCAACCGCAGCTCGGCGGCCACGTGGTCCCATCCCCGTGCCGTCGCTTCGTTCGCGTCCACCGCGTAGTTCGCGTCGGCGAGGCCCAGCCCGGTGTTCGCGGCCACGATGACCAGCGGCCGTCCGGCCCGGTTGCCGAACGCGTGCGGCACCATCGCGGGGATCCGCACGCAGTGCCCCGGCGGGAGCGCCAGCTCCACGACACGTCCCCGCTCGACCAGCGTGCAGCTGCCGTACCCGAGGCTCAGCACCACGTGCTCGGCGCCGTGCACGTGCGGGCGGAACGCGCTGTGCGGCGCCACGATGCCGAACTTGACCGTCGCGTGCGAGGGGCGTTCGGGGCCGCTGTCCGCATCGCCGATCAGGTAGTGCGCGCGCTGCCCGTCGTCGATGAAGCGCAGCAGCCCGCCGTCCTCGTCCAGCCGACGGACCCCACTCGCGGTGACCAGCTCGATCTCGTCGCCGTCCCGGAGCCGGAAGAGCTCCACCCCCGCAGGCAATGCCGGCACGGCGTCAACCTATCCGTCCACACCTCCTGATCGGGTGACCGTTCGTTGAACAGTGCGGCTCCTGTTTTCCTCGACAGGCACATGGCCCGCGGCGCTGCGGGACATAGGCTCGGACAGGAGGAGGTGTCCCATGTCGTCGTGTTGCCCGCCGGGTCGTTCCGGCGCGCAGTCACCGGCCCGCGCCGCGGTGGCCGTCGGGAGCGCGCGGCTCGAGGGCATGGTCGAGCTGCCCGGCGGCACGTTCCGCATGGGCACCGACGACCCCGACGGGTTCCCCGAGGACCGCGAGGGGCCGGTCCGCGAGGTCTCGCTGGAGCCGTTCGCGATCGGGGCCCACTGCGTCACGAACGAGCGGTTCGCCGAGTTCGTCGACGCCACCGGCTACGAGACCGACGCCGAGCGGTTCGGCTGGTCCTACGTGTTCGCGAGGTTCCTGCCCAAGGAGCTGCGGCGGGCCTCCCCGCGGCTGGAGCAGACGCCGTGGTGGTGCGGGGTGACCGGGGCGCAGTGGCGGCACCCCGAGGGGCCGGGCAGCGACCTCGGCGACCGCTGGAACCACCCCGTGGTGCACGTGTCGTGGCACGACGCGGCGGCGTTCTGCGCCTGGGCGGGCGCGCGGCTGCCCACGGAGGCGGAATGGGAGTACGCGGCACGGGGCGGGCTCGACCAGGCCCGCTACCCCTGGGGCGACGAGCTCACGCCAGGGGGTGAGCACCGCTGCAACATCTGGCAGGGACGGTTCCCGGTGCACGACACGGCCGAGGACGGCTTCGCCGGCACCGCCCCCGTGGACGCGTACGCACCCAACGGCTTCGGCCTGTACAACGTGGCGGGCAACGTGTGGGAGTGGTGTGCCGACCGGTTCGACCGCACCGAGCAGAACCGCGCGATGCGCGGCGGCTCCTACCTGTGCCACGAGTCGTACTGCAACCGCTACCGGGTGGCCGCCCGCACCGCCAACACGCCCGACAGCTCGGTCGGCAACCTCGGTTTCCGCGTCGTGGTGTCCTGAGGGCTCGTCGTGCTGTTCTGAGAACTCAGAGCCACCGCGAACTCAGAGCCACAGCGAACTCAGAGCCAGAGCACGACCTGGCGCAGCACCACCACCGCGACGAACACGACGATGAACGCCAGATCGATCCCCACGGATCCGAGCCGCACCGGCGGGAGGACCCGGCGCACCGGGGCCAGCACGGGTTCGGTGACGGTGTGCGTGACGCGCTGGGCGGTTCGCCGCCACTCCGGCTCGGGGCCGGATGACAGGGCCGCGACCCAGTCGACCACCGCCCGTGCGATCAGCACGATCTGGAAGAGCAGCAGCACCGTGCCGAGCAGTGCACCGATCGCGGACATCCCGTCTCCTCCCGTTACCTGACAGGAGAACGTCGAGCGGGGCGGCAAAGTGTCCGGATCGTCCTCAGACGAACTCGTGGCGGTGTGCCGTCGCCCACTCCCGGAACGTCCGGCTCGGGTGACCGGTGACCCGCTCGACCGTGTTCGTGACGGTCGCGGGCACACCGACGGCAGCCGCGGCGACGTCGAGCAACGCCTCGAGCACCGGCTCCGGCATCCACTCCGGCCGCTGCGCCAAGGCCTCCTCGCGGGTGAGTGCGTCGATCCCGATCGGCGCGCCGCGCACATCGGCGAGAACGTCGACCAGGCTGCGCTGGGGCACCGACTCCGGCCCGGTGAGCACGAGCATCCGGCTGCGGTGGGCGTCACGGGTGAGGACGTCGGCCGCGACCTCCGCGACGTCGTCGATGTGGATCGGGTTGACCTGCGCGTCCGGGTGGGCGATCCCGACCCGCCCGCGGGCGCGGATCTGCTCGCCCCAGTCGCGGCGGGCGTTGCTCGCGAGCCAGCTCGGGTAGAGCACCGTGTGGCTGAGGCCCGAGTCCTGCACGGCCTGCTCCACGGCGCGGTGCACGAGCCCGATGAGGCGATCGTGCTCGTGGACCTCGAACGCCGCGGGTGAGGAGAGCAGCACGACGTGCTGGACGTCGGCCTTGCGGGCGGCCTCCAGGAAGGGCGCGACCGAGCCGCCGCGCACCGGGTAGAGGAACACCGCCTCGACGCCGGCCAGCACCTCCGCTGCACCCCGGGGCTCGGTGAGATCCAGCTCCACCGGCTCGACGCCCTCGGGTGCGGCCGAGGGTCTGCGGCTCGAGCCGCGCACCCGGTGCCCGGCTTCGACGAGCTTCGCGGCGACCCGGCTGCCGATGTTGCCGTGCACGCCGGTGACGAGAACGGTCACGCGTTCCTCCAGTGGCTTCACTCGCCGATTATCTTTGCAAGCAAAGATAATTTGAAGAGAGAGCTACTGTCAAACGGTTCCCTCAACCCGCGGGCACCGTCGCGGCGGTGACGGGCGGGCGGCCGCAACGAGCCAGCACCTTGTCGTAGAGCCGCAGGTAGCGCTCGGCCATCCGGGCCGGGGTGAAGCGCCGCGCGGCCTCCCTGCGGCACTCCCCCGGGTCCAGCCGGCCGACGACGTCGAGGGCGGCGGCGAGCGCGTCCTCGTCGCCGGGGTCGACCAGGAGGCCCGTGCGGCCGTGCTCCACCAGTTCCGGGAGGCAGCCGCGCCGGTACCCGACCACCGGCGTGCCCAGCGCGAGCGCCTCGACCACCGCGGTGCCGCCCGGCTCGTCCCAGTCGATCGGGAAGAGGGCCGCGGCGGCCGAGGCGACGAGCTCGTCCCGCTCCTCACCGGCCACCGTGCCGACCCAGCGCACGCGGGTGCCGTCGACCAGCGGCTCCACGTCCTCGCGCCAGTACCGGACGTCCGGGTTGTCGGCGTCGGCGCCGCCCAGGTCGCCCGAGCGGTGGCACGGTCCGACGGGGCCCGCCAGCACCACGTTCCGGCCGGTGCGATGGGCGATGCGCGCGGCCACGTCCTGGCCCTTGTAGCGGGTGACCCGGCCGAGCACGACGACGTGGTCCCCCTTGCGGGTCGCCGGGCGCCGGTCGGCGCCCACCGCCAGCGGGGTGGAGAGGTGCACGTGGCCGACGCTGAGCGCGCGCAGCGCCCGCGGGGCGCGTGCCAGCTGCGCGAACGACACGCCGTTCACCCACAGCCCGCCGCCGCCCTCGATGCCCCCGTACAGGGCGGGATGCTTGCCGAGGTCCCAGTGGAGGGTGTGCAGCACCGGGGGCGCGGCCGGACCGAGCGCGCCCAGCACCGTCGGCCCCAGCGCCTCCTGGTGGTCGTGCACGAGGGTGATGTCGTCGCGGCGGCGCAACTCGGTCACCACCCGGTGCAGGTGCGCCGCCGCCACACCCATCACCCGGTTGAAGGGTCGCTGCAGCTGCGCGAACTGGCCGTCGTCGAACACCTCGATGCGCTCGTCGACCGGCAGCGTGCTCGTCCCGACGGTCGCCAGCACCACCCGCACCCCGCGACTGCGCAGTTCCGGGACGAGGGCGGCCACGACGTTCTCGATGCCGCCGTACCCCGGCGGCGGCACGGCGAGCCACGGGCCCGCGTTGACCAGAACGGTGATGCCCACGAGCTGCGGGATTCCCCCTTCGGCCCGGACGAACCCGGTTCCGATGACGATGTGACGGATGGACGCACCGGGTCAGGCGGACGCCACGCCCGACTCGTCCTGGTGCGCCATGAGCCGGGCGTAGCCACCCCCGGCCGCCACCAGCCCTGTCCGACGAACGGCGCGTTCGTCGGTACCTATCCGACGAACGCGCCGTTCGTCGGAAGGGATCTACGATCGGGCCCGTGCCCCGAGCCGACGTGCCCGATCAGCCGCGGCAGCGCCCCGGCCCGCGCACCAAGCCGGCCGCGCAGCGCCGACGCGACCTGCTGGACGCGGGGCTCGCCGTGTTCGTCGAGAAGGGCGTGGCCGCGGCGACCCTCGACCACGTCACACAGCGCTCCGGCGTCGCGAAGGGCACCTTCTACCTGCACTTCGACTCGAAGGAACACCTGCTCGCCGCGCTGCAGGCCGACTTCGAGCAGCGGCTGGTCGAGCGGATCGACACCCGGGTGGCGGGTGCGGGTGACAGCTGGCCGGCGCGGCTGGACACGTGGGTCGACGCCGCGCTCGCCGACTACCCGGCCGACCACGCGCTGCACGACGTGCTCTTCCACCACCCGGTCGTCCTGCCCGACGACGCGAAGGGCATCCACGCCGAGCGCGACCTCGCCCGCAGCCTGACCGACCTGATCGAGGGCGGCATCGAGGCCGGAGCCTTCGACACCGCCGACCCGCCGCTCACGGCGATGCTGCTGTGCAGCGCGCTGCACCGGGCGTTCGACCGCATCTGGCACCAGGACGAGCACTACGAGGTGGGCCGCCTGTCAGCCGCCGTGCGCGAGCTCTTCCGCCGGGCGCTCCGGGCTGGTCAGCGGCCCGATCGGTCCAGCACCCCGTAGCGCACCATCAGCGTGTCGCTCTCCGCGACGACGGACAGCAGCTCGAGGCGTGCCGGCTCGATATCGACGCCGGTGGCGATCCGGCCGGCGATGCCGGACACGAGCGTGGGCGAGACGGTGAGGCGCAGCTCGTCGACCAGGCCGGCCGCGAGCAGCGCTCCGAACAGCTGCGCCCCGCCCTCGGAGTCGACGCGCTCCAGGCCCTGTGCGGCGAGCGCGTCCACCGCGAGGCCCAGATCGACTTCCCGCTCGCCCGCGATGACGACGGTGGCGCCCGCCGCGGCCCACGCCGCGCGCTTGCGATCCGGCGCCGAAGCTGTGGTGATCACGAAGGAGGGCACGACCGCCTCGGTGACGACCGGTGCGTCCTCCGGGAGCGAGCGGCCAGTGGTCACCACCGCCGTGGGCGGGATCGGCGCGAGCCCGTGGCGCTCCCGGCGGGCCGCGGTCTCCGCGTCCGGGTGCACGCCGCGGAACTCCTCGACCATCGCCGTGGTCGCCCCCACCAACAGGACGTCGGCCAGGTCGCTGCCCAGCCGCAGCACCCGCCGGTCGGGCTCGTTCGACAGCTCCCGCGCCCGCCCGTGCAGCGCGACGGCCCCGTCGGCGCTCGACACGAAGTTGACCGCGAGCCACCGGCCCGCCGGGTAGCCGTAGAGGCGTTCGAGCCCGGCGTCGTCCAGCTCGCCTGCGTGCTCCGGCGGCCAGATCTGGCGCATCAGGCGATCCACTCCGACGCCCGGGCGGGGGGACGCCCGTCGAACACGCTGGCCACGATCTCGAGCGCGTGCCGGGTGGGTTCCACCTCGTGCGCCCGGAAGACGCGCGCCCCGGCCTGCGCCGCGATCGTGGTGGCCGCGAGCGTGCCTGCCAGGCGCTCGCCGAGCCCGACCCCGAGCGTCTCGCCGACGAACGTCTTGTTGGACAGTGCCATCAGCACGGGCCACCCGGTGGCCACGAACCGCGGCACCGCGCGCAGCAGCGCCAGGTGGTCGATGGTGTTCTTGCCGAACCCGGTGGCGTCGATCAGGATGCCCTCCCGCGGCACGCCCCTGGACGCTGCCAGCTCGGCGAGCTCCACCGTGTGGTCGAGGACGGCCGACACGACGTCGTCGTACTCCGGCCGGACGGGCGCGGCGCGCGGCTCCCGCCCGCCGGTGTGCGTGCAGACGTACCCGGCGCCGAACTCGGCGGCGACGTCGATCAGCTTCGGGTCGAACCCGGCCCACGCGTCGTTCATCAGGTCGGCACCGGCCCGGCACGCCGCGGCGCCGACCTCGTGCCTCCACGTGTCGATGCTGATGATGATGTCCGGGTACCGCTCCCGGATGAACTCGACCGTGGGCACGACCCGGCGGATCTCCTCCTCGACGTCCACGTCGTCGCCGGGGCTCGCGGCCACCCCGCCGATGTCGATCATGTCGGCGCCCTCGGCGACGGCCCGGTCGATGGCGGCCTTCGCCGGCTCGTCGGCGAACGTCGCGCCCCGGTCGTAGAAGGAGTCCGGGGTGCGGTTCACGATCGCCATCACCAACGCGCGGTCGCGCACCGGCCGGCGCCCGCGTATCACCAGGTCGCTCGCCGCCTCACCCATGCACACCGCTCCCGATCTCCGCGCCGCCGCGGGCGCACCTGGCCGGACTCTACGTCGCGCCCCCGACAGCCGGCGCGACGGCGGGATCACCGATAGGGCCATGTGCGAATTCGTGCATGTCGAAAAGCTCGCCTGATCGGGTGTTTTCACGACCCTGCGGACGCCGTAGCGTTCGCACGCGTCCAGTTCATTCGAACTCGGGAGGTTCGGTGTCACTGACGGTTCCGACAGCCTTGCTGGAGAAGGCTCAACAAGGGACAGTCGAAGACGAAGAATTCGTCGCCTGCATCCGCGACTCGCTTCCGTACGCGTGGTCGATGGTGGAGCGCCTGGCGAAGGAGCTGGAGGCGAGCGGCGCGTCATCGGCGCAGAACACGGAGGTACCGCCGGACGAACGTTCGTGGGGTGAGGTCTTCCGACTGGTCGGGAGCGACTCCATGCGAGGCGCCGTTCAGCGGCATTTCGGCGTGAAACTGGCTTTCCAGAACTGCTGTCGCGTCGGATTGTTCCGCCCCGATGCAACCGCGGAGTACGAGGAATTCATCTCACCGCGCGCACAGCTGCTGAACCAGAAACCGGAACTGCTCAACTGCTGAGCTGAACGCGCGCCGAGTGTGGTCTTCGCAGGGTCCACGGACTCCGCGAGGACCACACTCGGCGCGTCGCTATCCGCGACGGAGCTCGCGCGGGGATCGGCCGAACCACCTCCGACCGGCGCGGCTCAGCGCGGACTGCTCCGTGAGCCCGACCAGCGCGGTCACCTGCGCCAGGGGCAGGTCGGTCTCGGTGATCAACCGCTCGGCGGACTCGCGGCGCACCTCGTCGAGGATCGCCTCGAACGTCGTCGATTCGGCGGCGAGCCGGCGCTGCAGCGTCCGCGGGTGCATCGTGAGCGGGCGGGCCACGGAGGAGATGGTGACCGGGGACGTGCCCAGCGCGCGCCTGAGCAGCAGCCGCACCTCGTCGCCGACGCTCCGGCCCCGGTCGGTGAAGTGCGCGGCGAGGTAGTCGAGCGTGATGTCGCGCAGCATGCTGTTCGCACCGGGCAGCGGTGCGGACAGCAGCCCCGCCGGCACCCGCAGCACGGCGGCGGGACGCTCGAACCGCACGTCGGCACCGAAGAAGCCGGTGTAGCGGGAGACCGGGGCCACCGCCGGGTGCGGCAGGTGGGCCGCGCGCAGGACGTAGGGGCCGTCGTGGAGCTGCGTGATGATCCGGTGGAAGAGCCCGAGCGCGTGGTCGACCGCCTGTGGCTGCGACGGCTCTCCGATGCTCTCGTAGAGCAGCCCGACCACGCCTGCCACCTCGTCCGGGTCGGGGATGCGCGCCACCCGGGACACCGGGCTGTGGGCGAACAGGAACCGGCTCGCGCAGTCGAGCGCCTCCCCCAGCGTCGCCGAGTTCTCCAGCGCGATGGAGAGCGGTCCGAGGATCCGGACGTCCTGCACCTCGGCCAGGCGCAGGCCGAAGTCCGGGCTGTCCAGCTCGGCCGCAGCTGCCTCCATGAGCAGGCCGGCGGTCCGGGCGGTGAGCAGCGCGTCGTCGCTGTCGAGCGCGCCGCCGGGCACGTGGAAACGCGCGAGCACCGCGGCACCGTCGCCGCCGAGGTGATCGACGAGCTGCGGCAGGCCGCGGAACAGCGCTGCCCGAACGACTGAACCCATGTCGCACAAAGGTAAACGGTTGTCGTCCCGGGGCAAGTTTCGGGGACCGGACGGCCGGAGACTCGTCCCTGACGCAGTTCCCACCGTTCGGAGGTCCAGCCCGATGTCCGCCCCGACCGAGCTCATCCCGCAGCCCCGCCCGCTGCCCCTGCTGGGCAACCTGGCCGACGTCGACGCCGACAAGGGCGTCTTCGCCCTGGCCGAGCTGGCACGGGAGTTCGGCCCGATCTACCGCCTCGAGCTGCCGGGCGACGACATCGTGGTGGTCAGCTCGCAGGAGCTGGTGGACGAGCTGTGCGACGAGCAGCGGTTCGACAAGAAGCTGCACCGGCCGCTGCGCAACGTGCGCGACTTCGCCGGGGACGGCCTGTTCACGGCCGAGACGCAGGAGCCGAACTGGGGCGCGGCGCACCGGATCCTGATGCCGGCGTTCGGCCCGGCCGCACTGCGGAACATGTTCGACGGGATGACCGACATCGCCGAGCAGCTGCTGCTCAAGTGGGAGCGGCAGGGTCCGGCGCACCGCATCGACGTCAGCGACAACACCACCCGGCTGACGCTGGACACGATCGCGCTCTGCTCGTTCGGCTACCGCTTCAACAGCATGTACAGCGACCAGATGCACCCGTTCGTCGGGGCGATGGTCCGCTCGCTCGTCGAGTCGGGGGAACGGGGGCGGCGGCTGCCGCTGCAGAACCGGCTCATGGTGCGCACCCGCCACCAGTACGACGAGGACAAGCGGCTGATGTTCGAGATCGCCGACCAGCTGATCGCCGACCGCCGCCGTCACCCGCTCCCCGGCGGCGAGCACGACATCCTCGACACGATGTTGACCCCCGATCCGCGGACCGGTGAGCGCCTGTCGGATGAGAACGTGCGCTACCAGCTCGTCACGTTCCTCATCGCAGGCCACGAGACCACCAGCGGCCTGCTCACCTTCACGGTCTACGAGCTGCTGCGCAACCCGGAGATCGTGGCGGCGGCGCAGGCCCACGTCGACGAGGTGCTCGGCAACCGGGCACCCCGGTTCGAGGACCTCGTGAAGCTCGAGTACCTCGACCGGATCCTGAAGGAGTCGCTGCGGCTGTGGCCCACCGCACCCGCGTTCGCGGTGCAGCCCTACGAGGACACCGTGATCGGCGGCCGCTACCCGGTGCGGAAGGGCCAGACGCTGCTCGTGCTGATCCCGCAGCTGCACCGCGACCCGGCCGTCTGGGACCGGCCGGACGAGTACGACCCCGACCGGTTCGCGTTCGACCGGGCCGAACAGCTCCCGCCCAACGCGTGGAAGCCGTTCGGCAACGGGCAGCGCTCCTGCATCGGACGCGGGTTCGCCCTGCAGGAGGCCACGCTGTTCCTCGCGATGCTGCTGCAGCGCTTCGACCTCACCGCGGCCGACCCGAACTACCGGCTCGACGTCAAGCAGACGCTGACGATCAAGCCCCAGGGCCTCTACGTCCACGCCCGCCGCCGGGCCACGACGATCGTCTCCCGCCCAGAGGACCAGGAGGCGGTGCGGGAGGAGGCCGCGCCTGCCGCGACCGCGAACGGCATCCCGATCCGCGTGCTCTACGGCTCCAACGCAGGCACATCGGAGGCGTTCGCGCAGCGCATCGCCAACGACGCACGCCGCCGCGGCTACAGCTCGTCGGTCGACACCCTCGACAGCAGCGCGGGCCACCTGCCCACGGACGGCGCGGTGATCATCGTGTGCTCCTCGTACGAGGGGCAGCCGCCGGACAACGCGCGATCGTTCGTGCAGTGGGCGCAGGGCCTGCCGGCAGGCTCGCTCGACGGGGTCCGGTACGCGGTGTTCGGCAACGGCAACAAGGACTGGGCCCGCACCTACCAGGCCGTCCCGAAGGCCATCGACGAGCACCTCGCCCGGGCCGGTGCGAAGCGGCTGGTCGAGCGCGGCGAGGCCAACGCGCGCGGTGACTTCTTCGGCGACTTCGACGACTGGTACGCCCGCTTCTGGGAGCCCGTCGGCGTGGAGTTCGGGCAGTCGGCGCAGGCCCCGGCCCCCTCCCCCGCCCTCGAGGTCGAGTTCGTCGGGGCCGTGCGCGACCCGATCCTGCGCCAGAACGAGCTGCAGCTGGGCACCGTGGTCACCAACCGCGAGCTGGTGGACATGTCGGCGCCGCACGCGCGTTCGAAGCGGCACGTCGAGATCGCGCTGCCCGAGGGCATGTCCTACCGCACCGGCGACTACCTCGCGGTGCTGCCGCTCAACCCGGCCGCCCTCGTCGACCGCGCACTGGCCCGGTTCGGCCTTGCCTACGACAGCAACGTCGTGATCCGCGCAGGCGAGGGCACGCGCACGTTCCTGCCCACCGGCACGCCGGTGAGCGCGGGAGAGCTGCTGTCCAGTTACGTCGAGCTCGCCCAGCCCGCCACGCGCAAGCAGATCCGGGAGATCGCCGACGCCACGGTCTGCCCGCCGCACAAGAAGGAGCTCGAGGCGCTCGCAGGCGACGTCGACGCCTACACCGCCGAGGTGCTCGACAAGCGCGTGAACGTGCTGGACCTGCTCGAGCGGTACCCGGCGAGCCAGCTCGCGTTCGCGACCTTCCTGCAGATGCTCGCCCCGCTCGCCCCCCGCCGGTACTCGATCTCGTCGTCGCCGCTGTGGAGCCCCGACCACGTCACGCTGACCGTCGCCGTGCTCGAGGCCCCGGCACTGTCGGGCAACGGCGTGTACGAGGGCGCGGCGTCGACCTACCTGGCGCAGGCCCGGCCGGGCACGAAGGTGGCCGTCACGGTGCGGCCGTCGAACGTGGCGTTCCACCCGCCGGAGTCCCTCGAGACGCCGATCGTCATGGTCTGCGCGGGCACCGGGCTCGCCCCGTTCCGCGGGTTCCTGCAGGACCGGGCGCTGCGCGCGCAGGCGGAGGGCGTGACCCCCGCGCCGGCGCTGCTGTTCTTCGGCTGCGACCACCCGGACGTCGACCTCCTGTACCGCGACGAGCTCGACGCGTGGTCCCGCGACGGGATCGTCGAGGTGCACCCGGCGTACTCGGCCGCGCCCGCCGACGGGGTCACCTACGTGCAGGACCGGCTGTGGGCCGACCGCGACCGCGTGGTCGAGCTCGTCAGGGAGGGCGCGACGTTCTACGTCTGCGGCGACGGCAGGCGCATGGCCCCCGCCGTCTACGACACCTGCGCGCGGATCTACTCCGATGTCGCGGGCGCCTCCACCGACAAGGCCGAGGCCTGGCTGGACGAGATGCAGCACGAGCACGCCCGCTACGTGAGCGACGTCTTCGCCTGACGGCGGCGGAGCGCGGCCGCGATGCCGTACCCCACGGTGAGCGCGATGCTCACGGCCATCGCCCAGAGGGCGACGTCGCGCACCTGCGGCACCGCGGCGGCGGCGTGGCCGAGCAGGACCGTCCCGACCGCCCACAGCAGGGCACCGGTCGCGTTCGCGAGCGCGAACGCGACCGGGTGCATCCGGCCGACGCCGGCCAGCGTCGGCACGACCGCCCGGACGCCGGGGAACCACCGGCAGATCACCACGGCGAACCAGCCGTGGCGGGCGTACATCCGCTCCGCGGCGTCCACGAACCGCCTGCTCCAGCCGCGGTGCCCCCACGGCCGGCCGGCCACCCGGCCGATGCCGTACCCGAGACCGTCGCCGAGGACGGCGCCGAGCCACGCGCAGGCGGCCAGCACCGCGATCGGCACGTCGATCCGCCCCGTTCCCACGAGCAGTCCCGCGCCGAAGAGCAGCGAGTCGCCGGGCAGGAAGACCCCGACGAGCAGCCCGGACTCGACCACGAGCAGGCCGAGCACGACGAGGCAGGCGAGCGGGCCCGGGAATGCGATCAGGTCCGGCACGGGTCAGCCCTTCGGGGTGAACCGCACGGGCAGGGCACGCAGCGCCGGGGTGAACCCCGGCTCCCACACCAGGTCGTCCGGGGCGCAGTCGAGCCGGAGGCCGGTGAAGGCGAGCACAGCCCGGAACGCGGCCAGCGCCTCGCGCCGGGCGAGCATCGCGCCGAGGCAGTGGTGGGCACCGTGGCCGAACGAGAGGTGCCCGGCGGCGCGCTCCGGGTCCCAGCCGGCCCCGGCGGCGAACCGGTCCGGGTCGCGGTTGGCCGCCGCGACGTCGACCACCACGGCGTCGCCCGGGGCGAACACCGCTCCCCCGACCTCCACCTCCTCTGCCGCGTACCGCGCTTCCAGCAGCGGGAACGGCGCCACCTGGCGCAGGCACTCCTCGACGACCGCGTCGACCAGACCCGGATCGCGCCGCAGCCGCTCGTACCGGCCCGGCTCGGCGAGCAGCAGGGCGAGCCCGCCGGAGATCAGGTTCGCCGTGCTCTCGTAGCCGCCCACCAGGAGGTCACGGCCGAGCGCGATCACCTCGTCCTCGGTGAGCCGCTCCGCGCCGGCGAGCTCGCCCAGTACGCCGGGGGCGCCACCGGCGATGCGTTCCCGCAGGTACCCGTCGAGCGCATCGATCGCCTCGAGGGTGCGCCGACCGGCCTCGGCCCCGCCGTCGATCCGGTGGACCTGCCGGACCCACGGGCCGAACCGCGCGTGGTCGGCCGCCGGCAGGCCGGCGACCTCGCAGAGCACGCGCACCGCGAGCGGCACCGCGAGATCGCACACGAGGTCGGCACGGCCCGAACCCTGGCAGCGCTCCACCAGCGTCGAGGCCATCTCGTCGATCAACGAGCCGTGCTGCTCGGCGCGCCGGGCCGTGAACGCCGGGTTCACCGCCCTGCGCACCCGCGTGTGCCCGGGGGTGTCGAGGTGCAGGAGCGTCGCCGCCCGGCCGCCGCCGTGCGGCACCGGCTGCCCGCGCAGCCGGGCCACCCGCGCCGGATCGCGCACGAAGCGCGGGTCGGCCAGCACGGCGCGCGCGTCGGCGTGCCGGGTGACGAGCCAGCCGTCGACTCCGTCCGGAAGGTGCACCCAGCGCGGCGGACCGCACGGAGAGGGAGCGTGAATCATGCTACAAAACGTAGCACTACAAGATGTAGAACTAAACGGGAAGGGGAGGGTGCGAGGATGATCCGGTGCGCAGGGCGCGGGGCGAGCTCGAGCAGGACGTGATGAACGCACTGTGGGCGCACCCGGAACCGGTCACCGCGCGCGCCGTGCTGCGCACGATCGGCGACCCCGACCTCGCCTACACCACCGTGCGGACCGTGCTGGAACGGCTCACGCGCAAGCAGGTCGTCACGCGCGTCAACATCGACCGCACCTGGCACTACTCCCCCGCCGCCTCGCGCGACGACCACATCGCGGAGCTGATGCTGCGCGCGCTGGACCGCACCGGCGACCGCGACGGCGCGCTGGTGCGCTTCGCCCGCGCCGTCAGCCCGGCCGACGCGCGGGTGCTGCGGGCCGCGCTCGACGTCCCCGACGAACCCGACCGATGATCTACGTCCTCCACCACGCCGTCACCCTCGTCCTCGCCGCGGCCGCGGCACGGGCGCTCACCCGCGGACGCTGGCAGCCACGCGCGCCGCGGCTGGCGCTGCTCCTCTGGCACGCGACGGTGGTCAGCGCCGTGACCGGCGCGGTCGGGCTGCTGCTCGGCCTCGGTCTCGCGCCGTACGGGCGCGGCATCGCCCCCGCCCTCGGCTCGCTGGTCACCGACGGAGCTGGGCACCTGACCGGAGCGCACATCGCGGCCGTGGCCGCCGGCCTGCTCCTCGCCGCCGCGGCGGTCGGCGTGCAGGCGCACAGCTCGTGGCAGCTGTGGCGGCAGAGGTCCCGCCACCGCCTGCTGTTGCGGCTCGTCGGGCGACCCGACCCCCACGGCCGCGCGCTCCTGCTCGAACACCCCGCCGCCGCGGCCTACTACGTGCCCGGGCCGGCCGGGTGCGTCGTGATCAGCACCGGCGCCGTCGACGCGCTGACCGAGCGCGAGCTGGCCGCGGTGCTCGCCCACGAGCACGCCCACGCGCGCGGGCGCCACCACCTGGTGCTGGCGCCGTTCCACGCCATCCGCCGCGTGCTGCCGATCGGCCCGGTGGCCCGCGCGGCCGCCGACGTTGAGCTGCTCGTCGAGATGTGCGCCGACGACCACGCCGCCCGCCGCCACGGCCCGACACCTCTCACGGCCGCCCTCCGACGCTTCCACGAGCTGGGAGGCCACCCCTCGCCCGCGGGCACGCTCGCAGCCAGCGAGCACGCCATCGCGCTGCGCATCGCGCGTCTGCACGGCGGGACGTCACCGATCCACCGCTCGATCCGCTTGGCGACCGCCCTCGCCGCGCTCGCAGTCGCCACCACGCCGGCGAGCCTCTACGTCCTGCCGCTCTGACCGGGGTACTGCTCGGCAACCTGATGTTCGCCCACTGATCGCCTCGGCCGTCCGCGGCACCCGCGAACCGTCCCGACCGGAAGGAAGCCATGACCACCAGCCAGTCCGCCAAGCCCCGGGTCGCCGTCACCCTCGGCGACCCGGCCGGGATCGGTCCGGAGCTGGTCGCCCGGCTGCTGGCCGACCCGGGCACCACCGCGGCGGCCGACATCGTGCTGATCTCCGACGAGCGCGAGCTCGCCGACGCGCAGGCCGACGCAGGCGTCGAATTCTCCTACGGCGGACCGCGCGAGCCCCGCCTTCACGACAACGGGGCAGCGCGGCCGGGCGCCTTCGAACGCAAGATCGCCACCGAGGCTGGCGGGCGCTGGGCGATGAGCAACCTGCGCGTCGCGCTGGAGATGGCCGACGCGGGTGACGTCGACGCGATCGTGTTCGCGCCGCTGAACAAGTCCTCCCTGCACCTGGCCGGGATGCGCGAGAAGGACGAGCTGCGCTGGTTCGAGACGATCCTCGGGGCGGAGGCGTACACCTGCGAGCTCAACGTCCTCCCGACGATCTGGACCGCGCGGGTCACCTCGCACGTTTCGATCGCCGAGGTCGCCGACGGCATCACGCGCGAGAACGTGCTCGGCGCCGGCCGGCTGCTGCACACCGTGCTGCGCGACTCCGGCATCGCCGCGCCCCGCATCGGCGTCTGCGCGCTCAACCCGCACGCGGGCGAGAGCGGCCGCTTCGGCCGCCACGAGATCGACGTCATCGCGCCGGCCGTTGCCGAGCTGCGTACCGAAGGCGTGGACGCGGCCGGGCCGTTCCCGTCGGACACGATCTTCCTGCGGCGGGACGAGTTCGACGGAGTCCTCACCATGTACCACGACCAGGGCCAGATCGCGATGAAGCTGCTCGGCTTCGACGGCGGCGTGACCATGGCGGGCGGGCTGCGCGTGCCCATCTGCACCCCGGCCCACGGCACCGCGTTCGACCTCGTCGGCCGGCGGACAGCCTCCACCGGCTCGATCCGCAACGCGTTCGGGCTCGCGGCCCGCATCGGCGCCCGACGGGCTGCACGGAACTCCACTGTGCGCCATTCAGCCTAATATTTCTACGGCCATTCAACGCAACGAAGCTGCTCATTACGGAGGCGGAACTCGTCGATCTTGCAGGTACACGTGCGAGTAATATGCACGTCACTGTGAGTCAGGAGCGAGCCGTGGCCGAGCGAGGGTTGGATCGTTTCGCCGTCCGTGTGCTGGAGCGGATCGGTCAGCGGCTGTGGGGGTTCCCGCCCCGACTGATGGGCCCGATCGTCGCCCAGCTGGGCGCCCTGCCGGCGCTCGGCTGGTTCGTGCTCAACATGCCGCGGTACGAGCGCACGCTCCGCGCCCTCGGCCCGCTGCGCACGCACCTGGCCTGCACGCTCATCTCGCTCCGCAACGGCTGCCGCTACTGCTCGTTCGGGCACCTCTACGCCGTGGAGCTGATCCACCTCGAGCAGCGCGGCGAGCTGTTCCCGCTCGACGCGCGCTCGGTGCCCCGCTGGATCGGGTTGTCCCCGGCCGAGCTGCGCAGGCGGATGGTCGAGGTGCTCCAGCAGGCCGACCTCCACGGCGAGGTGCGGTGGGTCGACACCACGCTGGCGCTGGCCGCCGGGTCACAGCGCCCGGTCGATGCGCAGGAGAGCCGCATCGCCCACCTCGTCTCGATGTTCCGCGTGCTCAACGACGTCGGGATCGCGGGCGACGTCGAGCCCGACGAGGCGCACGACCCGCTCAACAAGAACATCCGTCTCAAGTCCCGCCACCACGAGCTGCGAGCGGCCCTGGCATGAACCGGCGGTAGCGTCGGCACGTGCCCACCTCGCTCACCGTGCACCCCGACGTCCAGGCGCGCTTCTCCGACATGCGCGTGGAACTGGTCGTCGCCACCGGCCTCGACAACACCGGACACTGGCCGGAGGCGGAGTCCGCACTGGCCGCGACCGAGGCGGATGCCGGGACCGGCGCGATCACCTGGTCCGAGGACGAGCCGGCGATCGCCACGTGGCACGCGGCCTACCGCGCGTTCGGCACCAACCCGCGCCGCACCCGTCCCAGTGTCGACGCGCTGCTGCGCCGCCTGGTGCGGCAGGGCAGGCTTCCCCGCGTCAACGGGGCGGTGGACGCCTACAACGCGACGTCCGTGCGGTTCGCCGTGCCCGCGGGCGCATTCGACCTCGACCGGCTCGGCGCGCACGTCGAGATCCGGCCCGCCACCCCCGAAGACCGGTTCACGCCCCTCGGCGAACCCGACGAGGTGGAGGTCCCGGGCGTCGGCGAGGTCGTCTACGCGCAGGGCACCGAGGTGCTCACCCGGCACTGGAACCACCGCGACTCCCACGCCACGCGGGTCCAGGAGAGCACCACGTCCGCCGTCTTCATGCTGGAGCGCATCAGCGCCGACGTCCCGGCCGAGCGGCTGACCGACGCCGCGGCGCACCTGACGGCGCTGCTCGCGCCGCACGCCGCGTCCGTCACGACGGCCACGCTCACGGCGGACGCCCCCGTGGCGCACCTCGCCACCCGCCACGCAGTGCAGTAGCCCGGACACCGATGGGGCACCCTGTCCCCGTGCGCCGCCGGTCCGCCCCACCCCCCACCAGCCTGTCCCGCTACTGGAACGGCTACGTCGGCCACTGCGCGGGTTCGGTGGCCCGCTTCCGTCGCATCACCTACGCGCTGCCGGCCGGGCCCGCCCGCGCGTGGCTCGGCGAGATCGCGCAGCGGCTCGACGTGGAACTCGACGCCGTGCGCAGGCTGGCGATCGTCGGCGACTCGATCGAGCCGGCGTGGTTCCGGGTGCGCGAGGAGCCGGCCAAGCGCATCGCCCAGCGCCTCGAGGCCGCACGCAGCGCCTTCGCCGACGCGGTGTCGCAGGCCGCCGAGGTGGCCGAGCAGGTGGCGCTCGACCCCGCACACAGCGACGTCCGCGCGAACCTGGAGGTGCTCAGCCGCCAGGCCTCGCAGCTGGCCCTGACCCCGGCTCCCCCCGACCCCGAACCCGAACCGGCCCGGCGGCGCAGGAAGCGTCGTCGCGAGGGCTGAACAGCGGCTGATCAAGCCTGGCGGCGCCGCCTTTGTGGGGCTCTTGTGGAGCCTTCACACAGGGCCTCCGAGAGCCGCCTCTGCGCAGTGCCTCCGGTGGCGGCCTTCCCGCAGGGCCTTCGGTGGCCACCTTCCCGCAAGGCCTTCGGTGGCCGCCGTTGCGCAGGGCCTTCGGTGGCCGCCGTTGCGCAGGGGCCTTCGGTGGCGCCGCGCATCGTGCGGGGCCGCCCCTCAGAGCTCAAGGGCGCCTTCGGCGTCGCTCCGCGATCGCTGCGCGACCCTTGACCTCTGAGCCTCTGCGACCCCTCCGGGCAGCACAACACGGGCAGGCCACGGGCCTGCCCGGAGGGCGCGCGGCGCCACCGAAGGCGGTCCCACGGCCATGATCAAGGCGTTGGTGCCTCTACGGCGGAATCCGGCCGTGAAGGCGCCGAAACACCGATCATGAGGCCGGTGCGCCCTGATGATCGGCGATCTGGCGCACCCACGGCTGTCCGGCCCGCCGTGAGCGCACCGAATCGGCGATCTTCCCCGGTGAGGGCCAAAGCCGCACACCGGGGCCTGATCGGCGATCAAGGCGAGATGGTGGCTAGTTGATCTTCCAATGCCGCGACGTTAAGGGTGAGACGATCAAGTCAAGGCTGTGGGGCGGCGTGTCGGGGAGATAGGTAACGGGACCTCTGGTAGGTCGGGGCAACCCATCACGATCTTCCCGGTCTACCTGAGGTCCCGTTGCCTGCGCAGTCTGCCACGACCACGTTCACCCGCACCGTCACCGTGGCCGCGGGCGTGTTCGCCCCGGGTCATCTCGGTGAGTTGACCCCGTATCTGCCGTTCGAGCTGGTCGATGACGTGCTGGCGCAGACCGGGACGGTGCAGCGGCGGCTGCGGGTTCTGCCCTCGCGGGTCGGGGTGTATTTCGTGCTGGCGCTGGGGTTGTTCCCGCGGTTGGGCTACGCCCAGGTGTGGGCGAAGCTGACCGGCGGGCTGGCCGGATTGGCCGGGCTGGCGGTGGCGCGCCCGTCGGAGAAGGCGTTGCGGGATCTGCGGCGCCGGTTGGGCCCGGCCCCGGTGCAGGCCCTGTTCGAGGTGGTGGCCGGGCCGCTCGGGCAGCCACGCACCCCGGGGGTGTGTTTCGCCGGGCTCCGCACGGTCGCCTTCGACGGCTGCCACTCGTTGAAGGTCCCCGACACCGACCGCAACCGGTCCTGGCTGGGCCGGATCCTGCACAAGACCGGCTTTGCCGGCTACCCGACGCTGCGGCTGATGGGCCTGGTCGAGACCGGTACCCGCGGCCTGCTCGGCGCCGCGCTCGGCTCGGCCCGCCACCGCGGCGGCGGCGAGGTCGCCCTGGCCCGGCGCCTGCTCGGGCACCTGGGCCCGGGCATGCTGGTGCTGGCCGACCGGGCCTTCGACACCAACGCCTTCCTGCACGAGGCCGCCGCCACCGGGGCGCACCTGCTGGTCCGCACCAAAGCCACCCGCGTCCCGGGTGTGCTGGCGCATCTGTCCGACGGCTCCTACCTGACCCGCATCGGCAGGCGCCAGCGCGGACGCCAACTGCGGGTCATCGATGCCCACCTGAGGATGTCCGGTGCTGATGGCAGCCGGGTCGGTGACCGCTACCGGCTGATCACCACCCTGACCGACCACCGCCGCTACCCCGCCGAGGCGCTGATCCGGCTCTACCACGAACGGTGGGAGATCGAATCCGCCTACCTGGCGCTGCGCCACACCCTGCTGGCCGGGCACGTCCTGCGCTCCGGTGACCGCCCCGGCCTGGAACAAGAAACCTGGGCCCTGCTCACGCTCTACCAACTCCTGCGCATGGCCATGGTCGAGGCCATCGAGACCCGCCCCGGCACCGACCCAGACCGGGCCTGCTTCACCACCGCCCTGGAAACCGCCCGCACCCAACTCACCGGAGCCCACGGCATCTGCGGACCAACCGGCCACATCGGCGAGATCGGCCAGGCCGTCCTGTCCACCCTGCTGCCCGACCGCCGCCCCCGCTACAGCGCCCGCACCGTCAAATGCGGGACCTCCCGCTACGCCTACCGCGACCCCACCGACCCCCGCCCCGACATCCCCACCGCGATCACCGCCATCGACATCACCATCCGGACCCCACCCCTGACCGCCCCACCACCCACCAAACCGGCCCCACCACCCACCACCCGCACCCAAGTCATCGCCCTGATGAACACCGACCCCCACCGCGGCTGGACCGGACACGAACTGGCCACCGCACTCGGACGCCCACCCCGCAACCTGCTCACCCAACTCGCCGAATGGACCCGCCACGGCTTCTTCACCCGGGTCGCCACCAGCACCTACGCCCTCAACACCCCGACCGACCAAGACCCTTGACGATCAGCCCCCCGGCTTAACGTCGCGGCATTGGTTGATCTTCAACGGCGACCATCAGTCCTTGATCGTGGCCGATCGCCCTTGCTCGCGGCCATCAGCCCCTTGATCGTCGCTGCGGGCCACACAGATCCGAGCTGCTGATCATGCGCGGGACCGCCTCCTGGCGGCGCCGTGCGCCCCATCGGGCAGGCCCCGGCCTGCCTGCACCGCATGCCCGAGGGGCCGCAGAGGCTCGCAGCCAGAAGCACAGCAGCACGCCGATGTACCGCCCCGTCTCGACACGCTCCGGCGCCGAGACGCCGCAAGGAGGCCCTCGCGATGATGCGCCTCACCCCGTCTGCCGCAGCGGCTCCTCCTCCATCCCCAGGGCGATGGGCTGCGGCATCGCGATCTCCGGGAACGTGCGACGGGTGCCGTTCCCGGAGAGGCGGGAGCGGGGCGCGCGGCCGTGGGGCTGCTCGACGGGCTCGACCGGCTCGAGCGCCGGGATCGGGAGGACCTGTGGCTCGCCGTCGAGGGCGATGGCGTCGCCGTGGTGGTGCAGGCGCATCGGCGGGCCCGAGACCAGGCGGTACTCCGCCTCATCGGGCCGGATCTCCACCCGCAGCTGCCTGCCCTGCCACTTGAGACCGAACGAGATCCGCGACAGGGCGGGAGGCAGGCGCGGGGCGAAGTTGATGCCCGCCTCGTCCATCCGCATCCCGCCGAACCCGGCCACCACCGCCGTCCAGGTGCCGGCCATCGACGCGATGTGCACCCCGTGATCGGAGTTGCCCGCCAGGTCGTCCATGTCCACCAGCGCGGCCTCGGCCAGGTAGTCGTAGGCGAGATCCAGGTGCCCGGTCCACGCCGCCACCACCGCCTGCGTGCACGCCGACAGCGACGAGTCGCGCACCGTCAGCGCCTCGTAGTAGGCGAAGTTGCGGCGCATCTGCTCCGGCGAGAACGCGTCCGGCCGCAGCTGCATCGCCAGCACCAGGTCCGCCTGCTTGATCACCTGCTTGCGGTACAGGTCGAAGTACGGCACGTGCAGCAGCAGCGGGTACTTGTGGGCCGGCGTGTTCTCGAAGTCCCACACCGCGTGCGAGGTGAACCCCTCCGACTGCGGGTGCACCCCCAGCACCTCGTCGTACGGGATCCGCATCGACTTGGCCGCGTCGCGCCAGCTGGCCATCTCCTCGGCGTCGACGCCGAAACGGGCGGCGGTGCGGGGGTGGCGGGCGGCGACGTCGGCGGCGTAGCGGAGGTTCTGCTGCGCCATGAGGTTGGTGTAGACGTTGTTGTCGACGATCGCGGTGTACTCGTCCGGCCCCGTGACCCCGTCGATGCGGAACTCCCCCGCCGCGTCGTGGTGCCCCAGCGAGCGCCACAGCCGCGCGGTGGCCACCAGCAGCTCCAGCCCCACCTCGCGTTCGAACACCACGTCCCCGGTGGCCGCCACGTAGCGGCGCACGGCGTCGGCGATGTCGGCGTTGATGTGGAACGCCGCGGTGCCGGCGGGCCAGTAGCCCGAACACTCCTGCCCTCGGATGGTGCGCCACGGGAACGCCGCACCCTTCAGGCCCAGCTGCTCGGCGCGCTCGTAGGCCTGCGGGAGGATCGACTGCCGCCAGCGCAGCAGGTCCGCCGCTGCGTGCGGCGCCAGGTGGACGAGCACCGGCAGGCAGAAGGTCTCGGTGTCCCAGAAGGTGTGCCCGTCGTAGCCCTCGCCGGTGAGGCCCTTCGCCCCGACCGCGCGGCGCTCGGCACGTGCCCCGGCCTGCAACACGTGGAAGGTGGCCACCCGCACCGCCTGCTGCAGCTCGGCGTCACCGTCGATCTCGACGTCCGCGGTCTCCCAGAACTCGTCCAGGTAGGCCCGCTGCTCGGCCGCGAGACCGTCCCAACCGGTGTAGCGGGCGGCGGCGAGCGCAGCCCGCACCTGGTCGTGCAGGGCGGGCAGCGATCGGCGTGACGACCAGCCGTAGGCCAGGTACTTCACCAGCCGCAGCGGCTTGCCGGGCTCGAGCCGGGCGATCACGGTGGTGCGCGCGATGTCCTCGGCGGCCTCCGAGGTCACCTCCGTGGTCTCGGGCCCGTGCACCTCGTGGTCCATCGACGCGGCCACCCGCAGGCCGGAGCGGCGGGTGCTGTGGATCAGGTACGCGCCCGCACCGGCGCTGCCGTGCTGTTCGGCGACCAGCGGATCGGTCAGCGCCGCCTCCACGCGCGGGTCCGCCTCGTTGCGGCTGGGCAGCTGCTCGTTGGCCACGAGCTCGGACTGCAACACGACCAGTGCCGGGGCGTCGACGACCTCCACCTCGTACTCGATCGCCGCGATCGCGCGCTGGGTGAGCGACACCAGCCGGGTGGAGCGCACCCGCACCACCCGCCCGGCCGGGGACTCCCACTCGACGTCCCGCGACAGCGTGCCGGCCCGCAGGTCCAGCACCCGCTCGTGGCGGCGCAGCCGCCCGTAGCGCAGGTCGAACGGCTCGTCCTCCACCAGCAGCCGGATCAGCTTGCCGTTGGTGACGTTGATGATCGTCTGCCCGGACTCCGGGTAGCCGTACCCGCCCTCCGCGTACGGCAGCGGCCGCCGCTCGTAGAACGAGTTCAGGTACGTCCCCGGCATCGCGTGCGGCTCACCCTCGTCGAGGTTGCCCCGCAGCCCGATGTGCCCGTTGGACAGCGCGAACACCGACTCGACCTGGCCCATCCGGTCCAGATCCAACCGTGGCTCCCGCACCACCCACGGCTCCACGGCGAAGACGCGACCGCTCGACATCAGGGGGACCTCCATGCTTCGGGGAGCGAGCTCGGGTCATCGTGCAGCAGGCGTCCCGGGTTCATTTCGTCGACCCCGCGAGTACGCCTTGCACGAACGCGCGCTGGAACGCGAAGAACACGAGGAGTGGCACGATCATGGAGACGAACGCGCCGCTCGCGAGCACGTCGACGTTGCTGCCGAACTGCCGCAGCTGGCTGCGCAGGGCCACCGTGATCGGGGCGGATCCCTCGTCGGCGAACACGAGCGCGACCAGCAGGTCGTTCCACACCCAGAGGAACTGGAAGGTCGCGAGCGCCGCGATGGCGGGCCGCGAGATCGGCAGCACCAGCCGCCAGAAGATCCGCAGTTCGCGTCCGCCGTCGAGCCGCGCGGCCTCGAGCAGGTCGCGCGGAATTCCCACGAACGAGTTGCGCAGCAGGAACACCGCGAACGGCATCCCGAACGCGACGTGGAACGCCACGACACCGGGGATCGAGCCGTACAGGCCGATCCCGCCGAGCAGCTTGGCCACGGGAACGAGCGCCACCTGGACCGGCACGACCAGCAGCGCGACGACACCGATCGTCACCACGTCCCGGCCCGGGAACTCGATCCCGGCCAGTGCGTAGGCCGCGAAGGCACCGATGACCACCACGATCACGGTGGACGGCACGGCGATCAGCACGGTGTTCCACAACGAGCCGAGCACGGCGCGGTCGGCCATGAGCTCGGCGTAGTTGGCGAGCGTGAGCTGTGCGGGCGCGGTGAGGACGGTCCACCAGCCGCTGCGCGCGTTGCTCGCCTCGGGACGCAGCGACGCCACGAGCAGGCCGACCACCGGGAACATCCAGACGAGCGCGACGGCGACCAGGACGCCCCTGACGACCGGACCACCCAGCCGGGCGACCACGCGGCGGATCACGACCGGTCCCCTCTGAACCGTCTGATGTTGAACGCCATCGCCGGCAGCACGAGCAGGAACAGCAGCACCGCGAGCGCACTGCCCAGCCCCTGGTCACCGCCGCCCGCCCCGAACGACACCTGCCACACCTGCAGGGCGAGCACGTTCGCCTCCTCCTGCACCGAGCCCGGCGCGATGACGAAGACCAGGTCGAACACCTTCAGCACGTTGATCACGAGCGTGACGAACACGACGAGCAGCACCGGCGAGAGCAGCGGCACCGTCACCCGCCGGAACACCTGCCACTCGGTGGCGCCGTCCACCCGCGCCGCCTCGAGCGCGTCGCGCGGGATGCTCGCGAGCCCGGCCGCGATCAGCGTCATCGCGAACCCGGACATGATCCACAACCACGCGCTGATCACGACCGGGGTGACCAGGACGGGGCCGAGCCAGGTCAGCCCGCGGAACGG
Source organism: Pseudonocardia hierapolitana (assembly GCF_007994075.1). Classification (NCBI taxonomy): domain Bacteria; kingdom Bacillati; phylum Actinomycetota; class Actinomycetes; order Pseudonocardiales; family Pseudonocardiaceae; genus Pseudonocardia; species Pseudonocardia hierapolitana. The sequence goes on along the minus strand of NZ_VIWU01000001.1, from coordinate 5,554,332 downwards.
CTCGGCGAAGTTCGCCGCCGGCAACCGGACGGTGTAGGGCCCGCCGGGCAGGTCGGGCACCGTGAACCTGCCGTTGTCACCGGTGGTCGCCGTGGCGACGACGCGATCGCCCTCCAGCACCTCCACGGTGATGCCGGGCATCCCGCGCTCGCCCGCGTCCACCTCGCCGGTGCGGTCCGGTGTGCCACCGACGTCCAGCCAGACCAGGCCGCGCAGCCCCGTGCCGGGTTCGGGTCGCACCGCGGCGGCGGCCCGCGCCGGCAGGTCGACGGGGTCGAAGCCGGTGATCGGCAGGCCGACCGCGCTGCTGGCGCCCACCCGCCCGGACGTCACGAGCGCACCGTCCGGCGCGCCGACGAGCCCACCGCCCTCCCGCGGGCGCGCGCCCGAGTACGGCGAGGCGGGGGTGAACACGTCGTGCACCGACACCACCGCCGCGTTGACGACCCCGCGGTCCGGGTCCTCCTCGTAGACGAGCCGGAAGATGATCCCCGAGGCGACCAGCGAGATCGCGAGCGGCATGAACATCACGAGCCGGAACGCCGTGGCCCATCGGATCTTCTCGGTGAGGACGGCGAGGATCAGCCCGATCGTGGTCACCAGCGTCGGGGCGACGAGGACCCAGATCACGCTGTTGCGCAGGGCGACGAGCGTGCGGTCGTCGGTGAACGCGGTGACGTAGTTCTCGACGCCGACGAACTCGGTGCCACGGGCGTCGAAGAAGCTCCGCACCAGCGAGTACGCCGTCGGGTAGACGAGGAAGACGATCACGAGCAGCAGCGCGGGCGTCAGGAACAGCGCGGCGATGCGAGGGCTGCCGCCCGACAGCGGGCCCGTCGGTTCGGCCGTCACGAGTCTCCCCGCTCGTAGGCGGCGGTGGCCTCGGCCTCGAGCTCGGCGAGGACCCGGTCGATCTGCGCCGGGTCGGCGAGGTGGTCCTGCATCGCCCGCCAGAAGCCGTCGCCACGGGTGGCGCCGAACGCGCTCGGCATCAGGTCGGACATGTCGAAGCGCAGGTTCTCGGCGCCCACCAGCTCCTCGGCGATCTGCCGGGTGCTGTCGTCGGGGTACTGCCCCAGCTCGACCTCCCGGTTCGGCGAGACGAACCCGCCTTGGGCCGCCCAGATCGACGCCGCCTCCGAGCCGGCCAGGAACTGCATGAGCGCCCGCGTGCCCGGCTCGTCGGTGAGGGCCACGAGCGTGTCGCCGCCGCTCACCACGGACGACACCGGCCCGATCCGCGGGAAGGGGAACACCCGCGCGTCGACGCCCACCGTGGCCGACGTGCTCTCCGCGATCACGCCCGCCACGAAGTCGGCCTCGAACACGATCGCGGCCTGCGGGTCCTCTCCGAACACGTCCACGACCGACTCGGTGAACTCGGTCTGCAGCGCGCTCGAGATCCCGCCGGGCAGGTACTCCGGCCGGAACACGCGGCCCAGCGTCTGCAGGGCCGTGCGCACCGACGGGTCGGTCCACGGGATCTCGTGGCGCGCGAGCCGGTCGTACATCGCTCCGCCCGCGGTCTGGAGGTAGACGTTCTCGAACCAGTCCGTGAGCGTCCAGCCGTCGGCGCCGCCGACCGAGAGCGGGGTGTCCCCGGTGTCGGACAGCTTCCGCAGCGTCTCGACGAACCCGTCCCACGTGCGCGGCGGCACGAAGCCCGGACCGAGCTGGCCGGCGTCGTACCAGATCGTCGACTTGTTCGCGGCCTTGAACACGAACCCGTACAGCCTGCCGTCGACGGTGCCCAGCTCCTTCCAGACCGGCGCGAACTGCGCGTCGATCACGGACTCGGTGCCGGGGTCCAGCGGCACGAGCGACCCGGCGCGGGCCAGCGTGCGCACCAGAGCGGGCTGGGCGATGCCCGCGACGTCCGGGGGCGAGCCGCCCGCCAGCCGCGTGGCGAGCACGGTGGGCACCTCGTCACCGCCCGAGACGTAGGTGACGGACGCGCCGGTGCGCCGCTCGAAGACGTCGAGCACCCGCTCGAACGCCGCCTGTTCCTCGTCCGACCACACGGCGAGGACCTCGATCGCCTGCCCCGACAGCGGGCCGGGGTGGACCGGCGCGGGGTGGGGGCCGCCGCAACCGGTCATGACGAGAGCAGCCGCGACCAGGCCCCACAGACAGCGCATCCGTCACCGCCGGATCGAGCGGCCGGTGTCGATGTCGAAGAAGTGCAGGCCCTCCGTGTCGACGCGCACCGTGATCGGCTGGCCCTCGAAGATGCGGACGCGCGGGCTGAACCGGCCGACGAGCAGGGCGCCGCCACCCGGTGCGCGTACGCGGCCGGACTCCCGGTCGAGTGTCTCGTGCTCCTCGCTGCGGGCCTGCTCGGCGTCGATCGGGAAGTGGACCATCACGTCCGCGCCCATCGCCTCCACCAGGTCCGCCACCGAGTCGAGCGTGCTGCCGTCGGGCCCGTCGACGAGCGCGGCGTCGTCCATGTCCTCGGGCCGGATGCCGAGCACGAGCCGCCGACCGGCATAGCCTGCGAGCGCGGGCCGCCTGCGCAGCACGATCTCCGGCACGGCGAGCCGGTGCCCGCCGAACGACACCGCGGCCCGGCCCGCGTCGTCCAGGTCGAAACCGGCGACCACCATGTTCATCGCGGGAGATCCGATGAAACCGGCCACGGACATGTCCACCGGCTCGTCGTAGAGCTGCTGCGGGGACGCGATCTGCTGCAGCACACCCGCGCGCATGACCGCGACCCGGTCGCCGAGCGTCATCGCCTCGGTCTGGTCGTGCGTGACGTAGACGGTGGTGACGCCCAGGTCGCGCTGGATCCGGGCGATCTGGGCGCGCATCTGCCCGCGGAGCTTCGCGTCGAGGTTCGACAGCGGTTCGTCCATGAGGAACGCGCGCGGCTCGCGCACGATCGCCCTGCCCATCGCCACCCGCTGCCGCTGGCCGCCGGACAGGTGGCGCGGCTTGCGCCGCAGGTGCTCGCCGAGCTCCAGCACCTCGGCCACCTCACGTACGCGGCGCTCGACGACGTCGCGCGGAGTCTTGCGGAGCGTGAGGCCGAACGCGATGTTGTCGAACACCGTGAGGTGCGGGTAGAGCGCGTAGGACTGGAACACCATCGCCACGTCCCGGTCGCGGGCCGGCACCGTGTTCACGACCTCGCCGTCGATGCGCACCTCGCCGTCGCTGATCTTCTCCAGCCCCGCGATCATCCGCAGCGCGGTGGTCTTTCCGCAGCCGGACGGGCCGACCACCACGAGGAACTCCCCGTCCATGACGTCGATCGACAGGTCGGTGACCGCGCGCGTGCCGTCGGGATAGACCTTGCTGACGCGCTCCAGCTCGATCCCCGCCACGATGCTCCCGTCGACGCCGCCGAGGTCGAATCGTAGGCAGGGGGTCGGTAGCAGGTGGTCTACGGTGCGTGCATGGCGCTGGTGTTGCTGGTCGAGGACGACCACGCCGTCCGGAGGGCGATGACGGAAGCGCTGCGCGACGCCGGGCACGTCGTGCAGCCGGTCGGCACCGCGCTCGACGCCCTCGGGACCGTCACCAAGAACGAGATCGACCTCGTCGTGCTGGACCTGGGCCTGCCCGACCTCGACGGGTACGAGGCGCTGCGGATGCTGCGCGGTGTCAGCGAGGTGCCGGTGATCATCGCCACGGCGCGCACCGATGAACCCACGATCGTGCGGCTGCTCAAGGAGGGCGCCGACGACTACATCACCAAGCCGTTCTCCAGTGAGGTCCTGACCGCCCGGGTCGGGGCCGTCCTGCGGCGGTCCAGGGTCGCAGCGCCGGACGACGAACCGATCAAGGTCTGCGACCTGGTCATCGACGAGGTCCGGCGGGAGGTGACCCTTGGCGGGAACCCCGTCGACCTCTCCCGCCGGCTGTTCGACCTGCTCGCCTACCTCGCGGCCCGGTGCGAGAAGGTCGTGTCGAAGGAGGATCTGGCCCGCGAGGTGTGGCACCAGCCCCGGCTGAACCTGGACCAGACCATCGACGTGCACGTGTCCTGGCTGCGGCGCAAGCTCGGTGAGACGGCGGCCGACCCGAGGTACCTGCACACGGTCCGCGGGGTGGGAGTCAAGCTGATCGACCCGTGCGCCACCTCGTCCTCCGCCTGATCCTCGCGACGGCCGCCGCCGCCGTCGCGGCCGTCACCGCCACGGCGCTGGTCGGGCACCTGCTCGACGAGCGCGACCGGTTGCGGGCCGCGTCCGAGGCCGACCTCGCGGCGCTCGTCGGCCTCGCCGAGGTCACCTCCGATCGCGAGGCCCTGCTGCGCGGGATCGGGCGCACGCCCGCGGGACGGGAGGGCAGGCTCGCCGTGCACGTCGCGGGTGCGACGGTCGGCTCGTCCCGGCTCGGCCCCGGGGCGGTCGCGCCGGCCGAGGTGGCGGTCGACGGCGGGACGGTGCTGGTCCGGCCCGCGGGCGCGGCCACCGTCGAGGTGTTCGTGCCCCACCTCGCGCCCGGGACGTCCGAGCTGGGGCTCGCCGCCCTGCTGGTGGGCGCGGGCGCGCTGGCCGCGGGTGCGGGCGCGGTCGTGGCGGCCCGCCGCGTGCGCCCGGTGGTCGCCGAACTGGCCGAGCTCACCGCGGATGCGGCCGCGATCGGGCACGACGACCCGCTACCGGCACCCCGTCCGACGACGGTGCCCGAGACCGCGGCACTCGCCACCGCGCTCGCCGCGCTGACCGCGCGCTTCGCCGAGGCCCGCAGTCGCGAGCGCAAGCTGGCCGCCGACCTCTCGCACCGACTGCGAACCCCGCTCACCGCGCTCGCCCTCGACGCCGGCGGGATCGGCGACGGTCCGGCCGCCGAGCGCGTGAAGCAGACCGTCGCCTCCCTGGAGAGCGACGTCGACGCGCTCATCCGGGCCGCCCCCAGCACCGAGGGGCCCGCCCGCTGCGACGTGGCGGAGGTCGTGCGGCGGCGGATGAGCTTCTGGTCGGCCCTCGCCCAGCACAGCGGCCGCTCGTGCACGGTCACCGCCGAGGCGCCCGCGGTGATCGCGCTCGCCGAGGACGACCTCGCCGCCGTCGTCGACGCGCTGCTCGGCAACGTCTTCCGCTACACCGCTGCCGGCACCGCGTTCGCCGTCACGGTGGTCCGCCACGCCGGGTGGGTCAGCCTCGTGGTGGACGACGCCGGCCTCGGCGTCGCCGACCCGGCCGGCGCGCTGAGCCGCGGGGTGAGCATGGGCGGGGGCACCGGCCTCGGCCTCGCCATCGCCCGCGACGCCGTGGAGGCGACCGGCGGCACGATCCACGTCGAGCGCGCGCGGGCGCTCGGCGGCGCCCGGATCCGGCTGCGCTTCACCGAGGCCCGGGATCAGTGACTCACGGCCTGCTCGACAGCCCGGCGGCCGATCAGACGTGGTCGACCGCCACCATCTCCGCACCCACCCCGATCGGGGTGGCGTCGAACCGATCGGCGAGGTGGGCCGCGATCGTGCGGAACGCGTCGTGGGTGGCGGGCCGGACGCGGTCCATGTCGATCTGCGCGCCGGTGGCCAGGTGCGGGTCGAACGGCACCTCGATCACCGCGCGGCAGCGCGCCTCGAAGTGGCGCCGCACCCGGTCGGTGTCGATGTGCCTGCTGGCCCGGTCGCACGTGAGCACGATCACCGAGTCGGCCACGCGCTCGGCGGGCCCGCGCACGAGGAGCCAGTCGAGCGTCTTGTTCAGCCGGCTCGCTCCGTCGGCGGTGGGAGACCCGACGATCACCAGGCTGTGCGCCAGCGCGAGCGTGCCCCCGACCGCCGAGTGCACGAGTCCGCTGCCGGAGTCGGTGATCACCACGTTGTAGAAGCGGCGCAGCACCTCGCTGACGCGCTCGTACTCGGCCCGGTCGAGCCCTTCGCTCATCGCCGGGTCCTGCTCCGACGCGAGCACCTGCAACCTGCCGGCGAGGCTCGTGAAGCGGGACACGTCGGCGAGGGACGTCAGGGAATCGATCTCCCCGAGCATGTCACGCACCGTCCGCGACGTGTCGCCGGTGAGCCGGTCGGCCAGGGTGCCCGCGTTCTGGCTGGCGTCGAGCGCCACCACGCGGTCGCCCCGGTGCTCGGCCAGCACCAGCCCGACGCACGCCGCCACCGTGGTCTTCCCGACGCCGCCGTTGATCGAGGTGATGGCGATCTGGTGGGCGCTGCCGAGCGGTCGGCGGATCCGCCGCACCTGGTCCCGGTACGCGTGCTCCTCGGGGCCCACGCCGGGGTTCAGCAGCCCGCGGCTGGCGGTGAACACCGCCCCGCGCCAGCCACCCTGCGGACGGTCGACCCGGCGACGGACGATCGTGTCGGCGGTGAGGTCCCCGGCATCGGGGATCTCAGCAGCCCCGAAGTGCCCGTGATCCGGATCTGCGTCCTCCGCGCTCACCAGTCAAACCCCCCGGCCCCGGCCGATCGCCGATGATCTCGGCACGGGATGCAGGCTACCGCGCGCAACTCGCACCGACGATCAGGCGGGCTCGACCTGGAACTCCGCGCCACTCGCGTCCGCCGTGCTCACCGAGATCCGATAGGCGCCGACCGTCTCGGTCGCCCCCGGCGCCACCGTCACGGGCGCCCCGTCCGCTGAGAAGGTCACCCCGGACGCGTCGATCGACTCGATCGCGATCATGGGCCCCTGCCTGCCGCAGGAGAAGGAGGTGCGGCCGTTCGTCGTGATCGTCCGCCCGCCCGCGCCGCGGCTCACGATGGACCCGTTCGTCGAGACCTTGATCTGGCAGGTCCCGGCGGCGGGCCGGCCCGATGAGCGCGACGGCGACGGTGACGCGCCCGCATCCGACGGGGCGTCGGATGCGGGGGACGCCTCGCCCGTGACGCTCGAGGAGCACCCCGCCGTCAGCAGCGCGACCGACGCCACGGCGACGAGCAGGCGCGCAGCCGCGCTCCGGGACTGCGTATACAAGATCTTCACACTGGGCATGGTGCCGTTGCCCCCTCGACGCTGCCACGCGGGTCCGGATCCATGCGGCGGGCGGCCAGTGTCCCGCTACTGACGGCGGGCGGGCGGCGGATTGCCGAAGTCGTCGGCGACGAGGGCGGTGAGCTCGAGGAAGGCGTCCGAGGTGGCCTGCCTGAGCTTGTCGAGCTCGATCCGGCCGCCAGTGGCCAGGTGCGGGTCGCGGGGCACCTGCACGACGGCCCGGCAGCGCGCCGCGAAGTGGGCCACGAGCCGCTCGCCGTCGATCTCCGGGCTCGTGCGGTCCTGCGACAGCACCACGACCGCCCGCTCGACCAGCTCGTGGTGCCCGTGCGCCACCAGCCAGTCCAGCGTCCTGCTGGCCCGGCTCGCGCCGTCGACCGTGTGCGACCCCACTATCACGAGGCCGTTCGCGAGCGCGAGCGTGCCGTCCATCGCCGAGTGCACCATGCCGGTGCCGGAGTCGGTGACGACCACGTTGTAGAAGCGGGACAGCACCGCGCACACGCGCTCGTACTCGGCCCGGTCGAAGGCCTCGCCCCGGGCGGGGTCCTGCTCGGAGGCGAGCACCTGGAGGCGGCCGGACAGTGTGGTGAACCGGGCGATGTCGCTCAGCGAGCCCACGTTGCCGAGCGAGTCGAGCAGGTCGCGGACGGTCGAGTCGGTGCGGCCGGTGAGCCGGTCGGCCAGGGTGCCTGCGTCCGGGTTGGCGTCGAGCGCCACGATCCGGTCGCCGCGGTGCTCGGCGAGCATCAGCCCCAGCATGGCCGTGACCGTGGTCTTGCCGACCCCGCCCTTCATCGACGCAACTGCGATCTGCCGCGGTCCCGGCAGCGGGCAGCGGATGCGCAGCGCCAGCTCCTGCCGGCGCTGCTCGGCAGGGCCGATGCCCGGGTTGACCATCCCGATGCTCGCGACGTGCACGGCACGCCGCCACCCCGAGCCGGGCCTGTCCGACCGCCTGCGCACGATCGTGTACTCGGTGAGCTCGGACGCGGTGTGGGACCGCGGGTCCACCGCCGGCCGGTCCGGCAGCAACGGCGGGACGACCTGTTCGGCGACCGGTGGCGCCACCTGCGCCACCTGCACCGGCTCTGCACGGAACGGCTCCGGCTGCGCCGGTTCGGCGGGTACGGGTTGGGTGGGCGCGGCCGGTTCGGTGGGCGCGGCCTGTGCGACCGGGGCGTCGGCGGGGGGCGGGTCGGGTGTCGGCGGGTTCTGCGGTGTCGGCTCCTGCCGGGCCGTGCCCCCGTCCGGCGGTGCAAACGATCGCTTCGGCATGCGCTACCCGTTCCCCCTGGTCCGACCGCGAACGTACCTATCTTGCCCGGGCGTCCCCCCGCCGGTTCGCGGGCCCGCTCACGCCCCCTCTTCGGCCTCCCTGTCGGCGAAGGCCTGTACGAGCTGGTTCTCGGCGTCACGCAGGTAGACGTCCAGCGCCTCGGCCGCGCCCGGCCCGTCACCGCGCTGGAGCTGCTCCAGGATCTGCCGGTTGCGCGCGAGGTAGGGCTCGTGGAAGCGCCGCGGGTCGGCCATGACGTGGAACACCAGCCGCAGCTCGGCCAGGATGCCGCTCATCAGCTCGTCGGAGCGCGGGCTGCCCGCGAGCGCCACGAGCGCCTGGTGGAACTTGATGTTGGCCGTGCCGAGGGCCTGCCACTCGCGGCTGCTCAGCGCCTCCTCCCCGTCGGCGACGGCGGCGGCGACGGCGTCGAGCCCCGGATGCGGGCCCGTGACGGTGCGGATCACGCCGCACTCGACGAACCGGCGCACCCGGTACAGGTCGACCAGGTCCTCGACCGTGAGCGTCCGCACGAACATGCCGCGGTTGAGCTCGTGGGTGAGCAGGCGTTCGTGCGACAGGAGCCGGAACGCCTCCCGCAGCGTGTTGCGGGAGACGCCGAGGGCGCTGCCGATGGCGTCTTCGGCGAGCCGGGTGCCGGGCGGGAAGTACCCCTCGATGATGCGCGTGCGCAGGATGGCTGCGACCCGCTCGGCTGTGCTCGTCCGCGACAGCAGGGCGCGGTCGGCGGCCAAGGCTTCCGTGGTCAACTCGCCTCCAGCGGTTCGGCAGAACATGGGGTTGTGCCTTTTGAAGGATCGTACAACAATCGAACGACAAACGTGGCTCGGCGTGATCGACCGAAGTCGGTTGATCACGCTGAGCGACTTCATCGGATCAAGGTCGACTCGACATCGTGTCGACACCCGATTGGCAGTACGCTGCCCCACGATCGGGTGAAGGCTCGCCGTGATTCACGGCAGCGCTGAGCTGTCCTTGGGGGGACGACATGACCGACGGGCCACAGCAGTGTGCCCTGCCCGGATGCGATGAGATCGTCGAGCAGCCGGAGGACGGGGGGCCACGGCGCCTGTACTGCTCGCCTGCTCACCGCGCGGCCGCACGCAAGATGCGCCATGCCGCTCGAATCGACGCAACCGCGCCGCAACCCGCGGCGGCGGACGTCACGCAGCCGATCGTGCAAGCACCGAAGGACCAGCCGTCCGAGCAGCCGCTCAGCGAGCAGCCCACCACCGAGCTGCCCTCCCCGCTCGGCCTGCCCCGTCAGGAGGAGCCCGAGCCGGCTCCGGTGCCAGAGCGCGAGTGGAGCCCGGCCGCGGCGTGGACGGTGGCTCCCCCCACGCTGCCGGCCGCGTCGTCCACGCGCACCGTCCGCACCATCACGTCCCAGCGCGTCAAGAAGCAGAAGCCGGCCCGCACCGCCGCCGACCGCAAGAACGCCGTCACCCAGATGCGGCGACGCGCCATCGCGAGCGTGGCCATCGCGAGCCTCGTGGCGGGTGGTGCCAGCTACTTCGTCAACGAGGGCATCATCCCCACCACGCCCACCCCGCTGCCCCCGCAGGCCGCGAACCAGCCGTCGATGGACGCTGACGTGTGGGTCGACAAGGCGGAGGTCGTGCTCGCGTCGCTGAGCAGCCAGCTCGACGCCGTAGCCCAGGCCGAGGCGACCTGGCTCGCCCTTCCCGCCCAGCGCCGCGCGCAGGAACCCGCGGCAGTACAGGCGCTCAAGGAGCGCAAGGCGCTGCTCGAGCAGCAGCGCGCCACCCTGATGTCCCAGCTCGAGGCGTTCAAGGCGTTGCCCGAACGCACCTCGGAGCTGACCTCGGCGCAGGCCCAGCTCGATGCCGTCGAGCGCACGCTCAACGAGAGCACCACCACCGCCGCCTCCCCGGACTACCAGGAGGCGCTGCGGCAGCTCGAGTCCCAGCGCGACATCCGCCGCCAGCAGCGTGACCACGCCGCCCAGGCGCTCACCGACCTGCGCAACGGCGTGGAGCAGGCGCTCAGCGCCCCCCTGCCGGCCGAGAAGGACGAGACGACCCCCATCGTCGAGCGGGTCAAGGCCGTCGCCGAGGGCCGCCCCGACCCGGCCGAGAAGGACGACGACCAGGAGCACAAGGCCGCCGACGACCAGGATCCCGCCGCCACCCAGCGCCGTGAGGACGACGACGAGGAGCGCGGCGACGTCGGCACCACCGCACCGCCCGACCCGGAGCGGCCGAACACCCCGGACATCCTCGCCGACGGTGGCGGCAACCCGGGCTCCGACAGCGGCTCGGACGAGGCGAACGGCGGCGACAAGCCCGACGGCCCCGTCCAGTCCGTCGCCAGCGCGCTGGGCAGTGCGCTCGGCCAGGGTGACACCACCAACCGCGACGAGAGCGCGAACAAGCGCGAGACCCGCGACAACGACGGCAGCGCCGACGGCACCAACGGCAGCACCAACGGCAACGCCGACGACAGCGCCGGCAACGACGACCGCGGCGACAACGGCGGCGGGCTCGGCAGCGTCGTGCGCGGTGTGACCGGCGGGCTGCTCGGCGGCGCCGACCGGGACGACGACAAGGACGACGACCGCGGCGAGAGCCGTGGCCGCAACGACGACCGCGACGACCGGGGCGACGACGACCGCGACGACCGCTCGGGCTGGTTGTCCGACCGTGGCGACCGCGACGACGACAACGACGACGACCGTTCGAGCTGGTTGTCCGACCGCGACGACCGCGACGACGACCGCGGCGATGACGACGACCGCAGCAGCCGGCGCGAGCGCGACGACGATGACGACGACGACGACCGCGGCGGACTCCGTGGCATCACCGACGGAATTCTCGGCGGCGACGATCGGGACGACGACCGCGACGACCGCGACAAGGACGACTCCGAAGAGCGCGCCGACGAGGACAACGACCGCAAGAAGCCCAGCGGCAAGGCCGAACGCGAGCGCAACCGCGACAAGGACCGCGACGACCGCGGCTCCGAAGAGCGCGCCGACGACGACAACGACCGCAAGAAGCCCAGCGGCAAGGCCGAACGCGAACGCAACCGCGACAAGGACCGCGACGACCGCGACGACCGCGACGACCGCGAGGAGCGCGGCGACAAGGACGACGACAAGGGCGACCGCGACGAGGACCGCGGCGACAAGGACGACGACAGGGGCGACCGGGGCGACTCCGACCGGGGCGACTCGGACGACGACAAGGGCGACTCCGACAAGGGCGACTCCGACAAGGGCGACTCCGACAAGGGCGACTCCGACAAGGGCGACTCCGACGACGGCGGGGACGACGACGGCGGCAAGTCCGACAAGGGGTCGGACGACGGCGACTCGGGCTCTGACGACGGCGACTCCGGCGGCGGGGACGACGACTGACCTTCCCGGCGACGCGCGAGCCCCGCTGCACCTGGTGCGGCGGGGCTCGTGTCGTTCGACCCTCTGACGGCTCGATCAATGCGAGCCGACCTTCGCGCCCGCGCTCGAGCGCGCTTGATCAGGCAGGCGGTGGGGTGGGCGGGCGGCCGCCGAAACCGTCGGCGAGCAGGGCCGCCAGGGCGAGAAAGGCGTCGTGGGTGGCCGGCCGCAGCCGCTCGAGCTCGATCCGGCTGCCGGAGGCGAGGTGCGGGTCGTGCGGGATCTCCACGACGCCGCGGCAGCGGTCCTCGAAGTGCCCGCGCACGCGCTTGGGGTCCACCTCGGAGCTCGTGCGGTCGCAGGAGAGCACGACGACGGCGTGGGCGACCTGAGCCTCGTAGCCGTGCGCCACGAGCCAGTCGAGGGTCTTGCTGGCCCGGCTGGCGCCGTCGACGGTGGGGGCACCGACCACCACGAGGCTGTCGGCCAGCGCGAGCGTGCCCTCCATCGCGGAGTGCACCAGGCCGGTGCCGGAGTCGGTGATGATGACGTTGTAGAAGCGGGTGAGCACGGAGCACACCCGCTCGTACCCCGCGCGGTCGAACGCTTCGCTCATCGCCGGGTCCTGCTCGGACGCGAGGACCTGCAGCCGGCCGGCGAGGCTCGTGTAGCGGGCCACGTCGGCGAGCGAGTACGCCGACTCGAGGTTCTCCAGCATGTGCCGCACGGTGACCGACGTGTCGCCGGTGAGCCGGTCGGCGAGCGTGCCCGCGTCCGGGTTGGCGTCCAGTGCGATCACCCGGTCGCCGCGGTGCTCCGCGAGCACGAGCCCGAGGCAGGCCGACACCGTGGTCTTGCCGACGCCACCCTTGATCGAACTCACGGCGATCTGGTGCGTGCCCGGGACCGGGCGGCGGATACGCCGCAGCCGGTCGCGGCGGGCCCGCTCGGGCGCACCGAGGCCCGGGTTCACCAGACCGCCGGTGAGGCGGTACAGCAGGCCGCGCCAGCCGTGTTCGGGGCGCTCACCGCGGAAGCGGACGATCGCGTCCTCGGTGAGCTCGCTTGATCTGCCCTCGAGGATCTCGCCGGTCTCGCTCACGCAACCTCCTCGCTGACGCTCGTCGGCCGCGTTCGCGACGCTGCTGTGTCGACCGGTTCGCTCGCGAGCTCGCTCACGTGGTGAAACGATCGGCCATCAGGGCGGCGAGCTCGTAGGCCGCGTCGCGGGTGGCCGGGCGCAGGTGGGCGAGCTCGACGCGACCGCCCGTGGCCAGGTGCGGATCGTGCGGGATCTCCACGACCGCCCGGCTGCGGGCCGCGAAGTGCTTGCGGATCCGCTCCTGGTCGACCTCGGCGCTCGTGCGGTCGCACGACAGCACCACGACGGCCTCGGTGGCGAGCGCGGAGTGGCCGTGGGCGAGCAGCCAGTCGAGGGTCTTGCTGGCCCGGCCCGCGCCGTCGACGGTGGGAGCGCCCACCACGATGAGGCTGTCGGCGAGCTTGAGCGTGCCCTCCATCGCCGAGTGCACGAGACCGGTGCCCGAGTCGGTGATGATGATGTTGAAGAAGCGGTCCAGCAACGCGCAGATCTGCTGGTACTCCTCGCGGCTGAACGCGTCGCTGGAGGCAGGGTCCTGCTCGGAGGCCAGCACCTGCAGCCGCCCGGCGAGGCTCGTGTAGCGCGAGACCTCGGTCCAGGAGTGGATCCGGTCGAGGTCGCGCAGCAGCTCCCGCACCGTGACCGAGGACTCCCCGGTGAGCCGGTCGGCGAGCGTGCCGGCATCGGGGTTGGCGTCGAGCACGATCACGCGGTCGCCCCGGTTCTCGGCCATGACGAGCCCGAGCAGGGTGGACACCGTGGTCTTGCCGACCCCGCCCTTGATGGAGCTCACCGCGATGCGGTGCGACTGGATCAGGGGCCGCCGGATCCGGTGCAGCAGGCCACGCCAGCGCACCTCGGCCGCGCTCGGGCCCGGGTTGATCACACCGCCGGTGGCCCGCAGCAACGCACGGCGCCACCCCATCGATGGCTCGTCGGGCCGGGCCCGGAGGATCGCATCGGCGTCGAGCGCCGTCGCGCTGCCGCCGGAGTCCTCCTGCGAAGGACCGAGCGGAGACGCGGACCCCGTCGAACTCACTGCACCCCCTGGATGTTCGGGTCCCCACTCGGTGTGCCGCAGCGATTGCGGTTCGAGCCGATGACCGTACCGCTCCCACCAGATCGAGGGGTCTGGTTCGACCCGACGGCGCACCACGGGGTGAGCGTAACGCGCGCGGTAGCCGACGTCCCCCGATGGTGATCGATCAGAAACCGGACGGGGACTCAGTCGATGAGATCCATGCCGGTACCGGAGGAGCGCCCGTTCAGGCCAACTCCGGCTGCGCCGTTCTGCGGAGCGCCGCGCCAGAGGTTGCTGCGGCCGCGAGTGATCGTGCGCAGCGCCTTGCCGAGGGCGTCCTCGAACTCGGCGAGCTTCGCGTCGACGTAGCCGTCGCACTCCTGGCGCAGCCGGTCGGCCTCGACCTCGGCGGAGTCGACGACCCGGGCCGCCTCGGCGTGCGCCGCGCGGACGACCTCGGTCTGCGACACCAGCCGCGCCTGCTCGGCCTGCCCGTCTGCGATGTACCGGTCGTGCGCCGCCCGGCCGGCGTGGGCGATCCGGTCGGCCTCCGCCTTGGCCCGGTCGGTCAGCTCGGTGAACTGGCGGCGCCCCTCGGCCACCGCGCGCTCGGCCTCGTGGCGGGCGCGGGCCACCGTCTGCTCGGCCTCGGCCCGCGCCTCGGCGACCAACCGCTCCGCCTCCGCACGCGCGTCCGACACGAGCTGCTCGGCCTCCGCCTGGGCGGTGCCGCGCGTCTGCTCGGCCTCCTGCGTGGCGTCGTCGACGATCTCGTCGCGGCGATCCAGGACGTCCTGTGCGTCGTCGAGCTCGCCCGGCAGCGCCTCGCGCACGTCGTCGAGCAGGTCGAGCACCTCACCGCGCGGCACGACGCAGTTGGAGGTCATCGGGACACCCCGAGCCTCCTCGACGACCGTGACCAGCGCGTCGAGCGATTCGAAGACCCGGTACACACTGCGCATCCTCTCACCGGCCTTCGCCCGAACCGCGTATTGCGCGTGGCCCGCGCGTGTCAAGTTCCGAACGAGTGATACGGGATGCTCGCTCGTGGGGCGTGGGCCTTCGGTGGCGCCGCGCATCGTGCGGGGCCGCCCCTCAGAGCTCAAGGGCGCCTACGGCGTCGCTCCGCGATCGCTACGCGACCCTTGACCTCCGAGCCTCTGCGACCCCTCCGGGCAGCACAACACGGGCAGGCCACGGGCCTGCCCTTCGGGCGCGCGGCACCACCGAAGGCGGTCCCACGGGAATGATCGAGGCGTCGGCGCCCCCACGGCGGAATCCGGCCGTGAACGCGCCGAAACACCGATCATGAGGCCCCCGCACCCTGATGATCGGCGATCTGGCGCACCCACGGCTGCCCGGCCCGCCGTGAGCGCACCGAATCGGCGACCTTCCCCCCGATGAGGACCAACCACAGCCGGACACCGGGGCCTGATCGGCGATCAAGGCGAAATGGTGGCTAGTTGATCTTCCAATGCCGCGACGTTAAGCCGGGGGGCTGATCGTCAAGGGTCTTGGTCGGTCGGGGTGTTGAGGGCGTAGGTGCTGGTGGCGACCCGGGTGAAGAAGCCGTGGCGGGTCCATTCGGCGAGTTGGGTGAGCAGGTTGCGGGGTGGGCGTCCGAGTGCGGTGGCCAGTTCGTGTCCGGTCCAGCCGCGGTGGGGGTCGGTGTTCATCAGGGCGATGACTTGGGTGCGGGTGGTGGGTGGTGGGGCCGGTTTGGTGGGTGGTGGGGCGGTCAGGGGTGGGGTCCGGATGGTGATGTCGATGGCGGTGATCGCGGTGGGGATGTCGGGGCGGGGGTCGGTGGGGTCGCGGTAGGCGTAGCGGGAGGTCCCGCATTTGACGGTGCGGGCGCTGTAGCGGGGGCGGCGGTCGGGCAGCAGGGTGGACAGGACGGCCTGGCCGATCTCGCCGATGTGGCCGGTTGGTCCGCAGATGCCGTGGGCTCCGGTGAGTTGGGTGCGGGCGGTTTCCAGGGCGGTGGTGAAGCAGGCCCGGTCTGGGTCGGTGCCGGGGCGGGTCTCGATGGCCTCGACCATGGCCATGCGCAGGAGTTGGTAGAGCGTGAGCAGGGCCCAGGTTTCTTGTTCCAGGCCGGGGCGGTCACCGGAGCGCAGGACGTGCCCGGCCAGCAGGGTGTGGCGCAGCGCCAGGTAGGCGGATTCGATCTCCCACCGTTCGTGGTAGAGCCGGATCAGCGCCTCGGCGGGGTAGCGGCGGTGGTCGGTCAGGGTGGTGATCAGCCGGTAGCGGTCACCGACCCGGCTGCCATCAGCACCGGACATCCTCAGGTGGGCATCGATGACCCGCAGTTGGCGTCCGCGCTGGCGCCTGCCGATGCGGGTCAGGTAGGAGCCGTCGGACAGATGCGCCAGCACACCCGGGACGCGGGTGGCTTTGGTGCGGACCAGCAGGTGCGCCCCGGTGGCGGCGGCCTCGTGCAGGAAGGCGTTGGTGTCGAAGGCCCGGTCGGCCAGCACCAGCATGCCCGGGCCCAGGTGCCCGAGCAGGCGCCGGGCCAGGGCGACCTCGCCGCCGCCGCGGTGGCGGGCCGAGCCGAGCGCGGCGCCGAGCAGGCCGCGGGTACCGGTCTCGACCAGGCCCATCAGCCGCAGCGTCGGGTAGCCGGCAAAGCCGGTCTTGTGCAGGATCCGGCCCAGCCAGGACCGGTTGCGGTCGGTGTCGGGGACCTTCAACGAGTGGCAGCCGTCGAAGGCGACCGTGCGGAGCCCGGCGAAACACACCCCCGGGGTGCGTGGCTGCCCGAGCGGCCCGGCCACCACCTCGAACAGGGCCTGCACCGGGGCCGGGCCCAACCGGCGCCGCAGATCCCGCAACGCCTTCTCCGACGGGCGCGCCACCGCCAGCCCGGCCAATCCGGCCAGCCCGCCGGTCAGCTTCGCCCACACCTGGGCGTAGCCCAACCGCGGGAACAACCCCAGCGCCAGCACGAAATACACCCCGACCCGCGAGGGCAGAACCCGCAGCCGCCGCTGCACCGTCCCGGTCTGCGCCAGCACGTCATCGACCAGCTCGAACGGCAGATACGGGGTCAACTCACCGAGATGACCCGGGGCGAACACGCCCGCGGCCACGGTGACGGTGCGGGTGAACGTGGTCGTGGCAGACTGCGCAGGCAACGGGACCTCAGGTAGACCGGGAAGATCGTGATGGGTTGCCCCGACCTACCAGAGGTCCCGTTACCTATCTCCCCGACACGCCGCCCCACAGCCTTGACTTGATCGTCTCACCCTTAACGTCGCGGCATTGGTTGATCTTCAACAGCGACCATCAGCCCTTGATCGCGGCCATCAGCCCTTGATCACGCCCGAGACCGCCTCCTGACGGCGCCGCGCGCCCACCGGGCAGGCCCCCGGCCTGCCCGCGTAGTGCTGCCCGGAGGGGCCGCAGAGGCTCGGAGGTCAAGGGTCGCGCAGCGATCGCGGAGCGACGCCGCAGAAGCTTCTATGTCAAGCGGTCGCTGGGAGTTGGCGGCGGTGGTCGGTGAGCAGGGCGTGGTAGACGACGTCGGCGAGGTGGCGTTTGAGGGCGCGCAGCGCCGCCTTGCCGGTGGCGTTGGGTCGGCGCTGGGTCCAGCGTTCGCGCCAGGCCCGCGCCTCGGGTTTGTGGCTGAGCTGGGCGATGACGATGCGATGCAGGCAGGCGTTGAGTTGCCGGTTGCCGCCGCGGTTGAGCCGCACCTGGGGCCGGTTACTACTCCAGACCGGGATCGGGGCGGCACCGGCGTGCATGGCAAACGCCGCCGCGGACCGGAACCGGGAGATCCCAGCAACCTCACCGATGATCTTCGCGGCGGTGACCACGTTGACCCCGACGATGGCCAGCAGGGTCGGGGCCAGCGGGACGACCAGCTCGCCCAGCTGCTTGTCCAACCGGCGGATCTGTTCGCGCAGCCGACGGATCTCGCCGACCAGCTCCAGCGCCAGGTCGCGGCGCACGCTCGCCGGCAGCGCCTCCAGCCCGGCGGTCAGCCGGTCCAGCTGACGGGCACTGTTCAACCGCCCGGCGCCGGGGTCCAGGTCGTGCAGGTGCCAGCGCAGCTGGTTGATCGTCTGGGTGCGCCACTTGACCAGCTGCTCGCGCCGGTCGGTCAGCAGCCGCAGATCAGCGGCCACCTCATCCAGGTGCGCGGCCGGCAAGTCCGGCTCGCGCAGCGCGGCGCGGGCGATGGCCAGCGCGTCGATCGAGTCGGACTTGCCGCGCGTGCGCGCGCTGGCCCGGCTCTGGGCCATCAGCTTGGGCGGCACCCACACCACGCTCGCGCCGTGCCCGATCAGGGTGCGCACCAGCCGCCCGGCCACCCCGCGGCCGTCCTCGACCGCCCACCGCCGGTCCGGCCCAAACCCGCCCGCCCACGCCCACAACCGCAACCACCCCTCCGGGGTGGAGGCGACCGTCACCTGGCCCAGCTTGCGCCCCACCTCGTCGACGGCGACCGCGGTGTGGGTCCGCTTGTGCGGATCGATCCCAATGACCACCATGAACGTCCGGGTGTCCTTCCTTCCAGATCAGGAGACAGGCATCCGGATCGGGTCGGCTGGTCGGACACACCTCAGTCGAGGGGATGGCGTCTAGCCCACGCTTCTATCAAGTCAGGCCAGCCGGCCCGAACCCTGACCACGCTCGACAGTTCTGCGGCAAGCCAACCAACGGTGGCAGCGCCCTTGAGAGTCACCACGTGATCAGGGCCGGACCCTAACCGCTGCCGATCAACAGCAGCAGCCCTCAGCCTGACACTGAGGCGCCCTTGACCTGGGAGGGGCCTGCTACTCGGAGGCCTGCTACTCGGAGGCCTGCTACTCGGAGGCCCGCCACCCGGAGGCCCGCCACTCGGAGGCCCGCCGCCCCCGAGGCCCGAGGCCAGGACACCCACCCGGGACGGGGCGCTACCCGCGCTCGGCGATCCGCTCCAGCAGCTGCCGGTGGACCGTCTCCGGCAGCAGGTGCGCGACGTCGCCTCCGTACGTCGCCACCTCCTTGACCAGCGAGCTCGACACGAACCCGTACTCCGGGCTCGTCGACATGAACAGCGTGTCGACCCCGGAGAGCCGCTGGTTCATCTGGGCCATCTGCAGCTCGTAGTCGAAGTCGGTGACCACCCGCAGGCCCTTGACGATCGCCTGGATCTCGTGGGCGCGGCAGTAGTCGACCAGCAGCCCGTGGAACGAGTCGACCCGGACGTTCGGGTACGGCGCGGTGATCTCGGCGAGCAGCGCCATGCGCTCGTCCACGCTGAACATGCCCTTCTTGGACTTGTTCACGAGCACGGCGACGACGACCTCGTCGAACAACGCCGCGGTGCGGCTGATGACGTCGAGGTGCCCGTTGGTGGGCGGGTCGAACGATCCTGGACAGACGGCGCGCGTCACGAGCGGGGACGCTACCGCTCCGGCTCGTGAACGGCCGTGTGCAGGGTCGTGTCGCCGTACCGGCGCTCCCGCCCGGCCCGCAGCGCGGGCGGCCACGGGAACGGCCCGTCGCGTCCGGCCCGCTCCACCACGACGACGGCGTCGGCGGCGAGCCAGCCGTGCGCCGCGGCGGCCGCGAGCCACCCCGCCACCTCCGTGGCAGGCACGTCGTAGGGCGGGTCGACGAGCACCACGTCGTACGCCCGCTCGGCGGGCGATGCGAGCACGGTGGCGGCCGGCGCCACCCGGACCTGCGCTCCCGCCAGCCCGAGCTCGGCGGTGTTGCGCCGCAGCACCCCTGCCGCCCGCCGGTCGGACTCGACGAAGAGCGCGTGCACCGCACCGCGCGACAGCGCCTCCAGCCCGAGCGCCCCTGAACCGGCGCAGAGGTCGAGCACCGCGGCGCCGCCGAGGCCGGGGTCGGCGTCGAGCGCCGAGAACAGCGCCTCCCGCACCCGGTCCGAGGTCGGCCGGGTGCCCTTGGGCGGCACGAGGATCCGGCGCCCGCCCGCGACACCCGCGATGATCCGGGTCATTCCAGGACCAGCAGCAGGTCACCGCCCTCGACCTGCTGCACCTTGCCGATCGCGAGCCGGCCGACCGTGCCGGCCTGGTGCGTGGTGATCGAGGCCTCCATCTTCATCGCCTCGATGGTGGCGACGGTCTGGCCGGCCTCCACCCGGTCGCCCTCGCCGACCTGCAGCGTCACGACGCCTGCGAACGGCGCGGCCACGTGCTTCGGATCGGAGCGGTCGGCCTTCTCCGCGGCCTTGACGTCGGTGGCGATCGACCTGTCCCGCACCGACACCGGCCGGAGCTGGCCGTTCAGCGTGGTGACCACGTTGCGGTAGCCGCGCTCGTCGGGCTCGGAGATCGCCTCCAGCTCGATGATCAGCGTGACGCCCTGCTCCAGGCGCGCGGTGTGCTCGACGTCGGGTTCGAGGCCGTAGAGGAAGTCCCTCGTCGAGAGCACCGACGTGTCGCCGTAGGCCTCGCGGTGGGCGAGGAACTCCGTGGTCGGCCCGGGGAACAGCAGCCGGTTCAGGGTGCCCCGGCGGTCGTCCTTCAGCGCGGCGCGGTCCTCGTCTGACAGCTCGGCGGGCTCGCGTTCCGCGGAACGCCCTTCGAGGGCCCGGCTGCGGAACGGCTCGGGCCAGCCTCCCGGCGGGTCGCCCAGCTCACCGCGCAGGAACCCGATCACCGAGTCGGGCACGTCGAACTGGGCCGGGTCGGCCTCGAAGTCCTTGGGCTCCACGCCTGCGCCGACGAGGTGCAGCGCGAGGTCGCCGACCACCTTGGACGACGGCGTGACCTTCACCAGCCTGCCGAGCATCCGGTCGGCGGCGGCGTAGCAGTCCTCGATCAGCTCGAACCGGTCGCCGAGCCCGAGCGCGATCGCCTGCTGGCGCAGGTTGGACAGCTGCCCGCCGGGGATCTCGTGGTGGTAGACCCGCCCGGTGGGAGAGGGCAGCGCCGCCTCGAACGGCGCGTACACCTTCCGCACGGCCTCCCAGTACGGCTCCAGGTCGCCGACCGCCTCCAGCGAGAGGCCGGTGGGGCGCTCGGTGTGGTCGGTGGCCGCGACCAGCGCCGACAGCGACGGCTGGCTCGTCGTGCCGGCCATGGACGCGACGGCCGCGTCGACGGCGTCCACGCCCGCGTCGATCGCCGTGACGAGCGTGGCGAGCTGGCCACCCGCCGTGTCGTGGGTGTGCAGGTGCACCGGCAGGTCGAACCGCTCCCGCAGCGCCGTGACGAGCGTGCGGGCCGCGGGCGGGCGCAGCAGCCCGGCCATGTCCTTGATCGCGAGGACGTGGGCGCCCGCCTCGACGATCTGCTCGGCGAGCCGCAGGTAGTAGTCGAGGGTGTAGAGCTTCTCCACCGGATCGGAGAGGTCGGCGGTGTAGCAGAGCGCCACCTCGGCCACCGCGGTGCCGGTGGCGCGCACGGCGTCGATGGCCGGGCGCATCTGCTCCACGTCGTTGAGCGCGTCGAAGATCCGGAAGATGTCCATCCCGGTGCGCGCGGCCTCCTCGACGAAGGCGTCCGTCACCTCCGTCGGGTACGGCGTGTAACCCACCGTGTTGCGCCCGCGCAGCAGCATCTGCGTGCAGATGTTCGGCACCGCTTCCCTGAGCGCGGCGAGCCGCTCCCACGGGTCCTCGGCGAGGAACCGCAGCGCCACGTCGTAGGTGGCGCCGCCCCAGCATTCGAGGGACAGCAGCTGCGGCGCCATCCGCGCCACGTGCGGCGCGACGGCGAGCAGGTCGCGGGTGCGCACCCGCGTGGCGAGCAGCGACTGGTGGGCGTCGCGGAACGTCGTGTCGCTGACCGGTACGGAGGTCTGCTCACGCAGCCACCGTGCGAACCCCTCGGGACCCCGCTCACGCAGCAGCTGGCGAGAACCGTCGGGAGCCGCGGCGTCGAGGTCGCAGCGGGGCAGCTTGTCCACCGGATCGACGACCTGCGGCCGCGGCCCGTTCGGCTTGTTGACGGTGACGTCGGCGAGGTAGTTCAGCACCCGCGTGCCGCGGTCGGCCGGCTTGCGCGCCGCGAGCAGCTGCGGGCGCTGGTCGATGAAGCTGGTGGTGACCCGGCCGTCCGCGAAGTCCGGGTCGTCGAGCACGGCCGCGAGGAACGGCAGGTTCGTCGACACACCCCGGATCCGGAACTCCGCGATCGCCCGCCGCGCCCGGCGCACGGCGTTCGGGAAGTCGTGGCCGTAGCAGGTGAGCTTCACCAGCATCGAGTCGAAGTGGGCGCTGACCTCGGCGCCGGTGTGCGTCGTGCCGCCGTCGAGCCGGACGCCGGGGCCGCCGGGCGAGCGGTAGGCGCTGATCGTGCCGGTGTCGGGCCGGAACCCGTTCTGCGGGTCCTCGGTGGTGACGCGGCACTGCAGGGCGGCGCCGTTCAGCGTGACGTCCTCCTGGTTCAGCCGCAGCTCGGGCAGCGTCATCCCGGACGCGATCCGCAGCTGGGCGATCACCAGGTCCCGGTCGGTGACCTGCTCGGTGACCGTGTGCTCCACCTGGATGCGCGGGTTCATCTCGATGAACACGTGGTTGCCGCGCTCGTCCAGCAGGAACTCGACGGTGCCCGCGTTGACGTAGCCGATGTGGCGGGCGAACGCGACGGCGTCGTTGCAGATCCGCTCGCGCAGCTCCGGGTCGAGGTTCGGCGCGGGCGCGATCTCGATCACCTTCTGGTGGCGCCGCTGCACCGAGCAGTCGCGCTCGTAGAGGTGCACGACGTTGCCGCGGCCGTCGGCGAGGATCTGCACCTCGATGTGGCGCGGGTTCACCACCGCCTGCTCGAGGAACACCGTGGCGTCACCGAACGCCGACTCGGCCTCCCGCATCGCGGCCTCGACCGCCTCGCGCAACGTGTGCGGCTCCTCGACGCGGCGCATCCCGCGCCCGCCCCCGCCGGCCACCGCCTTCACGAAGATCGGGAAGCCGATCTCCTCGGCCGCCGCGAGCAGGGTGTCGACGTCGTCGGACGGCTGGGACGAGCGCAGCACCGCCACGCCGGCCTCGCGGGCCGCCGCGACGGCGCGCGCCTTGTTGCCCGTGAGGTGCAGCACATCGGTGGGCGGGCCGACGAACGTGATGCCCTCCCGCTCGCACGCCTCGGCCAGGTCCGGGTTCTCCGACAGGAAGCCGTACCCGGGGTAGATCGCATCGGCCCCGGCCCGCTTCGCGGCCTTGATGATCTCTTCGACCGACAGGTAGGCCCGCACGGGGTGGCCCGGCTCGCCGATCTGGTAGGACTCGTCGGCCTTGGCCCGGTGCAGCGAGTTGCGGTCCTCGTACGGGAACACCGCCACCGTGGACACACCCAGCTCGTAGGCGGCCCGGAACGCGCGGATGGCGATCTCGCCGCGGTTCGCGACCAGTACCTTGCGGAACATCGCGTTCGTCACCAGGGAACCGTACCGTCGGGCACTCGATCGGACCCGTGCGAAGAATGCCACTCCTGCGGTACCAAGGAGGGGAAGTCGACCGAGCCGAGGGGTGCCGCATGCGTCCTGACCCGGCGGCCCCGCACGGCGCCGCGTTCGCCGAAGGCCGACGCCTGCGGGAGTCGGCCCAGCGCCGCAGGGCGCGGCACGAGGCCCGGATGGAGGCCCACCTGGCCCGCATCGAGATGCACAGAGCTCGCCACGTGCGCCGCATGGCCAGGCGCAGGGCCCACCGGCCACCCGTCGCCGTCGCGCTGGTGGTCCTGCTGGTCGGCACGGCGATCGCGGGTGGCACCGCGCTCACCATCGTCTCGGTCATCGCCATGGTGCTCGCCGTCGCGGCGGTCACGGGGCCGGCGCTGATCGTCGCAGGCACGGCGATCGCCATCACCCGCCGCGGCAGGCGCCGCCGCGCCGTCGCCGCCGGCACGGCGCCCATTCCGCGCCGGCCGGCCGCACCGCCGCGGCCCGAGGCCGTGTGGGCCAAGGCACGTGAACGCTTCACCGCGCTGCGGGCGGAGTACGCCGCGTTCGAGTGCGACCCGATGGAGGTGCTGCGCCGGCCCGCGCTCGCCGACGTGTCCGTGGCCAGCACGGCGCGGTTCGTCGACGCGTTCGCCGAGGCGCAGGCGCTGGAGACCGACTCGTTCCCGCCCGCAGCGCACGCCACGTCGTTCGTGTCGGCCGTCGACCGCGCCGAGCGGGCTTGGCGGGCCGCGGTCGACGCGGCCGACCGGATCCGGCTGTCCGGCCTGTCCCCCGCCGAGCGCGCCACCGTCGAGCGCGTGATCAAGCTCCTCACCACGGCCCGCGACTCCGACAGCGACCCCGAACGCCTCGCCGCGTACGCCCGCGCCCGCAGCGAGCTCGCCAAGCTCGACCACGCGGGCGTGATCCACCTGCCGCGCACCGCTGCGGCCGCCCTCGACGAGGCCGCCCGCGGGCAACTCCCGGCCTAGGGACGAGCAAGTCCGCGCGGCGTGCGCGGTCACGACGTCCGGCTAGAGCCTCATGAAGATGCGGATCGTCGTGCCCCGCTCGGAGCGGTGGATCCGCACGAGGTCGGTGAGGTGGTTCACCAGCAGCAGCCCGCGCCCGCGCGACTGCTCGGGAGGGGCCGGCCGTCGCCCTGCCAGTGGATCCTCCAGCCGACCGGAGTCGGATGCCTCACCCACGAGGTGCCCGTCCTCCACCCACACCCGCAACGCACATCGGCTGCGGGCGTGCTCGATGCTGTTGGTGACCAGCTCGTTCACGGCGAACTCGAAGTCGTCGGCCCGGTCCGGGTCCAGGCCCGCGCGCCGTGCCTCGGCCATCGCGAACGCCCTGGCCTGTGACAGCGTCCCGGCGTCGACGAGCAGCGTGGCCACCCCCGGCGGCGCGTGCAGGGCCTCGTTGTAGCCGGCCAGCACCTCGTCGGGCGCGTACCGGCCGCTGAAGCGCTGCCCGCCGGGCCCGATCAGGGTCGGGTGGGTGCGCTCGGCGTCGTCCAGCACGTCCCGGGACAGGCCGGCGACGTCGTACGGGCAGAGGATCTCGACGCTCCGGCCGGCGAACGCGTGATTGATCAACGCCTCGTGCTGGACGCAGGCCGGGTACTCCACCTCGGAGCGTCCCGGCCAGATCGGCTCGCCGATGATCCGCACGAACCCGGCGTCGCGGTGCTCGTCGGCGAACGCGAAGAGGACGCCCGGCAGGATCCGGCCGGGATTCCTTCCCGCCCGGGTCATGTCGATCAGCCTCACCTGGGTGGCGGAATCGCCCAGTCCGGCGCGCAGCGCCTCCAGGTTGGCGCCCGGCACGGCGACGGCCACCGGATCACCGGCCGCGAGGCCCGCCTCGATGAACGGCAGAGTGCCGGCGAGGTACTCGTCCATCCCGCGGTAGAACAGCGCCGGGTGCCGGAACTGCTGCTCGGGCTCGGCGGGCGACAGCGACGAGGCCAGCGCGCTCACGGCTGCTTCCTCTCGACGACCGGTAGGCCGGATACCCCGTCCGACCGGTACGAACCGCACCCTCGCATCGACACCACTCTAGGCATGGATGCGTGCCGCGGGACACCGGGAGTCCGTCGTCGGCGACCTGATGAGCCGTGGTCCCGACGTCGCGGTGGAGCGCGGCGTCAGACCTTGTCGAGGTAGGCGGCGCGCTCCTCGTCGCCCACGGTCTCGCCGACGAGGGCGGCCAGGCCGGGGTGGCGGCGCAGGCCGGGGTCGTCGGCCACGATGTGGCCTGCGTACACCTGCGCCTTGGAGATGACCTCCTCGTGGCGCAGGAGCGACAGCAGGCGCAAGCCCGAACGGCGGCCGGACTGCAGGGCGCCCAGCACGTCGCCCTCGCGGCGCAGCTCGAGGTCGAGGCGGGCGAGCTCGAAGCCGTCGGTGGTGCCTGCGACGGCGTCGAGGCGCTCGCGGGCGCTGGTGCCTGCGGGCATGTCGGTGACCAGCAGGCACACCCCCGGCGCCGACCCGCGCCCGACCCGGCCGCGCAGCTGGTGCAGCTGGGAGAGCCCGAACCGGTCGGCGTCCAGGATGATCATCCCGGTGGCGTTGGGCACGTCGACGCCGACCTCGATGACGGTGGTGGCGACCAGGACGTCGAGCTCGGCCCGCTCGAAGGCCCGCATCACGGCGTCCTTCTCGTCGGGCGGCAGCTTGCCGTGCAGCACGCCGATCCGCAGCCCGTGCAGGGCACCGTCGGCGAGCTTGGGTGCCACCTCCAGCACGGCGAGCGGCGGGCGCTTGGCCTGGCCGTCATCGGAGTCGGCCCCGATGTCCGGATCCTCCGTGTCGACGAGCTCCGGCTCGGCGTCGGCACCGCCCACCCGCGGGCAGACGACGTACACCTGGTGCCCGGCCGCGACCTCCTCGTGCACCCGCCGCCACACCCGTTCGAACCAGCTCGGCTTCTCCGCGAGCGGGACGACGGTGGTGGAGATCGGCGAACGGCCGCGGGGCAGCTCGCGCAGCGCCGAGACCTCCAGGTCGCCGTACACCGTCATCGCGACGGTGCGCGGGATCGGTGTGGCCGTCATGACCAGCATGTGCGGGGCCAGGTCGCCGCGGTTGCGCAGGGCGTCGCGCTGCTCCACCCCGAACCGGTGCTGCTCGTCGACCACGACGAGCCCGAGGTCGGCGAACCCCACGTGCTCCTGGATGAGCGCGTGGGTGCCGACGACGATGCCGGCCGCGCCGGACTGCGCGTCGAGCAGCGCCTTGCGGCGCGCCTTCGCACCCAGCGAGCCGGTGAGCAGGGTGATGCTGGTGGCCTGCTCGGACGCACCCAACTCACCTGCATTGGCGAGCGGACCGAGCAGCGCGCGCAGCGATCGGGCGTGCTGGGCGGCCAGCACCTCGGTGGGGGCGAGCAGCGCCGCCTGCCGGCCGCTGTCGACAACCTGCAGCATCGCCCGCAGGGCGACAACGGTCTTGCCTGCGCCGACGTCACCCTGCACGAGCCGGTTCATCGGGTGCTCGCGGGCCAGGTCGGCGGAGATCTCGGTGCCGACGGCGTGCTGCCCGGCGGTGAGCGCGAACGGCAGCTGGGCGTCGAACGCGTCGAGCAGCCCGCCCGGCTTCGGCGGGCAGGCGGCGGCCGGGCGCTGCGCGGTGTTGTGGCGGCGCAGCGCGAGCGCGAGCTGCACGCCCATGGCCTCGTCCCACACGAGACGGTGGCGGGCGGCGTGGATGTCGGCCTCGGACTCCGGCACGTGGATGCGCCGCAGCGCCCGCCCGAGCTCGGTGAGCTTCTCCCGGCCCTTCACCAGCTCCGGCAACGGGTCGGTGGGGTCGTCGAGCAGGTCGAGGACCTGCCGGACGCAGCGCGCCACCTGCTGCGAGGTGATCTTGCCGGAGGCCGGGTAGACCGACAGGAACGGGCGGATCTCGTCGGCCTCGTCGAGCGGCTCGAACTGCGGGTGGGTGAGCTGCAGCTTGTGGTTGAACACCCCGACCTTGCCGGAGAACACCGCACGCACACCCGGCTTGATGATGTGCTGCACCTTGTGGCCGTTGAAGAAGGTGCAGTCGATCGTGGCGCCCTTCTCGTCGCGGATGACGACGTTCAGCAGCTTGCCCCGCCGCGACCGCATGTCCCGCAGCACCGACTTCTCCACCTGTGCCACCAGCGTGGCCTGCTCGCCGATCTCCAGCCCGGCGATGTCGGTGAGCTTGCCGCGGTCGACGTAGCGGCGCGGGTAGTGGCGCACGAGCTCGCCGACGGTGGCGATGTCGAGCGACTCCAGCGCCGCAGCGGTGCGCTTGCCGACGAGCGGCTCCAGCGCGCTCGCCATGTCGATCCCGGTCATTCCACCCCCAGCACGAGCGGGTAGTCGGTCTGCCCGCCACGGTGCACGACGACGTCGACCTCGGGGTGGGTGCGGCGCAGGTCGGCCGCGAGCCCCACTCCCAGTGAGGGATCGGCGCCCTCGCCCAGCAGCACGGTGACGATCTCACCACCCGCGGTGAGCATGCGGTGAGCCAACCACAGCGCCCCGACAGCCAGGTCGGGGGCGATCAGCACGACCTCGCCGTCGGTGATCCCCAGCACCTCGCCCGGCTCGCACCGCCCCACCCACGTGAGCGCCTCGGACTCGGCGACGACCAGGCCTCCGGTGCGGGTTCCGGCCGCGGCCTCGGCCATCGCGACGACGTCGTCACCCGCACGGCGCTCCGGGTCGTGCACGGCGAGCGCGGACAGGCCCTGCAGCACCGACGCCGTGGGCAGCACGAGCACCTCCTGCCCGTCCCGGCGGGCCACGGCCGCGGCGCACTCGGCCACCGGAGCGAGCTCCGCGTCGTCGGGCAGCAGCACGACGTGCCGGGCACGGGTGCCGGCGAGCGCCGCCACGATCTCGCCCTCGTCCACACCGCGGGCCGGCTCGTGCTCCAGCACCACCGCGCCCGCCGACCGGGCCAGCTCCGCCACCTCCGGCCCGGTGACGATCATCAGGACCGCCCGCTCGCGCGCGAACCGGTCCGGCGCATCGGCCGGGGCGTCCTGGTCGGCGAACCGCACGACGGTGATCCGGTGCGGCCGGCCGGCGTCGATGCCGGCCTCGATCGCCGCGCCGATGTCGGTGCAGTGCACGTGGACGTTCCACAGTCCGTCGGCGTCGCAGGCCACCGCGACGCAGTCACCGATCGCGGTGAGCCGCGCACGCAGCTCGTCGACGCGCGCGTCGTCGGTGCCGTCCAGCAGGTACATGACCTCGTAGTCGTGCTCGTCCGACCCTGCCTCCCGCTCCGCCACCAGCACCTCCCGACCGCGCGCCACCGGGACGTGCGTCCGGGGCAGCTCACCCCCGCTCCGCCCGGTGACGAGGGCGGCGAGGGCGTCCAGCACGAGGTAGAGGCCCAGCCCTCCGGCATCCACCACCCCGGCCCGCGCCAGCTCCGGCAACTGCCCGGTGGTGGCCTGCACGGCCGCGCCTGCCGCCTCGGCAGCCGCGACCGCCACGTCGTCGAGCCGGTCGGAGCCCACCTCGGCGGCCGCGCCCGCCGCCGCGGCGAGCACGGACAGCACCGTGCCCTCCTTGGGCCGGCTCACCGCCGCGGTGGCGAGCCGGTGGGCCCGCTGCAATGCGTCGGCCAGCACGGCGCCCGCCGGTCGCTTGGCCGGCGCCACGGCCTCCGCGACCCCCCGCAGCACCTGGGAGAGGATCACCCCGGAGTTGCCGCGGGCCCCGACGAGCGCGCCACGCGCCAGCGCGGCCGCGACGACGGCCACCCCGCGGCCCGCCCCGTTCTCCCGCACGACCCGTCGCACGGCGTCGGCCGCCGCGCGCATGGTGAGCAGCAGGTTCGTGCCCGTGTCACCATCGGGCACCGGGAAGACGTTGATCCGGTCGATTTCAGCGCAATGCCGCTCGAGCGCGGTGGTTGCCGCCCGCGTCCAGCCCGTGAGCAGCGCGGTGTCGAGGGTCGGGGGCACGTGCGCGAGCCTAGGCCGTCTCTGGTGGGCCTGGGCCGCGCTCTTGGCGCCCAAGCCCATCGACCCAGACCCACCAGAAACGGCCCAGCGGTAGGGGCCGTGCACGACGCCGCGACGGCGCAGGTACTCTGGTTCTTCGCGACCGGGGCAACCCCGGCTTACCCTCACCGTCTACCCGAGGAGTGTCCGACGTGGCTGCCGTCTGTGACGTCTGTGGAAAGGGTCCGGGCTTCGGCATGTCCGTCTCGCACTCGCACCGCCGCACCCACCGCCGCTGGAACCCGAACATCCAGACCGTGCGCGCCAGCGCCGGTGGGGGCAACCGCCGCCGCCTCAACGTGTGCACCTCCTGCCTGAAGGCCGGCAAGGTCGCCCGCGCCTGAGCGCTCAGCACTGCACGAACGGCACTCTCGTCCGATAGCTCTGGACGAGGGTGCCGTTCGCGTTTGCGGCACCGCCTCGCGGAGCGAGCGGCCGTAATTCTGTCGGCCCGTTGACGGAAAAAATGGCCCCGGCTAGGCATATCCCATGTCGAGGAGGACCGGGCTCCACGCGCTCACGAGGAGCATGCACGAGAAGCGCGTGCTGACCGCGCTCCGCACCGGGGGCGCGATGAGCCGAGCCGCGCTCGCCGAGCGCGTCGGTCTCTCGCGCACGACCGTTTCCGAGATCACGGGCGACCTGCTGGCGAGGGGCGCGATCATCGTCGCCGAGACCGATGCCGCGGTGCGCGTCGGAAGCGGCAGGCCGGCCGAGCGGCTCTGCCTCGATCCGTCGTCGGGACAGTTCCTCGGCGTCGACTTCGGGCACCGGCGCGTGCAGGTCGCGGTGGCCGACGCCGCGCACGAGATCATCGCGGGTGGCGTCAGCCGCTACGCCGACGGCACGCCGTGGGACGAGCGGCTCGAGATCGCGTTCGCGCTGACCGAGCGGCTCGCCCGCGAGACGGGAACGCACCTCGGCGCCCTCCAGGCCGTCGGGATCGGCGTTCCCGGGCCCTACATCGGCAACCAGCCCGGCGTGCCCGAGATCAGCTGGAACCGCCGGCTCGCCCCCAAGGGCATCGACACGGCCTTCGCCGAGCGGTTCGGCGCCGCGGTGATCGTGGACAACAACACGCGGTTCGCGGCGCTGGCCGAAGCGATCTCGCACGAGACCGCCGTCAGCGACCTCGTCTACGTGCGGCTCTCGGACGGCGTCGGCGGCGGCCTCGTCGTCGCAGGCCGGCTCGTGACGGGCGGCCGCGGGTTCGCCGGTGAGCTCGGCCACGTCACGGCGGACCCGAACGGCACGAACTGCCGGTGCGGGAAGCGCGGGTGCCTCGAGACCGTCGCCTCCACCCCGGCGATCCTGCGCGCGTGCCGCGAGCGGGGCGCCGCCGTGGGGTCGCTCGACGACCTCGCGGAGAGGGTCGCCGGGCGCGACCCGGCGGTCGAGGCCGTGCTCCGCGATGTCGGCGCGACCCTCGGCCGGGTCCTCGGCGCGACGGCCATGGTGCTCAACCCCGACGAGGTCGTCATCGGCGGCGAGATCGTGCACGTCGCACCGGTGATCGTCGAGCAGGCGGCGGCCACGCTGCGCTTCGAGCTCTTCTCGATCCCCGCCTCCGAGCCGGTCGTGGTCCGGGCCGGGCAACTGCGCGACAGCGACGGGGCCGTCGGTGCGATCGCCGCGCTGTTCCACCAGTCGCCGCTGCTCGCCGGATACGCCGAAGCCACGACGCCGGCCGGTTCCGGGCCCAGCCACCGAAGGAGCACATCGTGACGTCCTCGCCCGTCGAGGCAGCGACCACGGCGGCGTCGGCCCCGCCGGCCGCTGCGGCGCCGGGAGCACCACACCGACGCAAGCTCTCCCGGCGCTCCACGCTCGTCCTGCTGAACGCGGTGTCCATCGTCGGCGGCATCGCCGGCTGGTGGCTCCTGGCCCTGAACGGCTTCCAGTTCCCGACGCCGCCCGAGGTCGTCGCGAAGGCCATCCAGCTCGCGGCCAACGGAACCCTGCAGGAGGACGTCCTCGCGAGCTTGGTCCGCGTGCTCGTGGGCTTCCTCATCGGCTCGGCCGCCGCGATCCCCGTCGGCTTCCTCATGGGGTGGTACACCGTGGCCCGCGGGCTCTTCGAGCCCTGGATCCAGTTCTTCCGCACGATCCCGCCGCTCGCGCTGCTGCCGCTCGTGCTGGTGCTGCTCGGCATCGGCGAGGTCCCGAAGGTGTTCGTCATCTTCCTCGCCGCGTTCCTGGCGTGCGTGATCTCGACCTACCAGGGCGTCGTGAGCGTGGACCGCACGCTCATCAACGCCGCGCGGGTCCTCGGCGCGAAGGACGCGACGATCTTCGCGAAGGTCGTCGTCCCCGCGTCGACGCCGTTCATCCTCGTCGGCATGCGGGTGGGCCTCGGGTCGGCGTGGGCCACCCTGGTGGCCGCCGAGCTGCTGGCCGCTCCCGCCGGTCTGGGCTACCGCATGCAGCAGGCCCAGCTCTACTACGACCTCGCGACGATCTTCGTCAGCATCGTCGTCATCGGCGTTCTCGGCCTGGTGATGGACCGGCTGCTGCTCCTCGCCGAGACCAGGCTCACCGGATGGCAGGAACGACGATGACCACGACGACCAGCGCGAAGATCTCCGTGCAGGAGGTCCGCAAGACCTTCCCCCTGAAGAACGAGGAGTTCGTCGCGCTCGACGGGGTCTCGCTCGACATCGCCGACAACGAGTTCGTCACCGTCGTCGGGCCGTCCGGGTGCGGCAAGTCGACGCTCATGAACATCCTCGCCGGGCTAGAGACCCCGACGTCGGGTCGCGCGCTCGTCGACGGCAAGGACGTCGTCGGCCCGGGTCCCGAGCGCGGCGTCATCTTCCAGCAGTACGCGCTCTTCCCCTGGCTCACCGTCCGGAAGAACGTCGAGTTCGGGCTGAAGGTCGCGGGCCTCGGCGCATCCGAGCGGCGCGAGCGCGCGGACTACTTCATCCGCATCGTCGGCCTCGAGCAGTTCGCCGACGCCCTGCCGAAGATGCTCTCGGGCGGGATGAAGCAGCGGTGCGCCATCGCGAGGGCGTACGCGGTGAACCCGTCGATCCTGCTCATGGACGAACCCTTCGGCGCGCTGGACGCGCTCACCCGCGTGACGTTGCAGGAGCAGCTGCTCGACACGTGGAGCCGGGAGAAGCGCACGGTCCTGTTCATCACCCACGACGTCGACGAGGCCGTCTTCCTCGCGAACCGCGTCGTCGTGATGGCGGCGCGGCCCGGCCGGATCTACGACGTGATCGACGTCGACCTGCCGTACCCGCGCACCGAGGAAGCCCGCCTGAGCCCGGAGTTCGCCCAGCTCCGCAACCGCGTGTGGCACTCGGTCTACCACCAGGCTCCCGGCATCGCCGCCGGACGTTGAGAGGAACGGCAATGCGGATCACCAGACGCTCCATGGGTGTCGCCGCGGCAGGCGCGGCCCTCGCCGTGCTCGCCGCCGGCTGCGCAGGCACGGACACCCCCGCAAGCCCGGACGGGGTGCAGCCCGTCGACGTCGCCTTCGGCTACATCCCCGACTTCAACGGCACGAGCCTGCTCGCGATCGCCGAGGACCAGGGGCTGTGGGTGAAGCACGGGGTGAACATCGCGACGACGTCGTTCACGAACGGGCCGCTGCAGATCCAGGCGCTCGGCACCGGCGACCTGGACTTCGGCTACATCGGCCCGGGCGCGATCTGGCTGCCGGCGTCCGGCCAGGCCAAGATCGTCGCCGTCAACACGCTCGGCCGGGCCGACCGCGTCGTCGCCCAGCCGGGCATCGGCTCGATCGCGGACCTGCGGGGCCGGACTGTCGCCGTCCCGGAGGGCACGTCCGGCGACATGATCCTCACGCTCGCGCTCCAGAAGGCCGGGATGACGAAAGCGGACGTGCAGCTCGTGGCGATGGAGCCTGCCGCGATCATCACCGCGCTGTCGTCGAAGCAGGTCGACGCCGCCGGCATCTGGTACCCGGCTCTGGCGACGGTGAAGCAGCGGGTGCCCGACCTCGTCGAGCTGGCGACGAACCAGGACTTCGAGGAGACCGTCGCGTTCCCGACGGCGTTCGTGGCGGGCAACGACGTCGTCGCGGGCGAGCCGGAGAAGGTGGAGCGCGTGCTCAAGGTGCTGCGGGAGGCGATCGCCTTCCGCGCCGCGAACCCGGCCGAGGCGGTCCGGCTCACCGCGGACTTCAACGCCCTCGACCCCGCCCAGGTGCAGGCCGACGCCGCCAACGTGCAGGTCCTATCCCTCGACGAGCTCGACCGGCTGACCCGGGACGGCACGATCAACACGTGGTTCGCCGGCCTGGGTGAGTACTTCGTCGGCGCGGGCAAGCTGCAGGCACCCGTGGACCCGGCGCAGTACTACACGGGCGACCTCTTCCTGCAGGCCAGCGAATGAGCTCGCGGAACATCCTCTTCCTGATGACCGACCAGCACCGGGTGGACACGCTCGGGGCCTACGGCAACCCGCACGCGCCCACGCCGGTGCTCGACGGGCTCGCCCGCTCGGGCACCCGGTTCGACCGCTGGTACACGCCGACCGCGATCTGCACACCGGCGCGCGCGAGCCTGCTCACCGGCCAGGCCCCGTTCCGGCACCAGGTGCTCGCGAACCACGAACGCAACGTGGGCTACCGCGAGGACCTGGCCGACGGGACGTTCACGTTCGTGGAGGCCCTCCGGGAGCGCGGCTACAACACCGGCCTCGTGGGCAAGTGGCACGCGGGCACGGACAAGAACGCCGCCTCCTTCGGATTCGACGGACCCGACCTGCCGGGCTGGCACAACCCCGTCGACAACGAGGACTACCTCGAGTACCTGCGGGAGCGCGGGCTCCCGCCGTACGAGATCAGCGACCGGATCCGGGGCACGCTGCCCAACGGCGGGCCGGGAAACCTCCTCGCCGCCCGGCTCCACCAGCCGGTGGAGGCAACGTTCGAGCACTACCTCGCCACCCGCACCATCGAGCTGCTGGAACGCTACGCTGCCGCCCCCGACACCCCGTTCTTCCTGGAGCTCAGCTTCTTCGGCCCGCACCTTCCGTACATCGTGCCCGACTCCTACTTCGACATGTTCGACCCCGAACTGGTCGAGCTGCCGAAGTCGATCGCGGAGACCTTCGAGGGCAAGCCGCCCGTGCAGCGCAACTACAGCGCCCACTGGACGTTCGACACCATGCCGATCGAGGTGACGCGCAAGCTCATCGCGGTGTACTGGGGTTACGTCTCGCTGATCGACGAGCAGATCGGTCGCGTGCTGGGCGCGCTCGAGCGGCTCGGGCTCGTCGACGGCACAGCGGTGTTCTTCACCTGCGACCACGGGGAGTTCACCGGCTCGCACCGGCTGCACGACAAGGGCCCCGCGATGTACGAGGACATCTACCGCACGCCCGGGATCGTGCGGATCCCCGGCGCACCCTCGGGTCAGGTGCGCAGCGAGTTCGTGAGCCTGCTCGACTGCACGGCGACGATCCTGGAGCTCGCCGGCATCGACCCGGCACCGGCCGTCGACTCACGCAGCCTCGTACCGCTTGTCGAGGGCCGCCAGGTGGAATGGGCTCCCGACATCGTCTGCGAGTTCCACGGGCACCACTTCCCGTACCCGCAGCGGATGCTGCGCGAGGACCGCTACAAGCTGGTGGTCAACCCGGACTCCACGAACGAGCTCTACGACCTCGAGAACGATCCGGACGAGCTGCTGAACGTCTACCACCACCCGGAGATGGCGCCGGTGCGGACGCGGCTGATGCGGCGCCTCTACGGTCAGCTGCGCGACCGCGGCGACAACTTCTACCACTGGATGACGACGATGTACGACGTCGGGGACGTCGACCACGACCCGACCCAGTCCGGCCTCGACGAGACGACGTACCGGTCCGCCGAGGACGAGGCGCACGTGGCCTGACGTGGGGGATGCCGCCCCGGCCCGGACGCGGTGACCAAGGACAGATGGTCGCTCCCGGAGATCGATGGCGACCATCTCCCCTTGATCGACTAGCCGTCGGTGTGCTCGATCCGCAGCGAGTACACGACGACCTCCCCCAGCGCGTCGGGATCGTCGCCGCGTTCCGGGTTGGACTGGGTGTAGGCGCCGACCTTCCAGTACCAGCTGCTCCCGCTGCGCTCGATCTCCGCGCGCTGCTCGCCGTCGTAGAAGACCGTGATGCGGCCGTCGGCGGCCACGATCCGCAGGTCGTACGGGGTTCCGAGCCGGTAGTCCTGATCGATGACGACCTGCTCCGCCCCGTCGGCGTACTGCGCCACGAGCGTGGAGCCCTCCAGCCGGATCTGCATCACGTCATCGCCGCCGTCGTGGATCTGGGTGGCCGACACCTCCGGCTTCACCGACGGCACCTTCGTGATCGCCTGCCTGCTCTCCAGCGTGTGCACGCCCTTCGTGTTCGACCAGGCCGCCTTCTCCTCCCCGCGCATCTCACGCAGCTCCGAGCGCGAGTACTTGCTGTTCTTCGTGGTCACACCGCCCGCGGGGGCGCGGAACACCACCCCGGTCCCGTCCGGGGTCAGGTCGAACCAGTCGCTGCGGTAGTCCAGCAGTTCGGGCTGGTCGATGGAGTCCGGGTCGCCCTCCGGGCCGACAGGCAGTGTGAGGAACCAGTTCGCGAGATCGAGGAGATCGCCCGGCTTCGTCGCGGCGCCCTGCGCGCGGGGCGGCTCGGCCTCGGGGATCACCGGCAGCGGGCACGACGGCGGCCCGGGGAGCGCCAGGCCGGGCGCGGCGGCCACGACGAGCGTGCACGGGTCGAGCGACGCACGGTGCGGCGCCGGGACGGGCTGGACGGTCAGCACGGCGGCCACGGCCACCGCAACGGGTGCGATCAGATCCGGCATCGCGACTACCCCCCGTGGCGGGGGCGGACGCGGAGCAGGGCGGCCTCGGGCATGGTTCTCCCGTCGGGGGTGCGCGCAGGATGGACCTGCGCAGGGGCGGGGGACGAGCGGATGGCCAGGCCGCTCGCGGCGACGACGGGTCGCGTCGTCGTGCAGATCGATCGTAAGAGCGGCTCCGCGTCGGCGGGCGGGATCGCGCCCAGCGTGCCCCGATGGGGGTGATTCCCACCCACGAGGGTGATCACCGGTCATTGGCTCGCCGCCACGGCCGGTGAGGGCCTCGACGTGCGAGGCACCGTGCACCGGGCCCTCCTCGTCCGACGCCGTTCAGCTCGCGAGGTCGTCGAGGTCACCCGACGGCAGCGCGATCCAGCCTTCCGTCACCGCGGCACCGCGGTCCCCGCTCTCGGGCTCCACGATCGCCCCGCAGGCTGCCGCCCGGGCGAGCAGCGCGGCCACGACGGCGTCGAAGACGTGGTCGCTGAGCCGGCAGGCTCGCTCGTGATCGCCGAGCTCCAGCCACGGCGCGGCCCGGAGCAGCGCGTCGACCAGCGCACCGAGTGCGCTGTGGTTCGCGCGTCCCTTGTACCGGTTGTGCGGCAGCCTCCACCGCTTCAACCCGGCGGCGGGATAGACCTCGACGATCAGGCCGCCGCCGTCCCGTCGGACGTCGTGTCCGCACCCTGCCAGCCGGCCCTGCAGCCGCGCGGCCCGGATGGCGGTGAGGCCGATGCGGTCGGTGGCAACGCTCAGGGGCGTCAGGCCGGTGACGGCGCGCACGTGTTCGTCGGTACGGCGGTAGGCCAGCGAGCGCCACTCCGGGACGGCCTCGGGCGCGAGCGCCCCGTGCGACCGGACGAACCGGACGAACGGCTCCGGCCATCCCAGCGGGCAGTCGATCCCGACCTTGTCCGCACGCGCCGACCACTTCAGCACCGCGTCGTCGTCAGCGGGGATCTCGACGTCGACCACCCGTGCGGTCCCGGCGTCCCAGTCCAGGACCGCGACCGCCGTGTGCTTCGCCTGGGCCGCGAGATCGACGCCGACCGTCCGCACGACGCTCAGGCTGCCGTCACGGCAGCTTCCAGTCGACCGGTTCCCCGCCCAGCTCCTCGAGCAGGGCGTTGGCCCGGCTGAAGGGGCGGGAGCCGAAGAAGCCGCGGTCGGCCGACATCGGGCTCGGGTGGGCCGACTCGATGCACGGCACGTCCTCGAGCAGGGGGGCGAGGTTGCGGGCGTCGCGACCCCAGAGGATCGCGACGAGCGGTTCGCCGTCCCGGGCCACGAGGGCGCGGATCGCCTGCTCGGTGACCTTCTCCCAGCCCTTGTCGCGGTGGGAGCCGGGGTTGCCCGGCTCGACGGTGAGGACCCTGTTGAGCAGCAGCACGCCCTGGTCGGCCCACGGCGTCAGGTCACCGGTCGACGGGGTGGGGTGCCCGAGGTCCTCGGTGTACTCGCGGAAGATGTTCGCGAGCGAGCGCGGCACGGGGCGCGTCTGCGGCGACACCGAGAACGACAGCCCGATCGCGTGCCCCGGCGTCGGGTACGGGTCCTGACCCACGATCAGCACCCGCACCCCGTCGAACGGCTGCTGGAACGCGCGCAGGACGTTGGCCCCTGCGGGCAGGTAGCGGCGGCCCGCGGCGAGCTCGGCGCGCAGGAACGCCCCCATGTCGGCGATCACCGGGGCCACCGGGGCCAGCGCCGCGGCCCATCCGGCCTCGACGACCTCCTCGAGCGGTCGAGCCGACATCAGGCGATCCTCCTCAGCTCGGCGCGGAACCTCTTGCCACGCCGGACGTAGCTCTGCACCGCGTGGTCGAAGTAGCCCTCGGGCACCTCGTGACCCTCCCGCACCCGCGCCGGAACCCCCATCGCCATGCGCCGGTCCGGGATCTCCGTCTTCGGCGAGACCACGGCCCCGGCCGCGACCACCGCACCGGCACCGACCCGGGCGCCGTTGAGCACGACCGAACCCGACGAGATGAGTGCGCGGTCGCCGATCACCGCGCCCTCGATGTGCACGTTGTGCCCGATGGTGACCTCGTTCCCGATGATCGTCGGCTCGTGCGGCGTGCAGTGGATGATCGACCCGTCCTGCACGCTGGTGCGCGTGCCCACCTCGATGCGGCCGTCGTCGCCCCGCAGCACGGCGGTGGGCCAGACCGATGCCTCCGGCCCGATAGTGACGTTGCCGATCACGACGGCGTCCGGGTGGACGTAGGCATCGGGATGGATGTCCGGTTCGACGTCGCCTAGTGCGTAGAGGGGCACCCGCGGGAGCCTAGCGATGGCTAGGACGAACGCTCCTCGGGCATCTTCCCGGCCAGCTCGTCGACGACCAGCAGCTCGGGGCTCACGCTGCCGCCGCGGTAGGCGGAGCGCCCGAGCAACTGTGCGATCACCGGTGCCGTGATCACCTGGAACAGCCCGACCAGCAGCAACGTCACCGCGCTCTCCAGTTCCACGCGCAGCGCGGTGCCGGCGAGGATCAGGAGCAACCCCAGCGTCTGGGGCTTGGTGGCGGCCTGCATGCGGCTCGGCAGGTCCGGCAGGCGCACCAGCCCGAGCCCTCCGAGCACGCACGAGAGGGCGCCCAGGAGCAGCAACACCGCGGACATCGCGTCGAGGATCACCGGTGCCCCTTCCGACGCTCGGCGAGCCGGGTCGCCGCGGCCGACCCGACGAACCCGATCAGCGCCACGGCGGCGAGCAGCGGGATGTTGGACCCGTCGCGGTAGATCGCGATGTACACCGCCGCCGCGGCCACGATCAGGATCACGAACACGTCGAGCGCCGCGATCCGGTCCAGGGTGTCCGGCCCGCGCAGCAACCGGACGAGCGTGAGCGCACCGGCGGCGCACAGCAGCGCCAGCACGACGACGAAGACGACCGTCACGACATCCTCCCCAGCAGGCGCTCCGCTTCCGCGTGTTCGTCCGGGGAGCCCAATGCGGCCAGCACCCGGCGCTGCATGTCCACCACGCGCCGCCGGGCCCGCTCCACCCCGGCGTGGTCGCGGGGGCCGAGCGCGTAGACGTACCAGACGTCGTGGGCGTGGTCGATCTGCAGCGCCATCGTGCCCGGGGAGAGCGAGATCGCGTTGGCCATGACGGTGACCACGAGGTCCGACGACGAGATCAGCGGCACCGCCATGATCGCTCCGCGGGCGCGGGGGCCACGGCGCAGCACCTGCCAGCTCACCTCGGCGCCGGACACGACGAGGTCCCAGAGCAGGAACAGGAGCAGCGTGAGCAGCCGGAGCGGGCGCACCGGCAGCCGGTCGATGGCCGGCGGCAGCCTGAACAGCGCGGTGACCAGCACCGCCACGAGTACGCCTCCCACGACCGACACCGGCGTGAAGGTGCCCCACAGCAGCACCCACACGAGGGTCAGCCACAGCACGGACGGCAGGCGGGCGCTCATGGCCCGTCCCCCAGCACGGCGGCGCGGTAAGGCCCGCGGTCGAGCAGGTCGACGCCGGCTCGCTCGGTCATGCCCGCGAGCGGTCCCGCGAAGGCCGCGATCGCGAGGCTCACCGCGATGAGCCCGGCCGTGGCCGCGTACATCGGCACGGACGTGCGGGCCGTGCCGACGAGCACCTCGTCGGTGGGGTCGGAGTCGGGGACCGGTGGCTGCGGCTCGCCCCAGAACACCCGCACCCACACCCGCACCAGCGCGTAGAGGGTGAGCAGGCTCGCGACGACCACCACGCCGGCCACCGCCTGCTCCGCGGGCCCGCTCCCCGCGCCGGCCTGCAGCAGCGCGAGCTTGGCGACGAACCCGGCCGTCGGCGGCACCCCGGCGAGGGTCAGTGCGGGGATGGCGAACAGGATCGCGAGGCCGGGCGAGGTGCGCAGCAACCCGCCCATCCGGTCGAGCGCGACGGTGCCGGTGCGGCGCGTGATGAGCCCGCTCACCAGGAAGAGCGTGGCGAGCACCGTGATGTGGTGCGCGGCGTACAGGGCCGCCCCGGAGACACCGGCGGCGTCGAACACCGCGAGCCCGTAGAGCAGGAACCCGATGTGGCTGACCAGCAGGAACGACAGCAGCCGGTTGAGGTCGTTCTGCGCGAGCGCACCCAGCACGCCCACGAGCATCGTGGCGACCGCCAGCACGAGCATGAGCGTCCACGGCTCCTCGCGCGGGAAGATCAGCGTCTGCGTGCGCAGCAGCGCGTAGAAGCTGACCTTCGTGAGCAGCCCCGCGAAGAGCGCCGCCACCGGGCCGGGCGCGTTCGGGTAGCTGTCGGG
The DNA here is from genome assembly GCF_007994075.1 of Pseudonocardia hierapolitana. NCBI lineage: Bacteria > Bacillati > Actinomycetota > Actinomycetes > Pseudonocardiales > Pseudonocardiaceae > Pseudonocardia > Pseudonocardia hierapolitana. The sequence goes on along the minus strand of NZ_VIWU01000001.1, from coordinate 5,514,204 downwards.
CAGCCAGAAGTGCAGCGGCACGATCGCCGCCTTGATCCCGAAGACGACCAGCAGCATCATCGCCAGCACCGTCTGCAGCCCGGGTGGCAGCTCCCCCACCCGGCCGGCGAGGTCGGCGAGGTTCACGGTGCCGGTGGCGGCGTAGACCATCGCCACGGCCGTGAGGAACAGCAGCGACGACAGCAGGCTCACCGTCACGTACGTCATGCCGGCCCGGATCCGGTTGGCGCCGGTGCGGCGGGTGATCAGCACGTAGGACGCGGTGAGCATCAGCTCGAACGCCACGAACAGCGTGAACAGGTCGCCGGTGAGGTACGCGAGCGAGACGCCGGCGCACAGCATCAGGTACATCGGGTGGAACGTGGTGCTGGCGGTGGCGCTGCCGTAGTCGGCGATGCGCTGGTCGATGGCGTAGACGAGCACGGCGAGGGTCACCAGCGTGGACACGAGCAGCAGCAGCGCCGAGAGCCGGTCGGCCACCAACGCGATCCCCACGGGCGCGGGCCAGCCGCCGAGCTCGGCGACGATGGGGCCCTGCTGGTCGGTGGCCACCAGCAACGCGCCCGCGAGCGCCGCGACGGCCGCGAGGACGACGATCCCGACGACGCGCTGCAGCGTGGCCGACCGGCTGCCCACGATCGAGAGAGCCGCGCCGAGCATCGGCAGCAACACGGGAAGGGTCAGGAGGTTGCTCACAGCCCCTCCCGCCTCGCCTCGGCCTCGACCTGGTCGTCGGTGCGCTCGGCGGGCGCGAGGGGATCCGCCTCGTCCTCCCCGTCGTCCTCCCCGTCGTCCTCCAGCGGCGCGGACGGCGTCTTCTGCCGCGCGATCCGCCGGTCCTCGACGTCGTCCTGCACCTCGTCGTGGCCGACCAGGACGTAGGAGCGGTAGCCGAGCGCGAGCAGGAACGTCGTGAGCGCGAACGTGATCACGATCGCGGTGAGGGCGAGCGCCTGCGGCAGCGGGTCGGTGAACTCCTCCGGCGACACCGCGCCGAGGATCGGCGCCCGGCCGGGCGGCCCGCCCGCCAGCTGGAGGAGCAGGTTGGTGCCGTGGCCCAGCACGACCACGCCGATCAGCACGCGCATGAGCGAGCGCGACAGCAGCAGCGTGAAGCCGGTGCCGTAGAGCACGCCGACGGTGCCGGCCATCACGAGGTTGACGGTCGTCATCGGGGCTCCCCCGCATCGCGCATGTCGCGCTCGATCCCGGCGCCGAGCGAGCGCAGCAGGTCCAGCACGACACCGACGATCAGCAGGTACACGCCGACGTCGAGGAACACGCTGGTCTGGGTCTCGACGTGCCCGATGAGCGGCACGTCGAGCGCGAGCTTCGTGGTGGCGAGCACCGGCGCGCCGACGACGGTGGGCGCCAGTGCGGTCAGCAGGGCGACGGCGAGTCCCAGCCCGATGAGCACCGGCGGGCGGACGCGCACGGCCGCGTCGCTGCCGCCCGCGATGTAGCGCAGGACGAACGCGAGGCCGGCCACCAACCCGGCCGCGAACCCGCCGCCGGGCCCGTAGTGCCCGACGAGCAGCAGGTACACCGAGAACACCAGGACCGTCGGGAACAGCGCCCGCGTGGTCATCTCCAGCAGCAGAGTGCGCTGTCGGTAGCCGCGGCAGTCGCCGGAGAGCATCCAGGCCTGCCGTGGCCGGTCCCACTCCTCGAAGGGCTTGTCGTCGGGGGGCGTCATCCGAGCACGTCCTCCTCGTGCTGGGGCGTGCTCTGGCCGCTCTCCACCGGCGCTCCGCGGCTGCGGCGGTCGTAACGGGTGGCCAGCACGAGGCTCGCGACCCCGGCCGCCGCGACGAACAGCACGCCGATCTCGCCGACGGTGTCCAATGCCCTGAAGTCGACGAGGATCGCGCTGATCACGTTGCTGGCACCGGCCTCGGGCGTCAGCCGGGCGAGCTCGGCGCTCGTGGTGGCCGGGCCGGTGCGTGCGGCGGACAGCACGAGCGCGAAGACCGCGACCGCGAACCCCGCGACGGCCCCGAGCATCGCCTTGGGCACGCGGATCCGCCGCGACGGGCGGGTCTCGGTGAAGTGCGCGGGCAGGCGGCGCAGCACGAACACGAACGCGACGAGGGAGAGCGTCTCGACGAGGAACTGGGCGAGTGCGAGGTCCGGCGCGCCGTCGACGATGAACAGGCCGCCGACGCCGTAGCCGATCACCCCGACGAGGAGGACGGCGGTGAACCGGCGCCGGGCCCGGGTGACGGCGAGCGCCGCGATCACCACCACGATCGCGAGCGGCACCTGGATCGCCTCGTGGTAGAGCGGCGCGGCGGTGGGCCACGCGCCCGCGATCACCATGGCCACGCCCGGGAGCAGCACGAACGTCACCAGGATCGTGGCCAGGTAGGCGGGCAGCGAGCCGATCTGCAGCCGTCCGGTGACACCGACCGCCACCCGGCCGATGCCCGCGATCGTCCTCTCGTAGGCGCGTTGGGCGTCGAGCGGGCTGCGGTCGGCGAGCGGGGCGAGCCGGTCCCGCGCCGCGTGCAGGGCGAGGCCGCCCGCCAGGGCGACCGCGGAGAACAGCAGCGGGACACCGAACCCGTGCCAGAGCGCGAGGTGGTAGGCCGGATCGCCGGGCAGCGCGGCGGCATAGCTCGCCGCCTCGGCGTCGACGACGGGCGTCGCGATCCCGAGCACCGGCCCCGCGGCCGCGCACAGCCACACCGGGATCGTCAGCGCCGGGCCGAGGCCGTGCGTCTCCGTGGCGTCCCGGCCGGGCTTCCGGGCGAACGCGCCCCACAGGAACCGCGCGCTGTAGGCCACCGTGAGCACCGAGCCGAGCAACAGCCCGGCCGCGACGGCCCAGTTCTCGACCGTGCCGTGCAGGAACGCCTCGAAGGCCGCCTCCTTGCCGACGAACCCGATCAGCGGTGGCAGCCCCGCCATCGATGCGGCCGCGAGCACCGCGGCGACCGCCAGGCCGGGCAGGGCGCGGCCGACGCCGGACAGCTCCCGCACGTCGCGCGTGCCCGTGGCGTGGTCGACCGCGCCGACGGTGAGGAACAGGGTGGCCTTGAACATGCCGTGCGCGAGCAGCATCGCGATGCCGGCCATCGCGGCCACCCGCCCACCCGCGCCGAACAGCACCATCAGGAACCCGAGCTGGCTCACCGTGCCGAACGCGAGCAGCCGCTTGAGGTCGGTGGCCGAGAGCGCGCGCCAGCCGCCGACGAGCATGGTGCCCACCCCGGCGACCAGCACCGGCACCGTCCAGACGGCGAGGTCGGAGAACGCGGGCGAGAGCCGTGCCACGAGGTAGACGCCCGCCTTCACCATCGACGCCGCGTGCAGGTACGCGCTCACCGGCGTGGGCGCCACCATCGCGGCGGGCAGCCACGGGTGGAACGGCAGCTGCGCCGACTTCGTGAACGCCCCGAGCAGGATCAGCAGCAGCGCCGCGGTGACCAGCCCGCCGCGGGGCGGGTCGGCGAGGATCTCCGAGATCCGGTACGTGCCCGCCGCCTCGCCCAGCAGCACGAAACCGAGCAGCATCGCCAGGCCGCCGAAGACCGTGACGAGCAGCGCCTGCACCGCCGCCCTGCGCTCCTCGCGCCGCTCGCCACCCTGCCCGACCAGCAGGAACGACGCGATCGACGTGAGCTCCCAGAACACGTAGAGCGTGAGCAGGTCGTCGGCGAGTACGAGGCCGAGCATCGCGCCCGCGAACGCCAGCAACAGCGCCGCAGAGCGGGTGGCGTCCGGGGAACCGGCACCGAAGTATCCGGTGCAGTAGGCGAGGATCACCGCGCCGATCCCCGAGACCAGCACGATCATCGCGAGCCCGAGCGCGTCGAGCCGGAACGACAGCTCCAGGCCGAGCGCGGGCGACCAGGCCGTGGTCTCGTCGAGGCCGCCGCCGAGAGCCGCACCCGCGTTCGCAAGCGCCCACAGCAGCGTGGCCGCGGGCAGCACGGCCGCCACGCCGAACGCCGCCCGGGTGCTGCGCGCCGACACCAGCGGCAGCAGGCCTGCGACCACGAGGTGCGCGGCCACGAGTGCGAGCACGCGGTCTCCTCCCGGTCGGCCACACCGAGACCCGCTCGGCGTCGTCGGTTCGCTGCGCAAGTTCCGCACAGCGTCGTCGGTTCGCTGCCCGAGCTCCGCGCAGCGATCTCTGTTCGCTGCGCCAGCTCCGTTCAGCGGACGGGCCAGGCGTGCCCTCGCGCAGGAGGTACCCGGAACGGCCCGATCGTCGTCCCCAGCCCCGCGAAAATATCCGGTGCACGCCGTCGAAGCGGACAAACCGGGCCGGGACCGCCGAGGACCACCCTACCGATCACCCCGGTCCACACCGCTCCGCCGGCCCGTGGGTCGTCTCACAGATGCGTCAGACCTGCAGCAGGAAGCGATCGAGCACCCGCGCGCCGAACTCCAGACCGCTGATCGGCACGCGCTCGTCCACGGCGTGCGCCATCGCCCGGTGGTCGTAGCCGTCCCCGTCCGGGGCAGGCCCCAGCGGCGCGAAGCCGTAGCACGGGATCCCGAGCGCCGAGAACGCCTTCGCGTCGGTGCCACCGCCGAGGCAGTACGGCACGACCACGGCGTGCGGGTCCCCCGCCTGCAGCGCGTCGGCCATCGCCGCGAACCACGGCGAGTCGAACGGCGCCTGCACCGGATCGGCCTGCACGACCACCTCGTGCCGCACCCGCGGGCCGAGCAGCTCGCGCAACGCCGCGTTCACCTCGTCCAGCCCGCCGGGCAGCACCCGGGTGTCCACCATCGCCTCGGCCACGGGCGGGATCACGTTCACGGCGCCGCCAGCGGCCAGCACGGTGGGCGTCATCGTGTGGCGCACCACCCCGGCCGCCAGCCGGCCGGCGTGGCCCACGCGCGCGATCGTCGCGTCCACGCCCGCCTCGGAGTCCAGCTCAGCGGGCACGCCCAACGCCTCCGCCGTGCGCACCAGGTACTCGCGGACGGTCGGCGTGAGCCGCACCGGGAACCGGTGCGCGGCCACCCGGGCCAGCGCTTCGACCAGCGCGACGACGGCGTTGTCCGGGTTCGGCCGCGAGCCGTGCCCGCCCCGGCCCGTCGCGGTGAGCCGCAGGTGCAGGGTGCCGCGCTCGGCGGTGCCGACCGGGTAGAACCGCACCCCGCCCGCCGGGTGCGGGAACCCGCCACCCTCACCGATGGCGGCCGCGCACCCGTCGAACAGCGCCCGGTGCTCGCGCACCAGCCACTCGGCCCCGTAGGCGCCCCCGGTCTCCTCGTCGGCGACGAACGCGACCACCACGTCCCGCCGCGGACGCACCCCGCGGGCCCGCCACGACCGCAGCACCGCCAGCACGCTCGCGCAGGCGTCCTTCATGTCCACCGCGCCGCGGCCCCACACGTACCCGTCCTGGACGGCCCCGGAGAATGGCGGCACCGTCCAACCGGCCGGGTCGGCGGGCACGACGTCGAGGTGTCCGTGCACCAGCAGCGCGCCGAGCCCGGGATCGCGACCGGCCACGCGCGCCACCACGCTCGTGCGCCGCGGGGCCGATTCGAGCAGCACCGGATCGAGCCCGGCCTCGTCGGCGAGCACCCGGGCGACGAGCTCGGCCGCCTCCCGCTCGCCCACCGCGTCGCCTCGGGCCTGGTTCGTGGTGTCGATGGCCACGAGCGCGGAGCACAGCTCTGCCACCCCGTGAGCCGGATCGATCACCTGCATGATCAGCCAGGCTAGCCGCCACCCGGGCCCTGAGTCAGCCCCTCGCGCCTCGCCTGAGGGGTGGACGGCGGGCCCAGGTGGCCCACCGCCAGAGCCACTCGAGAGGGCCATGGCGGAAGTGGCGCAGCCAGAGCGCCGACCACAGCCACTGGACGGCGAGGACGGGGCAGGCGATCAGCACAACGGTGGTGGCCGACAACGTGTCGGACGATCCGCCGATGACGCGGGCGATGACCAGGACGAGGACCGTGGCGGTCAGGTAGTTGGTCAGCGTCATCCGTCCCAGCGGTGTGAAGAGCGCCTGCAACACCGGCCGGAGCGGCGTCCTGAGCAGGACCAGGAGGATGCACGCGTACACGCCCGCGAACAGCAGTCCGGGCAGGGCGATGTTGATGTCCGCCCCGCCGGACCGTGCCATGAGGACAGGCACCCCCGCCGCTGCGCAGGCCAGGCCCAGCCCGCGCGGCACCAGCGTGGACTCCTCGATCCGAGCGATCACGCCGTACCGGGTCAGCGTGGCGCCGAGCAGGAACAACCCGGGCGCGAGCGACGGGCCACTGGTGCCCTGGACCAGCGGCGTCACGACGAGAGCAGGTGCTGCTCTCCCCCGAGCACGAGTACACGAAGCTGCTGCTCTCGGCCCTCCCCGCGAGCCCGGTCTCCAGTGCCCCCCACGGGGGCACTAGACCACGGTGAGTGTGGCCGCGTCGGCGTCCAGCTCGACCTCGGCCCCGAGCGGCACCGTGAGCTGGCCTCGGCAGTGCCCGAACCCGAAGTCGGCCACCATCGGCACGCCCAGCGGGACCAGCCGGTCCACGAGCACGTCCAGCACCGCCTCCGGCGGCCCGCAGTCCTGCCACGACCCGAGCACGATCCCCGCGGCCTCGTCGAACCAGCCCGCTCGCAGCAGGTGGGTGAGGAAGTGGTCGATCCGGTACGGCGCCTCGGTCACGTCCTCCAGCAGCACGATCGCCCCGTCCGGCGGGGGCGGCACGGCGTCGACGCCGACCGTGGAGACCACCAGGCTGAGCGTGCCCCCCGCGGTGGTGCCGGTCGCGCGCCCGGGGACCAGCGTCCACGCCTCCGGCGCGCCGCGCAGCACCGCCGGAGGGTCGAACAGCGCCCGGCGCAGGTACTGCATCGCCTGCGGGTCGTGCACGGCGTCGGTGGCGACCATGGCACCGAACAGCGTCACGACGCCGCACCGCGGGCCGAGCACGGCGTGCAGCGCCGTGATGTCGCTGGCCCCGGCGAACAGCCGGGGCGGCGCGGCGGTCAGCGCGTCCCAGTCCAGCAGGTCGAGGACCCGCAGCGCGCCGTAACCGCCGCGCCCGCAGAGCACGGCCGCCACATCCGGGTCGCACCATGCGGTCTGCAGCTGCGCCGCCCGAGCGGCGTCATCGGCGGCGAGGTAGGGCAGCCGGGGATGCCGGCCCGCCTCCACCGGATCGACGCGCAGGTCCCACGAGCGCAGCAGGTCGAGCCCCGCGGTGAGCAGGTGCGGCGGGGGCGGCCCGGCCGGGTGCACGACCGCCACCCGGTCGCCCGGACGCAGCGGCCGCGGCCGGACCCGGGTCACCGAGGACCCCCGTGCGCAGCCTCACAGCCGGTTCCTGGAACGATCCAGAAGCCGAAGGCGATGTACTTGGTGCAAACCGCAACCGAGACCTCCGAGGAGGACGGCATGACCATGCGCTTCACCGGCGCCGTCCGGCGGGCCCTGCGCGCACTCGACGCGTGGACCCTGGACGTGTTCAACCCGCGCTACCCGACACCGCGCGACTGACGCCCACCCCGCCGGGGCGGGGCGCTACCTGCGCTCCCCCGGCGGGAGCAGCGGGCGCAACCGCACCCACAGCACGAACAGGATCGCGACCACGATCATCGCGAGGCCCGACCACAGGTTGATGTCGATCCCGCCCGCCTTGGCGAGCTGGGCCTCGTCCTCGAAGAACAGGCCCATCACCGTCAGGATGATCCCGTAGACGCCGAACAGCACGGCGATGACGGTGCGCAGGTCGAACAGCTGCGAGGCTGCGCTCTCCGAGATGGCGTGGTGGTGGGTTTCCTCGGGTTCGGTCACGACGATCCCCTCTCGGCTCACGCGAAGATCAGGTACAGGACGAGCGTGAGCGCGAGGACGATCGCGCCCATCACCACAGGCGACTGCCACCACGCGCCCTCTTCGTCGTGCATCGTGGCAGGCACCTCCTCGATCGCCGCGAGGCGAGGCCCCGCGGCCGCGCTCGCGGCTGCCTCCCCCGCCGCGGACGGCGCGACGCGCACCTTTCCGCGGCTCTCCCGCGGAGTCAGCGCCCACACCAGTCCGACGAGCTCGGAGTCGGGTTTGGGCGTGGTGAACCGCGTGACGATCGCGGCGACCGCGATGCCGACCACGAACGCCGCGCTCGCCCCGATGAACGACCCGGCCTGCGAGGACACCGGGATCGTCCCGACGCGCACCAGCGCGTCGACGAGCACCGCGGCGACCGTGCCCGAGATCAGCCCGGTCCAGCCCGCCGTCCCGGTCATCCGCTTCCAGAACAGCCCCAGGATGAAGATCGCGAACAGCGGGGCGTTGAAGAAGCTGAACAACGCCTGGATGTAGTCCATCAGGTTCTCGAAGCTGCCCGCGATGAACGCCGTGCCGATCGCCAGCAGGCAACCGACCACCGTGACCGTGCGCCCCACCCGCAGGTAGTACTCGTCCGGCCGGCCCGGCCGGATCCAGTCCTGCCACAGGTCGTAGGTGAACACCGTGTTGAGCGAGCTGACGTTGGCCGCCATGCCCGCCATGAACGAGGCCAGCAGCCCGGCCAGCGCCACCCCGAGGATCCCGTTGGGCAGCACCTCGTTCATCAACAGCGACAGCGCGTTGTTGTAGGTGACGTCGGTCTGGCCGCCTTCCTTGAGTGTGGTCAGCTGCGGGACCAGCACGCCGGCGATCATCCCGGGGATGATGATGACCAGCGGGATCAGCGCCTTGGGGAACGCGGCGATGATCGGGGTGCGGCGAGCCGCCGACATGTTCCGGGCCGAGAGCGCGCGCTGCACCTCCGCGAAGTTCGTCGTCCAGTAACCGAACGAGAGCACGAACCCGAGCCCGAAGACGATGCCGAGGACCGACAGGAACGGGCTGGCGATCTCGGTGAGCGTCGTACCCGGCCAGGCCGACAGCTGCTCGGGGCCCGGTGGGAGCGCGACCACCTGCTCACGCAGACCGTCCCACCCGCCGACGCGGGCCAGCCCGGCGACCGTGAGCGGGATCAGGAGGGCCAGGATGACGAAGAACTGGAGGACCTCGTTGTAGATCGCCGCGTTCAGCCCGCCGAGGAAGGTGTAGCTCAGCACGACGAGTGCGGCCACGGGAACCGCGAGCGCAAGCGACCAACCCAGCAACGCCTCGAGGATCAGGCCGAGCGCGTACAGGTTCACCCCGGCGATGAGCACGGCCGCCAGCGCGAACGTGATGCCGTTGACCCGCTGCGTCGTCGCGTTGAACCGCATCAGCAGGAACTCCGGAACGCTGCGGGCCCTGCTGCCGTAGTAGAACGGCATCATCACGATGCCGAGGAACACCATCGCCGGGATGGCGCCGATCCAGTAGTAGTGCACGGTCGGCACGCCGTACTGGGCGCCGTTGGCCATCATCCCGATCAGCTCGATCGCGCCGAGGTTCGCCGAGATGAACGCCAGGCCCGTGACCCACGCCGGCAACGACCGCCCCGACAGCAGGAAGTCCAGGCTGGACGCGATGGAGCGGCGGGCGAGCACCCCGATGCCGAGCACCAGCACGAAGTAGAAGACGACGAACACGTAGTCGATCCACGTCGTGTCCAGCCGCAGGTCCGTCTGCGCGAGCACCACAGATCCAGGTCCCACCACCGGCCCCCTCTCTCACTCCGGCCATCACGCTCTGCGGATGATTCGCCGCTCTGCGCGATCCCGCCACCCGAAGCGCCGCCACGTCCGTGGTATCCGGCTGCGCGGAGGAACGACTTGCCTCCGTACGCGCGCCGTGCCACCGTCTCGACGGCGTCCGACAACGGTGTCGGCGCCCTCGCGCCCGCGTGCCGTGCGATGCCGCCGGTGATCATGTGGCGGCTGCTGCGCCGTCGAGGGAATGGGAGCACCCGATGCTGCGCAGGTTGGGAGTGACGGCGGCGGCGGTCCTGCTCGCCGGCTGCGCCACCGCGCCGGTGGGACCCGATGAGGACGAGGCCGTCGGCCCGGTCACGCTGCGGTTCCTGAGCCTGGCGTCCCATGAGGCGGGCGTGGCCGCGACCGAGCGCATCGTCGCCGCGTGGAACGCCGCGCACCCCGACGTGCAGGTGCAGCTCGCCGAGGGCACCTGGGACTCGGTGCGCGACCAGCTCGCCACGCAGTTCCAGGGCGGCACGGCCCCGGACGTCATCCACGCCGAGTCGACCGACGTCACCGGCTTCGCCCGGCAGGGCCACCTCGCCGACCTCGGTCCGCACCTGTCGGAGGAGACGAGGGCGAGCGTGCCGCAGGGTGTCTGGGATGCCGTCACGGTGGACGGGACGGTGGTCGCGGCGCCGACGCTGCTGCAGTCGTACGTCGTGTTCGCGAACACCACCTTGCTCGAGCAGGCAGGCGTGGCCATCCCGACGAGCCCCACGTGGACGTGGGACGAGCTCGCCGACGCGGCCCGGCGGACCACCACCGCGGACCGTCCCGGGCTGGGCTGGGGCCTGCAGCAGCCGGCGGCCACCGTGATGAGCCTGGGACTGGGCTTCGGCGGCACGTTCTTCACCGGCAGCGGCCGTGCGGCGGCCGTGCGGGTCGGGGACGCCGAGCTGGAGGTGCCCCGCCGGATCCACGACATGGCCTACGTCGACCGCTCGCTGGACCCGGCCTCGCTCACGCAGAGCGGCTCCGACGTGATCACCGGTCTCCTCGCGGGCCGCTACGCGATGGTCGTCGCCGGCAGCTACGTGGCACAGCAGCTCGCCGAGTCCGCGCCGCCCGGCTTCGCGTGGCGCGTGCTGCCCGCGCTCGCCGGCACCTCACCGAACCAGGCGGCGAACCCGCAGACCCTCTCCGTGCCCGCCGACAGCCCGCACGTCGAGCAGGCCGCGGACTTCATCGAGTTCGTGATGCGGGCGGAGAACCTCGCGTCGCTGGCGCAGGGCGAGTGGCTGGTCCCCGCGTCCGGGCCCGCCCGCGACGCCCTGCACACGGCCACCGGCGGCCGGGACGGGTGGGAGGCCACCCTCGCGGGCGCGCAGTACCTCACGCCCGCCCCGTTCCGGTCGGTGACCGGCTACCCGCAGTGGGAGGACCAGATCGCCACCCCGGCCCTGCAGCGCTACCTGGCCGACCAGATCGACCTGGCGACCGTGCAGCGCGAGCTCACGGACGGCTGGACCCAGGTGTCCGGCGGCTGACGGCCATGGGGGACGCGGGCTTGCTGAAGTAGCGGCTCATGGGCGAGCCGGTGTAGGAGCCGAACGGGGGCATCGGCACGTAGCCCGCGCTGGTGTACAGGGCGATCGCCTCGGGCTGCTCGGTGCCGGTCTCCAGCACGATGCGCCGCAGCCCGGCCGCGGCGGCGGTGCGCTCCAGCTCCGCGAGCACCGCGCGGGCGTACCCCCTCCCGCGGTGCGCAGGGGCCACGTACATGCGCTTGATCTCGGCGTCGCCGTCGCGCAGCGCTCCGCCCGCGTGCCGCGCCCGCCACCCGCCGCACGCCACCGGCTCGCCGCCCGCGTACCCGACGAGGAAGAGACCGCCCGGCGCGTCGAACTCGCGCGGGTCGACGAGCGTGGCGTCCTCGCCGCCGTAGCGCTCGACGTAGACCTGCTGGATCTCGGCGATCAGGCGCACTGCGTCGGGGTGGTCGAAGGGCGTGGGGCGCAGCTCGAGCACGATCCGAGCGTACGGATCACTCGCCGGTGCTCCCGTCCGACGAGCATGCGGACGCGTCGAGGTCACGGGCCGGCCCCGCGCCACCCCTCGCGACGAGGGCGAGGCTGGTCGCCGCGAGCAGCGCCACCCCGACCAGCAGGACCGGGTACCCGGCCACGCCCGTGAGCGCGGCCAGCAGGACGGGCAGCGCGAAACCGACGTAGGTGAGCGCGTAGAAGACGGCGGTGAGCCCGCCCAGCCGGCCCGGCTCCGCCATGCGCTGCACCTCGATCAGGCCGGCGACGAGGCAGAGCCCGTAGCTCGCCCCGAGCACGACCGCTGCCGCCACCGCGAGCACCGCTGAACCGATCGCGGCCGCGGCCGCGGCGACGAGGAGGCCGGCGACCAGCGCGGCGAGGCCGAGCCGGGACCCGGTCACCGGGGACGTCCGCCGGGCCCACGACTGCACGGCGATGCCTGCGCCGAGCGTCACGGTGGTGAGCAGCGTGGCGTAGACGAGCCCGAAGCCGGCCAGGCGCGGGCCCAGCGCCGCGGGCTGCACGGCGAACGACAGGGCCGGCGCACCGAACACCCACGGCGCCATCGGCGCGACGACCCGGCGGAACCGCCGCGGCAGGTGCACCCGCAGGCCGGACCGGGATGCGCCCGCGGGCCGCGTCTCCGGCAGCCCCGCGACAGCGGCCACGACGGCCACCGTCAACGCGATGTGCACCAGGTACGGCAGCTCCATCGGCGCCGGCGCCCACTGCGCGAGCACCCCCGCCACCAGCGGCCCGATGCCGAACCCGGCCGACAGCCCGAGCGCGGCCCGGCGCGCGCCCGCCCCGGCGTCCGCGCCCGGGTCCCACGGCGCCTGCGACAGCTCCTTCGCCCACGTCGTGCCGACGGCCATCGCGATCCCGGTGACCACCCCGAACAGGAACCGGCCGGTGTAGAGCGCCACCTCGGACACCGCCGCGACGCCACCGAGCGCGAGCACGCCACTGGCCGGCGCGGACACCACGAGCGCCGGCAGCAGCAGCCTGCGCCGCCCCCAGCGGTCGGACGCCGGGCCACCCAGCAACAGACCCGGCGCGAGCCCGGCGGCGTAGACGCCGAAGAACGCCGCGACCGTGACGGCCGAGTAGTGCGCCTGCTCCCGGTACATCACCATCAACGAGCTGAACTGGTTGGCCCCGTACCCGATGGCGAACAGCGCGGCCGCCGCCCGCAGCCAGTGCCGCGGTGCGCGGCTGCGACGAGCGGCGCTGTCGTGCCACTGATGACGGCCCGCGTGCTTCGCGGCGCGCGCAGTCATCAGACAAGCATGGCGTCGGATCGGTTCCGAGGAGCGTGCCGCTCGTCGGTCACGCTGTCGATGCCTGGGCCACTGACGATGCCTGTGCCTTGGCCTTGCGTCGCCACGTCGTCAGCACCCGCTCCGTGTAGCCGTTCGGTTCCGTCCGGCCGGTGAAGACCAGCTCCAGCGCCGCCTGGAACGACGGGCTCGCGTCGAGGTCCTTCGCCATCGGGGCGTAGCCGGGCTCGCGGGCGTTCTGCTCGTCGACGAGCGCGGCCATCCGCGCGAACGTCTCGCGCACCGTCTGCTCGTCGACGAGTCCGTGGTGCAGCCAGTTCGCGATGAGCTGGCTGGAGATCCGCAGGGTGGCGCGGTCCTCCATCAGGCCGACACCCTCGAGGTCGGGCACGGTGGAGCAGCCGATGCCAAGGCCCACCCAGCGCACCACGTAGCCGAGGATCGACTGGGCGTTGGTCTCCAGCTCGTGCCGCTTCTCCTCGTCGGTGAGCTCGCCCGTGAGCAGCGGCACCTCCAGCAGCTGCCGGCGGTGGGTCTCGCGGCCCGCGAGCTCGCGCTGACGGGCGGCCACGTCGATGCGCAGGTAGTGCAGCGCGTGCAGGGTGGCGGCGGTGGGCGAGGGCACCCACGCGGTGTTGGCGCCCGCCCCGGGGTGGGCGCCCTTGGTGGCGAGCAGCTCGGCCATCGCGGCCGGCTTGGCGAACATGCCCTTGCCGATCTGCGCCTGCCCGACGAACCCGGCGCGCAGCGCCACGTCCACGTTGCGGTCCTCGTAGCCCAGCAGCCACGCCGTGGACTTCATGTCGTTCTTACGCACGACCGGACCTGCGAGGAAGTCGGAGTGGATCTCGTCGCCGGTTCGGTCGAGGAAGCCGGTGTTGACGAAGATCACGCGGTCCTGAGCGGCGGCGATGCACGCGTCGAGCGTGAGCGAGGTGCGCTTCTCCTCGTCCATGATCCCGATCTTCAGCGTGCGGGGCTCGAGCCCGAGCGCCTCCTCGACGGCGGCGAAGAGCTCGACGGTGAGCGCCACCTCGTCGGGGCCGTGCTGCTTGGGCTTGACGATGTAGACGCTGCCCGCGCGGGAGTTGGAGTAGCGGCCGAGCCCGCGCAGGTCGTGCAGGGCCGCGACCGCGGACACGAGCGCGTCGAGCACGCCCTCCGCGACCGGCTGCGCAGCATCGATGTCCGCTCCGCCTGCGCTCCGCGGCGCGACGCGCACGGCGTCGGTGAACATGTGGTGGCCGCAGTTGCGCACCAGCAGCAGCGACCGCCCGGGGAGGGTGAGCGGGGAACCGTCGGGAGCGGTGTAGTGGCGGTCGCCGTTCACCCGCCGCTCGATCGTCTCGCCGCCCTTCTCGAACGTCGAGACGAGCTCGCCGGTCATCAGGCCGAGCCAGGTGCGGTAGGCGAGCGCCTTGTCCTCGCCGTCGACGGTGGCGACGGAGTCCTCGAGGTCGACGATCGTGGTGACGGCGGCCTCGACGGCGACGTCCGCCACATCTGCGTGGTGCTGGCGCCCCACCTGGTGCTCGGGGTCGATCGTGAGCTCGACGTGCAGGTTGTGGTGGCGCAGCAGGATCGCCGCGACGGCCCCCGCGGAGCCGCCGCCGCCGTCGGAGCCGCTGCGGTGGCCTGCGAACTGCGCGGGGTCGGCGAGGCCGGTCTCCCCGGTGCCGGTCGCGACGACGAGCCGCCCGTTCTCCACCCGGTAGGCGGTGGCGTCGGCGTGGCTGCCCTGGGTCAGCGGGAAGAACTCGTCGAGCAGCCGGTCGGCCTCCGCGATCACCTGCGCGCCGCGCTTCTCGTCGTAGCCGCGGGCGAGCTCGTGGTCGAGCGGGAGGGCGTCGGTGCCGTAGAGCGCGTCGTAGAGCGATCCCCAGCGCGCGTTGGCGGCGTTCAGGGCGTAGCGGGGCACGGTGGCCGGCACCACCAGCTGCGAGCCCGCGATCTCGGCGATCTCCGGGTCGACGCGGTCGACCTGCACCTTCGGTGAGGCCGGCGGCACGAGGTAGCCGATCTCGGTGAGGAACGCCTCGTAGGACGCGGGGTCTCCTCCGCCGTGCTCGGCGTGCCAGGCGTCGAGCTTCGCCTGCAGCTCGTCCCGCCGCCGCAGCAGCTGCTTGATCCGCCCGTCGAACCGCTCGTGCAGGTCGGCGAGGGTGGACCAGAACCGCTCCGGGTCCAGGTCGAGGCCCGTCAGCAGCTCGTCGGCCACGAACGCCCGCAGCGCGGGGTCGATCTGCAGTGGCGCACTCATGTCTCACCCTCCGGTCGGCAGCCAGCGCACGGCGGGTACCCGCCCGGTCACTTTTTTACCAGACGGACTTGAACTTCCGCATCGCGGAAGTAAGACTCAGCGCGTGACGACGGCTGTGGGCACGGGGTCCACCGAGGCGGGGCCGACGGCGCCGGTCAGCGCCAGCCCCACGACGACGGCGGCCACGAGCACGAGGGCCATCTGCAGCTTCCGGCGGGGACCCACCGCTTCGACCTCCCGAACGTTCTCCGTTGGCGGGCGACCGGTCCGGACACCATCGAGGACCGGGCGATCCCGGGATCGCGGACGTAGTCTCCATGGCAGGTGCGGACCCGCGGCGAAGGGGGCCCTTCCATGAGTGTCGACAGCGGTCTCGGAAGCAGGGTCAAGAGGGCGTTCGAGACGGCGCTCGCGCCGGAGGACGTGATCGGCGACCCGATCCGGTGTCGCTCGTACGAGTGCGACGGGCTCACCGGCTACCGGGTGGTCCCGGAGCTGGTGCTGCTGCCCCGCGACGCGGCGCAGGTGGCCGCCGCGGTGCGGGTGTGTGCCGAGCACGGCGTGCCTTTCGTCGCGCGCGGGGCGGGCACGGGCCTGTCCGGCGGCGCGCTCCCGGTGGCAGGCGGCGTGGTGATCAGCCTCGCGCGGCTCAAGCGGGTGCTGGAGGTCGACCCGGTGGACCGCCGCGCGGTCGTCGAGCCGGGCGTCACCAACCTGGAGATCACCGCGGCCGCGGCACCGCACGGGCTGTACTACGCCCCCGACCCCTCCAGCCAGCAGGTCTGCACGATCGGCGGCAACGTCGCGGAGAACTCGGGCGGCGCCCACTGCCTCAAGTACGGCTTCACCACCAACCACGTGCTGTCCTGCGAGGTCGTGCTGCCGGACGGCTCGCTGGTGACGCTGGGCTCCGACACCGGCGAGCAGGCCGGGCCGGACCTGCGCGGGGTGTTCCTCGGCTCCGA
Source organism: Pseudonocardia hierapolitana (assembly GCF_007994075.1). NCBI lineage: Bacteria > Bacillati > Actinomycetota > Actinomycetes > Pseudonocardiales > Pseudonocardiaceae > Pseudonocardia > Pseudonocardia hierapolitana. The sequence goes on along the minus strand of NZ_VIWU01000001.1, from coordinate 5,498,113 downwards.
GGGCACCCTCGGCATCACCACGAAGATCACGGTGCGGCTGCTGCGCACGCCCGAGTCGGTACGCACGCTGCTCGCCGACTTCCCGTCCATCGCGGCGGCGGGCGACGTGGTGTCCGACATCGTCGCCGCGGGCATCGTCCCGGCCGCCGTCGAGATGATGGACACGCTCGCCATCGAGGCGGCCGAGGAGGCGGTGCACGCCGGCTACACGGTGGGCGTGCCGGCCGCGCTCGTCGTCGAGCTGGACGGCCCGGCCGAGGAGTGCGACGTGCAGTTCGAGCAGGTCAAGCAGATCTGCGACCGGCACGGTTGCACTCGGCTGCACATCGCGGGTTCGCCGGAGGAGCGGGCGGCGATCTGGCGGGGCCGCAAGGCCGCCTTCGCCGCGGTCGGGCGCATCTCCCCCGACTACTTCGTGCAGGACGGTGTGGTGCCGCGCACCCGGCTCGCCGAGGTGCTCGACCGCATCGCCGGCATGGGAGCCGAGGCCGGGCTGCGGGTGGCCAACGTCTTCCACGCGGGCGACGGCAACCTCCACCCGCTCGTGCTCTACAGCGCCGCGGCAGGCGAGACCGAGCGCGCCGAGAAGCTGTCGGGCGAGATCGCGGAGCTGTGCGTGGAGCTGGGCGGCTCGCTGTCGGGCGAGCACGGCATCGGCGCCGACAAGGCGTGCTCGATGCCGAAGATGTTCTCCCGGGACGACCTCGAGGTCATGCGCCGCGTGCGCAGCGCATGGGATCCCCAGGGGTTGTGCAACCCCGGCAAGGTGCTGCCCACCCCGCGGCTGTGCGGCGAACGTCCGGGCAGGTACCGGCCCCACCCACTGGAGGAAGCGGGAGTGATCGAGCGCCTGTGAGCACCACGACCACGATCCGCCCGACCGACCTGCGGTCCCTGCGGGACGCCGTGCTCGACACCGCGGGCACCATCGGGATCGCAGGCGCAGGCACGGCCGCCGACTGGGCCGGCCCGCTCGCCCCCGTCGACGCGGTGCTCGACACCACCGGCCTCACCGGGGTGATCACCCACAACCCCGGGGACATGACCGTCTCGGTCCGGTCGGGCACCCCGCTGCGGCAGCTCCAGGACGAGCTCGCCCCGCACGGCCAGCACGTCTCGTTCGACGCCGCGCGCATCGCGGACGGTGCCACGGTCGGCGGGCTCGTCGCCACCGCCGACGCCGGTCCCGCGGCGCTGGTGTTCGGTTCCCTGCGCGACCTCGTCATCGGCGTGACGATCGTCCTCGCCGACGGCACCGTGGCCCGCAGCGGCGGGCACGTCATCAAGAACGTCGCCGGCTACGACCTGACGAAGCTGCTGCACGGCTCGCACGGCACCCTCGGCGTGCTCGCCGAGGTCGTCCTGCGGCTGCACCCGGTGCCCGAGCGCGCCGCCACCCTCGCGATCCACTGCTCGTTGGAGGAGGCCGCCGAGCACGCCGCCACCGTCCTCGGCGGGCCCTACGAGCCCGCTGCCATGGAGTGGACATCGGACGGTGTGCTCCTGATCCGCTTGGAAGGCACCGCGGACGCGCTGGACGCCCGCGTGCAACGCCTCCGCACGGCGCTGGGCACCGGGGAGCTCCTCGATCTCCAGGCCCATTCCGACCAGGGCGCCGATCGGGATCGAACGGAGCAGGGACTGCCCGAGAACCTGGGTACGGGACCCGAGCCCGGCGACGTGCCTCCCGCGGAACGCGCCGCCCCGCCTTCCGACGAACGGCCCGTTCGTCGGATAGGTACCGACGAGAGTGCCGTTCGTCGGGATGAGCCGTGGGAGCGGTACGCCTCCCTCGTGCGGGGGGCGCCCGAGTTCGCCACGCTGCGGATCGGGGTGCGGCCCTCGCTCCTGCCCGCAGTGCTCGCCGACCTGCCCACCGAAAGCGTCACCGCGGGGCTCGGGACCGGGGTCGCAACCGTCGCGCTGCCCCCGGCGGCCGTCGCGGCGGCGCACGCGCGCGTGCACGCCGCGGGCGGCACCTCCGTGCTGCGCTCCCGCCCCGCGGGGGCGGAGGTCCCCGCATGGGGGCCGCCGCCGTCCGCGATCGCCGTCCTGCGCGCCGTCAAGGCCGAGCTCGACCCGCAGGGCCGCTTCGGCCCGGGCCGCTTCGATCCCTGGATGTGACATGACCACCCCCGCCGGCTCCGCCCACACCAACCTCCCGCAGACCGGTCCGAGCAGCTTCGACGATCGGCGCCCTCCGGAGCGGGACCTGCTCGACGACTGCGTGCACTGCGGCTTCTGCCTGCCGACCTGCCCCACCTACCAGCTGTGGGGCGAGGAGATGGACTCCCCGCGCGGCCGCATCTACCTCATGGACCTCGCCGAGAAGGGCGAGATCGGCCTGGAGGGGCCGTTCACCGAGCACATCGACCGGTGCCTGGGCTGCATGGCGTGCGTGACGGCGTGCCCGTCGGGCGTGCAGTACGACCGGCTGCTGGAGTCGGTGCGCCCGCAGATCGAGCGCAACGTGCCGCGCGAGCGCTCCGACGCCTGGTTCCGGAACGCGATCTTCGCCCTGTTCCCGTACAAGCGACGGCTGCGCGCCGCCGCCGTGCCGGGGGCGCTCTACCAGCGGCTGCGCCGGGTCCCCGCCGTCGCGAAGCTCGCCTCGAAGCTCCCGGGACGGCTGGGGGCGATGGAGTCCCTGCTGCCGCCGGTGTCGGTCCGGGAGGCGTTCGCCCGGCTGCCGGTCCACACCCCCGCGGTCGGCGAGCGCCGCGCCCGGGTGGCGCTGCTGTCGGGCTGCGTGCAGGACGTGTTCTTCCACCGGGTCAACACCGCGACCGTCCGCGTGCTGGCGGCGGAGGGCTGCGACGTCCTCGTGCCGCGCGACCAGCAGTGCTGCGGTGCGCTGGAGCTGCACGCAGGCCGCGAGGACAGCGCCCTGGCCAGGGCGAAGCGCGAGATCGCCGTCTACGAGAAACTGGACGTCGATCACGTCGTCACGAACGTCGCAGGCTGCGGCTCGTCGATGAAGGAGTACGGCCACCTGCTCGCCGACGACCCCGAGTGGGCCGAGCGGGCGAAGGCGTTCAGCGCCCGGGTGCGCGACGTGCACGAGGTTCTCGCCGAGCTCGGTCCGCGGGCGGAGCGGCACCCGTTCCGCGGCCGGGTGGCCTACCACGACGCCTGCCACCTCGGGCACGCACAGCAGGTGCGCAGCCAGCCGCGCGAGGTGCTGCGCTCGATCCCCGAGCTGGAGCTGGTGGACCTGCCCGAGGCCGCGCTGTGCTGCGGCTCGGCAGGCATCTACAACATGATCATGCCGGAGGCGGCGTCCGATCTCGGCGCGCGCAAGGCCGCCAACGTCCGCTCGGTGGAGCCCGACCTGGTCGTCACCGCCAACCCGGGCTGCCTGCTGCAGATCGGCAAGCACCTCGGCGAGGACATCCCGCTGCTGCACCCGGTGCAGCTGCTCGACGCGTCGATCCGGGGAGTGCCGGCGCCGCGCAGCTGACCGGGTGACCCGCTGCCCCGCGCGAGCGGTCAGCGGCCGATCGCGTCCAGCTCCGCGAGGTCCTCGTCGGACAGCGGGAGCCCCGCGCGGGCGACGTTCTCCCGCAGGTGCGCCACCGACGACGTGCCGGGGATCAGCAGGATGTTCGGCGACCGGCGCAGCAGCCAGGCCAGGGCGACGGACATCGGCGTCGTGCCGAGCCGGGTGGCCACGGCCGAGAGCGCCGAGGACTGCAACGGGCTGAAGCCGCCGAGCGGGAAGTACGGCACGTAGGCGATGCCCTGCTCGGCGAGCTGGTCGATCAGCTCGTCGTCCTCGCGGTGGGCGAGGTTGTAGTGGTTCTGCACGCACACGATCGGCGCGATCGTCTGCGCCTCGGCGACCTGCTCCGCCGTCGCGTTGCTCACCCCGAGGTTCCGGATGAGGCCCTGCTGCCGGAGATGGACGAGCGCCTCGAACGGCTCGGCGATCGAGCCCGCCTCGCGGCCCGCGGCGCTGCCCAACCGGAGATTGACCACGTCGAGCACGTCGAGGCCGAGGTGCTCGAGGTTGTCGTGCACGGCGCGGCGCAGATCCTCCGGCTTCCGCGCGACGGGCCAGCCGCCGTGCTCGTCGCGCACCGCGCCGACCTTCGTCACGATGTGCAGCGAGTCCACGTAGGGGTGCAGTGCCTCCCGGATCAGCTGGTTGGTGACGGCCGGGCCGTAGGCGTCGGCGGTGTCGATGTGGGTGATGCCGAGGCGGACGACCTCGCGCAGGACGGCCAGCGCGCCGTCGTGGTCGGCCGGCGGTCCCATGACGCCCGGGCCGGCGAGCTGCATGGCGCCGTACCCGAACCGGGTGACCGTCAGGTCGCCCATCGTCCAGGTGCCGCCGGAGAGGGAAGTGGTGCGAGTGCCCATGCCGCAACCGTGCGCGGCGCCGGCCCGTCCACCCAGATCCCTGCGGTTACCGGTAGCGACAGGGACAGGGACGGCCCGCTGCCCGCGGCTACCGTGGTGGTGTGCACGAGGAGAACCGGCTCGGTACCTACCTGCGGGCCCGCCGGGAGCTGGTGACACCCGAGAGCGTCGGCCTGCCGGTCCACGGGATGCGGCGGGTGCCGGGGCTGCGCCGTGAGGAGGTGGCCATGCTCGCCGGCATCAGCTCGGAGTACTACCTGCGGCTCGAGCAGGGCCGCGACCGCAACCCGTCGCCGCAGGTACTGGAGGCGCTCGCCCGGGTGCTCCGGCTCGACGCCACCGCCACGGCGTACCTGCACGAGCTGGCCGCGCCACGGCCCCGCACCCGTCCCCGCCGGTCCCGGCGACGGGCCGTGCCGCCGGAGACCGCACAGTTGCTCGAGGTGATCGGGCTGCCGGCGGTCGTGGTGGACGGGTACTTCGACGTGCTCGCGGCCAACGCGCTCGCGACCGCGCTGGCCCCGAGCCTGCGGGTGGGCGAGAACCGGCTCAGGTCGCTCTTCCTCGACCCGGCCGAGCAGCTGCTGCACCCGGACTGGGCGCGTTGCGCGCCCCAGCTGGTCGCCACCTTCCGCAACCGGCTCGGGTCCGACGTCGACGACCCCCGCGTCGTGCAGCTCGTCGGCGAGCTGTCCCTGGCGAGCGAGGAGTTCCGCAGGGCGTGGGCCCGCCACGACGTGAAGCCGCCGCGCGGAAAGGCGGTCCGGATCGACCACCCGCAGGTCGGCGAGATGCGCCTGTGGACGTCCAAGCTGGAGGCCGACGGCGCCGACGGCGTGATGGTCATCGTCTACCACGCCGAGCCGGGCACCGCGGACGCCGAGCGGCTCGCCCTGCTCACCTCGCTGGTCGCGGAGCCGGCGCAGCGGCCGCACACATCGGTCGACGTCGGCTCGCACTGACCGCCGCGATCGGTGACGGCACGTGCCCGCGCGGGTACTGGTGTCCGATCCGTTCACGACCCGGCAGGGCTTGCCCGGTCATCCTCGGGATCTCACATCCCGGAGGTGTCCAATGCGAATCGGAATGGGCCTGCCCGCCGCCGTCCCCGAGGCCGACGTCACCGCGCTCGGTGAGTGGGCCGCCACCGCCGAGCGGCTCGGGTTCTGCTCGCTCGGCGTGATCGACCGGCTCGTCTACGACAACCTCGACCCGCTGGTCGCGCTCGCGGCCGCCGCTGCCCGCACCGAGCGGGTCGAACTGCTCACCACCGTTCTGAACGTGCCCTACCGGCAGAACGCGGTGGTGCTCGCCAAGCAGCTCGCGTCGGTCGACCGGCTGTCCGGCGGGCGGCTGACCGCGGGCCTCGCCCTCGGCGGCTGGCCGGAGGACTACCGGGCGAGCGAGGTGCCCCAGCGCGGGCTCGGTGCGGCGATGGACGCCATGGTCGCGACGATGCAGGCCGCGTGGGACGGCAAGCTGGCCGGCGCGAGCGGGCCGATGCCTGCGCTCCCGCCCGACCGGCCCGGCCTGCTCTTCGGCGGGCTGGTGCCGGCGGCCTTCACCCGGGCCGCCACCGCCGGGCAGGGCTGGATCGCGCCGTCGTTCGGGATCGAGCAGGTGATCGACGGCGTCGCATCGATGCGGAAGGCATGGGACCGCATCGGGCGCGCCGGGCGGCCGCGCGTCGTGACCGTGCGCTACTTCTGCTTCGGCCCCGACGCCGACGAGCACGCCGAGCACTACCTGCGGCACTACTACCTCGACTACGTCGACCTCGTGAAGGCCGACACGCCCACCACGCCCGAGCACCTCGACGCCGAGCTGCGCAGGCTGCGCGACGCGGGCGCCGACGACGTGGTGCTGATGCCCTGCACCGACGACGTCGCCCAGGTCGGCATCGCCGCCGCCGTGCTCGACGGCCTCGGAATCACCGCGGACCCGGAGCGGACGCTGCGTTGACCTCGAGCGTCACGCTGCCCGGTACGGCGGCGCAGGCCTCGCGCAGGCGGGCGGCCAGCTCGTCGCGGCTCGCGGGGCCCGGCCGGAACGTCCACTCCTCCAGTGCGCAGTGGAAGGCCGCCACCAGCACGTCGACGGCCAACCGGACGCGCAGGTCTCGCTCGGCGAAGCCGAAGCGCTCCCGGAGGACCGCGATCGCGGCGCGCGTGGTGCGGTCGCAGAACTGGAGCCCGTGGGCCCGCATCGAGGGGGTGGCCTCGGCCAGCCGGCAGCTGACCTCGACGCGCTCCACCCACCCCTCCTCGGGCATGGCGGCCAGCGCCGCGAGCAGCGTGTGCTCGAGCACCTCCAGGAGCGTGCCGCCCACGGGCGTGCCGGTCTCCAGCTCGACGAGGAAGGCGCCCCACAGGTCCTGCGTGGGCGCCATCGCGACGTCTTCCTTGCTGGTGAAGTAGCGGAAGAACGTGCGCTTTGAGACCTCCACCTCGCTGCAGAGGTCGTCGAGCGTGGTGGCGTCGAAACCGGGATCGGTGAACCGGCGCAGCGCCGTGTCGACGAGCGCCTGGCGCGTGCGGAGCTTCTTGCGCTCCCGCAGGGAGACGGTGTCCATCACCACTCACTGTATCCCGGGCGCGAACGCCACTTGTAGCATTACGCCACTCAGTGGCAGATGCTTCTCAGTGAAGGTGTGTGGACATGCGTGCCCTTCTCGTCGACCGATCCGCCCCCGGTGGCCTGCGCCTCGGTGATGCGCCCGAGCCCGAACCCGCGCCGCACCAGGCGCTGGTCCGCGTGACGGCGACATCCCTCAACTACGGCGAGGTGAAGTTCGGGCCCGAGAACGCGCCGGAGGGCACCGTGCTCGGCTGGGACGCGGCCGGCGTCGTCGAGCGGGCTGCCGCCGACGGCTCCGGCCCGGCGGCGGGCACGCCGGTGGTCACCCTCGCCCCGGACGGGGCTTGGGCCGAGCTGCGCGCCGTCGACACCGACCTGATCGGCGCCGTGCCGGCCGGTGCCGACCTCGGCGCGATCAGCACCGTCCCGGTGGCCGGTGCGAGCGCGCTCCGCGCGCTCCACCGCGCGGGTCCGCTGCTCGGCAGGCGCGTGCTCATCACCGGTGCGACCGGCGGCGTCGGCCGGTACGCCGTGCAGCTCGCCCACCTCGGGGGCGCGTACGTCGTCGCCACCACGGGCGACCCGCAGCGCCACGGCGACGGCCTCCGCGCGCTGGGCGCCGACGAGGTGGTGGCCGATCCCGGCGACTTCGCCGGCCACCTGGACGGCGTCGTCGACATGGTGGGCGGCCCGCAGCTGGTGTCCGCCTACGAGCGGCTCGCGGCGGGCGGCACCCTCGTCTCCGTCGGGCACGCGACCGCCGAGGGCGAGCACTTCCCGTTCGGCGCGTTCTTCGGCAACGAGGGCCGCCACGACCGGTCGATCGTCACGTTCTACCTGCTGGAGTGCACCGGCGTCGGCCCCGACCTCAGCTGGCTGGCCGGTGCCGTCGCGACCGGGCGGCTCGACGCGCAGATCTCCTGGCGCGGTAGCTGGAAGGACGTCGCCGACGCGACCGGCGCACTGCTGGAGCGGCGGCTGCACGGCAAGGCGGTACTCGACATCGCCTGAGCCCGTGTGCGGGTCAGCCCTTCACCGCCCCCTGCGTGAACCCGGCGATGAACCGGTCGAGGAACAGGTTGAACACCAGCGCGATGGGCACGGCGACGAGCACGGCGGCGGCCTGGAGCGACTGCCAGAAGAACACGTCGCCGCGGACGAGCTCGGTGGGCACCCCGGTGCTGATGACCTTCTCCGCGCTGGGCGAGATGAACGCGAGGGCGTAGATGAACTCGCTGGCCGTGAGCGTGAACGCGAACACGACCACGGCGACGAGCCCGGGGAACAGCAGCGGCGCGACCACCCGCACCATGGCCCCGACGCGGCTGTAGCCGTCGACCATCGCCTGCTCCTCGATGTCCTTCGGGATGGTCTTGAGGAACCCGATGAGCAGCCACACCGACACCGGCACCGTGATCGTCGGGTAGATCACCACGAGCGACCAGGTGGAGTCCTGCAGCCCGAGTGCGACCACCAGTCGCGACAGCGACAGGAACAGCAGGGTGGGCGGCACGAGGTAGACGAAGAAGATCGCGATGCCCATCCGGCCGGACCACGGCCGGTCCAGGCGGGCCAGGCTGTAGGCGGCCGGGAGCGACAGCACCAGCGTGATCAGCACGACCAGCACGCCCACCCACAGCGTGTTCCAGGCGAACGTCGCGAACCCGGTCCGGTTGAACAGCAGGTCGATGTGGTCGTTCGTCGGCGTCTCGTTGAAGACGAACGGGTTGTTGCGCCGCCGGTAGAGGTCGCTGTCCTGCTTGAACGTGGTGATGGCCGCCCACACGAACGGGCCGGCCGCGGCCAGCGCGGACAGCACGGCGATGACGTACAGCGCGATGCGACCGGCCAGGTGGCGCCGCGCGTAGCGCCGCCGGTCGGCGTCGGTGACGACCAGGCCGTCCATCACCCGATCTCCATCCGCCGGACGGCCCGCAGGATCGCGATCGCCGCCGCCAGGAGCAGCGGGAACAGGAACAGCGCGATCGCCGCGCCCTGCCCGATGTCGCTACCCTCGATACCGCGGAAGAACGCCCAGCTGGCGAGCACCTGGGTCTCGTTCGTCGGGCCGCCGCGGGTCAGCACGTAGACCACCGTCATGTCGGTGAAGGTGAAGATCGCACCGAACAGCGCCGAGATCGCGATGACGGGCGCGGTGAGCGGGATCGTGATCTCGAACATCCGCCGCCAGTAACCCGCGCCGTCCACCAGCGCCTGCTCCTGCACGTCCTTCGGGATGGACAGCAGCCCGGCCATCATGATCACCGCGGCGAGCGGGACGAGCCGCCACACGTGCACGGTGATCACCGACGCCATCGCGAGGTGCGGGACGCCCAGCCAGAACATGTTGGTCTGGATCAAACCGGCCGTCCGGAGCACCCAGTCGATCGGCGAGAACACCGAGTCGAGCATCCACAGCCAGGTGATCGTCGACAGCGCCACCGGCGTGGTCCAGGGCAGCAGCACGAGGAAGCGCACCAGCCACCGCCCCTTGAAGTCCGCGATCAGGACGTTCGCCAGCACCTTGCCGAACACGACGATCAAGAGCATCGACACCGCGGTGAAGACGAACGTGTTCCGCAGCGAACGCCAGAACACCGGGTCGGCGAAGATCCGCTCGAAGTTCTGCAGACCCACCCAGTCGAAGCTCGGGTCGCCGCCGGTCACGTCGGACAGGCTGAAGGCGATGGCCAGCACGAACGGCAGCCCGACCAGCGCGAGGATGTAGACGACGGCGGGTGAGACGAAGAGCCACGCCAGCGCGCCGTCCCGGTCGGCGAGACGGCGGCGCGCGAGCTGCACCGAGGCCCGCGCCGGTGCCTGCTCCACCCGCTCCGCGCTGGGCGCTCCCATCAGAACCCCAGCCGGATCGGCGCGGTCCGGTTCCCGCTCGCGGTCTCGAAGAAGCGCAGCCGGCCGGCGGGCACCGCGAAGTCGTGCCGCTCGCCGACCTCGATGGGCGTCTCGACGGTGGCCGGCAGCCGGGCGATCACCCGGCACGGACCCTCACCGAGGTCGACGGTGCCGTAGATGTGCCGGTCGCCGGACAGGTACTCCATCCGTTGCACCTCCAGCGTCGCGGTGACCCGCTCGCCGGGCACGTTCTCCACCGGGAGCAGGTGCTCGGGCCGGAAGCCGACCAGTACGTCGCCGCGCGGCACGAGGTTCATCGGCGGCGACCCGATGAACGTGGCGACGAACGTGTCGGCCGGGTCGTCGTAGATCTCGACCGGCTCGCCGACCTGGCGCACCCGCCCCTGCGACATCACCGCGATCCGGTCCCCGAGCCCCATCGCCTCGCTCTGGTCGTGGGTGACGTAGATCGTGGTCGTCCCGATCTCCTGCTGGAACCGCTTCAGCTCGTCACGCGCGCTCGCCCGCAGCTTCGCGTCGAGGTTCGACAGCGGCTCGTCGAGCAGGAACACCGTGGGGTCCCGGACGATCGCGCGGGCCAGCGCCACCCGCTGCCGCTCGCCCCCGGAGAGCTGGCGCGGCCTGCGGTCGAGCAGGTGCTCGATCCCGAGCATCCCCGCGGCCGTGCGCGCCTTGCGCTCGCGCTCCTCGGGAGGGATCCGGGCCGCCTTCAGCGGGAACACGATGTTGGCGAGCACCGTCTTGTGCGGGTAGAGCGCGTAGCTCTGGAATACCATGGCGATCCGCCGCGCCCGCGGCGGCAGCCCGGTGACCACCTGCCCGCCGATCAGGACGTCACCGCTGGTCGGCTCTTCCAGCCCGGCGATCGTGCGCAGCAGCGTGGTCTTCCCGCACCCGGAGGGCCCGAGCAGCACCAGGTACTCGCCCTCACTCGTCGCGAGGTCGATCCCGTCGATGGCGTGAACCCCGTCGAAGTGCTTGTGCAGGTCCTTGACCTCGACGGTGTTCATCGCGCCTCCGCGCAGAGGAGTACGTCGGCGGTGTGCACGGATCAGGTCCCGCCCGTCCCGATCAGGCCGCGGGCCCGCCAGTTGTCGAAGATCGGCCGGATCTGCGCCTCCGCGTCGGCGACGGCCTGCTGCGCCGACACCTCGCCACGGGCCGCCCTGGCGAACATGTTCGGGATGATGAACGTCGCGAACACCTCGCCTTCCGCGGTGTTGGACGGGCCGGGGTAACCGACGTTCGTGCTCCAGTCGACCGCGTCCGCCAGCAGCGCGAGCTTGTCCGGGGGCTGCGCACCGTACGGGTCGTCCTTCAGCCACGCGTCGAGGTCGGGCACGACGTCCGGATAGGCCGGGAAGTCGTAGAGCCGCGACTGCCACGCGACGAGACCGAGGTTGTCGGTGTAGTGCAGCAGGAACTCCTTCGCCGCGTCCGGGTTGGCGGCGTAGGTCGGGACGATCCAGTTGTACATGACGTGGCTGGCGGCGCGGGCGTCCGCGGGACCGCGCAGCGGCGGCGTGAACCCGATGTCGTTTGCGACCTCGGGATCGGTCTCCTGCGAGGTCCGCCACGCAGAGATCGAGTTGAGGATGAACGACAGCTGGCCCGCGGCAAGGCCCTGGTTGTTGGACGCGGCGTTCCACGAGAACACCTCGGGCGTCATCGCGTCGCGGTAGAGCCGGCTCATGTAGTCGACCGCCTCGACGGTCTCCGGCGAGTTGAGCACCACCTGCTCGGTCGCGTCCTGGATCGACGCACCGTACGACCACAGGAGCGCCCGTCCGGCCATGTTCGAGTCGATCTCCTGCGACATCCCGATCCCGACCTGGATGCCCTGGCTGTTCTTGATCTCGGCGCCGCCGCGCAGCAGGTCGTCCCACGTGCTCGGGCCGGTAGGCAGGCCGACCGGCGTCCACAGGCTGCTGCGGTAGTCGCCGGGGTCGGGCACCCAGCTCGGCGTGAACGCGAAGAACTTGCGGGTGGTGGGGTTGAAGCTGGACTTGCGACACAGGTCCAGCTGGGTGCCGTGCCGGTTGTCGGCCTCGGTGACGACGTCGGTCAGGTCGAGCACGCTCGGCTCGTACTGCGGCACCGGGGCGATGTGCAGGATGAGGTCGTGGCCCTGCCCGGCCTGGATCTCGGCCTGCGTGCGGGCCGGCAGCTCGGCGTAGTTGATGTGGTCGACGGTGACCTCGACGCCGACCCGGCTGCCCCACTCCCGCGCCCACGGGTCGAACCACATGTCGTGGGCGGGGACGAAGTGGCTCCACATGAGGATCGACAGGGCACCGGAGAGCGGGGACGCCGGTTCGCTGAACGTGCCCTGCGGGGCGGCCCTGGTGGGTTCGACGACCCCGCCGGGTGGCTCCTCGCCTCCCCCGCCGCACGCCGCCAGCGTGCCGCCGAGCGCTGCCAAGCCGGTGGCCTGCAGGAATCGTCGCCTGTCGAACTCCGTGGTCCACATGGTGGCTCCCTCGAGGCGTCGTCGACTCGATCGAAAGAGGGTATGACCGTCAGGCGAAGATCGGGACGAAAGGGACGAGATCGTTACCCCGCGAACGTCGGTCCTCGGCCCTGGTACGCGTCCACCACGGCCGGGTCCCACGCGCCCGCGCCCCCGGAGGCGCGGACGCTGCTCACCGACGCGGCGCCGCCGTCGACGGCGAGGACCTCGCCGTTGACGTAGCTCGCGGCGTCGCTGAGCAGGTAGGCCACCGCGTTCGCCACCTCGTCGGGGGTGCCGGTGCGCCGCTGCGGCACGGTCCGGCCCCTCTGGAGCAGGTCGTCGGAGGCGAGCCCGGTGGGCACCAGGCCGGGTGCGACGGCGTTGACGCGCACACCGATCGGGCCGCCGTACATCGCGCCACCGCGCACCGCGCCGAGCAGGCCGTGCTTGGAGATCTGGTACGGCAGCAGGTCGTGGCTCCCGCGCAGGCTCGCGATGGACGCGGTGATGACGACCGCCCCGCCCGTGTCCTGCCGACGGTACTGGCGGAACGCGGCGCGCAGGCCGAGGAACGGCCCGCGCAGGTTCACCGCCAGTACCCGGTCGAAGTCGGCCACGTCCAGGTCCGGGAGCGGGTCGGCCGGGCCCGCGATGCCGGCGTTGAGGTGGTGCAGGTGCACGGCGCCGAAAGCCTCGACGGCCGCTTCGAGGTACCGGTCGACGTCCTCCTCCCGCGAGACGTCCGCGGTCACGGCGATCGCGCGGCCGGGCAGGTCGTCCGCCGTCCGCTCCGCTGCGCAGGCGTCGATGTCGACGACCACGACGTCCGCCCCGGCGGCGGAGAGCAGGTGGGCGGTCGCCGCGCCGATCCCGCTCCCGGCGCCGGTCACGACGGCGACCCGATCCCGGAAATCGATCACTGTGTCCTCCTAGGCGGGGTCGAGGGCAACCGTCCGCTGCGCGGCGGGCGCCGGGCGGTTCTGCCAGATGGAGAAGAGCACCGCGAGGATCGCGGCGCCGAAGATGCTCGCGCTGAGCACGAACACGGCCGCGGTGAAGTTGCCGGTGGCCTCCCGGATGAGCCCGGTGACCTGCGGCCCGATGTAGCCGCCGATGTTGCCGAACCCGTTGATCGCGCCGATGCCGCCCGCCAGCGCGGCACCGGTGAGGAACGTCGACGGGATCGCGAGCTGGATCGGGATGCAGGTGTAGAGGCCGATCCCGGCGATGCAGAACCCGACGATCGCGATCAGCGGCGTGCTCATCGAGAACCCGGCGATCAGGAACCCGACGCCCGCGGTCGCGGCGGCGGCCGCGTAGTGGCGCACCCGCTCGCCGGTGCGGTCGGAGTGCCGCGACCACCACAGCATCGGTCCGAGCGCGAGCAGCGGCGGCAGCGCGGCCACCCAGCCGATCACGACGGTGCCCATCCCGAACTGCTGCAGCATCTGCGGCACGAAGAACTGGAACCCGAAGAGGCTGAACGCGAACAGGATGTACATGACGACCAGGTAGGCCACTCGCGGGTTCAGCACGCCGCGCAGGAACGGGTGGGCGGCGCGACCGCCGAGCGCGGCGTCGTCCTCGGCGAGCCGGGTGGTCAGCCATCGCTTCTCCTCGGCATCGAGGAAGCCCGCCTCCTCCGGGCCGTTTCGGATGACCTTGTAGAACACGAAGCCGAGCACGACCGCGGGCAGCCCGGTGACCAGGAACATCCACCGCCAGCCCGGCATGCCGAGCAGACCGTCCATGGTCGTCATGATGATCGCCGACAGCGGGGTGCCGAAGCCCGAGAGCAGCACGGCGATCACCATCAGCGAGATCGCGCCCGCGCGCTTCGACGCCGGGAACCACAGCCCGACCAGCACGATCATCGCAGGCGCGAAGCCCGCCTCGGCCGCCCCCAGCAGCAGCCGCAGCAGTATCAGGCTGGCCTCGCCCTGCGCGGCGGCGGTCAGCATCGTCACCAGCCCCCAGCTGATGATGATCCGGGTGACCCACACCCGGACGCCGACCCGCGACACGACGTAGTTGCTCGGAACCTCGAGCAGCGAGTACGTCCAGAAGAACACGCCGGCGATCAGCCCGAACACGGCCGGGCCGATGCCGAGGTCCTCGTTCATCGTCAGCGCGGCGACCGAGATGTTGAGGCGGTCGAGGTAGAGCGCGAAGTAGCAGCAGCACAGCAGCGGGATGAACCGCCACTTGATCTTACGAAGGGTCCTGATCTCGATTTCGGTGGGCGACGTCATCGTCGGTTCACCTTCCTCAGCGTGCGGACAGCACCTGGGTGATGTGGTCGGTGGAGGTCGGAACGGAGATCCCGGTCACGAACACGGCCGCGATCCCGGCGGGCAGGCGTGACAGCGGCGGGAGGTCGTCGATCCGGCGGGCGTGCAGCGCGAGCGTTCCGCCGCCGGATTCCGCGAGCTGCGCGAACGTGGCGAGCTGCTCGGTCTCGGACTCCGCGCGGAGCACCGGCGTGAGCAGGGCGAGCGTGAGGTCGGCGCCGGCCTCGCGGTAGCGCGCGATGCGGCGGACGGTGCCGGGCCGGTCGAGAGCGATCCCGTCGGTCCGGGCGACGAACGCCGGCCCGGTACGCCGGACCTCGGCGATCTCGGCGGCGAACGCGTCGGCGGGGCGCAGGCTCCCGTCCGGGAGGGAGTCGCCCACGATCACCCCCGCCGCCCCGGCGGCGGCCATGTCGGCGCAGGTGCCGACCGTGTCGCCGAAGCCGTCCTCGCCGTCCACGATCACGGGCACCGGCGACGCGCGGCACACCAGCTCGACGTAGCGCAGGTACGTCCGCGCCTCACGGCGTGGCACGGAGTGCTCGTCGAACAGCGCGCGCCCCACCGCGCTCCCGGCGAGGAACACCGCTGCGGCACCGGCCTCGGCAGCCAGGCGTGCGCTCAACGGGTCGTGGCAGCCGGGTACGACGACCCGGTCACCCGTGAGCGCGCTGCGTAGGCCGGACCGCGGGTCAGTGCGCCCGGTAGGACGCATAGCGCCGCCAGGCGTCGGAGATCGCCTGCTTCAACGAACCCGCGGCATTGCTCAGGTAGCTCTCGTCGATCTCCGCGAGCACGGGCGAGATGTCGGCCGAGAGGTCGACACCCAGCAGGAGGTCGGCCACCCACGACCGGACCACGGAGCTGACGGCCGTCGAGTCGACGTCGATCACCGTGCCGGTCTCACGGTCGACGCGCAGGCTCACCGCGAGCAGGTCGGCGGCCCCGTGCGCCCCCGACGTGCGGGGCACCTTGGCGTATCCGACGACGATCAGGCTGGCTCGCGGGCCCATGCGGGCAGCATCGCACCACGGGCGGGCGAGTTCGAGATCCGCAGCGCTCACCATTGCGGCTCACTCCGCCTGCTTCTCGGCGATGCGCGGGTCGAAGTCGGAGTCCTCGGGAAGGAACCGGTTCACCGGCGTCCCGGTCGGGGCAGGCACCTCCTGCTCACCGAACAGGCCGACCGCGATACCCGCGATCGTGGGGTCGGCCTGCATCCCGGGCGCGTGGACCTCGACCATCGTGCAGGGCGCCTGCGACTTGTTCCACGCCCAGTGCACGGCTCCCGCGGGGACCCGCAGGAAATCGCCCGCATGCAGGTGGAAGGCGCGGTCCTCGATGAAGACCCACACCTCGCCCGCCTGCAGCCAGTTCAGCTGCTCGCAGTCGTGGGTGTGGGGCTTGGAGTGGTAGCCCGGCGGGCGCGTGGCGATCATCAGCGACGCCTCGTCGCCGTAGACGGCCGTGGTGGTCAGGGTCATGTCGGCGACGCGGGCCTGCTCTTCGGGCACGTCCGCAGCGGAAATGTGCAACGACATGTGTTGCTCCCTCGGCGAGACACATGGCGGCGCGACGGCGCGACACCTGCCAAGGGAGCGGCCCGACCGGTGATGACGGTGACGACGGCAGCGGTGCCGCTCACCCGACATCGTCGAGATCCACTGTTGGTCAGGTCACCGTACGGTCGTCGCGCCGCCCGCACAAGTGTCGTCGAGCACCGGCCCGGACGGCGACGGCGGCGAGCAGGAACAGCGCCGCCGCCAGCCACAGGACGCCCACCAGCGCGGTGCGGTCGACGACGAGGCCGCCGACCAGGGCGCCGAGCCCGATCGCGAGGTTGAACACCGCCACCCACAGCGCCGTGGCCGCCTCGACCGCGCGCGGCGCCGCCGCGATCATCCAGCTCTGCAGGCTCACGGACACGCCGCCGTAGGCGAGGCCCCACAGCAGCAGGAGCGCGATGCCGCCGACCACCCCCGGGTCGAACAGCGCGTGGAACGCCAGCACGAGGGCGAGCGCGAGGACGATGCCCAGAACGGTCCGGTACAGCCGGCGCGCCACCGCCGCGCCCGCGGCGAAGTTGCCGATGATGCCGGCGGCGCCGAACCCGAGCAGCAGCGGTCCGACGAGCGCCTCGGGCAGTCCCGCCCGCTGTTGCAGGACCGGGCTCACGAACGTGTAGGCGGCGAAGTGCCCGGTGACGACCAGCAGCGTCACCAGGATGCCGGTCGCCACACCCGGGTCGCGCAGCTGGGCGAGCAGCGCGCTCGGGCGCAGCGGCCGGTCGGCCACCAGCCGCGGCAGGAGCGCGAACAGCGCGACCAGCACGACGGCGGCGAGCGCCCCGAGGGCGCCGAAGGCGATCCGCCAGCCCGCGAAGCCGCCGAGCAGCGTGCCGATCGGGACGCCCAGCACGTTGGCGGCCGCCACTCCACCGAAGATCAGCGCGGTCGCGCGCGGGACGTCCCGCTCGGGGACCAGCCGCGTGGCGAGCCCGCCCGCGACGGCCCAGAAGCCGCCGATCGCGATCCCGACCAGCACCCGCGAACCGAGCAGCACCGGGTAGGTCGGCGCGAGCGCCGACAGCGCGTTCGCCAGCGTCATGAGCGCCATCAGCGCCCCGAGCAGCACCCTGCGGTCGAGGCGCCCCACGAGGACCGGCACCAGCGGCGCGGACACCGCCGCGACGATCCCCGGGACCGTCACCATCAGCCCGGCCACGCCGTCGGTCACCCGCAGGTCCGCGCCGACCGACGTCAGCAGCCCTACAGGCAACTGTTCGGCCGTGACCAGCAGGAACGTCCCGATCGCGACCGCCGCCACCGCGACCCAGCTCCGCAGCCCGGCCCGCTCGGCAGTTCTCACCACCCGTCCCACCTCCGTTTTGAAGCGATCGTTCCCATACCTGCCGGGACAGTAATACGGGAGCGATCGCTCCACAACTGGTACCCTCGGCTCCGTGCCGCGGCCCAGGGAGTTCGACGAGGACGACGTCGTCACGCGCGCCACCGACCTGTTCTGGCGGCGCGGCTACCACGCCACGTCGGTCCGCGACCTGGGCGAGGCGCTCGGCCTCTCGGCGAGCAGCCTGTACCGCACCTTCGGCGACAAGCACGCGCTGTTCCTGCGCGCCCTCGACCACTACCGGGCCACGGACTCCGCCGAGGCGCGCGAGAACCTGCTGCGGCCCGGGCCGGCGCGGGAGGTGCTGCGCGACTGGCTGATCCGGATGGTCGACCTGCCCGAGGAGGGCGCGGCCGCCAGAGGCTGCTTCGTGGTCAACACCGCCACGGAGCTGGGCGCCGACGACCCCGCCGTCGACGAGCGCACGCAGGCCGCATTCGGCGTCACCCGGGAGACGCTGCAGGAGGTTCTCCGACGCGGGCGCCGCGACGGCGAGCTGCGCGCCGACCTCGACGTCGCCGCCGCCGCCGAGACCCTGTTCACCCTCGTGCTCGGGCTCCGGGTGCGCGCGCGGGCCGGGCACGGCCGGGCCGAGCTCGAATGCGCGATCGACACGACGGTCCGATCGCTGCTGTGAACGACGGGCACCGACCTCGGCGGGTCAGTCCGACCAGGGCGTGACGGGACGAGGGCGCTTCACCCCGTCCACCGTCACGTCCACGCGCTCGTCGAAGAAGCACACCAACCCGGCGAGCTCCCCGGCGTCCGGCAGGGGCGCCTCGTAGCTCCACGCGAGGTCCGTGCCGCCACGGGCGAGGTAGGACGCCACGCCCTTGTAGGCGCACGCCGTCCGCGTCGAACTCGGCTCCAGCAGGTCGAGCCGCACGTCGTCCCGGGCCAGGTAGGTGCGCATCGGCAGGGACGTCTCGAACACCAGTACCGGCCGGGTGGACTCGGCGAGCACCTGTCCGTCCCGCTCCACCCGTACGTGCCGCGAGCCGTGCCGGACGTCGACCCGGTGGAACGGATCGCGTGGGTGGGACACGATCGCGTCGTCCTCCTCGAGCCAGTCGAACGCGTCGAAGTCGAGCAGGACGAACCCGTCGAGGTCCGGGTCGGCCGGCCGGAAGCCCGCGCCGACGCGGTCGCCCCCGGGTGTGCGCACGGTCAGCGGCTCACCGGGGGTGGTGTGCGCGCCGAACGCCGTGGAGGGCGTGAGCACCGTGGGCAGGCCCTCCCGCAGCCGTTCGGGTCTGCGCGGCACGTCCTCGACGGGAGCCGCTACGAGCTCACCGCGGACGTCGGCCACCGGCACGGCGTACGTCGGGACCACACGGCGTGGCTCCCAGACGATCATCGCGTGGGTCGTGTCGACCACCGTGCCGCCGTCGACCAGCGCCCGGATCCGCTTCCCGGTCGGCTCGAAGCGCAGCTCGTCGAGCAGGCGCATGAACTGCGGGAACATCTGCACGGCCATCGCCCCACCGTGGCCCGGTGCCTGCCGCCGGTCAACGTCGGTGTTCGCTCCGCGAGCTCCGCTCAGCGACCGAAGTGGTCCCACCCGCTCGCACCGCCGTCGTAGACCCGGCCGTCCACCAGTACCTCCGGCTCGCCCTCGGCGACCGTTCCGATCGCGGTCCAGCCCTCGGGGACTTCGCCGGGGAAGGTCGCGGCGAGGGCGTGGTCCTCACCTCCGGTGAGCAGCCAGTGCATCGGGTCGATGCCGAGCGCCGCACCGACGTCGACCAGCCGCTCGGGCACCGTCAGCGCCGCGGTGCGCACGTCGATCCGCACGCCGGACGCCCGCGCGACGTGACCGAGGTCGGCCAGCAGCCCGTCCGAGACATCGATCATGGAGGTGGCGCCGGCGTCGGCTGCCTGCGGTCCCGCCGCGTACGGCGGCTCGGGCACCCGGTGCGCCGACACGACGGCCACCGGGGAGCGGAAGCCGCGTGCCAGCACCGCCCACCCGGCCGCCGCCCAGCCGATGCGCCCGGCCAGCGCGAGCGTGTCGCCGGGACGCGCCCCGGCCCGCGTCACGGCCTCCCGTCCTTCGAGGGAACCGAGCGCGGTGACCGAGACGACGAGCGTCGGCGAGGACACCACGTCGCCGCCGATCACCCCCGCGCCGACCGACTGCGCCTCCGCCCACAGGCCGTCGGTCAGGGCGCCCAGCGTCTCGATCGGGCTGTCGGGCGGGCAGGCGAGGCCGACGAGCAGGCCGGTCGGCACCGCGCCCATCGCGGCGACGTCGGCGAGGTTGGCCGCCGCCGCCTTGCGCCCGATCTGCTCGGGACTGGACCAGTCGAGCCGGAAGTGCACCCCCGCCACGAGCACGTCCGTGCTCGCGACGACGCGACCGTCGGAGGCGGCGAGCACGGCGGCGTCGTCGCCCGGCCCGAGCAGCGTCGCGGCCGACGGTCTGCGGCCCTTGGTGAGCCGTTCGATCAGTCCGAACTCGCCGATCGCTGCGAGTGTGTTCTCCGCCTCCGCTTCGCCCGTCGGGGACGGTTGCGATGTGGGCACAGGCGTCACCTCCGGTACGTTCGGCTTCCGACTCTCCTACGTCCGATGATCGAACTGGAAGGGGCTCGCCGTGGTGCAGGCTTACATCCTGGTACAGACGGAGGTCGGCAAGGCCGCCGCCGTGGCCGCGGAGATCGCCACGATCACCGGCGTCGTCTCGGCGGAGGACGTCACCGGGCCCTACGACGTGATCGTGCGCGCCGAGGCCGAGGACGTCGACCAGCTCGGCCAGCTCGTCGTCGCGCAGGTGCAGGGCGTGGGCGGGATCACCCGCACGCTGACCTGCCCGGTGGTGCACCTCTCCTGAGGTGATCGCTCGTGGGCACCCGGCTCTCCCCACCCGTGGCGATCGCCATCGCGCTACCGCTGCTGCTGGCACTCGCGGTGGCGGCGATCGGGATCACCGCACAGGTGCGCGGGATCGGGGAGCCTCCCCCACCTGACACCGGCCCGCTCGCCGTCGCGCCGGTCGACTCACCGCACGCGTCCGGCCCGGAGTGCGCGGCCGTGCTGGCCGCGCTCCCCGCCGAGCTGGACGGCCCCGACGGCCCGATGCCGCCCCGTCCGATCGCCGAGGCCGCCGGCCTGCCCGGAGTGCGCGCCTGGGCCGCGTCGCCCCGTCCGGTCGTGTTCCGCTGCGGGCTCCCGCGCCCGGCCGAGCTGACGCCCACCTCGGCGTTGCTCGAGGTGAACGGCGTGCGCTGGCTGCAGCTCGACGACGGGCTCCCCCAACCCGTCCAGGTGAGCTACATCGCCGTGGACCGGCCGGTCTACATCGCACTCACCACTCCGGTCGACGCAGGCAGCGCGCCTCTGCAGCAGCTGTCCGACGTGATTCGCGAGACGCTGCCCGCCACCGCCGTGGCAGTGCGCTAACAAAGCGCCCCGGCCAGACCACATACGATTCCGTGCATGGTGACGATGTCCCGGGCGACCGAGGACTACCTCAAGGCGATCTACCACCTCGCCCATCGGGGCGAGCCGGTCACCACAGGGCAGCTGGCCAACGAGCTCGGCGTGTCCGCACCGTCGGTCTCGGCCATGGTCAAACGGCTGGAGGATGGCAGCCTGCTCACCCGCCCGGACAGCCGCACGCTCCAGCTCACCGCGTCGGGCGAGCGTGCCGCGCTGCGTGTCGTACGCCGCCATCGGCTGCTGGAGACGTTCCTCGCCCGCGTGCTCGACGTGCCGTGGGACGAGGTGCACGCCGAGGCCGAACTGCTGGAGCACGCGCTCTCGGACCGGCTCGAGGAACGCATCGACGCCGCGCTGGGCCACCCCACCCACGATCCGCACGGCGACCCCATCCCGCCCCGCGACGGCCCGCACGAGGAGGGCTGGGGCGAGCCCCTCGACGCCGCGCCCGCCGGCAGCCGGTTTCACGTCGACCGCGTGTCCGACCGCGACAGCGCCGCCCTGCGCTACCTCGGTGAGCTGGGCATCTACCCCGGTGTCGTGCTCACGGTCGAGGAGCAGGCCCCGTTCGGCGGGCCCCGCTGGGTGCGCGTCGGCGAGGCTCGGCACGCGCTGGGCCCCGCCCTGACGCGACTCGTGCACGGCCACGCGGAGCCCGGCTAGGCACCCCCTTGGACGCCCGCCAGCTCGAGTACTTCCTCGCGATCGTCGAGAACGACGGGTTCGGGCGTGCGGCGCAGAAGCTGCACATCGCCCAACCGTCGCTGTCCCAGGCGATCGCCGGGCTCGAGCGCGAGCTGGGCGTGCCGCTGTTCCACCGGATCGGGCGTGGTGTGGTCCTCAGCGATGCTGGCACCGAGCTGATCGAGCCCGCTCGTCAGGTGCTGCGGGACCTGCACACCGCCCGGTCCACGATGGACTCGCTCAAGGGTCTCCGCAGGGGCCGGGTCGAGCTCGTCACCATGCCCTCGCCCGGCATCGAGCCCCTCGGCACCTTGACCAGGGAGTTCCTGCGCCGCCACCCCGGCGTCACCGTCAGCGCCGCGGCTGCGTTCACACCCGACGAGGTCGTCGAGAAGGTCCGGCAGGGAGCCGGTGAGCTCGGCCTCGTCGGTGCTCCCGGCCCCCTGCTCCCGCCCGGTCTCGACGTCCTCCCCCTGGAGGACCAGCCGTTCGTCCTCGTCGGGCGTCCCGGCCCCGGCTTCCCCGACGGCGACCCCGTCCCGCGCGCTGCGCTCGCCGGCTCCCGCCTGATCGTCTCCCCCGCCGGGAGCCAGATGCGCCAGGTGGTCGACGACATCCTCGCCGCCGGGGCCG
Organism: Pseudonocardia hierapolitana; assembly: GCF_007994075.1. Lineage (NCBI taxonomy): Bacteria > Bacillati > Actinomycetota > Actinomycetes > Pseudonocardiales > Pseudonocardiaceae > Pseudonocardia > Pseudonocardia hierapolitana. The sequence continues at coordinate 5,475,892 of NZ_VIWU01000001.1, read as the reverse complement.
ACGTGGAGATCGCCGCCGAGGTCGCCCACCGCACCTCGATCCTGCCGCTGGTGATGCACGGCGTGGGGATGGCCGTCCTGCCCGCCGCGTGGGCCCCGCTGGCCCGGCGGGCCGGTGCCCGCGCCGTTCGGCTCGATCCGCCGGCCCACCTGCACGTCGCCCTGCTCAGCCGCGCGGCGCCCATGACGCCTGCCGCGCGGGCGTTCCTCGCCGCGGCTCGCTCGTACACGCCGGTCGAGCTGGACTGATAGGCCTGACCTATCGCCGGGATCGGTAGCGCATCTTGGACGCGGGACGAGGTCGGGAGCTTCACTCGGAGGAGTCGCACAACCCGAGGGAGTGACCCCGATGTCCGCACCGGCCGAACGACGCACCTTCCGCATCGCCGCCATCCCGGCCGACGGCGTCGGCGTCGAGGTCGTCGCCGCGGGCCGGGCCGTCCTCGACGCCCTCGCCTCCGCGTCCGGCGGCGCCTTCGCGTTCGACTGGACCGAGTTCCCGTGGGGCTGCGGCTACTACGAGAAGACCGGCCGCATGATGGACGATGACGGCCTCGAGGCGCTCCGGGACTTCGACGCCATCTACTTCGGCGCCGTCGGCTGGCCCACGGTGCCCGATCACGTCAGCCTGTGGGGCCTGCGGCTGCGGATCTGCCAGAACTTCGACCAGTGGGCCAACGTCCGCCCGGTGCACTTCCACCCCGGCGTCGTCCCCCCGCTGCGCAAGGCCGACCACACCGAGCTGGACTGGGTGGTCGTCCGGGAGAACAGCGAGGGCGAGTACGCCGGCTTCGGCGGGCGCAACCTCGCAGGCCGCGGCCCCGGCAACGAGGTCGCCCTGCAGACCGCGCTCTTCACCGAGAAGGGCTGCGAGCGGATCATGCGGTTCGCCTTCGACCTCGCCCGCACGCGGACGCGCAGGAAGGTCTCCTCGGTCACCAAGAGCAACGCCCAGCAGTACGGCATGGTGCTGTGGGACGAGGTCTTCGCCCGGGTCGCGCGGGACTACCCCGACGTCGAGACGGAGAGCGTGCTCGTCGACGCCATGTCGGCCAAGTTCGTCCTCAGGCCCGAGGACCTCTCCGTCGTCGTCGCGTCCAACCTCAACGCCGACATCCTGTCCGACCTGGGCTCTGCCCTCGCCGGGAGCCTCGGCCTCGCGGCCAGCGCCAACCTCAACCCCGAGCGCCGCTTCCCGTCGATGTTCGAGCCCGTGCACGGCTCCGCCCCCGACATCGCAGGACAGGGCCTGGCCAACCCGATCGGCGCCATCGGCAGCGCCGCCCTCATGCTCGACCACCTCGGCCTGCCCGAGGAGGCCGAGCGCCTGCGCAAGGCGATCGACGCCACCACCGGCGCCGGCGTGCTCACCCGCGACGTCGGCGGCAGCGCCACCACCGATCAGGTGGTCGCGGGCGTGATCGAGCGGCTGGGACTCTAGCGATCCTTGGTCGCTAGCGGAGGCCGGTGCCGCGGGCCAGCGCCGTCTCGACCAGCCTCGTCAGGAGGGTCTCGAAATCGATGCCGGTCACCGCCCAGGCGCGGGGGTACATCGAGATCGGGGTGAAACCGGGCATCGTGTTGACCTCGTTGAGCGTCAGCTCACCCTCCGGCCCGACGAAGAAGTCGACACGCGCGAGGCCCTGCCCGTCGACGGCGTGGAACGCATCGACGGCCATTGCGCGCAGCCGCTCCGCGACCGCGTCGTCGAGCTTCGCGGGGATGTCGAACTCGCAGACGTCGTCGAGGTACTTGGCCTCGAAGTCGTAGAACTCGGGCTTGCGCCCGTCCGGTCCGGTGCCCACGATCCGGATCTCCGCCGGGACGCTGGCGCGCACGCTGCCGTCGGGGAACTCCAGCACGGCGCACTCGATCTCGCGCCCGGCGATCGCGGCCTCCACCAGCACCTTCGGGTCGTGCTCGCGGGCGGTGGCGATGGCGGCGTCGAGGTCGGCCCAGTCGGTGACCCGGGTGATCCCCACCGACGAGCCGGCTCGGGCCGGCTTGACGAAGACCGGCAGCCCGAGCCGCTCGCGCTCGTCGAGGGTGAGCGTGTCCCTGCCGCGGCGCAGCACGACCAGGTCGCCCACCGGGATCCCCTCGGCCGCGAGGAGCTTCTTCGCGTACTCCTTGTCCATGGACGCCGCGCTCGCGAGCACGCCGGCCCCGACGTAGGGCACGCCGGCCATCTCCAGCAGGCCCTGGATCGTGCCGTCCTCGCCGAACGGGCCGTGCAGAACGGGGAACACGACGTCGACGCCGGAGAACACCTCGCCCGCCCGGTCGGGGTCGAGGACGACCAGCCCGCCGCGCGTGGGGTCGCCGGGCAGCGCGAGCGCGGTACCCCCCGCCTCGACCGACGGCAGGGCGCGGTCGGAGATCACCAGCTTCCCCGGGTCGGAGGTGCCCAGCACCCAGGCGCCCTCGGGGGTGATGCCGACCGGGACGATCTCGAAACGATCGCGGTCGAGGTGCGACATCACGGCCCCTGCGGAGACGCAGGAGATCGCGTGCTCGCTGCTGCGGCCCCCGAACACCACGGCCACCCGCACCTTGTCCCGGCTCATGGCGATGGAGAGTAGGCCGACCCGGCCCATCGGACCGACCGGGGCACCGATTGGTGGTGGTTAGCCAATGCCTTAGCTAAGCTGGGGCCATGGTCGAGGTCGGGGTCCACGAGGCCAAGACGACGCTGTCCGACCTCCTGCGCCGAGTCGCGGAAGGCGAGGAGGTCGTGATCACTCGCAGCGGGGAGCCGGTCGCCCGGCTCGTACCGGTGCAACGGCGGGCTCGCCGCACGTTCGGCGCCGACCGCGGCCTGTTCGAGGTTCCCGAAGACTTCGACGACCCGCTGCCGGACGAGGTGCAGAGGGCGTTCGAGGGGTGAGGTACCTCCTCGATACGCACGTCTGGCTCTGGCTCCAGACACAGCCCGAGCGTGTGTCGGAGGACGTCCGAGACCGGCTGGCCGACGGCGCCGCGCAGCTGCTGCTGTCCGCGGCGAGCTCGTGGGAGATCGCGATCAAACACGCGCTGGGCAAGCTGCCGCTTCCCGAACCACCGAAGACGTACGTCCCCTCACGCATGCGGCACGACAGCGTCGACGGTCTCCCCGTCACGCACGCCCACGCGCTGCACGTCGCCACCCTCCCTCGACACCACGACGACCCGTTCGACCGCCTCATCGTGGCCCAGTCGCAGCTCGAGGACATCCCGCTGGTGACCGCCGACCCGCACATCACGCGCTACGACGTCTCGGTCGTGCCTGCGGTCTGACCTCACGCGCCGAACCGCTCCTCCAGCGACCGGATCTCGGGCAGGCCGATCAGGTCGGTGAACTCGTCGAACGACGGCACGCCCGGCAGCGCGCCGGCGGGGGTGCCGTCGGCCCTGAGGGCCGCGAGCAGGGCCCGGATACCGGTCGTGGCGGCGAGCAGCGTGCCGATGGGGAACAGGACCAGCGAGAAACCGAGCTCGGCGATCCGGTCCAGCGGCAGCGGGGGCGTGCGCCCGCCCTCGGCCCAGTTGAACACCAGCGGGGCGACTCCTGCGAGCTCCCGCGCGACGCGGGCGATGTCGTCCTCGCTGGTGGGGGCTTCGACGAAGAGCAGGTCGGCACCGGCGTCGGCGTAGGCGCGGGCGCGCTCCAGCGCGGCGTCGAGCCCCTCGACGGCGGCGGCGTCGGTGCGGGCGATCACCAGGAAGTCGGGGTCCCGGCGGGCCGCGACGGCGGCGCGGATCTTGCCGGCCATCTCGTCGGTGCCGATCACGGCCTTGCCGCTCATGTGCCCGCACTTCTTCGGCATCACCTGGTCCTCGAGGTGCACGCCCGCCACGCCGGCCTGCTCGTAGGACTGCACGGTGCGCACGACGTTGATCGCATTGCCGTAGCCGGTGTCGGCATCGGCGATCACGGGGACGTCGACGGCGGCGACGATCCGCCGCGCGTTGTCGACCATCTCGGCGCCGCCGAGCAGCCCGACGTCCGGCCGGCCGAGCAGCGAGGCCGTGGTGCCGAACCCGGTCATGTAGACCACGTCGAAGCCGGCCTGCTCGACGAGGCGCGCCGAGAGCGCGTCGTAGGCGCCCGGCGCCACCACCGGGTCCGGCGCGGCGAGCAGTTCCCGCAGCCGGGCACGGGGCGCAGGGCCGGACCGCAGCAGATCACCCACGTGATCCCCCTTTGTATGCATTCACAGCGAAGTTACGGCAGAACCGTTGCCCAGCGGAACCTCCGGTCCTAGATTGCACACAATCTGTGGAGCGGAGTGACGTGTGACACGAACGGTGACCTCCACCGAGCGCGCGCTGGCCGCGCTGCGGGAGCTGATCCTGCACGGACAGTTCGCGGCGGGTGCCCGCCTCGGCGAGGTCGAGCTCGCCGAGCGGCTGGGGGTGAGCCGCACGCCCGTCCGGGAGGCGCTCACGCGGCTCGCCGCCGAAGGGCTGGTCGAGCTCGTGCCCAACCGCGGGGCCCGCGTCGCGAGCTGGAGCGTCGCCGAGCTGGAGGGCGTGTTCGACCTGCGCTCCGCCCTGGAACCACGGCTCACCGGGTACGCCGTCCCGCGCGCCCGGCCCGACGACGTCGCCGTTCTCGACGAGCTCGCGGCGCAGATGCTCGCCGTCGGCCTGCCGGGCGCGGACCAGGACCTGGACGCCCTCGTCCCGCTCAACCGCCAGTTCCACGGGCGCCTGGTCGTGATGGCCGGCCAGCCCGCGCTCGCCACGGCCCTGGCCGGGGCCATCCACGCCCCGATCCAGCTGCGCAACTTCCACGCCTACGACGAGGCCTCGCTGCGCCGCAGCCTGGCCCACCACGTCGAGATCGTCGCCGCGGTCCGGGCCGGGGACCCGATCTGGGCGCAGGCCGTCATGACCGCCCACATCCACAACGCCCGCGCCGTGATGCTGCGGGCCGCCCGCGAGCAGGAGGCGACATGAGTTACCGGCTCGGTGTCGACGTCGGAGGCACGTTCACGGACGTGCTGCTGGTCCAGGAGGCCACCGGCGCCACCTGGCGGGCGAAGACCGCTTCCACTCCCGCCGACCAGTCCGTCGGCGTCCTCACCGGGATCGGCAAGGTGTGCGCCGAGGCAGGCATCGAGCTCTCGGACGTGGCGCAGGTGCTGCACGGCACGACGGTCGCCACCAACGCGATCCTCGAGGGCAAGGGCGCCACCGTCGGGCTCGTCACCACCAGGGGCTTCCGGCAGGTCCTGCAGATCGCCCGCTCTTTCGTCCCCGGCGGGCTGGCCGGGTGGATCATCTGGCCGAAGCCGGAACCCCTCGCGGCGCTGGAGAACACGGTCGAGGTCGACGAGCGCATCGCCTCGAACGGGCGGGTGATCCGCCCGCTCGACGAGGCGGACGTCCGCGCCCGGCTCGCGACGCTCACCGGGATCGACGCGCTCGCCGTCTCGTTGATCAACTCGTTCGCCGATCCCGCCCACGAGCGCCGGATCGCCGAGATCGCGGCCGAGGTGCTGCCGGGGGTGCCGGTGTCGCTCTCCTCCGACGTGCTGCCCGAGCTGCGCGAGTACGAGCGCACCGTCACGACGGTCGCGAACGGGTACGTGCAGCCGCAGGTGAAGCGCTACGTCGAGACGCTCGCCGGGAAGCTCGCCGACGGCGGCGTCGCCGGCGAGCTGGCGATCCTGCGCAGCGACGGCGGGCTGTCCTCGGCGGACGCCGCGGTCGGCGCGCCCGTGACGATGCTGCTGTCCGGCCCGGCGGGCGGCGTCACCGGCGCGGTGTGGATCGCCGAGCAGTGCGGGATCCCCGACCTGATCACGTTCGACATGGGCGGCACCTCCACCGACGTCGCCCTCGTGCAGGGCCTCACGCCGCGGATCGGGCGCGAGACGAAGGTCGGCGACCTGACCGTGCGCGCCTCCAGCGTCGACGTGCGCACCGTCGGTGCGGGCGGCGGTTCGATCGCGCACGTGCCGCAGCTGACGAAGGCGCTGCGGGTCGGCCCGCAGTCCGCGGGCGCCGACCCGGGCCCCACCGCGTACGGCAAGGGCGGCACCGAGCCGACGGTCACGGACGCGAACGTCGTGCTCGGCTACCTGCCCCCGACGCTGGCCGGCGGCGAGATCACCCTCGACGTCGACGCCGCGCGGGCCGCGGTGGGCAAGGTCGCCGAGGCGATGGGGCTGCCCACCCCGGAGGCGGCCGCGGCGGGGATCGTCGACATCGTCAACGAGAACATGCTCGGCGGCCTGCGGCTGGTGTCGGTGCAGCAGGGGTTCGACCCGCGCGACTTCGCGCTCGTCGCCTTCGGCGGCGCCGGTCCCCTGCACGCGAACGCGCTCGGGAAGCTGACGGGCGCGTGGCCGGTGATCGTGCCGCCCTCGCCGGGGGTGCTCTGCGCGCTCGGCGACGCCACCACGTCGGCGCGCAGCGAGTCGGCCCGCACCGTGCTGCGCCGCTTCGCCGACCTCACCCCGACGGACCTCGCGGCGATCCTGCGCGAGCTGGCGGCCGAGGCAGGGGCCCGGCTGGCCGCGCAGGGCGTCCCGGAGGCCGACCAGACCACCGCCTACCAGGTCGACGTGCGCTACCACGGCCAGGGCTTCGAGATCCCGGTCGACGTCACCGACCTCGACGGGGACGCGCTGGCCACGTTGGCGGCGGCGTTCGACGCCGAGCACGAACGCCTCTTCTCGTTCCTGCTCACCGCCGACCACGAGCTGGTCAACGCGCGGGCGACGGTGTCCGGGCCGCGCCCCCAGGTGGCCGCCACCCACCTGCCGGAGGGCGACGGTGACCCGGCCGCGGCGCTCGTCGACACCCACCCCGTGCACGTGTCCCGGGAGTGGGTGGACGCGCGCGTCTACGACCGCACGAAGCTGCGCGCGGGCGACGTCGTCGCCGGCCCCGCGATCGTCACCGAGATGGACTCGACCACCCTCGTGCTGCCCGGCCACGCGGCCACGGTGCATCCGTCCGGCAGCCTGCTGATCCGTCCTGAGGAGGGCTGATGGCCCGCATCGTCGAGACCGCCACCGGCGAGGTGGAGCCCGTCGAGGTCGACCCGGTGACGCTCGACCTCATCGAGAACGGGCTGCGCAACGCCCGCTACGAGATGGACGAGGTGCTGTTCCGCACCGCGCTCTCGCCCGGCATCCGGGAGCAGCACGACGAGTTCCCGCTGATCGGCGACCCGAGCGGGAAGATGGTCGTCGGCCAGTTCGGGCTGTCGGTGCCCGACTTCCTCGACGGGTTCGAGGGCTCGATCGAAGAGGGCGACGTCCTGCTGACGTCGGACCCGTACGCGTGCGGCGCCGCGATCAGCCACGCCAACGACTGGCTGCTCGTGATGCCGATCTACCACGGGGGCCGGGTGGTCGGCTGGGCGTCGATGTTCGGGCACATGTCCGACGTCGGCGGCAAGACGCCCTGCTCGATGCCCACCGACGCGCGCACGATCTACGAGGAGGGCGTGGTGATCCCCCCCTTCAAGCTCTACGCGAGGGGCGTGCTCAACGAGGACGCCCTCAAGATCATCCTCAACCAGGTCCGGATGCCCGACTGGAACCGCGCCGACCTGAACGGGCTGGTCGCCGCGTGCCGCACGGCGGGCAGGCGGGTGGTGGAGATGTGCGAGCGATTCGGCACCGCGACGTACCTGTCGGCACTCGACGCCCTGCTGCAGCGCAACCACGACGCGATGAAGGTGCTGCTGCACACGGTCTTCGAGGAGGGCCGCACGCTCAGCTTCACCGACTACATCTGCGACGACGGCGTCGGCAACGGCCCGTACGAGCTGAAGATGTCGCTCACCCGCACCGGCGACAAGGTCCACATCGACTTCACCGGGTCGAGCCCCCAGGCTGCGGGCCCGATCAACTACTACATCAACGAGAACCTCACCCGGATGTTCTTCGGGATCTACATGATCACCGTCGCCGACCCGCAGATCCTGTGGAACGACGGGTTCTACCCGCTGATCGACGTCACGATCCCGGACGGCTCGTACTGGAAGCCGAAGCACCCCGCGTCGCTGAACGGGCGCAACCACGGCGTCGGGCGGGTGTTCGACCTGTTCGGCGGGCTGCTCGGGCAGACCAACCCGGCGTTGCTCAACGCGGCGGGCTTCTCCTCGTCGCCGCACTTCATGTACTCGGGGCACTACTCGTCCGGCGAGCGGAAGGGCGAGTGGTTCCAGCTCTACTCGATCGGCTTCGGCGGCATCCCCGGCCGCCCGCTCGGCGACGGTCCGGACGGTCACTCGCTGTGGCCCAGCTTCGTCAACATCCCGTGCGAGTACCTGGAGTCCTACTACCCGCTGCGGATCGAGAAGTGGGAGACGGTGGCCGACACCGGCGGCGCGGGGCTGCACCGCGGCGGCAACGGCGTCGACGTCGCGTACGTGTTCGAGGAGCCGGGCACGATCGCGATCCACGACGACCGCTGGCTCACCTACCCCTGGGGCGTGAACGGCGGGCACCCGGGCGCCCGCGGCCGGAAGTGGATCGAGCGGGCGGACGGCACCCGCCAGGTGCTGCCCAGCAAGTGCCACGACGTCCCGGTCTCCCCCGGCGACGTGCTGCACTTCGTCACCTGGGGCGGCGGCGGGTGGGGCGATCCCCTCGAGCGCGACCCCGCCCTCGTCGAGCTGGAGGTCCGGCGCGGGCTCGTCACGGTCGAGGGCGCGCGCCGGTACGGCGTGGTCCTCGGCGATCCCGCGGCGACGGAGACGCTGCGCGCCGAGATGCGCGCGGCCCGGCCCGCGGAGCTGCCCGTGTTCGACATGGGCCCGCCGCTCGAGGAGATCCTGGAGAGGTGCCAGGAGGAGACCGGCCTGCCCGCCCCGAAGCGCCCGGTCTGGACGGACGCGTGACGCGCGCCGGTTGCGGTCCTCGCAGGGTCCCCGGGCTGTGCGATGGCCACGAGCTGCGCGCGGACGGGAGGTACCTGCCATGACCGGGCCGCACGGCAGCGCGTTCTCCGGACGCGTCGGGTGGGGCGTCCGGCCAGCGGTCGTGGTCGTGGACCTCGTCCGCGCCTACACCGAGCCGGACGGGCCGTTCGCCCTTCCCGAACCCGGACCGGCCGTCGCCGCGACGGCGCAACTGGTGGACGCGGCGCGTGCCGCGGGGCACCCGGTCGTCTGGACCGTGGTGCGTTACTCCCGCGGCCTCGCCGACGGCGGCCTCTTCGTGCACAAGGTGCCCGCGCTCGCGGCCTTCGCCGAGGACGCCGACGGCGGCTGGGGGGAGCTCGCGTTGAAGCCGGCCTCGGGCGAGCCGGTGGTGGTCAAGCAGTACGCCTCGGCGTTCTTCGGCACGTCGCTCGCCGCCACCCTGTACGCACAGGGCGTGGACACGCTGGTCGTCACCGGCGTCTCGACCTCCGGCTGCGTGCGCGCGACGGCGATGGACGCGCTGAACCACGGCTTCCGCCCGCAGGTCGTGCGCCAGGCGTGCGCGGACCGGTCACCGCAGCTGCACGACAACAACCTCACGGATCTGGATGCGAAGTACGCGGACGTGGTCGACCTCCCCGAGGCGCTGACGCATCTCGGCGGCTGATCAGCTCGCGCGGGCCGGGCCGCAGAGGCGGTCGGGGTGGTCGGTCGTGAAACCGTCGACCGCCAGCTCCACCGCCGTCGCGAGGACCCGCTCGTCCGGCACCGGCCACGCCGTCACGTCGAACCCGCGGTCGTGCAGGTCGGCCACCACCTCGGCGGTGAGCCCGGCGATGCCGCAGAGCGCCGTGCCTGCGTCGGCGGCCGTGATACGGGCGACGATCTCGGCGTAGGCCGGTGTGCGGCCGAGGATCAGCCCGGTCTCGACGTAGGGCAGCTCCCGCCGGACGGCCAGCAGGACCTCCTCGTGCGACGACGTGACGAGGGTGCGGAGCGCCAGTTCGGGGTCTGCCCGCAGCGACTCGGCCAGCAGCGGCACGGCGTCGGCGGCCTTGATCTCGGCCTGGAACCGGACGTCCACGGCCGCGACGGTCTCGGCCCAGGTCGGGATCTGCTCGCCGAGCCCCGCGTCGAGCGCGCGGACCTCGTCGAACGTCAGCTCCGCGACGGCGCCCGTGCCGTCGGTCGTGCGGTCGACCGTGGCGTCGTGCAGCACGACGAGCCGTCCGTCTGCGGTGACGCGCAGGTCGAGCTCGATCTCGTCGCAGCCCTCCCGCACGGCCCTGCGGAACGACCGAAGGGTGTTCTCCGGCTCGCTGCCCATCGCTCCCCGGTGGCCGGTGACGATCACGGGTGCACCTTCTCCTCGTACTGGCGCCGCACCTCGCCGGCGATCGACTCGAGCCGGCGCGCCACGGACCGGAAGACGTCCCTCGGGGCGGCGTTGTCGGCGTAGATCTGCTGCAGCCCGGTGTAGATGGCCACGTTCGCGTTGCGGCCGTAGAGCCGGATCGCGTCCTGCTGGCGGGCCCGGGGCAGCTGCCGGATCGCCACGCCGTAGTTGGGCTCCTTCGCGATCAGGTCGACGAGCGCCTGCTCCCGTTGCGCGGCGGTGACGACGGGCAGGTAGCCGGTCTCGATCGTCCAGTGCGCCGCGATCTCCGGCCGGGCGAGGTGGGCGAGGAACACCGCCGCGGCCTGCTTGCGCTCCGCGGTGGCGTTGCGCATCATTCCGATCCCGCCGCCACCGGTCGCGATGCCGGCCGCCACCTCCGACGGCACGAATCCCGCTCCCACCGAGAAGGACGCCTTCTCCATGATGGTGCGCAGGCCACCGGTGCTGTCCTGCAGCATCGCGGTGAGCCCGCCCGCGAAGTCGGTCGAGGCGCTGCTGGCCATGTAGCCGTAGCCGTCCTCGTGGATGAGCCGCCGCTGCCACTCCCCGGCCGCGACCGCTCCGTCCTCGTCGATCGTGACGTCGAGGCCGTTCGAGTAGGCGCCGCCGAACTGCCAGACGTTGCCCTGGAACTGCCAGTCCCCGTCGATCTTGGCGAACGCCAGGCTGCGCAGCGACCGCCCAGCCGACTGCACGCCGGCCAGCGCGGGCGCCCACTCGCGCAGCTCGCTCCACGTCTCCGGCGCCCGGTCGGGCAGGCCGGCTCGGGAGAACGCGTCGCGGTTGTAGTAGAGCATCGGGGTGCTGCGCGCGAACGGGATCCACCAGCTGCGGCCCTGCAGCACGCCCTCGGTGAAGAGCTTCGGCTCGTACACGCTCACGTCGAACCCGGGCCGGAAGTAGCCGTCGAACGGCTCCAGCGCGCCGCCCAGGAAGAACCGCTCCCACGTGACGTCGGAGAAGATCGCGATGTCCGGCACCTGCCCGGCGATCAGCGACGCCGCCACCTTCTGCGCGGTGTCGTCGTAGCTGCCCTGGTACTGCGCCTCGACGTACACGTCGTCCTGCGAGACGTTGAACCGCGTGACGAGCTCGCCGAGCACCTTGCCGTTGCGGCCGCTGTAGGAGTGCCAGAACACCACCCGGACGCGGCCGGCGTACTGCGCGGGGACCGTGCCGGCGGGCTGCCCGTATTCGGCGTCCGGCGAGCGGAAGCCGCAGCCCGCCACGAGCCCGGCCGCACCGAGCAGCCCGAGGAAGGAACGCCGCGACCGTGCTGCCGTGGTCATCCCTTCACCGCCCCGGCCGTGATGCCGCCGACGATCCAGCGCTGCGCCACGAAGAAGATCACGAGCATCGGCACGAGGACGATCAGCGTGCCCGCCATGATCGTGCCCCAGTTGGAGAGGCCCTCCTGGTCCTTGAGGATCAGCAGGCCGACCGGCAGCGTGCGCATCTCCTCGGTGTTGGTGACGATCAGCGGCCACACGAAGTTGTTCCACTCCTCCACGGCGGTGATCACCACGACCGTCACGAGCATGGGGCGCGACATCGGCAGCACCACCTGCCAGAGCGTGCGCAGGTGCCCCGCGCCGTCGACGGACGCGGCGTCCGTGACCTCGCGGGGAAGCGTGCGGAAGTGCTGGCGCATCAGGAACGTGGCGAACGCCGACCCGATGCCGGGGATGATCAGACCGGCGTAGGTGTTGATCCAGCCGAGCGTGGCCATGGTGAGGTAGTTCGGAAGCAGCGTGACGTGGCCGGGCACCATCATCGCGCCGAGGATCAGGAGGAACAGCGTGTTCTTGAACGGGAACCGCAGGTACGCGAAGGCGTACGCGGTGAGCACCGCGTTGGCCACCTTGAGCGCCGTGCCGGCCACCGTGGCGATCGTGGAGTTGAGGAAGAAGCGGTCGAAGGGCGCCGCTTCCCACGCCAGACCGAAGTTCTCCCAGGTCAGCGCGCTCGGCCACCAGGCGGGCGGGAACTGGTAGATCTCGTCCGGCGCCTTCAGCGCGGTCGTCAGGAGCCAGTAGAGCGGCCCGACGAACAGCGCGGCCACGCCGAGCAGCAGGACGTACTGCACCGCTCGTACCGGCCGGGGCGTGCGCTGCGGGCGCGCCGGAGCCGCCCTCTGCGGGGTGATCGCCGCCATCAGACGTGCATCCGCCTCTCCATGATCCGGGCCTGCACCGCCGTGACGATCAGCAGGAGCACGAACATGATGATCGACAGCGTGGCCGCTCGACCGGCGTCGAACGCCTCGAAGCCCTCGCTGTAGATGGCCCAGCTGAGCGTGGTGGTGGCGTCTCCCGGGCCGCCGCCGGTCATCACGGCGATCACGTCGAACGCCTGGAACGTGCCGATCACCGTGGTGATGAGCAGGAAGAACGTGATCGGCCGCAGCTGCGGGAGCGTGACCCGGCGGAACCGCGTCCAGCTGCCCGCACCGTCGAGCACCGCGGCCTCGTCGAGCTCGCGGGGCAGGCTCTGCATGCCGGTCAGGTAGATCAGCGCGGCGAAGCCGACGTTCTTCCAGAGGTAGACGATCACCAGGCCGAACAACGCCCCGTCGGAGGAGTTCACGAGGTCCGGCGCGGTGATCCCGAGCGGGTCGAGCACCGCGCGCACCAGCCCGTAGCCGGGGTCGAAGATGAACAGCCACAACGTCGCGACCGCGGCTCCCGAGAGGACGTGCGGCGCGAACGAGAGCGTGCGCACGAGCCCGCGGCCGGCGAGGGGCTGGTCGAGCAGCACCGCGAGCGCCAGCCCGATCACCAGGCTGCCGGCCACGGTCAGCCCGGTGAAGGCCACCGTGACCCACAGCGTCTGGTGGAACGCGGGGTCGGTGAGCGTGCGTGTGTAGTTGGCCAGCCCGACGAACGTCGGCCGGACCGCGATCATGTTCCAGTCGGTGAGGCTGAGGTAGGCGTTGTAGACGATCGGCCAGTACGCGAAGACCGCGATCACGATCAGGTTCGGCGCCACCATCAGCGCGAACAACCCGTACTCCCGCAGCGGGCGCCGCCGCGCGCTCGGGGCCTGCTGCACGGGCACGTCCGGGCGGGACCGGACCGGCTGCCCGACAGCGGTCATGCCCGCCTCCTCGTCGTGGTGGGCGTCACGGCGGGGAAGTTATCACCAGATCATGGGTTCGAACAGTGTGGGACTGTGATGTTCGGCGTTAGTTCACAGACGTGACCCCGCGCATCGCCGCGACCAACTGCTCCGCGCAGCCCTGCTGGCGGAGCCCGGACGGGAGCGGACGGGCGTCAGGCCTCGGCCCGCGAGCGCGTGCCGTGCAGGATCGTGGACACCCGCTGCCTGCTCACGCGGAACAGCTCGCCGATCTTCGTGATGCTGACGTTCTCGCGCTGCAGCGCGAGGGCCTCCTCGCGGCGGAACCGGCTGCCCAGCTCCCCGAGGTCGTCCAGCACCTGCGTGATCGTCTCGATGACGAGAGGCGGCTCCTCCGTCGAGACGATCTCGTACCAGGACGCGCCCGCGGTGCGCCGCTCGATCAGCTCTTCCGCACGCGTGGACGCCGCCCCCAGAGCGGCGATGGTGCGCTCCAGGCCCGCTCTGAGCTCCACCAGCGCCTGGACCGCCGGGTCATCGTCATCTCGCCCCATACTCAACGACCTTTCTGCCCGATTCCCCCACGATCATGCCCCCGCGGCCGGATTTCGTCCGGTGCCGCGCTTCGGGCCGACGGGCGGGAACCGGATGCGCGCCTCGCGGCGGCCCTCACACCTCCACGACCTCCACCCTCGCCCCCTGGTCGCGGAGGGCGGCGACCTGCTCGGCGGGCGCCTGGTCGTCCACCAGGACGAGGTCGAAGTCGGTGAGCGGGGCGAGCCGGTGCAGCGCCGTGCGCCGGAGCTTGGCGTTGTCGATCAGGAGCACCCGCGTGCGCGCCGCACGCAGCATCGCGCGCTTGACCAGCACGATCTCCTGCTCCTGGTGGTAGGCGTGCGTCGGGGACACCGCGGACACGCTGCAGAACAGCAGGTCCGTCTGCAGCGCCTCGACGGCCTCGGCGCACGGCACACCGCCGAACGAGTCGTGGGTGGGCGAGTAGATGCCGCCGAGCACGATCAGCCGGACGTCGGGCATCGCGGTGAGCAGCGAGACCGCCGGCACGAAGTTGGTCGCGACGGTGAGCGGCGCGACGTCCTCCAGCAGGCGGACCAAAGCCAGAGCGCTGGTGGAGTCGTCCAGCATCACCGACATCCCCGGCTCCACCATCGCCCGGGCCCGCCGGGCGAGCGCCTGCTTCTGCGCCTGCGCCGTGTTGAGGCGGTAGGCCACGTTGCTCTCGAACACGCTGGTCGGCTGCGCGCTGACCCCGCCCCGGTACTTGCGAACGACACCCTGGTGCTCCAGGGCGTCCAGGTCCCTGTGCACCGTCATGAGGCTGACCCCGAACGCCTCGACCAGCTCGTGGGCGGTGGCGGTGCCGTGCTGGACGACGTACGCCGCAATCTCGGCCTGCCGGCGAGCCGGGCGGCGGGCTGGCGCGTCCGATCCACCGTCGGAGCTACTCGCACTCATGAGGAGATTGTCCGGCCGCCGCGGTGCCCGCACGCCACCACCACCCCCGAGAAAACATCGTCTCTTACATGGACAACGTTGATGCCCTTCTCTACGGTGTCCACGCTAGAGACAACGTTCAGCGGAGCATGCGGAGTGGTTTGGATGTCAGAGGTCGAAGGGGACACGGCACCCGGGTACGAACGGGTGCGGGAGGCGTTCGCGGCGAACCTGGCCGGCGAGCAGGAGATCGGCGCCGGGGTCTGCGCGTACGTGCACGGCCGGCCCGTCGTGGACCTGTGGGGCGGCATCGCCGATCCCCAGATCGGCCGTCGCTGGGAGCGCGACACCCTGCAGGTCGTCTACTCCACCACCAAGGCCGTGACGGCGACGTGCGCGCTCCTGCTCGCCCAGCGCGGACAACTGGACCTCGATGCACCGGTCGCCGAGTACTGGCCGGAGTTCGCGGCAGCCGGGAAGGAACGCATCCCGGTCCGGTGGCTGCTCACCCACCAGGCCGGGCTGCCCACCCTCGACCACCCGATCAGCCGTGCCGACGCGATCGCCTGGTACCCCGTGGTGGATGCGCTGGCCGCCCAGCGTCCCGCGTGGGAGCCGGGCACCGCGCACGGCTACCACGGACTCACGTTCGGCTGGCTGGTCGGCGAGGTCGTACGCCGTGTCAGCCGCCGCAGCATCGGCACCTACCTCGCGGAGGAGATCGCCGCGCCGCTCGGGTCGGACCTGTGGATCGGCCTCCCGAAGACCGAGCACCACCGCGTCAGCCGGATCGTCGCCCCGCCGCTCGATCTCGACGCGCTCAGCCGGATCGACGTGGACTCGTTCCCGGAACCCGTTCGCGACGTGATGGCCGCATACGCCGACCCGACGTCGCTGACGGTGCGGTCACTGCTGACGCTCGTCACGCCGCCGCTGGACCACAACGACCCCGACGAGCAGTCCGCGGAGATTCCGTCGACGGGCGGCATCTGCACGGCCCGCGCCCTGGCGCGCTTCTACGCCGCGCTCATCGGGGAGGTCGACGGGCATCGCATCCTGAGCGCCGACACCGTGGCCGCGGCGACCGCGGAACGGGCGAGCGGCGTCGACCGCGTCCTGCGCATCCCGGTCCGGATCGGCACCGGGTTCGGCCTGCCGACACCCGACGCCTTCTGGTACGGCCCGACCGCCTTCGGGTTCGGCGGGCTCGGGGGTTCGCTGGGCTTCGCCGATCCGGCGACGGGACTCGCGTTCGCCTACGTCATGAACCACGTGCAGGAAGGGGTCCCGGACCGCAGGGCCGCCACGCTCCTCGAGGCCGTCCGGAGCGCGATGGCCTCCTGAGCGCCGCTCACCAGGCGCGCAGAAGGGCCTCCGCCCCCTCTGCCAGCTCCCGCACGACGTCGGCGGCCGGGCGCACGGCGGTGACGTGTTCCACGCCGCTGCCGGCGTACAGCGCCATGGCATGGATCTGGCCGTGGACGTCCTTGTGCGGCGGCATCCCCGCGCGCGGCGGGAGTGGCTGGTCGCCGTCGCCGGTCGAGACCGTGCCGACCGCCTCCCCGTCGACCGCCGCCACGGCCGTGATCGCCGAGCGCAGCACCCGCGCGCGCGGGAGGGTGGCGCACATCGGGCAGTCCGCGAAGCCGTCCGTGATCTCGGTGCTCTCCGGGCCGGCGGCGAGCAGCGCCAGCACGTACTCGGGATGCGTCCCCGACTCCGACGTCGCGAGGAACCGGGTGCCGATCCGGGCGCCCGCCGCGCCGGCCGCGAGCACAGCGGCCAGCGCCCGGGACTCGGCGATGCCGCCCGCGGCGAGCACCGGCACGTCCACCGCGCGCACGACGGCGGCGAGCAGCGGCAGCAGCGGGGTGTCCCCGCGCACGTGCCCACCGGCCTCCCGGCCCTGCACCGTCACGACGTCCGCCCCGGCCTCGGCCGCGAGCACGGCGTCGGGCAGCGATCCGACCTGCCAGTTCACCAGCGCACCGCCCTCGTGCGCGGCGTCGACCAGCTTCGCGTGCGGGGTGTTCCAGAAGAAGTCGACCATCCGCACCCTGGCACCCGCGACGGCGACGGCGGCCGGGTCGACGTGCTCGGTGATGAAGTTGACCGCGAGCGCCCCCGCGCTCCCGTCCACCCATGCGTCGAGCTGGGCGGCGAGCGCCCGGGGTTCCGCTCCGATCGGCGCACTGACCGTGCCGACCCCGCCGGCCCGTGCCACCGCGAGCGCCAGACCGGGCGGAGCGAGAAGGCCCATCGGTGCCTGCTGGAGCGGGACATCGCAGCCGACGAGCTCGGTGAACCTCGTGCTCAGCATCGTCCAAGGATGGCGCGGAGCGGGCCCGAGGTCGAGTTGTCCACAACCTCTCCCGAACGCCCACGGGATCATGGACCGCTGCGCCACGCTCCGCCCATGACGATCCCCGACCCCGCCAACGCCCCGCTCCTGCTCACCGACGCCGACGTGCTCGAACGCGTGCAACAGCTGGTCGGCCCGGCCACGGTCGCCCGGCAGCTGTGGATCATGTTCGTCGACGGCGACGGCCGCCAGGCACCGGTGATCCTTCCGATCTCGGACGTTCCGCTGCACCCCGAGGCGCGCGTCGTCGACAACCTGGCCGCCGTGATGGCGGGCATGTGCGAGGACCTCAGCACCGATGTGGGCAGCGGCAGCGTCGTCCTCGCGCTGGAACGCATCGGCCGCGACGCCGTGTTGGCAGGCGACCGGCGGTGGGCGGCGGCGTTGCGGGAGGCGTGCGACCGCGCGGGCGCGCCCCTGCGCGGCGTCTACCTCAGCACGAGCGGTGGAGTGCACCCCATCGTGTCGGTGTAGCGGTGCAGACTGGGCCGGTGACCGCTCCGGATCTCGGCCCCGTCCGCACCATCGTCGCCCGCGACAACGGGCTCGCGAGCGTCAGCATCGTGCGTGCCGACGGCACGCCGCACGCCTCACTGGTCAACGCCGGGGTGCTCGACCACCCGACGACCGGTCGGCCGGTCGTCGGGTACGTCACCTACGGGCCGGTCAAGCTGCGCAACCTGCGCGAGCGCCCGGCCACGTCCATCCTCTGGCGAGCGGGATGGGAGTGGGTCGGCGTCGAGGGCACGAGCGAGCTGATCGGTCCCGACGACCCCGCCGACGGTATCGACGCCGAAGGCCTGCGGTTGCTGCTGCGGGCGGTGTTCACCGGCGCGGGCGGCACCCACGACGACTGGGACACCTACGACCGCGTCATGCGCGAGGAGGGCCGGGTGGCCGTGCTCGTCGAGCCCACGCGCGTGTACGGCACCTACTCCTGAGAGATCGCACGACCTCCGCCGGGCTGGGCTGCGAGCTCTCGGATCCGCGCCGCGTGGGCGAGTTGCATGGCCCGGCCCCGCTCCAGGAAGTCGGCGATCAGCTCCAGCTCGGCCGCACTCCAGCAGTGCATCTGCGCCGCCCCGGCCTCCCCGACCGGCCCGTAGATCCGCTCGGCCAGCTCGCGCGCTGACGCGGTGGGCGCGACGACGGCGCGCCTGCGGTCCTCCGGGTCCGGCTCGCGGGTGAGGTACCCACGCGCGACGAGCCGCTGGATGGCGGTCGTGGCGGCCGCGGGGCTCAGGTGCACCGCGGCGGCGACCTGCCCCGCGGTCAGCGGCCCGTCCATCACGACGCCGAGGATCCGCAGGTCGGTGCGGTTGATGCCGAACACGTCGGCGGCCGCGGCGTCCACGGCGTCCGCGGCACCGCCGAACTCGGCCGCCGCCCTTGCCGCCCGTTCCACCGCTGATTGCTTCGACACTCGAAAGAGTCTAGCGTGAGGGCGAATCATTTCGACGATCGAAGGGATTGCGGTGGCAACGCACACGCTCCCCCGCTGGCTCCCGACCGTGAACCGCCTGGTCAGGCTCCTGCAGCGGCTGGGATTGCAGCTCGGCACGATCCACGTGCTCACCGTGCCGGGCCGCGCCTCGGGCGCCCCACGACCGACGCCGGTCTCGCCGCTGACGGTCGACGGCCGCCGGTACGTGATCGCGGCGCTGCCGCAGTCGGACTGGGCCCGCAACGTCCGCGCCGCGGGCACGGGCGAGCTGGCCTACGGGCGGCGCAGGCAACGCGTCGCGCTGTCCGAGGTCACCGACCCCAAGCTGCGCCGCACCGTCGTGCACGCCTTCCCCACCGAGGTGCCGCACGGCGTCCCGTTCTTCGTGCGCCTCGGGCTCGTGAAGGTCGGCGATCCCGACGAGTTCGCCGGGATCGCCGACCGGGTGGCGGTCTTCGAACTGCGGATCCCCTGACCCCCCGGAGCAGGTGCCATAGCGGGCTGCATTTCCGGTGCCACAGCGCCCGGCGCCGGCGACGACTGACGCTGCTCAGCTGTTCGGCCGCCCGCGGAACGCGTCCGCGGGCGGCCGAACGGCGATCGATGGTTCAGCGGCGGCCGAGCAGCGAATTGCGCCGGCTGTAGAAGAAGTAGATGAGCAGCCCGAGCAGGAACCAGCCTGCGAATCGCAGATAGGTGAGCGGCTCGAGGAAGCTGATCAGCCAGATCGAGAACACCACGCCGATCGCGGGCACCACGGGCATCCCCGGGCAGCGGAACGACCGCGGCAGGTCGGGCCGGCGGTAGCGCAGCACGATCACCGAGATGCACACGACGATGAACGCGAGCAGGATGCCGATGTTCGTCAACTCGGCGGCGTCGCCGATGGGCAGGAACCCGGCAATCACAGCCGCGACGGCCCCGAGGGTCCACGTGATCCGCGTGGGCTGGCGGTGAACGGGGTCCGTTGCGGACATCCACTGTGGTAGCAGCCCGTCACGGCTCATCGCGTACCCGACGCGCGCAGCACCCATGAGGAACGTGAACAACACCGTCAGGATGCCGAGGATCGCTCCCCCGGCGATGATCGCCCCGAGGAGCGGCAGTCCGACATCGGCGAACGCTACCGAGAACGGTGCGTCGGTGTTGATGTCCGCGTAGTTGACCATCCCGGTGAGCACCAGACAGGCGAGCACGTAGAGCACCATCGAGATCGCCAGCGAGTAGATGATCGCTTTCGGCATGTGCTTCTGCGAGTCCTTCGACTCCTCGGCCGCCGTGCTCATCGCGTCGTAGCCGAAGACGGCGAAGAAGACGACCGCGGCACCGGCGAACGCGCCCGTCAGCCCGAACGGGGCGAACGGGTCGTAGTTCTCCGTGTTGATGTGGAAGACACCGACGCAGATGACCAGCAGGACGACGGCCACCTTGAGGTAGACGAGGGACGTCTCGAAACGGGCAGCGCTACGCATCCCGCGGGTCAGCACGAATGCGATCAGCAGACAGAGCAGCGCGGCGAACAGGTCCACGACGTACGTTCCCGGCGCCACTCCGTCGGGCTCCGTCCCCGGCGCACCCAGCATCCAGGCCGGCAGCGACACGCCGAGGTAGCTCAGCAGCTCACCCAGGTAGCCGGATATCCCGATCGCGACGACGGAGACGATCGCGGTGTACTCCAGCAGCAGGTCCCAGCCGATGAACCACGCGGCGAACTCCCCGAGCACCACGTAGCCGTACGTGTAGGCCGAGCCCGCCCTCGGAATGAGCCCGGCGAACTCGGCGTAGGAGAACGCCGCCGCGGCACTTGCGACACCGGCGACGAGGAAGGAGATGACGACGGCCGGACCGGCCTTCTCGTTGGCGACGACGCCGGCGAGCGAGAAGATGCCCGCCCCGATGATGCCGCCGATTCCGATCGCAGTGAGCTGCCACAGCCCGAGCGTCCGTTGCAGACCGCTCGGTTCCTCGTCGATCTGTTCGATCGGCTTTCGCCGCAGCAACGCGTTCATCGGTGCGGACAAGGTCTCCTCCTCAGCCTCGCGTCAGCATTGACCGTGCGAAGAACGCCACGTTCGCCGGACGCTCTGCGAGCCGGCGCATGAAGTACCCGAACCACTCGGTGCCGTAGGGCAGGTAGACGCGCACCCGCAGCCCGCGTGCGGCCAGGTCGGTCTGGGCGCGGGGGCGGACGCCGTACAGCATCTGGAGCTCGTAGTCGTCGACGGAGCGCTCGTACCGCTGCGCGAGGTGGCGGGCGATCGCCACCAGCCGCGGATCGTGCGTCGCCACCATCGGCAGGCCCTCGCCCGCCATCAGGATCTTGAGGCACCGGACGTACGACAGGTCGACGTCGGCGGCGCTCCGGTAGGCCACCGACTCCGGCTCGTCGTAGGCGCCCTTGCACAGCCGCACGCGGGAGCCCGCGCCGGCCAGGTCACGGCAGTCCGCCTCGGTGCGACGCAGCTGCGACTGCAGCACCGCTCCCACCCACGGGAAGTCCAGCCGCAGGTCGCCGACGGTGGTCAGGGTGGCGTCGGTCGTGGTGTGGTCCTCCATGTCGACCGTGACGGTGGTGCCCACCGCGGCCGCGGCCTCGCACACGTGCCGTGCCGAATCCAGCGCGATCTTCTCGCCGTCCCGGGGGAGCCGCTGCCCGAAGGCCGACAGCTTCACCGACACCTCGACCCGGTCGGCGAGCCCCTCGGCGCCCAGGCGTTGCAGCAGCATCCGGTACGCCGCGACGTTCGCGTCGGCCCGGGCACGGTCGGTGGTGTCCTCGCCGAGATGGTCGATCGTGACGTACCGGTCTGCTGTGATCGTGCGTGCCGCGGCGATCGCCGCGTCGACGGTCGTGCCGGCGACGAAGCGATCGACCAGCGGATCGAACGGCCCGGCCTCGACGGCGGCGCGCACAGCGCCCGACCGGGCCGCTGCCAGCAGGGTGCTGCGAAGCATGCCGAGGACCGTAGATCGTGAGGGACCTCGCAGGCTCGTCGGAGCGGCTAAGGTTCGCCCACTCCCTTCGTCCGATCCGACGAGCACCGCGAGGAGGCCGGGCATGGACACCACACTCCGCCGACTCCTCGCCGCGATCGGGGAACCGCTGGTGGAGGTGGCCACCGCGCCGGCAGGGCTGGACGTACCGCTCACCGGGCTCGCGATCGTCGACCCGGACGACGAGCCCGACCGCTACCCCGGCCAGCTGGTGCTGGTGATCGGGGTCCGGGGGCGGGCCGCGACGGCCGCCCTGCGCGCTGCGGCCCGGCGGGGCGCAGCGGCCGTGGCGGTGAAGGCGGGCGGCCCGGCGGACGTGCTGCGGGCGGCCGCCACGGAGGCCGGCGCGGCACTGCTGCTCGTGCGGCCGGACGTGCGTTGGGAGCGGCTCGAGTCGCTCGCACGCGACGTCCTGCACGACGGCGGGGCCGCGGGGGACGACGGGTCGGGCGACCTGTACTCGCTCGCCCAGACGGTCGCGCTGCTCACGCGCGGGGTCGTCAGCATCGAGGACACCGCGAGCCGGGTGCTCGCCTACTCCCGCTCCGACGCCGACGCGGCGCAGGTCGACGAGCTGCGCAGGCTGTCGATCCTCGGCCGCCAGGGCCCCGCGGACTACCTGCGGATGCTGCGCGAGTGGGGCGTGTTCGACCGGCTGCGCGACAGCGAGGAGGTCGTGCAGGTCGACGAGCACGCGGAGCTGGGCATCCGCCGCAGGCTCGCGATCGGCATCCACGCAGGCCCCCGTCAGCTCGGCACGATCTGGGTGCAGGAGGGCGCGGAACCGTTCGCCGAGCGCGCGGCGGAGGTGCTGGTCGGTGCGGCCCGGGTGGCGGCGGGCCACATCGTGCGCCGCCGCAGCCAGCAGGCACCGGGTGGGCGGTGGGAGCGGGACCTGGTCGCCGGCCTGCTCGACGGGCGGGCGAGCCCGGATCTCGTGGCCGGGACGTTCGGCCTGAACGAGGACGCGAGTGCGCTGGTCGTCGCGTTCGCGGCCCGCGGCGGCGACCCGGCCTCCCAGGAGCTGGTCGTCGCCGAGCTCGTCGAGGTGGTCTCCGTGCACGCGGCGGCGCATCGGCGGGCCGCGCTCTGCGCCGCGGTCGGGGCGCGCGTGTACGCGGTCCTGCCCGACGTCCACGGGACGGACGGGGCGGCGACCCTGTCCGCCGACGTCGTGGCCGCCGCCCGGCGTCGCGGCGACATCCGGGTCCAGGCCGGCATCGGGTCCCCGGCCGCGCAGCTCGCGGGCGTGCCGGGCTCGCGGCGCGAGGCCGACCGGGTGCTCGACGCGATGGGCGAGTCCCAGGACGTGGCAGTGTTCGGCGAGATCCGTGCCGAGGTCCTGCTCACCCAGACGCTCGGGCTCCTGGCGGCCAACCCCGACCTGCGCGACCCGGGCGTGGCCCGGCTCGTGGAGTACGACCGGGAGCACCGCACCGACCTCGTCGGCTCGGTGGTGGCGTGGCTGGACGCGATGGGCGACGTCCGCGCCGCGGCCGAGCGGCTCACCGTCCACCCCAACACCCTGCGCTACCGCGTGCGCAGGGCCACGGCGATAGCCGGCCTGCGCCTGGACGACCCGCGCGCCCGACTGGTGCACCACCTGCAGTTGCTGGCCGCGGGCCGCAACCGCCCCTGACCCTCGAAGTCGCCCCTTGACAGGGCCGTCGCGCACCGCAACACTGAACTACATGGTTCAGTGTTCGGACGGACTCGACGACTCCTTCCACGCACTGTCCGACCGGACCCGTCGCGGGATCCTCGAGCGCCTCGGCAGGCGGGAGGCGTCCATCAGTGAGCTCGCCGAGCACTTCGGCATGACGCTCACGGGGATGAAGAAGCACGTCAGCGTGCTCGAGGAGGCGGGTCTGGTCACCACGGAGAAGGTCGGCAGGGTCCGGATTTGTCGGATCGGCCCCCGCCGGCTGGAGGACGAGACCGCGTGGATCGCGCGGTACAGGGAAATGCTCGAGGCACGTCTCGACCGGCTGGGCGAGTTCCTCGAGCGGACGAAGGGAGAGCAGTGATGGGCGAGGCGACGATCACGACACCGGCGGAGCGGGAGATCCACATCGAGCGGGTCTTCGACGCCCCTCTCGCCAGGGTGTGGCAGGCATACACCGACCCCGAACTGATCGCGCAGTGGTGGGGCGGGGGCGACGAGAAGGTGATCGTCGAGCGCATGGAGGTCGAACGCGGCGGGCACTGGAGGTTCGTCGTGCACGGGCCGGAGGGCACCGACGGGTTCGAGGGCCGCTATCGCGAGGTCACCCCGCAGGAGCGCGTCGTGCAGACGTTCGAGTGGGACGGCATGCCCGGCCACGTCGCGGTCGAGACGGCGACCTTCACCGACCTCGGCGACGGGCGCACGAAGGTCACGACCACCTCGCTGTTCCACACCGCCGAGGAGCGCGACGGCATGCTGAGCTCCGGCATGGAGATCGGGCTCAACGCGAGCTACGCCGCGCTCGACGCGCTGCTTGCCCGGCAGTCCTGAGCAGCCGCCGCAGGCTCGTCCGGCCGGACAACACCGGGGGGAAATCGTTGTCACGGCGGACGAGCCTGCGGCGGCCCCTTCTTCCTAGGGTTCACAACACCGCCGACCCCGGGGAGTCCTCTGCCATGGACGCGATCACCACCACTCCGATCCCGCGGAACGAGCCCGTGCGCGACTACGCACCCGGTTCACCGGAACGCGCGAGCCTGCAGGCCGCGCTCGCCGAGCTGGGCGGGATGCAGCACGAGCTGACCGTCACCATCGACGGCCGCCGGCACATGGCGGGCGGCACGCCCTTCGACGTCGTCGCCCCGCACGACCACGCGCACGTGCTGGGGAGGTCCGCGAACGCAGGCCACGGCGAGGCGAAGGCGGCCGTCGAGGCGGCGCTGCGGGCCGCGCCGGCGTGGCGGGCGCTCCCGTTCGAGGCGCGGGCGTCGGTGCTGCTGCGCGCCGCCGACCTGCTGTCGGGCCCGTGGCGGGACCGGGTGAACGCCGCCACGATGCTCGGCCAGAGCAAGACCTGCTACCAGGCCGAGATCGACTCCGCCTGCGAGCTCGCCGACTTCTGGCGCTTCAACGTGGCGTTCGCCCGCCAGATCCTGGAGAACCAGCCGAACAGCGGCGCAGGCGCGTGGAACCGGATGGACTACCGGCCGCTCGAGGGGTTCGTCTACGCGATCACGCCGTTCAACTTCACGGCCATCGCCGGGAACCTCCCCACCGCGCCCGCCCTCATGGGCAACGCGGTGATCTGGAAGCCGTCACCCACGCAGACGCTCGCCGCCTTCTACACGATGCGGCTGCTGGAGGAGGCAGGCCTCCCGCCCGGTGTGATCAACATGCTGACCGGTGACGGCCGCGAGATCTCCGAGGTGCTGCTCGCCGACCGGGCGCTGGCCGGCATCCACTTCACCGGCTCGTCGGCCACGTTCCAGCACCTGTGGCAGCAGGTCGGGGCGAACATCTCGGGCTATGCCACCTACCCCCGGCTCGTCGGCGAGACCGGCGGCAAGGACTTCGTGGTGGCGCACCCGTCCGCCGACGTCGACGTGCTGCGCACCGCGCTCGTCCGCGGCGCGTTCGAGTACCAGGGCCAGAAGTGCTCGGCGGCGTCGCGGGCGTTCGTGCCGCGCTCGTTGTGGGCACGGCTGCGAGACGACCTCGTCGAGGAGGTGAACGGCCTGCCGATGGGCGACGTCGAGGACTTCGGCAACTTCCTCGGCGCCGTCATCGACCGCCGGGCCTACGACAAGGTGTCGGCCGCGATCGAGCGCGCCCACTCCGACCCGGGCCTCGAGGTGATCGCGGGCGGCACGACCGACGACAGCACCGGCTTCTTCGTGCGGCCCACGGTCGTCGTCGGCGGCGACCCCGGCCACGAGCTCTTCTCCACCGAGTACTTCGGCCCCCTGCTCGCCGTCAACGTGTACGAGGACGGCGAGTTCGAGAAGGTCCTGCAGCACGTCGACCAGGGCGCCCCGTACGGGCTCACCGGCTCGATCATCGCCCGGGACCGGACGGCGATCGCCACCGCCTCGGAGGCACTGCGGTTCGCGGCCGGCAACTTCTACGTCAACGACAAGCCGACCGGTGCGGTCGTCGGGCAGCAGCCGTTCGGCGGCGGCCGGGCGTCGGGCACCAACGACAAGGCGGGCTCGATCTACAACCTGCTCCGCTGGGTCAGCCCGCGCACGATCAAGGAGACCTTCGTGCCTGCGACCACGAGCCGCTACCCCCACCAGGGCTAGGAGCGGGACTTCGTGGCAGTCCGAATGGCTGGCCGATGTGTCGACCAAGGGCAGATGGTCGTTAGTCGATCTTCGATGGCGACCGTCCGCCCTTGATCACCCTCGGTACCCGACCAGGACTCAGCGGGCGTTCGCCTCGATCCGCTCCAGGATCCAGCCGATCCCGGGGTTCTCGGGCGTCCCGTCGGCCGCGCCGGGCCCGGTCTCGAAGTCGTTGTTCCACTCGTCGGCCGTACCCGGCTCGCCCAGGTGGTCGGGTGTCCCCACCCGGGACGCGCCCTGGAACCAGCCCGCGGCGTGGACCATGAGGTGGACCTGCCTGCCCGGGTCCTGGCCCACGTAGTCGATCAGGCGGCGGTAGGAGTCCTTCCCCGCGCTCGCGCCGCCGCTCGCGCTCCGGTAGTCCTCC
Organism: Pseudonocardia hierapolitana; assembly: GCF_007994075.1. Classification (NCBI taxonomy): domain Bacteria; kingdom Bacillati; phylum Actinomycetota; class Actinomycetes; order Pseudonocardiales; family Pseudonocardiaceae; genus Pseudonocardia; species Pseudonocardia hierapolitana. The sequence goes on along the minus strand of NZ_VIWU01000001.1, from coordinate 5,449,635 downwards.
TCGCGCCACGCGCCGAAGACGCGTCGCCACTCCGGGAAGTCGACGTAGTAGCCCGGAGGGGCCTGCACGGACCTCGTCTCGTCGTCCACGAAGCCCTGGCCGCTGCCGCCGAACGACTCGACGTTGATGATCGGCTTGCTGGTGTGGTCCTTCAGCGTCTCGAACGCGTCGATCGCCTCGTCGCCGGTGGCCCCGGCGTCGTGCATGACCACGTCGACGTCGTCCAGGTCGGCGATGTCCGCACTCTCGTCGGTCTCCACCGTGCCGGTTCCGACGAGACGGCCCGGGGCGGCCTCCTTCACCGCGCGCAGGTACTCCTCCAGGCTGTCCTCGGACTCGGTCGAGTTCAAGTCGTCCGGCTCGTTGAAGACGTTGAAGATGACGTTCGAGTAGTCCCTCAGGGCGGTGGCGGCGGACCGCGCGGCGGCGGTCAGCGTCTCGGGCGTGTCGTCCTCCACGGCCGACCGGTAGAACAGCCCGACGATCACCACCATCCCGCGTGCGTCGGCCGCCTCGATGATCCGCCTCGTCCGCTCGATGACCTCCGTACCGGTGGTCGAGCCGTTCGCGGAATGGTCCGCGTCGTCGTCGAACCCGACGATCGAGGTGACCTCGCTCGCGTTGCCGTCGACGGCGGTGCCGTCGCGGGTGAACACGTGCGCGTACCCGCCGCTCGAGCCCTGCAGCCACAGGATGAAGCTGTTCACGCCGTGGTCGTGCCACGTGTCGAGCTGGGAGACGAGCTCGTCGGTCCAGTCGTCGCGCATCGCCGCGCTGGCCACCCGGAACCCGAACAGGGTGGACGGGGTGCCGTTCACCATGACCTGGCTGCCCTGCACCGAGACGGTGGTCTGCGACCGGCTCGGCGCGGGCTCAGCCCGTCCCGTTCGTTCCGCCGGTGCGCATGCGGCGATCAGCAGGACCAGCACGCTGCCGAGAACGGCACTCAGTACGGCACGAGGCGTCACGACCGGACGGTAGCCAGCACGCGCACGACGTCGAGCAGCGACCGGTCGTCGCCGACGTTGCCGGGGAACACGACGTACGGGATGCCGGTGGCGGGGCCGCCGACCGGCTCCCACAGCGACACGATGCCCGGCAGCATCGGGCCGCGGACGATCGCGTGGCGGATCTCCAGGCCCTCGCTCGCGACGTCGGACGAGGTGATCCCGCCCTTGGCGACCACGAACCGGGGCCGCCGCTGCGCGAGCGTCTCCCGCACGGCGTGGACCAGGCCGGCCGAGACGGTGCGGGCGATCCGCAGGCTCTCGGCCGCCGAGTCCGCCCGCACCAGCGTCCGGCTCGTGTGCAGGACGACGTCGCCCTCCGCGAGACCCGCCACCACGTCCGCGACGACCGGTTCGAGCGAGGCGAAGCCGGTCCCCGCGCTCGACGTCGTGGCGCCCAGCAGCTCGTCGACCCGCAGCTCCACCACCCGCGCGGACGGATGCCCGTCGAGCAGCACGTCGAACTGGCGGGTGGTCAGCCCCACGTGCGAACCGATGACGACGAGCCCGCCGCCCGCCTCGGGCGCATGCCCGGCGAACGCCTCCTCGGCGGTGAGGGGCGCGCGGACCTCCTGACCGATCCGGCCCCGGACGAACGGCGGACCCACCCGGTACAGCAGGGTCTTGCCCCGCCGCTCCGCCTCCGCCAGCCCGATGGCGAGCGCCCGCAGATCGTTCTCGGTGACGATGTCGGCCACGACCGGCCTACCGCCCGTCGCGCCGGCGAGCACGTCCGCCACCGCGCCGGAGCGGATCACGGCGAGGTCGAGCACGAGCACGTCCCGCGCCGGGTACCGGCCGCCGGACTTCTCCTCGACGTACTCGGCCAGCCGCGACTTCGTGTACCCGAACGTCGCGTCCTGCGCGAACTCGGTCTCGGCCACGGGCGTGAGCCCGCCGGTGCCGTCGCGCATGTAGTGGGTGCCCCCGATCGTCACCCGCCCGGCGTCCGGGAACGCGGGCACGATGACCACGGCATCGGTGCGCACGCCGGCCGCCTGCGCCAGCTCGTCGGCGATCACCTCCGGTTCGAGGGGGAAGTGCCCGCGCAGCGTGGAGTCGCTGCGGCTGACGAACCCGAGCGGCACGCCGTCGGCCGCGGCGAGGGCGTTGCGCACGACCTCGCGGTTGCGCCTCTCGGCCTGCTCCGGATCCAGGCTGCGGGTGTTGGTCAGCACGTACACGGCGGGGGCACGCTGCGCGAAGGCCCACTCGAAGTCCTCGCTCGCCCATCGGGTGAGCACCGGCAGATCGGCCACGGATTGGGTGCCGGTCGGGTCGTCGTCGAGGACGACCAGCGTGCGTCCCGACGCCGCGACGGCCGCCGCCACCTCGCTCGCCGGGATCTCCACCTGGGGCGGGTAGCTCGCCAGCAGCTCGGACTCCAGCACGCTCATGAGATCTGGAGCCCGCCGTTGATGTCGTACGTGGCGGCGGTGATCCAGCCCGCGTCGTCGCCGAGCAGGAACGCGATGAGCGCCGCGACCTCCTCGCGGGTGCCCACCCGGCCGATCAGGGTGTCGGCGGACATCGCGGCCTTGCGCTCGTCGGTGAGCATGCCGCCCATGATGTCGGTGTCGACCGGCCCGGGCGCCACCGCGTTGACGGTGATGCCGTACTCCCCCACCTCGCGGGCGAGCGCGCGGGTGAAGCCGATGATCGCGGCCTTCGACGCGCTGTAGGCGACCTTCGAGTAGGTGCCGCCGCCGCGCTGGGCCGAGACCGACGAGAGGCTGACGACGCGGCCCCGCCTGCGCTCGATCATGCCGCGCATCACCCGCTGGGTCACGATGAACGTGCCGCGCATGTTGACCGCGAAGACGCGGTCCCAGCCCTCCACCGTCTCGTTCATGAACGGGACGGGCGAGGCGATCCCGGCGACGTTGGCCAGCGCGACGATCGGTGGCAGGCCGGCCTCCACCTCCGCGATCGCGGCGTCGACGGCGGCCTGGTCGGAGACGTCCACGCCGAGACCGAGCGCCGGAACGTCGTGGGCCGCACCGATCTCGGCGGCCGCCGACCGCGCCTCGTCGCCGTCGATGTCCAGCACCGCGATCGCCCAGCCCTCGCCGGCCAGCCGGTCGGCGAGGGCGCGGCCGATGCCGCGCCGGGAGGCCGCACCCGTCAGGACTGCGGTGCGTCCGCTCTCGGTCATGCCGTCTCCTCCGAATAGGTTTCGATCACGCGCGAGTCGTCCCGCGCGGCGAGGCCTGCGTCAGCGGCTTGCAGGTAGCGGGCCCGCGCCACGTCGAGCAGCGGGGTGCGGGCGCCCACAACGGCCGCGGCGTCGGCCACGAGGCCGCTGTCCTTCACGAAGATCGAGATCGCGCTGGCGACGTCGACGTCGGTGCCCTGCAGCATGCGCGGCCCGCGGTCGGACAGCATGAACGATCCGGCGGCGCCCTGCTCCACGAACGAGAGGACCTGGGCCCGGTCCAGGCCGAGCGCGCCGGCCAGTGCGAGCGCCTCGGCGGCGGCCACGATGTGGACGGCGCAGAGGTGCTGGTTGACGACCTTGACCGCCTGGCCGTCGCCGACCTCGTCGCCCACCTCGCGGACGGTGCCGAGTGCCTCGAGCACGGGACGCGCCGCGGCGACGTCCGCGGCCGGGCCCGAGGCGAAGAGCGTGAGCTCCCCCGTGGCGGCGCGCGCCACCCCGCCGGTCACCGGTACGTCGATGACGGCTGCGCCCGCCGCCGTCAGCCGCTCGGCCTGGGCGCGCACCGACTCCGGCCCCACGGTGCTCATCACGATCCAGCACTGCCCGGCGACGTCGCCCGCAACCGCATCGGTGACGAGGGCGTCGAGCTGGTCGGGCGTCGCGACCATCGCGACCACGAACTCCGCGCGCGGCGCCTCGCCGAAGCCGCCCACGGCCGGCACGCCGGCAGCGGCCGCCCGCTCGAGCGCCGCGGGGAGCGTGTCGACGCCCGTCGTGTCGTGGCCTGCGTCCACCAGCCTGCGGGCCATCGGAAGCCCGATGGCCCCGATCCCGACGAAGGTGACTGTTGGCATGAAGGACCTCCTAGTGGCTGGTGGCGCTGCGCCATACGACGAAGTGGTGGCGCATCGCGGCGGCCGCGGCGGCCCCGTCCCGCGCGGCGAGCGCCTCGACGACCTCGTAGTGGACGGCGTCGGACGGCCGCGGCGCGCCGTCGGCGGACGGCTCGCGTTCCGCGGCGAGCCGCCTGCGGTCGACGACCGCGCCACGCAGGACGTGCGCGAGGCCGTCCCGCATCAGGGTGAAGATCGGGTTGTCCACCACGGTGAACAGGCGGCGGTGGAACTCCAGGTCGGCCTCCAGCGCGCGGTCCTGGTCGCCTGCGTCGGCCGCCCGCACCATCTCGTCGACGAGCGCGCGCAGCTCGGCCACGTCGTCGTCGGTGGCGCGCTCCGCCGCGGCCTCGGCCACGGAGATCTCCAGCATCTCCCGGGCCGCGCTGAACTGCCCGTGCGTCAGCTGGCCGAGCTGGCGCGAGAGGTCGAAGTAGAGCCGCAGGAAGCCGGCGTCCGGGACCTGCAGGTAGGACCCCCGGCCCTGCGTCCGGTCGAGGAAGCCCAGCAGCTCCAACACGGACAGCTGTTCCCGCAGCGAACCCCGGCTGATCTCCAGGCTCGCCCCGAGCTCACGCTCCGTCGGCAGCCTGAGCCGGCCGGTGCCCGGCTCGGGTACCGCCCGCTCGGCGAGGCTGCGGACCAGGAACGACAGGTCCATCGCCTCACCTTCTCGCTGATTGGTTCAACCAATGTAGGCCAGCCACACGATTGGTTCAACCTTTCCAGTCGAGCTGGTGCTCCGGCACCCCGACGCTCCTCCCGTACGCGACGACGTGCGCCCGCGCGGGCTCGTCCCCGCGCCGGTACCGGAACGACCGCCCGGCGAAGACCACGACGTGGTCGCCGCCGATCGAGAAGTCCGCGTACCAGCCGCCCTCCACGAGCAGGGCCGCGGCCAGGGCATCGGCGAGCTCGCCCGCCTGCTCGTCGGGCGCCTCGACGTCGAGGAGCGTCCACACCGGCGGCTGGCCGGGCGCAGCGGATGCCGACACGTCCTCCCGCCACATCCGGACGACCCGCAGGTCGGGCACCTCCAGCGCGGCGCCGGGGCGGAGACTCTCGGCCAGGATTCGTCCACACAGCACCACCCGATCATGGCGTGGCCAGCGCCTCCGCCACCACCGGCAATGCGCGCTCCAGATCGGCACGGCTCGGGCCGGCGTACCCGAGCACGATCCCCGCCCCGGCCGGCGTTCCGGCGTAGTGGCGGGCGAGCCCGTCGAGCCGGACACCCCGTGCCGCTGCCGCGGCCACGGCCGCTCGCTCGGTGGCGGCATCGGCCAGCGGCACCACCACGTGCGCGCCGGCGGCGTCACCCACCACCGCGAGCCCGGCGGCCCGCACGGCGGCGGCGACGGCGCTGCGCCGTCCGGCCAGCTCGCGCCGCAGCCGCCGCAGGTGCCGCGCCAGGTCGCCGTGGACGCCGAAGGCCGCGAAGACCCGCTGACCCGCTCGCGCCGGGCGGCCGCCGCTGCGCTCGCGGGCGGCCAGCACCGCCTCCCGCACCGCGGGCGGGGCGACGAGCCACCCGGCGCCGAGTGTCGGGGTGAGCAGCTTGCTCGCCGTGCCGAGGTGGACCACGACATCGGGCCCGAGCGCGGCGAGCAGCGGCAGCGGCGCGACGTCGTAGCGCAGCTCGCCGTCGTAGTCGTCCTCCAGCACGAGGAACCCCTCGGCGCGCGCCCGCTCCACCAGCGCCACCCGCCGGGCGGCCGAGAGCCGCGAGCCCGTGGGGTACTGGTGCGCAGGCGTGCAGTAGACGGCTGCGAGGCCGGGCGGGAGCGCGTCCACCACGAGGCCGGCGTCGTCCACCGGAACGCTCGTGACGTCGAGGCCCGCGTCGCGCAGCGCGGTGACGGCCCGCTGGTAGCCCGGCTCCTCCACAGCCACCCGGGCGCCCGCGGGGAACGTGCGCGCGAGCTCGCCGACCGCCGACGTGCTGCCACCGGTCGCGAGCACGTCGGCCGGGTCGGCCGGCAGGCCACGGTGGCGCAGCAGGTGCTCGACCACGACCGTCCGGAACTCCTCCAGCCCCACGAAGTCCGGCCCGAGATCGGGCAACGGGTCGGCGGCCGCCCGCCAGGCACGCCGCCACGCAGCCCGGTCGAGCGCGGCGATGCAGGGCGTGCCCGCCGTCAGGTCGACGAGGGCGGACTCGGTTCGCGGAGCGGGCGCCGCCGGGGCCCGCACGCGCGCAGGCGGTCCGGCGGGCGCCCCCACCACGTACGTGCCCGACCCACGCCGCCCCTGAGCCCAGCCCTCGGCGAGCAGCTGGTCGTAGGCCGCGGCGGTCACCGTGCGGCTCACGCCGAGCGTCGCCGCGAGCGCACGGGTCGACGGGAGGCGGTCGCCCGCGCGGAGCGTGCCGTCGGCGGTGGCGGCGCGCAGCGCGTCGGCGAGCTGGACGGCGAGCGGGCGCGCAGCGGCACGGTCCAGCGGCAACGGCGGCAGGTCCACGAGTGGCCTTCCGAAGTCGGACGGAAGTGGCCCTGCCACGATGCCACCTCTCGGCCGACGATGGGGGTGTGAGCCTCTCGACGACCGCCCGCACCACCTTGTCCCGCCTGCGCGAGCGCGCCCGCACCGACCGCGCCGACCTGCACGCCGTGCTCGACGCGGGGCTCGTCTGCCACGTCGGTCTCATCCGGGACGGCGCCCCCGTCGTGCTGCCCACCGGCTACGGGCGCATCGACGACACCGTCTACGTGCACGGCTCCACCGGAGCGGGCTGGCTCCGGATCGCCGACGGCGCCCCGGTCTGCCTGACCGTCACCCACGTCGACGGGATCGTCTACGCGCGCTCGGTGTTCCACCACTCGATGAACTACCGCAGCGCGGTGGTGCACGGTCCCGCGAGGCTCGTCACCGATCCGGCCGAGGAGCTGGCCGGCCTGCGCGCCATCGTGGAGCAGCTCTCGCCGGGTTCGTGGGAGCACGCCCGCGAACCGGACCGCCGCGAGCTCGCGGCCACCGCCGTGTTCGCCATCGACCTCGCGGAGGCGAGCGTGAAGGTGCGCACCGGCCCACCGAGCGACGACGAGCCCGACATCGCCGCCGGCGGCCGGTGGGCCGGCGTGCTCCCGGTACGCACGGTCTTCGGCGGGCCCGAGCCCGACCCGACGCTCCCGCCCGGTTCCTCGGTGCCCGCCCACGTGGCCGACCGCCTGCCGGGGTAAACCGCTGGCCCGAGCAGGGCACGGCGGCGGATCGTGTCCGCATGTCCAGGACCGAGGTGCGTCGTGATGACGGAGAGCTGATCGGGTTCGTCGAGCCCGCGCCCGACGGTGGTGGCTGGCGCGCGCTGGCGGTGTTCGGCGCCGAGCTCGCCACCGCGCCGGACCGCGACTCCGCGATCGCCGAGGTCCGGGCGGCCGGGTTGGGGGTGCTCGCCGAGCGCTGGTGGTACCGCGACGGGGAGGAGTGGCTGCCCGCCGCGATCCTGGAGGCCGCGCCCGGGCGGGTGGTGGCCGTCGTCGGTGACGCCGCCCAGTTCGTGGGCGTGATCGGCAATCCCGACGTGGCGATCCCGCTCACGCTCACCGGCCCGGACGCGGCGGCGCTGCGGAGGCGCGCCGTCTGAAACAGACCACCGGACCGGGTGACGTAACCTCGGCCCGCGTGAACGCTCCCTACCCGGACGCCGAGCGCCTCGATCTGGTCGAGGAGCTGCACGGCCACCGTGTCGCCGACCCGTACCGGTGGCTCGAGGATCCGGACGACCCGCGCACGCGGGCGTGGTCGGCTGCGCAGGACGTGCTGACCAGGGAGCACCTCGACGGGCTCGCGGGCCGGGACGGGCTCGCCACCCGGCTCAGCGAACTCATGTCGGCCGGGTCGGTGTCGGCTCCGCTGTGGCGGGCCGGTCGCCGGTTCGGCACCCGCCGCGAGCCCGGGCAGGAGCACGCCGTGCTGCACGTCCGGGAGGCCGACGGCAGCGAGCGGGTGCTGCTGGACCCGGTGGCGCTCGACCCCACCGGACGCACGACGCTCGACGGCTGGGTCCCGGACCTCGAGGGCAGGCTGCTGGCCTACCAGCTCTCCAGCGGGGGCGACGAGCACTCGGTGCTGCACGTGCTCGACGTCACGACGGGCGAGGACGTGGAGCCGCCGATCGACCGCTGCCGCTACTCCGACGTCGCCTGGCTGCCCGGCGGCGAGGAGTTCGTGTTCGTGCGGATGGTGGCCGAGGACGAGGTGCCCGAAGGGGAGCAGGCGTTCCACCGCCGGATCTGGCGCCACCGGGTGGGCACGCCCACCACGGACGACGAGTTGATCGACGGTCCCGGGCTCTACGACGAGCACACCTACTACGGCGTGCACGTCTCCCGGGACGGCGGCTGGCTGGTCGTCACCGGCAACATCGGCACGGCCCGCCGCGACAGCGTGTGGATCGCCGAGCTGAGCGGCGCCGAGAAGACACCTCCCCTCACGCCGCTGCTCACCCAGGCCGACGACGTGCAGTGCCACGCGTGGGTCGACCGGGACGGGTTGCTGTACCTGCACACCACCGACGGTGCACCGCGCTGGCGGCTGGCCGTCGCCGACCCGCGCACGCCTGCACGCGAGCACTGGCGCGAGCTGGTGCCCGAGGACCCGGGCTCGGTGTTGCAGGCCGTGCGCCGCCTGGAACGGCCGGACGGGGCGCCGCTGCTCGCGCTCGCCCGCACCCGGCACGCGGTGGCCGAGGTCGCGCTCCACGACGCCGCCGACGGCCGCCTGCACGACACCGTCCCGCTGCCCGGCACCGGCTCGCTCACCGGCTTCTCGGTGGCCGACCGGGACACCCCCGCCGAGGCGGGCCGGCTCTGGCTCGGCTGGACCGACCTGGTCACGCCCCCGGAGGTGCACCGCTTCGACCTCGCCACCGGGGAGACCGTGCGGGAGGAGGCGGCGCCGGGCGCCGTCGACGTGCCCGCCGTGCGCACCGAGCACCGCGAGTTCACCTCGGCCGACGGCACGACCGTGCGGATGTTCGTCATCTGTCCGCCCGACGCGTCCGGCCCCCGGCCCGCCCTCGTCACCGGCTACGGCGGCTTCGGCATCAGCCGCGAGCCCGCCTACACCGCGTCGGCGCTGTCCTGGGTCGAGGCAGGCGGCACGTTCGCGCTGGTGTCCCTGCGCGGCGGCGGCGAGGAGGGCGAGGAGTGGCACCTCGCCGGGAACCGCGCCAACAAGCAGAACGTCTTCGACGACCTGCACGCCGCGGCCACCGCCCTGATCGACGCGGGTGACACCACTGCCGACCGGCTCGCGATCATGGGCGGGTCCAACGGCGGCCTGCTAGTCGGTGCCGCGCTCACCCAGCGCCCCGACCTGTACCGGGCCGTCGTCTGCTCGGCGCCGCTGCTGGACATGGTGCGCTACGAGGAGTTCTCCCTCGGCCGCACGTGGAACGACGAGTACGGCACCGCCGCCGACCCCGAGGAGCTCGGCTGGCTGCTGAACTATTCGCCCTACCACCACGTCCACGAAGATGTGGCGTATCCGGCCGTGCTCTTCACCGTGTTCGACTCCGACACACGGGTCGACCCGCTGCACGCCCGCAAGATGTGCGCCGCGCTGCAGCACGCCACGACCGGCGACCCGCACACCCGTCCGATCCTGATCCGCCGCGAGACCGACGTGGGCCACGGCGCCCGTGCGGTCTCCCGCAGCGTTGCGCTGGCGGTCGACCAGCTGTCCTTCGTCGCCGCACACACCGGTCTGGAGCTGTCGTGACCCCCGCTCCCCTGCCCCCCGTTCCCCTACCCGCCGTTCCCCTACCCGCCGTTCCCCTACCCGCAGCAGCCTTCCCCGCAGCCGCCGTACCCGACCAACCCACCTGCGCTGCCGACGCAGGCAGCTGGTGCGCGGAGTTCTACAAGGTGACCAACAGCGACTTCCTCGCCCGTTCCGCCGACACGATCGTGTCCACGACGTTCAACGTGGCGCTGATCGTCGTTCTCTGCGTGGTGGCCAGGTACATGCTCCACCGCGCGATCAACCGCATCGTCGAGGGCGCCACCAACTCGCGGATCTCCCGGCTCGTCGGGCGCGCGCCGCGGCTGCGCGGCAACGGTGGCGGCAACGGCGCGACGACCCCGCGCCGCGCCCAGCGCGCCCGCACCATCGGCTCGGTGCTGCGCTCGATCAGCTCGGTCGTCATCCTCACGGTCGGCGCGATCATGGTGCTCGCCGAGTTCGGCGTGGCGCTCGCCCCGATCCTCGCCTCGGCCGGGATCGTGGGCGTCGCGGTCGGCTTCGGCGCCCAGAACCTCGTGCGCGACTTCCTCTCGGGCATGTTCATGCTGATGGAGGACCAGTACGGCGTCGGCGACATCATCGACGCCGGCGAGGCGAGCGGCGTCGTGGAGGCCGTCGGGCTGCGGATCACCACGTTGCGGGACCACCAGGGCACGGTCTGGTACGTCCGCAACGGCGAGATCCTGCGCGTGGGCAACAAGAGCCAGGGCTACGCCGTCGCGGTCATCGACCTGCCGCTCGCCCACGCCGCCGACATCCCCAGCGCGAGCGCCCTCGCCGAGCGTGCCGCCACCGAGCGCGTCGCCGAGAAGGACGTCACCGACTCGGTGCTGGAGCCGCCCGAGATGCTCGGCGTCGAGCGGGTCGGGCCGGAAGGGGTCACGCTGCGCCTGACCGTCAAGGTCAAGCCGGGTGAGCAGTTCGCCGTCCAGCGTGCACTCAACGCCGCCATCGCCGACGCGTTCGAGGACGCGGGCGTCCCGCGGCCCTCGGTCTTCCCGGGGGCGGAGCCCCGCCCCTCGATACCCTAGCCGGCGCGGGAGGGGATGATGGGACCGTGACCGATCCTCAGAACTTCTACGCCGAGGTCGGCGGAGCCCCGGTCTTCGAGAAGCTCGTCCGGCGGTTCTACGAGCAGGTCGCCGAGGACGAGGTGCTCCGCCCCCTCTACCCGGAGGAAGACCTCGGCCCGGCCGAGGAGCGGCTACGGATGTTCCTCGAGCAGTACTGGGGCGGCCCGCGCACCTATTCGGACCAGCGCGGCCATCCCCGGCTCCGGATGCGGCACGCGCCGTTCAAGGTCGGGCCCATCGAGCGGGACGCCTGGCTGCGGTGCATGCGGGTGGCGGTCGACGACGCCGGCCTCGACCCCGCCCACCGCGACCAGCTGTGGCAGTACCTGACGTACGCGGCGGCCAGTATGGTGAACAGCCCCTTCTGAGTCCACCAACTGCTCGAACTACTACCCGGTGTGACGGAGAGCCCTCGCTCCGTCCCCTTTCGCTTGGCAAGATCTGGCCCGTGCAGTGGTGGCGGGACGCCGTGGTGTACCAGATCTACGTCCGTTCGTTCTCGGACGCGGACGGCGACGGCGTCGGTGACCTCGACGGCATCCGGGCCCGGCTGGGCTACCTCGAGCTGCTCGGGGTGGACGCGATCTGGCTCACCCCGTTCTTCACCTCGCCCATGGCCGACCACGGCTACGACGTGGCCGACCCGCGCGAGGTCGACCCGGTGTTCGGCGACCTCGCCGCGTTCGACCGTCTCGTCGCCGACGCCCACGAGCACGGCCTGCGCGTCACGATCGACCTCGTCCCGAACCACACCTCCAGCGAGCACGAGTGGTTCCGCGCGGCGCTGGACGCCGCACCGGGCAGCCCCGAGCGGGCCCGCTACCACTTCCGCCGCGGCCGCGGCGGAGGCGGCGACGACCCGCCGAACAACTGGCAGAGCGTCTTCGGCGGGCCCGCGTGGACGCGGGTGCAGGACCCGGACGGCAGCCCCGGCGAGTGGTACCTGCACCTGTTCGCCCCCGGGCAGCCGGACCTGAACTGGACGAACCCCGAGGTGTGGGCCGACCTGGAGAAGACGCTGCGGTTCTGGCTGGACCGCGACGTCGACGGGTTCCGGATCGACGTCGCCCACGGCATGAGCAAACCGCCCGATCTCCCGGACGCGCGGGAGGAACGCGGCGCCGTCCCTGACGGCGAGCGGTGGGCCGCCTCGGTGGTGGAGCCGGACCCGCGCTTCGACCACGACGACGTCCACGGCGTGCACCGGATGATCCGCGCCGTGCTCGACCACTATCCGGGCCGGCTCGTCGTGGGCGAGGTGTGGGTGGGCGACGGCGACCGGTTCTCCCGCTACATGCGCTCCGACGAGCTGCACCTGGGCTTCAACTTCCGGCTCGTGCGCGCGCCGTTCGAGGCGGCCGCCCTCAGGACGGCGATCGAGCAGTCGCTCGCGGCCGTCGCCGACGTGGGCGCGCCTGCGGCGTGGACGCTGTCCAACCACGACGTCTCCCGGCCCGTCACGCGCTACGGCGGTGGCACCGTCGGCCTCGCGCGGGCCCGGGCGATGGCACTCGTGGAGCTGGCGCTGCCGGGGGTCGTCTACCTCTACAACGGCGAGGAGCTCGGCCTCCCCGATGTCGAACTGCCCGACGACGTGCTGCAGGACCCGATCTGGGAGCTCTCCGGCCGCACCCGACGCGGCCGCGACCGCTGCCGGGTGCCGATGCCATGGGAGGGCAGCGCGCCGGGCTACGGGTTCACCTCGGGCGACCCGTGGCTGCCGATGCCGCCCGACTACGGGAAGCTCGTCGCCGCCGAGCAGCTGGAGGACACCGGCTCCATGCTGTCGCTGGTACGGCGCGCGATCGAGCTCCGCAACACCCACCCCGGCTTCGAGGGCGACGAGCTGGAATGGTTCGGCGCCCCCGAGGGCTGCTTCGCGTTTCGCCGGGCAGGCACCACGCTGGTCTGCGCGCTGAACACCTCCGCGGAGGTGGTCCCGCTCCCGCCCGGCGAGGTCATCCTGGCCAGCGGCCCCCTCACCGACGGCATGCTCCCGCCGGACACCGCCGCCTGGCTCGCCTGAGGCCGTGCCCGGACGCCCGACACACCGCGCCGAACGCCCGACACACCGTGCTGAACGCAAGACTCGCCCGCACGTGTCTGCCAACGCCGCGCGAGTCCGACATCCCGACACGGCGAGTCCGACATCCCGACACGGCGAGTCCGACATCCGGGCACGGCGAGTCCGACGTCCGGGCACGGCGAGTCGGGCATCTGGGCGCGGCGAGTCGCGCGCCGCGGCTCAGCCGACGAGCAGCGGGAGGGCCGTGACGCGCCTGCGCACGACCGCGCCGTAGCGCGCGTCGAGCCGCATCCACGTGCCGGTGGCCGACACGCGTACCACGCCGGCGTCCGGCCCGGTGTCGCCGAGGAATCCCATTCCGGACAGCGCGAACAGGCAGCGCAACGGCACCTTCACCGCCGGCCGGGCTCCGGCCGAGACCGTGAGCACCGTCTGGTCCAGCAGCGACGCCGGCGGGCCCATGGGCCCCGCGTTCTCCCGCGCGACGGCGAGCCCGCGCTCGGTGAGCCGCTCCAGCTCCGCGGCCGGCACGTCGTCGACCGGCTGCCAGCCCACCGCGGGCGGCAGCTCGCCGTGCCACAAGCCGCCCGCGCCCGGGTCGACCGTCTCCGCCCGCTCGACGGTGAGCGCGGTGAGGAGGCCCGTGGCGGGCACCGTGACGTCGGCAGGCTCCAGCGCGCCGTGCACGCTGCGGGTGGCGAGCACGTCGAACGGCGTCGCCGCCCAGGTCGTCACCGTCCCGTCGCGCGCCTGCAGCCGCACGAGCGCGGCCTGGTCGAGCCGCACCACCCGCGCGACGAACGCCCCGAGGTCGCCACGCTCGTCGGGGTCCGGCACTGTCAGCCGCGTCATGCCACCCACCTCCCCAGGAACTCCCGCTCCTCGGCCGTGAGCCGCCGCGGCCGCTGAGCGGCCAGGTCGAACGTCGCCAGCCGAGTCTCCGCCGTGACGGCGACGGTGTCGCCCTCGCCCGGCCCGTCGTGCATGACGTACCGGATGCGGAACGCCGCCGCCCGCATGTCGTCCACCGTCATCGCCACCCGCAACCGCCGGGACCGGTAGGAGATCTGCCGTTTGTAGTCCACCGACAGCCCCGTGACGAGCAGGCCGGCGGCGAACCCGGGCACACCCTCCTCCGCCGCCTCGTCGAAGACGAGCTGGATCCGGGCCTCCTCCAGCAACGTCACGGTGACCGCGTGGTTGACGTGCTGGAAGACGTCCTGGTCGGTCCAGCGCACGGCGACGTGAGCGATGAAGGGAGCCACCCCTCCACCTTCTCAACCGGCGCCGGGAACCCCTTCAGCGGGCCAGCCCACGCAGCTGGCGCGAGACCACCGACAGCGTGGCCAGGTCGAGCTGCCCCGCCTTGCCCACCTCCTGCAGGGCCGCGCGGGCACGCACGAGCCGCGACGCGTTCGCCTTCTCCCACAGGGCGATGGACTTCTCCACCGACGTCCCCGGGCCGGCCTCGCGCAGCGCGTCGAGCGTGATCGCCCGCAGCGACGCGTACAGGTCGTCGCGCAGGGCGAGCCGGGCGAGCGCGTGCCACCGGTCGCCCCGCTCCAGTGCGGTGACCGACGTGAGCGCCGTGTCGACGCCCAGGTGCTCGGACAGCCCGTAGTAGAGCGCCGCGACCTCCTGCGGCTCCCGCGCCTCCCGGTCGCGCTCCGACAGCTCCGTGAGCTCGACGACGTCGAGCAGCCCGTAGCGGTACACGAGCGCAGCGCACTGCATCGCGGTCCCGGGCTCGATGCCGGCCGCCCTCAGCTCGGCCGCCTTCATCTCGACGCCCGCCAGCTCCCGGCCACGCAGGAACTGCGGCAGCGCCGCACTCAGCTCGCGCACCGTGGACGCGAACCGGCTCACCTCCGCCCCCACCGCGAGCGGCTGCGGACGGTTGGTCAGGAACCAGCGCGAGGCGCGGTCCAGCAGGCGCCGGGTCTCCAGCACGAGCCGGTCCGACACGGCCGTCGGGATCCGCGGCGACCGCAGCTCCTCCCACAACGCCCGCAGGTCGAACACCGCGGTGGTGACGGCGTAGGCCCGCAGCGCGTCGGCCGGGCCTGCCGAGAGCTCCTCGCCCAGCCGGAACGCGTACGTCATCCCGGCGCCGTCGACCATCTCGTTGACCAGCAGCGTCGTGACGATCTCGCGCCGCAGGGGGTGCTGGCGGACAGCGGCGCCGAACCGTTCCCGCACCGCGCGCGGGAAGTACTCCGGCAGCCGCGCCGCGAACGCGGCGACGTCGGGCAGGTCGGTGGCGAGCATCTGCGCGGTCAGGTCGAGCTTGGTGTGGGCCAGCAACGTGGCCAGCTCGGGACTGGTGAGGCCGCTGCCTGCGGCTTCCAGCGCGCTGAAGCCTTCGCTGTCGGGCAGTACCTCGAGCTCGCGGTCGAGCCCGCGCCGCGCCTCGAGGTCGGAGGTGAGCCGCGCGTGCACGCTGACCATCTCCGCCGAGTGGGCCCGCGCGATGCCCAGGACCCCGTTCTGGTCGCGGTTGTCCTCGAGGACGAGCTGCCCCACCTCGTCGGTCATCTCCAGCAGGACCGCGTCGCGGGCCTCCCGGTCGAGCTCGCCCGAGGCCACGAGGCGATCCAGCAGGATCTTGATGTTGACCTCGTGGTCGGAGCAGTCGACGCCCGCCGAGTTGTCGATCGCGTCTGTGTTGATCTTCCCGCCCCGCCGCGCGAACTCGATACGCCCGCGCTGGGTCAGCCCCAGGTTGCCCCCCTCGCCGACGACCTTGACCCGCAGTTCGGAGGCGTCGGCCCGCACGGCGTCGTTGGCCTTGTCCCCCGCGTCGGCGTGCGACTCGTCCGACGCCTTCACGTAGGTGCCGATACCGCCGTTCCAGAGGAGGTCGGCCGGCGCACGCAGGATCGCCGCGATCAGCTCGGGCGGGCTCAGCCGGTCGACGCCCTCGGCGATGCCGAGCGCGGCGCGGATCTCCGGCCCGATGGGCACCGACTTCGCCGTGCGGGGCCACACCCCGCCGCCCGTGCTGATCATCGACCGGTCGTAGTCGTCCCACGACGAGCGCGGCAGTGCGAACAGCCGCTCCCGCTCGGCGTAGCTCGCCGCCGGGTCCGGGTCCGGGTCGACGAAGACGTGCCGGTGGTCGAACGCGGCGAGCAGCCGGATGTGGCGTGAGAGCAGCATGCCGTTGCCGAACACGTCACCGGACATGTCCCCGACGCCGACAACGGTGAACCCCTCCGTCTGGGTGTCGACGCCCAGCTCCCGGAAGTGCCGCTTCACGCTCTCCCAGGCGCCCTTGGCGGTGATGCCCATCGCCTTGTGGTCGTAGCCGACCGATCCGCCGGAGGCGAACGCGTCACCCAGCCAGAACCCGTACGACGCGGCGACGTCGTTGGCCACGTCGGAGAACTTCGCCGTGCCCTTGTCGGCGGCGACGACGAGGTACGAGTCGTCCCCGTCGTGGCGCACCACGTCCGGTGGCGGGACGGTCTCGGTGACCCCGTCCGCTCGTACGACGAGGTTGTCCGTGACGTCCAGGAGGCCGGAGATGAACGTCCGGTAGCAGAACTCGACCTCCTCCGGCCCGGCGTCGTCGCGCCGGACGATGAAGCCGCCCTTCGCCCCGACCGGGACGATCACCGCGTTCTTCACGGCCTGCGCCTTGACCAGGCCCAGGATCTCGGTGCGGTAGTCCTGCGGCCGGTCCGAGTACCGCAGGCCCCCGCGGGCCACCGGCCCGAACCGCAGGTGCACACCCTCCACCCGCGGCGAGTACACGAAGATCTCGAACCTCGGCCGCGGGGCCGGCATCCCGGGCACCTCGCCGGGGTTCAGCTTGAACGAGAAGAACGCGCGGTCGCGGAACCAGTTGGTCCGCAGCGTCGCGGTGATCATCGCGAGGTAGCCGCGCAGGATGCGGTCGGCGTCCAGCCCGGTGACGGCATCGATGAGCCCGCGCACGTCGGCGAGGGCGGCGAGCACCTCCCGATCCCGCTCATCGAGCCCGGGTGCGAACCGCGCGCGGAACAGCGCCATGAGCGCACGGGCGACCGCCGGGTACGCGAGCAGCGTGTTGGCCATGTAATTCGGCCCGTACGGGCTCCCGAGCTGGCGCGCGTAGCGGGCGTACGCCCGCAGCACGGCGGCCTCGCGCCACGGCAGCCCGGCCCGCAGCACCAGCGCGGAGAACCGATCGGACTCGGCGTCGCCCGCCCACGCCGCGCGGAACGCCGTGCAGAACGCCTTCACCACCGCGGGGTCGTCGAACGCCGCCCTGGTCGGCTCGTCGACCTGCAGCCCGAAGTCGTAGAGGAAGCACCGCAACCCGTCGGGGCGCGCGAACTCCGACGGGCGCTCGTCGAGCACGTCGACGCCGAGCTGCTGCAGCAGCGGCAACACGGCGGTGAGCGACGCAGGCGCGCCCGCGAGGTAGAGGGTGAACCGCGGCTCGCCGTCGACGGTGAGGTACATGCGGGTGTCGAACGCACCCGGCTCCGACAGGGCCGCGATCCGGCGCAGGTCCTCGACGGCGTGCTGCGGGGCGACGGCGGCCTTGTACGGCTCCGGCACGCCGGGCAGGAGCGCGGCCACCCCGGCGGTGTCGGGCTGCGAGAGCAGGCGGTCGTCCCAGGTGCGGACCGCCTCGGTGAGCTCGTCCTGCAGCGCCGCAACGTCGACGTCACCGAAGCCGACGGCGTCGGGCTCGGTCAGGACCGTGAAATGCACCATCGCGAGGCTCGACTCCGACAGGCGCACCGTGAACTCGACGTGCCGGCCTCCCAGCCGGCGCTGCAGCACGTCGGACATCCGGATCCGGGCGTCCGTGGCGTAGCGGTCCCGCGGCACGTACACGAGGCACGAGATGAACCGCCGGTACGGGTCGGGGCGCATGAAAAGCCGCACGGCCCGGCGGCCGGCCACCGCGAGCACACCGACCGCGGTGTCGTGCAGCCGCTGCTCGCCCACCGCGAACAGCTCCTCCCGCGGCAGGCCGGAGATCACCTCGAGCATCCGCTGCCCCGAGTACGACTCCAGTGGGAAGCCCGCCCGGTGGATCGCGTCGCGCACCCGCCGCTCGACCACCGGGATGTCCAGCACGCTCTCGTACAGCGCCGGCACGGTGAGCAGGCCGAGGAAACGGTGCTCGCCGACGAGCAGGCCGCCGGCGTCGAAGGTCCGGATCGCGAGGTAGTACGGGTGCACGGGGCGCAACGGGCTCGGCGCGCTGGCCCGGGTCATCACCAGGAGCTCGACCTGGCCCTCGGCCTTCTCGACCTTCGGCGCGAACTTGCCGGCGATCGTCGAGCCCTTGCGGAGCACGCCGAGGCCCGACTCCGGTTCGACGCGCAGCTCGCCGTCGCCGACGCGGAAGTGCTGGTAGCCGAGGAACGTGAAGTGGCCGTCGGCGAGCCAGCGCAGCAGCTCCGCGACGTCGGCCGGGTCGGTGCCGTCGGGCACCGGGGACCGGCGCGGCAGCTCCTCGGCCACCTGTAGCGCCCGCTGCACCATCGGGTCGGCATCCTCGACGACCTCGCGGACGTCGCGCAGCGCACGCGCCAACGCCTGCTCCAGCTCGGCCCGGTCGACGTCACCGGGCAGCAGGTCGAGGTGGATCCACGACTCGACGAGCGCGTCGGCGGGCGGTGCCGCCGGGTCGGCCTCGGTGAGCACCTGCGTGAGCGCACCGGTGGGGCCGCGCCGCACGACGACGATCGGATGGATCACCCGCTGAACGTCGCCGCCCGCCCGGGCCACGGCCGCCAGCAACGACTCGACGAGGAACGGCATGTCGTCGGTGACGATCTCGACGACCGATCCCGCGTCCGCTCCCTCCTGGGGATCCCGCACGCGGATCAGCGGCTCCCTGGCAGCCCGCACGCGGGCGAGCTGCAGGTGGCCGCGGGCCGCGCCCAGCAGCAGCGGCAGGTGGTCACCACGCTGCAGATCAGGGGCGTGCCGCGCGTACAGCGCCCCCAGGTCGGCAAGTTCAGGGTCGATCGGCTCGGGATCGGTAGCGGGCGTCTCCGCCTGCTCCCGGGTCCGGCTCGTCACATTCAGCTCCGGGTCTCGCCGACGGCGTACTCGCTGCGCCGTCGTGGGGCGCCCGCGGGGCAGCGGGCTCGCCAGCCACCCTAGCCCTGCTCGCCCCGCTCGAATCCGGCTCGTCGAGGGCAGGGCCCGCGGCCGCAACCCCACGCTTGCAAGCCTCCGCATACCGGCGGTTGCACGGGTCAGATCCCGCGGTACGCCGCCAGCGCGCCGGCGAGGAGGTCGGCGATCCCGAGCCCTTCGGTCGACTCCGTCCGGTCCGCCTGGCCCCGCTCCGATGCCGTGGCCTGCTCATCGCTCTTCTCGACAACTCCGGTGGCGCTGTCTGCGTCGCGCTTCGCGCGCCGCCCCGCCCCGCCGGCCTCGCGACCGGCACCGTTCGCCACCCCGTTGCCGGTCGACCCGTTCCCGACCGCCCCGTTCCCGAGCGAGCCGTTGCCGTGCGAGCCGTTGCCGTGCGAGCCGTTGCCGTGCGAGCCGTTGCCGGCCGATCCGTTCCCGTGCGAACCGTTCCCGGCCGGTCCCGTGCTCGACGGCCCCTCACCGCTGCGGCGGCGGGAACCTCCTCGGGCCTCGGCGGACTTCGTCGGCACCTGCCTGCCGGGCACCTGATCCTGGTCGTCGGCACGGCGCCGACGACCAGGCGCACCGGCATCGGCGCGCGCCGACCCGGCCGATGCCGCCCGGTCGGCACCGTGGCGGTTCGGGCTCTCGGCGTCGCCGGAGAAGGGCCAGCGTGGCGACTCACCGGCGGTGGCCGCCTCGACACCCTGATCCGCGTCCGGTCCCTGGGCTCCGCGCGGTCCGCGCTCCTGCCGGCCCGCCTGCGCCGCCGCCCGGTACTGCTGACCGCGTGCCTCGGACATGGTCGTGGTGAGGTCGTCCCACGGGTCGCCGGCCGGGTTTCCGCGGCGCTGCTCGTCGGCCGTGTCGCGCGGGACGGCCGGGGTGAGCGGCTGCAGGATCTGCGCTCCCACCGGGCCGTCCGAGTCGTGCACCGCCACGCGCAGCTGCGCGCCGGGAAGCTCCTCCGCGGCCACGAACCCGTCCAGCAGGCCGGGCAACGTGCGATGCATCCAATCGGTGGCATCGGCGCGGGCCCAGCCCGCACGTGTGACGACGAGCGCGTCCGAGTCGCCGAACCGGGATCGGGCTCCCTCCGGGAGCCGATCAGCGAGCAGGTCGGCGACGGACCGCACCACCGCCGCCGCCCGCGGTCCCGCGAAGCGTCGCCCGTCCCGCGCGATGTCGACGACCACGGCGGACCCGTCGCCGCCGTCGGACGGCAACGTCTCGACCCGAGGCGTCTCGACCCGAGGCGTCTCGAGCCGAGGTGGCCCGCCGACCCCGATGCCGCTGAGTGCCCGGTCGAGCTCGGCGAGCGCGGCCTGCAACCAGCCGTCGGAGTCGTCGGAGCCGCCGCCGGCCGGAGCCGGGGCGACGACCGGTTCCACTTCGGTGGGCTCGTCCGAGCCGGACTCGTCCGAGCGAGGCGTCGACGGCTCGGCGGCCGCCGGTTCCTCGGCGCGGCGCCGCGCACCGCCGCCGGCGCGTCTGCCTCCGGCCCGGCCGCCCTCGTCACCACCGGCATCGTCGGGGTCTCCCGGCCGGCCGTGGCGCCCGCGCGCGGGGCGCTCGTCGGCCACGTCCGCGCGCTCGTCATCGGGACGCGAACGCCGCCGCGAGCGGCCGGGCCGCTCCTGCCCTCCCGGGTCGTCGTTCAACCGGGCGCTCTCGGAGCGCCCCGCCGGAGCCGACGCGGTGTCGTCCCGCTCCTCACGGGCACGGTGCGACCGTCGGCGGCCCGTGTGGGCTGACCGGCCTCCGCGGCGCGCCCGTGGCTGCTCCTCGCCCGCCCGGTCCGCGTCGAGTGCCGGCACCCAGCCCGACGAGATGGCCGGCTCGTCGGAGCGGTGCGCCGGCGCACCGACGGACTTCCCGTTGCGATGGGCCGAACCGTTCTCCGACGGCCCTGCCGAACTGGCCCGCAGACTCCGGATGAGCAGGTCACCGATCGGGGATTCACCGGCCCCGCCACTCCACGGGACGGCGTCCCACGCGGCCGGTCGCTCCTCGGCGGCGGCCGGCTCGGCCTCGGCGACGGGCGAGGGCTCGGCGACGGGCGAGGGCTCGGCGACGGGCGAGGGCTCGGCGGGCAGCCGCTCGAGCCGCGACTTCCCGTGCTCCTGGCCTTCCGCCCGGTTCGCCTTGAGCTTCCGGTCGCCACGTGTGATCGCAGGCAACACCGTCGTCGCATCGGCGCTGATCGGCTCGTCGGCACGGGTGCCGGCAGCGGCTCCCGCCCGTTCCCGGCGTCGCTTCGACTGCTCGGGCTCGACCGCCAGCTCGGCCAGGGCCGCCAGGAAACGCCGAGACCGGGCGCGGTCGCGGCGCTCGGCCCCGACCGCGAGCTGCAGCTCCTCCAGCGCGACGTCGAGCCGCTCCGCCCGCTCGTGCAACGCACCGAGCGCCGTGCGGCAGACCGCCTCGAGGTCCGGCACGTCGCTGCCTGCGGCGTCCGCGGCCGCTTGTGCGAGCAGCTGCCCGGTATCCGCGCGGGTGTCCTGCGCTGCGAGCACCCTGGTGACCGTGAGCCTCAGAAGCGCCAGCTGGCGGGTGGGACGCCCCTGCTCCGACAGCCGGGGCAGCAGCGCGCCACAGCCGTCCCGCGCATCGGTGACCCGCCCGGCGTCCAGCAGCGCGGAGATCCACTCCGCGGCGAGCGCCGCCGCCAGGTGGCCCGACGGGGTGCCCGCGCCTACGCGGGCCCGCTCCAACCGGGCGAGCCCCTCGGCCGCGTGGTCGACGGCCGACGCGGGCCGCCCGGCACGCCGCTCCACGACCGCCCTCACCAGCGCCACCGACGCGCCGCCGAGATGGGCCGCAGCGCCGCCGACCGTGTCCCACGCGGCGTCGGCGGAGTCGAGCACCGCCGCCACCCCGTCGGGCGCGTCCTCGACGGCGCACCGGGCGTGGGCGCAGAGCAGGTCGGCCGTCAGCTCGGGGTCGAGGTCGTCGGCCTGCACGCCGGCGATGAGCCGGCGGGCGAACTCGACCTCACCCGCGCCCGCCGCCACCATCGCCAGCTCGATCCGGAGGCGGTGGGCCGCGGCGCCGGTGAGCGCGTCGCTCCCCCAGCGGCCCAAGCCTGCGAGCACGCGGCAGGCGGTCTCACGCCCGTCGCCGGTGGCGGCGCGGGCGTGCACGGCCCAACCCGCCGCGGCCAGCCAACGATCCTGCCGGCCGGTGGCAGACGCCTCCTCGAGCACGTGGTCGGCCAGCTCGGCCGTGAGATCGGGACGGGCCCACCGAAGTGCCGCAGCCGCCTCGACGAGGTCTGCGTCCACCCGTGGTACCGCTCCGATCCCTCTGCCTTCGGCACGCGTCGACCCCACGTGACCTCCTGAAGTGCCGGGATCCACCTCCCGGGCCGGCAAACGATCACCAGCCGGGGGATGCATAGCTCTCAGTCGCGAGTCAGCTTACGGTGCGTCACTCGGTGCGGTCGCGCGGCCTCCGCACCCATACGTTCGATCTTGTTGCGCTCGTACGCCTCGAAGTTGCCCTCGAACCAGAACCACGAGGCCGGGTTCTCGTCGGTGCCCTCCCACGCCAGGATGTGCGTGACGACGCGGTCGAGGAACCAGCGGTCGTGCGAGATCACCACGGCGCACCCTGGGAACTGCTCCAGCGCGTTCTCCAGCGACCCCAGCGTCTCCACGTCGAGGTCGTTGGTGGGCTCGTCGAGCAGGATCAGGTTGCCGCCCTGCTTGAGCGTGAGGGCGAGGTTCAGGCGGTTGCGCTCGCCGCCGGACAGGACGCCCGCCGGCTTCTGCTGGTCCGGCCCCTTGAACCCGAACGCCGCCACGTAGGCGCGCGAGGGCATCTCCACGTTGCCGACCTTGATGTGGTCGAGCCCGTCGGAGACGACCTCCCAGACGTTCTTCTTCGGGTCGATCCCGGCCCGGTTCTGGTCGACGTAGGACAGCCGGACGGTGTCGCCGATCCGGACCGTGCCGGAGTCCGGTTCCTCCAACCCGACGATCGTCTTGAACAGCGTGGTCTTGCCCACACCGTTCGGGCCGATCACGCCGACGATCCCGTTGCGCGGCAGCGAGAACGACAGGTCCTTGATCAGGACCCGGCCGTCGAAGCCCTTGTCGAGGTGATCGACCTCGACGACCACGTTGCCCAGCCGCGGCCCCGGCGGGATCTGGATCTCCTCGAAGTCGAGCTTGCGGTACTGCGCGGCCTCGGCGGCCATCTCCTCGTAGCGCTGCAGGCGGGCCCGGCTCTTCGCCTGCCGCGCCTTCGCGCCCGACCGGACCCACGCCAGCTCGGAGACCAGCCGCTTCTGCAGCTTGGCGTCCTTGCGCCCCGTGACGGCGAGTCGCTCGGCCTTCTTCTCCAGGTAGGTGGAGTAGTTGCCCTCGTAGCCGATGGCCCGGCCACGGTCGAGCTCCATGATCCACTCGGCGACGTTGTCGAGGAAGTACCGGTCGTGGGTGACCGCGAGGATGGCGCCGGGGTAGCTCGCGAGGTGCTGCTCCAGCCACAGCACGCTCTCCGCGTCGAGGTGGTTGGTCGGCTCGTCGAGCAGCAGCAGGTCGGGCTTGCTCAGCAGCAGCTTGCACAGCGCGACCCGGCGCCGTTCCCCACCGGACAGCTGGGTGACCGGCGCATCCGGCGGCGGGCACCGCAGAGCGTCCATCGCCTGCTCGAGCTGGGAGTCGAGCTCCCACGCGTCGTTGTGGTCGAGGATCTCCTGGAGCCGGCCCATCTCCTCCATCAGCTCGTCGGAGTAGTCGGTGGCCATCTCCTCGGCGATCTGGTTATAGCGATCGAGCTGCTGCTTGATCTCGCCGAGGCCCTCCTCCACGTTGCCGAGGACCGTCTTCTCCTCGTTCAGCGGCGGCTCCTGCTGGAGGATGCCGACCGTGGCGCCGGGGGCCAGGATGGCGTCGCCGTTGTTCGGCTGCTCGAGGCCCGCCATGATCTTGAGCACGGTCGACTTCCCGGCGCCGTTGGGTCCGACGACGCCGATCTTCGCTCCGGGCAGGAAGTTCAGAGTGACGTTGTCGAGGATGACCTTGTCGCCATGGGCCTTGCGGACCCTTTGCATGCTGTAGATGAACTCCGCCACGTGTCGATGGTAGTTGCGGCCGGTCAGGCCCTGACGGCGCCCTCACCGGCGAGCACGCTCACCCGACGATCGCCGTCTGCGCCTGCGGGAGCACCGCCGCCAGTGCGCGGCGGCTCGCCCGACGGGTCCGTGACTGCGCCGGACGGCGCCTCCGCGCCCGGCGGGGCGTCGGCCGCTGCCCCTCTGGTGCGCGTGACGACGGCGGTGGACCACCGGAGATCCGGCCCCACCGCCCCCGCACTGATCTCCAGCCGTCGCTCGACACGGCCGTCCCGCTCGAAGCTCGGATTGACCAGCTTGCCGTGCACGATCACCGGATCCCCGATCCGGAGCGACAGGATCACGTTCTCGGCCAGCTGCCGCCAGCAGGTGACGGTCAGGTAGACCGGTTCCGCCTCGTTCCACTCCTCCGCCGCGCGGTTGAAGTACCGCTCCGTACTGGCGATCCGGAACCGCACACCTGTGCCGTTCTTCGACGCGAGCCGCTCCGGCTTCGTCGCGATCCGCCCCGGCACCGTGACGTAAATCGTGCTCATCGTCCCTGCTCCTCGCTCGTGTCCGGCGGCCCGTCGGGCCACGTACTTCGAGCGTGCGCCGCATGCGGCCGGAAAACGAGACCGAAGCCGGAACTGTGGATGGCCGAGGTACGACGTGGACAACTCGCGCCTGAATGGCCGGCGTTGTCGGATCCCCGTGCAATGATGGGCAGAAAAAAGTGGGCCCCCGCCTGACGGCGGGGGCCCACAACACGTTGAATGTCGGCGGCGACCTACTCTCCCACACCCTAACGAGTGCAGTACCATCGGCGCTGGAGGGCTTAGCTTCCGGGTTCGGGATGGGACCGGGCGTTCCCCCTCCGCCAAAACCACCGACAACACTATCAAATTGTAAAACCCCAAAACGGGTTGCAATGTGGATGCGATTATGTGCTCAGGGTCGCACAGTGGATGCAAACAACTCGTCATGAACAAGCCCTCGGCCTATTAGTACCAGTCAACTCCACCCATTGCTGGGCTTCCATCTCTGGCCTATCAACCCAGTGGTCTGCTGGGGGCCTTAACCACGCAAGGTGGTGGGAGACCTCATCTTGGAACGAGCTTCCCGCTTAGATGCCTTCAGCGGTTATCCCTTCCGAACATAGCCAACCAGCCGTGCTCCTGGCGGAACAACTGGCACACCAGAGGTTCGTCCGTCCCGGTCCTCTCGTACTAGGGACAGCCTTCCTCAAGTCTCCTGCGCGCGCGGCGGATAGGGACCGAACTGTCTCACGACGTTCTAAACCCAGCTCGCGTACCGCTTTAATGGGCGAACAGCCCAACCCTTGGGACCTACTCCAGCCCCAGGATGCGACGAGCCGACATCGAGGTGCCAAACCATGCCGTCGATATGGACTCTTGGGCAAGATCAGCCTGTTATCCCCGGGGTACCTTTTATCCGTTGAGCGACACCCCTTCCACCAGGAGGTGCCGGATCACTAGTCCCGACTTTCGTCCCTGCTCGACCTGTCAGTCTCACAGTCAAGCTCCCTTGTGCACTTACACTCAACACCTGATTGCCAACCAGGCTGAGGGAACCTTTGGGCGCCTCCGTTACACTTTGGGAGGCAACCGCCCCAGTTAAACTACCCACCAGGCACTGTCCCTGAACCAGATCATGGCCCGAGGTTGAGACACCCAATTCGACCAGAGTGGTATTTCAACAACGACTCCACCATCACTGGCGTGACAGCTTCACAGTCTCCCACCTATCCTACACAAGCCGAACCGAGCACCAATACCAAGCTGTAGTAAAGGTCCCGGGGTCTTTCCGTCCTGCCGCGCGTAACGAGCATCTTTACTCGTAGTGCAATTTCGCCGAGTCTGTGGTCGAGACAGCGCCCAAGTCGTTACGCCATTCGTGCAGGTCGGAACTTACCCGACAAGGAATTTCGCTACCTTAGGATGGTTATAGTTACCACCGCCGTTTACTGGCGCTTAAATTCTCCGCTTCGCCCCCGAAGGGACTAACAGGTCCTCTTAACGTTCCAGCACCGGGCAGGCGTCAGTCCGTATACATCGTCTTGCGACTTCGCACGGACCTGTGTTTTTAGTAAACAGTCGCTTGGGCCTGGTCTCTGCGGCCGGCTGCCCCTAGCCCGAAAAGGGCTTCAGAGCCTCCGGCCCCCCTTCTCCCGAAGTTACGGGGGCATTTTGCCGAGTTCCTTAACCACAGTTCACTCGATCGCCTTGGTATTCTCTACCTGACCACCTGTGTCGGTTTAGGGTACGGGCCGCAACAGCACTCGCTAGAGGCTTTTCTCGGCAGCATGGGATCATCCTACTTCGCCTCAATCGGCTACGCATCACCTCTCACCCTTGATGACATGCGGATTTACCTACATGTCGGGCTACAGGCTTACACCAGGACTACCACCGCCTGGCGGGACTACCCTCCTGCGTCACCCCATCGCTTGCCTACTACCGGATCGGGTCCCACGCTCCCCCAACAAGCCAGCCCGAAGGCCAGCAAGCGGGTTCGGATGGTTAGCATCACCGGCCTCAGCACGGACGCACTGTCACGGGCACGGGAATATCAACCCGTTGTCCATCGACTACGCCTGTCGGCCTCGCCTTAGGTCCCGGCTCACCCTGGGCGGATTAACCTGGCCCAGGAACCCTTGGTCATTCGGCGGCAGAGGTTCTCACTCTGCATTCGCTACTCATGCCTGCATTCTCACTCCCACACCCTCCACCCCTAGGTCACCCCGAGGCTTCACTGGATGCAGGACGCTCCCCTACCCAACACCACGACTACACAACCCCCCCGAAGAGGAGAAGCGGATCTATTGTGGCATTGCCACGGCTTCGGCGGTGTGCTTGAGCCCCGCTACATTGTCGGCGCAGGACCACTTGACCAGTGAGCTATTACGCACTCTTTAAAGGGTGGCTGCTTCTAAGCCAACCTCCTGGTTGTCTGGGCGATCCCACATCCTTTCCCACTTAGCACACGCTTAGGGGCCTTAGCCGGTGATCTGGGCTGTTTCCCTCTCGACTACGAAGCTTATCCCCCGCAGTCTCACTGCCGCGCTAGAAATACCGGCATTCGGAGTTTGGCTGAGTTCAGTAAGCTTGTCGGCCCCCTAGCCCATCCAGTGCTCTACCTCCGGCATCCACCACGCAACGCTGCACCTAAATGCATTTCGGGGAGAACCAGCTATCACGGAGTTTGATTGGCCTTTCACCCCTACCCACAGCTCATCCCCCAGGTTTTCAACCCTGGTGGGTTCGGGCCTCCACGACGTCTTACCGTCGCTTCACCCTGGCCATGGGTAGATCACTCCGCTTCGGGTCTACACCCCGCGACTACACGCCCTATTCAGACTCGCTTTCGCTACGGCTACCCCACACGGGTTAACCTCGCCACGAAGCATAACTCGCAGGCTCATTCTTCAAAAGGCACGCCATCACTTCGAAAAGCTCTGACGGCTTGTAGGCACACGGTTTCAGGTACTATTTCACTCCCCTCCCGGGGTACTTTTCATCTTTCCCTCACGGTACTAGTCCGCTATCGGTCATCAGGGAGTATTTAGGCTTACCGGGTGGTCCCGGCAGATTCACAGCAAATTCCACGAGCTCGCTGCTACTCGGGAACAACGTCCATAGCGCGTGCGGAGTTTTCGCGTACGGGGCTCTCACCCACTACGGCGACCCTTTCCAGAAGTCTTCCACTAACACCACACCACACCATCTGGAGCTCGGCAGAACCCCAACGACGAAATCCCACAACACCCCAGCCGCAACGCCTGCCGGCTTGACACGACCAAGGTTTAGCCTCATCCGCTTTCGCTCGCCACTACTCACGGAATCACGGTTGTTTTCTCTTCCTGTGGGTACTGAGATGTTTCACTTCCCCACGTTCCCCCTCATACCCTATGTATTCAGGCATGAGTGACACCCCATGACGGGTGCCGGGTTTCCCCATTCGGAAATCCTCGGATCACAGCTCGGTTGACAGCTCCCCGAGGCCTATCGCGGCCTCCCACGTCCTTCATCGGCTCCTGATGCCTAGACATCCACCATGTGCCCTTAAACACTTATTCACAACAAGATGCTCGCATCCACTATGCAACACTCAACACACAACCACACCCCAACCCACCACGACCACCACCACCCCGACAAAGCAGAGCGTTAGACGATCCAGGCCAGGGGCCAGAAGAAACACCCCAAACAAGGTGTCCCCTCAGGACCCAACAGCGTGCCGAACCCCCGAACCGAAATCCGGAAAACCATGAACCAGACTCTATGTTCCACCCAGCCACACCCACACCACCCCGAAAAAGGCGGCACGAGCATGGAATCAAGGAAAAGGAGAACCAACCCCAACCGAAACCAGAGCTGGCCAACCCCACCACACGGTGAGACTCCTTAGAAAGGAGGTGATCCAGCCGCACCTTCCGGTACGGCTACCTTGTTACGACTTCGTCCCAATCGCCGGTCCCACCTTCGACGACTCCCTCCCACAAGGGGTTAGGCCATCGGCTTCGGGTGTTACCAACTTTCATGACGTGACGGGCGGTGTGTACAAGGCCCGGGAACGTATTCACCGCAGCGTTGCTGATCTGCGATTACTAGCGACTCCAACTTCACGGGGTCGAGTTGCAGACCCCGATCCGAACTGAGACCTACTTTAAGGGATTCGCTCCACCTCGCGGTCTCGCAGCCCTCTGTATAGGCCATTGTAGCATGTGTGAAGCCCTGGACATAAGGGGCATGATGACTTGACGTCATCCCCACCTTCCTCCGAGTTGACCCCGGCAGTCTCCCATGAGTCCCCGGCATAACCCGCTGGCAACATGGAACGAGGGTTGCGCTCGTTGCGGGACTTAACCCAACATCTCACGACACGAGCTGACGACAGCCATGCACCACCTGCACACCAGCCACAAGGGAACGCCTATCTCTAGACGCGTCTAGTGCATGTCAAACCCAGGTAAGGTTCTTCGCGTTGCATCGAATTAATCCACATGCTCCGCCGCTTGTGCGGGCCCCCGTCAATTCCTTTGAGTTTTAGCCTTGCGGCCGTACTCCCCAGGCGGGGCACTTAATGCGTTAGCTGCGGCACAGAGACCGTGGAATGGCCCCCACACCTAGTGCCCACCGTTTACGGCGTGGACTACCAGGGTATCTAATCCTGTTCGCTCCCCACGCTTTCGCTCCTCAGCGTCAGTATCGGCCCAGAGACCCGCCTTCGCCACCGGTGTTCCTCCTGATATCTGCGCATTTCACCGCTACACCAGGAATTCCAGTCTCCCCTGCCGAACTCAAGTGATGCCCGTATCGACCGCACGCTCAGGGTTGAGCCCCAAGTTTTCACGACCGACGTGACACACCGCCTACGAGCTCTTTACGCCCAATAATTCCGGACAACGCTCGCACCCTACGTATTACCGCGGCTGCTGGCACGTAGTTGGCCGGTGCTTCTTCTACCGGTACCGTCAGTCACCCTTCGTCCCGGTCGAAAGAGGTTTACAACCCGAAGGCCGTCATCCCCCACGCGGCGTCGCTGCGTCAGGCTTTCGCCCATTGCGCAATATTCCCCACTGCTGCCTCCCGTAGGAGTCTGGGCCGTATCTCAGTCCCAGTGTGGCCGGTCGCCCTCTCAGGCCGGCTACCCGTCGTCGCCTTGGTAGGCCATCACCCCACCAACAAGCTGATAGGCCGCGGGCCCATCCCCAGCCGAAAAAACTTTCCACCCACTGTCATGCAACAGCAGGTCATATCCGGTATTAGACCCAGTTTCCCGGGCTTATCCCAGAGCTGAGGGCAGGTCACCCACGTGTTACTCACCCGTTCGCCGCTCGTGTACCCCCGAAAGGGCCTTACCGCTCGACTTGCATGTGTTAAGCACGCCGCCAGCGTTCGTCCTGAGCCAGGATCAAACTCTCCAACAAAATCTGGCTCTAGCAAAACCTGCGACGGGGTCGCAGGTAAAACAAACTGGCATAAAACCAATTCATGATAAAGCTCGACACACTGTTGAGTTCTCAAGAGACACCCGCACACCATCGTCCGCCGTTAGGCGTCCTTCCGGGGCTGTTCCCCCACTGTACACCTCCCGATCCGAGTGGATCCGGGGGGTCCCTGTGAGGGGGGCGGTCGGCGGGCCCTGCTGACCGGGGCTCTGAGGCCTTCGTTCTGTCCGGTGTCCCGCTGACGAAGAGAAAGTTACGCGAGGGCTTCCGGGCCAGTCAAATCGCCCCCCTCATAACGCGCTGACCAGCCGAAACCGGCCTCCAGACGTCACTCACCGTGCCTGTTGGCCCCGCCGCGCACGACGAACGGTCAGGCGTCGCGAGCGCCTCCGGACGCCTCCGGCGGGCCTTCCGCGTCGCGTCGACCTGCGGAAACGGCATCGGAGGATGCCTTGAGAGGGGATCCGGTCTCGTTTCGTCGCACCGGCGGCGCCTCTTTCGTGTGACCTGGCTCATGAGCGTTTTCGTCGCTGTGCGCGACGAGCGGCGGTCCACCCGTCGCCAGGCGGCGGAGCATCGCGTTGTAGGCCTCGCGGTCCACGTCTCCGTGCAGGTCTGCTTGTCGATCAGCGCGTCGCGCCGACCGTTCGTCCTGGCGCGACCACTGGATGAGCAACGCGATCACCACGATGAGCAGCGGGATCTCCCCCGCGGCCCAGGCGAGACCGCCGCCGAGCCGCTGGTCGGCCAGCACATCGGGCACCCAGGGCAGGGCGAGGCTGCGGTAGTAGTCCCCGCCCAGCGCCGTGTTGCCGCTCATCACCGCCACGCCGAAGAACGCGTGGAACGGCACGGAGGCGAACACGAGCCCCATCCGGGCCGCGGGCGGCAGCCGTCGCGGCGCGGGGTCGACACCGACGATCGGCCAGAAGAACAGCGCCCCCACCAGCAGGAAGTGCAGGTTCATGACCTTGTGTGCCCAGTGCTCGGGCAGGGCCGCCGGGAAGAGAGCCGAGAAGTACAGCGCGTAGTAGCTGCCGACGAAGAGCACCAGCGCCACCAGCGGATGCGTGAGCAGGCGCGCGACGGGCGAGTGCACGGCTGCCAGCAGCCACTCCCGCGGTCCGGGTGGCCTCGTGCGGCCGGCAGGCGGCAGCGCCCGCAGCGCCAACGTCACCGGCGCCCCGAGCACCAGCAGGATCGGGACCAGCATCCCGAGGATCATGTGCTGGCCCATGTGGACGCTGAACATGGCGGGCCCGTAGCGGCCGAGGCCCGAGCTGGTGGCGAGGAGCAGCGCCGCGCACCCGGTCAGCCACGCCACCGTGCGACCGGTGACCCAGCGGTCGCCGCGGCGGTGCAGCCTCCGCACCCCCAGCAGGTAGGCGGCGGCGAGCACCAGCGCGGCGGTCCCGAAGACCAGGTCGAACCGCCAGTCGAGGGCCAGCCTGGCGAACGTCGGCGGCCCGGCGAGGTCGTAGCCGATCACGACCTCGACGCGCGATGGCGGCGCGGCACCGGTGTCCGGGGGCGCGGTGCGGCCGAGCGCCACGGCGAGGCCGATCGTCGCGAGCATCAGGAGCACCTCGACCCCGCCGAGCCGCATCAGCGCGCCCGGCTCGCCGCGCGCGGCGGGGGCGACCGACGATCGCCGGTGCAGCACCCCCAACAGACCGAGCCCGAGCAGCGCGCCGGCCTTGACCAGCACCAACGTGCCGTAGGTCGATCCGACGAGCGCGCCGAGCGGGATCCGGACGAGAGCGTTGATCACTCCGGTGGCTGCGACGACGAGCCAGCAGGCCAGAGCCAGCCGCGAGTACCGCGGGACCGCGGTGGCCAGCGCCTCGAGCCGGTCGGGGCCGCGCGCCGCCGCGAGCAGCAGCACGGCGACGAGCCCGCCCACCCACAGGGACGCCGCGAGCACGTGCAGCACCAGGCTGTCGGAGGCGACGTCGTGGGCGCCCCCGGTGGAGGAGTGCCCCGTGAACGTCACGGGCAGCGGCCCGAGCAGGGCGATGCCGAAGAGGACCGCGGTCCACCCCCACGTCAGGACGGTGCGGCAGCCGACGAGCACGAGCACCGCCACGAGCGCCGTGACGGCCCAGGTGGTGGCCGGCTCCAGCCGCGGCAGGAGATCGAGCATCGTGGCCGGGTCGAGGAGCTGGTCGACCGGGCGCCCGAGCGCATCGGCCATGCTCAGCGGCACCATCAGCGCCGCGGCCGCGGTCCAGCCCGCCGCGGTCCATGACGCCGCTCGCAAGGCGCGGTAGCCGGCGACGTCCAGGTAGCCCGAGCGCTGCGGGGGCACGAGGAACGCCGCGAGCAGCACCGCCCCGATCGTCAGCACCATGCAGATCTCGGAGACCGCCCGCATCGCCGGCAGCCCGACGATCGTGAGCGTGCCCGGATCCGGCAGGCCCAGCGCCGCCGCGGGCCGGGCCCCGGACAGCGCGGTGAGGCCGGCCGCGACGAGCACGGCGATCATCGCGCCGACGCCGACGAGGCCCGCCACCTCGACGGCCGGCCTGGTGGACGGCTGTGGACTGGCGGGCTCGACGTGCGCCATGCACCCCAGGCTATGCCGTGACCGATACTGCGCTCCGTGGAGACACCCCCGGACGACGTCGCGGGGCGGCTGCTGCGCACCGCCACCGACCGCACCGGCGCCGGGCCCATCGCGTGGGCGGCGAGCCCACTCGCGAACGCCGCCCGGGTGCTGGACCTCTGCTGCGGATCCGGCCCGCTGGCCGGTGAGTTCGCAGGTCGCTGGGTCGGTGTCGATCCGGCACCCCGGCCGGGTGGCCCGCCGGTGGTCGCAGGGCTCGCCAACGCCCTGCCGCTGCGCGACAACGCGGTCGACGGCGCGGTCCTGCTGCTCACCCTTCCGCGCCTGTCCGACCTCGACGACGTCTTCGCCGAGCTGCGGCGCGTGCTCCGGCCGGCCGGCACGCTGGTCGTCGTGGTGCCGTCGGCGAGCCCGCGCTCGCTCACGGAGCTGCGGACGGCCGCGGTGCACCGCTCGGGCTGGACGAACCGGTCCGCGCTCGACCGGGCCGGCTGGCTGCTGGCGGCGGCAGACTTCGCGGTGCTGGGCGACGATCGCGGCGCGTTCACGCTCCCGCTGCCCGACGCGAACGCGGCGCGCGCGCTGGTGACCGACCTGCCTCGGGCGGGGTGGTGGCCGCCCGACCTGCCCCCGGACACCAGGGAGAGGGTGGCGGCCGGCCTCGCACGGCGAGCCGGTCCCGGCCGCGTGCTCCCCGTCCCGCTGCGCAGGCTCGTGGCCCGCCGCTAGGTCATCGAATGCACTGCGCCCTGATGCACTGCGCCCTGATGCACTGCGCCCGAATGCACGACTCGCCGGGCCGGAACGGCGGACTCGCGCATCCGGATCGCGACTCGCGCGTGGGCGTCAGGACTGGGTCGTGGCGGCCGCGCCGACGACGACCGGGGTGTCGTCCTCGGGTTCGGCGTCGTCCACGAGGTCGGCCACGATGCAGGTGATGTTGTCCGGACCGCCGCCTGCGTTGGAACGGGCGATGAGCTCCGCCACGGCCGCCGCGGGCTCGGCGACGGTGCCGAGGATCTCCTGCAGCTGCGGGTCCTCGAGGACGGCGGTGACCCCGTCGGAGCAGATGAGGTAGCGATCGCCTGGCTGCGCCTCGACGTGGAACAGGTCCGGCTCGGGTGTGCTGCCGTCCTGGAGGGTCTTGACCAGCCACGACCGGCGGGGGTGCGACGCCGCCTCCGCCTCGGAGATGCGTCCCTCGTCGACGAGGGACTGGACGAGCGTGTGATCGCGCGTGAGCCGGTGCAGCTCACCGTCGCGCAGCAGGTAGGCGCGCGAGTCGCCCAGGTGCAGGACCCCGATCCGGGTGCCGTCGACCAGGAACGCGACGACCGTGGTGCCCGTGCCGCGCAGGTCCGGGTTCTGCTGGGCGAGCCCGGTGAGCCGGGCCGCCGCGTCGTCGATCGTCTCGCGCAGGGCGGCGAGCAGGTCGATCTCGGCGAGGGCGACGCCGCGCAGCCGCGCGTCCAGGTCCATCACGGCAGAGATCGCGACCGCGCTCGCGACCTCGCCGTGGGCGTGCCCGCCCATCCCGTCCGCCACGGCCAGTATCCGCGGGCTCGTGACGGCCGAGTCCTGGTTGTTCTCCCTGCGGCGGCCCACGTCGGAGCCGACCGCGGAGCGCAGCGTCGGTGGCATGGGGCCACCCTCTCATGCTGTGAACCCGCTTCACAAGCTAGGGGGACGTGAACTACCTTCAGCGACATGGCCGCGGACCCGACCGTCAGCACGGGCGACATCGCCCGGCTCGGCCGTGTCGGCCGCGCCGCGGTCAGCAACTGGCGCCGCCGCCACGACGACTTCCCGGCGCCGGTGTCGGGCACGGCGTCCAACCCGCGGTTCGCGCTCTCCGAGGTCGAGGAGTGGCTGCGGCGCAACGGCAAGCGCTACCGGCTCTCGGCCGCCGACCGCGCGTGGCAGCGGCTGCTCTCCGACGGTGCCGACTTCCTGCTGCCGGAGCGCCTCGCCGCGGCCGGCACGTACCTGCTCGGCCGCCACTACCCCGGACTGGCCCACCTGCTGCCGGGCGAGCCGCCACCGCCCCTCGAGGATCCCGAGCTCGCCGCCCTGCTCGACGACGTCGCGGCCCGGAGCGGCCCCGCCGCGGCGTACGAGGATCTCTGCGGCCGTTACCGGCGGCCGGCGGGCGAGGTGCCGGATGCGCTCGCGGCGGCCATGGCGCGCATCGCGCTGCCCGACGGGGGGAGCGTGCTCGACCCGGCCTGCGGTACCGGTGCACTGCTGCTCGTCACCGGTGCCGACGCGGCGCGCGGGCAGGAGTCCGATCCCGCAACGGCCCGCATCGCGGCCGCCCGGCTGCTGCTCGCCGGATCGCGCCCCGCTTCCGCCGCCCGGGCGCCCGTCGCGGTCGCCGACGCCCTGCGCCACGACGCCTTCGCGGGCGAGGAGTTCGACGCGGTGGTGTCCGCCCCGACGGTCGTGGATCGCACCTGGCCGCAGGAGGCGCTGACCGGCGACACCCGGTTCGCCCACGGCCTGCCCCCACGCACGGAGCCGGAGCTGGCGTGGGCGCAGCACGGCCTGGCGCACGTGCGCCCCGGAAGGAGTGTGGTGCTGCGGTTCCCGGCCGCGGTCGCGTCCCGTCGGCCGGGCCGGCGGATCCGCGCCAACCTCCTGCGCGCGGGTGCGCTGCGGGCGGTGCTCACCGTCGAGGACGAGACGCGCCCCGCTGACGTCTGGGTGCTGCGCAGGCCGGCGCCGGGCGACCAGATCCCGTCGCGCGTCCTGCTGGCGCGCGGACATGCGGACGCGGTTGCGGAGCTGTGGGAGGCGTTCGCGGCCGGTCGCGCGGTCGGAGATGGGGCACGGGCCGTGCCGGTCGTCGATCTGCTCGACGACGACGTCGATGTCAGCCCCGAGCACCACCTGCAGCGCCGCGCGTCCGCCGAGACCGGCCGCCGGGTGGCCGAGCTGCTCGCCACCGGGTCCACCCAGCTGCCCGCGCTCCGGGTGGTCGACGACGCGCGCGAGCGGCCGACGGCCACCATCGCCGAGCTGGCCCGCCGGGGCGTGCTGACCGTCCGCCACGCCCCGCGCGACGTCGGGACGGCCGATCCGGGCGACGGCGCCGTCCCCGTGCTCACCGTGGCGGACCTGGCCACCGGGACCACCCCCAGCGGCCGCGCCGCGCCGGCTGCGGCGCGCATCCGGGTGCGCGCGGGCGACGTCGTCGGCGCGCCGATGGGCCGGGCCCGGGTCGCCGACCGGCCTGCGGTGCTCGGCCCGGCGCTCACCGTCTACCGGGTGGACCCCGACCAGCTCGATCCCGAGTACCTCGCCGGCATCCTGCGTTCCATGCCGCCCCCCAACGGCTCGTCGAGCCGGTACGGCCACCGGGTGCGTGTCCCGCTGCTGCCGATCGGCGAGCAGCGGGCGCTCGGCGCTGCGTTCCGCGCCCTGCTCGACGCCGCCGACACCGCGCGAAACGCGGCTGAGCGCGCCGACACCCTCCTGCGGCTGGGCGGCGAAGGGCTGGTGGAGGGCTGGCTGCGACCCGGTTAGGGCCCGAACTCGGTGGGGTCGGTCATCACCTCGACGAGCGTCGGGTGGTCGGCCCTCCGGCTCGCCTCCAGGCTCTCCCGCAGCTCGCTGAGCGTGTCGACGCGCCGGCCGGGCACGCCGAAGGCGCTGCTGACCTCGGCGATGCGCGGGCCGGCGATGTCGACGCCCGGGTAGTGCTGCCGCTCGACCGCCTCGCCGCCGAAGCGGCGCAGCGCCGCGCCGACCGCGGCGTAGGACTGGTTGTTCATGACGACGTAGGTGACGGGCAGGTCGCTGCGCGCCGCCGACCAGAGCGCCGGCATGCCGAACTGGAACACGCCGTCCCCGAGTACCGCCGCGACCCGCCGATCGGGCAGGCCCATCGCGATGCCGAGCGCCGCACCCATGCCCCAGCCGAGCGACCCCGACGACGAGACGAAGTAGTCGTCGCCGCTGTGCTGGTGGGCCCGCTGCTGCAGGATGCCCCCTGCCGTCGTGGCGTCGCCGACGATGACCGCGCCGCGCAACGACTCGGTGACGACGTCGACGACGTCGGCGGGCCGCAGCGCAGCTCCGGGAACCGACGGCCGACGCGGGGGCGTCGGCAGGGCGGGGGGAACCGCACGGGGCGGGGCGGCGGGCAGGGCTGCGGACAGGGCCTCGATCACCAGTCCCTGGTCGCCGACCAGCGCGGCGTCGACGCCGTACGTCATCCCGATGTACTTCGGGTCGGTGTGGCTGTGGACGATCGGCACGCCCGCCGGGAGCGGCGGGACGCGGGCCGGCTCGAACTCGTGGAACAGACGGGCCCCGAGGAACACGAGCAGGTCGGCCTCCCGCACCAGGGGGTGTCCCACCTCGTACTGCCCCCGGAAGTGCGGGTGATCGGTGGGGAATCCCGGCCGCTCGAAGCCGCGCCGGTCCTCGTGCAGGACGGGCGCTCCGAGCTGCTCGCTCAGGCGCACCAGCCGGTCGAGCGCGCCCGCCCGCGCGACCTCGCTGCCGGCCACGAGCACGGGAC
The DNA here is from genome assembly GCF_007994075.1 of Pseudonocardia hierapolitana. Taxonomy (NCBI): domain Bacteria; kingdom Bacillati; phylum Actinomycetota; class Actinomycetes; order Pseudonocardiales; family Pseudonocardiaceae; genus Pseudonocardia; species Pseudonocardia hierapolitana. The sequence continues at coordinate 5,412,516 of NZ_VIWU01000001.1, read as the reverse complement.
GCCCGGCGGCGGCGAGGAGGTCCACCGCGGTCCGGACGGCGCTCGCGGACGGCGCCGCGCGCGGGTCGAAGCGGAAGGGGGCGACGTCCGGCACCGGCACCTCGGCAGTGCTCTCCAGCAGGTCCTGGGCGAGCCCGACCCACACCGGCCCAGCGGGCTCCGTCACCGCGGTGCGGAAGGCGCGGTTGACGTCCTCTCCGATCGCCTCGGTCGTGAGCGACTGCCAGTCCGATTTCACGTACTGGTGCACGAGGTCCCGCATCCGCGCAGCGGTGGTGAAACCCTGCCTGGCCTGGATCGAGGACGCCTTGATCCCGTTGAGCACGACGACCGGCGAGTAGGCCAGCTGTGCCGCGTACAGGTTGCTCAGCCCGTTGGTCAGCCCGACGTTCGCGTGCAGGTACGCGACGCTCGGCCGCCGCGTTGCCCTGGCGAGCCCGTCGGCCATCGACACGGCGACGCCTTCATGGGTGGTGAGCACCAGCTCGACGTCCTTGCGGACCACCAGCGCGTCGAGGACGGCCGCCTCGGTGCTGCCGGGGCATGTGAAGAGGCGGTCGGCGCCCCAGTCGCGGATCACGTCGAGCAGTGCCTCGACGGCTGGTCGGGACATCGGCACTCCTCAGGCTCTGGTGACGAGCTCCATCAGGTGTCCGCGGAGGCGGCCGAACGTGTCGCTCGAGCGGGTGCCGACCTGGGTACGCGGGTGTTCGAGCGGCACGTCGAGGATCTCGGTGACGCGGCTCGGGGCACGGCCGAGGACGACCACCCGGTCGGCGAGGTAGACCGCCTCGTCGATGTCGTGGGTGACGAGCACGACGGTGATGCCGAGCTCGCGCCGCACCTGCAGGATCAGGTCCTCCAGGTCGAACCGTGTCTGGGCGTCGACCGAGGCGAACGGCTCGTCCATGAGCAGCAGGTCCGGCTGGTGCGCGAGTGCGCGCGCGATCGCCACCCTCTGCTGCATGCCTCCGGAGAGCTGCCAGGGGTAGCTGCGCCCCACGTCGCCCAGCCCCACGGCGCCGAGCACCTCGCGGATCCGGGCCTCGCGCCGCGGCTTGGGGACGCCGGCCACCTTGAGCGGCACGGCGACGTTGCGGTGCACCGAGAGCCAGGGGAAGAGGGAACGGCTGTAGTCCTGGAAGACCACGCTGAGCCGGTCCGGGACCGCGGTCAGCGGTGCCCCTTCGAACAGCACCTCGCCGGACGTGGGGGTGAGCAGGCCGCTGAGACAGCGCAGGAGGGTGGTCTTGCCGCAACCGCTCGGCCCCACCACGCAGACGAACTCGCCCTTGGCGACGTCGAAGGTCACGTCGGCGATGGCGGACCGCTCGTTCCGCTGCCCGGCGTTGTAGGTCTTCGCGAGCGCGCGGACCGACAGCACCGGTTCGCCCGCCGAACCCGACGGCTGGCTGTGGATCACCTCGGACTGCGACACGGAGCTCACCCCTTCCGCTCGACGGCGCGCGCGCCGAGGTACCACGCCAGCACGACGCGCTCGACGGCGATGAACAGGAACGTCAGGGCGCTCCCGACGAGGGCGAGGACGATGATCCCGGTCCACATCTCGGTCATGGCGAACCGCTGCTGGGCCTCCAGGATGAAGAACCCGATCCCCGACCGGGAGGCGACGAGCTCGCTGACCACCATCATGATCACCGAGATCTGCAGGCTGTGCCGCAGACCGGCCATGATCTGCGGCATCGCACCGGGCAGCACGACGGTGCGGACCGTCCGGGCCGAGGACATGTGCATGACCTTCGCCGTGTCGAGCATGACGGGGTCGATGCCGCGCATGCCGTCGAGGGTGTTGAGCAGCGTCGGCCAGATCGCGGCCAGGACGATGACCGCGATCTTCATCGGCGACCCGATGCCCATCACGGCCACGATCGCCGGCAGCATCGCCGCCGTCGGGATCACGTAGACGAAGTACAGGACCGGGGATACGGCGTGCCCGACGCGGTGGAACTTCCACAGCAGTGCGCCGATCCCGATGCCCAGCAGCCCGGCGGCCGGGTAGCCGATCGCGAAGTGCCCGAGGCTCGACCAGAGCTCGCGGCGGGCGTCTCCGACGATCCAGAGGTCGTAGAGCTGCGTCAGGATCTTCTGCAGCGGCGGGAAGAACGTCGAGGTGCTGTCGGCGGACAGCACCCACCACATCGCCAGGATGGTGGCGAAGAACCACAGCCGCCAGATCCCGGCCACCGTCACGCCGTCCTCGCCGCGACGTTGCGCCGGCTCTCGTGCCAGTGCAGCAGGCGTTGCTCCAGGTAGGCGAACGCGCTCGTGACGGCGACCCCGGCCGCTCCGGTGACGAGGATGTAGGCGTAGGTGGCCGGCAGCCGGTCCGGTCCGGCGTTGACCGACGTCAGGATGGACAGACCGAGGCCCTCGGCGCCGCCGATGAGCTCCGCGATGATCGTCAGGATCAGGCCGACGGCGGCGGCGACGCGCACCCCGGTCGCGACGAACGGGGCCGCGCTGGGCAGCGTCACCGTCCAGAACTTGCGCAAACCGCGCAGCCGCAGCACCACCGCCGTGTCGCGCACCACCGGGTCGACGGCGCGGACGCCGTAGATGGTCTGGATGGTCAGCGGCCAGAACACCCCGAAGGCGACGAGGAAGACCTTCATCTCCAGGGTGGCGCCCCACACGACGATGGCCAGCGGCAGGATCGCGATGACCGGGACGGTCTTCAGGAACTCGATCACCGGGATGACGCTGAGGTAGGCGAATCGGTTGAGGCCGAGCAGCGTGCCCACCGTGATCGCCAGCGTGCCGCCGATGAGCAGGCCGAGCGACCAGCCGCGCATGGTCTCCCCCACCGCGCTCCAGAGGTCGGCGTCCTGCAGTTGGCGGGCCAGCTCGGCCACGGTGGCGGTCATGCTCGGGAACGAGCTCGGGTCGAGCGCTCCGGAGGCGCTGACGTACTCCCAGCCGCCGAGCACCGCGAGGACGACCGCGACCCTGGCCGTGACCTTGAACCAGGTGGTGTCGCGGACGGTCACGAGGACCCCCCGCCGGGCCGCCAGACGAGGTCGGCGGGGTTCACGGTGGTGGGGATCGAACCCTGCTGGGCCATCAGGTCCTGGATGGCGGCGATCGAGTCGAGGTTGATCTCCGGCACGTAGTTGGTCGGGATGATCTGCGCCTTGGCCTGCTCGGGCGTGAGGTCGAGGTGCTCGACGAGCGTGGCGAGGGCCTCGTCCTCGTGGTCCTTGGCGTAGAGGATCGCCTCCTGCATGGCGTCGTGGAAGCCCTGGGCCACCTCGGCGTTCCCGGCCAGGTACTGGGCCGTGGCCGCGTAGCAGTAGACGGTGCCGGTCGGGAACAGGTCCGAGCTCGGGTGGGCCAGCGCGACGGCACCGGCGGCGAGGGCCGTCTCGAGGTACGGCGAGGTGATCACGGCGGCGTCGACCCGCCCATCGGAGAGCGCCTGCGGCATCTGCGGGAACGGCATCGCGATGTACTCGGTGCCCGTCGCGCCCGCGTCCTCGATCATCTTCTTCGCACCGATGAGGTTGATGCTGGCCAGCTGCACGACGGCGACGGACTTGCCGGAGAGGTCGTCGAGGGAGTCGATGCCGCTGCCCGCGGCGGCGACGAGCGCACTGGCGTCGCGATCAGGGCTGATCTGACCGTCGACCGGCGCGACGCACTTGATCGGCGTCCCCTCCCGGTTCGCGTTGATGAGGACCGGCGTGGTGACGAAACCGAAGTCGGCCTGCCCGGCCACCAGCGAGGCGACGACGGGGACCGGCGAGGCCGCGTTCTGCAGCTCCACGGTGATCCCGCGCTTGTCGAACATGCCCTTCTCCATCCCGAGGAAGAGCACGGCGTTCGGGGTGAACGGGACGATGTTGACGGTGATGTCGGTCCGGCCCGGTTCCGAGCCACCGCCACCGCCACACGCGGCGGTGACGGCCATGACGGCCGCCAGCGCAACCGCCGTCATGCCCTTGCGCATTCGGGCCTCCAGGAAGCGTCGTTGCCGTACCCGGGCAGCCAGGACACTAGGGCGGCCTCACGATGATGTCCACGTATGCGGACTTGTTCCGGAGGTAATTCCGCAGCGTCGAATACTCACTGCGGCGAGCGCAGTCGCTCCCGTACGAGCTCGGCACCCCGCTGTACGAACGGCGCGAAGGCGCGGATGCCATCGGGGGTGCCGATCCGGCTGCTCGGCGCGGCCACCCCCAGCCCGGCGAGCGGCTGGCCGACGGTGTCGCGCAGCGCGACGGCGACCGCGCACACGCCGTCGCTGCTCTCCTCCCAGTTCAGCGCGTAGCCGCGGACCCGGATCTCGGCCAGCTCGGCGCGCAGCGCCGCGGTCTCGGTGACGGCGGCGGCCGTCGTGGCGGGCGGCAGCTCGGGGCCGGGGTAGCGCCGGTCGAGCTCGGCGTCGGGCAGACCCGCGAGGATCGCTTTGCCCACCGCGGACGCGTGCGCCGGGCGCACCACCCCGGTGCGGTTGCCGACCCGCACGGAGCGAGGGCTCTCCGCGCAGTCGACGAACCGGATCATCGCGCCTTCGAGGACGGCGAGACTCGCCGTCTCCTGCGTCTCCTCGCGAAGCTGTTCGAGCACCGGGCGGGCCACCCGGACGATGTCGATGCGGCTGACCGCCGCCAGCCCGATCTCGTAGAGCGCGGGCCCCGGGCGATACGCGCCATTGGGCCGGTCCTGCATCACGAAGCCGCGACGGCGCAGCGCGGTGAGCAGCCGGTGGGCTGTGGACCGGGCCACCCCGAGCAGGTCGGCGGCCTCCGCGACCCGCAGCGCCTGCCGGTCACCGACCAGCTGCAGCAACCACAGGGCGTTGTCCACCGACGTGGTGGTTGCACCCTCGGGCCGCGATTCATTCGACATGGCGGAACTCTAGCTCATCTTCTACGCAGTGAACGGAATCCCTGGCTAGGGTCTCCGCATGTCCTCGGTGCGCGCGGAACGGCCCGTCGCCGTCGTCGGCGGCGGACCGGTCGGCATGACGGCCGCCGCGACGCTCGCGCGCGCCGGTCTGCCCGTCGTGCTCGTCGAGCAGAACGACGAGCCGCGGCCGGACTGGCGGGCCAGCACGTTCCACGCGGCCACGCTCGAGGTGCTCGAGACGATCGACATCACCGCGCAGATGCACGCCGAGGGGCTCGTGGTCCCGACCTACCAGTTCCGGGACCGCCGCGACGGGCTGATCGCCGAGTTCGACTTCCGCCTGCTGGCCGACGCCACCCGGTTCCCCTACCGGTTGCAGCTCAACCAGCAGCACCTCGTGCGCATGCTCCACGAGCGGCTGCAGGGCGACCCGAACGTGCGGCTGCGTCTGGGCACCCGGCTCACGGACCTGCGGATCGAGCCGTCCGGTCCCGTGCTCGCCCTCGAAGGCCCGGACGGAGCCTGCGAGCTGGCCGCCTCGTACGTCATCGGGGCCGACGGTCCGCGCAGCACCGTGCGGGGAGCCCTCGGAGTCGCCTTCGACGGCTACACCTATCCGGAGCGGTTCGCGATCACCAGCACCCCGGTCGACCTGCAGGGGATCCTCCCCGGTCTCGGGCACGTCAACTACGTCGCCGATCCCGAGCAGTGGCTGTTCATCCTGCGCACGCCGGAGTCGTGGCGAGTGGTGTGGCCGGTCCCGGAGGGCGTGAGCGACGAGGACGCCACGAGCCCCGAGCGGCTGCAGCGCCTGCTGCAGGGGATCGCGCCGTACGCGCCGGGCTACCCCGTCATCGACCACCAGGTCTACGGCGTGCACCAGCGCGTCGCCGCAACGTTCCGGGCCGGTCCGGTGCTGCTGGCGGGCGACGCAGCGCACATCAACTCGCCGATCGGCGGCGTGGGCCTCAACTCCGGGATCCACGACGCGATGGACGCGGCCCGCCGGCTCACCCGGATCATCCGCGACGGAGCGGAGCAGGAACCCGAGCTCGACGCCTACGACCGGGTCCGTCGCACCGTTGCCGTCGAATACGTTCAGGCCGACACCCAGCGCAACACCGACCGGCTGCGGGAGCGCGACGAAGCGGTCCGCCGCAGGCACCAGGACGACATGCGCGCGATCGCGGCCGACCCCGACAAGGCGCGCGCATACATCCGGCGGGTCTCCCTGCTGGAGAGCGTGGAGCGGTTCGGCATCGGCCGTCCGCCCGAGGAGCTGGACCTGGAGGGCGTGGGGTGATGCGGCGCCGCCGACCGCTCCCGGCGCAGGAGCTGCGACACCTTCAGCCCGGTCGGCCCGTGGATCGTCACAGGCGTCGTCGTCGGTGATGACGCCGCTGCCGGGCGACCTGCTGTTCACCGGCGCGCCGGCCGGGGTCGGCCCGATCGCGTCCGGCGATGAGCCGGAGATGCCGATCAGCCGGATCGGGTCGATGGACGTCCACGTCGTGTGATCCCTCCGCCCCGGCCCGTGGGAGGCTGGCCGCGACCCGGGTGGTGGAGGAGGGACCCGTGCTCATCGCGGACCGCTACGAGATCGACGACCTCCCGGTGGGGCGTGGCGGGATGGGTGCGGTCCACCACGGGCTCGACACCCATCTCGGGCGGCGGGTCGCCGTCAAGTTCCTGCACCTGCCCGGCGGGTCGGACGAGCAGCGGGAGCGGTTCGTGCGCGAGGCGCGGATCCTCGCCCGGCTCGAGCACCCGGGCGCCCCGATCCTCTACGACCTGGGGATGCACGAGCAGCGGCTGTTCCAGGTGATGCAGTTCGTCGACGGCGTGACCGTCGCCGACGTCGTGGCCGAGCACGGCCCGCTCCCACCCGGGTGGGTGGCCGCGATCGGGGCGCAGGCCGCCGCCGTGCTGGCCGCCGCGCACGGCCTCGAGATCGTGCACCGCGACCTCACCCCGTCCAACCTCATGCTCCGCCCGGACGGCAGCGTCGTCGTGCTCGACTTCGGCCTCGCCGTACTCGCAGGCGCGGTGCGCTTCACACGGATGGGCCAGATCTTCGGCACGCCGTCCTACATGGCGCCCGAGCAGGTGCAGCACGGCGCGGCCGACGCGCGTAGCGACCTGTACGCGCTGGGCTGCGTGCTGCACGAGCTGCTCACAGGCACGCAGCTGTTCGGAGGACAGACGGCGTACGCGATCTTCGAACGGCAGGTGCGCGAGGCGCCGGGTCCCCTGCCGGGCGCTCCCCCGGCGCTCGCGCGGGTGGTGCTCGACCTGCTCGCCAAGGATCCGGCCGACCGGCCCGCCGACGCCGCCGTGCTCCACGACCGGCTCGCCCCGCTCGCCGTCGACCTCCCGCCGCTGCCGGGCTTCCTCTCCCCCGGGCCGGGGCCGGGGCGGCGCTACGCCTGCGTCTGGGGCCGGACGGGCTAGGAGGGTCCTGAACAACTCCGGCCGTAGCGAGCGGCGTCCAGGTGGTGCCATCGCAAGGCGGACGATCGGGCCGATACCGCTGTTGCATCGGTGCGATCGTCCAACGCGGCGAGGGCGCCGAGCAGCGCGTCGCCGGTGGGCGCCGCATCGGCGACCGTGAGGCGGGCCCTCGCCCCGTCGCCGTCCGCCGTGATCCGCTCGCGGGTGACCAGGTCCAGCAGCAACGCCCCGCCGATCGCACGGTCGAGGGAGGTGCTGTCGACGACCGCGCGGCCCGTCTCCGGGTTGAGGAGCAGGAGGACGAGGTCCTCGGTGAGGGGCATGCGTTTCTCCTTCGCGGGTGGCCGGACCGCCAGCAGCACGGTGGCCTCGAGCTCGGCTGCGGCCACGTCCGGATCGAGGTCGGCGCGAGGACGCCGAAACCGGGGATCCAGGACGTGACGGTCGGCCGTCGGTCAGGAGCCGGTGTAGAGGATCGCATCCACCTCGATGTCGAACCCGCTGAGGGCAACGGGGATCGTGGTGCGCACCGGCGCGTTCTCCGTGCCGAAGAACTCCGCGAAGAGCGTGTTCATCGCCGCGAAGTCGCCGAAGTCGCGCAGGTAGACACCCACGCGGACGGCGTCGGAGAGCGACGCGCCCGCCGCCTCCGCGGTCTTCTGCAGGTTGGTGAACACCTGGCGGGCCTGCTCCTCGAACGTTCCCCGGACGGGCGTGCCGTCGGGCAGGGTCGGGACGGCGCCTGCGAGGTAGACGTGGTCGCCCGCGACGACGGCCTGGGAGTACGGCCCTCCGGGTGGGGCCGCCTCGGGGGTGCTGACAGCGCGCTTGGCCATGGGTCCTCCGATTCAGAAGTAGGTGCGCACCGCGCCGACCACGGCGTCGGCGTCGTCGAGAACCGGCACGAGCGGCCACTTCTCGAGGGCGGTGCACGGGTGGGACAGACCGAAGGCGACGACGTCGCCCACGGCGAGCTCGCCCTCGTGCCGGACGAAGGCGTGCTGGTCGTTGAGCTTCTCGACGCGCGAGCCGGGCAAGGGGCCCGCCCCGCCGCGGAGCGGGATCGGCAGATCGACGTCGTACGAGGCGTCGCGCTTGCCGAACCCGCAGATCGCGAGGCCGGGCTCCGGGGTGGAGAGCACGTACGCCCACAGCTCCATCGCCGGCACGAGTGCGAACGGCGAGGCCCGGGCGAGGAGCCCGTGGTCGTGGGTGAGGTAGCCGCCGGAGCGGACCACCTTGCGCACCGGGCGCGACAGCCGCGGGAGCTCCTGCCAGGCCGCGACCACCCGGTCGGGGTAGGCCGACCCGCCTGCCGTCAGCACGAGCTCGTCGCGCGGCCCGGCCAACCCGTCGACGTCGGCGAGCAGGGCGGCGAGGTCGGCGGCGAACCGGTCGACCTGCGCGACGGACCGTTCCGCGCGGTCCTGCGGGTAGACGCCCTCGAAGCACTCGACCCCGGCCAGCTCCAGACCGGGCGCGGCGGCGACCCGACGGGCGACGGCGAGCGCCTCGTCGCGGGTACGGGCACCGGCCCGGCCTCCCGGCACGCCGAGTTCGACGAGCACGGGCAGCGTCCGGGGCGCGTCGGCGAGCACCGCGGACATCCGGTCCACACCGGCGGCGCTGTCCGCGAGGACGTACACCTCGAAGCCCGGATCCGATGCGGCCAGCCAGCGCAGCCCCACCGGGTCGACCACCTCGTTGGCGAGCACCACGCGGGGCACGCCCCAGCCGTGCATGATCCGGGTCTGCGCCACCGTCGCGGCGGTGATGGCCCACGCCCCGGCGTCGAGCTGGCCGGCGACGAGCTGCGGGCTCATCGTCGTCTTGCCGTGGGGTGCGTGATCGACGCCGGCGTCGGCGCACCAGCGTGCGAACAGCGCCGTGTTGTGGTCGAGCGCCGACCGCCGCAGCGTCAACGTCGGGAGCAGCAGGTCGGTGACGTGCCAGCCCCTGTCGCCGATCACTCCGACGGTGCCGTCGTGGTCGGGCAGGTTGCGGAAGTGCGGGCCCAGCGGTTCGGCGGCGCTGCGGGCGAGCGCGGAGAGGGTCATCGCGGTCCAGTCCTCACGGGGGCGGTCTCCCGGCACAGCAATGTGGTGACGAACGTGATCAGGCCGACCGCCATCCAGTAGAGCGAGACCGGCCACGTCGCCCCGCCCGCCCATGCGACCAGGCCGGTGGCGACGAACGGCGCCAGCCCACCCGCGATCATCGCGGAGAACTGGTAGCCGATCGAGATGCCGGAGTAGCGCACCTTCGTGCCGAACAACTCCGAGAAGAACGCCGGTTGCGTGGCGAACAGGGCACCGTTGGCGATCGCGTAGCCGAGCACCCACGCGATCAGGATCAGCGGCACGTTCTTCGTCTGCACGAGCGCGAAGAACGGGAACGCGAGCGCGACGTGCAGGCCGGCGCCGAACAGGTAGACCGGCTTGCGGCCGATGCGGTCGGACAGCGCGCCGTACAACGGCGTGACGACGAACTGCACGGCGGCGGCGAGCATGTTGGCGAGCAGGCCGAGGCTCGCGGCGAGGCCGAGGTTGCTCGTGGCGTACGAGAGCGCGAACACCGACACCAGGTAGCCGCAGACGTTCTCGGCGACGCGCATCCCGATCACCAGCAGGATCGAGCGCCACTCGGTGCGCACCGCGTCGACCACCGGGCGGTCCGCGATCTGTTCGGCCTTCTTGACCCGCTCGAACTCCGGCGACTCCGGGATGCGGAGCCGGATGAAGATCCCGACGAAGATCAGCAGGAACGACACGAGGAACGGCACCCGCCAGCCCCACGACAGGAACTGCTCGTCCCCGAGCGCCTCCGACATCCCGTACATCAGGCCGGTGGCGAGGATCAGCGCGGCCGAGGAGGCCATCTGCGGCCACGCGCCGTAGAAGCCGCGCCTGCGTGGCGGGGCGTGCTCGGTGAGCATCAGCACCGCGCCGCCCCACTCACCGCCTGCCGCGACGCCCTGCAGCAGCCGCAGCACGACGAGCAGCACGGGGGCCCACACCCCGATCGCCGCGTACGTCGGCAGGATGCCGATCAGGAACGTCGCGATGCCCATCAGGAAGAGCGTGGCGACGAGCGCCGACTTGCGGCCGACCCGGTCGCCGAGGTGGCCGAAGATCACGCCACCGATCGGGCGCGCGCCGAACCCCACGGCGAACGTCGCGAAGGCGGCGAGGGTGCCGACCAGCGGGTCGCCGCCGGGGAAGAAGACCTGGCCGAACACGAGTGCGGCTGCCTGGCCGTACAGGAAGAAGTCGTACCACTCGATCATCGCGCCGATGAAGCTGGAGAAGCCGACGCGGCGCAGGGTCCCGAAGTCGGTCTCCACGGTCTGGGCCATCCCCGGGAGTTTGAAAGCATGTTTGACAACAAGTCAAGGGACTGAACAGAATTTCTCGATGAGCACACCGGACGAGCTGCTACCGACGCTGGCGCCGATCATGAAGGCGATCGCGGCGGCCGTCGGCCCGCACTGCGAGGTGGTGCTGCACGACCTGTCGAAGCGCGAGATGGAACGCACGATCGTCGCGATCGAGAACGGGCACGTCACCGGCCGCACGGTCGGCGGGCCGTCCACCAACCGCGGCCTAGAACTGCTCCGCCGCGAGGCCGAGGACCACGACGAGTACGGGTACAAGGGCCGCACCGGTGACGGCCGCGAGCTGCGCTCGTCCTCGGTCTACTTCCGCGACGGCGACGGGCACGTGATCGCCGCGCTCTGCATCAACGTCGACCTCACGCCGCTGCAGGCGGCGCGCGCGGCGCTCGACGCCACACTGCGCCCGGCCGTCGAGGACGCCCCCGCCCGCGACGAGGAGGTCTTCGCCTCCGACATCAGCGAGGTGCTCGACCGGCTGATCGACGGCGCGATCGAGCAGACCGGCAAGACCGTCGCCCTCATGGACCGCGACGACCGCCTCTCCGTACTGAAGTTCCTCGACGAGCGGGGCGCGTTCTTCGTCAAGCGCGCGGTCGACCGGGTGGCCCGCCGGCTCAACATCTCCCGCGTGACGGCCTACAACTACCTGGAGCAGATCCGCGGGACACCGTGATGTGTCTGTATGTGTGTACGGCCCGGCTGAACGTGTACGTCGCCGACGAGCTCGCCGAGCGCGCGAGAGCCGCGGACTCGAACCCGTCGGCCCTCACCCAGCCCGCCATCACGCACGAGCCGCAGCGACGGGCCACGGATGCGTCGCTCACGAGCTGCTGTCAGGCGCATGGTCCCGTTGGGCCGACCTGCCGCTGACCGACGCCCCGTACGTCGAGCTCGCCAGCCGCTTGCGCGTCCCGCTCCTCACCACCGATCAACGCCTGGCCCGCGTCAAGGGCTGCAGAGGCCGTTTCCGCGAAGGTGCCGGGTCAGGACTGAGCGCTCGCCTTCCGCACCGCCTCGGCCACGGACGGGGCGACCTGGGCGTCGAAGACGGACGGGACGATGAAGTCGGCCGCGAGCTGGTCGGGGCTGACGCAGTTGGCGATCGCGGCGGCCGCGGCGAGCATCGCCCGATCGGTGACCTGGTGCGTTCCGGAGTCGAGCATCCCGCGGAAGAATCCGGGGAACGCGAGCACGTTGTTGATCTGGTTCGGGAAGTCCGAGCGTCCCGTGGCGACGATCGCGGCGTGCTGCGCGGCCGCGAACGGGTCCACCTCGGGGACGGGGTTGGCCAGGGCGAACACGATCGCGTCCGGAGCCATCGTCGCGATGTGATCCCCGGTCAGCAGGTCGGGAGCCGACACCCCGATGAAGACGTCGGCGCCGCGCAGCGCGTCGACGAGGCTCCCCTGCACGCCGCGCGGGTTGGTGTGCTCCACGATCCACTTGCGGAACTCGTCCGTGCCCGCGTCCTCGGGGCGCAGCACCCCCCGGCGTCCGCACGCCACGATGTCCCCGAATCCCTGGCTGCGCAGGAGCCGGACGATCGCGTGCCCGGCCGCGCCGACCCCGCTCAGCACCACCCGCACCTGCTGGGGCACCTTTCCCACGATCCGCAAGGCGTTGGTGAGCGCCGCCAGCACCACGATGGCGGTGCCGTGCTGGTCGTCGTGGAACACCGGGATGTCGAGGAGCTCCCGCAGCCTGCGTTCGATCTCGAAGCACCGCGGGGCCGCGATGTCCTCCAGGTTGATCCCGCCGTAGACCGACGCCAGGTTGCGCACGATCTCGACGATCGTGTCGACGTCCTGGCTCTCGATGCACACCGGCCACGCGTCGACGCCCGCGAACTGCTTGAACAGCGCCGCCTTGCCCTCCATCACCGGCAGCGCCGCGGCAGGCCCGATGTTGCCCAGGCCGAGCACCGCCGACCCGTCCGTGACCACGGCGACCGTGTTGCGCTTGATGGTCAGCCTTCGGACGTCCTCCGGGTTGTCCGCGATGGCCCGGCAGACCCGGGCGACACCGGGTGTGTAGGCGCGGGAGAGGTCGTCGCGGTGCTTCAGCGGCACCTTGGGCGTCACCTCGATCTTGCCGCCGAGGTGCAGCAGGAACGTCCGGTCGCTCACCTTGTGGATCGCGACGCCGGGCAGCGCGGAGATCGCGTCGCAGATCCGCTCGCCGTGCGCACCGTCGATCGCGTCGCAGCTCACGTCCACCACGAGCTCCGTGGCGGTGGACCCCCCGACGTCCAGCGCGGTCAACGACCCACCCGCGGCCGAGACCGCCGACGCGATGTCGGCGGCACCACCCGACCCCTTCTTCACGTGCGCGCGGACGGTGATCGAGTAGCCGGGGCTCGTCGCAGCCATGCGGCAACTCTTCTCCGGCTCACGGCGACGGGCCACCCCGTAGTTCCGTACCGTGGACAACAGATGCGGGAAATGATCGCCCGGGCCTGGCCCTCGGCGAGAGAGCCGCTAGGCTCGGGATGCGGTTTCCGGCGGAGCCGCCTACGCCCTCGTAGCTCAGCTGGATAGAGCAAGAGCCTTCTAATCTCTAGGTCGCAGGTTCGAGTCCTGCCGGGGGCACAAACATGCTGGTCGCCGCTTCGGCCCTGTCGACCAGCACGATCAGGCCCGCGCTTTGGATCCCAAGAGTTCGAGCGCAGCCGCTGCATTGGCGCCGATGTCCTTGCGGGACATGTTCGATTTGGTGTGCGGCTGCACGGCCAGCCCTGACCGCACCGCAGTGCGCGGCGCAGTCCAGCCGGCAGGGGCCGTCTCGGGACGGCTCCTCCTGCGTAGTCGGCCACCCCACTACGTAGTCGGAGGGACGTGTCTTCCACCGACGCGAATCGGATGCCGCCGGAGCGAACCTCGTGGGAGGACGATCCCCTTCCCCACAGGAGCAACCATGGATTACCGGCCGCTGGGCCGCACCGGCATCTCGGTCAGCGAGCTGTGCCTCGGCGCGATGATGTTCGGCGCCGCGGGCAACCCCGACCACGACGAGTCGATCCGGATCATCCACCGGGCGCTGGACGCCGGGATCAACTTCCTCGACACCGCCGACATGTACTCGTACGGCGAATCGGAGGAGATCCTCGGCAAGGCGCTGACCGGCGGGCGGCGCGACGACGTCGTACTCGCCACCAAGGTCGGCCTGCCGTGGGACGACCGGCCCAACCACGGCGGCGCATCCCGCCGCTGGATCATGCGGTCCGTCGAGAACTCCCTGCGGCGGCTGGGCACCGACTGGATCGACCTGTACCAGATCCACCGCCTCGACCCGACAACGGACATCGACGAGACGCTCGGCGCCCTCTCCGACCTCCAGTCCCAGGGCAAGATCCGCGCCTTCGGCGCTTCCACGGTGCCCGCGTCCGAGATCGTCGAGGCCCAGTGGGTGGCGGAGCGACGCGGCCGGGAACGTTTCCGCACCGAGCAGCCCCCGTACAACCTCCTGACCCGCGAGATCGAATGGGACGTCCTGCCCACCGCCCAGCGCTACGGCATGGGCGTGCTGACCTACAGCCCGCTGGCGATGGGCTGGCTCACCGGCCGCTACCGCGCCGGCAGGGAAGCGCCGGACACCGGACGCTCGCACATCTTCCCCGGCCGCTTCGACCCCACGCTGCCGGCCAACCGGCGCAAGCTCGACGCGGTCGAGGCACTCGCCGTGCTCGCCGAGGAGACCGGCCTGACCCTGATCGAGATGGCGATCGCGTTCGTGGTCCGCCACCCCGCGGTGACCTCCGCGATCATCGGCCCGCGCACCATGGAGCACCTCGAGTCCCAGCTCCCGGCGGCAGGCGTCGCGCTGTCCGTCGAGGTGCTGGACCGCATCGACGAGATCGTCCCGCCCGGCGCCACCCTCAACCCGGAGGCGGACAACATGTCGTTCTCCGCTGCGCTGAAGCCGGCCAACCGGCGACGCTGACGCCCACGGATACCGTCCAGAACCGGACGGGTCGGCGGCGCAACCTGCGCCGCCGACCCGTCCTTCGTCGTTCCTCGCGCCGGCGCTGCCGCGGGCGCTCCCCGTTCTCCGACCGCACGGCCGGCACCGCTACCGACTCGCGCGACGGCACTGCGTAGCCGAACCCACGTGTTCTCCACCGACGCGGTCCGCGTGCCGCCGCCGCGAACCTTGCGGCATGACGAGCGAAGCGAGCGAACGCCCCGCGGCGGTGGTTCCGGTCGGGGCCGATCCGACCGCGGGCGAGCGCATGACCTCCCGGGAGCGGCTGCGGCTGGTGCTCGTTCTCGGGTTCCTCACCGCGAGCGGGCCGCTCACGGTCGACCTGTACCTCCCGGCGCTCCCGGCCATCACCGGCGAGCTGATGACCACTGCCGCCGCAGTGCAGCTCACGCTGACCGGGATGCTGGCGGGGCTGGCGCTGGGGCAGCTGTTCGTCGGCCCGGTCGCGGACGCGGTCGGGCGCCGCACTCCCCTGCTGGCCGGCATCGCCCTGCACATCGTGGCGTCCGTGCTCTGCGTGGTCGCGCCGAACATCGCCGTCCTCGGCGTGCTGCGCGTGCTGCAGGGCCTGGGCTGCGCCGCGGCGACGGTCGTCGCCATGGCGATCGTGCGTGACCTGTTCGTCGGCCACGCCGCCGCGCGGCTCCTGTCCCGCCTGATGCTGGTGATGGGCGCCGCCCCGATCCTGGCGCCGACGGTGGGCGGGCTGGTGCTCGGCGTGACGTCGTGGCGTGGCATCTTCGCGCTGCTCGCGGTGTACGGGGTGGCGATCCTGCTCGTCACCGCGCGGCTGCTGCCCGAGACGCTGCCGGTGACCGCCCGCCGGGGTGGTGGCGTCCGCGGCACTGTCCGCGACTACGGGCGGCTGCTGACCGACCGCGTCTACGTCGGGCTGATCCTCGTCACCGGGCTTTCCCTGTCCGCCAACTTCGCGTACATCGCCGGGTCGTCGTTCGTGTTCCAGGAGCAGTACGGCCTGACCGAGCAGCAGTTCGGCCTGGTCTTCGGCGCGGGCGCGATCGGTCTGGTCGGCGCCACCCAGGTCAACGTCCGGCTCCTGCGCCGGTTCGGCCCCGCGCAGATCCTGACCGGTGCCGTGGCCGGTGGCGCGATCGCCGGCCTGCTGGTGCTGCTGTGCGCCGCCACCGGCTTCGGCGGCATGCCCGCCCTCGTGGTCGCGCTGTGGTTCGTGCTGGCCGCGGCCGGTCTCGCGGTGCCGAACGCACCGGCGCTGGCGCTGTCCCGCCACGGCGAGGCCGCGGGCACCGCCGCGGCACTGCTCGGCGCCGTGCAGTTCGGCGTCGGCGCGATCGCCGCCCCGCTGGTCGGCGTGCTGGGCGCGGGCGCGGTCGCGATGGGGCTGGTGATCACCGGTGCACTGCTGGCGGCCAACGCCGTCCTGCTGCTCGTGGTGCGCCCCTGGCGGCCCACCCCCTCCGCCCGGCCCGCGGCGGCGGACGCGCATTGACCAGCGGTGACCGGCTGATGACCATCGGCGCTTCCGCGACGATCAAGGTCTCCGCGCCCGGCGGTAGGCTCCGCGAGGGAGGACCACGTGCTGCTCTTGGGCCGGAGCGCCGAGTGCGCCACCGTCGATCAGATGCTCGCCCGGGCACGGGACGGCCGCAGCGGCGCGCTGGTCGTGCGCGGCGAGGCGGGCATCGGCAAGACGGCGCTCCTCGAACACGCCCGCGATGCCGCGTCCGGGTTCAGGGTGCGGCAGGTGGCCGGTGTCGAGGCCGAGATGCCGTTCGCGTTCGCGGCTCTGCACCAGCTGTGCGCGCCCCTCCTCGACCGGCTCGCCACCCTGCCCGGCCCGCAGCAGACCGCGCTCGGCGTGGCACTCGGGCAGATCGGCGGCGACCCCCCGGACCGGTTCCTGGTCGGGCTGGCCACCCTCGGCCTGCTCGCCGAAGCCGCCGCCGAGCAACCCCTGTTGTGCCTGATCGACGACGTCCAATGGCTGGACCCGGCCTCCGCGCAGACCCTCGGCTTCGTCGCGCGCCGCGTCGAGGCCGAGCACCTGGCGCTGATCTTCGCCCGGCGCGACCCCGCGCCCGGCACCGGCAACACCGAGGCGTTCACCGGCCTGCCGCAGCTGCGCCCGAACCGGCTCGGCGACGCCGACGCGCGGACGCTGCTCGCCGAGGCGGTCCACGCCCCGCTCGACGCGCGGGTGCACGACCGGATCCTCGCCGAGGCCCGCGGCAACCCCCTCGCCCTGCGGGAACTCGCCCGCAGCACCCGGCCGGCGCGGACGGCGGCACTGGCAGGCGGCTTCGGGCTGCCCGACGCGCTGACCGTCCCGGACCGGGTCGAGGAGAGCTTCCGGCAGCGGTCCGAGAGCCTGCCCACCGCCACCCGGCTGCTGCTGCTGACCGCCGCCGCCGACCCGACCGGTGACACCGCGCTGCTGTTGCGCGCCGCCGCCCACCTCGGCATCGGCGCCGACGCCGCCGCGCCCGCCGAGGAGGCCGGCCTGCTCGAGATCGGCACCCAGGTCCGGTTCCCGCACCCGCTGGCCCGCTCGGCCGTCTACCGGGCCGCGGCGCCACCCGACCGGCGCCGGGCCCACCACGCGCTGGCCGCGGTGACCGACCCGCAGACCGACCCCGACCGGCGGGCCTGGCACCACGCGCAGAGCGTGCTCGGCACCGACGAGACGGCCGCCGTGGAACTGGAACGCTCGGCGGACCGGGCACGGACCCGCGGCGGGCTCTCCTCGGCGGCCGCCTTCCTGGAACGGGCGGCCGCCCTCTCCCCCGAGCCGGCCGGCCGGGCCCGCCGGGCCCTGGCCGCCGCGTCCGCCAAGCACGAGGCAGGTGACCCCGAGGCCGCGTCGGGCCTGCTGACGGTCGCGGCAGCAGGCCCTCCGGACGCGCTGCACGCGGCACGGGTCGATCTGCTGCGCGCCCAGGTCGCGTTCCACCTCACGCGGGGGAACGACGCGCCGGGGATGCTGCTGACGGCCGCCGCGGGGCTCGCCCCGCTCGACGCCGCGCTGTCCCGCGAGGCCTACCTCCAGGCGCTCGAAGCGTCGATCATCGCCGGTGCCCGGACCTGCGGCCGCGGGATCGGCGAGGTGGCCGAGGCCGCCCGGACGGCGCCCGCCCCACCGGCCCCGCCCCGGCCGGTGGACGTCCTGCTCGACGGCCTGGTGACCTACTACCTCCACGGGTACGAGACGGGCGTGCCCGGCTTCCGGCGGACGCTGGAGACGTTTCTCGGCCTGCCGCCGAGCGCAGGCGACCTCCGCTGGCTGTGGCTGGGCTGCCACACCGCGATGGCGCTCTGGGACGACGCGGCGGGCGCGACACTCGCCGGTCGCCACCTCCGGCTGGCCCGCGACGCGGGGGCGCTGGCCACGCTGCCGTTCGCGCTCACCTTCCACGCGACCCTGCTGGCGCACGCCGGCGAGCTCACCCGGGTCTCCGAGCTGATCGCGGAGACCGACGCGATCACGCGAGCGACCGGAGCCGCACCGCTGCCCTACGCCCGGCTCATGCTCGCGGCCTGGCGTGGCAGGCGCGCCGAGGCCTCCACGCTCCACACGGCCGCGGTCCAGGACGCGAACGAGCGAGGCGAGGGCACCGCGATCACCGTCGCGGACTCCAACCTGGCGGTCCTCCACAACGGGTTGGGCGGCTACGCCGCCGCGCTCGACGCCGCGGAGCGGGTGTGGGAGTCCGGAGAGCTGGTGCACAGCACCATGGCTCTGCCCGAGCTGATCGAGGCGGCCGTCCGCTCCGGCGCGCCGGAACGCGCCTCGGCCGCGCTGGCCGAGCTCCGCCCGCGGGCCCGCGCGTGCGGTACCCCATGGGCGCTCGGTCTCGAGGCCCGTTCCCGTGCGCTGACCAGCGCCGGACCGGCCGCCGAGGCGGGCTACCGCGAGGCGATCGAGCACCTCGGCGGCTGCCGGATGGCGGCCCACCTCGCCCGCGCCCACCTGGTCTACGGCGAGTGGCTGCGCCGCGAAGGTCGCCGCCGCGACTCTCGCGAACAGCTCCGGATCGCCCATGACCAGCTCACGGCGAGCGGCGCGGACGGGTTCGCCGCCCGCGCCGCTCGCGAGTTGCGCGCCACCGGCGACCAGCCGCGCGAACGGTCCGACCGGCCCGCGACCGGGCTCACCGAGCACGAGCTGCACATCGCCCGCCTGGTCGCCACCGGCGCCACCTCCAAGGAGATCGGCGCCCAGCTGTTCCTCAGCCCGCGGACGATCGAGACCCACCTGCGCAACATCTTCCGCAAGCTCGGCATCACCTCCCGCCACGAACTGCGGACCATGCAGCTCTCCTGACCACATCGACGTACACAGATGACGCCGGATCACACCAACGCCCCGAGCTGCGGTCTCTACGCTGCTCGAGCCTCACCGAGCTCGACCGTGACCGTGACGCGGCTGCGCTCGTCGCGCTCGGCGACGGCGTGTCCGGTCCGGCCGCTGCCGTCGAGCTCGATCGTGATCGGGCCACCGGGGTGGAGGAAGTTGCGCCACCAGGTCTTGGCGTCCGGGAATCGCACGCCGATGGTGACGATCTCGCCGCGGCGCTTGTATCCGACGGGAATGGTGAAGGTGCGGCCGGAACGCCGTCCCGTGTACGTCACGACGGTGATGCGCCTGCTGACGAGCCCGCCCCAACGAGGAGAGGTTCGCAGCCCACTCACCCAGGCGTTGAAGCGATCGATGTGGGGTCCCTTGAAGATCACGACACCAACGTAGCCGCGCAAGTGGAGCAACCCGTCCACTTGGCCGTGAAGTGAGAGTGATGAGCACCGATCCGTCTCGCATGCGTTCCGATGCGCGGGAGATCAGGTGTTCCACCGGCGCTGACCCCGCCGGAACGACGTCAGCGTCCACGGCCCCGCTCGGCGAGCACGGCCGCGGCGTAGATCGTGCACGGCCAGGTGTGGAAGCCGCGCTGCGCGCCGAGGACACAGACCCGGCAGTGGCCGTTCCCGTCGTCGACGTGCCGGGCGAGCAGGTCCATCACCGCGGCGGGCCGGTCGGCGATCAGCTGGGCGATCAGTTCGGACACCTCGCCCGACCAGTTGCGAACCATGCCTGATCTCCCCTCGTGCGGCCATGGAACATGCGGACAGCGTCGCCACCCTCCGTACCGTTACATGTGCATTCCGTACTGGAACCGCAGCCGAACTGCCGCGGTTGGGTGCGCCCTCAGCGGGTATGAGCTCTGCGATGAACGGCAGACACCGAAGCCTGGTGCACGCCGCGATCGCGATCCTGGTCGCGATCGCGGCGGCCGGCTGCGCCGGTGGATCGCGCAGCGGGTCGGACCAACCGAGCCTGCCGGGCATGGAGAGCAACACCGCACAGCCCGCGCAGAAGGAGTCGATCAACGAGTCCTCGGAGGACGACGTCGCTGCCGCACTGCGCCGCAGCGACGTCGACGATCCCCAGGGCTGGGCGCGGATCCTCATCGGCGACCGCCCGTACCCGCCCGGGCAGCCAGGCCAGGAGCGGATCCGCCAGGTGCTCGTGGATCACCAGGCGGATCCCGGCGAGGTGGACAAGATCCTCGCCGCGGTCGAGCCCTGAGGCGGGCAGACCTAACCCTTCCCACCTTCTGGCGCGTTCCCGATACGTCCTCCGGCGGGTTCCCGGGCTGCGCGGCGGGGTCCGTTAGGGCCTGTCCCGGCGGGAAGCACAGGTCTACCTTCGGCCCCCTCGATGGGGACGGTGGAACGCAATGGTGCGTTACGAGTACCGGTGCCCGGCCTGCGGGCCGTGGTCCGTCGCGCTGCCGATGGGGGCGGCCGAGGCGCACCGCAGTTGTCCCACCTGCGGAGATCCCTCCCCGCGGCGCTGGTCGGCGCCCCTGCTGAACCGCATGGACCCGGCCGTCGCCCGTGAACGCCTGCGCGAGGAGGCGAGCCGGGACGTCCCGGAGGTCGTCACGTCGGTGCCGCAGGCCGCCCGTCGGCGCGCCCGGCGCGATCCCCGCCAGGCACGCCTGCCTCGCCCCTGAACCAGACCGCCGGTGCCACCGAGGAGGGCCGAACCATGGGTCTTGTCGGTCTCCTGTACGTCGGAGCCGTCCTGTTCATCAACGGGCTGCTGCTGCTCGGGGTCGTCGAGGGCAGAGCGGCTGCGCCGATCAACCTGTTCGTCGGGGCGCTGCAGGTCGTCACGCCCACGTACCTGATCTTCACGGCGAACAACGACCCGGCCGTGATCCTCGCGGCGTCGGGGCTGTACCTGTTCGGGTTCACCTACCTCTACGTGGGCATCAACCTGCTCGCCGGGCTCGACACCACCGGCGTCGGCTGGTTCTCGCTGTTCGTCGCGGTGATGACCATCGGCTACTCGTACGCGAACTTCGTGATCCTCGACGACCGCCCGTTCGGTGTCATCTGGCTCTACTGGGGGTTCCTCTGGGCGCTGTTCTTCGTCCTGCTCGGCCTCAAGCACGAGTGGCTCGCGCGCTACACCGGATGGGTCACGATCATCCAGGCGTGGGTGACGGCCGCGATCCCGGCGTTCCTGCTGCTCACCGACCTCTGGCGCTACGAGGACGCGATCGCGATCGGCCTGGCCGTCGGCGGGGTCGTCGTGTTCGGGGCCCTCTACGCCTACATCCACCCACGAGCGCCGCGAGCTCCGGCCGCGACACCCGCCCCGACCGCCCATCCGGCGCCGGGTTGATCGACAGGTATCGACGAAGGAGGATCTGCGATGCCCGATGTGGTGTTCAGCGTCGATCAGGCGAAGTCGATGCGTGATCAGTCGGTTCCCGGGCACAACCGGTGGCATCCGGACGTGCCCGTCGCGGTGATGGTCCGCCCCGGGCAGCAGATCCGGGTGGAGTGCCGCGAATGGACCGACGCGCAGATCGGCAACAACGACTCCGCGAACGACGTGCGCGACGTCGACCTGACGCGCGCGCACATGTTGAGCGGCCCGATCGGGGTGGAGGGTGCCGAGCCGGGCGACCTGCTCGTCGTCGACATCCTCGACCTGGGCCCCGTGCAGGCCCCGCAGGAGTACGGCGACGCACCCGGCCAAGGCTGGGGCTACACCGGCATCTTCGCGAAGGCCAATGGCGGTGGCTTCCTGACCGATTACTTCCCCGACGCCTACAAGGCGATCTGGGACTTCGCCGGCCAGGTCGCCACGTCGCGGCACCTCCCGGGGGTTCGCTACACGGGCATCACCCACCCCGGGCTGTTCGGCACGGCGCCGTCGGCCGAGCTGCTGGATCGGTGGAACCGCCGGGAGCGGGCGCTGATCGACACCGACCCGGACCGCGTGCCGCCGCTCGCGCTACCCCCGCTCGAGCAGAACGCGCTCGGCGGGACGGCGTCGGGCTCGGAGGCGGAGGCGATCGCCCGCGACGGAGCACGCACCGTGCCGGCACGGGAGAACGGCGGGAACCACGACATCAAGAACTTCACCCGCGGCTCGCGCGTCTTCTACCCCGTGCACGTGAACGACGCCAAGCTCTCCGGCGGCGACCTGCACTTCAGCCAGGGCGACGGGGAGATCACGTTCTGCGGCGCCATCGAGATGGGCGGCTTCATCGACTTCCACGTCGACCTGATCAAGGGCGGGATGGAGGCCTACGGCGTGACGACCAACCCGGTGTTCATGCCGGGGAACGTGGAGCCGCGGTACTCGGAGTTCATGACCTTCATCGGGGTGTCGGTGGACCGCGAGACCGACGAGAACTTCTACCTCGACGCCACCGTGGCCTACCGGCGCGCCTGCCTGAACGCGGTGGAGTACCTGACGAAGTTCGGCTACTCCGGCGAGCAGGCGTACCTGCTGCTCGGCTCCGCGCCGATCGAGGGCCGGGTCAGCGGGATCGTCGACATCCCGAACGCCTGCTGCTCGCTGTACCTGCCGACCGCGATCTTCGACTTCGACGTGAAGCCGTCGGCGGCCGGACCGGCCCACCAGGATCGGGGTCAGTGCGCTGTGACGTCCTGACCCCGGCCCGGCGGCGCCGCCTGATCCGCGGGTCAGGCGGCGCCGTCGGCCGGAGGGTGATCCGCGGGGATGGTGGGCCGCGCGGTGACCGTGACGGCGCCGCCGCAGTTCCAGCACGTGGGCTCGGCGGCGACGTCCCGCCCTTCGACGTCGCAGTCGCCGCAGAACCAGTGGGCCATGACCTGAACGTTCCTCACGGGGCGCCTCCATCACGCTCCGGGCGCCACGCCGTTCCGTTCACGTGGTGTCGCCGCTCGTCTCTGCCTGGTCACGTGCAGACACGCTCGGAAGGTTACGTTCGGTTCACCGATCGCACATGTCGTGACCGTCGAGCGTCCAGCCGGCCCAGGGCAGCATCGATCACCAGGAACGCGAGGAGGCTGATCCCGAGCAGCGGCGCGAACCAGCCGAGCAGGACGGCCAGCAGGACCGCCACGGCCACGACCGGCCATGCCGCGTTCCGGAGCCTGCCGCGCGGGACGAGCCGCCATGCCCCGCCGCGGGTGGGCCTGCGTTGCCACCACATGCGGTAGCCGAGCAGGATCAGGGTGATCAGCCCGAGGCCGAAGGCGACCAGCACGAGCTGGTTGGCCACGCCGAAGAGCACGCCCATGTGCGCGTCGATGCCCCAGCGGGCGAGCTTGGCCACGAGCGGGTAGTCCGCGAAGCGCACCTGGTCCACCACGGTGCCGGTGTCGCCGTCGATCGCGACGGCGTCGACCTCGGTCGGCCAGCCCCGTCCGATCTCGGTGACCGTCCAGGCCGCGCCGTGCTCGGCCGGGCGGGCGATCTCGATCATCCCGGCGTCGATGCCGGCGACCCGGGCGGCACCGAGGACCGCGTCGAACCGCGCGGGATCGACCGCGACGTCGGCGGCCGGGCCGCCGCCGTGACCGGCGTGCCCGCCGACGTCGAGCGACGGGGTGCTCCAGCCCAGCGCGGCGCGCAGCGACGAGATGTTCTCGCCCGCGTACGCCGACCAGGTCAGCCCGGTCGCGGAGAGGAACAGCGCGCCGAGCAGCAGCCAGACGCCGAGCGAACCGTGGCGGGTCAGGATGCGCCCGCGGCCGCGCGCGCCCGGTTCCGGCCGAACCAGATCGCGGACGGCCGCCCGTCGCGCCCGCCACCGCGCAACCCACAGCGCCAGCCCGCCCAGCGCGACCACCCACAGCCAGGACGCGGCCAGCTCGCTGTAGAGCCGGCCCGGCTCGCCGAGCAGGAGGTTGCGGTGCAGCTGGTCGATCGTCATGCGGAACGGCAGCACGCCGCTGGTGCCGTAGGTGACCAGCGAGCCCATCACCTCGCCGGTGCCGGGGTCCACGAACACGGTGCGGCGCTCGGACTCGCCCAGGCTCTCGTCGTCGAACAGCACCCGAGTCGTCGCGCCGGGCTCGGGGGCGGGCCGCACGGCGGCGAGGTCGCCGGTGGGATTCGTGGCCACCGCAGCGCGCACCTGGTCGGCCAGTGGGAGCTGCTGCGCTGTCGGCGGCACGCGCAGCTGCTCGTCGTAGAGCCAGTCCTCGAGCTGTGGTGTCAGCACGTAGAGCAGCCCGGTGGCCACGGCCACGAGGATGAACGGGCCGACGAGCAGGCCGGCGTAGAAGTGCAGGCGCAGCACGAGGCCGCGCCAGCCGGACCGGCTGCGAGTGGGTGGACTCGTCGTGGAATTCGGGATCACGGACATGGGGTCTCCGGGGTTCGAGGGCAGCGGGGACGGCACGGTGCGGCGGGCACGACGGCGCGGGAATGCGCAGATGGGTCGGGCCCGGCCGCGTCGGCCGGTGAAGCGGCGGTCAGCAGACCGCGGGAGGCCCCCGGTGCACGATCGAATGCCGCAGCCGTGCGGTCAGGACGGCGGGGACGGGCGCGCCGGTCGGGCGCCGTCGCGCCGGTCGCCGGGCCGTGCGCCACTCCCCCAGCAGCCGGGTGAGGAGTCGCCGCAGCGCGGCGACCGCGCGGCGCGCAGCCGCCACTGCCCTGCGCTCACCGCAGCGCAGCCACGCCCCCGCGACGGCCGCGCCCAGCACGTGGGCGAGCAGGACCAGCTCCGGCCCGAGCACGCCGTGGCCCGCGTGGACGGCCGGGTCCGCCGCGGTGCCGACGAACAGGGCGTGCCCACCGAGCTGCGCGACGAGCTG
The DNA here is from genome assembly GCF_007994075.1 of Pseudonocardia hierapolitana. NCBI lineage: Bacteria > Bacillati > Actinomycetota > Actinomycetes > Pseudonocardiales > Pseudonocardiaceae > Pseudonocardia > Pseudonocardia hierapolitana. The sequence goes on along the minus strand of NZ_VIWU01000001.1, from coordinate 5,387,732 downwards.
GGCCGCGGCCAGCCGCTCCCAGCCGCGCTCGTCGCGGGTCAACCACCACGAGGCAACGGCCGTCAGGGCCAGCGCCAGCAGGAGGCCGGGCAGCGGGGGCGCGGCGCCGGTGCCGATCAGGTGGCCGCCGCTCGTGGTGACGACGGCGGCGGCGACGGCGCCTGCGGTGCGGCCCACCCGGCCGCGCAGGAGCACGTGGGGGCGGTCACCGCCCTCGCGCTCTCGCCGCCTCCGCATGGAGCGACACCGTACCCAGTCGGGTGACGGCCCGACGCACGGTCAGGGAACGTCCCGGTCTCCGACCCCTGCCGGCGTCGCGATCGCGGCCGTGAGCCAGGACCGCCACGCCTCGGGGCTGCGCAGCGCGGCGTCCGGGATCCCCGCGTCCGCCAGCGCGCCCGGGTGGAGCAGCTCGTAGCGCTGGTTGTAGGCCGTGGCCCGGTCCGCGGGCAGCAGCAGCCACGGAGCCAGCGCGTACTCGATCCGGAACTCCACCACCCAGTCCGAGTAGCGCGGGATCAGCTCCCCTCGGACGAGGCCCCGCGCGAGAAGCCCGCGCCACAGCGCTGCCGTCTCGCGAGCGCCCTCCGGACCGTGCTCGGTGGGCGTGACGGCCGTGGTCTCGATCCGTCGCGGCAGCGACAGCATCGTCGTCACCGAGAACATCCACGGCAGCCCCAGGACGCGGCACAGGTGGGCCCGGCGCGACCCCGCGCTGACCGTGTACAGCGGCCCGGCCGGGCCGGGGATCCGCAGCAGCTGCACCGCGCCCGACTCGCTGTGTGCGCCGAAGTGGCGGGTGAGGTAGGCCGGCACGTCGGCGTACCCGACGGCGAGCAGCTCGGCCGTGCGGTCCGGGATCCAGCGACCCGCCTGTTCGGGGTCGTCGCGGTCGAACCGGCCCCACACCTCGTCGGGGGTGTGCACGACCGCTCGGGTCCGCACCCATTCGACAGCCCTGGTGCACGCCCAGGAATCGCTGGGCGCGAACAGGTCCGGGAGCTGCGGTTCCTCGGCCTGCAGCCGGTCGGCGCGCGCGGCGACCTCCTCCCGGAGCCGGTCCTGCTGGAAGCTGCGGCGCAGGCTGTCGATCTCGGCCACGATCTCGGCGATCACGTCCCGTCGCGCCATGAACGCCGCGGCGGCCTGCTCCTCGGTCACCCGGGGCATCGCCGCGGACGTGAACGTGCACAGCCGCGTACTCGGGGACGGGGGCGCGCCTCGCCACCCGACCTCGGCCGCCCTCGGCCGCGCGCTCCACCGCCCCAGCTCGTCGGCCACGATCGAGGGGTGGGCGACCCAGCCGCGCACGCCGGGACGATCCCCGTCCCCGTCCGGGACGGGTTCCGCGTCGAACCGGCCGGACGGGTCCCACCGCACCGACCACCGGACGGTGTCGCTCCCGCTCGCCGCCTCCACGGCCGCCGCGCGGCGGGCCATGTCGGCGGTCATGACGTGCACCTGCCCGAGGTCGCGGGCGGCCCGCAGCTGGGCGAGGGTGAGCCGAGCGGGCCCTTCGCCCTCGTGCTCGGGCAGCACCATCGTGTCGACCTCGGCCCGCCGGGGATCGTCCTGCAGGTACTGCTGACGCAGGAGGTTCCCGGCCTCCTTCATGGTCGCGGCCAGATGCAGACCGGGCCTGCGCAGCTCCGAGACGTCCACGTACGGGTCGGCGTCGTCGACGACGCGGCGGACGAGGGCCTTCTGCAGCTGGTCGGCCTGCCACAGCAGGGCCGTGACGTCGTTCCACGCGGCCGGGGGCGCGGTGCCGTCCGTGCTGCCGACGGCGCGGATGGCGAGCGTCAGCCGGTCCCACACCGGGAGCCGGGGCAGCCACCTCGTGGCCAGCGTGAACACGACCGCGGTCGACCAGCGCGCGAGGTGGGCCACTCTCCGCTGTTTCCCGGACCGCAGCGTCCGGCAGGGTTGCCGTGGGTCGGCGTGGCAACGGTCGCACGGCCAGTCGTGGACGGCGATCCCGCTGAGCGGATGGGCGCCGCTCGCCTTTGTTTGCAAGGTGCTCTTCCATCATCCGATCGAGGTGGGTGAGATCCTTGCGCAAGGCCATTCAGCGGCGTACGGGGGCCCGTTCGGCGGTGTCGATGGGCACCGGCCCGTCACACCGGGATGGGCAGCCCCACCAGCAACGGCAAGGCGACGCCCCCCGCCACTCCGAGCCCCACCGCGAGGCCGGCACACGCGTACGCGGTGCCGGCCGACCAGGTGCCGGCCGGTCGCAGCGCGGCCGCCTCGGAATCGGTCCCGCGGAACGTGGGCGCGATCCAGCGCAGGTAGTAGAAGACGCTCGCGACCGTGTTGACGATCGCGAGAACCGCGAGCCACGCGAACCCACCGTCGACGGCCGCGGTGAACACCGCGAGCTTCCCGACGAACACCGCGGTGGGCGGCGTCCCGATCAGCCCGAGGAGGCAGACGGCGAGCGCGACGGCCAAGCCCGGGTGCTGCCGGGCCATCCCGCGATAGTCCTCGATCGTCCGCGCCTGCGGGAACTCGGCCACCACGGCGAACGCACCGAGGTTCGTGACGGCGTACCCGGCGACGTAGTAGAGCAGCGCGGGCTGGGCGAGATCCGCCCGGCCCGCGACCGCCACGGCGATCAGCAGGTAGCCGACCTGGCTGATCGTCGAGTACGCGAGCAGCCGCTGCACCGTGGTCTGGAAGAACGCGGCGAGGTTGCCCAGCGTCATCGAGGCGGCGGCCAGTACCGCGACGAGCAGCGGCCAGTCGAGGGCGTCGGCCGGAACCGCGACCGTCAGCAGGCGGTACAGCGCGACCAGACCGCCGATCTTGGGGATCGTGGTGACGATCGCGGCCACGGCGGGCGGGGTGCCGTCTGTGACGTCCGGGACCCAGAAGTGCCCCGGCACGCCGCCGACCTTGAACAGCAGCCCGGCGAGCACGGCGACGAGGCCCACCCCGGCCGCTGCCACCGGCGCGGCGGCCAATCCCTCGCGGAGCGGTCCGTATCCGGTGGCGCGGCCGACGCCGTAGAGGATCGCGGTGCCGGTGAGCATCGCGACGCCGAGGAACGCCCCCGACAGGTAGTACTTCATCGCGGCCTCGGTGCCGAGCGAGCTCTTGTCCCAGCCCGCGAGGGCGTAGAACGGCACGCTCGCCAGCAGGAACGCCGCGAGCAGCAGCAGGAGGTCGTTCGCGCCGCCGAGCACGATCGTGCCCAACGCGCCGAGCTGCAGCAGCACCACGAACTCGGTCTCGCGCCGGTGCCCGGCCGTCGCGTCGACCGACAGCGCCAGCGCCACGAGCACCGCGACCAGCACGATCGCGCGCGTGGCGTGCGTGGGCGTATCGACGGCGTAGCTGGTGCCGAACACGAGCTCGTCGGGCCGGGCGGCCGCGACGGCGGTGGCGACCAGCCCGGCGAGGGCGGCGGCCGCGGCGAGCAGTCGCACCAGCCACTGCCGGTCCCGGGGCAGCCACGCGCCCAGCAGCAGCCCGACGACGGCGGCACCGAGCAGGAACAGCTCCGGCAGCAGCGCCGCCGGATTCTCGTTCATGCCGTTCACCGGGCGACCAGCTCCACGAGCGCGCGGGACGCCGGTTCGATCACGTCGAGCAGGAACCGGGGCAGCACCCCGATCACGGTGGCCAGCGCCAGCAGCGGGACGATCGCGACCGTCTCGCTGGGGTGCAGGTCGGCGAACGGCCGTGGCGTGCCCGGCGCGTCCGGCAGGCGTTCCGGGCCGAGGAACACCCGCTGCAGCGCGCGGAGGAACAGCGCCGCCGTGACGAGGATGCCGAGGACGGCGAGCGCGGTCGCGACCGGCGCGGACGCCAGCGCGCCGGTGAAGATCTGGAACTCGGCGATGAACCCGGCGAAGCCGGGCAGACCCAGCGACGCGAACGCTGCCACGGCGAACACGCCCGCGAACAGCGGCGTCCGCGCCGCGAGCCCGGAGTAGGCGGCCATGTCGTAGGTGCGGCCGCGGTCGTAGAGCACGCCGGTGAGCAGGAACAGCGCCCCGGTGATCAGGCCGTGGGCCACCATCTGGGTCACCGCGCCGGTCGTGGCCAGCTGCCGGGCCTGCTCGTCGCTGCCTGCCAGTATCCCGGCCGCGCCCACGCCGAGGACCACGTAACCCATGTGGTTCACCGACGTGTAGGCGATCATCCGCTTGACGTCGCTCTGGGCCAGCGCGACCAGGGCCCCGTAGAGCACCGACACGACGCCGACGACGACCGCGACCACGGCGTACTGGCGCCACGTGTCGGGCAGGATCGGCATCGCGATGCGCAGGAAGCCGTACGTGCCCATCTTCAGCAGGATCCCGGCGAGGATCGCCGAGCCGGTGGCCGGCGCCTCGGTGTGAGCGGGCGGGAGCCAGGTGTGGAACGGCACCGTCGGCGTCTTCACCGCGAGGCCGATCCCGATCGCGAGCAGCGCCAGCGCGGCCGCCGGCCCGCCGCCTGCGAGCGGATCGGCCGCGACCAGCTCGACGATGTCGAACGTGTGCGGCTCCGCGGCGAGGTACAGCACGATGAACCCGAGCAGCAGGGCCAGCGACCCGAGGAACGTGTAGAGGAAGAACTTCAGCGCCGCCGCGCGGGCCCGCTCGCCGTGCCCCCACCCGGCGATCAGGAAGTACATGAACACGATCGACAGGTCGAAGAACAGGAAGAACAGGATCAGGTCCAGGGCGACGAAGAGCCCGAGCGACACCGTCTGCAGGGCGAGGAACAGCGCGACGTAGCTCTTCACCCGGCGGGTCTCCCGCAGCGCGAACACCGCGCACCCGGCGAAGAGCACAGCGGTGAGCGCGACGAGCGGAAGCGAGATCCCGTCGACCCCCACGTGGTAAGAGATGCCGACGGTCGGCATCCAGGCCACCCGCTCCTCGAACCGGAACCCGCTGCCCGGCGTGAGCCACACCGCCACGACCAGCGCGAGGTCGACGGCGCTGACCCCCACCCAGGCGCCGGTGAACACCCGCCGCGGCGCGGTGGCCGGCACCAGCAGCAGCACCGCCGCCACCACCGCGGGCAGGAACACGATCAGCGAGAGCACTGCGTTCACCCCATGACGATCACGACGAGGGCCAGCACCGCGAGCGCGGCGGCCGCCTGGGCGTAGTACTGGTGGACCTGCCCGGTCTGCGGGCGGCGGGCGAGCCTGCCGAGGGCGCGGGCCCCGTCCGCGATCCCGCGCACCGCGCCGTCGACGGCCCCCTCGCCCCGCCGGTCCAGCGCCTGCGCCACGGCCACGGTTCCCCGGGCCACCGCGGTCACGGAGCTGTCCAGGCCGTCGTCGAAGCGGGCGAGCAGCCGGGCGAGGCCGAGAACCGGCCGCACGACCACCGCGTGCGAGAGGCGCTCGATCCCGAGCCACGAGGCGAGCACGGGCGGGGCCCCGATCCGCCCCGCGACCCGCCAAGTCACCGCGACGGCGACGACCGCGAGCGCTCCGGACAGGACGAGCTCCCAGGGTGCGGAAGCGAGGGTGAGAAGGGGAATCCCGAGCAGGGCGGCGAGCAGCGCGAGCACTCCGAGCGGCAACACCCCGTTCCGACGAACGGCGCGTTCGTCGGTACCTATCCGACGAACGCGCCGTTCGTCGGAAGGGGGCGGTTGCCAGACCCACCACACCGCCTTCGCGCTGTAGATCGCCGAGACCAGCGCTGCGACCAGGCCGACGACGTAGAGGGCGGTGCTCCGGTCCAGCGCAGCGGCCAGGACCAGGTCCTTCGTCACCCACAGGGAGAGCGGCGGGAGGCCGGCCAGTGAGGCCGCGCCGACGGTGAACGTCACGCCGACCAGGGGGTAGCGCCGCGCTGCGCCGCGGAGCTCGCCGAGCTGCTTCGTCCCGAGCAGGACGAGCCAGGCACCCGCTCCGAGGAAGAGCAGGCTCTTGGTGGCGGCGTGCGCCACCAGCTGCAGCGCCCCGCCCGCGACGCCGCCGACGCCCGCGGCGAGCACCATGAACCCGATCTGCGCGCACGTCGAGGCCGCGAGCAGCTGCTTGAGATCGGACTGCGCGACCGCGACCAGCCCCATCAGCAGGGCCGTCGCCGCACCGACCCACGCCACCAGCGGCGCGGCCCACCCGGCCGTCTCGAGCAGCGGAGCGAGCCGCAGCAGCAGGTACGCCCCGGCCGCCACCATCGTGGCCGAGTGCAGGAGCGCCGAGACCGGGCTCGGGCCGCGCATCGCCTGCGACAGCCAGAAGCTGAACGGCAGTTGCGCCGACTTCCCCAGCGCCGCGACGACCAGCCCGGCGGCGACGACGTGCAGCCACGGCTCGCGCGCGACCGGAAGCTCGGCGAGCGCGAGCGATCCGACGCCGCCCGCCAGCGCGGCTCCGGCGGCGACGTAGAGCCCGGCATCGGCGAGTCGGGTGGTGAGGAAGGCCGTGTGCGCCGCGCGCACCGACTCCGGTTCCCGCCACCGGTGGGCGATGAGCGCCCAGCTCATCGCGCCCATGACCTCCCAGGCCATGAGCAGCGCTGCGAGGGTGGTCGCGGTGACCGTCACGAGCATCGCCCCGGCGAACAGCAGCATGCACCCGACGAACCGCGCGGTCCGCAGCTCCGCCTCGCCCGCGGCGTGGGCGAGCACGGCCAGCGTCGCACCGGCGACGGTGACGACCATCAGCGCCGAGAGCCCGTCGACGGCGAGCCCGGCGCGGACCCCGGCCACGAGCGGTGCGTCGACGGCGGGGCGGGTGAGCGCCGCGGTGATCGCGAGAGCCAGCACGGCGACCGCGACCAGCACCCCGGCCGCCGGCGCGGCCCGGTCGGCGCGGCGACCCGCGAGCGCGAGCCCGGCGCCCGCGAGCAGCGGCACCGCGACCAGCCACCACAGCATCGCGTCAGCCCTTCAGATCGGCGGCGTCGTCGGTCATGTCCACCTGCCGGGCCCGGTAGATGGCCGTGACGACGGCGAACCCGACCGCCATCTCGACCGCCATCACGGTGATGATCACGACGATGAGCACCTGGCCGTCGGTGCCGCCCGGCGAGACGAAGTACCAGAACGCCGCCGCCGCGACGATCACGCCGTTCAGCATCAGCTCGAGGCCCATCATCAGCATCACGATCGACTGCTGGGACAGCGCCCCGTAGAGCCCGATCGCGAACAGCCCGGCGGCGAGCAGCAGGAACAACTGCAGGGTCATCGCTCGCCGCCGTAGCGGCCGCGGTCGGTGGACAGCACCACGGTGGCGACGATCGTGGCGAACAGGCCCACGCCGAGCGTCATCATCGTGAGCATCTGCCCGCCCATCAGGGCCTCGCCGAGCGCGAACGTCGGGTCGGGCGCGGGCTCGCCCTCGCGGGTCGGCCAGTCGACGAGCAGGATCCCGGCCGCCAGCACGACGAACGTGCCGATCGCTATCACCGCGGACCCGGCCTTGTTGTGCACCATCGTCATCGGCATCAACCCGGCCGGGTTCATCATGAACATGATCATGAAGACGGCCATGATCACCATTTCGATGACCATCATGAGCGCGATGACGACGCCGAGGTAGCCCAGCCCGAGCAGCAGCACGAGCCCCGCCACGGCGAGGAACGACGCGAGCAGCGCGAACGTCACCTGCGCCATCGAGTCCAGCCGGAACACCAGGTACCCGAACACCAGCGCGGCCGCGGCGAGCACCCAGAACAGGACGATCTCGAGCATCAGGCCCCTCCGAGCACGACCAGCGCCACGGCCAGGGCCTGCGCGATCGTCAGCGGGATCAGCACGACCCAGGCGAACTCGACGTAGCGGTCCATCCGCACGGTCGGGAACCGGTGGCGCAGCCACAGCAGCAGCGCCAGCACCGCGGCGGTCTTGACCGCCACCCAGACCCACGCCGGCAGCAGCGGGCCCGCTCCCCCACCGAGGAAGAGCGGCACGGCCATCGCGGCCGCGGTGACGAGCAGCAGCCACCGGCCGCCCGCGAACACCAGCCGGTCGACGCCCGAGAGCTCCGCCGCCGCGCCGCCGGCGACGTCCCGGTCGACGGGCGCGTCGAAGGGGCCCCAGAACGCCATCGCGGCCGCCGACATCAGGTACACCACGAACGCGACCGGCATGATCACGACGAACCAGAGGTCGCGCTGGGCGTCGACGATCGTGGTGAGGCGCAGGCTCTCCGCGCCCAGCGCGGCGGTGATGATCGCGAACATGTGCGGCAGCTCGTAGGCAAGCCCCTGCGCGACGAACCGGTAGCCGCCCACCAGCCCCAGCGCGCTGTTGGAGCCCCACCCGACCATCCACACCGCGGCCCAGGCCAGCACCTCCATCGCGTTGAACCAGACGACGCCGACCGAGAGATCGGCCACCGGCCGCTCCCCCAGCGGCAGCACCGCGGCGGCCAGCAGCGCGGCCACCGGCAGCACACCGGCACCGATGCGCCCCAGCACCACGTCCCCTGCGACCGTGCGGCGGCGCTGCCCGACGAGCAGCCGGGCGACCTCGCGCCCCGGCACGGCGAGGGCCGCGCGCTCGCCCGCGAACGCCGCGTCCCCGACCAGCGCCAACCACGTGACGAACCCGAGGAGCACCGGCAACAACAGCGCCGACCACCACGGGAGCGCGGCCGGATCCGGAACGACCGGCATCTCACCCATGCCCGGCCCCCGTCCCGGCCGCTGCGCGGTCGATGTCGGGATCGAGGACGGCCACGATCAGCCGGGCCGCCGCGAGCTCGGCGCCGACGAGCAGGTCAGCAAGGTCGCCCGGCTCCGGCGGAACCGGGGTCCGGCCACCGCGCCACGGTGCGGGAGAGGCGCCGGGCCGCGAATCGACCGGCAGCGCCGCCTCGATCGCCGCCAGCTTCGTCGCGAGCAGCGCCGCAACATCGGCGGGGCCTGCGGGGATCCCGCGGATCAGCCGGCGCAGCGTGCGGGACCGCCTGATCCGACGTAGCAGGCCGGCCACCCCGGCGGAGACCCGCTCACCGGCCAGGAACGCATCGCGCAGCCGGCGCGCCTCGCCGGCCGCGCTCGGCCAACCGGCAACGCCCAGGAACCGCGCCAGGCCGTCCAGCTCCCGCGCCGCGGCACTCGGCCACCCGAACGGCACCGCGTGCCCGGCATCCAGGACCTCGGCGGCGGCCTCCTGGATCACGTCGCCCTGCAGCGTCACCCGAACCACCAGCCCGGCGGGCCAGTCCGGGAGCAGCGGGCCGAGCGGGATGTGCAGCCGGTCCAGTGTCAGCCCGTCCCGGTCGGGCCCCAGCTCGGCCATCGGCAGTCCGGCGACCGTCCCGCCGTGGCCGTGGTGGTGCCCGCCGCCGTGGCCGGCATGGTCGCCACCGGCCTCGCCCCCGTGCTCCGCATGGTCGTGGTGCTCCGGGTGGCCCGCGTGATCGCCGTGCTCGGCAGGTCCGTCGTGTGTCCCGTGACCGCCGTGCACCGCGTGCCCTCCGTGGTGGCCCTCGTTCCCACCGACGACCTCCGTGCGCTGGTGCTCGACGTCGGCCAGGAGGGCGGACGCCGCGTCCAGGCGTTCGTCGACGTCCGCAGGTGGCTGCACCTCGATGCGGGCCCGTGGCCCGGGGACCTGCTCCCACACGGCGTCGACCACCGCCGCGAGCCCGGGCCCTGGCGTGCCGGCGACGGCCAGTACGTCGGCGTCGGCCGGACCCGTCGCGATCGGCCACCCGCGCCGGGCGAGGGCGGCCTCGAGCGCGAGCCGGCTACCGGTGGCGCCCGGCACGGCCACCACGAGCACGTGCGGGCGGCGGGCGGCGATCCGGAGCAGGAGCGCGGTCAGGTCCACCGCAGCGCTCCCTCGCGCCACGCGTAGAGCACCCCGGCGAGCAGGATCGCGAGGAACAGGAACATCTCGATCACCGCGGCCGCCCCCACCCGGGACACGACGAGCGTCCACGGGTACATGAAGAGCATCTCCATGTCGAAGGCCAGGAACACCATGGTCACCGGGTACCAGCGCACGTGGAACCGCGAGACGGCGTGCTCCCGAGGGGGCAGGCCGCCTGCGAAGGCCCCGACCCCGTCGGCCGGGGGCCGGACCGCCACCAGCGCGGAGAGCGCGTAGCACGCCAGCACCAGGCCACCGCCGACGGCGAGCACCACGAGCAGCGGGCCGAACTCCGCCACGACCATCCCTCCTCGGTACCCGTATGGGGTGTCGGATACTCGCCGATGCGCGTCGCGGTGTCCAGGCCCGTGCGCTCTGCGTCACCCGCCCGGATAGGGGGGCATAGTATTTGCGCAGGGCCCGAGGAGGACGGATGCACGGCTACACCCAGGACAAGGACGCCTACCTCAAGCGCCTGCGGCGGATCGAAGGTCAGGTCCGCGGCATCGCGAAGATGATCGAGAACGACAAGTACTGCATCGACGTGCTGACGCAGGTCTCGGCCGCCACGAAGGCCCTCGAAGCGGTGGCTCTCGGCCTGCTCGAGGAGCACCTGCGCCACTGCGTCGCCCAGGCCGCGGCCACGGGCGGCGAGGTCGCGGAGCAGAAGGTCGCCGAGGCGAGCGCCGCGATCGCCCGTCTCGTCAAGTCCTGACGGCCCGCCGGTACGGGTAGCCCCAAGGGGTATCTCCCGAAACCTCCGCCGCCGGACCCCGCGTGACCACCATCACAGCCGAACCGACTTGATAGGATACCCCCCTACGGTATCGTCATCGGCGTTCGGAGAGGAGCACGGCATGAACGGCTACGCCCACGACAAGGACGCCTACCTCAAGCGGATGCGCCGCATCGAGGGGCAGGTCCGCGGCATCGCCAAGATGATCGAGACCGACCAGTACTGCATCGACGTGCTCACCCAGGTCTCCGCCGCCACCAAGGCCCTCGAGGCCGTGGCGCTCGGCCTGCTCGACGAGCACCTGAAGCACTGCGTCACCCAGGCCGCCGCCGAGGGCGGTGCGGTGGCCGACGAGAAGGTCGCAGAAGCCAGCGCCGCCATCGCGCGGCTCGTCAAGTCCTGAAACCCCGAGGAGGAACAGCTGATGAGCGAGAGCACCTACACCGTCACCGGCATGACCTGCGGCCACTGCGTCGCCTCGGTCACCGAGGAGATCAGCGAGATCGACGGTGTCACCGACGTCGCGGTGGACCTGCCCACCGGCGCCGTCACGGTCACCAGCAGCAAGCCGCTCGAAAGCGCGGACGTCCGCGCCGCCGTCGAGGAAGCCGGGTACCAGCTCGCCGGCTGACCGCCGGCCGGAGATCAGGAACTGACATGAACACAATCGCGAAGCTCTCCGCCTACGGTGCGGCGCTCGTCCTGTTCGTCGCAGGTGCGTACGCCGTCGGCACCGCTGTCGGTCCCCTTCGCCCCGTCGCCCCGAGCGGCGACGTGGCACCGTCCGGCGTTGAGGCCGCCGGGCACGGGGACGCACACAGCGGCACCGTCGCGGAGGCCGCAGCAGACCAGCCTGCCGGGCTGGCGTCGAGCAGGGGCGGTTACACCCTCACGCCCACCGACCCGACGCCCGAGGCGGGATCCTTCTCCTTCCAGATCATCGGTCCCGACGGGGCGCCGGTCACCGCGTTCGACGTGGAGCACGACAAGCGGATGCACCTGATCGTCGTGCGCCGCGACACTACCGGTTTCCAGCACGTCCACCCCGAGATGGCGCCCGACGGCACGTGGAGCGTCCCGCTGACGTTCCCGGCAGGCGGCTCGTACCGCGCCTTCGCCGACTTCGCCCCGACGGGCGGCGAGGGAACCACGCTCGGCGTCGACCTCGCCGTGCCCGGCACGTTCGAGCCCGTGGAGCAGGCACCGAGCCGCACGGCACAGGTCGACGGGTACACCGTCGAGCTCACCGGCGAGCTCGTGCCCGGTCAGGCCTCCCCGGTCACCCTGACGGTGAGCAAGGACGGGCGACCGGTCACCGATCTGCAGCCCTACCTCGCCGCGTACGGCCACCTGGTGGCGCTGCGGGAGGGCGACCTCGCCTACCTTCACGTGCACCCCGACGGCGAGCCCGGCGACGGGCGCACCCCCGCCGGCCCGCAGATCGAGTTCGTCGCCGAGGTGCCGAGCGCGGGTAGCTACCGGCTGTTCCTCGATTTCCAGCACGACGGCGTGGTGCGCACGGCAGAGTTCACGGTGCCCACCGGCCCGGCAGTCCCGGACGCGAACGCGGCCCCGGCCCACGCCGACGACGGCCACGGTCACTGATCGCCAGGAAGGAGTTGGACGATGAGTACCGCTTCCCCCACCACCGTCGAACTGGCGATCGGCGGCATGACGTGCGCGTCGTGCGCCAACCGGATCGAGCGCAAGCTCAACAAGCTCGACGGCGTGACCGCCACCGTCAACTACGCCACCGAGAAGGCGCGGGTCGAGGCCCCGGGCGGCGTCGACCCCGCGGTGCTGGTGGCCCAGGTCGAGGCGGCCGGCTACACCGCCGAGCTGCCCCGGCCGGCCGCAACTCCCGGCGAGGAGACAGCGCCCGAGGACGACCCCACCAGCCCGCTGCGGAACCGGCTGGTCACCAGCGCGGTCCTCGCGGTGCCGGTCATCGCGCTCGCGATGGTCCCCGCATGGCAGTTCACGTACTGGCAGTGGATCTCCCTCGCGCTCGCCGGGCCGGTCGTCACGTGGGCGGCGTGGCCGTTCCACCGGGCGGCGTGGGCGAACCTGCGCCACGCCACCGCAACGATGGACACGCTGATCTCGATGGGCGTGCTCGCGGCCTTCGCCTGGTCGCTGTACGCCCTGCTGTTCGGCACGGCCGGGGTGCCCGGCATGACGCACCCCTTCGAGCTGACGATCTCGCCCAGCGACGGCGCCGGAAACATCTACCTGGAGGTGGCGGCCGGCGTCACCACGTTCATCCTCGCCGGCCGCTACTTCGAAGCCCGCTCGAAGCGCCGTGCCGGGGCGGCCCTGCGGGCGCTGCTCGAGCTGGGGGCGAAGGACGTCGCCGTGCTGCGGGACGGCGCCGAGCTGCGCATCCCGATCGAGCAGCTGGCCGTGGGCGACCGGTTCGTCGTGCGGCCGGGTGAGAAGGTCGCCACCGACGGCGTGGTCGACGAGGGCACCTCGGCGGTGGACGCCTCGATGCTGACCGGCGAGTCGGTGCCGGTCGAGGTCGGGCCCGGCGACGCGGTCGTCGGTGCCACCGTCAACGCGGGCGGGCGGCTCGTCGTGCGCGCCACCCGGGTCGGCTCGGACACCCAGCTCGCGCAGATGGCGACGCTGGTGGAGGACGCCCAGAACGGCAAGGCAGCCGTGCAGCGCCTCGCCGACCGCATCTCCGGGGTGTTCGTGCCGATCGTGATCGCACTCGCCGCCGCCACCCTCGGGTTCTGGCTCGGCACGGGCGCCGGTGCGGCGGCGGCGTTCACGGCCGCGGTCGCGGTGCTGATCATCGCCTGCCCCTGTGCGCTGGGGCTCGCGACGCCCACCGCGCTGCTGGTCGGCACCGGCCGGGGTGCCCAGCTGGGCATCCTGATCAAGGGTCCCGAGGTGCTGGAGTCCACGCGCCGGATCGACACCGTCGTGCTGGACAAGACGGGCACCGTCACCACCGGCCGGATGGAGCTCGTCGCCGTGCACCCCGGTGACGGCGTCGACGAGGACGAGGTCCTGCGGCTCGCCGGCGCGCTGGAGGACGCATCCGAGCACCCGATCGCCGCGGCGATCGCCTGGGGTGCCCGCGACCGCGTCGGAGCGCTCCCGGCCGTCGAGGGGTTCGCAGCCGTCGAGGGCCTGGGGGTGCAGGGGATCGTCGACGGGCACGCCGTGCTCGTCGGCCGACCGGCGCTGCTGGAGGAGTGGAGCCAGCCGCTCGGCCCCGGCCTCGCCGCGCACCTCGCGGCGGCGCAGTCCGACGGGCGCACGGCGGTCGCCGTGGCGTGGGACGGCGCGGCTCGCGCGGTCCTGGTGGTGTCCGACACGGTGAAGCCCACGTCGGCAGAGGCCATCGCACAGCTGCGAGGGCTCGGGCTCACCCCCGTGCTGCTCACCGGCGACAACGAGGCCGCAGCGCATGCCGTGGCCGCCGAGGTCGGCATCAGCGAGGTCGTGGCCGAGGTCCTGCCGGCCGACAAGGTCGACGTGGTCAAGCGGCTGCAGGACGAGGGCAAGGTCGTCGCCATGGTCGGCGACGGGGTCAACGACGCCGCCGCACTCGCCCAGGCCGACCTGGGGCTGGCCATGGGCACCGGCACCGACGTGGCGATCGAGGCGAGCGACATCACCCTGGTCCGGGGCGACCTGCGGGCCGCGGCCGACGCGATCCGGCTCTCCCGCCGGACGCTCGCCACGATCAAGGGCAACCTGTTCTGGGCGTTCGCCTACAACGTGGCCGCCCTTCCGCTGGCGGCGGCCGGCCTGCTCAACCCGATGATCGCCGGGGCGGCGATGGCCTTCAGCTCGGCGTTCGTCGTGGCGAACAGTCTGCGGCTGCGCCGGTTCCGCTGATCGTGACGGGGTCGGCCCGGTGCACCCGGGCCGGCCCCGTCGCGGCATCATGGGGTGCGGTGAACACCGGGACGGGAGCAATCGCGGCGGGCATCGTCCGCCTCGTCCTGCTCGCCATGGCCGCCACCGGCTTCCTCGCCATGCACGGCGTGGCGGCCACGGACCCGGTGGCGGGGCACATCAGCCCACTCGACTCCCACTCCGTGACGGCGCCGGCCGAGAGCGCCATGGCGATGCCCGACGTCGGCCCGGAGACGGTCGCCTCGTCCGGCAACCCGCGCCACCACCACGACGACATGGCGGCTTGCGCGTTCATCCTGCTCACGGTGCTCGCCGGCATCGTGCTGCACGCGCTCGGCGTCGCAGCGGGCGGCAGGACTCGCGGCGTCTCGGCCCTGATCCGGTCGAGGTGGTCGCCACCGCGCGCCCCACCCCAGCCCCTGTTCCTCTCCCTCTGCGTGTTCCGGCTGTAGAGAGCGCTCGCCCCGCGTTCCTCACCGACCCTTCTTCCGCAGAGGAAACACGCATGTCCACCATTCGCAGGTCCAACCGTGCCGCCGTGGCCGGCGCGGCGCTCGTCCTGTCCGTCACGCTGTCCGCCTGTGGTGGGGGCAGCCCCACGCCCGCCGCCGCTCCTGCCACCATCCAGCCGCCGGTCACCGCCCCGTCCGGTGCCGGGGCGCAGCACAACGACACCGACATCCGCTTCGCCCAGATGATGATCCCCCATCACCAGCAGGCACTGGCGATGGCGGAGATGGCGCTGCAGCGGGCGGAGAGCCCAGAGGTGAAGGCGCTCGCCGAGCAGATCCGGGCGGCGCAGGACCCGGAGATCGCCACCCTGAACGGCTTCCTCTCGGCCTGGGGCACCCCGCCCGTGGAAGGTGGGATGGACCACTCGGGGATGGACCACTCCAACGGGATGATGGCCCAGGCCGACATGGACTCGCTCGGGGCCGCAACCGGCGCGACGTTCGACGGGACGTTCCTCGAGATGATGATCGCGCACCACGAGGGCGCCGTCGCCGAGTCGGAGCGCGAGGTGGCAGGCGGCGCGAACGCGGAGGCCAAGCAGCTCGCCACCCAGATCATCAGCGGGCAGACCGCCGAGATCGAACGGATGCGGCAGCTCCTCGGCTAGCCCACCTCGAGGATCGACCGCAGGGTGGCGCCCAGCACGTCGGGCGCCACCCGTGCGTCGAGCCGGCTGCCGCTGACCTCGTCGGCCGCGGCGTGCACCGTGGCGTAGAAGGCCGCCACCAGCCACGGCTCGGGCAGGTCCGCGCGGAACACGCCGTCGTCCTTCCCCCGTGCGATCAGGCGCTCGACGTGGTGGGCGACCCGGTCGTGCTGCTCGCGCAGGGCCTCGGGGCCGAGCTCGGCGAGCGCAACGGACCGCACGGTGCGTTGACGGTCCAGGATCTGCCAGGACGTGCGGACCAGCCGGTCCAGCGCGACCTGCGGCGGGTCGTCGTCGAGGCGGAGACCGGTCAGTACCTGATCGGTCTCCGCCATCACCTGGCGGACGACGGCGTCGAGGAGGACCTCGCGGGACGCGAAGTGCGCGTAGAGCGTGACCCGGCCCACGCCGGCGGCCACCGCGACCTCGCCCATCGACGGCAGCGTTCCGCGGGACAGCAGGTCACGGGCCGCCGCCACGATCGCCGCCACGTTGCGCTCCGCGTCGGCCCGGCGCCGCCGCGGCTTCTCGCTGATCGGGTCCCCAGCCACCAGCTCAGTGTCCCTGAGCCACCCCGTGTCCGTGCCCGGCCACGGCGTGCGGCTTCCCGCCGGGCACGAGCCCCAGCGCGACCACGCCCGCGACGGCGGCGACCACGGAGCACACCACGTAACCGCTGGTGAACCCGCTCGTACCGGAGCCCGAGATGCTCACCGCGGCGACGGTCGAGACGAGCGCGACGCCGATGCTCCCGCCGAGCTCGTGGAACGTGTTGACCACACCGGAGGCGACACCCGCCTCGTCGGGCGGCACGTTCGCGAGCGTCGTCGTCGTGGCCGCGACGAACACCGGCCCGATCCCGAAGGCTGCCAGCACGAACCCGGGTAGCACGGCGGCGATCACTCCGTCGACGGCCGGGGCCTGCGTCAGCACGGCCGCTCCCAGCGCCGTGAGCAGCAACCCACCCACCGCGACGGCGCGGCCACCGACCCGCCCGACCAGGTGCGCCCCGAGCTGCGCACCCGCGGTGATCGCGAGCGCAACCGGGAGGAACAGCAGGCCGGTGGCCAGCGCGTCCAGGCCGCGGACGTGCTGCAGGTAGAGCGAGGTGAGGAAGAACAGCCCCAGCATCAGCCCGGTGGCCACCAGCATGAGCAGCGTGCCGGAGACCACCGGCCTGCGGGCGAGTGTCTGCGGTCGCATCAACGGCGTCGCGACCCGGGACTCGATCCCGCCGAACACGGCGTAGCCGATGACCGCCGCGAGCAGCGCACCCACCGTGACCGGAGCAGCCCACCCGGCCTCGCCCGCGTGCACGACGCCGTAGATCAACAGGGCCGTGGCCGCCGTGACCGCGAGGGCACCCGGCACGTCGACCGGCTGCCGAGCTCCGACCGTGCCGTCCGGCCGGACGAGGCCGGGGATCAGGGCCAGCACCACGACGCCGACCGGCACGTTGACCCAGAACACCCACTGCCACCCCGGACCGGCCGTCAGCAGGCCGCTCAGCAGCACGCCGGCCGCGGCCCCCGCGCCGCCGATCGCCGCCCACACGCCCAGTGCGCGGCTGCGGTCGTTCCCGCGGAACGAAGTGGTGATGATCGCGAGCGCCGCGGGTGACAGCAGCGCCGCACCGACGCCCTGCGCGGCCCGCGCCCCGATGAGAACGCCCCCCGACGTGGCCAGGCCGCACACCAGGGACGCCGCCGTGAAGACGGTCAGCCCGACGAGCAGGGTGCGCCGCGCGCCCAGGACGTCGGCGAGGCGGCCACCCAGGATCATCAGGCCGCCGAAGACGAGGGTGTACGTGGTCACCACCCAGGTCAGCGCCTCGCGGCCCAGCGCGAGGTCGACCCCGATGCTCGGCAGCGCGACCTGCACGACGGTGATGTCGACGATCAGCATGAACTGGGCGAAAGCGAGCAAGGCGAGCATCAACCGGCCTCGGGTCATCGCCGAACCTCCTGTAAGTCGAACACTGGTGTACGGTTTAGAGCATGCGCCAGAACGACGGTCAGGGCAACCTCTCCCCCGTGAGCACGCGAACCGCGGTGATGCCACGCGCCGGGCACTGATCATCGCTGGATAGGGCTATCATCGCCGAGTGGCGATCGATTGTTGCGATCAGGATCTGACCCCCGCGGTCGCGCTGTTCCGCTCGCTCGGCGACCCGGCGCGGCTCGCGATCGTCCGACGGCTGGCGCACGGGGAGGCCCGCGTGGTCGACCTGACCCGGGCGCTCGGGCTGGCACAGTCGACGGTGTCCAAGCACGTGGCTTGCCTGCGCGACTGCGGGCTGGTCGACTTCCGCGTCGAGGGCCGCCAGTCGTTCTACTCGCTCACCCGCCCCGAGCTGATCGATCTCCTGCGCAGCGCGGAACTGCTGCTCTCCGAGACCGGCTCGGCGGTGGCGCTCTGCCCCGTCTACGGGACGCCGGCCGAGGTGGCGTCGTGAGCATCGCCGTCGATCGTCGAGCCGTGCTGCGGCGCCGCATCCGGCTGCTCGTCGCGGCGACGATCACCTACAACGTCATCGAGGCGGTCGTGGCGATCACCGCGGGCACGATCGCCTCGTCGATCGCGCTGATCGGGTTCGGCCTGGACTCGGTGATCGAGGTCAGTTCAGCCGCCGCGGTCGCCTGGCAGTTCGCCGGCCCGGACCACGAGCGACGGGAGAAGGTCGCGCTGCGGGTCATCGCGGGGTCGTTCTTCGTCCTCGCCGCCTACGTCACGGTCGAGGCGCTGCGCACGCTCGTCGGCGGGCACGAACCCGAGCGGTCGGACGTCGGGATCGCGCTGGTCGCCGTCAGCGTCGTGATCATGCCCTTCCTGTCATGGGCCCAGCGGCGCGCCGGGCGCGAGCTGGGCTCGGCCAGCGCGGTGGCCGACTCGAAGCAGACCCTGCTGTGCACCTACCTCTCGGCCGCGGTCCTGGTCGGACTCGTGCTGAACGCCACGCTCGGCTGGTGGTGGGCCGACCCCGTGGTCGCGCTCGGGCTGGCCGCCGTCGCCGTGCGGGAGGGCCGCGAGGCCCTGCGCGGCGAGACCTGCTGCCCACCCGTTCGGCTCGACGACGAGGACGGATGTGACTGCTGCGCCGAGGAGGACGAGGCCACGTCATGAGAGGACCGGAGGCAGAGCGCCTGCGCCGCTACTGGGACAAGCACGCCGGCTCCTACGACAGGCAGATGGCGTTCCTCGACCGCAAGGTGTTCGGTGACAGCAGGCAGTGGGTGTGCCACGGGGCGGTCGGGGACGTGCTCGAGGTGGGCATCGGCACGGGCCTCAACCTCGACAGTTACCCCGCGGACGTCTCGATCACCGGCGTCGACCTCAGCCCCGAGATGCTCGAACACGCCCGGCGCCGCGCCGCCACGAGCGGCCGCACGGTCTCCCTGCAGGTCGGCGACGCGCACCGGCTGGAGTTCCCCGACGCCGCCTTCGACACGGTGGTGTGCACGTTCGCGCTGTGCGCCATCCCCGACGACCGCCGCGCCATCGCCGAGATGTGGCGAGTGCTGCGGCCCGGCGGGCGGCTGCGCCTGGCCGATCACGTCGTCA
The DNA here is from genome assembly GCF_007994075.1 of Pseudonocardia hierapolitana. Taxonomy (NCBI): domain Bacteria; kingdom Bacillati; phylum Actinomycetota; class Actinomycetes; order Pseudonocardiales; family Pseudonocardiaceae; genus Pseudonocardia; species Pseudonocardia hierapolitana. The sequence continues at coordinate 5,368,614 of NZ_VIWU01000001.1, read as the reverse complement.
GCACGTCCGCGCCGGCGCGGCTGCTCCAGCGGATGCTCGAGCTGGTGACGATCCCGACCGGCGGGGAGCACTTCCGCCGCCGGCCGGTCCTCCACGTGCGCGACCAGGGATTCGTGATCGAGCAGCAGGAGCGGTTCAGGCTGGGGATCGTCGAGCGCGTCGTCGCCGGCAAGCCCGGCGCCTAGTGCCCTATACCCCTATAGGGCATGATGTGGGTATGGACTCGACCGCACCCCTCCGAATCCGCGATGCCTGGTCGACGGACGGGCCGGAGTTGACCCGGATGGTGCGCGGCTCCGGCGCCTACGACGGCGAGTACCGCGTGATGGTCGCGCCGCAGCTCATCGACGACGCCTACCTGGCCGCGAACCCGACGCGGGTGTGCGTCGACGACCAGGGCGGGATCGTCGGGTTCGCCAGCCTGCTGGTGCCGGGCCGCGGGGTGGCGGGCGAGGCGGAGCTCGACTTCATGTTCGTGGCCGACGACCGGCAGGGTCACGGCATCGGCCGCGCCTTGATGGACGACGTCGTCGCGATCAGCAGGGAGATGGGCGTCGAGCGTCTCCACATCGTGTCGCACCCGCCGTCGGAGGGCTTCTACCGATCGGTCGGCGCGGTCCGGGTGGGTGAGATCCCGCCTACCGGCCGGATCACCTGGCCCCGCCCGCTGCTGCGCCTCGACATCGCCGTCAACGGGACCGGGCGCTGAGCCGCTCGGCCGGCGTCATCCACGGGACCGCGGGTGCGGCGGGCCGCCCTCACCGCGGTAGCTCAGCCCTGCCGGTTCCACGGTTCGCCGGAACACTTGCATCCGGTACCCAGGTACGGATTTAGCGTGGGTGCACGGCCCAATCGGCGGGCCCCGGCAGGAGGTGGGTGCGATGAGCGCGAGCGATGGTTGGGTGGCGGTCGACGCCTGCACGCTGCCGACCGAGGAGCAGCCCCTGCGGGCGGCCGAGTTCGACGCCGTGTTCGCCACCGCCCTGAACAGGGTGGAGCGACCGGCGCCCGAGCGGCTCCGGTTGATCCTCGACGGTAGCGCCGTGACGGCATCGGCGGTGCGAGATCTGGTCGCCCGCGAGTCCTCCTGCTGCTCGTTCTTCGGCTTCCGGCTCACGGCGTCGACGGACGACCTGGTGCTGGACGTGCAGGTGCCGGCAGCCCGGATCGCCGTGCTGGACGGCCTCGCCCGCCGGGCCGAGGGCGCCCGTGCGCCGAGGGAGTCCGCATGAGCACGACCCTGCGCTCGGGGCAGCTCGCGAGGGAGGCAGGCGTGAACGTGCAGACGCTGCGCTACTACGAGCGCCGCGGCCTGCTCCCCACGCCGCGGCGCAGCCTGGGCGGGCACCGGGAGTACGACTCGCAGGCGGTCACGGCGCTGCGGGTCATCCGCGGGCTGGCCCGACTGGGGTTCACGCTCACCGAGATCGGCGAGCTGATCGAGGTCGGCTCCCACCGCGGCCCGCGCCCGGGATTGCGCGCAGCGGCGACCGCCAAGCTGGCCGAGGTCGACGCGAAGATCGACCACCTGACGCAGGTCCGCGCCACGCTCACCGCCGTGCTCGCCGCGGACTGCAGCGACCTCGCCGAATGCTCGTGCGACCCGGCCTGCCCCATCCCCTTCGCGGAACTCGACGGCGCGGCCAGCGCGTGAGTGGCTGCACGCGGGCGTCGTCAGCGGGATCTTCCCGGCACGGGCGTGTGGGTTTCGTACATGCGCACCGCGACCCCGATCCCGGACGCGGTGGTCAGCGCGGCGACGGCCCAGACGGCGGCGGTGAGGCCGTAGGCGTCGGCGATCAGCCCGGCCACCAGAGCCCCGACGACGAACCCCCCGTCACGCCACAGGCGGTAGACCCCCACCGCGCGGGCCCGCCACGCGGGGTGGGCGACGTCGCCGATCGTGGCAAGCAGGGTCGGGTAGACCAGGGCGGTGCCCGCTCCGAGCAGGACGACCGCGACGGCCCACACGGGGAAGGAGTCGCCGATCGCGACGAGGGCGAGGGCGGCGGCCTGCAGGAACTGCCCGGTGACGATGAGCGGTTTGCGGCCGGTCCGGTCCGACAGCGCGCCGGTGGCGAGCTGGCCGAATCCCCACACGGCCGGGTAGAGCGCCGCGAGCACACCGATCTGCGCGACCGGCAGCCCGGCGCGGGCGAACAGCAGCGGGAGCAGCCCCCACGCCACGCCGTCCATCAGGTTGTTGACCATGCCGGCGTGGCTCGCCGCGGACAGCGCCGGTTCGCGGTAGCTGACCTGGGCGAGGATCTGCCGGCTCGGCAGGCCGGCGTGCAGGTGCGCGTGCCGCCCGTCCGCGCGTCCGACGTGGTTCGCCGCCTCGAGACGGGCGTGGTCGCGGGTCTCCCGCACGAGCAGCGTGGACAGGCCGAGCCCGAGCGCGGCGAAGGCGACGCCGAGGAAGAACGGCTCGGGCCGCAGTCCGGCCCGGGCGGCGATGTAACCGGTGGCCAGCGCGGTCGCCGCGACGGCGACGTACCCGGCTGCCTCGTTGAGGCCCATCGCCAGCCCACGCCGGGCCGGCCCGACGAGGTCGATCTTCATGACCACGGTGGTGGACCAGGTCAGGCCTTGGTTGAGCCCGAGCAGGACGTTGGCCGCGATCACCCAGCCCCAGCTGGGCGCCCACATCAGCAGCAGCGGCACGGGAAGTGCGATCAGCCAGCCGCCGACCAGCACGGGTTTGCGGCCGAAGCGATCGGACAGAGCGCCGGCCGCGTAGTTCGCGACGGCCTTCGTGGCGCCGAACGCCAGGATGAAGGTCAGCACGCCGCTGTAGCGGGTGAGCCCGAACTCGGTCTCCGCCAGCAGGGGCAGCACCGTCCGTTCCTGCCCGTACATGCCGCCCACCAGGGCGTTGACGGCGACCAGCAGCACGAACTGGGCGAGGTTCTCCCGCAGCCCCAACCGCGGAGGCCGCCCGGTCACGACCCCGTTTCCAGCTCCCTACCGGTGGCCTCGGCCCAGTCGGCGGGGCCGCCGACGAGGACGGCCAGGTCGTGGTGCCCGGCGCGTTCGAGAATGCTTGCCGCTCCCGCGGCGCGTTCCCCGTGCCCACAGGTCACCAGCGTGGGCGTGTCGATCAGGTCCCCCGCGTCCCGCGCGAGTGCGCCGAGCTCGACGTGCAGGGCGCCCGGCAGGTGGCCTGCGGCGAACTCGGCGTCCTGGCGGACGTCGAGCACCCGCCGGTTCGCGTCGATCTCCCCGGGGCGCACCAGCCCGACGCTCGCCGTGGGCAGCCCGGCCGCGGTCCAGGCGGCGAGCCCCTCGTGCAGCTCCCCGACCAGCCGCTCGACCCCGATATTCACCGCCCGCCACACCAGGTCGGCGGGATCCTGATCGTCGCCCCGCACGACGACCACGGGGACGTCGGCGGGGACGAGCCAGCCCAGCCAGGTGGCGAACTGGGCGCGCAGCGGGATCGAGATCGAGCCGGGGATGTGTGCGCGGGCGTAGTCGGACACCGGACGGACATCGACGATGAACGCGCCGTCGGCGCACTGCCGCCGCACCTCCGGCACGGGGAGCGCGGTGAGCCGTCCCGTCGCGGCGGTGTCGAGCACGGACGGCCCTCGGCGGTTGATCTCGGCCAGCCTCGCGAAGTAGTGCGGGTAGCTGCCCGGCGAACCCAGTAGCCGCTCGACGAAGCGGTCCTCGTCGTCAATGGCGAGCAGTGGGTTCGTGGCCAGCTCCCGGCCGATGGTCGACGTCCGCTCGGCCCCGGGTGGGGCCGAGCAGAACGAGCCCGCCCCGTGGGTCGGCCACACCGCCGTGTCCGCCTGCAGTCGCGAGAGCCGTCGCAGGGACGCGAACTGCGATCGCGCCAGGTCTTCCGCGCGCTCCGGTCCGAGCAGGTCGGTTCGCGCGGCCGACCCGACGATCAGCGACCCGCCGGTGAACACGCCCACCGGTCGGGCACCGTCGGACAGCAGGAACGACAGGTGCTCGTCGGTGTGGCCCGGGGTGGCGAGCGCGGTCAGCCACAGTCCGCCGAGATCGACCTCGGCCCCGTCGTCGAGCCCGACGTGCGCGAACTCCCGGCACCCGGCAGCGGATGCCACTACGGACGCACCGTCGTCATGAGCGAGCTGCACGGCGCCGGAGAGGAAGTCCGCGTGCAGGTGGGTGTCGGCGACGAACCTGATCCGCAGCCCCGCCTCGTGGGCCGCGGCGCGCACCCCCCGCAGGTCCCGCGGGGGGTCGACCACCAGCGCCCCGCCGTCGCCGAGATCGACCAGGTAGCAGGAGTTGCCCAGCCCTTCGTCGACGATCGCCGTCGGTCCGACGGTGCTGGCGGATCCGGCCGTCGTGGTGTCGCTCATGCCGCCCTCCCGCGCTGCAGGGCATGGCGCGCTCACCCGCGCCTTCCCAGTGCCCCCGCCGGAAGTCCGCCGAATGATTCGGCGGCCCAAGCCCACGACCGGCCGACGGCCCGAGTACGCCCGGTACGAGCGCCGCCGACCGGCGCACCCAGCGAGAACTTGAATCCACCGACTAACCCAACGGACTTCCGGCGGGGGCACTAGACTATTCCACGGATCATTGGAGGAGTCCATGGGCGACGCCGGGCGCAAGTCGGAGCTGTTCGACCAGCTGGCCCGGGTGGGCAAGGCGATGGGCAGCGGGAAACGGCTGGAGCTGCTCGACCTGCTCGCACAGGCGCCGCGCGGCGTGGCCGCTCTCGCCTCGGCGGCGGGGCTCGGGCTGACCACCACGTCGGCGCACCTGCAGACGTTGAAGCGGGCCGGGCTGGTGGCGACCAGCCGGGATGGCACCACGATCCGGTACCGGCTCGCGGACACCGACGTGGCCGCGTTGTTCGCGCACCTGCGTTCCGTCGCCGCGGCGCGCCTGCCCGACGTCGAGGCGGCGCGGACGCGATACCTCGGCATCGACGACGGGGAGGACACCGAACACGTCGATCGCGAGGAGCTGCTGCGCCGGGTCGAGGCAGGCGAGGTCGTGGTCCTGGATGTACGGCCCTGGCAGGAGTTCGCCGCCGGGCACATTCCGGGTGCGGTGTCGATCCCCGTCGACGAGCTGCCCGTCCGGCTGTCCGAGCTGCCGGCCGATGTCGAGGTCGTCGCCTATTGCCGCGGCGCGTACTGCGTGCTCGCCCACGACGCCGTGCGCCTGCTCGAGGCCGAGGGCAGGCGCGCGGTCCGCCTGGCCGACGGGATGCTCGAGTGGCGGCTCGCGGGCCTGCCCGTCGCCGGGGCGGCGTAGGGCCAGGATGTCGAAACGGCGGCGCTCCCGAACGTCGATGGGGTGTCCCGGAGGAGGGAGCGAGATGAAGTACGTGCTGATGTTCGCCGAGCCCCCGCAATACGCCGAGTACCTGGCCGCCATGAGCGACGAGGAGCGCCAGGCGGCCTACGACGAGGTGGGGCGCTGGTTCGCCGAGAACGCCGCGCGGATCACCCACCACGTCCACCTGCTGCCCGCGCACACCGCCACCACCATGCGCAAGGTCGACGGTCACGCGGAGGTGACCGACGGGCCGTTCGTCGAGGGCAAGGAGATCGTCACCGGGTTCGTCGAGGCCGAGGTGGCCGACCTGGACGAGGCGCTGGCGATGGCCCGCTCCTGGCCCGGGTGCCCGGTCATCGAGATCCGGCCGGCGGATGTGTGACGACGTCGGTCGTCCGCACGACGAGCTGGCCCGCGTGGTGCGGGATCACGCCGGCAGGCTCGCCGCGTCGCTGGTGCACCTGCTCGGGGACTTCTCCGCCGCGGAGGACCTCGTGCAGGACGCGATCGAGACCGCGCTGCGGCGGTGGCCCGTCGAGGGCGTCCCGGACCGGCCGGACGCGTGGCTCTTCACCGTCGCCCGCAACCGCGGGCTCGACGTGCTGCGCCGCCAGGCCCGCTACCGGGAGAAGCTCACGCAGCTGCAGTGGCCGGCCCGGGAGGAGCCGGACGACCGGCTGCGGCTGCTGTTCACCTGCTGCCACCCCGCGCTCCCCCGTCAGGCGCAGGTCGCGCTCACCCTGCGCACGATCTGCGGGCTGACGACGCCCCAGATCGCCGCGGCGTTCCTGGTGCCGGAGAGCACGGTGGCGCAGCGGATCACCCGGGCCAAACGCAAGATCACCGACGCGGCCATCCCGTACCGCATCCCGCCGGACGCGGAGCTGCCGGAGCGGCTGAACGAGGTCCTCACGGTCGTCTACCTGCTCTACAACGAGGGATACCTGTCCTCGACGGGTGACGGGGCCTGGTCGCGGCGGCTGGCCGAGGACGCCGAGTGGCTGGCGTCCTCGCTCGTCTGGACCCTGCCCCGCGAACCCGAGGTCATCGGGCTGCTCGCGCTGATCCGGCTCCACCAGGCCCGCGCCTGCGCCCGGTTCGACGCGGGAGGGCGCATCGTGCTGCTGCCCGACCAGGATCGGAGCCGGTGGGACCACGCCGCCATCGCCGAGGCGGGCCAGCTCATCGCCCGCGCCGCCGCGTCCGGCCGCCCCGGGCCGTACCAGCTGCAGGCCGCGATCGTCGCCTGCCACGCGGAGGCCCCGCGGTGGGAGGACACCGACTGGGCGCAGATCGTCGTCCTCTACGACATGTTGCTCGCCGTGGCCCCGTCACCGGTGACCCGGCTGAACCGCGCGATCGCCCTGCGCTACCACGCCGGCCCCGAGGCGGCGATGAAGGAGGTGGACGCGCTCGCCGAGCACCTCGACCGGTACCCACTCCTGCACGCCACCCGCGCGGAGCTGCTCAGGGCGCTCGGTGCGCCCGAGGAGGCGCGGGAGGCCGACCGCCGCGCGCTCGACCTCACCGCGAACCCCGCTCAGCGCGCCATCATCGAGGACCGCATCAGCTGGACGTGCTGAGTGATGGTGAGCTCGCACGCTCGCTCACGTCCTGCCACGGCGCCCGCCCCAGGAAGGCCAGCATCCTGGTCTGCTCGTCGCTGCCCGCGGGCGGCGCGAGCTCGGGCCCGAAGAAGCCGGGGCGACGGACCACGTTGGAGCGTGCCCAGTCGAACGCGACCGTGACGAGCTCCGGGTCGAGCCGCACGTCCGTGCCGAGCCCGTGCCCGATGTCCCAGGTGTGCGTCACGAGGTCGGTGATCACCAGCGTCACGATCGCGCCGAGCGGGACCTCGCCCAAGCCCGTGATCGACGTCGTGCGGGCCAGCGCGTCGGGGGTCAAGGTCGCCACCGACTCGGCACGCGCGGACCGCCAGACCGGGACCGGGTCGGACCCGGCCAGGTCACCCGGACGTGGCGCACCCGGCGCCCCGCGCCTGTCCGCGTAGTCCGCCCCGGTCGCCCAGGCCTGCATCTGGCGCTGCCCCCAGATGGCGTGCCCCGCGACGTCCCGCACCGTCCACTCGGTGCAGGCCGACGGGGCGTCCCACTGGTCCGGCCGCACCGCGGCCAACACCGTCTCGAAAGCGTCCTGCGCGCGCCCGTACTGCTGCATCGCGTCCATGGCCGTCCTTCCGCTCGAGGAACTCATGCCCTGGAGACGAACCGGCGGTGCCCGAATCCGACAGCGGCACAGAACTGCCTTCAAGTACGCTATTGTTCTCTCAACAAGGCCATTTGAGGGAACGTGAGATGACAAAGCTGTACTCCGTCGAGGAGGTCGCGGCGCTGCTCGGGCTCCACGTGAAGACCGTGCGGAGCTACGTGCGCGACGGCCGCCTCGACGCCGTCCGCGTCGGCCGGCAGTACCGGATCGACGCCGGCGCCCTGGAGGCGTTCACCGGGCGGGCCGTGACGCCGCCGCGGAGAGGGGCGGCGGTCGAGGTGTCGAGCATCGTCCAGATCGACGACGCCGACCGCGCACTGGTGGATCGCGTCAGCACGCTCGTCACGAGCAGCGCGGGGGGCGGCGTTCACGACGACGGGCGGTTGCGCGTCGAGATGGCCTACGACGAGGGGAAGTCGCGAATGAAGATCATCGTTCTCGGCGGGCCGGAGAGCACCGCTGAGCTGCTCCGGCTCGTCGGCGCGCTGTTGGAGGACCGGTCGTGACAGCCATCTACACATCTGCCGACGGCGCCCGCGCCATCGAGCAGCGGTACCGGGAGTTGCTCGCGGCCTGGCCGGTGCCCGCCGAGCACCTGCGCGTCCCCACGCGCGAGGGCGAGACGTTCGTCGTCGTGTCGGGCCCGCCGGGCGCCCCGGCGCTGGTGCTCCTGCACGGCTCGGGGTCGAACGCCCTGATGTGGGCCGGCGACGTGGCGGCGTGGTCCGAGCGCTTCCGGGTGTACGCGGTGGACCTCATCGGTGAGCCCGGCCTCAGCGCCCCGGCTCGCCCTCCTCTGCCGTCCGGGGCCTACCCGCTCTGGTTCGGCGACGTCCTCGACGCCCTCGGCGTCGCGCACGGTTCCGTCGTAGCGGTCTCGCTGGGCGGGTGGCTGGCGCTGGACTTCGCCACTAGACACCCGGAGCGCGTGGACCGCTTGGCCCTGCTGACCCCGGCCGGCGTGGCCAGACCGAAGGTCGCCGGGCTGCTCGGCGCCGTGCTCGTGAAGCCGTTCGGCGAGTGGGGGGAGCAGAAGTCGATGGAGCTGTTCCTGGGGCCGGAGGTGCGCAGGCAGCGCGGATCGGCCGAGTTCGTCCGGCTCCTGTCCCGGCACTACCGCTACCGGCGCGAGCCCGTACCTGTGGTCGACGACGCCGCACTGCGCCGCGCGACCATGCCCGTACTGGCGGTCCTCGGCGCCCGCGACGCGTTCATCGACACGCCCCGCACGGCCGCGCGGCTCTCGCGGCTCGTGCCCTCGGCCACGGTCCGGGTCCTCCCCGGTATCGGGCACCTCCTGCCGGCGCAGACCGCAGCGGTGAAGGAGTTCCTCACCGCGCGGTGACGCGCGGCCGAACGCGCAGGTGGGCCCGCTCCCCCTGTGCACCGAACAACACCAGGAGCTCCACCGGGCCGGGGCCTGCGGAGGAGAGCCAGTGCGGGACGTGCGTGTCGAACTCCGCGGCCTCGCCCGGGCCGAGCACGAGGTCGTTGTCGCCGAGCAGGAGCCGGAGGCTGCCGTCGAGGACGTAGAGCCACTCGTACCCCTCGTGGGCCTTCGGGTCGGGGTCGTCCGTGCGAGCCGGGATGATCATCTTGAAGGCCCGCACCCCGCCGGCGCGCCTGCTCAGCGGGATGTGGGTCATCCCGTGCCGGCGCACCGGACGGAAGTGCACGCGCGGGTCGCCGGTCTGCGGCGCCCCGACGAGCTCGTCGAGGGGCACGCCGTACACGCGCGCGAGCGGCAGGAGCAGCTCCAGGTTCGGCCTGCGTCCCCCGCTCTCGAGCCGGGACAGCGTGCTCGCCGAGATCCCGGTCGTCGCCGCCACGTCGGTGATCGTCAGGCCGCGGCGCTTGCGGATGGCCCGCAACCGCGGCCCGACCGCGCCGAGCACCGCATCCAGTTCGTCGTCCACCGTCCCATCGTGCCGAAGCAGCACGACAGCGTGCTACAACCGCAACGCCGCATCGCGGGCCAGCCGATCCGCTCGGCGGGTGGTCTCCGGCAGGCGGTGGCGGGCGAGCCGCAGCACCTGGTCGCACGCGGCGTCGAGCCCGATGCGGTGGCCCACCGACACGAACACCGGCTGCACACCGTGCTGCGTGCGCAGCGCCCTCCCGACCACCTCGTCGCCGTCGACCTGCGGAGTCCACGAGCCGCGCGCAGGCTTCGGCATCTCGAACGGCATCGGCGGCGACTTCGCCACGCCGATGGTCGACACGCCGGTGAGCAGCCCGACGTGGCAGGCGAGGCCGAAGCGGCGCGGGTGCGCGACGCCCGCGCCGTCGCACACGATCAGGTCGGGGACGCGCTCCAGCGCCTCCAGCGCCGCGCTGACGGCGGGCAGCTCGCGCAGGGCGAGGAAGCCGGGCTCGTAAGGGTGGCCGGCGCGGCCACACGCCGTGCGGGTCTCGACCGGTCGCAGGCTGACGGCGTCCAGCACGACGACCGCGGCCACGACGTCGTCGGTGCCGTCGCGGTGCGCCACGTCGATGCCGGCCACCGTGCGCAGATCCGAGGGGCCGGGGCCGGTGGTGTCGACGAGCGGGCGCAGCCGCTCCTGCTCCGCCGCGGCCTCGTCGGGAGTCGCCGGCATCGGTCCGAGTGGATGCAGCTGCACGGGGGCGGACGCTATCGGCTTCTCGGCCCGAAAGGGGGGCTTTCCTTACCGCGGAGCCATCCGGTATGGCGCTACCGTCCGCCCCCGTGACCAGCCTGCGGATCGGGTGCTCGGTGCTGCAGGCATGGGTCACCGCCGCCGTCGGGCTGCTGCTCGTGGTGGACCTCGTCGCGCTGGCCGGGTCGCTGGTCCTGGCCGTGATCCCGCAGACCGCGCCGTTCGAGACCGGCTGGTTCGGCCCTCGTCCGCCGCTCGCACAGGTCGGCCTCGGCGTCACCGCGTTGCTGTTCCTCCCGGTGCTCGCCCGGCTGGCCGCCACGCTCACCCGACGTCCCGCGGTCGGTGCGCTGCTCGACGCGCAGCGGAGGCGGATCGAACGCGACCTGCACGACGGCGCGCAGCTGCGGCTCACCGCCGTCACGATGGCGCTGGGGGTCGCACGCGTCGAGGAGGACGCGCCTGCCGTGCGAGCCCAGCTCGATCGCGCGTACGACCAGGCCCGGCTGGCGCTCGCCGAGCTGCGGGAGCTGGTGCACGGTCTGCACCCGCGCGAGGGCCTGGGTCCGGCGCTCGCCGCGCTGGCCGAGCGGTCCGCCGTCCCCCTCGACGTCGCAGTCGCCCTGCGCGCCCGGCCGCCCGCGGAGGTCGAGGCGGCGGCGTGGTTCGTCGCCACGGAGGCGGTCGCGAACGTCGCCAAGCACAGCGGGGCCGGTCGGGCCTGGGTGCGGTGCACGCAGCGGGCGGGTGTGCTGCACGTCGAGGTGGGCGACGACGGACGCGGCGGCGCCGACCCGCACGGGGGAACGGGGCTGTCCGGCCTGGCGGAGCGGGTGGCGCTGCTCGGCGGCCGGCTGCGCGTGCACAGCCCGCAGGGCGGGCCCACCGTGCTCACCGCGGAGCTGCCGTGCGCGCGGTGATCGCCGAGGACTCGGTGCTGCTGCGCGACGGGCTCGCCCACATCCTGCGGCGGTCCGGTTGGGAGGTGGCCGCCGAGGTCGGCGACGCGGACGCGTTGATCGCCGCGGTCGAGCGCGAAGCCCCGGACCTCGCGGTCACCGACGTGCGGATGCCGCCCCGGTTCACCGACGAGGGCCTCGTCGCCGCGCTCGAGCTGCGCAGGCGCAGGCCCGGCTTCCCGGTGCTCGTGCTCTCTCACCACGTCGAGCAGGGCTGCGCCGCGGAGCTGGTCCGCAGCGGGCGCGGCATCGGCTACCTGCTCAAGGACCGGGTCGGCGACGTGGCGGAGTTCGCGTCGGCGGTGAGGGAGGTGGCGGGTGGTGGCACCGTGCTCGACCCGGAGGTCGTACGCCGGCTGCTCACCCGCTCGCCGGTCGCCGCGCTCACCCCGCGGGAGCGCGAGGTGCTGGCGCTCATCGCGCAGGGACGGTCGAACGCGGCCGTCGCGCGCCGGCTCGTCGTCACCGAGGCCGCGGTGGCCAAGCACGTCAACTCGATCCTGACGAAGCTCGACCTGCCGCCCGCACCGGACGACCACCGCCGGGTGCTGGCGGTGCTCGCGTTCCTCGGGGTTCAGCGGAACGCGGCCGGCTCGAGGTGAATCGCAGCCGGGGGCACTCCCAGCCTGCGGAACCCGGCGGCCAGGCCGGTCGTCATGGACTCCGGCCCGCACAGGTGGACGTCGACGTCCGCCGGCCGGCCCACGGTGGCCGGATCCGCCCGGCGGTCGGACGGCCCGACTCCGAGGTGACGACGAGGTGCACGCGCACCCCCGGGTGGCTCTCGAGCTCGCTCCGGAACAGGGCGTCCTCGCGGTGGCGCACGACGTAGAAGAGGTCAACAGGACGGTCGGGCCCGCCCGCGCGCAACCGGCTGAGGAACGGCGTGATCCCGATGCCTCCCGCCACCCAGATCTGGCGCGCCCGCCCGCCGGCGTGACCCAGCATCCCGTAGCCGCCCTCCACGGTGGCCCGCCTGCCGGGTCCGAGCTCGCGGTGCACCCGGGCGGTGAAGCGCCCGGCCGCCCGGATCGTGAGCCGCAGCGTCTCGTCGGCGGGGGCGCTGGTCACCGTGAACGGGTGCGGTTCGCGCAGACCGCGCTGGTGGAACGTCACGAAGGCGAACTGGCCGGGGCGGAACGCGAGCCTGCGCGTCCCGCGCGGGGACAGGACGACCTCCACCGTCGCCGGGTCGAGCCTGCGTACCGCGCGCACCACGTAGGCGCGCCGGGGCCGGACGAACCGGGCGAGCAGGAGGGTGTGGAGGTAGGCGACCGGCGCGGCGGTGCGTCCGGTACATCCGGTCCAGCCCACCGAAGAAGCGCTCGAGCCACCGCGCCCGGGTGGCCAGCACGAGGGCGACCGCGAAGAGCAGCACCGCGGTGGAGCCTGCGGCCTCCCCCACCACCTGACGGCCGTCGCCGGGCGGTGGCGACGCCGCCCAGAGCACGCCGTTCAGCACCGGCAGCGCGACGGTGGCGCCCGGCCCGATCCGGTCGATCCTCATCGCCGGACCGCGACGGCGAGCCCGACCGACACGGCGCCGGTGCCGATGTGCACCAGTGCGTCGGTGTGGTCGAGCAGCCCGAACCGCGCGACGAGCCCGAGCACCACCCACGACAGGCCGAGCACCGCGACGACCCGGGGCGCCGGCCGGCGTGCGCCCCACTGCACGAACGCCGCCCCGGAGACGAGGTGCAATGCACCGTGGACGTACTCGGGTTGCGCGAAGGGCGCGAGGTCCGGGATCGGGACCATGCGCAACACACCCACGACGACGAACCCGACGCCGAGCACGAGCGACCAGATCCGCAGCACCAGCAGCACGGGTCGACCTCACCGCGTCGACGCCGCCGTTTCACCGGTGCAGGCATCCGGGACGAGGGTGGTGCCAGGTTTACGGCCGATCGGCGGCCGCAGCGAGGCGCACCGCCAGCTCCCGGACGTGCGCGACGAGCTCAGGGGGCTCGTGCACCTCGAACGGGAAGCCGAAGAGCCCGACGTGGAGGGCGAGCTCGTCGAGGGAGTCCGAGCCCGCGTGCAGCGTGCAGGACCGCTCGTCGATCGCCTGCAAGGTGCCGACCGTCGGCGCGATGCGGTCGGCGGCAACCGTGATCGGGACGTGCAGCGTGAAGCGGGCCCGGTAGCGGTAGGCGCGCGTGGTGATTCCGCGCCCGACGTGTCCGGGAAGATCCTCGGGCAGCTCGCGCGGGACGAACCGGGGACCGGTCGGGATGCGCGGGCGCATGCGGTCGACCCGGAACGTGCGCCAGTCGCCGCGGTCGAGGTCCCACGCGAGCAGGTACCAGCGCCGCCCTGCGTGCACGAGCCGGTGGGGCTCGGTGCGCCGCAGTGTCTCGCCGCCGTCCTGGTTGCGGTAGTCGAACCGCAGCTGTTCGTGCGCCCGGGCCGCGGCCGCCACGGCCATCAGCACGTCGGGGTCCACGGTCGCGGCACCCGGCGGGATGGTCACGGTCACGGCGCTCAGCCCTTCGACGCGGTGCCGGAGCCGGGACGGCAGCACGGTCTCGAGCTTGGTCAGTGCCCGGAGCGAGGACTCCTCGATGCCGGCCACGCCGCCGCTCGCCGCGGTCCGCATCCCGACCGCGACGGCCACCGCCTCCTCGTCGTCGAGCAGTAGCGGGGGCAGCGTGCTGCCCGCCCCGAGGCGGTAGCCGGCCAGCCCGCGTGCGGCGTGCACCGGGTAGCCGAGCGCGCGCAGCTTGTCGACGTCGCGCCGCACGGTGCGCACGTCGACGTCGAGGCGTTCGGCGAGCTCGGCCCCCGCCCACTCGCGCGGCATCTGCAGGAGCGACAGGAGGCGGAGCAGGCGCGCGGAGGTCTCCAACATGCGAGGAAGTATCCCTTCCGGTTAGGACCGGAGCTGTCCTAACCGGGCTCTAGTGTCGATCCCATGACCTTCGGCGACGAGATCAGCCCCTTCCGCATCGACGTCCCGCAGGCAGCTCTGGACGAGCTCGCCGCGAAGCTCGACGCCACCCGCTGGCCGGCCCCGCTCCCCGGCGACGGTTGGGACACCGGCGTGCCGACGGCGTGGCTGCGCGCACTGGCGGACCACTGGCGCTCCGGTTACGACTGGCGCGCGGCCGAGAAGGAGCTGAACGCGATCCCGCAGTTCAGCACCACGATCGACGGGCAGAACATCCACTTCCTGCACGTGCGGTCGGCCGAGCCCGACGCGCTGCCGCTGGTCCTCACCCACGGCTGGCCCGGGTCGATCGTGGAGTTCCTCGACCTGATCGGCCCGCTCACCGACCCCGTGTCGCACGGCGGCGACCCGGCCGACGCGTTCCACGTGGTGATCCCGGCGCTGCCCGGGTTCGGGTTCTCCGGCCCGGTGACGGACACCGGCTGGACCACGAACCGCATCGCACGGGCGTGGGCGGAGCTCATGCGCAGGCTGGGGTACGAGCGGTTCGCGGCGCAGGGCGGGGACATCGGGTCCGGGGTGTCCGCCGAGCTCGGCCGGGTCGCGCCGGACCGGGTGATCGGCGTGCACGTCAACGGCAGCGCCGACAACCTGCCCCCGCTCCCGATGCCCGACGAGGAGCGCGCCTCGCTCACCGACCTCGAGCGCGACCGTGTGGCCAGGGTGGAGGCGTTCATGCGGGAGGAGTTCGGCTACATCGCGATCCAGTCGACGCGCCCGCAGACCATGGGCTACGGGCTGGTCGACTCCCCCGTCGCATTGCTGGCGTGGATCATGGACAAGTTCCGCGAGTGGACCCACCCGCGGCACGTCCTGCCCGACGAGATCGTCGACCGGGACCGGCTGCTCACCAACGTGATGCTCTACTGGCTCACCGGCACCGCGGGCTCGGCCGCCTACGTCGGTTACGCGCAGGGTGGGGACTGGGAGCCGAGGGCGAACTCCGGGGTGCCGACCGGTGTGATCGTGTTCGCCCACGACATCGGCATCCGCCGGTACTCGGAGCAGTCGGCCACGATCGTGCGCTGGACCGACGTCGACCGCGGCGGGCACTTCGCCGCGCTCGAGGAGCCGGAACTGCTCGTCGCGGACGTGCGGGACTTCTTCCGGTCGCTGCGCTGACGGGGCGAGAACGTCCGTTGTGACCGATCCGGATCAATCGGGTACACCTGCAGGGTGAGCGAGCGGGAGGACAAGGTCCTGGTACCGGCGCTGGTCGGCCTGGACGTGAGCGACGCGCACGAGCTCGCGTTCGAGGCGCGGGTCGTCGTGGTCGCGGCCGACCCCGACGAGCCCCTCCCGGCCACCGGCGTCATCATCGCGCAGGCGCCCGCCGCAGGCACGAGGGTCGCTCCGGCCCACCCGGTCGCCGTCGCCGTCGAGACGGGAGGCGGCGGGGGCGGTGGCGGGGGCCGCCGACTCACGACACCCCCGCCCGGGCCGCGCGATCCGTCCGGCATGAAGACGCCCGTGTGACCGGAGCACGCTCGACCAGCCCGACCAGCCCTGGGCACCGCTGGAGGACCAGATCGACCGGTTCCTCACCGAGCTCGTCGGCACCGGATCGCCGGGCTGTTAAGGTCGGTCTCGTGGCAGGCGCAGGGGACGACGACATCTCCGGGTGATCCCGGAGCACATCGCCGATTCCCCGTTCACCCTCATCGCTCGTGAAGGCTGCCGCATGTCGATCGTCTGTTCCCACCTGTCCTTCTCCTGGCCCGACGACACGCCGGTGTTCCAGGACCTGTCCTTCACCGCCGGCGGCGGCCGTACGGGCCTCGTCGCGCCGAACGGCGCCGGGAAGAGCACGCTGCTCAAGCTGATCGCCGGGCAGCTGCGGCCCACCGGCGGGTCGGTCACCGTCGATGGCGCACTCGGGTACCTCCCGCAGGAGCTGCCGTTCGCCGCCGATCTGACCGTGGCCGAGGTGCTCGGGATCGCTCCCGTGCTTGCGGCGCTGCACGCCGTCGAGGCCGGCGACGCGAGCGAGGAGCACTTCACGACGATCGGTGCTGACTGGGACGTCGAGGAGCGCACCCGCGCCCAGCTCGACCGGCTCGGGCTCGGCGACGTCGCGCTCGACAGGCGGCTCGGCACCCTCAGCGGCGGCCAGGTCGTCTCCCTCGGACTGGCCGGTCAGCTGCTGAAGCGGCCCGACGTCCTGCTGCTCGACGAGCCGACCAACAACCTCGACCTCGACGCCCGCAGCGCCCTCTACGACGTGCTCGACGACTGGGGCGGATGCCTGCTGCTGGTCAGCCACGACCGCGCCCTGCTCGACCGGATGGACCGCATCGCCGAGCTCGACCGGGGCGACGTCCGCTTCTTCGGCGGCAACTTCACCGCGTACACCGAGGCCGTGACCGCGGAGCAGGAGGTCGCCGAGCGGAACGTGCGCAACGCCGAGCAGGAGGTCAAACGCGAGAAGCGGGAGATGCAGCAGGCCCGGGAGCGGGCCGCGCGCCGGGCGAGCACCGCCGCGCGCAACATCAAGGACGCGGGCCTGCCCAAGATCCTCGCCGGAGCGCGGCAGCGGCGTGCTCAGGAGTCGGCGGGCAAGGCGGACGGCACCCACTCCGCGCGCGTCGGGGCGGCCCGCGCCCGGCTCGACGAGGCGAGCCAAGCGCTGCGCGACGAGCAGAAGATCGTGCTGGAGCTGCCCGACACCCGCGTGCCTGCCGGGCGCACCGTGTTCGTCGGCGAGGGCATCCGCGTGCGGGACCTCTTCGCGGGGAGCGGCGTCGACCTCGACATCCGTGGCCCCGAGCGCATCGCACTGACCGGCCCCAACGGGGCGGGCAAGTCCACGCTGCTGCGGGTGATCCAGGGCGAGCTGCTCCCCGACGCCGGCACGACCACCCGCGCCGACGGCCGCATCGCCTACCTGTCCCAGCGACTGGACCTGCTGGACCCGGACCGCACCGTCGTGGAGAGCCTGACCGCTGCCGCCCCGGCGATGCCCCCGTCGCGGCGGATGCACCTGCTCGCCCGGTTCCTCTTCCGCGGCGCGCGCATCCACCTGCCGATCGGTGCGCTGTCGGGCGGCGAGCGCCTGCGCGCCACCCTCGCCTGCGTCCTCTTCGCCGAGCCGGCACCCCAGCTCCTCCTCCTGGACGAACCGACGAACAACCTCGACCTGGTCAGCGTCGGTCAGCTGGAGGGCGCGCTCGCCGCGTACGAGGGCGCGTTCGTCGTGGTGAGCCACGACGAGCGCTTCCTCGCGGAGATCGGGGTGAACCGCCGGCTGCGGCTCGCGGACGGCCGGCTGCGCGAGACGGCTCCACCCGACGGCGCCTGACCCACGAAGCGTCCGGATTCCGCGAGTCGCGGTCCGGGTGCGGGTGCGAGTCGCGGCGTCAGGTGGCAGGGCCCGCCGCCCCGGCCGCCTCCGTCTCCCCCCGGTGCGTCGCGACCGCGCGCTGCACCTCCTCCTGCACGAGGTCGGCGTTCAGCGCGATGGCGGCGGCCGATCCCATCCCGGCCGCCGTCACGACCTGGGCGCGGGGATCCACGACGTTTCCGGCAGCCCACACACCGGGAACGCTCGTGCGGCCGGTCGGGTCGGTGCGGACCCGGCCGTCCGCATCCGTCGCGCAGCCCAGCCCGGCCAGCAGCTCGTCACGGGGGACGAACCGCGGCCCGACGAAGAGCGCCGCCCGCGGGACGACCCGCTCCCCGGCCAGCTCGACCCCTCTCAGGGCGTCACCGTCCACCACGAGTCCGGTGACCTCGCCGTCGGCGATGTGCACTCCGCGCGCGACGAGCTGCTCGCGCTCGTCGGCCGAGAGCGCGGTCCGGTGCGGGAAGAACACCACGTCGCCCGACCATTGCGGCAGCAGGAGCCCGAGGTGCAGCGTGCCCAGGACGCCGAGGGGCCGGTCGCGCACCTCGTAGCCGTGGCAGAACGGGCAGTGCAGCACGTCGCGGGCCCACCGCTCCCACAGGCCGGGGATGTCGGGGAGCTCGTCGCGCAGGCCGGTGGCCACGAGCACGCGGCGGGCGCGGAGCGCACGGCCGCCGGCCAGGTGCACGGTGAAACCCTCGTCGATCCGCGCGACCCGGTCCGCGACGAGCTCCCCGCCGTAGGCCGCGACCTCGGCCCGCCCCACCTCCAGCAGCTGGGCCGGGGGCATGCCGTCACGGGAGAGGAAGCCGTGCATGTGGGCGGCCGGTGCGTTGCGCGGGTCCCCCGCGTCGACAACGGCCACCCGCCTGCGGGCCCGCGCCAGCACCAGGGCCGCGTTCAGCCCGGCCGCGCCGCCACCCACCACCACCACGTCGAACTGCTCGTCCATGCCCGCAGAATCCGCCCGCCGGCCCGGCTTCGGCAACAATCGTTGCCGAATCCGGGACGGAGGCCTTCGATGGTCCCGTGCAGGACTCACCGACGATCAGCAGCGCGCTCGCCGAGGTCGGGCCTCGGGTGCGAAGGATGCGCACGCAGCGCGACATCACCCTCACCGCGCTCGCCGAGGCCACCGGCATCTCCAAGAGCACGCTCTCGCGGCTCGAGTCCGGTGGACGACGACCGAGCCTCGAGCTCCTGCTGCCGATCGCGGTGGCGCTGCAGGTGCCGGTCGACGAGCTGATCGGCACGCTGCGGGTCGCCGACCCGCGGGTGCACACCAGCCCTCGCCGCGTGGACGGGCGCACGGTGCTCCCGCTGACCCGCCACCCCGGCCCGCTGCAGGCGTTCAAGCTGACCATCCCGGCGACGCAGACCGAACCGCGGCTCGTGACGCACGACGGGTACGAGTGGCTCTACGTCATGTCCGGCCGGCTGCGGCTCCGGCTGGCCGAGCACGACCTCGTCCTCGGCCCCGGCGAGGCGGCCGAGTTCGACACCCGCGTGCCGCACTGGTTCGGCAGCGCGGGCGGCGGCCCCGTCGAGATCCTCAGCCTCTTCGGCCGCCAGGGCGAGCGCATGCACGTCCGCGCCCGCTCCCGCCGGTGAGGCGCGCCAGATCCCCGGAACCCGCGGTCCGTCCGGTGGCGTTCGAGGTGGGCACTACGCCGCCGTCCAGCCGCCGTCGACGGCCAGCACGTGGCCGGTCACGTAGCTCGCGGCGTCCGAGGCTAGGAACAGCAGCGGGCCGTCGATCTCGGAGAGATCGGGGGTGCGCCCGAGCAGCGTTCGTTGCTCGATCTGCACCCGCTGGGCCGGGTTCCTCAGCCCGCCGGTCAGCTCCGTGGGGAAGAACCCGGGAGCGAGGGCGTTCACCCGCACGCCCCCCACTGCGCCGCCAGGTGGCGGGTGAAGTTCACCAACCCGCCCTTGGACGCGTTGTAGGCGGCCATCGGCGCACGGGACCCGATCAGGCCGTAGATGGACGCGACGTTGATGACGGTCGAGCCCGTGCCCGCGAACAGCAGTGGTGCGGCCAGCCGGCAGAGGTCGATCGCCGCGAGGAGGTTCAGGTCGATCACGTCCGAGATGTCGGCGAGCGACTGGTCCTGCAACGCACCGCGGTCGCAGCTGCCCGCGTTGTTGACCAGGATGTCGAGTCCACCGGCGGCGGCCGCGAGGTCGACCGCCGCCGCGCGGACGACCGGATCGCGGATGTCGCCTGCCGTGGCGACGACGCCCGGGCCGAGCTCGTCGGCCAGCTCGCGCAACCGATCCTCGCGGCGAGCGATCAGGACGAGGCCGGCCCCAGCCGTGTGCAGGACCGCCGCGATCCGGGCGCCGAGGCCGGAGGAGGCGCCCGTGACCAGAGCGACCCGTCCGTCGAGCCGAAACCGGTCACGCGTGTCACGCACGGGCTTCGTAGACGATGTTGAACGGCGTCTGTGCCGCCCGGCGGAAGGTGCGGAACCCCGCCGCCTCCACGATCGACCGGACGGGGGCTTCGCCTGCCTGGTTGCCGAGCGCGTCGTCGGCGCCTTCGGAGATCGCGTGCGGTACGCACAGGAAGGTCGAGAACGAGTAGTACACCCGGCCCACCGGGTTCAGGTTCTCCGCCACCGAGTCTTCCGCGAAGGGCTCCACGATCAGCCAGATGCCGTCCTCGGCGAGGGCGTCACGGATGTGGCGCGCCGCGCCCACGGGGTCACCCATGTCGTGCAGGCAGTCGAACGTCGTCACCAGCCCGTAGCCCGTTCCGGGGAAGTCCTGCGCGCGGGCCACCGCGAAGTCGCAGCGCTCGGCGAGGCCCGCCTCGGCGGCCGCCTCGCGCGCGAGCTCGATCGAAGCCGGGTGCGCGTCGAACCCGCGCACGGTCGACGCGGGGTAGGTGCCGGCCAGGATGCGCGTCGACGGCCCGAGCCCGCACCCGACGTCGGCCACGCGGAGACCGGCCTCCAGCTGCTGCGGGAGTCCCGGGATCGCCGGGATCCACGAGGTCACGAGGTTCGCGACGTAGCCGGGGCGGAAGAAGCGCTCGCAGCCGGTGAAGACGTCCGGATGGTGGTCTCCCCAGGCGACACCCCGGCCGGTCCGGAACGCGTCCAGGATCGCCGGCTCGTCGGCCAGACAGGCCACGGCGAGCTGGAACGCACCGGGCAGCACCAGCCCGGCCGGGTCGGCGAAGGCCAGCGCCTGCGCCTCGGTCAGGGAGTACTGGCCCGTGCTCTCGTCGAAACGGATGTAGCCCCCGGCAGCCTGCCCGGGCAGCCACTCCCGGACGTACCGCTCGGCGGTGTCGGTGTAGACCGCCAGTTCGCGCGGGGTGAGAGGGCCTGCTTCTGCCAGGGCGCGATAGAAGCCGAGCTTGTCCCCGATCAGCACGTTGCCAGCCGAGATGGTCGCGCCGAGGTCGGTGACGAATCGGCCGAGCAGCTCGTCGATCTGCTCTTCGGTCACGGTGGTCATGCGGTTGCCTCCAGGTGGACGGGTGATGCGGCCCAGACTGGATGCGCGAGCTTGGGGACACGCTGGCAGAACCTTGGGGCAACCTTGGCGGCCCCGGCTCCTAGCCGAGCAGCTGGAGGTAGCCGTCCTGCACGGCCTGGCACGGGTCGACGCCGAGTTGCTCACGCAACTCGGTGCGGAGGCGCTGGTACACCGCGATCGCCTCGGCGACGTTGCCCCTCGCCGCGAGCACCTCCATCAGCAGCAGGTGCCCGGTCTCGCGCAGCGGTGCGGCGTCCACGAGCTCCCGCGCCGCCCGCTCCGCTCCGGGGAGCTCCGTGCCACCCAGCCGCAGACACGCCGTGGCGTAGCACTCCAGGGCGCGGACGTGCACGTCGGCGAGCTTGCCGCGCCACGTCTCGGTCCACGGCGCGTCGGTTTCCGGCAGGAACCGTCGACGGGCCACCAGCTGGGCGGTCAACGCCGGCGTCCAGGCCCGCCGCCAGTCCTGCAACGCGATCGCCGACTCGGCCGAGTGCAGCGCCGCCACCGCGTCCTCGACGTCGACCCGCGCCGGTTCCGGCAGCGCCAAGGACAGCTCCGTGCGGCCCGTGAGCACGCCGTGGCCGACCGCCGCACGCATCTTCGAGACGAGAACGCTCAGTGCGCCGCCTGCGCCTGCGGGTGCGGAGCTGCCCCAGAGGACGTCGACGAGCCGGTCACGGGACACCGGTTGAAGCCGGAACAGGGTCAGGTAGGCGAACAGGAGCCGGCCCTGCTTGCCCGGGAGGCGCCGGTCGACGCGCTGCCCGTCGATCTCCACGGCAAACGCCCCGCACAGCTGAACCCTCGTGGAGGGGACGGGGCTCGACATGGTTCCTCGCACGGTGACGACAGATCCTGCAGAGTAGTTCGAAGGGGGCTTCATGACTCGGCAGATCCGATGCGAGTGCGGGTACACCGCGCGCGGTGAGAGCGACGACGTGGTGATCTCGCTGATCCAGGCCCACCTCGTCACCGACCATCCCGACCTGGCCGGTACCGAGACGGCGGACGACATCCGCCACTGGATCGAGCTGCTCCCCGACTGACTTCCGTCTTCAGCCCGGTTCGGGGGCTGCCGCGTCGACCGCGACCGGCGAGTGCCTCAGCGGGCGCGCGGTGAACACCATGTCCCGGGTGACGTCGCCGAACCGCGTGCTCAGCATGTCGATCGGGTAGCTCTGGCGCAGCACCCACGGCGCTGCCTCTCCCTGCTTCGGCAGCACGCCCGCGGCCCGCTCGACGTAGCCGGAGGTGAGGGCGAGCAGCGGCCGGGCGGACACGCCACCGTCGAACTCCGGGGTGGCCGAGCGGTAGCCGTGGGCGTCCATGTGGGCGAGGAGCCGGCAGACGTAGCGCGCGGTCAGGTCGGCCCGCAGGGTCCACGACGCGTTGACGTAGCCGATGCAGATCGCGAGGTTGGGCACCCCGGAGAGCAGGCAGCCGCGGTAGACGACCGTGCGGCCCGGGTCGACCTCCGTGCCGTCCACCGTGATCCGCATGCCGCCGCCGACCTGCAGCTGCAGCCCCGTCGCCGTGACGACGACGTCGGCCGGCAGCTCCCGGCCGGAGGTGAGCCGGATCCCGCCCTCGGTGAAGGTGGCGATCGTGTCGGTGACGACCTCCGCGCGGCCTGCGCGCATCGCCCGGAACAGGTCGCCGTCGGGCACGACGCACAGTCGCTGGTCCCACGGCTGGTACCGGGGCGTGAAGTCGCGGTCGATCACGCAGCGGTCGGGGATCTGCCGCTCGAGCCCCGCCCGCAGGAGCCGCTTCGCCACGGCGGGAGCACGCCGTGCGACCTGGTAGAACGCCGAGGTCACGAGCACGTTCTTCCAGCGGATCAGCCGGTGTGCCCATCGGGGGAGCCGGTCGACGAGCCGGTCGGTGCCGGGGAGCGCGATGACGTAGCTCGGCGAGCGCTGCAGCATCGTGACCTGCGCCCCGCGCTCGGCGAGCGCCGGGACCAGCGTGACGGCGGTGGCCCCGCTGCCGATCACGACCACCTGCTTGCCCGCGCAGTCGAGGTCCTCCGGCCAGTGCTGCGGGTGCACCACCGTGCCCCGGTAGGCGTCGATCCCGGGGAACTCCGGGAGGTAGCCGCGGTCGTAGCGGTAGTAGCCGGTGCCGAGGAAGAGGAAGTCGCACGTGTAGTGCTCGGTGGTGCCGTCGGCGACCTGCACCTCGACCGTCCACCGCTGGTCGGGGCTCGACCACGACACCGCCGTGACCCGCCTGCCGAAGCGGATGCGCCGGTCGATGCCGCACTCCTCCGCGGTCTCCTTCAGGTAGCGCAGGATCGACTCGCCGTCGGCGATCGCCGCGGCCGCCCTCCACGGGCGGAACGGGAACCCGAGCGTGAACATGTCGGAGTCCGAGCGGATCCCCGGGAAGCGGAAGAGATCCCAGGTGCCGCCGATCGAGTCGCGCGCCTCGAGGATCGTGTAGGTGCGCCGCGGGTGCTCGGTCTGCAGGCGGTAGGCGGCGTCGATGCCGGAGATGCCGGCGCCGACGACGAGGACGTCCAGATGTTCCACAGGCGTACCCCCTGAACGGATCAGCCTTTCTCGCATCATGCCCCACGCCGGCGCCGCGCGACGATCGCGACGACGAGCCCGATCACGACCAGCGCGGCGGCCCCGATCGCCACCCAGCCGGCCGGCGCGATCACGGTCCTGGCGGCCGGGGCCTGCACGTTCTGCACCTCCACCGGAGCCCGCTCGCCGAACGGCGCGTTCGCCTGCGCGTACCGCGGGCCGGGCTCCTCGTCACCCGAGACGGTGACGTCGAGCGTGATCGGCACGGGGCCGGCCGCCTCGGGATCCTCCGCGGTGGGACCGAGCTGCACCGCGATGTAGTAGGTGCCCGCGACGCTCTGCGTACGCACGCTGATGTCGTCCGCCGTGCGGTTGTTGTAGCGCACCGGTGCCGTGGTGATCGCGGGGTCGGTGGTGGGCAGCACGAGCTCGGATCCGGTGTAGACCAGATTGGCGGTTGCGATCTCCTCGCGGGAGGGCGCGTAGACCGTGGTCGAGGCGGGTGACAGGTTGCGCAGGCCGGTGCCCGGGGTCTCACCGAACCGGACGCGGTAGGCCAGGCCCTGACCCCAGTCCAGCTGCACGCGGTAGAACACGAACTCCCCGCGCTGCACCGTGTCGGTGTAGCTCCCCGAGCCGTCGAGGGCGCCGGCCACGTTGAACGAGCCGCCGCCGACGACGGGCCGGGCCGGCCCCTGCGGCCGGCCGAACACGGGCTCCGGGAGCACGGCGACCGGGCCGGCGTCGGCCACCGGCGGCTCCACGCCCACGAGCAGCTCCACGGGCAGCCGCTCCGGCACACCTGCCGACACCCGATCCCAGGTGAGCGCGAACGTGTAGCGGCCGCCACCCCGGCACCGGTCGGTGCTTCCGCTGCCCGTCTTCGGCTCGGTCGCGCCCGTCCAGGTCGTGGCGACGGTCAGTGCCTCGCCGGAGCTGGAGTCGGCGGCCTGCTCGGACGTGAACTCGTGGCAGTCCTCTCCCCGCTCGCCGTAGGTCCGCAGCTGCAGGGAGTTGAAGTCGTCGAGGATGCCGATGCCGGACAGGCGCGGGAAGGAGACGGTGGCGCTGAAGTACGCCGTCGCTCCCTCCGGGACGTCCACCGCGTAGTAGCGCTGCTCGTGCTGACCGATCGTGTCCAGGTGCTGGCCGGGCGCGGCGACGGGCGCGGCCTCCACGGTGGCGGCACCGGCGATCGGCGTGCCGGCCGGCTGGTAGTTGCGCAGCGCCGACCCCGCCACGCGTGGGAGCACCCGCTGCAACGCGGAGGCGTCGGGGGCGTCGGTGTACGTACCGCCCGTGGCCTGGGCGATGCAGCTGAGCTGGGCGCGGGCCTCGGCGTCGACGCCGAACCCGACGGCGTGCACGACGAGGTCCACACCCTGTCCGGCGAGCGTACGCACCACGTCGCACGGCTGCGGGGGCGAGCAGGTGTCGACCCCGTCGGAGACGAGGACGATCGAGCGGGGCCCCTCCTGCGGCAGCTGCTCCGCCGCCACCTGCAGCGCCCGCCCGATCGGCGTGTACCCGCGCGGGGTGAGCCGGTCGACGGCGGCGCCGAGGCCGGCCCGGTCGAGCGGGCCCACCGGGCTCACCACCGTGACGTCCTGGCAGCCCTGCGCGCGCTCGGCGTCCGAGTTGCCGGTCGCCGTGCCGTAGGCGGCGAGCCCGACGGGCGCGCCGTCCGGTGCGGCGTCGAGGAAGGTGTGCACGGCGCTCCGCGCTGCGTCCATCTTCGTGCCGCCGGTCGGGTCGGCACCGGTCATGGACCCGGACGCGTCGAGCACGACCATCGTCGGCGCCAGCTCCGTGCCCGGCGCCTGCGCCTCCGCCACACCCGGCGCCCCCCAGACGCCCATCAGGACACCGAGCGTGCACAGGATCCGGCTCATCAGGCGACCACTCACGACGGCGGAGTCTTACATGCGCCGGCTCCGCACTGCCGACCCCTTCCGACGAGCGGCGCGCTCGTCGGTACCTATCCGACGAACGCGCCGTTCGTCGGGATGAAGCGCTCCGGGGCGTACGGACGCAGGTCGATACGGGTTGCCTCGCCCAGCACCGCGTCCGCCACCAGTGCCCCGGCCAGCGGGGCCAGGGTCAGGCCGACCGGGCCGAAACCGGTGGCCAGGACGAGGTGGGGATGGCCGGGGAGCGGGCCGAGCACGGGCAGGCCGTCCGGCGTGGCCGGCCGGAATCCGACGCGGGTCTCCAACAGGGTCGCGTCGTGCAGCCCGGGCGCGACCGCCAGTGCCCGCTCCAGCACCTCGAGCTGCCCGGCCGCGGTCACCCGGTGGTCGAACCCGGAACCGGTCTCCCTCGTGGCCCCTGCCACCACTCGCCCGCCCGGGAACGCCAGCAGGTAGTGGCCGCTGCCCAGCGGCGACACCACCGGCCACCGGGCGGTCTCCCCGGCGACCTCGAAGTGCGTGATCTGCCCGCGCTGCGGGGCGACGGGCAACTGCGCCCCGAGCGCGGCGAGCAGCTCGCCGCTCCAAGCCCCTGCCGCGACGATCACGGCGTCGGCACCGAACGGCTCCCCGTCCACGCGCAGGCCGTCGACGGTCAGCGCGGCGGTGCCGGTGCGCAGCTCCGCCCCGCGCCGCCGCGCGGCGTCCAACAGGCTCGCGCGCAGCTGCCGCCCGTCCACCCGGGCTCCCCCGCCGACGTGCACGGCCGCCAGCCCCGGGTCCAGCGGCGGGAACAGCGCGCGGGCCTGCGCGGGGTCGAGGAGCGACACCTCACCTGCGGCCGGATGCTCGGCCGCCCGTGCCGCGACGCGCCGCTGGATCTCCCGCAGCGCACCCTCGTCCCGGCCGACGACGAGGCCGCCGACCACGGAGTAGGACGTCGGCTCGTCGGTGTCCTCGGCCAACGCGGCCACGAGCTCGGGATAGTAGGCCGCCGCGGCGCCCGCGAGGGCGAAGAGCGCCTCGTCCGCGGTGGCCCACGGCGAGACGATCCCGGCGCCCGCAGCCGTCGCGACCCCGGGCCGCGCGTCGTCGACCACCACGACCTCGACGCCGCGCCGCGCGAACTGGTGGGCGGCGGCAGCCCCCGCGATGCCAGACCCGACCACGACCACGCGCACCTGAAGATCGTCTCACGCCCGGGGCCGGAGCACTGCCGCGATGAGCGGGGCCGCCGGCGCGGGAGCAGCGGCCGCCGCCGGGCCATCCGCGAGCACGCCCCGAGACGTCCGTCACAAAGCGCCGTCGTAGATACCCCCGAGGGGTGTATATCTCTCTCCCATCGATACCCCCGGTGGGTATCAAGAAGGAAGGAGAACGGTGATGTCACGTCACCCCCGGCGGTGGTGGGCTCTCGGCCTCATCGCCCTCGCCCAGTTCATGGTGATCATGGATACGTCGATCATCGGGGTCGCGCTACCGCACATGCAGGCCGACCTCGGGTTCTCCCAGGCCGACCTGTCCTGGGTGTTCAACGCCTACGTCGTCGCGTTCGGCGGCCTGCTGCTGCTCGGCGGGCGGCTGTCGGACCTCTTCGGGGCGCGGCGCGTCTTCGCGGCCGGCTGGGCCCTGTTGCTGGCCGGTTCGGTGCTCGCCGCGGTGGCCGGAACGGCCTGGGTCGAGCTGGCCGGGCGGGCGGTGCAGGGCGTGGGCGCGGCGCTCATCGCCCCGGCCGCGCTGACCCTGCTCATGATCCTCTTCGGTGGCTCGTCCCGTGAGCTGACGACCGCCCTCGCGCTCTACGGCGCTGCGGCACCGGCCGGCGGCACGGCAGGCGTGTTCCTCGGCGGCGTGATCACCGAGTGGCTGTCGTGGCCGTTCATCTTCTGGCTCTACGTGCCGATCGCGGCCGCGACGCTGGCGCTGGTCCCGGTCCTGCTGCCCGCGGCGCCGCCGTCCTCGGGCCGGGTCGACCTCGTCGGCGCGCTGACCGTCACCGCAGGCCTCGGCCTCGGCGTGTTCGGCCTGGTGCGGGCGCCCGAGGCAGGCTGGTCGGCGGGCTCGACGATCGGAGCGCTCGCCGCAGCAGCGGTGCTCCTCATCGCGTTCCTGCTGATCCAGGCGCGCAGCAGCGCACCTCTCGTACGGCTGGGCATCTTCCGCACGCCCGATCTGGGTGCTGCGAACGTCGCGCAGCTGCTGCTCGGGGCGGCGTGGATCCCCATGTGGTTCTTCCTGAACCTGTACCTGCAGCAGGTGCTCGGGTTCGGGGCGTTCGCGTCCGGGGCCGCGCTGCTGCCGATGACGATCGGGATCATGGTGCTGATGGTCGGGGTCGTGCCGCGGCTGGTGGCACGGTTCGGCCCGAAGTCGCTGACCGTGGCCGGGCTGCTCGTGCTCGCCACCGGCCTGGTCTGGATGGCGGCCGTCGATCCTGCCGGCTCGTTCCTGGCCGACGTGCTCGGACCGTCGCTCGTCGCCGCGGCCGGGATGGCCCTGGCATTCATCCCGTCACTCGGGACGGCGATCTCCTCGGCCCGGCCCGAGGAAGGGGGCCTCGCCTCCGGGATCGTCAACACCGGCTACCAGATCGGGTCCGCGCTCGGCCTGGCCGCGATGACGGCTGTGGCGAGCGCCGCGGGCGCCGCCCGGGTCGGTGACCCGGCCGCTCTCACCAGCGGCTTCTCCGCGGCGTTCCTCGGAGCCGCCGCGATCGCCGCCGCGGGCGGGCTGCTCGCCGCCGTCACGCTCCGCGGACGCCGTCCGGCTGCCGCGCCGGCCACGGGAACGACCGGGTCGGACGCCGCGTCCGAGCGCGTGGCCGGATGACCCGCTGTCCCAGGGCGGTACCCCGCGTGCACCGCGGGGTACCGCCCTCTCTCCGTCCTCGGCCTCAGTCGGGCGTCGCGACGGCCCCGGCGAACTGGCTCTCGTAGAGCGCGGCGTAGGCCCCGCCCGCGGCCACCAGCTCGTGGTGGGCGCCCTGCTCGACGATCCGGCCGGACTCCATCACGAGGATCAGGTCGGCGTCCCGGATCGTCGACAGGCGGTGGGCGATCACGAAGCTGGTGCGGTCGGTGCGCAGGGCGGCCATCGCGCGCTGCAGGAGCAGCTCGGTGCGGGTGTCCACCGAGCTGGTGGCCTCGTCGAGGATGAGCAGCGTCGGGTCGGCGAGGAACGCCCGCGCGATCGTGATCAGTTGCTTCTCCCCCGCGCTGACGTTCGAACCCGCGTCGTCGATGACGGTGTCGTAGCCGTCGGGGAGGCTGCGCACGAACCGGTCGACGTAGGTGGCCCTGGCCGCGGCCACGATCTGCTCCTCGGTGGCCGCCGGGTTGCCGTAGGCGATGTTGTCGCGGATCGTGCCGCCGAAGAGCCACGTGTCCTGCAGGACCATGCCGATGCCCGAACGCAGGGCGGCCCGGTCCATGGCCGCGATGTCGGCGCCGTCGAGCGTGATGCGGCCGGCGTCGAGCTCGTAGAACCGCATGATCAGGTTCACGAGCGTGGTCTTGCCGGCCCCGGTCGGACCGACGATCGCGATCGTCTGCCCCGGCTCGGCGGTGAGCGAGAGGTGCTCGATCAGCGGCTGGTCCGGCCGGTAGCGGAACGAGACGTCCTCGAACACGACCCGGCCGCTGCGCGTCGTCGGCACGGCGGGCCGCGCCGGATCGGGCACCTGCTCCTCGGCGTCGAGCAGCTCGAACACCCGCTCCGCCGACGCGACGCCCGACTGCAGCAGGTTGATCATCGACGACACCTGGGTGAGCGGCTGGGTGAACTGGCGGGAGTACTGGACGAACGCCTGCACCTCGCCGAGGGTCAGCGCGCCCGACGCCACCCGCAGGCCCCCCACCACGGCCACGAGCACGTAGTTCAGGTTCCCGATGAACATCATCGACGGCATGATGATCCCGGAGATGAACTGCGCCCGGTAGCTGGCGCCGTAGAGGTGCTCGTTCTTCTCGGCGAACGCCGCCTCCACCTCGCCGCGGCGGCCGAACACGCGCACCAGCTCGTGGCCGGTGAAGGCCTCCTCGATGTGCGCGTTGAGCGCACCCGTGTGCCGCCACTGCGCCACGAACTGCTTCTGCGAGCGCGCCATGATCGCCCGCGAGACGAGCAACGACAGCGGGATCGACACGATCGCCACCAGCGCGAGCAGCGGGGAGATCACGAGCATCACCAGCAACACGCCGACGATGGTGAGCAGCGAGGTGAGCAGCTGCGACAGCGTCTGCTGCAGGCTCTGCGCCACGTTGTCGATGTCGTTGGTGACCCGGCTGAGCAGCTCGCCGCGCGGCTGCCGGTCGAAGTAGCGCAGCGGAAGCCGGTTGATCTTGTCCTCGACGTCGCGGCGCAACGCGAAGATCGTGCGCTGGACGACGCCGTTGAGCAGGTGGCCCTGCAGCCAACCGAAGAGCGACGCCGCCACGTAGATCACCACGACGCCCATCAGCACCTGGCCGAGCAGGGCGAAGTCGATGCCCTGCCCCGGCACGACACCGGCTCCTTCGAGCACGTTCGCGTACGCGTCGTTGCCCGCCTCCCGCTCGGCGGCCGCCGCGGCCGCCACGGATGTGCCCGGATCGAGATCGCGGCCGATCACCCCGGCGAAGATGACGTCGGTGGCGTGGCCGAGCACGAGTGGCCCGACCGAGGAGAGCGCCACGCTGAGCACGCCGAGGGCCACGACCGCGGCCAGACCGAGCCGCTCCGGGGCGAGCCTGTGCAGCAGCCTGCGCGCCGAGGGGCCGAAGGCGAGCGACTTCTCC
This sequence comes from Pseudonocardia hierapolitana, assembly GCF_007994075.1. Classification (NCBI taxonomy): domain Bacteria; kingdom Bacillati; phylum Actinomycetota; class Actinomycetes; order Pseudonocardiales; family Pseudonocardiaceae; genus Pseudonocardia; species Pseudonocardia hierapolitana. The sequence goes on along the minus strand of NZ_VIWU01000001.1, from coordinate 5,338,536 downwards.
GCCGGCATGCCCATCCCGGCCCACGGCGGCCCGCCGCGGCGCTGGGCCGACATCTCGCGCGCGGCGCGGTTCGTCTCGGCCGCGGGGTTGGGCCGGGTCATGCGACTTCCTCCGGGGTGAACTGGGACGAGACGATCTCGGCGTACGTCGGGCAGCCGGCGAGCAGCTCGTGGTGGCTGCCGATCCCGACCACGACGCCGTCGTCGAGCACGACGATCTGGTCGGCGTCGCGGATGCTCGCCACCCGCTGGGCCACGACGACCACGGTCGCGGTGGCGGTGACCGGCCGCAGCGCCGCGCGCAGCCGCGCGTCGGTGGCCAGGTCGAGGGCGGAGAACGAGTCGTCGAACAGGTAGATCTGGGGCCGCCGCACGAGCACGCGGGCGATCGACAGGCGCTGGCGCTGGCCGCCGGAGATGTTGGTGCCGCCCTGGGCGATGGGGGTGTCGAGGCCGTCGGGCGTGGCGCGCACGAAGTCGGCGGCCTGGGCCACCTCCAGCGCGGTCCACAGCTCCTCGTCGGTGGCGTCCGGGTTGCCGTAGCGCAGGTTGCTCGCCACCGTGCCGGAGAACAGGTACGGCTTCTGCGGCACGATGCCGACCCGGCTCCACAGGTACTCCGGGTCGAGGTCGCGCACGTCGGCCCCGTCCACGAGCACGGCACCGCTCGTGACGTCGAACAGCCGGGGCACGAGCCCGAGCAGCGTGGTCTTGCCTGCGCCGGTGCTGCCGACGATCGCCGTGGTGGTGCCCGGGTTCGCGGTGAACGTGACGTCGTGCAGCACCGGGGCGTCGGCGCCCGGGTAGGCGAACCCGGCGCCCCGCAGCTCGAGCGCACCGGTGGGTGCGGCCGGGGTGACCGGCCGGTCCGGCAGGGCCACCGAGGACTCCGTGTCGAGCACCTCGGTGATCCGTTCCGCGCAGACGGCGGCGCGCGGGATCATCATCGTCATGAAGGTGGCCATCATGACCGCCATCAGGATCTGGATGAGGTAGGCCAGGAACGCGGTCAGCGCGCCGATCTGCATCTGGCCCGCGTCGATCCGGCCCGCGCCGAACCACAGCACCGCCACGCTCGACAGGTTGAGCACGAGCATCACGGTCGGGAAGATCAGCGCCTGCAGCCGGCCCACGTACGTGGCGACGTCGGTGAGCGCGGCGTTCGCGGTCTCGAAGCGGGCCGTCTCCTGCGGCTCGCGCACGAATGCCCGCACCACCCGGATGCCGGTGATCTGCTCGCGCAGCACGCGGTTCACCTCGTCGATGCGGGTCTGCATCGCGCGGAAGCCCGGCATCATCCGCAGGATCAACGCGCCGATCGCGACCACCAGCACCGGCACGCAGACCAGCATCAGCCAGGACAGGTGCGAGTCCTCCCGCAGCGCCATCGCCACGCCGCCGAAGCACATGATCGGCGCCGCGACCATCATCGTGCAGGTCATCAGCACGAGCATCTGCACCTGCTGCACGTCGTTGGTGCCGCGGGTGATCAGCGACGGGGCCCCGAAGTGGTTGACCTCGCGGACGGAGAACTCACCGACCCGGTGGAACAGCGCCGCCCGCACGTCACGCCCGAAGCCCATCGCCGTGCGCGCCCCGAAATAGACCGCCGCGACCGAGCAGACGATCTGCACGAACGTGACCACGAGCATCCAGCCGCCGACGGACATGATGTAGGCGGTGTCGCCGCGCGCGATGCCGCGGTCGATGATGCCGGCGTTGAGGCTCGGCAGGTAGAGCGAGGCGATCGTGCCCGCGAGCTGCAGCGCGACCACCGCGAGCAGCGGTCTGGAGTACGGGCGCAGGTGGGTGCGCAGCAATCGGATCAGCATGCACGGTCCTCGGTCGTGGTGGGGGTGAACCGGGGGGCGGAAGCCGGCGGAGCCTGCGGAGCCGGCGGGGTGGGTAGGTACAGCCCGTCGAGCAGGATCGTGACGATCTGTTCGGGGGTCAGCGGGCGTCCGTCGGAGATCATCGGGTGGGTGCCGGAGAAGACGAGCAGCCTCAGCACGTGGGCGAGCTCCGTGGCCGGCACCCGCAGCCGCCGCTCGTCGGCGCCGACGATGTCGACCACCGCGGCCCGGAACGCGTCGTTGATCGCGGCGGGTGGCTGCGGCCGGTGCTCCTCCGGGTCCGGCGGCCGGATCCAGCCGAGCGCGTCGAGCAGGCCGAACACCTGCGACAGCCGCCGCTGCAGCACGTCGGTGGCCCTCGTGAGGCGCTCGCGCAGCGGGAGCCCGCGGTCGACGGCGGCGAGCTCGCGCAGGGTCGGCTCGGGGTCGAAGACCTCGGCGACGACGGCCTGCACCACCGAGTCCTTGTCCGGGAAGACGCGGAAGATGGTGCCCTCCGCGATGCCGGCGGCCTCGGCGATCTGGCGCGTGGTCACCCCGGCGCCGTGCCGCATGACGAGCGGCCGCGCGGCGTCGACGATCGCCGCGCGGCGATCGTCGGGTGCCATGCGCGGGGCTCGGCGGTGGGAGGAGGCCACGGCGCCAGAGTAAATGAGCGCGCACTCACTACCCAACGGGATTACCGAGGAGGGTCGCCGGCGGGCCCGCTGCATGAGTCATGCTGGGGCCGTGACGATCGATCAGGTGCACCTCATCTCCGCGGACGTGCTGGAAGCGACCGTGCGCGCGATCTTCGCCGCGGCCGGCTGCGGCCAGGAGGAGGCGGGGCTCATCGCCCGCGAGCTCGTCGGGGCGAACCTCGCTGGCCACGACAGCCACGGCGTCGTGCGCGTGCCGCTGTACGTCGACTGGATGCGCGAGGGCTGGGTCCGGGCCGGGCAGCAGGCAGAGGTCGTCACCGACGGCGGCGGGTTCGTGGTGCTCGACGGCCGGCAGGGCTTCGGCCAGACGATCGCAGCACAGGCCGTGGCGCTCGGCATCGAGCGGGCCGCCGCGAACGGAACCTGCATCGTTGCGCTGCGCAACTCCGGCCACGTCGGCCGCGTCGGCGCCTACGCCGAGACCGCTCTCGCCGCCGGCCTGATCTCGATCCACTTCGTCAACGTCGCCAAGTCACCGCTGGTCGCCCCGTTCGGGGCGGTGGAGCGGAGGTTCTCGACCGCGCCGTTCGCCGTCGGGATCCCGCTGCCGGAGCGTCCGGTCGTGCTGGACTTCGCCACGTCGCTCGTCGCCGAGGGGAAGGTGCAGGTGGCCTCGTATGGCGGGAGGCCGCTGCCCCCGGACGCGTTGATCGGTCCGGAGGGCGTGCCGTCGGGCGACCCGCGCCTGCTCTACGGCGACTACGGGCCCACCGACCTGCGCCACCCGGGCGGGGGTGTGGGCGCCATCCGCGCGTTCGGCGAGCACAAGGGGTCGGGCCTCGCGCTGATGTGCGAGCTGCTCGCGGGCGCCTTCACCGGCGGCGGCTGCGCAGGCCCGATCGACGGCCCGCGCAAGGGCATCTCCAACGGGATGTTGTCGATCTACCTCTCCCCCGCCCACTTCGGCACGCAGGCCGAGTTCGAGCGGATCGCCCGCGACTACCTGGACTGGGTGCTGGGCGCGCGCCCCGTCGACCCGGCCGCACCGGTGCTCGCCCCCGGCGACCCGGAGGCGGCCAACCGCGAGGAACGGCTGGCGAAGGGCATCCCCCTCCCGGTGAACACGTGGGGGGCGATCGTCCGCACGGCGGAGGGCCTCGGAGTCACCGCCTGAGCCGTCAGGACACCGCGGTGTTCATCTCCGCGACCAACTGCTCCGCCGCCTGGCCCGGCGGGAGCTGGCCGAAGAGCACGGCGTCGTTCAGCCGGGTGACGATGCCGAGCGTCTCGGTGGAGCCGCTCGGGCCGATCACGAAGTGCCCGTCGACGAGGCCGCTCATCCGGTCGACGAAGGCGAACTCCGCCTTGCGGCTCTCGTCGAGGCCGCCCTCCAGGTGGGCGCGGATCTCCGGGTTCGCCGGGATGCCCCGGTCGGCCTTGATGAAGTCGGCGGCCCGCGGGTCGGAGACCAGGAAGTCGATCAGGCGGGCCGCCTCCTCGGGGTGCTCGCTGCGCCGGCTGATCGTGTACAGCTGGGAGGCCTGCAGCCACATCCCGGGCCCTTGTGCGGTGGTCTCCCCCGGCGCCCGCAGCATGATCAGGTCCGCTCCGGAGGCCTGCCGGTACGCCGAGAGCAGGTTCGACCAGCCGAACCTCATGGCCGCCCTGCCCTGGCCGATCAGCGTCTGCTCCGGCGCCGGCTGCCCGGCGAGCTCGGCGGTGATGCTCGCGGGCGGCGTCGCGCCGCTCGTCATGAGCCCCGTGGTCAGCTCCCACCAGCGCTGCGCGATCGCCGGCTGCAGCGCGATCGTGCCCTCGGCGGTGTAGAGGCCCTCGCCGGTGAGCTGGTTGGCGTACAGGTCGAGGACGTCGGGACTCGTCGGGTCTTCCACGCCGAACGTGCCCTCCGGGCCGCGCGCGGAGATCTCCGTGGCGATCCGGGCGAAGTCCTCCCAGCTCCAGGTGTTGTCGTCGGGCAGCGGCACGCCCGCCGCCTCGAAGATCGCCGGGTTCACGACCACGCCGTAGGTGTTCACGCCCGTCGGCACCGCGTACTGGGTGCCCTCGAAGTTGCCGCCCGCCATCGCGTGCTCGTCGAGCGCGGACAGGTCGAGGTGACCGGACACCTGCGCGAGGTCGAGGAGCACACCGCGATCGGCGTACTCCCGCGGGTAGGCGCCGCCCATCGTGATCACGTCCGGCTCGTCGTTCCCGGCGACGGACGTGGCGAGCCGGTCGAAGTAGGAGGTGAAGTCGATCGACTCGGTCTCGACCGTGATGCCGGGGTTGGCGGCCTCGAAAGCGTCGACGGCCTGGTTGGTGATCCGCGCGCGCTCGTCGTTGCCCCACCAGGAGAACCGGATCGTCACCGGTCCGTCCTCGTCGGAGCCCGCGCCGCACCCCGCGGCCACGAGCGCCGCTCCGAGCGCGGCCGCCACCAGCCGGATTCGCATGTCCTCGTCCCCTCGCCCCGTCGTCGCGGCGTTTACACCGGTGTAAGAACAGCACACGGGCGGGTGGTGGTCAACGCCGCGTCCGGCGCCTCAGCCGGCTGTGGACTCGCGCACGTGCAGCCGGAACCCGGCCACCACCGACGCCCCGGGCCCGGGACCGGTAGTCGTGAGGTGCTCCACCAGGAGCGCGACGGCGCTGCCGGCGATCTCCGCTTTCCCCGGCTCGACGGTGGTGAGGCTCGGGCGGGAGAAGCGGCCGTCCTCGATGTCGTCGAAGCCGGCCACCGCGACGTCCTGCGGCACCCGCAGCCCGCGCTCGTACAGCACGCGCATGGCGCCGAGCGCGAGCACGTCGTTGAGGCCGAAGACGGCGTCGAACTCCACGCCGCGGTCCAGCACCTGGCGCATGGCGGCGGCGCCCGCGGCGCGGGTCCACTCGAGGGCCTCCCCGACGAGCGCGGGATCGTGCGTGACGCCTGCGGCGGCGAGGGTGTCGAGGAGCCCCCGGGTGCGCAGCGAGCCCGCGCTCGGCCCCGGCTCGTCGGACGAGCCGACCACGGCGATCCTGCGCCGCCCGACGGAGAGGAGGTGCCCGGCGACGGCCCGCGCCGCCTCGGCGTTGGCCATCGCGACGTGCGGCACGCCCGCGTGCAGCGCGCGCTCGCCGAGCAGGACCATCGGGTAGTCCACGTCGAGCTGTGCCCCGTCGGCCGCGCGCAGCCCGATCGGCGAGAAGATCAGCCCGTCCGTCATGCGCCGCCGGTCGCTGGTCAGCACCGCGAGCTCGCGCTCCCGCACGCCACCGGTCTGCTCGATCAGCACGGTGTACCCGCGCTCGGCGGCCGCGGCGATCACGGCGTCGGCCAGCTCGGCGAAGTAGGGCAACCGCAGCTCCGGCACCGCGAGCGCGAGCATCCCGGTGCGGCCGAGGCTCAGGTTGCGAGCGGAGAAGTTCATCCGGTAGCCGAGCTCCGCGATCGCCGCCAGCACGCGGGCCCTGGTCCGCTCGCTCACGTACGGGAAGTCGTTGACGACGTTCGAGACCGTCTTGACCGACACCCCCGCCAGCCGGGCGACGTCGCGCATGGTCGCGGACATCGCTGCACCTCCGAGACGGCGAACCGGGTGGGCCCACTATCCCACCGGGCTTGCGATCACCCGGTCGTGTGGCTACGGTCACCCGCGTCATTGTCGATGCGTATCGACTCCCGACGGAGGGGGTGCCGTGGTCACCAGCCGGGACGTCGCCCGGGTCGCGGGTGTATCGCAGAGCACCGTCTCCTACGTGATGAGCGGCCGCCGATCGATCTCGGCCGAGACCCGCAAGCGCGTGCTCGACGCGATCGAGCAGCTCACCTATCAACCCAACGCGGGCGCCCGTGCGCTCGCCAGCCAGCGCACGCAGGTGATCGGCCTCGTCGTCCCGTTCGGGCCGGGCGCCGACACCGCAGGCCTCCTGCCCTTCATCGAGACGATCGCGAGCTGCGCGCGAGCGGAGGACCACGACGTCCTGCTCGTGACCACCGACGAGGGCGCGGCCGGGCTCACCCGGCTCGCGGGCCGTGCGCTCTGCGACGCGATCGTGCTCATGGACGTCGAGGCCGACGACGCCCGCATCCCGGTGGCCGCTGCGCTCAAGGTGCCGGTGATCCTCATCGGCGTCCCGGACGACAGCGCGGGCCTGCACTGCGTCGACATGGACTTCACGCTGGCCGGCACGCTCGCCGTCGACGAGATCGCCGCCCTCGGGCACGACCGCGTCGTGCTCATCGGGCACGCGGCCGACGTGATCGAGCGCGACATCAACTTCGTGCGCCGCTTCCAGCGCGGTGCCGCCGCCGCGGCCGCGCGGCACGGGATCGGCTACTCGGTGGTGGCCCCCGTCCCGCCGGGCACCGCGGGTGCCCGCGAGGCCGTCGAGCGCGCGCTCGACGGCGGTGGCCGCCCGGGCGTCGTCGTGCCGAACTCCCAGGCCGTCGCCCCGGTGCTGCACGCCCTGATCGAGCGGGGCGTCGTCCCGGGCCGGGACACCTCGCTGATCGGGCTGTGCACCGACGCGGCGGCCGAGGCCACCACCCCCGCCGTCACGAACGTGTCGCTGGAGCCGCGGGACGTCTCGCGGCGAGCGATGGAGATCCTGTTCCGCCTGCTCGACCGCGGCGGGGAGCCCCCCGCGCAGCTCGTCGAGCTGATCCGGCCCCGGCTCACGCGCCGGGAGACCACCCTTCCCGCCCCCTGACCCGGCCGCGCACCCACCGCGGCCGCCGCACGCCCGTAATCGATACGTATCGACCGAGAGGACCGGACATGGCTCGACGAGGAGCATCACTACGGACCGCCCTCCCCGCGCTGGTCGCGGCCGCCGCGCTCGGGCTCACCGCCTGTGGCGGCGGGAGCGGCGGCGGTGGTGGCGGTGACGTCACCTCGCTCCGGGTGCTCGACTACTACAACAACGAGCCCGACAAGAGCGTCTACGCGCGCAAGCTCGACGAGTGCGGCCAGCAGGCAGGCGTGACGATCGAGCGCGAGGTCGTCCCGGGCGACTCGCTGATCCAGAAGGTGCTGCAGCAGGCGTCCTCGCGGACGCTGCCGGACGTCCTCATGCTCGACAACCCCGACCTGCAGCAGATCGCCGCCACCGGCGCGCTCGCCCCGATCAGCGACTTCGGCCTCTCCGCGGACGGTTTCCAGGAGGGCGTACGGAGCGCGTCCACGTTCGAGGGCCAGGTCTACGGGCTGCAGCCGGTGACCAACTCGATCGGGCTGTTCTACAACGTCGACATCCTCAACCAGGCCGGCATCACGCCGCCGAAGACGTGGGACGAGCTCAAAACCGCCGCAGCCGCGCTCACCCAGGGCGACCGGTACGGCATCGCGTTCTCCGCGGTGGCCGACTACGAGGGCGCGTGGCAGTTCCTGCCGTTCATGTGGACCAACGGCGGCGACGAGACCGACATCGCGAGCCCCCAGACCGCCGAGGCGCTGCAGCTGTGGGTCGACCTCGTGAACTCCGGGGCGGCGTCGCGGTCGGTGCTGAACTGGAAGCAGGCCGACGTCAAGGACCAGTTCGCCGCGGGCAATGCGGCGATGATGGTCAACGGGCCGTGGCAGTTCCCCGCACTCGACAAGGTGCAGGGCCTGAACTACGAGGTCGTGCCGATCCCGGTGCCGCGGACCGGTGAGTCCGTGGTGGCCCCGCTGGGCGGCGAGACGTGGACGATCCCGCAGACCGGCGACCCCGCCCGCCAAGCCAAGGCCGCCGAGATCGTCGCCTGCCTGAACACCGACGACAACCAGATCGCGCTGGCGACCGAGCGCACCACCGTGCCGACGAAGACGGCGCTGCGCGACCGGTTCGTCGCGGAGGTGCCGCGGATGGCGGCCTTCACCGAGATCGTCCAGACCGCACGGGCGCGCACCGGCAAGCTCGGCCCCGAGTGGCCCGCCGCCGCCACCCGCATCTACACCGCGATGCAGACCGCCATCACCGGCGGCGCGCCCCCGCTGCAGGCTCTCGAGCAGGCTCAGAATGGCTGATGTGACCCGGTCGGCGGTCGCTGCATCTACCCGCCCCGCCGGCTCCGCAAGCTCCGCCGGCTTCCATCCCCCGGGTGCGCCCGGCCGGCCACTCGCGAGCGACGCCGCGCCGGCTCCCCCACGGGGCACGGCCGGCGGGTGGTGGACCCCGCGCGGGCGGGAACGGATGCTGCAGCTCGCGTTCCTGGTGCCCGCCGTGGCATACCTGCTGCTCTTCTTCGGCTACCCGGTGCTCCAGAACGCCCTGATGGGCTTCCAGGAGTACACGACGCGCAGCTTCTACACCGGTGAGGCGCCGTTCGTCGGGCTGGACAACTACGTCACGGTGCTGTCGTCCGGCCTGTTCGGCACCGCGCTGCTCAACACCGTGCTGTTCACCGTGGGGTCGATCGCGGGCCAGTTCGTGATCGGGCTGGGGATCGCGCTGTACTTCCACCGGCGGTTCCCGCTGTCCGGTGTGCTGCGCTCACTCCTGCTGCTGCCGTGGCTGATCCCGCTGATCGTCTCCGGGGCCGTGTGGCGCTGGATCCTCGACCAGGACAACGGCGCGCTCAACCGGTTCCTCGGGGCCGTGGGCGTCGCCGACAACCCCGGCTGGCTCACCAGCACCTCGCTCGCGCTGATCGCGGTGATCGGGGTGAACATCTGGATCGGGATCCCGTTCAACACGACGATCCTCTACGGCGGCCTGCAGGACATCCCGCAGGACCTGTACGAGGCCGCCGCGCTGGACGGGGCCACCGGCTGGCGGGCGTTCCGGCACGTGACCTGGCCGCTGCTGCGGCCGGTGGTGAACGTCGTGCTGGTGCTCGGGGTCGTCTACACGATCAAGGTGCTGGACATCATCCTGGGACTCACCGACGGCGGCCCGGCCAACGCGACGCAGACGATCGCGACGCAGGCCTACCACCTCTCGTTCCAGGAGTTCCGGTTCGGCGAGGGCGCGGCGATGGGCAACGTGCTCATCATCATCTCGCTGGTGTTCGCACTCCTCTACCTGCGCGCCAACCGGCGCGCACTGGCCCGGTGAGGCGTCGATGAAGACACGTACCGGCGGCTGGGGCCACACCACCATCGGGGTGCTGATCCTCGCCGTGATGCTGTTCCCGCTGTACTGGATGCTGAACGTCTCGCTGCAACCGGCGGGCTCGGCCGTCGGCACGCCGTGGATCCCGCTCGACCTGTCCTTCGACGGCTACGCGACGGCGCTGCGCGAGCAGGGCCGCAACCTGGTCACCAGCCTGATCGTGGCCCTCGGCAGCGTCGTGTTCAGCCTGCTGGTCGCCACGCCCGCGGCGTACGCGCTGGCGCAGTTCCGGGTGCGCGGCGCGGGCGTGGTGCTGTTCGGGATCCTGATCAGCCAGATGATCCCCGGGATCGTCGTCGCCAACGCGCTCTACAGCGCCTACAGCGACCTGGGCCTGCTCAACTCGATCCCCGGGCTGATCCTCGCCGACTCCACGCACGGCATCCCGTTCGCGATCCTGATCATGCGGGCCTACCTGCTGTCGATCCCGAGCGAGGTCATCGAGGCCGCCCGGGTGGACGGGGCGGGCCAGATCCGCGCGTTCGTCTCGATCGTCGTGCCGATGAGCCGCAACGCGCTGGTCACGGCCGCGCTCTTCACGTTCCTGTTCACGTGGAGCGACTTCCTGTTCGCGCTCACGCTCACCACCACCGAGCAGGTGCGGCCGGTGACCCTCGGGATCTTCCAGTACATCGGCACCTACGTGAACGACTGGAGCTCGGTGATGGCCACCGCCGTGCTCGCCTCCCTCCCGGCCGTCGTACTCCTGCTGGTGGCCCAGCGATTCGTCGCCGCGGGCGTCGCCAGCGGCGCGGTGAAATAAAGCGGTGAAATAGTGAGAGGACGCAATCTGTGACACCCGTCCGCGTGATCGTCTGGGGCGAGAACCGCCACGAGAAGATCGAGGAGCACGTCCGCAAGATCTACCCCGACGGCATGCACGAGACGATCGCCGACGGCATCCGGGAGAACCTGGGTGACGGCGCCGTCGTCCGCACCGTCACCCTCGACGACCCCGAGCACGGCCTCACCGAGGAGGTCCTGCAGGACACCGACGTGCTCGTCTGGTGGGGCCACGCCGCGCACGGCGACGTCGCCGACGAGGTCGTGGAGCGCGTGCACCGCCACGTGCTGTCCGGCATGGGCCTCATCGTGCTGCACTCCGGGCACTGGTCGAAGATCTTCATGAAGCTCATGGGCACCAGCTGCACGCTGCGCTGGCGCAGCGAGCACGACCGCGAGCTGATCTGGACCGTCGACCCCACCCACCCGATCGCCGAGGGTGTCCCGCACCCCCTCGAAATCGAGGAGGACGAGATGTACGGGGAGTTCTTCGACATCCCCGCCCCCGACGAGCTGATCTTCATCAGCACCTTCTCCGGCGGGGAGGCGTTCCGCAGCGGCTGCACGTTCCACCGCGGCCACGGCAAGATCTTCTACTTCCGACCAGGCGACCAGGACTACCCGACCTACCACCACAAGGACGTCCGCCGGGTGATCGCCAACGGCGTCAAGTGGGCGCGCACGGTCCGGCCCGAGCGCGCCGCGCCGGTGCTGCTGCGCTACGAGACCGGCGAATTCTTCAAGGGCGCCGGCTACACGGGGCCGCTCGGATGAGTCTCGCCGATCCGCTGCGCGTCGTGCTGGTCGGCGCGGGTCTCATGGGACGCGCCTGGCGCGACGTCATCGAGGCCGCCCCGGACGTCGAGCTCGCCGGGATCGCCGACATCGACCCGGCCACCGCCGAGGCGACCGCGGCGCCGCTCGGCAGGCCGGTGCCCACCGGCACCGACGGCGTGGCACTCGCCGCCGCCACCGGCGCACGCGCCATCGTGAACGCGACCGTGCCCGAGGCACACCACCCGGTCACGACCGCGGCACTGTTCGCCGGGCTCGACGTCCTGGGCGAGAAGCCCGTCGCCCCCACCGTGGCCGAGGCGCTCTCGCTCGCCGCGGCCACCGAGGTGACCGGACGGCTGTTCATGGTGAGCCAGTCGCGGCGGTGGAACCCGCAGCTGTTCGCGCTGCGCGCCATGGCGGAGGACCTCGGCACGCCGGGCTCGCTCACCGCGGAGTTCTTCCGGGAGTCCCACTTCCCCGGGTTCCGGGAGGAGATGGCCCACCCGCTGCTGGTCGACATGGCGATCCACCCGTTCGACTCGGCCCGGTTCGTGCTCGGTGCCGAGCCGGTCGCGGCGTACTGCGAGTCGCACAACCCGCCGTGGAGCTGGTTCGCAGGCCATGCCGCCGCCACCGCGGTGTTCGAGATGACCGGCGGCGTGCGCTACACCTACACGGGCAGCTGGTGCAGTCCCGGCAGGCAGACGTCCTGGAACGGCGAGTGGCGCCTGTCCGGTGAGAAGGGTTCGGCGCACTGGGACGGCGACCACGACCCGGTGCTCGAAGGCGACGTCGACCCGGCGGCACGCCCCGCCGCCCCGTTCTCCGGCATCGAGGGGGCGCTGCTCGTCTTCACCGACGCGCTGCGCACCGGCGTGCCGCCGATGGGCGAGGTGCACGAGAACGTGCTGAGCCTCGCCATGGTCGAGGCCGCGGTGCGCTCGGCGGACACCGGGCAGCGCGTGCTCATCGACGACGTGCTGGCCGAGGCCCACGCCGAGGCCGTCCGCCGGGAGACGCACCCGGACGTCCGGGACGCCCTGGCCGCGTGGCCGTCGGTACGCGAGGTGCTCACCGCGCGCACCTCCTGAACGGCAGCGGGGTGGGCATCGGGTGGGCATCCCCACCCCGCTGCGCCCGTGGGGCCGGCTCCGGGCCTGACCGGCCTACCCTCGACACGTGCGCCTGTCCGTGGCGGTGCGGCCGCCCGCCGACGTGGTCGAGGTGCTCGGCCGGCTGCGTCGGGAGCCCGTCCGTGGCGTGACGTGGTCGGTGCCCGAGCAGTGGATCGTGAAGCTGCGCCCGCTCGGGCATGTGCCGGAACACGTCCTGGATCCCCTGGTCACGGCGCTGGCCGACGAGCTGGCGGGCGTGCCTCCGGTGCGCTGCACCCTCGGCCCGGCCACCCGCAGGCTGGGCGGGCAGTGGCTCGGCGCACCGGTCTCCGGGCTGGACGACCTCGCCGCGCTCGTGTTCGACGCGACGACCGGTCTGGTGCCGGTCACCCACCCGCAGCCGTTCGAGGCCGACGTCGTGCTCGCCAGGGGCCGGGTGCCGGCGGCGCTCGCAGGCGAGCCGGTGGCGGCGGAGTGGACGGCTCGCGAGGTCGCCCTCGTGGCGGACCGTTCCGCTCCTCGCAGGCCGCTCCTGGAAGACCTCACCGCGTTCCGGTTGACCGGCTGAGTTGTTCGAAACGGCCCCGCGGAGATGGGGTCGCCGCTTACCGTCCCACCCATGGACGGACGCGAGTGGCTCGACGACTACCGGAACCGCCTCGAGGACGTCCGGGCGCGGGCGGCCCGGGCCGAGCGGGCGCTGGCCGCCGTGGCGGGCGCGGCAACGAGCCGGGACGGGGCGGTCGTCGTCACCGTCGATCAGGCAGGCGCCCTGCAGCACCTCGAGCTCACCGAGCACGCCGAGGTCCTCTCCCGCAAGGAGCTCGCCGCCACCGTGGTCGACACCGCGCGGCGGGCGCGCGAGGAGGCCGCCCGGCAGGCCGAGGCGGCGCTGGTGCCCGTTTTCGGCGAGCGCAGCGCGGCCATGGAGGTGTTCCGCTCCCACCTCGCCCTGCCGGAGCGGTGATGGACGGCTTCCGGGTCGACGACGGGGCCCTCTCCCGGCACGCGCAGGACGTCGACGCGCTCACCGCCCGGCTGCGCAACGCCGCGGGCGCCGGCACGCCGCTGGGGCTCGGTGCCTACGGGTTGATCGGGCAGGTGTTCGCGGCAGCGGCCGTCGACGCCACCGCCACCGCGTCGCGGTCGGTCGCCCGGCTCGCCGAGGGGGGCCAGGCGATCGGCGACGGCGTGCGGGCCGCCGTCCGCGACTACCAGGAGGCCGAACGGCGCGTCGCGGCGCCGTTCGGCACGGGCCGATGACCGAGCAGCCGGGCGCCAACCCGCTCGTGGTGCTGCCCGAGAACGAGGACGCCCAACCGCTCGACAACTTCGAAGGCGGCGGGGTCGTGTCGAGCTGGGCGGACCTGAACGCCGCCCTCTCCGCCGAGCACGTCGACCCGCTCCAGGTGGTCTACACGGCCGCCGGCGCCGGCCTCGACACGCTCGGCGCGATCGAGAACCCGCTCGACAGCCTGTTCTCGGCCGGTGTCGGCTGGCTGATCGAGCACGTCTGGTTCCTGCACGAGCCGCTCGACGCGCTCGCGGGCGACCCCACGCAGATCACCGCGCAGGCCCAGACCTGGCACAAGGTCGGCGGCGAGCTCGGCGCGGTCGCGCAGGACCACCGCGCGGCCGCCGCGGCGATCAGCGCGTGGGAGGGCATGGCCGGCGACGGCTACCGCGGGGCCGTCGACCGGTTCGGTGGCGCCCTCGAGCAGGCAGGGCGGGACGCCACCCAGCTCGCCGACCTCATCCTCAGCACCGGTGCCCAGGTGGGCACCGTGCGGGCCCTCGTCCGCGACCAGATCGCGGCATGGGTGAGCGAGGCGATCCAGACCGCCATCTACGCGGGCGTCGCGGCGCTGATCAGCGCCGGTGGCGCGCTGGGCGTCGGCGCGGTGCGGCTGATCTGGAGTGCGCTCGACCTCGCCGACAGCATCTACCGGACGATCAGGCGGCTGCTCGACGCCATGACCCTCGCCGGTGGCACGGCGGCACAGCTCAGCGGCGCGATCCAGCAGACCGCTACCGCGGTCCAGGCGGCGATGCCGACCGTGAAGGAGATCAACGATGCCGCCGACGAGCTGCATGCCGGCGCCGTGATCGAGACCGGCAAGCAGCTCACGGGGGCCGAGCAACAGCAGCGTGGGTGGGGCTAGTGCTCCCCGCCAGAGGCACTGGCGCCGCGGTCGACATCCGCGGGACGCGGCCTCGGGCCCCGGCGTGACCCCGGGCGCGGTCCGGCGGCAGGATTGGCGCCATGGCACAGGTGACGGCGCGGACCGAGCGCACGATCGACGCCCCCGCTGAGCGGGTGCGCGCGGCGCTCGCCGACTACGAGAAGGTGCGGCGGGCGATCCTCACCGACCACTACCGGGACTACCGCGTGGAGGCGGGCGGCCAGGGCGGAGGCACTCGCGTGCACTGGCTCCTGCAGGCCACGAACAAGCGGGTGCGCGACCAGCTCGTGGAGGTCACCACGCCCGGCGACGACCGGATCGTCGAGAAGGACGCGAACTCGAGCATGGTCACCACCTGGACCGTCACGCCCGCGGGGCCCGACCGCAGCGTCGTCGCCGTCGAGAGCAGCTGGAAGGGCGCGGGCGGCATCGGCGGCTTCTTCGAGCGCACCTTCGCCCCCAAGGGCCTGCAGCGGATCCACGACGGCGTGCTGGAGAACCTCGCGACCTCGCTGCGCGACTGAGCCGAAGGGGACCCGCCATCAGCACACCGATCGAGAACGGGATCGTCGCCGTCGCGGGCGAGGCGCTCGTCGACCTGGTCCCGGCGCCCGTCGGCGACTACATCGAGGCCGCCCCGGGCGGGAGCCCCGCGAACGTGGCGGTGGCGCTCGCCCGGCTCGGGGTTCCTGCGCGGCTGCTCGCCCGCATCGCCGACGACATGCTCGGCCGCCGCATCCGCGAGCACCTCACCGTCAACGGCGTGCAGCTCGACCACGCCGTCGCCGCGGCCGAACAGACGTCGCTCGCGATGGTGGCGGTCGGGCCGGACGGCGGGGCGAGCTACGACTTCCGGGTCACCGGCACGGCCGACTGGCAGTGGACCGCCGACGAACTCGACGGGGCCCTCGACGGGCCGGTCGTCGCGCTGCACTCCGGCTCGCTCGCGCTCACCACACCACCGGGCGCGGCCGTGCTGCGCGAGCTGATCTCGCGGGCGGCGGCGTCGGTGACGATCAGCTACGACCCGAACTGCCGCCCCCTGCTCATGGGCGAGCCGGCCGGCGTGCTGCCGGGCGTGCACGAGCTGCTGGCCGTCGCCGACGTGGTGAAGGTCAGCGCCGAGGACCTGGAGTGGCTCGTACCGGGCACCTCGCCACAGGACGTGATCGAGGACTGGCTCGCCCGCGGCCCGGCGATCGTCGCCGTCACGCTCGGCGGGGAGGGTGTGCTGGCCGGCACCGCATCCGGCGTACGCACCCGGCGCCCCGGGGTGCCCGTCACCGTGATCGACACCGTCGGCGCGGGCGACACGTTCTCCGCCGCCCTGCTCGCCGGGCTGCACCGGCGCGGGCTGCTCGGCGCCGCAGCCCGCCCCGCGCTGCGTGGTGTCGACGCCGAGACGTTCGACGCCCTGCTCGACGAGGCCGCGCTCGCCGCCGCGATCACCTGCAGCCGCCGGGGGGCCGACCCGCCCACGGCGGACGACCTGCTCTCCCGTCGCCCCGGCTGACTCAGCAGGGCGCCCTGGGGTCGCCGATCGTGTCCTTGAAGGTGCCGACGGCGTCGCCGCCGACGTTGCCGCGCATCAGGTTGCCGCAGATCGTCCCGTGCGGCCCGAACTCCTGGACCTTGATGCCGCCGCGGGCGTTGTCGGTGATCACGTTGTGGAGGACGTCGTTGCCCACGGCGTCACCGGGCCGGTCGCCGCCGATGCGGACGCCGGCCGCGGCGTTGTGGTGGATGACGTTGAACCGGAACGTGTTGGACGGCCCGCGGGAGTCCATCGCGCCGGAGTTGCCGTTGCGCGGCCCCTGCCCCGTGCAGAGGTTGTGGGCGACGTCGTTGTCGCGCGCGGCCTCCTTGATGTCGACGCACTCGCCGGCCCGGGTGTCGATGGCGTTGCCGTGCACCGCGTTGCCGTTGCTCCCGTCCGGCTCGGGCGTGGGGTTGCGGTCGAGCTGCTCGGGGGCGGTGCCGATGTAGACGCCCTCGCCGTTCTGGCCGGTGCCGGTGTTCGGCACCGTGAAGTCCCACATGCCGCACGGCCCGATCGTGTTGCGGGTGACGAGGCTGCCGGTCGTGAAGTACTTCATGCGGACGCATTCGCCGCCGAGGTTCGCGAGGAGCATTCCGTCGATCGTGGTGCCGCTGAGTCCGCGATGCGCGACCGTGCTCTGCACCCAGATCGCCCGGCCGCGGAAGCACTCCTTGACGAGCGCGTCGCAGACCTTCCCGTCGATGGTGAAGCCGCGCAGTGTGGTGTCGTCGTGCTGGACCTCGAACACCCGCTGGGAGGTGTCCGCACCCCGCAGCACGGCGCTGCGGGGCCCGGTCACGGTGACACCGGGGCGCACGGTGACGACGTGCTCGTCGTACGTCCCCGGGCGCAGCACCACGGTCTCGCCCGGCTGAGCCGCCGCGAGCGCCCGGGCGATCGTGCGGAAGGGGGCGGCGACCGAACCCGTGCCGGTGCCGTCGTCGCCCAACGCCGGGTCCACCTGGTAGGTGCCCGGAGCATCCGCCATCACGGTTGTCGGTCCGGCGAGAACGCCGCAGAGGGCGACGAGCGCGATCGCCCCGATCCTGGTCATCACCGCAGACGTCTCGGGGCGCGTTCGGGGAAGTCGTCCGGCTGGCCGGTGGCCGGGTCACCGGGGGCGAGGGACAGCTCGGCCGGCTCGCTCTCCGGCAATGCCCACTGCATGGCCCAGTCCATGTGCATCGCGGCCGGGCCGCCTGCCGGCGGGAAGTAGTCCAGCTGCATGGTCATGTTCATCGGCCGGGGCGGGAACTTCTCGGTGTCGGTGTTGGCGTACCACTCCTCGCCGTTCACGTAGGCGGTGATCTTCTCCGGGGTCCATTCGAGTGCGTAGGCCGACCACTGCGTCGCGTCGTGCCGCACGGACCCGTGGTCCTGGTCGTTGTCCGGCCCGTAGTGCAGGAAGAAGTCGGTCTCCTGCCGGTCGTCGGACAGGATCTCCATCCAGTCGATCTCGCCCCCCACCGGGAAGTCCTCGGCGACCGGCCAGAGCAGCAGCAGCGCGTTCAGCCCGCCGGACGCCGCCTCGGAGCGCACGCACGCCTCCCAGCGCCCGTAGCGCTGCCCGGGGTGCCAGCTCATCGCGCCCGTCGTGCCGTCCCGGGTCGCGGAGATCGTGACGACGCCGTCGGCCACCGAGATCGCCTCCGGGGTGCGGATCCCCTTCTTGTCGTGGCCCGGCTCGGGGCCGTACGGGTGCCAGTCGCCGGGCAGACCGTCGGAGAAGTCGGAGCGCCGGGTCGGCTCACCCCAGCCGTAGCGCTCGGCGGCCGTCGTGGCGCACTCGGACGGGTCGGCAGGCGCAGGCTCGGCCTGGCCGGCAGCCAACACGGCGCACGTACTGACGATCGCCGGCAGCAAAACGGACATCTGCACCACTGACACCTCCAGCCCCATTGGAACCGGGCGGAGGGCGTGGCGCGAGATCAGCCACGCGTACGGGTGAGAAGCCTTTCCGCGGGCCAGGTGTTCATGATCCGCTCGGTGGGCACCTCGCACTCGGCGGCGCGCTCGCAGCCGTTGCGCAGCCAGTCGAGCTGGCCGGGGGCGTGGGCGTCGGTGTCGATCGTGAAGTGGCACCCGGCATCGAGCGCGAGGCGCAGCAACCGCTTCGGCGGGTCGAGCCGCTCCGGCCGCGAGTTCACCTCCACCGCCACCCCGCGCTCGGCGCACGCCGCGAACACCGCGTCCGCGTCGAACTGGGACTCCGGCCGTTTCCGGTTTCCGGTGACCATCCGGCCCGTGCAGTGCCCGAGCACGTCGACGTGCGGGTTGTCGATGGCGGTGAGCATCCGCTCGGTCATCTCGGCGCGCGGCATCCGCAGCTTCGAGTGCACCGAGGCGACCACGACGTCCAGCTGGGCGAGCAGGTCCTCGTCCTGGTCGAGGGACCCGTCCTCGTTGATGTCGACCTCGATGCCGGTGAGCACCCGGAACCCGGTACCCAGCTCAGCGTTGAGCTCCGCGATGTCCTCCAGCTGGGCCCGCAGCCGGTCCGCGGACAGGCCGTTCGCGACGGTCAGCCGCGGCGAGTGGTCGGTGATCACCAGGTAGTCGTGGCCGAGCGCCTGCGCCGTCTCGACCATCTCCCGCAGGGGCGACCCGCCGTCGGAGGCGTCGGTGTGGCTGTGGCAGTCCCCGCAGATCGCCTCCAGCAGCCCCTCCGCGGCCCGGTCGAGCGGCGACGGCTCGATCGCCTCGAGCTTCTGCAGGTACGCCGGGGGTTCACCGCGCACCGACTCCGCCACGCACTTCGCCGTGACCTCCCCGACCCCCTTGAGCCGAACCAGCTCCCCCGTGCGCACGAGTTGCGCGATCTCCTCCGGGTCACGCCGGCGCAGCACCGCGGCCGCAGTGCGGAAGGCCCTGACCCGGTAGGTCGACTCGTGCGCGCGCTCGAGCAGGAAGGCGATCCGCCGCAGGTCGGCAACGGCATCCCGGGTCTCGGTCACGCCCGCGATCGTCGCACGGCCCCCCGTCACCGCGTCCGAACGCCGGACTCACCGCGCCCGATCACAAGACTCACCGCGCCCGATCGCAAGACTCGCCGTGCGGGAACGCAAGACTCGCCGCGCAGGAACGCAAGACTCGCGGGCGAGTCCGGCACTCCAACACGGTGAGTCCGACGTCTCGACACGGCGAGTTCGGCGTTCCTGCGCGGCGAGTCCGACGTCTCGGCACGGCGAGCCCGGCGTTCCTGCGCGGCGAGTCCGACGTCTCGGCACGGCGAGCCCGGCGTTCCTGCGCGGCGAGTCCGACGTCTCGACACGGCGAGTCCGGCGTTCCTGCGCGGCGAGTCCGGCGTTCGTGCGTGGCGAGTCCGGCGTTCGTGCGTGGCGAGTCCGACGTTCCTGCACGCCTGGCGACGCCGTAGGTTGTCAGCCGAGCCAGCGGCGGTTGCGGGGGCGCCAGGCCGTCGCCCACAGGTCCGGCAGCTGCGCCTCGATCTCCGCGGCGCGGGCGGCATCGCGGCCGTGCAGGACGCCGAACGCGAAGCCGTTCTCCCCCTTCCCGGACGCCTGGGTGGCGAGCTCGCGGAGGGCGTCGCGGGCCACCACGGTGTCCTGGTGCTCACCGAGGGCGTCCTGGAACCCCTTGAGCTCCTTCGCGAACCGCTTCGCGTCCTTCCCGACCGCCGGCCGGGCGACCTCGGTGGCGTAGCGCAGCCGCTTGCCTGCCTTCCTGGCGTCGTGAACCGCGATGTCCCGCTCCTCGGCCGGAACGGCGGGATCGACCGCCACCTCTACCGCGCGGGACAGCCGCCGTGCCGCCCGCGCGACGTGCGCGGGCAGCTCCTTGCGGGCGGGTCGCGCCGCGCGCTTCGTGAGCGGGGGGTCCTGCAGCAGGTCGTCGAGATCGCGGCGCAGGCGGGCGTACTCGTCGCCGTCCAGCGCGCTGAGCACGGCCGCAGCGGCCTCCCCCTCCACGCGCGCGTAGTGCCGGGTGACCTGCGCCTGCACCGGCCCGAGCAGCAGCTCCGGTTTCAAGCCGCCGAGTCCGTCGCGGATCCGCTCGTGCAACACCTCGGCGTCGCGGGCCGGGGCGAGCGAGCGGGCGAGCTCCCGCAGGGAGTCCACGACCGGCTCGGTGCGCTCGCGGTCCACCAGCCGCCGGTAGGACTGCAGCGCGCTGCGCAAACGCCGCGCGGCCACCCGCAGCTGGTGCACGGAGTCCGGCTCGCCGCGCCGGGCACGCAGGTCCTCGGCGGCGAGCCGATCGACCTGCGCGGCCAGGTACTCGACGAGTGCCGCGCCCGCGGTCCCGGGCTTCATGCGCTTCCCACCCGACCCGCGCCGCTGCCGGGCGGGCGGGCGCAACAGGCGGTCCAGCTCGGCCTCCGCCGACGTCGTCGCGGGCTTCAGCCCGGCCTCGCCGAGCCGCCGCTCGAGCGCCTCGGCGAGCCCGCCGTCGGACATGTCGTGGGCGTGCACCTCGGTCCACGCCGCGCCCTCGGTGGACGAGCCGAGCGTGGCGACCGTGACGTGGTCGTGGACCACCGTGGCGAGCAGGCGGTCGTCCTCGCCCAGCAGCCGCGAACCCGTCCGCACCCGGCGGACCTGGCCGGAGGGGCGCAGCTCGCCGTCCCGCACGACGCCGCGCACCAGCTCGGCCAGCTCACTCGGCACGTCCGGGACCGGCGGTGCGTCGGGGGCGAGCGGGACGCGCAGCTCCTCGCCGCGGTCGTCGTCCGGGAAGTCGAGCCGCCAGTGCGGCTGCTCGCCGTCGGTCCGGTGCACGGCGAGCGTGATCCCGGCCGCGGCGAGCCGGTGGTCCGCGGTGTCGAAGCGCTCGACCTCGAGTACCTGCTGCGGAACGGCGTCCTCGCGGTGGACCCCGGGAAGCGCGTCGAGCCGGGGACTGCCGGCCTCGGCGGCTCCGCGGAAGGTGCGGCTCTCGGTGCGGGTCGTCGTGTCCGTCATCCGATCAGGGTGCCCCAAAGAGGCGGCCCAATCACTCCCGCGGAAGGCGGGACTTCTGCACCTTCCCCATGTCGTTGCGCGGGAGCGCCTCGGTGAACCGGACCTCGCGCGGCCGCTTGTGCGGCGCGAGCAGCGCGGCGACGTGGTCGATCAGCTCTCGCTCCTCCGGCGCGGTGCCCGCGGGCACGACGTGCGCGACGATCCGTTCCCCGAGGTCGGGGTCCGGCACCCCGACAACTGCGGCCTCAGCCACAGCGGGGTGCTCGAGCAGCGCGTTCTCGATCTCGCCCGCACCGATCTTGTACCCACCGGACTTGATCAGGTCGGTGGCGCTGCGGCCGACGATCGCGAGCGCGCCGCTCTCGGTCCAGCGGCCGATGTCCCCGGTGGCGAACCAGCCGTCCGCGGTGTGCGCGGCGGCCGTGGCGTCGGGGCGGTTGAGGTAGCCGGTGAACAGGCTGGGCCCGCGCACCTCGATCGCGCCCAGCCCGTCGTCCTCGCCGCTGCGCTGTCGGCTCGGGCCGCCGGGGCCGGCAAGCGGCGCGAGCCGGATCTCGGTGCCGCGCAGAGGCCGGCCCACGGCGCCGACCTCGGGCTCGTCGGCGGCCCGCGCCGCGGTGAGGATCAGCGTCTCGGTGAGCCCGTAGCGCTCGCGCACGGCGAGGCCGGTGGCACGGTGGATCCGGGCGTGGTCGACGGCCGTGAGCGCGGCCGACCCGGACACGAGCAGCCGCGCCCGGCCGATCTCCTTCGCCGACTCCGGGTCGGACTCGAGCTGGCCGGCGAGCCGGTGGTACTGCGTCGGCACGCCGAACACCATCGACGCGCCCGCCGCGGCCAGCACCGGCGCGTCGAGCCTGCCAATGTGGTGCAGGCTCCCGCCGCGCCGCAGCGGGCCGAGCACGCCCAGCACCAGACCGTGCACGTGGAACAGCGGCAGGGCGTGGGCGAGCAGGTCGTCGGACGTCCAGTCCCACGCCTCGGCGAGCGCGTCGAGGTCGTACGCCACGGCGCTGCGCGGCAGCACGGCGCCCTTCGGCGGCCCGGTGGTGCCGGACGTGTAGATCACGAGCGCCGGGACGTCGGGCGGCGGCTCGTGCGCCGGTACCGGCCCGGCCGCTGTGAGGTCGACGTCCAGCCGCGGCAGCGCCGCGAGCGGACCGGGCAGGGGCGCACCGGGCGCGGCCAGCACGAGGTCGGGCGCGCAGTCGCCGACGACGTGCCCGAGCTCCCGCTCCCCCAGCTTCGGGTTCACCGGCACCGCCGCGACGCCCGCGAGCAGCGCCGCCGTGACCCCGACGGCCGTGTGGATCGTCGGCGTGGCGTGCACGGCGACGCGCTGCCGCCCCGCGAGCGAGCCCGCGAGCGCCCCTGCGGCGCCTGCGAGCCGGCGGTAGGTCAGCGCGTCGTCGCCGAACCGCAGCGCGGGCCGGTCGTCCGGGTCGAGGAGGGCGGGGAACAGCGGAGTCACGAAACCACCTTGCCGGGGTTGAGGATCCCGTGCGGATCCAGTGCCTGCTTCACCGCGCGTTGCAGCGCGAGGACCTCGGGGCCGAGCTCGGCGCGCATGCCCGGCAGCTTCAGCAGGCCGACGCCGTGCTCCCCGGTGACGGTGCCGCCGAGGGCGAGCGCGGCGTCGACGATGTCGTCGAACGCGGCCTGCGCGCGCCGCTTCGCGGGCTCGTCGCCGTGCGGGGTGATGAGCAGCGGGTGCAGGTTCCCGTCGCCCGCGTGCGCGATGTTGGCGATCAGCACGTCGTGGCGCGCCGCGATCTCCTCGACGCGGGCGAGCATCTCGGCGAGGCGTGCGCGCGGGAGGCAGACGTCCTCGGTGAGCATCGCGTCGCCGCGCTGTTCGAGGGCCGGATAGGCCAGGCGGCGGGCGTCGAAGAGCGCGTCGGCCTCCACCGGGTCGGTCGAGAAGACCGCGTCCCGGGCGCCTGCCGCCTCGAACTCCGCGTGGATCGCCGCTGCCTCCTGCTCCGCAGCGGGCTCGGGGAGGTCGGTCTGGGCGAGCAGGAGCGCGGCCGCGTCCTCTGGCAGGCCTGCGTGCTTCCAGGAGTTGACGGCGTGCAGGCACACGCGGTCGATCAGCTCGAACGCCGAGGGCTGGAGCCCGCGCGCCGTGACCCGGGAGACCGCGTCGCCCGCTGCGGTGAGCGTGTCGAAGAAGCCGACGACCGTGCGCGGGGTGCCGGTGCGCAGCGGGCGCAGCCGCACGGTGATCTCGGTGATCACCCCGAGGGTGCCCTCCGAGCCGACCATCAGCCCGGCGAGGTCGTAGCCTGCCACGCCCTTCGCGGTGCGCCGCCCGACCCGCACCACGTCGCCCGCCGCCGTCACGACCTCGAGGGCGAGCACGTAGTCGCGCGTGACGCCGTACTTCACGCAGCAGAGGCCGCCTGCGTTGGTGGCGACGTTGCCGCCGATGGTCGACCACGGGGAGCTCGCGGGGTCCGGCGGGTACCACAGGCCGCGCTCCGCGGCGGCCGCGCGCAGGTCGTCGTTGACCACACCCGGCTGCACGACGGCGAGCCGCTCGGCCTCGTCGATCTCGACGATCTCGCGCATCCGCTCGGTGGACAGCACCACGCACCCGTCGACCGCGTTCGCCCCGCCGGACAGGCCGGTTCCGGCGCCGCGCGGCACCAGCGGGCGCACGTGCCGGGCGCACGCTGCGACCACCGCGGCGACCTCGGCCGTGCTCCGCGGGCGGACCACCGCAGCCGCCCGCCCGTAGGCGGCCCACTCGGCCTCGTCGTGCAGGAAGGGCGCCACGACGTCCGGGTCGACGAGCACGCGGTCGGCCGGGAGCGCGGCGAGGAGGTCGGCGACGAGTGGATCAGCAGGGGCGGGCACAGCTCAGCACGCTAACCCGCGGGACGGCCGCGCCGCACCCACTCGGCGAGCTCCGTTCCCAGCAGGTGGCCCGAGCGCCACGCCGTCTCCACGCGGGGGCTGCCCCAGCCGTCGCCCGCCAGCCCGATGCCGTCCGCGGTGAGGTGGAACGGCTCGTCGCGGGTCCCGTCCGGCGACGCGTGCGGCCAGTGGTGAGCCAGCGTCCACGCGGGCGCGCTGCGGACGCCGAGCAGCTCCCGCAGCGCGTCGAGCACGGGCCCGATCGCGCCGTCCGGGTCGGCCTCATGGGCGCGGGCGACGGCGGCCGTCGTGTGGGCGACCAGGACGGGGGCGCCGTCGCCGCGCCGCCTGCCGTCGTCGGCGATCAGGGTGAGCACCGGGTGGTCGTTGACGAACGCGGCGGGCAGCTCCGCCCACTCCCGAACGGCCCACCCGGCGGCGACCGCGATCGCGGGCCGCCACCCGCGTCCGGTCAGCCGGGCGGCAGCGGGGTGGCCGGGCTCGAGGAGCCGAAGCGCCTGCGGGTCGGGCATCGCGAGGACGACGGCGTCGGCGGGCTCGCCGTCGACGATCGGGCCGGGGCCGACCCGGCGCACCTCGCGGCCGAGCTCGACGGTGAGCCCGGCGGCCAGCTCGGCCACGAGCCCGCCCAGCCCGCCGGGAGCCGCCCACCGCTGCGGCCCGGGCGCGCGGTCGCGGGTGCCGCCGCTCAGCACGGCGAGCTCGGACGTCCACGGCCGGGCGAGCCCCGCGGCCTCCCAGCGCCGCACCACCTGCTCGAAGCCGGGGTCCCGCACCGTGAAGTAGGCCGCGCCGAGATCCACCGGGCGTCCGGCGACGACGTGGCCGCCCATCCGCCCGCCGACCCCGCCCGCCCGTTCCACCAGCCGCACGGGCACGCCCGCCGCCGCCAGCTCGGCCGCGCAGGCCGTCCCGGCGATGCCCGCGCCCACGACCACGACCGCCATCAGACCGCGGCGGCGACGCGGGCGAGCCGGTCCTGCCACCAACGCACCCGGTCCAGTCCGGCGGCGACGTCCGAGCGTCGCACGGGCTCGGGCGCGCGCCGGGGCACCGGCAGCCAGCCGTCGCGGGGCCGGATCGGGTCGTCGACGACGTCGGCGGTGAGCAGCGCGCCCGTGCCGAGACCGCACGCCATGTCCAGCCTCGGCAGCGCCCCGGCCAGCGCCAGCTCGGCGGCCATGCCGACGCTCGTCTCCAGCGCCGACGACACCACGCACGGCAGCCCGCACGCCTCCGCCACCGCGAGGGCCCTGCGCACGCCGCCGAGCGGGGCGACCTTGAGCACCGCGACATCCGCCGCGCCGGCCACCGCCACCCGCAGCGGGTCCTCGGCCCTGCGGATCGACTCGTCCGCGGCGATCGGCACGTCGACCTTGCGCCGGACCGCCGCCAGCTCGTCGACGGTCCGGCAGGGCTGCTCGACGTACTGCAGCCCGCCCGCCGCGCGATCCAGCGCGGAGATCGCGCTGACGGCCTCGTCCACGGTCCATGCGGCGTTGGCGTCCACCCGGACCGCGCCGGCCGGGCCGAGCGCGTCGCGCACCGCGGCCACCCGCTCCAGGTCGGCAGGCAGCGAGCCGGGCCCGTCGGCGACCTTGACCTTGGCCGTGGCGCACCCCGACGCCCGCACGATCTCCTGCGCCCGGTCCGGCCCGACGGCCGGCACGATGCAGTTCACCGGGACCCGGTCGCGCACCGGTTCCGGCCAGCCCTCCTCGGCCGCCTCCCGGGCCGCAGCGAGCCACGGTGCCGACTCCTTGTCGTCGTAGTCGGCGAACGGGCAGAACTCCCCCCACCCCGCCGGGCCCTCGATCAGAACGCCCTCCCGGACGGTGATCCCGCGGAACCGGGTGGTCAGCGGGATGGCGTAGACGTCGAGCACCGCCCGACCCTACGTGCGCCCAACCCCGGCCCGCGGACTCACCGCGTCGGAACGCCCGACTCGCCTGTCCGAACGTCGGACTCGCGGTGTCGGAACGTCGGACTCGCCGTGTCGGAACGTCGGACTCGCCGCATCGAATGCCCGACTCGCCAGCGAGTCCTGCGTTCGAGCACGGCGAGTCTCGCGTTCGAGCACCGCGAGTCTCGCGTTCGAGCACCGCGAGTCTCGCGTTCGGCTACGCGATCAGCTCGTGGTCGGACGGGCGGACCTTGCGGGTGCGGCGGCGGAAGTCGAAGGTGTAGCCCGGCCAGAGGGTGCGGTTGCGGCCGTCGTCGTCGAGGTACCAGCTGGCGCAGCCGCCCGCGGCCCACACCGACCCGTCGAGCCGGCCCTGCAGCCTGGCGTTGTAGGCCTCCTGGCGGTCCCGGCGGGTGTCCAGGGCCACCGCGCCGTGCTCGTCGAGCACGCGCAGCGCGTCCATCACGTAGTTCAGCTGCGACTCGATCATGAAGACCATCGAGCTGTGCCCGAGCCCGGTGTTCGGGCCGGTGAGCACGAACAGGTTCGGGAACCCGGCGATCGTCGTGCCCAGGAAGCCCTCGACGGCGCCCTGGTCGGCAAGCCGCACGCCGTCGCGGCCGGTGATCGGCACCGACTTGCCCAGCCCGGCCCCGACCCTGAACCCGGTGCCGAAGATGATCGTGTCGACCTCGTGCTCGACACCGTCGGCCGTCACCACCGCGTTCGGCGTGACCCGCACGATCTTCTCGGTGACGACGTCGACGTTCGGCTGCTTCAGCGCGGGGTAGTAGTCGTTGGACA
Source organism: Pseudonocardia hierapolitana (assembly GCF_007994075.1). Taxonomy (NCBI): domain Bacteria; kingdom Bacillati; phylum Actinomycetota; class Actinomycetes; order Pseudonocardiales; family Pseudonocardiaceae; genus Pseudonocardia; species Pseudonocardia hierapolitana. The sequence goes on along the minus strand of NZ_VIWU01000001.1, from coordinate 5,312,059 downwards.
TCAGGATGCGCTTGCAGCCGATCGTGAAGTCCGGGGTGACCTTGGCCTCCAGATCGGGCCGGTCGGCGAAAACCCGGTGCAGGTAGGCGCGGGCGAACCGCTCCACGATGGCCATCCGCCGCGGCTTCAGGAACCCGCTGACGAGCGCCTCGTTGCGGGCGTAGATCAGCGCGCGTTGCAGCTTCTGCACTCCCGGCACGGCCCGGTAGAGCCTGCGCATCGCGGCGGGGACCGGCCGGTCCGGCTTCGGCAGCACCCAGGGTGCGGTGCGCTGGAACAGCGCGAGCGACGCCACCCGCGGCTGGATCGCGGGGACGAACTGGATCGCGCTCGCCCCCGTGCCGATCACCGCGACCCGACGGCCGGTCAGGTCGTGGTCGTGGCGCCACTGCGCGGAGTGGAACACCGTGCCGGCGAACTCGTCGATGCCCGGGAGGTCGGGCACGGACGGCTCGTGCAGCGCCCCGGTGCCCCACACGACGACGCGCGCGTGCACCTGGCTGCCGTCCGCGAGCTCCAGCTCCCAGCCCTTCCCGGCCCAGCGGGCCGCGGTGACCGCCGCGCCGAAGCGGATCCGGTCCCGCAGGGCGAAGCGGTCGGCGACGCGCTCCAGGTAGGCGCGGATCTCCGGCTGCCGGGCGAAGGTGCGCGTCCAGTGCGGGTTGGGCGCGAAGGAGAACGAGTACAGGTGGGACTGCACGTCGCACGCGCAGCCCGGGTAGGTGTTGTCGCGCCAGGTGCCGCCGAGCGTGTCACCCTTCTCCAGGATCAGGAAATCCGGGCGGCCTGCCTCGCGCAACCGCACAGCGGCACCGAGCCCCGCGAACCCGCTGCCCACTATCGCGACGTCCACCCGCTCCACGTTCTCGGTCATGTGCGGCTCCTCCCGACGGGTTACCGCCGGTAAGTTACCACGAGTAAGTTACCTCCGGTAGGGTCTCGCCGTGGACACCCGTGCGCCCCGGCGCCGCGTCGGCCGGGCCGAGCGCGAGCGCCAGATCCTCGACGCGGCCGTCGCCGTGTTCGGCGAGCGCGGCTACCAGAACGCCTCGATGGACCAGGTCGCCGAGCGCGTCGGCGTCACGAAGCCGGTGCTCTACACGCACTTCGGGTCCAAGGAGGGACTCCTGCTGGCCTGCATCGCGCGAGCGCGGGCCGAGCTGCTCGACGTCACGTCGGCGGCGGCGACGTCGGCGTCCACCCCGGAGGAGATGCTGCGCCGGGGCACGCTCGCGTTCTTCGACTACCTGGAGAGCCAGGCCCCGGCGTGGAGGCTGATGTACGCGGAGTCGGCGGTCGCGGGCGATGCGATCGAGGAGATCCGCGCCCAGCAGACCGACTTCATCGCGGCGCTGCTCGCCGCCCAGGCCCCGGACGCCGAACCCCAGCGCCTCACCGGGTGGGCCCAGGTCATCGTCGGCGCGTGCGAGCGGCTGGCCCTGTGGCGCGACCGCTCCGGCATCACCGGCGAGCAGGCCACCGGCTACCTCATGGACCTCGTCTGGACCGGCCTCGGGAACAGGGCACAATCCGCTCGATGAGTACGACGGCACCCCGGCTGTTGCAGGTGCGGCGCAGCGAGCGGATCACCCCGCGGATGATCCGCGTGACGCTCGCGGGCGACGAGCTCGCCGGGTTCGGCGGCGAGGGCCCGGACCGGCGGATCAAGATGTTCTTCCCGGTCGCGGGCCAGCAGCGGCCTGCTGTACCGAGGGCGACGTCCGGCGGCCCCCTGTGGCCTGCCGGCGAGCCGCGCCCCGCGATCCGCACCTACACGGTGCGCCGGTACGACCCGGCGGCCGGCGAGCTCGACGTCGACTTCGTGCTGCACGAGGGCCACGGCCCGGCCGCGGCGTGGGCGCGCGACGCGCGACCCGGCGCGTGGGTCGGCGTCTCCGAACCCGGGGGCCGCTACGAGCCGGACCCGGCCGCCGACTTCCACGTCGTGATCGGCGACGAGACCGCGCTCCCCGCCGTCGCCACCGTGCTCGCCGCCCTGCCCGCCGACGTGCCGGCGCTGGCGTTCCTCGAGGTCGCCGACGCCGACGAGGAGCAGCAGCTGCCCGGCGCGGCGCGGGTGCAGTGGGTGCATCGCGGTGCCGCCGAACCGGGCGAGCCGCTGGCCGCCGCGGTGCGGGCCGCGGCGTTCCCGGCGGGGAGCGGACAGGCGTGGCTGTCGGGCGAGTCGGCCTGCGTGCGCGACCTGCGCAAGCACCTGCTCGACGAACGCGGGCTGGACCGCAGGCGCATCTACGCCACGGGCTACTGGCGGGCTCGCTAGTGCGTTGACCACGAACGTTCACCGGGTTGGCGACACGCCGGGCAGCGTCCCGGGCGTGGAGTCGCGTTGATCCCACTCTCGGTCCCGACGTGAGGTCGGGATCGAGGGTTGAGGTCTGGATGGCAGAACCGGTCAGAGCGCGCAGGCTCACCGATGCGGAGGGCCAGCGGTTGACCCAGATCGTGCGCCGGGGCAAGCACGGCTCGATCCGGGTCCGCCGAGCGATGATCATCATGGCGTCGTCGTCGGGTACTCCGGTCCCGGCGATCGCCCGGCTGGTCGCCGCGGATGAGGACACGGTCCGGGACGTGATCCACGCGTTCAACCGGCGGGGGTTGGCCGCGCTGGACCCTCAGTGGGCGGGAGGCCGTCCCCGCCTGATCAGCGATGAGGACATCGAGTTCGTCATCGCGACGGCCACCACTCGCCCGCGCAAGCTCGGGCGCCCGTTCACCCGCTGGAGCTTGCGCAAGCTCGCCGCGTATCTGGCCGAGCACCCGGACCGACCGATACGGATTGGGTACGAGCGGCTGCGTCAACTGCTGCGTGAGCGGCGGGTGTCGTTCCAGCGGACCCGGACCTGGAAGGAGTCGCGCGACCCGGACAAGGACGCCAAGCTGGACCGGATCGAGGAAGTGACCGCCAAGTTCCCGAACCGGTGCTTCGCGTTCGACCAGTTCGGGCCGCTGTCGATCCGCCCCTGCCACGGCTCCACCTGGGCGCTCGAGTCCAAACCGACCCGGCTGCCCGCGACCTACACTCGCACGCACGGCATCCGCTACTTCCACGGCTGCTACAGCCTCGGCGATGACCAGCTCTGGGGTGTCATCCGGCGCCGCAAAGGCGGCGACCACACCCTCGCCGCACTCAAATCGATCCGAGCCGCCCGACCCGACGGCGCACCCATCTACGTGATCCTGGACAACCTGTCGGCGAACAAGACACCGAAGATCCGGGCGTGGGCGGCCCGCAACAAGGTCGAGCTGTGTTTCACCCCGACTTACGCCTCTTGGGCCAATCCGATCGAGGCCCAGTTCGGGCCGCTGCGGACCTTCGTCATGGGCGCCTCGAACCACCCCAACCACACCGTCCTGGCCCGCGAGCTGCACGCCTACCTGCGTTGGCGCAACGCCAACGCCCGCCACCCCGACGTCCTCGCGGCCCAGCGCCGCGAACGAGCCCGGGTCCGCAGCGAACGCCAACAACGCTGGGGCCGACCCCGCGCCGCCGCATGATCAAACCCGGCGAACGTATGTGGTCAACGCACTAGGTGTACTGACTCGGGAGGTTGTTGACTGTCATGCGGCGAGTCGGGTGATCGGAGGGCGGCCGCCGAGGGCGGAGTGGGCGCGTCGAGTGTTGTAGTGCTCGACCCAGCTGTCCAGGGCGGTGAGCCGGTCGTGGTTGGACAGCCAGGGTTGGGCGTAGGCGAACTCGGTCAGCAGGGTGCGGTTGAGCCGTTCAGCTTTGCCGTTGGTCCAGGGGCAGCCGGGTTTGGTGAACCGGCGCCGGATCCCGAGCGCGACACACACCGCCCGCCAGTCCTGCCCGATCCGGTAGACCTTGGCGTTGTCGGTCAGGACCCGCAGCACTCGCACGCCGTGCTCACGGAACCAGGCCACGGCCCGGTGCAGGAACCCGGCGCAGGTGGTGTCGCGTTCGTCGGGCAGCGCTTCGATGTAGGCCAGCCGGGAGTGGTCATCGACCGCGACGTGCAGGTAGTCGTAGCCGATCCCGCGCCCGATTCCGCGCCCGATTCCGCTCTGGCGGGCTTCTCGGCGCCCGCGCAGCCGCCAGCCGCCGCCGTCAGGGACCCGGCCCAACTTCTTGACATCGATGTGGATCAGATCCCCGGGGTGGGGGCGTTCGTAGCGGATCCCGCAGTGGCGGCGCCGGACCGGTGCGCCGGTGATCGGGTCGATCGCGGCCAGGTGCGGCACCTGGTGGCGGGCCAGCACCCGGCCGACGGTGGAGGCGACCAGGCCGAGCTCGCCGGCCAGGAACACCGCTCCCCGATGCGCGGTGGCTCGCAACTCGAGGATGCGGTCCTCGATCTGTGCGGCGACGCGGTTCGGGCTGGTGTGCGGCCGCGACGAGCGGTCGGCAAGTCCGTCCCAGCCCTCCTCGCGGTAGCGGCGGACCCACTTGTGCACCGTCGCTCGGGAGACGCCGAGTTGCTCGGCGATCCGCGCCGCTGGCCACCCGGCGAGGAAGCGTTCGACGATGAGCCGCCGCGCAAAGACGGTGGTGCGGGCGTTACGGTGCGCCACGAGGACCTCCTGGCCTGGAGCGAGTGCGTGAGACACACCCACTCCGCCCGGAGGTCCTCCCTCGATCAAGCCGACACGCTGACCGAACTGTCAACAACGTCCTGAGTCGCTACAGCTAGGCGAGCACGGTTCGCCGATCGCCCGCAGCGATCATCGATCCCCGTAGCGCGCGACGAGCTCGGTGCCGAGCCGGGCGAGCTCAGCACGCACCGGCGCCGGGCCCACGACCTCGACGAGCACCCCCCAGCCCGCGAGGTGCCGGGCGATCGACAACGGCGTGTCCGCCGCCACCCGCGCCTCCACCCGACCGTCGTCGTGCGGACCGCCGATCTCGCAGTGGCGGCCGAACTGCCCGCGGAGCACCTGCACGTACCGGGCGTCGACGAGCACCGTCGCCCAGGTCCGCGACCGGCGCTGCTCCACTTCCTCGACCACCCGGTCCCAGGCCGCTGCCAGGTCGAGGCCCGGGCGGTGCTCGGCGTCGAGGTCGGTCACGGCGGCCTCGGCGATCCGGTCGACGCGGAACGTGCGCTGCCCGCGCTCGGTGCCGGCCACCAGGTACCAGGTGTCGTCCTTGTCGACGAGGCCCCACGGGTCGACGAGTCGTTCCGTGCGCTCGCCCGCCCGGCTCGCGTACGTCAGCTGGAGCTTGCGGCGCGCGACGATCGCGGACTGCAGGATCCCGACGAGCTGCGGGCGGCGCCGGTCGGCCTCGCCCCACGGCACAGGGTCGACGAGAACGGCGGTCGCGGCCGCCTCCGCGTCGGCGCGGAAAGTGCCGGGGAGGGCGCGCACGAGCTTGCGCAGCGCCGCCTTGGCCTCGGGGGACACCGAGGCCGCCGGCCCGACGAGGAGGAAGAGGGCCTGGACCTCAGGCACCGTGAGCCCGGTCAGATCGGTGCGCGCCCCGCCGACGAGCGTCCAGCCTCCGCCCCGCCCTGGCTGCGGGTAGACCGGGACGCCCGCGACCGAGAGCGCTTCGAGATCGCGGCGAGCCGTCGCGACGGACACCTCCAGCTCGGCGGCGACCTCGGCCGCCGTCACCCGTCCCCTCGCCTGCATCAGCAGCAGGATGGCCACGAGCCGATCGGCGCGCATGTCACCGATTCTCGCCGGAAAAGTGCTCAGAAGATGAGCACTTCAGCTCGCCACCATGGTCGTCGTCCACGACGAACCACCACGAAGGAGCAGCCGTGCTGCGAGGATTCGCGACCGTCTCGTACTTCGCCCAGGACCTGGAGGCCGCGACGCGCTGGTACACCGAGCTCGTGGGCGTCGAGCCGTACTTCAGCGTCCCTGGCCCGGACGGGAAGCCTGCTTACGTGGAGTTCCGCATCGGCGACTACCAGCACGAGCTCGGCCTGATCGATGCCCGCTTCGCCCCGCACCGGCACGGGGAGCCGTCAGGAGAGATCATCTTCTGGCACCTCGACGACGTGCACGCGGCCGTCGAGCGGCTGCTCGCCATGGGAGCACGGGTGCACGAGCCGATCACACCGAGGTCGGACGGGTTCGTCACCGCGTCGGTCGTCGATCCGTTCGGCAACATCCTCGGCGTGATGTACAACCCGCACTACCTGGAGATCCTGGGCGCTTCGAGCGCCTCCGCCGGGTGACCGGCCTCACCGCGGCTCGGGACGGGACACAGCTCGCACACACGATCGGCACAAGCAGCCGATAGGGCCCGGTCGAACGCTGGGCTCCATGAGCGTCGACACCGCACTCCGGCCTCCTCGGCACGGACGGTCCGAGCGCACCGTGCTCGACATCGTCGTGCCCGTCCACAACGAGGAGGTGGATCTCGAGCCGTCGGTCCGCCGGCTGCACGAGCACCTGTCCGGGCAGTTCCCCTTCCCGTTCCGCATCACGATCGCGGACAACGCGAGCACCGACGCCACGCCGCGGATCGCAGCACGGCTGGCCGCGGAGCTGCCGGACGTCACTGCGCTGCGGCTGGCCGACAAGGGCCGGGGCCGCGCGTTGCGGGAGGCCTGGTCGGCGTCGGACGCGCGGGTGCTGGCCTACTGCGACGTGGACCTGTCCACCGACCTGGCCGCACTGCTCCCGCTCGTCGCACCCCTGATCTCCGGGCACTCGGACCTCGCGATCGGCACGCGGCTCGCGCGCAGCTCGCGGGTGGTCCGCGGCGCCAAGCGGGAGTTCATCTCCCGCTCCTACAACCTGCTGCTGCGCGGCACCCTCGGCGCCGGCTTCTCGGACGCCCAGTGCGGGTTCAAGGCGATCCGCGCCGACGTTGCCCGGCGGCTGCTGCCGCTGGTGGAGGACGCCGGCTGGTTCTTCGACACCGAGTTGCTCGTGCTCGCCGAGCGGAGCGGGCTGCGCATCCACGAGGTGCCCGTCGACTGGGTCGACGACCCGGACAGCCGGGTCGACATCGTCGCGACCGCCATCGCCGACCTGAAGGGCATCGCCCGGCTCGGGCGCGCACTGGCGACCGGGCGGCTGCCGCTCGCCGAGCTGCGCGGCCGGCTCGGCCGGGACGCGCTGCCGACCTCGGTTCCCGGCGTGCCCACCGGCCTCCCCGGGCAGCTCGTGCGGTTCGCGGCGATCGGGGTGGCGAGCACCCTCGCCTACGCGCTGCTGTTCCTGCTGCTGCGCGAGCCGGTCGGGGCCTACGCGGCCAACCTGCTCGCCCTCGTCATCACGGCCGTCGGCAACACCGCGGCCAACCGGCGGCTCACGTTCGGGGTGCGCGGCTCGGCGGGCGCCGCCACCCACCAGCTGCAGGGGCTGATCGTCTTCGGGCTGGGTCTCGCGCTCACGAGCGGTGCCCTCGCCGCGCTGCACACGTGGGTGCCCACCGCGAGCCACGCCGTCGAGCTGCTGGTGCTGATCGTGGCGAACGCGCTGTCGACGCTGCTGCGGTTCGTCGCGTACCGCTCCTGGATCTTCCGCACGCACACCGCCCGCCCGGCCGCACCGGCCCGTCAGGAGACCTCGGCATGACCGCCACCCTCGCCACCGCAGGCCCGGCACCCGCCGCCGCGACCGAACGCCCGCGGCGCGGCCGCACGGAGCGGATCGCCCTCGCGGTCCTCCTCGTCGGCACCGCCGCGCTCTACCTGTGGAACCTCGGCGCCGAGGGCTGGGCCAACACCTACTACGCGGGCGCCGTCCGGGCGATGACGCAGAACTGGACCGCCTTCTTCTTCGGGTCCACCGACGCAGGCAACACCGTCACGGTCGACAAGCCACCCGCGTCGTTGTGGGTCATGGCGCTCTCGGCCCGGATCTTCGGGCTCTCCTCATGGAGCATGCTCGTGCCGCAGGCGCTGATGGGCGTCGGCGCGGTGGCCCTGCTGTACGCGGCCGTGCGCCGGGTCGCGAGCCCCGCCGCGGCGCTGCTCGCGGGCGGGGTGTTCGCGCTGACGCCGATCGCCGTGCTCATGTTCCGCTACAACAACCCGGACGCGCTGCTCGTCCTGCTGCTCGTCGCCGCCGCGTACGCCACGGTCCGCGCGATGGAGCGCGCATCCACGCGCTGGATCGTGCTCGCCGGGACGCTCGTCGGCTTCGCGTTCCTGGCCAAGATGATGCAGGCCTTCATCGTGGTCCCGGCGCTCGCGCTCGCCTACCTCGTGGCGGCTCCCACCGGGTTCTGGCGGCGGATCCGGCAGCTGCTCGCCGCAGGCCTCGCCGTCGTCGTGGGCGCGGGCTGGTGGGTGGCGATCGCGGAGCTGTGGCCCGCGAGCTCGCGGCCATACATCGGCGGTTCGGAGAACAACAGCGTCCTCGACCTCACGTTCGGTTACAACGGGCTCGGCCGGATCTTCGGCCAGGGTGGCGGTGGTCGCGGCGTGATGCAGCCGCCCGCCGGGATGGAGCCGCCGCCCGGCGCGGAGGCCGGACCGGGTGCCGGCGGAGGCTTCGGTGGCGCCGCAGGCTGGACGCGCCTGTTCGGGGAGCAGGTCGGTGGCCAGGTCTCGTGGCTGCTGCCCGCCGCGCTCGTGCTGCTGGTCGCCGGCCTGGTGCTGACGTGGCCCACCGCGCGCACGGACCGCCTGCGCGCATCCCTCCTGGTCTGGGGCGGCTGGACGGTCGTGACCGCGGCGGTGTTCAGCTTCGCCCAGGGGATCTTCCACCCCTACTACACCGTGGCCCTCGCCCCGGGCATCGCCGCGCTCGTCGGGATCGGCGGGGAGCAGCTGTGGCGGCGCAGGGCCACCTGGCCGGCCCGGATCACGCTCGCCGTGATCACGGCAGGCACCGCGGCCTGGGCGGTGGTGCTGCTCGCGCGCACGCCCGACTTCGTGCCGTGGCTGCGCTGGGTCGTGATCGCCGTGGCCGCGGTGGCCGTGCCCGCGCTGCTGATCGGAGCACGATGGCGCAGGCTCACCGCCGTCGCGGCGCTGGCCGTGCTGCTCACGGGAGGCGCCGCGCAGGTCGCCTACGCCGCCGACACGATCACGAGCACGCACAACGGCGGGAACCCGACGGCGGGCCCTGCCACGGCAGGCTCCGGCCCGGGCGGCGGTGTGCGCTTCGGTCCCGGCCCGGACGGCGCGCGGCGCGGCGACGGAGGCGCGGGAGGCGTCATCGTCCAGGGCGGCCCGGGCGGCGGCTTCGGCTCCCGGGGCAACCCGTCGGACCCCGAGCTCGTAGCGCTGCTGCAGAACGCCGGCACGAAGTGGGCGGCGGCCACCACGAGCGCGTCGAACAGCGCGGGCCTCGCCCTGGCCGGGGGCGTCGACGTGATGGGCATCGGCGGCTTCAACGGCGGGGACCCGGCGCCGACCCTGGAGCGGTTCCAGGCGCTCGTCGCGGCCGGTGAGGTGCACTACTTCATCGGCGGCGGCGGCCCGGTCGGCAACTCCGAGATCGCCAGCTGGGTGCAGGACAACTTCACCTCCACCACCGTGGGCGGCCGGCCCGTCTACGACCTGACCCAGCCGGCGGGCTGATCCCCCCTCCCGCCCACCGGCTGACGAGTGGCCGTGCCCCGTCCCTCCGGGGCACGGCCACTCACGGCTCACCCGGTCGGAGCCGGGCGCGGCCGCGGCGGCACCGGGTCGGCCGGGCCCACGTGCGTGTCCAACCAGGCCACCACCGGCGCCGCCGCCCGCCAGGCCGCACGGACCCACTCCAGCGGCTCGGCGGTGGAGAGCCACGGACCCGCCGGTCTCGTGGTGACGACCTGCAGCCCGAGCAGCTTGAGGAGGTCGATCCGCGCGTGGTCGCCCTTGAAGCCGCGGGGCGCACCGCGCAGGGAACGGCGACGGTCCACCCGGTGTGCCGCGAGCAGGCCCGGCAACCGCTCGCCCGCCGCTTCGAGCACCGCCACCCGGTAGCGGCGCAGCTGACCGGAGTCGAACATCCAGTGCCCCACCGCCGTGGTCAGGGCGGTGGCCGACAGCACGACGGTGAGGGCCGCGCCGCCCGGGCTGCTGCCCACCCCACCGGTGTCGGTGCGGTAGGGCGGGGCGGTGGGCCGAAAACGCCGGTTGCGGTGGGCGCGCAGCACCCGGATCGGCCCGAACTCGGGCTCCAGCTCCGCGGCGAGCGCGCGCATCGGCCCCTGCACGGCGGTGGCGTGGCGGTGGCCGTTCGCCTCCCAGAACGCCCGGGTGTTGTCGGCCTCGATCTCGGCGAGGAACGCCGTGGCGCCGCTGGGCCAGCCGGTGAACATGTCGTGCTCCTGTCGGTCGACGCGAGGTGGTGACCGGCATGGACGACGGCGGGGGCGCTCCGGTTCCCTCGAAGGCGCACAGGTTTCGCACAGGTTCCGCCCATCGGGGCCACAGCCACGCGCGCGAGCCTGGCTAGCATGGCGACGATGCGGGACACCGGACCTGAGCTGCGGCGGGCCGACGGTGGTCCGATCCGGGTTCTGGTGGTCGACGACGAGGCGTCGCTGTCGGAGCTGCTGTCGATGGCGCTGCGTTACGAGGGATGGGACGTGCGGACGGCCGCCGACGGCGCCGCCGCCGTCCGCACCGCCCGCGAGCACCGCCCCGACGCCGTCGTGCTCGACGTGATGCTCCCCGACTTCGACGGCCTCGAGGTCCTGCGCCGGCTGCGTGCCGAGGCCCCCGAGGTGCCGGTGCTGTTCCTCACCGCCCGCGACGCCGTGGAGGACCGCGTCGCCGGGCTCACCGCGGGCGGCGACGACTACGTCACGAAGCCGTTCAGCCTGGAGGAGCTGGTGGCGCGGCTGCGGGGGCTGCTGCGCCGCTCCCGGATGACCGCCGCCCGGCACGGCTCCGAGCTCGTGGTCGGCGACCTCGTGCTCGACGAGGACAGCCACGAGGTGCGCCGCGGTGACGACCTGATCGAGCTCACCGCCACCGAGTTCGAGCTCCTGCGCTACCTGATGCGCAACCCGAAGCGCGTGCTGTCCAAGGCCCAGATCCTCGACCGAGTCTGGAACTACGACTTCGGCGGCCAGTCCAACGTCGTCGAGCTCTACGTGTCCTACCTGCGCAAGAAGATCGACGCCGGGCGCGCACCGATGATCCACACCGTCCGGGGGGCGGGGTACGTGCTCAAGCCGGCGGCAGGCGGGTGATCCGCAACAGCTACTCGCTGCGCACCCGGCTGGTGGCCACCACGCTGCTGCTGCTGGCCATCGCATCGGCGCTCATCGCCGTCGTCACGACGATCTCGTTGCGCCAGTTCCTGATCCACCGCCTCGACGACCAGGTCCGCGCGTCCAACCGGGTGTTCATCCGCGCCGAGCCGGGTTCCCCGCCCGCGCTCGTGGTGCCCGACCGCGGTCCCCGTCCCCCGGACACCCTCACCGCGGTCATCCGCGACGGCGAGGTCGTCGCCGCGGCGGTGTTCCCGATCGGCGAGGACCCGCGGCCGGTGCCCGAGTCCGAGTACCCCGACCTCCTGGGCCTCCAGGACGGGAGACCACCGCGGAGCGTCGATCTCGGCGAGCTCGGCGACTTCCGCCTCCTCGCGACCCGCACCCCGTTGGGCGACGTCATCGTCAGCGGGCTGCCGGAGGCTCCCGTGCAGGCGACCGTGACATCGCTCGTGCTCATCGAGCTGGTCGTCACGGGCATTGCGCTGGCCGGGGCGGGCACCGCGGCGGCGATGGTCGTCCGGCGGGAGCTGCGCCCCCTGGAACGGGTGGCGGCGACGGCCGCACGGGTGAGCACGCTGCCGCTGGACCGCGGCGAGGTGTCGCTGGTCGAGCGCGTGCCGGACGTCGACCCGCGCACCGAGGTGGGGCAGGTCGGCAGCGCCCTCAACCGGATGCTGGACAACGTCGGGTCGGCCCTCGAGGTGCGGCACGAGAGCGAGATGCAGCTGCGCCAGTTCATCGCCGACGCGAGCCACGAGCTGCGCACCCCGCTCGCCGCGATCAGCGGGTACACCGAACTCACCCGCCGCGAGGAGCTCTCCGCCGACGTCGAGTACTCGCTCACCCGCATCGCCTCGCAGACCGAACGGATGACCGCGCTCGTCGAGGATCTCCTGCTGCTCGCCCGCCTCGACGCCGGCCGCCCCCTCGAACGCGGCGAGGTCGACCTCGCCCGGCTCGTCGTCGACGCCGTGGCCGACGCGCACGCGGCCGGCCCGGATCACCACTGGCAGCTCGCGGTGCCGGAGGAGCCGGTGGTGGTGCCCGGCGACGGCTCGCGGCTGGCCCAGGTGCTCGCCAACCTGCTGGCCAACGCCCGCACCCACACCCCACCCGGCACGAACGTGACGGTCGCGCTCGCCGCGGAGCGATCGTGTGCCCGGCTCTCGGTCACCGACGACGGCCCCGGCATCGCCCCCGACCTGCTGCCGCACATCTTCGAACGCTTCGCCCGCGGCTCGACCTCCCGCTCCCGCGACAACGGCAGCACCGGCCTCGGGCTGGCGATCGTGCGAGCAGTGATCGCAGCGCACGCGGGCAAGGTGGAAGCGGAGAGCACCCCAGGCCGCACGGTGTTCACGGTGAGCCTCCCGAGAGCGGCCTGAGCGCCACTGGAGTGTCGCCCACAGCTCGTGCACAGCCGCGGCACCGGGACGGCACAGCTCGCCGCACCAACCTCGGCACCGTGGCCACGACGATCTCCGTTCGCACCGAACCGCCTCCGGCAGCCCCGCTTCCCCGCCGCCCGCCGTGGGCTCGGTGGGCCGCGCTGCCCGGCCTGCTCGCCGGCACCGCGCTGCTCTACCTGTGGGGCCTGTCCGCGTCCGGGTGGGCCAACGCGTTCTACTCGGCGGCCGCGCAGGCAGGCGGCGAGAGCTGGACCGCATGGTTCTTCGGCTCCTCCGACGCCGCGAACGCGATCACCGTGGACAAGACGCCCGCCGCGCTGTGGGTCACCGGCCTGTCGGTGCGGCTCTTCGGGCTGAGCAGCTGGAGCATTCTCGTGCCGCAGGCGCTGATGGGCGTCGCCACGGTCGCGCTCCTGTACGCGACGGTGCGCCGCACGGCGGGCGCGGCGGCCGGGCTGCTGGCCGGCGCGGTCTGCGCGCTCACGCCGGTGGCGGTGCTGATGTTCCGGTTCAACAACCCGGACGCGCTGCTCACGCTGCTGCTGGTCGCCGCGACGTACGCTGTGCTGCGCGCGGTCGAGGCGGGCCGGACGCGCTGGCTGGTGCTCGCGGGCGTGCTCGTCGGGCTCGGGTTCCTGACCAAGATGCTGCAGGCGTTCCTCGTGCTGCCGGCGTTCACGGCCGTCTGGCTGCTGGCCGCCCCGGTCGGCCTCGCCCGACGGATGCGCGACCTGCTGCTCGCGGGCGTCGCCGTCCTCGTCAGCGCCGGCTGGTGGGTGCTCGCGGTGGACCTGTGGCCTGCGGACGCCCGGCCGTACATCGGCGGCTCCCAGACGAACAGCGTGCTCGAGCTGGTGCTCGGCTACAACGGCCTCGGTCGTCTCACCGGGGACGAGGTGGGCAGCGTCGCTCCCGGTCAGATGGGAGGCGGCGGCAGCTGGGGACCGACCGGCCTCACCCGCCTGTTCACCGGCAGCTATGCCGGGGACGCGTCCTGGCTGCTGCCCGCCGCGCTGGTGCTCCTCGGCGCGCTTCTGTGGTGGACGCGCCGGGAGCTGCGCACCGACCGGCTGCGCGCGGCGACGCTCACCTGGGGCGGGTGGCTCGTCGTGACCACCGGAGTCTTCAGCCTGATGGCCGGGATCTTCCACAGCTACTACCAGGTGGTGCTGGCGCCGGCGATCGGCGCGCTGGTCGGGATCGGGGCCGTGGAGCTCTGGCGGCGGCGCGCGCAGATCGCCGCCCGCGCCGTACTCGCCGTGGTGCTCGCGGGCACGGCGGCGTGGGCGGTCGTCCTCCTGAACCGCGCCGGCTGGCAGCCGTGGCTCGCGTGGACCGTGCTCGTACTCGCGCTGATCGGATCCGGCGGGCTGCTCGGCGTGCACCGGTTCGGTCGCGGGGCACGGGCGGGCGTGGTCGCCGTCGCGGTGGTGGCGGCGCTCGCGGCGCCGGCAGGCTGGTCGATCGCGACGGCGGCGACGCCGCACACCGGTGCCATCCCGTCCTCCGGTCCGCGGGACGCGCGCATGGGCGGCCCCGGCGGTGGCCGCGTGCTCGTCGGCGCACCCGGAGGCGGCCCCGCTGGTGGTGGGCCTGCCAGCGGTGGCACGCGGGGTGAGGGAGTCATGACGGGCGGAAACCTCCTGGGCGCCCCGACCCCGTCGGCCGAGCTCACCGCGCTCCTGCACCGCGATGCCGGCTCGTACACCTGGGCCGCGGCCACGATCGGCTCCAACAGCGCTGCGGGCTACCAGCTCGCGAGCGGCGAGCCGGTGATGGCGCTCGGCGGGTTCAACGGCACCGACCCCTTCCCCACGCTCGCGGGGTTCCAGCAGCTCGTCGCCGAAGGGCGGATCCACTACTTCGTCGGGGAGGCGGGCCGCAGCAACACGGCGAGCGGGGGCAGCGACGAAGCGCACCGGATCGGCCTGTGGGTGCAGGACGGCTTCACGCCGATCACGATCGGCGGCACGACGGTGTACGACCTGACGCAACCGAAGCTGTGAGCCTCCCGCTGACGGTCTCAGACTTCTCGTCGGCGATGCCGCTCGCGGACTCTCCGCTGCCGTTCGGCCACGCACCGGTCGTGTGAGACCACGTGCCCGGTCGGGCGAGGCGACCCTGGGTGCAGCACCGCCGGACACGGCGCGCCGACCAGCACCGGTGAGGAGGCTCCATGAGCGTTGTCGCCGATACCGTCCCCAACCTCCGTCCGGTCCGGCCGCCAGGGCCTGCGCGGCGCAAGCTCACCCGCTTCGAGCGCCGTGCATCGGCCGGCCTGCTGATCGGCACGGCGGCCCTCTACCTCTGGGACCTGGGGTCCGTCGGCTGGGGGAACATCTACTACGCGGGCGCGGTCCACGGCATGGCGCAGGACTGGACCGCGTTCCTCTTCGGTTCCACCGACGCCGGCAGCGTCGTCACCGTGGACATGCCGCCCGGCTCGCTCTGGGCCATGGCGCTGTCCGCGCGGATGTTCGGGCTCTCCTCGTGGAGCCTGCTCGTGCCCCAGGCGCTGATGGGGGTCGGCGCGG
Source organism: Pseudonocardia hierapolitana (assembly GCF_007994075.1). Classification (NCBI taxonomy): domain Bacteria; kingdom Bacillati; phylum Actinomycetota; class Actinomycetes; order Pseudonocardiales; family Pseudonocardiaceae; genus Pseudonocardia; species Pseudonocardia hierapolitana. Next base: position 5,297,015 of record NZ_VIWU01000001.1, on the reverse strand, counting down.
TGGCACTGCTCTGCGCCGCCGTGCGCCGGGTCACCACCTCCGGCGCCGGGCTCCTGGCCGGAGCGGCCCTTGCGCTCACGCCTGCGGCCGTCGCGACGTTCCGCTACAACGACCCGGACGCGCTGTTGGTGCTGCTCCTCGTCGCTGCGGCGTACGCCACGGTCCGTGCCGTCGAGGCCGCGCGACCGCGCTGGCTGCTCCTGGCCGGCGTGCTGGTCGGGCTCGCGTTCCTGACGAACCCGGCCCAGGCCCTCGTGCCGTTGCCCGCGCTCGCGCTGGCCTACCTGGTGGCCGCCCCGACCGGGTTCTGGCGACGGGTGCTGCACCTGCTGGCCGCGGGCGTCGCGGTCGTCGTCGCCGGTGCGTGGTGGTACGCACTCGTCGAGCTGCGGCCCTCCACGACGCGCCCCTACATCGGTGGTTCCCGGACCGACAGCGCCCTGGAGCTCGCGATGGGCGAGGGCGGCCTCGGGCGGTTCCTCGGCAGCGCCCCTGAGCTCGAGCGGATGACCGACGCGCGGAGCGCGGTGCTGGTCGGCTGGCTGCTGCCCGCCGCGCTCGCGCTGCTCCTGGTGGGGCTGTTGCTCAGGAGTCGCGCGCCCCGCACCGATGCCGCCCGCGCGTCGCTCCTGCTGTGGGGCGGCTGGACCGCGACCGCGGCGCTGGCCCTCGCCGTCAGCAGCTACAACTCGTACGACACCGTGGCGCTCGCACCCGGCGTCGCGGCGCTCGTCGGGATCGGCAGCGCAGTGCTGTGGGAGCGGCGGCGGAGGTGGGCAGGCCGCGGAACACTCGCGCTGCTCGTGGCCGGCACGGTGGCGTGGGCGTGGCTGCTGCTCGACCGGACGCCGGAGTTCGTGCCCCGGTGGGTCGTCGTCGCGGCGGCCGCGGTCGTGATCGGGGTCGTGCTGGTCGGCGCGGCCGTCAGGCGCCGGGGAGCCGCCGCTGTGGGAACCACCATGGCGCTGATGGCGCTGGCGGGACCTGCCGCCTACGCCGCACACATCACGGCCACGGAGGGCCAGGATGCGGGCGCGCACGGCCCGGCCGCCCCCGGTCCGGAGCTGCGAGAACTGCTCCGCTCGACCGGGAGGCAGTGGTCGGCCGCCACGGTCGGCACACAGAACAGCGCCACCCTCGCGCTCGCCAGCGACACCACCGTGATGGGCATCGGCGGCCTCTCCGGCAACGACCCCGCCCCCACCCTCGAGCAGTTCCAGGCCATCGTCGCGGCGGGCGAGGTGCGCTGGTTCGTCGACGCCGGCCCGGCCAGGGGCCGCGCCTCCGCGATCTCGACCTGGGTGCAGCAGACCTTCCAATCGACGACCGCCGACGACAGCACCGTCTACGACTTCGCGAAACCGAGGCCATGAGCGCACCTGCGTAGCCGACGCGTGCTTGCGAGACTGGGAGCGTGGTCGACGTCGCACGGGTTCTCGAGGTCGCGCGGTCGGGAGTGGAGCAGGCGGTCGGGTCCGCACGGGCGGTGGTGGCGCTGACCCGCAACGGCGTGGTCCGGCCGATCCGCCCGGACCGGCTGCTCGGCATGACGGCCGGCCTCGCCCGGTACGGCCTGACGATCACCGCGGGCTACACGGCGGGAGCGGTGCGGCACCCGGACCGCACCGCGATCGTCGACGACGCGGGCGCGCTCACGTTCGCCGAGCTGGCGACGTGGACCGATGCGGTCGCCCGCGGGCTCGCGGCGTCCGGCGTCGGGCCGGGCACGCGCCTCGGCCTGCTCTGCCGCAACCACCGCGGCGCCATCGCCGGCCAGATCGCCGGGGGCAAGCTGGGTGCCGATGCCGTGCTGCTGAACGTCGGGCTCTCCGCGACCCAGCTCCGCGAGGTCGCCGGCGAGCTGCGCCTGCACACGGTGGTGGCCGACGAGGAGTTCGAGCCTGCGCTCGCCGGCCTCCCGGGGCACGTCCGGGTCGTCACCGACACCGCACTCGGCGACCTCGACGGCCCCGGCCCGCTGCCGCGGCGGCCACCCGCCGGGCACACGATCGTGCTGACGTCCGGCACCACCGGCACCCCGAAGGGCGCGCGCCGCCCGCCGGTGCACAGCATCTCCCCCGCCGCCGCGATCCTCTCGGCGATCCCGCTGCGGGCAGGCGAGCCCGCGTTCATCGCCGCGCCCCTCCTGCACACATGGGGGTACGCGGCGCTGCAGCTCGCCGTGCTGCACGGCTCGCCGGTCGTGCTCGCCCGCAGGTACTCCCCCGCCGAGTTCCTGCGGATCGCCGAGGAGCACCGCGTCGACGCCGTCTTCGCGGTGCCGGTGATGCTGCAACGGGTGCTGGAGCTGCCCGCCGCCGATCTCGGGAAGGCCTGGTCGGAGCATCGCCCGCGGATCGTCGCGGTGAGCGGGTCGGCCCTGCCCGCCGCGCTGGCCACCACGTTCATGGACCGCTTCGGCGAGGTCCTCTACAACCTCTACGGCTCCACCGAGGTCTCGTGGGTGAGCATCGCGGGCCCGGCCGACCTGCGGGCCGCTCCCGGCACGGCGGGCCGCGCCCCCCTCGGCACCCGCCTGGTGATCCTCGGCGACGACGACCGCCCGGTCCCGCCGGGCACCGAGGGCCGCGTGTTCGTCCACAACGACATGCCGTTCGCCGGCTACACGCGCGATGGCGCCGACGTCGAGCGGCGCGGCCGGATGATCGGCACGGGCGACGTCGGCCGTCTCGACGAGCGCGGCCTGCTGCACCTCACCGGACGCGCCGACGACATGATCGTCTCTGGTGGGGAGAACGTGCATCCCGGCCCGGTCGAGGACCTCATCGCGGCCCGGCCCGAGGTCCGCGAGGCCGCCGTCACCGGCGTCCCGGACGACCAGTACGGCCAGCGGCTCGCCGCGTACGTCGTGCTGGAGCCGGGCGTCGAGGTGAGCGCCGACGACGTCCGCGGCTGGGTGCGCGCCGAGCTGAGCCGGTTCGCGGTGCCTCGGGACGTCGAGTTCGTCGACGAGCTGCCCCGCAACGCCACCGGGAAAGTGGTGCACCGCGAGCTGGGGGGCACCCGTGAGCGGAGTCACCCGACTGAGTTAGGTAAGGCTTAGGTACTGTTCGGGGGTGGACCCGGACGCGAGGTGGCAGCGGTGCAGCCTTCTCGCGCTCGCGCGCGACGAGCCGCTCGCCGGCACCGCGCCGCTGGCCCGTCGCTGGGTGTGCGTGGAGCAGCGCGGTGCATGGCCGACCGACCTCACGACCCATCCCGAGCCCGCGCTCGCCGCACTCGCCACCGCCCCCGGCTGGCGCCTGCTGCTGATCCGCCGCCCCGGGCGCCGCGGCGAGGTGGGTGCGCCCCTGCGGGTCTTCCTCGCCGACACCACGCCGGGCGCGACCCGCGCCACCACCTTCACGGTGGGCGACCCGGAGGAGCTCGCCGGCCTCGAGCTGCCCGGCCCCGACGAGCCGCTGCCCGGCGCGCCCGTCCACGACCCGCTGCTGCTGGTGTGCACCCACGGCAGGCGCGACCGCTGCTGCGCCGTGGACGGCCGGGCGCTCGCCCTCTCCATCGTCGACGCGGGCGAGCAGCACGTGTGGGAGTGCAGCCACCTCGGGGGCCACCGGTTCGCGCCCACCGCGCTCGTGCTGCCCACCGGCTACGCGTACGGCCGGCTCGACCCCGCCACGGCGATCGCGGCCCGCAAGGCCGCGTTCCCGGGGGAGGTCGACACCGCGGCGTGCCGCGGCCGCAGCACCTGGTCGCCGGCAGGGCAGATCGCCGAGCTGGCCGTCCGCGGCGCCACCGGCCTGCGCGACGCCGACGCCCTCCACGTCACCGACACGCCGGACGGCGCCGTCGTCACGGCACGCGACGGGCGACGCTGGGCGGTGGACGTGGCGCCGATCGTCGGCGCCCCGCGCCCGCTGTCCTGCGGCACCGACCCCTCCCCGTGGCAGTCGCTGCAGGCCACCGTCATCCGTATGCTTCCCGACTAACACTTGCTCCAGTCTTCACTGGAGATTTAGCCTTCTCCCCGCGAGAGATGGATTGCACCCGGGAGGCACGGGTGAACCTGTACCAGCTACTCGGAGTGGACGCGTCCGCCGACGGCACCGAGCTGGCGCGCGCCTACCGCCGCCGGCTCCGGCAGCTGCACCCGGACGTCCGCCACCCGACGGCGACCGATCCGGATCAGCCCGATCCACCGCCTGATCTCGCAGCAATCCAGCAGGCGTACCAGGTGCTGCGCGACCCGGCCAGGCGCGCGCTACGACGCCGACCTCCGGGCCCGCGCCGAGCATCGGCCGGCGGGCACGCCGGTACCGGTCGCCGTCCGACTGCACCGCAGGGAACGGGAGGAGCCCCTGATCCGGGTGGGACAGGTGCGCGTCGATCCGCTCCCACCCCGCCGGAGCGGCGGCAGCACTCGGTAGACCTCCACCGACAACTTCCGTCTTACCTCCTCTTGCAGGGCAGGAAGCCTGTAGTTACCATCGGAGATATCGGAGTGATCCGGATCACGAGAGGAGTGCCTCCGCGATGCTGATGCGCACCGATCCGTTCCGCGAGCTCGACCGGCTCACACGGCAGGTCCGCGGCGCCTCCCCCGGCGGCTGGTCCGGGCCCACCCCGATGCCGATGGACGCCTACCGCTCCGGCGACGAGTTCGTGGTGGCGTTCGACCTGCCCGGCGTGGACCCGGAGGCGATCGAGCTCGACGTCGAGCGCAACGTGCTCACCGTGAAGGCCGAGCGTCGCCCCGTCGCCGATCAGCAGGTCGAGATGCAGGTCGAGATGCAGGTCGCCGAACGCCCCGTCGGCGCGGTGTCCCGGCAGCTGTTCCTCGGCGACACCCTCGACGTGGACAACATCTCCGCCACCCTCGACGCCGGCGTGCTGACCCTGCGGATCCCGGTCGTCGAGGAGGCCAAGCCGCGCAAGATCGCCGTCGACGCGGCAGGCAGCCGGCAGAAGGAGATCAACGCCTGAAGGTGCAAGGGGGCAATGCCACCCCCAGGAGTTGACGTGCCATGACCGAACCCGTCGACACCACACTCCCGGCCGGACCGCCGCTGGCCGATCTCGTCTGCGCGGATCCGGAACTCCTGCGCGCCGAGTTCGATTCGATCATCGCCGCCAACTACGCCACCACCTCCGACGCCCTCGACCCGCGCCCGCCTCGGCGCCCGCCCTCCGGCGCCGCCGGGTACCACCCCTGGCCCGTACGCCCCCGCCGCCGCGCGGCATCGCCGGGAGAGCCGGGCGGGCCCGGCCATCCGCGACCACGGCCTCGGCAGCGCGGACCCCCGCGCCCCGTGCACCCACCCGTGTGATGACAGCGTCTCTGCAGGGGCTGGTGCGGCCACGACTCCTGTGGCGCACCAGCCCAGCTGCGTGCGGCGCGCGTCGCGTGCGGACCACCGTGCGTGGAGCGGGCAAACTCCTGGCATGTCCGCCGCGCCGATCGCCCTGCCGCTGCGTCCACCTGCCCACCAGGTGAGCCCGCGGGCCGTGCGGTGGTGGCGGATGCGTGCCCTGCTCACCGGGCTCGGGCTCGCCGCCCCGCAGGCCGTCGGGCTGGTGGTGCTCGCCGGGGACGCACCGGGCTGGCTCATGGCCACGACCGTGGCCACGCTGGTGGCCTGCCTCGTCTACGGGATCGCCGTACCGCCGCTGCTCTACCGGGTCCACCGCTGGGAGGTCACCCCCGAGGCCGTCTACACGCTGTCGGGCTGGCTGGTGCGGGAGTGGCGGATCGCGCCGATCTCGCGCGTGCAGACCGTCGACACCGAGCACGGGCCGCTTCAGCAGCTGCTGAAGCTCGCGAGCGTCACGGTCACCACGGCGTCGGCCCGCGGCCCGGTGACGATCCGCGGCCTCGACGAGGGAGCGGCCGCGGAGCTCGCCCGCCTGCTCACCGAGACCACGCAGGCGACCCCCGGGGACGCGACGTGACGCCCGGGCCCGACGAGCCGCCGTGGCGGCGGCTGGACAAGCGGATGCTCGCGGTGACGCCGCTGTCCGGGGCGGTCCGGCTGCTGCCGGTGGCGGTGGTGCTCCTTCTGACCGGGCAGGGCGACGCGGTCGGGCGGTTGTGGGTGCCGCTGGGCATCGCGCTGGCGCTCGTGCTCGGTGGGCTGGTGCGCTGGCGCACCACCCGGTACCGGCTCACCCCCGACCGGGTGGAGCTGCACACCGGGTGGCTGCGCCGCCAGCGCCGGTCGGTGCCCCGGGACCGGATCCGCACCGTCGACCTCACCGCGAAGCTGGTGCACCGCGTGTTCGGGCTCAGCGTCGTGCACGTGAGCGCGGCGTCCGGCTCGTCGTCGGAGAGCGGAGGGCTCGCCCTCGACGCCGTCAGCAAGGCGGAGGCCGACCGGCTGCGCCACGAGCTGCTGGACCGGTCCGCCGCGGTCGCGCCGCCGGCCGACGAGGGGGCGTCAGCGGGCGAATCGATGTCACAGCTGGCGAGCGCGCCATCGACAGGAGGCCCGGCGAGGCCGGCCGAGCGGCAGCGAGGTCGGGTGGACGAGCTGGCCCGGCTGCGGTGGTCGTGGTTGCGCTTCGCCCCGCTGACGTTCTCCTCGGTCGCCGGCGTCGGTGCGGTGTTCGCGGCCGTGTACAACCTGTTCGACGACCTCGGGGTGGACCCGCGGGACGTCCCCGCCGTCGACGAGGCCGCCCATCGCCTCACCGCCGCGCCGATCTGGGTGGGTGTGGGCGTCGTGGGCGCCCTGCTGCTCGTCGTCGCGGTCGTGGGCGCCCTGCTGCTCTTCGCCGAGCGCTGGTACGCCTACCGCCTCACGCGGGAGTTCACCACCGACGGCAGCGCGCTGCGGGTGCGACGTGGGCTCTTGACCCGCCGGTCGCTCTCGGTGTCGGAGCAGCGCCTGCGCGGAGCAGAGATCGTCGAGCCGCTGCTGCTGCGGGCAGGCCGGGGCGCCCAGACCCGGGCTCTGGCCACCGGCCTGTCCCGCGACCCCCAGGGCAGCGCCCTCCAACCACCCGCTCCGCGCAGGGAGGCGCACCGGGTGGCCGCGGTCGCGCTGCGGGAGCACCCCGAACTGGCCACGCTCGCCCCGCTGCTGCGCCACCCTCGCGCCGCGCTGCAACGCAGGCTGACCAGGGCCCTCCTACCGGCTTCGGCGCTCGTGGTGATCGCGTTCGTGGTCGGAGAGGTCGTGTCGGTCGCCTGGCTCGGGCCGGTGAGCCTCGTGCTGCTCCCGGTCGCCCTGCTGCTCGCGCTCGACCGCTACCGCAACCTCGGGCACCAGCTGACCGCCCGCTACCTGGTCACCCGCCATGGCTCGGTGCGGCGGCGGACGGTCGCGCTGCAGCGGACCGGCGTGATTGGCTGGACCTTCCGGCAGAGCGTGTTCCAACGCCGTGCCGGGCTCGTCGACGTGGAGGCGGTCACGGCGGCCGGGGCGGGCGGCTACCCGGTGCTCGACGTGGCCGCCCGGGACGGCGTGCTGCTGGCCGACGCGACGACCCCGGATCTGCTGACCCGGTTCACGACGTCATAGCGCGCCGTCTCAGCCGCTGGTCTTCAGCTCCTGTTCCGAGGTGGCCTGGATGAGCTGGAGCAGCGCCTCGTCCAGACCGGGCGCGAACTCCTCCGGCCGCTCCGGCGCCGTCTCGAGCGGCACGCCCTCGGGCCGGCCCATGTCCGTGCTCAGGGTCGTGCCGTCCTTGAACGCCGACGCCCCCTGCAGGATCTTGCCGGCCTCGCTGAGGTTGTCGGCGCTGAACAGGTACTGCTTCTCGCCCAGCCCCTGGTCGAGCAGCGTCTTGACCTCCGGGTAGCGCTCCGCCTTGGTCTTCGGGATCGGCAGCACCTTGCCCCAGTCCACCCCGAGGCTCTCGAGCGCCTTGGCATAGACGTTCTCGTGCGCCTGGTCACGGACGATCAGGTAGGAAACCGTCGACCGCGCGGTCTTGTTCGCGGTCATCTCGTAGATCCGGCACTTCTGCAGCCGCCCGGTCGACTCGAGCATCAGGTTGTACAGCAGGTCGAGAACCAGGTTGCCGCTGTTGTAGACGTAGGACCCCGACCACGGGTTGCCGACGGCGTCCACCGGCATGGCGCCCTGCGCGCCGACGAGGAAATGGTGGATGTTGCCGTTCGACAGCGCCGTCGACAGCGGTGTCGCGCCACCTGCCGCAGGCTCGTCGAGCGGGGCGGTGCTCGAACCCTGGTAGCGGGGAGATCCGTCGACGAGACGGGCGATCGTCGTCGCGATCAGCTCGACGTGGCTGATCTCCTCGGTGCCGACGCCGTAGAGGAGGTCGCGGTAGGGCTTGGCCTGGCCGTTGCCGCGGAAGTTGAAGCTCTGGAACAGGTACTGCATCATCGTGCGCATCTCGCCGAACTGACCACCCAGCCCTTCTTGCAGCGCATTCGCCGCCGCGGGGTCGGGCTCGTCCGGAACGATCTCATTGATCAGCCGCTGGACGTGCATGAACATCGAGCTGCCTCGCTTTCCGTCCGGTTGCGCGCTCTCGTTCTCCGTGCATGAGGCAGCACGGAGAATTGATCGAATTCGCATTCCACAATTTGTGGATCAGCGAGCGACTCACCGCTCGACAGCGCGATACCCCCGCGTGACGCGGGTTACACCTCGGGCAGCGCGGTCAGCGACGCCTGCGGGTGCCGAAGAGACCTCTGGTGATCTCGCGGCCCAGCGCGCTCGCCGCCGAGCGCAAGAACGACTTCACCACCGGCGAGCCGAGCACCTCGGCCACCATGCCCGGCTCCTCCCGGCGCCGCTCCGGCTCGGGCGCCGGGGGCGGCGGCGGGGCGTCAGCGGGTGCCGGTGCCGGCGCCGCGATCTTGGCCGTGAGCTTCTCGTACGCGGACTCGCGGTCGACGGTCTCGCCGTACTTCCCGAAGAGCGGGGACGCCTTCGCCGCCTCCGTGACGGCATCCGCGCCGATCGCGGCCATCAGCGAGCGCGGAGCGCGCATGCGGGCCCACGCCACCGGGGTGGGTGCACCCCGCTCGGAGAGCACCGTGACGATCGCCTCGCCGATGCCGAGCGACGTCAGCGCGTTCTCCATGTCGTAGACCGCGGTCTTCGGGTAGGTCCGCACGGTCTTGGACAGCGCGGACTGGTCCTCCGGCGTGAACGCGCGCAACGCGTGCTGGATCCGCGCGCCGAGCTGCGAGAGCACCTCGTTCGGGATGTCCGTGGGCAGCTGGGTGCAGAAGAACACCCCGACGCCCTTCGACCGGATCAGCTTCACGGTCTGCTCGATGCGCTCCAGGAACGCCTTCGAGGCACCGTCGAAGAGCAGGTGCGCCTCGTCGAGGAAGAACACGAGCTTCGGCTTGTCGAGGTCACCGGCCTCCGGCAGCTCCTCGAAGAGCTCCGCGAGCAGCCACATGAGGAACGTCGACCACAGCCGCGGGTTGGCCTGCTGGTCCGAGAGCTCCAGCAGCGTGACGACGCCCTTGCCGTCGACCTGACGCATGAGGTCGGCCGGGTCGAACTCCGGCTCGCCGAAGAAGTCGTCGCCGCCCTGCGCCTCCAGGTTCACCAGCGCCCGCAGGATCACCCCCGCCGTGGCCGAGGAGACCCCGCCGATGCCCTTGAGATCGGCCTTGCCCTCGTCGGAGGTGAGGTGCTGGATGACGGCGCGCAGGTCCTTGGTGTCCAGCAGCGGCAGCCCCCGCTGATCGGCCCAGTGGAAGATCAGCCCGAGGGTGGACTCCTGGGTGTCGTTCAGGTCGAGCACCTTGCTCAGCAGGATCGGGCCGAACTGCGTGAGGGTGGCCCGGATCGGCACCGCCGTGCTGCCGCCACCGAGCGACATGAACTCGACCGGGTACGCCGTGGGCGTCCAGTCGTCGCCGGTCTCCGCGGCCCGGGCCTCGATCTTCGGCCCGCCCTCGCCGGGGCGCGCCATCCCGGAGAGGTCGCCCTTGATGTCCGAGAGCAGGACGGGCACGCCCGCCGCCGACAGCTGCTCGGCGATCCCCTGCAACGTCTTGGTCTTGCCGGTGCCGGTGGCGCCCGCGACGAGGCCGTGGCGGTTGAGCGTCGCGAACGGGATCCGCACCCGGGCAGCGGAATCGGGCGCGCCGTCGACGAGGACGCAACCCAGCTCGAGGGCCGCCCCCTCGGTCGCGTACCCAGCGGCGATCTCCTGCGCGGCGGTGCGGGCGGCCGTGTTCTCCACGGCGAGGCAGCGTACAGCCGAGAACGGGCTCCGAACCGATCTCCGAACGACGACACGCTCCGGAGCAGGACCTCCGCCCGCCCGTGGGCATAGTGTGGCGCCGTGACCGACCGTCTGGTGTGGATCGACTGCGAGATGACCGGGCTCGACCTCGGGCGCGACGCGCTCATCGAGATCGCCGTACTCGTCACCGACGGCGACCTCAGGGTGCTCGGCGAAGGCGTCGACCTCGTCATCCACGCCGACGAGACCGCCCTCGCCGGCATGCCCGAGGTCGTGCGCGAGATGCACGAGCGATCCGGGCTCACCGACGCGGTGCGCGCCTCCACCGTGACCATCGCGGAGGCCGAGCAGTTCGCGCTCGACTACGTGCGCCGGCACGTGCCCGACCCCCGCAGCGCCCCGCTCGCCGGCAACTCGATCGCCACCGACCGCGCGTTCCTCTCCCGCGACATGCCGGCACTCGACGGCTACCTGCACTACCGCATGGTCGACGTCAGCTCCGTCAAGGAGCTCGCGCGGCGCTGGTACCCCCGCGTGTTCTACGCGAAGCCGGAGAAGGGCCTCGCCCACCGCGCCCTCGCCGACATCATGGAGTCGATCCGCGAACTCGAGTACTACCGCCGCACCCTGTTCGTGGCCCCTCCCGGACCGACCACCGAGGCCGCCCAGGCCGTCGCCGCGAGCCTCCCGGCAACCCGCTTCGAGGTCCCGCAGACCCCACGCTAAGCTTGATGTCGCATCCCCGGTCCAGGCCGGGAACGCATGGTGGGTGTAGCTCAGCTGGTAGAGCACCTGGTTGTGGTCCAGGAAGTCGCGGGTTCAAGTCCCGTCACTCACCCCATGCCGAGGCACCCCCGCCGCACGGCCTCCGGAAGCGCGTGTTAGCGTTTCCGGGCGCCGAGCGGGAGGGCGCAACGGCAGGCGCCGCTAGCTCAATTGGCAGAGCAGCTGGCTCTTAACCAGCGGGTTCGGGGTTCGAGTCCCTGGCGGCGCACGGGCGAGTGGGCGAGGTGTGTTCGCGGAAAGCGCGAACCTGCCTCGCCCGTCGTTTTTTCTGGGGGCGCAGCCCCCAGACCCCACCCGGAGGGGCTTCGCCCCCCGGACCCCCCGTCCCGGGCACCCAGGTTCCGCAGAAACCTCACGGCGCAGCACGCACGAGGCGTCCGGGAAAGCGCGAACCCGCCTCGCCCGTCGCTTTTTCTGGGGGCGCAGCCCCCAGACCCCACCCGGAGGGGCTTCGCCCCCCGGACCCCCCGTCCCGGGCACCCAGGTTCCGCACCCCTTCACGGCGCACCCCTTCACGGCGCACCCCTTCACGCCGCAGCACGCACGAGGCGTCCCGGAAAGCGCGAACCCGCCTCGCCCGTCGCGTTTCTGGGACCCAGCACCCGGACCGGCGAACCCGGGGTGCCACGACATCAACCCCGGGCCGGTCCGGCCCGAGCCGGGACGGCGCACCCACAACAGGCCCCACCGCGCCTGGATCGTCAGCCAACCGGTTCCGGCACCGGGAAGAGCTGGAGCGCGCGTTCGACGGCGGCCCGGTCGCCCTCCAGGCTCACGGCGCCGGACTCCTCGGCGGCGGCGAGGGTGAGCCGGCCGGCCAGCAACGCGGAGAAGGTATCGGGGTCGCTGCGCAACACCGCGTCGCCGGACTCGGGCTCGCATCGCACCGCCTGCAACTCGCTGTCAGCGACGACGATGCCGATTTTGATGATCGAAGCTCCGGTCGGAGCCGACGCAGGGACCAAGCAGAAGCTGATGCGGCAGGTCAGCGATGCGATCGAGGAGGCCTACCACTTCCAGGACGTCCGCGTGTGGCTGCGGGAGTACCCGGCCGAGAACGTCGCCCAGGACGGGCGGGTCGGAGCCGAGCCGCCCCGGCCGATGTGCTTCCTGGAGGCTCCCGAGCTGAACAGCATCGACGCCCGACGCGCGATGGCTGCCAGAATCCATGCGGCGGTGAGCGAGGCCTATTCCGGCCTGGCCAACACCGACGAGACACTCATCATGATGAACCACTATCCGCTGGAGATGGCCGGATTCGCCGGACGCCTGCAGTCCGACGACCCGGAGATCGTCGACGCCCTCAGGCAGCTCAACGGCTAGCCACCGTCGCGTGAGTGTGGCGAGCCGCAACTGGCCGGCTCGCCACACACGGCCATGTAGGAACCGCAGACGACCGGGGTCAGCGTTTGATCGTGTAGTGCAGGTGCAGCACGCGGTCGCCCTGGACCACCTGGTCGGGATCGTCGAGGAGCACCGTCCCGGTGTGGCCGCCGAAGAAGCGCACGCCTTCGCCCATGACCACCGGGACGACGTCCATCGCGACCTCGTCGACCAGTCCTGCCGAGAACGCCTGCCCGCCGACGTCGCCGGCGGTCACCGCGACGAGACCGTCGCCCGCGAGCTTCTTGGCGAGCGCGATGCCCGCCTCGACCGAGTCGGCGGTGTGGAACGGCGCGTCCGGGTGGTCGGCGAGCCACTCCTGCGGCAGGGGCCGGTGGGTGACGACGACCAGCTGCTCCCCGGCGGCCGGCTTGCCGTCCCAGCCGTTCGTGGTGTCGAACAGGTGACGGCCGATCACCGTGACGTCGATGGCGTCCCAGAACGGCTGGACGTACGCGGCGGAGGTCCGCGAGACGTTGAACGTCCAGCCGCTCGGCCGGGCGGACAACTCGGTGTCTCCGTTGAAGTACCAGTCGAACAACGGCCCGACCGTGTCATCGGGGTAGGCGATGTAGCCGTCCACCGAGACGACCGCCTGTATGACGACCCTGGCCATCTGCGCTCCTCAGCCGAACGTCGGGACGGTCACGTGCGCCGGTTCCACGAGGTACGCCTCGCGCTCCTCGCCCCGCGGGTACGGGCCGCCGGTGTACTTGGCGAAGATGCGGTCGACGATCTCCCAGCCCGCATCGCCACCGATGCGTTTCACGACGTGACCACGGACGAGAACGCTGCGTACCAGGTCCTCCCGGTCGGTCACGGAGATCGCGATGCGATCGTCCGCCGCAAGGTTGCGGCCCTTGCGCGAGTGGGGCGAGGTGAAGAACACGAGGTGGTCACCCTCGATGTCGATCATCACCGGAACCGAGTGCGGCGCGCCGTCGGGCAGGAGCGTGGCGACGTGGGCGAGGTTCGGGCCGGCGAAAAGGGCGCGGGCCTCGTCGTCGAGTGCGGTCATGCTGGTCCTTCCCCAGGTCTGGGCTAGCGATCGTGGGCCCGCAGCCAGGCGACGTAGTCCGGTACGGCACGGTCGACGTCGTACTCCGGCCGGAAGCCGGTGTCCGCCCGCAGGCGGGTGATGTCGAGGTAGTTGTCCGGGGGCCGGTCGGGATTGCGACCCTCCGGCAGGGTGATGTCCGCGCCGGGAACGGCGGCGTTGATCGCGTCGACGACCTCGCGGTACGGCACGAGCCGTCCGCTGGAGACGTTGTAGACGCGGTGCCCGAGGCGGTCCGCGAGCATGAGCAGCGCGATGGCCCGCCCGCAGTCCTTCACGTAGCAGAGGTCGGTGGCGTCCTCGGCGTACGCGGGCGGACGGGGCGGGGTGAGATCGGGGTCCTCGCCCCAGACCGCCGCGCTGATCAGGCGGGGCAGCGGGGTGAAGGGGTTGTCGGGCACGCCGAGGGGGCCCCAGATGGTGCCGATCCGCAGGCTCACCGTCTCGAACCCGGCGCTGTCGCCGGTCAGCGCGGCGAACAGTTCCGCGGTCTTCTTGAACACCGGGATCTGGTGCGCCGCCACCACGGGCAGCGGGGCGTCCTCGCGCAGCGGGACCTCGTCCACGCCCATGTACACGGCGATGCTGCTGGCGACGGAGAACCGACGCACCCCCCACACCGTCGCCGCCTTCAGCGCGTTGAGCAGGCCGATGGCGTCGGCGCGGAGGTACTCGACCGGGTCGGGCAGGTCGTAGCGGGCCGCCGCGAGGTGCACGATGCCGGTGATCTCGTGCCGCTTCCCGATGTCGAGGAAGGCCGCCTCGTCCGTGGTGTCCAGCGGCTCGACCACGACCCGGCCTGCGGGCTCGTCGGCGAGGTGGTCGGGCAGCCGGGTGGACCGGTGCGCGGTGAGCACGACGGACTCACCCATGTCGAGCAGCGCCCGTGCGGTGTGCGACCCGATGGAACCCATGCCGCCGGTGATGAGGATCATCCGCAGCCCTCCGACCCGTGATGCTGCGTGATCGCGTCGCCCAGTCGCATGATCTCGACGCTAGGCGGGAACCGGCCGCCGCTCTTGTACGGAACGGCCATCCACGCCCCGGAGCATCGGGACGTAGGACGCGGCGTGGTCGTGCCCGCAGGAGCACGCCGCGCCGTACTGCGCGAGCACCTCGCCGGGCGTTGCGCCCAGTAACCTGCGGCACTCGCGGCTGAGGTGTGCCTGGTCGTGGTACCCGGCCTCGACGGCCCACCGTGCGAGACCGGCGTCCGAGCCCCCCTGCAGGGCGACCGATGCCTGAACGCGGGCGATGAATCCCTGGAACCGCAGGATGCGGTGCAGCTCCTTGGGGCCGACGCCGACCGCTGCCCGGCAGCGGCGCCGCAACTGGCGCTCGGAGATCGACAGCAACGCGGGCAGGGCGGCCGTCCCGCGGCCGTGCCAGGGCATGAGGTTCCGGACGGCCTCGTCCACCAACGGGTCCGGTTCGCCGGCGGACCGCGCGAGGAACGACTGGAGCTGACCCAGCGCGACCCGCGGGGTCACGGCGTCCCCGAGGGCGTCCGTCAGGCGGCCCAGGTCACGCCAGAGGTCGGTACCCGCGACGTCCTGATCGACCAGCTCGTCGGCCGGCATCCCGGCGAGACCACCGACCACACCCGGGCGCAGCCGCACCCCGACGACCGTGCCTCCCGCCGGGATCTCCCGGTACGTCGCCGCGGTCAGGGGCCCGAGCAGCCGGGGCTGCTCACCGAGCACGCAACGCACGTCGGCGCCGCCGTGTGGCACGTGTCGCTGCGCCACCGGCCGGTCGCCCACCTGTTGGATCCAGACGGACGATGCGAACGCGGCGAGCGCAGGCGTCGGCGGGCGCTCGACGTAGGACGATTCCCCGGTCACCCCGCCATCCTGCCGACCCGGCGCAGATCGACCTATGCCTCGGCTCCCCCGGCGCGACGGAGTCGCGCCGGGGGGCGTTCCCGGGCCCGCCGCGCGGCACCCCGGAGGACCGTCAGGTCACCGCTGCGCTCTCGTGTTCTGGAACGCGGCGATCTTCCAGTCGCCCTCGTCGCACACCAGCACGAACGAGACGATCGATGCCCGGTCGGCGGGCTGGTCCTCCTGCCCCGGCGGGCGGGTGCCGCCCGTGGCGAGCACGTGCGCGACGTCCGCGCCCAGGTACCGGACCGGAACGGCGGCCGTCGGCGGCTCCATCCGGAAGCCGCGCAGCGGGCCGGCGAACAGCGCGCGGTGGCCCTCCTCGATGGCGGTGCGGCCGCGCACGACGGTGCCGTCGAACACGACGTAGGTGGCGTCGGTCGTGAACAGGTCGGCGTAGGCGGTGGCGTCGCCGTCGTTCCAGGCGGCGGCGAGGCGGGTCAAGGTGTCCTCGACGGACGTGGGCATGTCGGGTTCCTTCCGATGAGTGTGGGTCGGCGCGACCGCGACGCCGTACCCTCACCGGTGCAGTTCCCGTGGAGCGCGGCTGCGGTCGCCGAAGCGGTTCCGGCCCGGGCGAGGGCGGGGCAACGCCTCCGCCCGGGCCGCTCTCGGCTACGTCACGGGCGGTACCTCCAGCTCCCGGATGTCGGCCGGCCAGTCGAGCCGGCCGCTGTCGATGTCGGCGAGCAACCCGGCCACCCAGTCGCGTTCGGCCGCGAGGCGCGCGATCTCGAACTCGGTCTCCACGAGCAGCAGGCGCGGCAGGTGCACGACCTCGGCGAGCGCTGCCCGCGCGCCGTCGATCCGCCGGTGCAGCTCGGCTCGGCGCACGTCGAGCGCGGCCCGCGCCTGCGGCACCGGCAGGCAGGCCAGGAACGACAGAGCGGCGACGAACAGCGTGGCGTCCGGGTCGGGGTGCTCGAGCAGCCGCCGCACCCGCTCCACCAGCTCGGCCCGGCCGGCGTCGGTGAGTCCGTACACGGTGCGCTCGGGACGTCCCTCCGTCCGATCGGTGCGCACCACCTCGATCAGCTCGGCGCGCAGCAGCCGCTCGACGGCGTGGTACATGCTGCGCGGCAGCCCGGTCACGAAGTCCTTGTGCGTGTCGACCATCAGCCGGTGCATCTCGTACGTGTGCCTCGGCCCCGTCATGAGCAGGGCGAGCACCGTGAGCGCCGGCAGGTCCCGGTCGGCGCGCTGCAAGGACATCACCACCTCCTAGTGCAGATTGCAGTATGGCTGTCTGCACTAGGAGGTGTCACCCCTTCACGTAGGACAGCTTCTCCGCGACCCGTCCGTCCCGCACCGTGAACACGTCCACGCCCCGGACGTGCCCGTCGCCCCACTCGTAGCGCCACCGCTGACGACCCGGTCCCCCGCCGGGACGATCTCCTCGACGGTGAACCGCGCGTCCGGCGCCCCGGTGAACAGGGACGTCCACGCCGACCGCACCGCGGCCGCCCCGACGTGGCGCGTGCCGTCCGGCGCCGTGGTGTCCTCGAAGACGCAGTCCGGCGTCATCGCCGCCATGATCGCGTCGACGTCCTTCGCGCCGAACGCGGCGTTGAACCGCTGCACCGCGGCGAGGGCCGGACTCCGGCCGAACATCGCGAGCAGCTCGTCCTGCGGGCCTGCGGCGTCCGGCAGCGCGGCACGGGGCCCGATGACGCCCACGCGCCGGTAGAGCGGCTCGATCGACGCGAACCACTCGCGGACGGTCGCGACGGCGTCCGCGTCGAGCGCGGAGTCGTCGCCGAGCGCCTGCCCGAGGTCCCAGGCGTGCACCAGGTGGTCGGCCGCGAGCTGCATGACGTACTCCTGGCCCGGCACGTCGCCGAACGACAGGTGCACCGTCCGGGTCAGGGCCTCGCCGGACTCGACGGCGGACACGGCCCGCGGCGCGGCGTCGTCCACCGCCGCGACCGGATCGGCGCCGAGCAGGTCCCCGGCGAACCGGTCACCGACCTCGGCGATCGTGGCGCCGTCGAGGAGGGGCGGGGCCCACCGCTCCTCCTCGACGAGATGCCGGACCAGCGCGCGGACGTCCCAGCCCGCGCACGGGGTCGGCGCGGTCCACCGGTCGCCGACGCGGTGGACGCGCGCGGTGAACTCCGCCGAGGCACGGCGGTACAGCTCGCGGGCGTCGAGGGTGGTCATGGTGACCTCTCGCAGCCCGCTGCTGCGACGTTATGCCGGATCAGCAGGCCGTCTTGTAGAAGTACTGCGAGTTCGCGTCCATGTCGGCCTGGGTGAGCGCGATCAGATCGGTCTGGATCTCCCGCTGCACCGGCTTGCCCTCGATCGCGGCGACGACCTGCTGCACGCCCTGGCGCCCGATCGTGGCGGGGTCCTGCGCGATCAGGGCCGACACCTCCCCGGCGCGCAGGTCCTCGACCTGGTTCGGGCTCGCGTCGAACCCGACGAGGCGCACCTGCTCGGTCTTTCCCGCGTTGCGCAGGCCGGTGGCCGCGCCCTCGCCGGAGTTGAGGTTGGTGGCGAACACGGCGGCGAGATCCGGGTCGCTGGACAGCTTCGCCGACACCTTCTGCGCCGCCACCGCCGGCTGGTTGTCGGTGTACTCCTGCCCCAGGTAGGTGATGCCGGGGTGCTTGGCGATCTCCTCCTCGAACCCCCGGGCCCGGGCGTCGGTGGTGGAGGTGCCTGCCTTCGTGTTGAGCACCATCACCTTGCCCGTGTCCCCGATCAGCTGCGCCACGGTCTGCGCGGCGAGCCGCCCGCCCTGCTCGTTGTTCGAGGACACCGTCGACAACGCCACCGACTCGTCCTGCAGCCGGGTGTCGACCTCGACGACCTTGATACCCGCGCCCTTGAGCTGGGTCATCGGGTTGGCGAGCGCGACGTCGTCGGTGGGCGCGATCAGCACGCCCGCCGGACGGGTGGCGAGCACGCCCGTGACGATCGGGGTCTGCAGCGCCGCCTCGAACTGGTCGGGGGCCTGCGTGGTGAGCTGGTAGCCCAGCTTGGCCGCCTCCTCCTGGGCGCCGCACTCCATCGAGATGTAGAACGGCTCGGCCTTGACGCCCGGCAGCAGCACCAGGTTCTTGTTGGCCGGGGGCTCCGCCTGACCCCCCTGGTTCTGCCCGATCGTCCCGCTGCCACCGCAGCCGGCGGTGATCAGCGCGATCGCTGCCGCCACCGCCGCCGTACCCACCCGCATGCGGCTCATCGCACGGCCTCGCTGCGCTCGGCCGGCGCTTCGCGCGGCCGCTGTGACAGCTCATACCCGCCCCGGGCCTCCTCCGTCGACCCTTCCATCCCCCACAGTGATTCGCTCGCACGCTCGCTCATGGCGCTCCTCCTCATCGGCTGTCCCGAGACCGCCGTCGTACCTGGTCGAACCACACCGCGGCCACCAGCACCGCGCTGATCGCCACCGGCTGCCAGAACTGCTGCACCCCGACGATCACGAATCCCTTCGTGAGCACCGCCGGGATGAACACACCGATCACCGTTCCGAACACGGTGCCGACCCCGCCGAACAGGCTCGTGCCGCCCAGCACGACGGCGGCGATCGCGTTCAGGTTGTCGGTCGAGTGCCCGCTGATCGTGGTCGTGCCGAAGTACGCGAGCGACATGAAGCCGGCCAGGCCGGACAGCAGCCCGACCCCGGTGTAGACGCGCACGAGGTGCCCCTGGACCGGGATCCCGGCCCGGCGGGCGGCCTCCGCGTTCGATCCCACCGCGAACGTGCGCCGCCCGAACCGCGTGGTGTGCAGCAGCCAGGCACCCGCCAGCGTCACGACGGCGGCGAGCGCGACCATGTGCGGCACCTGCGCGGTCTGGCCGAACCCGAGCCCGTCGCGCAGGACCCGCGGCACGGTCCGCACGTCCACGCCGTCGGTGATCAGCTGGGCCGCGCCGAGCGCGGCGCCGAACGACCCGAGCGTGACGATCAGCGGGGGGATCCGTGCCCTGGCCACCAGCATCCCGTTGAGGAGGCCCCACGCTCCCCCGCCCGCGAGCGCGCCGAGCAGCCCGAGCAGCACCACACCGACGCCCGCGTCGGAGGAGTCCCCGCCGGACAGCGCCTCCATCAGCGTGGCCCCGACGACGCCGGAGAACACCAGCACCGATCCGACGGACAGGTCGATGCCCGCCGTGATGATCACGAACGTCATCCCGACCGCGAGCACCAGCAGCACCGACGCCTCGATCAGCAGCGTTTGCAGGGTGAACAGGGTGGGGAACGCGTCCGGGCGCAGCGCGCTGAACAGCACGCACAGCGCCACCAGCACCAGCGCGATCCAGAACGTGGACACACCGGCCAGCCGCTGGAACGCCGGGCGCTGGGTGGGAACCCCGACCTCGGTGTCGGTCACCGCTCCTCCTCGTGCACGAGCGCGCCGGTCATGGCGCCGACCAGCTGCTCGAGCGTGGCGTCGGCCGCGGTGAACCGGGCCACCCGCGCCCCGAGGCGCAGCACCTCGATGCGGTCGGCCACGGCCAGCACCTCCGGCATGTTGTGGCTGATGAGCACCACCGCGACGCCCGTGTCGCGCACCCGGCGGATGACGTCGAGCACCCGCTCGCGCTGCAGGACACCGAGCGCGGCCGTCGGCTCGTCGAGGAACACCACCCGGCTCGCCCACACCACCGAGCGGGCCACCGCGACGCTCTGGCGCTGGCCGCCGGACAGCGACCCGATCGGCACGTCGATGTCCTGCAGCGTCACCCCGAGGCGCGCGAACTGATCGGCGGCCTGCCGGCGCATCTCGGCCTTGTCGAGCATGCCGAGCGCGCCCAGCAGCCCGGGGCGGCGCAGCTCGCGGCCGAGGAACAGGTTGGCGGCGGGATCGAGGTCGGGCGCGACGGCGAGGTCCTGGTAGGCGGTCTCGATCCCGTGGGCGCGCGCGGCGCCCGGCGAGTCCAGCACGACCGGCGCGCCTTCGATGAGGATCTCCCCTGCGTCCGGTTGCTCGACCCCGGACAGGCATTTGACCAGCGTGGACTTGCCGGCCCCGTTGTCGCCGATGAGGGCGACGACCTCGCCGGCCGCGAGGTCGAACGACGCCCCGCGCAGCGCCTGCACGGACCCGTAGCTCTTGCGCAGCTCGCGCGCCTGCAGCAGCGGGGGTGCCCCGTTGCCCGATCCCGTCACCCGCGCCCCCGATCCTCGACGATCCGGCGCCCTAGCTTGGACCTCCCGAGCCGTTCTGTCGATCATTCGACGTCCGTCTGCGACGACGCACGCGATCCCACCGCCGGCAGCGCGCCCGATCGGACGGCGACGCCGCCGCCTCCCCGGCCCGTTGGCGTCGTGACCGGAGGCACCGCGCTGGACGCCGCCGGGAGCTCCTGACGCCGGTCCGGGAGGATCGTCGCAACGAGAGGAGCTCGCGATGACTGCGGCCGGGAGCGCGCCACGGGCCGGCGCTCCGGCATGGCCCCGGATCGCGCACCTGCTCGCGCCGGCAGGCGTCTACCTCGGCGTCCGGGCGGTGGGCGTCGCCGTGCTCGCTCTCATGGCAGGCGGGTCGCGACTGGTTCCCGAGCTCACCAGCTGGGACGCGTCGTGGCTGCTCGCAATCGCCGAGCACGGGTACGACGGCGTCCCGACCGACATGCTCGACGCGTTCGGCAACCACACCCCCGACACGCCGGTCGGCTTCTTCCCGGGCTATCCGGCGCTCGTCGCCGCGGTCGGCGTGCTGACGGGCGGCGACCTCGTCGTCGCGGGGCTGCTCGTCGCGGCGGCCGCAGGTGTGGCCGCCGCATACGGGACGACCCGGCTCGGGGAGCTCGTGCCCGGCGGGTCCCGGCGCACCGGCCTGCTGCTCACGGCCCTCTTCGCCGCCACCCCGATGAGCGTCGTGCTGTCGATGGCCTACACCGAGGCGCTCTTCTGCGCGTTGGTGGTGTGGGCACTGGTCGGTGTGCTGCGCGAGCAGTGGCTGCTCGCCGGGCTCTGCGCGGCGGCCGCCGGGCTCGTGCGGCCCACCGGCTCGGCCGTGGTGGGCGCCGTCGGCCTGGCCGCGCTCGCCGCCGTGCTCACCCGCCGCGGCGGCTGGCGACCGTGGGTGGGCGGCCTGCTCGCCACGACCGGCCTCATCGGATACCTCGGCTGGGTCGCCGCGCGCACCGGAGCGCTCGACGGCTGGTTCCGCATCCAGCGCGGCGGCTGGGGCTGGTACCTCGACGGGGGCGCCGCAACGGCCCGCTACATCGGGAGGGTGCTCGCCGACGGCGAGCGCGTGTTCGACGCCGTCACGGTGCTCGCCCTCATCGGCAGCCTCGTCCTGCTCGGCCTCGCGGTGACGCAGCGGATGCCGTGGCCGCTGGTCGCGTACAGCGCACTCGTGGTGCTGCCCGTGTGGGGCACCCACGGGCTGATGAACGCGAAGCTGCGACTGCTCGTCCCGGCGTTCGTGCTGCTGCTCCCGGTGGCCTCCGGCCTGGCCCGGCGCCGGCCGGGCACGGCCGTGGCCGTGGTGGTCGCAGCGGCGCTCGCGTCGGCGTGGTTCGGCGGCTACGCCCTGACGATCTGGCAGTACGGGATCTAGTGCTTCCGAACTCGGTGCCGCCGGGCCGAGCCGGCTCCGCACGATCAGGTCGCGGCGTGGGGTCGACGTGACCATGCAAGCTCGCTCCGCAGCGCCCGCCACGACTGGACGCGACAACGGGACGTCGGCGTCACCGGCTGCCGCGCCGGCCGGATCCCCTGATCACGAGTGTTCGGCGCTGCTGCCGACACCCGTTCCCGTGGTTGCGCCGAAGACACTCGCGATCTCGGCGCTCATGATCCGCTGTGGCGGGTGCTCATGGTCGTGGGAGCAGCCATGGGCAACCGACAGTTCGGATCATGCGCGCCTCGGCCGGTGAGGCCATTGCGCCATCTCACCCTCCGGGCGAGAGCGCGGTGAGCCCGTCGATCGGGCCCCATCGAGTCGGCCTGGTCCGGCGGGGTTCCGGTGGGCGCGCCGTTCCCGGCCCGGGCCACACGGCGGACGCCCACTCTTCGGGGCCTCCCGCGTGGTCCCGCGGTTCGCGTCGCACCCCTCACCTGTGCGAGGTGGCCGGGTTGGGTTCACTACCGACCTCCGGGGTTGCGTGGGCTGCCGTCCCCGGCCTGGGGCACGCCCGTTCACGACGAGATCGTCACTGCCGGGTGCCACGCCACCGGCGGTGGTCCCGACCCCTCCCATTCAACCCTCCCCTGCAGCGCCACGGTGAGATCACCGCCGGATCCGGGCCGCGGCCGGCCCTCATGAGCAGCGGAAACGGGACATCAGCTGTACCGGGAGGCTGTTGCCTGATCGGCGCGAGGTGCCGTCAACGATCAAGGCGAGATGGTGGCCAGTTGATCTTCGAGAGCGACCATCCGCCCTTGATCGCCACCCTCGCGACCCGGCTGACCCCTCGTTTCGGTCGCACATGGTCGTCACTGCAGCCAGGGGGAAACCGACCAGGCGGACCATCACGACAGGTGCCCAGGTCGAGCGCAGCTCGATCTCGCAACGCCCTCCCGGCGCGGGGCAGGGCGGCCTGAGCCGGGGACGGCGCGCCCACGAGACAGATCAGTCACACCCCGGGAGCGGAACGCACCCCCGGCCGTGATCAGGGACTCGGCGCGCAACCCGGGGTCAGATCCGCCGACCGCGCACCGACCCGCCGATCACGACGACGTCGGCCGCAGCGGCGGGAAGGCCTCCACACACGGGCACAACAACCGGCAGCTGAACCACCTGCTAGTGCTCCCGCCGCTCGTCGGCCGTCGTGGGCTTGTGCGCCCGCAGCGAGCCCGCGTGGGCCGTCAGGGTGGGGTCGCGCCGGGTCTTGATCAGGCTCGCCACGGTGACGATCACCAGCACGCCGATGATGACGGCGAGGCTGACCGGGGTGGAGATCTCGGGGACGGCGGTGGAGATGTCCTCGTGGGCCCAGTGCAGGATCAGCTTGACCCCGATGAAGCCGAGGATGATCGCCAGCCCGGTGGAGAGGTAGACGAGCCGGTCGAGCAGGCCCTTCACCAGGAAGTACAGGGCGCGCAGGCCCAGCAGCGCGAACGCGTTGGCAACGAACACGATGTAGGGCTCCGCGGTGACGCCGAAGACAGCCGGGATCGAGTCGAGCGCGAACAGCAGGTCGATGCTGCCGATGGCCAGCAGGACGATGAAGAGCGGCGTGACCATCCGGCGACCGTCGACCCGCGTGAAAATCCTGCCCCCGACGTAGTCGTCGGTGATCGGCAGCGCCCGGCGGGCTGTGCGCACGACCGCGTTGTCCTCGACGTCGGGATCCTCGTCGCGGTGCCGGAACAGCTGCACCGCCGTGTAGATCAGCAGCAGGCCGAACAGCAGGAACATGAACGAGAACAGCGACAGCAACGTGGCGCCGAGCGCGATGAAGATCGCGCGCATGATCAGCGCGAGGATGATGCCGAACGTCAGCACCTTGTGCTGGTGCTCCTCGGGCACCGCGAAGGTCGTCATGATGATCACGAAGACGAACAGGTTGTCGACCGAGAGGCTCTTCTCGACGATGTAGCCGGCGAAGTACTGGGTGCCGAAGTCCCCGCCGTAGGCCATCGCGAACCACACACCGAACGCAACCGCCACGAGGATGTAGAAGATCGACCAGGCGGTGGCCTCCCGGAAACCGACCCGATGCGGCCGCGCTGCGGCCAGCACCAGGTCGAGTGCGAGGAGCACGACGACCAGACCGATCGTCACCGCCCAGGTGAGCCAGCTGATCTCCAGCACCGAGCCTCCGCCTCAGTCGATCTTCATTACCATCTCTTTACCACTGGCCCCACCGAGGGTAGCGGAAGCGGGGTTCCACGATCGTTGGACCGGATGGACCAGCAGCCTTGTGGGTAGCCTTGCCCTGATGAAGGAGGCCGTGACGGACGGCTGGCCCCGCTGCTCGCTCACCGCGGGCACGGCGGGTGACCCGCTGGAGGGCACCGCGCCGCAGGCGGACCGGTGGCTGCTGGTCGAGCATCCCGGGCCGTGGCCCTCGCAAGCCCTCACCACGCTGCCGGCCGACGTGACCGACGCCCTCTCGGACTGGGAGGGGCGCGTGGTGCTCGTACGGCGTCCGGGCCGGGCCCGCCGGGTCGCGCCTCGCCGCTGGTTCCGCGTGGACGCGCGGCCGGGCCACGAGTCGGTCCGCACCGGTACGTACGGCCTCGAGTCGGAGCTGGTCTCGGCCGTCGACACGCCCGGGAAGCGCTACGACGGTCCCCTGGCCCTCGTCTGCAGCCACGGCCGGCACGACACCTGCTGCGCGGTGCGCGGCCGCGCCGTCGCCGCGGCGCTCGCCGCCGCCGATCCGGAGCCGGTCTGGGAATGCAGCCACGTCGGCGGGTGCCGATTCGCACCGGCCGTCGTGCTGCTCCCGCACGGCTACGCGCTCGGTGGGCTCGACCCGGCAGGTGCCCCCGCCGCGCTCGCCGCCTACCGCGCCGGGCGGCTCGAGCCGGCCGCCGTGCGCGGCCGGTCGGCGATGCCGCCCGCGGTGCAGGCCGCGCAACACCACGCCCGCCTGGCCACGGGCGCCACCGGGGTGGACGACCTGCGGCTCGTGCACGTCGTGCGCGACGACCTCCCGGACGGCAGCACGGACTGGCACGTCGAGCTCGCCGATCCGGACTGCTCGGTGCTGCTGCGGGAGCGGTACGTCGCCGCCGGACGCCCGCTGACGTGCGCGGCCACGACTCCCGGCCGGATGCGGATCTTCGAGCTGCAGAAGCTCCGCGCCAACCGCCGGTCCCACCCCGCCGAAACGCACGACTCGCCGTGCTGATACGCACGACTCGCCGTGCTGACACGCAAGACTCGCGGGTGAGTCCGACGTCCCGACACGGCGAGTCCGACATCCCAACACGGCGAGTCCGACGTCCCGACACGGCGAGTCCGACATACCGACACGGCGAGTCCGACATACCGACACGTTGAGTCCGACATACCGGCGCGGCGGGTCCGACATTCCGGCGCGGCGAGTCAGCCGGACTGCACGTCGTCGAGCGCGGCGGCGTCGAGCAGGCCCAGCTGGGCCGCGTGCGCGGCGATCTGCAGGCTGTCGTCGACGGCGAGCATCGGCACCCCCGCCGCGGTGACCTCGGCGGCCAGCGCGTCCACCTCGGCGAGCCGGCCGGGGAGGGCGTGCCGGGTGCGGCGGATGTACACGGCGCGGATGCGCTCCGGGAACTCGCGGGCGAGCCCCGCGTAGATCTCCGGGTCGAGCTGGCCGCTGTCGCCCACGAGAACGAGCCCGAGCAGCGGGTGCTCCTCGAGCATCCGCCGGACGAGCCCGCCCTTGTGCTCCTGCGCACCGATCCGGAACAGGCCGCTGTGCGACGGCCCCCAGTCGGTCAGCAGCAGCGGGCCGAGCGGGAACCGCCGCAGCGCGATGAACTCCAGCAGCATCTCGTGCAGGTTCCACGGGCTCGTCGAGACGTAGATGACGGGCCGGGGCGGGCCGTCGGCCGGCTCCACGAGCGCGCGGTAGAGCGCCGCCGCACCGGGCAGGGGCGTGCGGTCGCGCACCGGGGTGAGCAGGGTCGCACGCACGAACTCGATCCCCCGGGTCAGGCCGGTCTCCAGGATCGTGTCGTCCACGTCGCTGACCAGGCCGATCGGCACCGCCGGATCGACCACCAGCACCTGCGCCGACACCGCGGCCCCGTCGCGCAGCCGCAGCTCGAACGCGTGCCACCCGGGGCGCAGCGGCTCGGCGACGTCGAGCACGGCGTCGAGGTAGCCGTCGCGGTCGGCGCGGATCTGGGCCGCCACGCCGGGGCCGTTGACCGCGACCACCGCGCCCGGGACCTCGACGGTGAGGAAGCGCGCGATGGTCGCCCGCAGCACCGCCCGCCGCGACCGCGGGGTCGGTTCCGGCGCCTCCGGCACGCCGACCGCGGGCGCCGCGGCCTCCGGCCTGCCGAGCACGACCCGGCCGCCCACCCGCACCCGCCGGGTGGTGCCGTGCCCGATGAACGGCACGATCATCGGCAGGTGCCGGCCCCGGACGCGCAGGGTGAGCAGCACCCCCGCCTGCACGACGCTCTCGACCACCATCGCGGCCCCGACCACCAGCTTGCGCAGCTGCACGACGCAGACCTACCGCACGCCGCACACCGGGGCCACCTCGGGCCCCACGTAGCATGCGATCAGTGCGCACCGTCCTCCTCGACCTCGACGGCACCCTCGTCGACTCGGCGTCCACGATCGTCGAGCACCTGGCCGCGGCCATCGCCGAAGTCGGCTTCCCGGTGCCCGACGCCGCGCGGCTGCGCCTGCTGGTCGGCCCGCCGTTCGAGACGGCCCTGCCCGAGCTCGGCCTGACCGAGGAACAGACGGCGGCCGCCATCGTCGCCTACCGGACCTCCTACGACGCGGTCGCGGCCACGGTCACGCCCGTGTACCCGGGGATCCCCGAGCTGCTGGAACGGCTGCACGACGACGGGTTCCGCCTCGCCACCGCGACCTCCAAGCCCGAGGAGCTGGCGCGCAAGATCGTCGCGGGCACGGGGCTCGCGAGCCACCTCGACCTCGTCGGTGGTGCCGACCACGTGGCCGGCCGGGTGGGCAAGGCCGCCGTCGTCGGCTCGGTGCTCGAGCGGCTCGGCCTCGACCCCGCGCTCGCCCCTGTGGTGCTGGTCGGCGACCGGCACCACGACGTCGAGGGCGCCGCGGCGCACGGCGTGCCGACGATCGGCGTCACCTGGGGTTACGCCGAGCCCGGTGAGCTGGCCGGCGCCCGCCTCGTCGTGGAGGACCTCGACGAGCTCACCGATGCCTTGCGCGGGAACACCGTGTGGTCCACCACGCTGCCGCGCGACGCTGCCTGACCGGCCTGCCGGTCAGTCGGGTGTCGGGGTCTGCACCCAGCCGTAGCTGCGGTTGACCGCCCGCCCCCAGTTCTCGTGCTCGCGGCGGCGCAGGTCGTCGTCCATCGCGGGCTCCCACGCGGCGGCGCGGTGCCAGTTGGCGCGCAGCACCTCCAGGTCCGGCCAGTACCCGACGGCGAGGCCCGCCGCGTAGGCCGCACCGAGCGAGACGGCCTCGGAGCCGAGCGGGCGCTCCACCGGCACGTCCAGCACGTCGGCGACGAACTGCATGAGCAGGTGGTTGGCCGTCATCCCGCCGTCGACCTTCAGCCGGGCGACCGGCACCCCGGAGTCGGCGTTCATCGCGTCGACGACCTCGCGCGTCTGCCAGCCGGTGGCTTCGAGCACGGCGCGGGCGAGGTGGCCACGGTTGATGAACGAGGTGAGCCCGACCATCACGCCACGCGCCTCGGGGTGCCAGCGCGGCGAGTACAGGCCGGAGAACGCCGGGACGATGTAGCAGCCGCCGTTGTCCGGGACCGTGCTGGCGAGCGTCTCGATCTGGGCGGCGGTGCCGATCATCCCGAGTGAGTCGCGGAACCACTGCACCAGCGAGCCGGTGACCGCGATCGCGCCTTCGAGGGCGTACACGGGCGTGTCTCCGAGCAGGTACCCGACGGTCGGGATCAGGCCGTGCGTCGACTCGGCGAGCCGGTGCCCCGTGTTCATCAGCAGGAAGGCACCGGTGCCGTAGGTGCACTTGATCTCCCCGGGGGCGAAGCAGGCCTGGCCCACGAGCGCGGCCTGCTGGTCGCCGAGCGCCCCGGCCACCGGCACACCCGGCAGCAGCGTGGTGCAGGTGCCGTAGACCTCGGCGTTGGGCCGGATCTCCGGCAGCATCCGACGCGGCACCCGCAGCACGTCGAGCAGCTTGTCCGACCACTGCAGCGTCCTGACGTCCATGAGCATCGTGCGGCTCGCGTTCGTGACGTCGGTGACGTGCCTACCGGTGAGCCGCCAGATGAGCCAGCTCTCCATCGTGCCGAACAGCACGTCCCCCGCCTCGGCGCGCTCGCGCGCCCCGGGCACGTGGTCGAGCAGCCACCGCAGCCGCGGGCCCGCGAAGTACGTGGCGGGCGGGAGCCCGCAGATGGACGTGATCAACGGCGCGTGCCCGTCCTCGACGAGCCGGGCGACGATGCCGTCGGTGCGCGTGTCCTGCCAGGTGATCGCCCGCGCGAGCGGCACCCCCGTGTGCCGGTCCCAGATCACCGTGGTCTCGCGCTGGTTGGCGATGCCGAGCCCCACGATGTCGTCCGGCGTGAGGCCTGCGCTCTTGAGCGCCGCGGGCACGACCCGGGTGACGTTGCGCCAGATCTCCGCCGCGTCGTGCTCCACGAGCCCCGGCCGCGGGTAGTGCTGACGGTGCTCCCGCTGGGCAACGGCGAGCATCCGCCCGGACCGGTTGAACAGCAGGCACCGGGTGGAGGTGGTGCCCTGGTCGATGGCTGCGACGACGCGCTCGCTCACGGGCTGGCCACCAGCTCTGCCGAGATCTCGCGCGCCGCGGCCACCAGCTGCTCCGCCAGCCACGGGCGCAGCTCGCCGCCGATGCCGTAGAGCTCCTCGACCGGGCCGACCACGCCGATCGCGCCGACCACGATCCCGCCGCTCGCCCGCAAGGGCGCCGCCGCGCCGCCGGTGCCCGACTCGTACTCCCCCGTGTCGCTCGCCCATCCCCGCCTTCTGGCGAGGGTGAGCTGCGCCTCGAGGGCGGCGACCGAGACGCAGGTGCGCCCGGTCCAGCGCTGCAGGTCCAGGTCGCGCGCAGGCGGGGTGGCCACGGGGGCGAACGCGAGCAGGCACTTGCCGAGCGCGGTGGCGTGCAGCGGCTGCTCCTCGCCGGTGCGGATCCGCTGCGGGCTGCCGTTCGGCCGGAAGACGTGGTGCACCAGGCGCACGGAGCCCTGCGTCGCGACCCCGAGGTGGACGGCGAGCCCGGTGCTGCCGGCCAGCGAGTCGGCCCAGTTCATCGCGCGGGCGCGCAGGTCGTGCCGGTCCCAGCCGCCACGGCCGAGCTCGTGCAGGGCGGAACCGAGCCGGTAGCGGGCCGAGAAGGCGTCCTGGTCGACGAACCCCACGTCACGCAGCGTGCGGATGATCCCGTGAGCGGTCGGCCGGGGCAGGTCGAGGGCGGCCGCGAGCTCGTTCAGGCCCAGCGGCCGGTCGGTGCTTCCCAGCAGCCTGAGCACGGCCGCGGCCCGCTCGATGGACTGAATGGAGCCGGGCACGGCGCGACTCTACGGCACCCGATGTGATGTTCGTCCGATCGGCGGTTCGACAATGCCGAACACCGGCCGTTGACCGCCCCCTCCTGCCTCCCTAGCGTCCGCCACACCCCGCCGCTCAGCGGGTGTCTTCGAGGGAGGGCTTCAGCGGTGAAGAACTCATACATCGGGGAACTGATTGCAGAGTTCCTCGGAACGATGATCCTCATTCTCTTCGGCGTCGGCGTGGTGGCGCAGGTCGTGACCAACCCCGACGGCGCCATGGGCGACCACGACTCGATCGCCTGGGCCTGGGGGATCGGCGTGATCCTCGGCGTCTACGTGGCCGGGCGCGTGTCCGGCGCCCACATCAACCCGGCGGTCACGATCGCGCTCGCGGCGTTCAAGGGCTTCCCGTGGCGCAAGGTGCTGCCGTACTGCCTCGCGCAGACGCTGGGGGCGTTCGTCGCCGCGATCATCGTGCGGTTCGTCTACGCCGACCTGATCGCAAGGATCGACGCCGAACACACCATCGCCTCGCAGGGCATCTTCTCCACGCTGCCGGGCAACGGCGTCGAAGGCGCCAACGTCACGATCACCACGGCGTTCTTCGACCAGATCGTCGGCACCGCGATCCTCGTGTTCGTGGTCTTCGCCCTGATCACCGCGACGAACAACCCGCCGCTGGCGAACATGACCCCGGTGGTCATCGGCCTGCTCGTGGTCGGGATCGGCATGGCGTGGGGCGCGAACGCCGGGTACGCGATCAACCCGGCCCGCGACTTCGGGCCGCGGTTCGCGTCGTGGATCACCGGCTACGAGACGGCGATGTTCGACCAGAACGGCACCCTCTACTTCTGGTTGCCGATAGTCGCGCCGATCATCGGGGGACTGATCGGCGGGGCGGCCTTCAAGTACCTGGTGGAGCGCTACCTGCCTGCCGAGGCCCCGGAGGTCACGCTGGAGCCCACCCCGGCCGAACCCACACCGCCGCCCACCGCCGCCGACCCCAATCACCAGAAGCAGGCCTAGCCGGGCAGCGGAGCTTCCCCAACGCAGAGGAGAGACGCATGGCCGAGTTCGTCGGCGCCATCGACCAGGGCACGACCAGCACCCGCTTCATGATCTTCGACCACTCCGGCGACGTGAAGGGCATCCACCAGCTGGAGCACGAGCAGATCCTGCCGCAGGCCGGCTGGGTCGAGCACAACCCCGTCGAGATCTGGGAGCGCACCACCGCGGTCGTGCAGACCGCGCTCAACAAGACCAACCTCACCGCGTCCGACCTGGCCGCGGTCGGGATCACCAACCAGCGCGAGACGACCGTCGTCTGGGACCGGACCACCGGACGCCCGCTGTACAACGCGATCGTCTGGCAGGACACCCGTACCGACCGCATCGCCTCCGCGCTCGACCGGGACGGGCGCGGTGACGTCATCCGGCAGAAGGCCGGCCTGCCCCCGGCCACCTACTTCTCCGGCGGCAAGATCCAGTGGATCCTGGAGAACGTCGACGGGGTCCGCGAGGCGGCCGAGCGCGGCGACGCGATCTTCGGCAACACCGACACCTGGCTGCTGTGGAACCTCACGGGCGGTCGGGACGGCGGCGCGCACGTCACCGACCCGACCAACGCCAGCCGCACGATGCTGATGAACCTCGAGACGCTCGACTGGGACGACGAGCTGCTCGGCTTCTTCGGCATCCCGCGCTCGATGCTGCCGCAGATCCAGCCCAGCTCGCACCCGAGCGGCTACGGCACCACCCGGGCGAACGGCCCGCTGGGCGGCGAGATCCTGCTGACCGGCGACCTCGGCGACCAGCAGGCCGCCACCGTCGGGCAGGTGTGCTTCGCGCCGGGCGAGGCGAAGAACACCTACGGCACGGGCAACTTCATGCTGCTCAACACCGGCACCGAGCTCGTGCGCTCGAAGTCGGGGCTGCTCACCACCGTCTGCTACAAGTTCGGCGACGAACCTGCGGTGTACGCCCTCGAAGGCTCGATCGCCGTCACCGGGTCGGCCGTGCAGTGGCTGCGCGACCAGCTGGGCATCATCTCGGGCGCCGCGCAGAGCGAGTCGCTCGCCCGGCAGGTCGAGGACAACGGCGGGGTGTACTTCGTGCCGGCGTTCTCCGGGTTGTTCGCGCCCTACTGGCGGTCGGACGCGCGCGGCGCGATCGTCGGGCTGTCGCGCTACAACACCAACGCCCACCTGGCCAGGGCCACGCTCGAGTCGATCTGCTACCAGAGCCGCGATGTCGCCGAGGCCATGGAGAAGGACTCGGGCGTTGCGCTGGACGTGCTCAAGGTCGACGGTGGCGTCACCGCCAACGAGCTGTGCATGCAGATCCAGGCCGACGTGCTCGGCGTGCCGGTGAGCCGGCCCGTCGTCGCGGAGACCACGGCGCTCGGCGCGGCCTACGCGGCGGGGCTCGCCGTCGGGTTCTGGAAGAACACCGACGAGCTGCGCTCCAACTGGAACGAGTCGAAGCGCTGGCTGCCGCAGTGGAGTGACGAGCAGCGCACGACCGGGTACGAGCGCTGGAAGAAGGCCGTGACCAGGACGTTGGACTGGGTAGACGTCGACTGATTCTTCGAGCGACGCAACGAGGAAGGGAACCACCACCATGAGATCGGTCGCGCTCTCCCCGCAGGCCCGCGAGGAAGCCCTGGAGGCCATGAGCTCGACCGAACTCGACGTGCTGGTCGTCGGGGGCGGCGTCGTGGGCAGCGGTGCCGCCCTCGACGCCGCCACCCGCGGCCTGTCCGTCGGGCTCGTCGAGGCGCGCGACTTCGCCTCGGGCACGTCGAGCCGGTCCAGCAAGCTGATCCACGGCGGCCTGCGCTACCTGGAGATGCTGGACTTCCGGCTCGTCGCCGAGGCGCTTCAGGAGCGCGGGCTGCTCATCCAGACGCTCGCGCCACACCTCGTGAAGCCCGTGCCGTTCCTCTACCCGCTCACCCACCGCGGGTGGGAGCGGCTCTACGCGGGCACGGGCGTCGCGCTGTACGACACCCTCGGGCTTCTGTCCGGCCGCTCCCGCGGCGTGCCGGCACACCGCCACCTCACCCGCCGGGGCGCGCGCAAGATCGTGCCGTCGCTGCGCAAGGACGCCCTCGTCGGGGCGCTCCTCTACTTCGACGCCCAGGTCGATGACGCACGGCACACCATGTTCGTCGCCCGCACGGCCGCGGCGTACGGCGCACACGTCGCGTCCCGGGCCAGGGTGGTCGGGCTGCTGCGCGAGGGCGAGCGGGTCACCGGCGCCGAGGTGCACGACCTGGAGTCCGGGCGCACGCTGCGGGTGCGGGCCCGACAGGTGATCAACGCGACCGGGGTGTGGACCGACGAGACGCAGGGCCTGGTCGGCGAGCGCGGCCAGTTCCACGTGCGGGCGAGCAAGGGCATCCACCTCGTCGTCCCGCGCGACCGGATCCGCGGTGACTCCGGGCTGATCCTGCGGACCGAGAAGTCCGTGCTCTTCGTCATCCCGTGGGGCCGGCACTGGATCATCGGCACCACCGACACCGACTGGAAGCTGGGCCTCGCCCACCCCGCAGCGAGCGCCGCCGACATCGAGTACCTGCTCGACCACGTCAACGCCGTGCTGGAGCAGCCGCTCACCCACGAGGACGTCGAGGGCGTCTACGCGGGGTTGCGGCCGCTGCTGTCGGGCGAGTCGGAGTCGACGTCCAAGCTGTCCCGGGAGCACGCCGTGGCGCACACGGTGCCGGGGCTGGTGGTCGTCGCGGGCGGGAAGTACACGACCTACCGCGTGATGGCCAAGGACGCCGTCGACGCCGCGGTGCACGGGCTGCACATCAAGGTGCCGCCGTCGGTCACCGAGAAGGTCCCGCTGCTCGGCGCCGACGGCTTCGAGGCGCTGAAGAACGCGGCCCCACTTCTCGCCCAGCAGTACGGGGTGCACGAGGCGCGCATCCTGCACGTGCTGGGGCGCTACGGATCATTGGTCCACGAGGTGCTGGAGCTCGTGGTGACCGACCCGAGCCTCGGCGAGCCCCTCGCCGGAGCGCCCGACTACCTGCGCGCCGAGATCGTCTACGCCGCCTCGCACGAGGGCGCCCGGCACCTCGACGACTTCCTCGCCCGCCGCACCCGCATCTCGATCGAGACTTTCGACCGGGGCATGGGAGTGGTCGAGGAGGTGGCGCGGCTCGTCGCGCCCGTCCTGGGCTGGAGCGACGAGCAGGTCGAGCGCGAGGTGGAGCACTACCGCAAGCGCGTCGAGGCCGAGCGGGAGAGCCAGAAGATGCCCGACGACGAGACGGCCGACGCCGCCCGGATGGGTGCCCCGGAGGTCGTGCCCGTGGTGTGACCCCTGGTCAGTCCTCGTCCCACACGGCCAGGAGGCTGACCAGGACGAAGACCTGCACCTCCAGCGGCAGTCCGGGCAGCTCCGCCTCGGCCTCGCCGAACCAGGCGCTCGTGCGCCGGACCGTGCCGACCGGCTCGCCGTCGCGCACGAGCACCTGGTCGCGCCGCCACGGCGAGGGCCGCTCGAACTCGTGCACCTCCCCGCCGGTCTCCAGGGTCCAGGTCGAACGGCCGACGCCGTCGGCGAGCGCGACCAGCCGGCCGGACTCGTCGCGCAGCCGGTAGCGCCGGCCCGTCCAGCCGCCGCGCGCCACGTCGTAACGGTGCCCGCCGAGCTCGAACGTGCCGCCGCCGATGAAGGCGGACGGCTTCCACGTGCACGTCGGCGTGTCATCTCGGGTGATCTCGTAGCGGGTGCTCAGCAACCCGGCCCGGGACGCGCGCAGCACCGCCCAACCACACCATCCGACGCCGTGATCCGCCAGCCCCGCGTAGCTTCGACGAACGTGCCGGATCTGATCTCACTCGACGACGTCACCGCAGCGGCCGAGCGCATCGCCGCCCACGTGCTGCGCACCCCCACCGTGTCCAGCCCCGGCCTCGCCGACCACCTCGGGGTACCGGTGACGTGCAAGCTGGAGCTGCTGCAGCGCACGGGTTCGTTCAAGCCGCGCGGTGCGGTCCACAAGCTGCTCGGGCTCTCCCCCGCCGAACGCTCGGCCGGGGTGGCGGCGGTCAGCGGCGGCAACCACGGCATCGCCCTCGCGGAGGCCGCCGCCGCGCTCGGCGTCGCCGCCACCGTCGTGATGCCGGAGTCGGCGCCGCAACGCTCCATCGAAGCGGTGCGGGCCCGCGGAGCGCAGCTGCGGCTCACCCCGGACGTGTCCGCGGCCTTCGCGCTCCTCGACGAGCTGGTCGCGGCCGGTCGCACGCTCGTGCACCCCTTCGACGACCCGGTCGTGATCGCCGGTCAGGGCACCGTCGGGCTGGAGCTCGCGCAAGACGCCCGGGATGTCACCGATGTGCTGGTCAGCATTGGCGGCGGCGCGCTGATCTCCGGCGTCGCCACCGCGCTGCGTGCCCTCATCCCGGGTGTGCGGGTCTGGGGCGTGGAGACCGACGGCGCGGACTCGATGTCCCGCGCGCTCGCCGCGGGCGCTCCGGTCACGATGGCTCCGACCTCGATCGTCACCACGCTGGCGCCCCCGTACGTCTGCGAGCTGACGCTCGCCCACGTCTCCGCGCTCGTCGAGGACGTGATCGTCGTCCCGGACGCCGACGCGGTGCGCGGCTGCCTCACGTTCGCCGAGGAGGCGAAGGTGTGGACCGAGCCCGCGGCGGGCTGCCTCGTCCCAGCCGCGCACCAGGTGGTCGACCGGGTCGGGCCGGGCGCCCGGCTCGGCCTCGTGGTCTGCGGCGGCAATGTCACCGCCACCGACGTCACGGCGTGGGTGCAGCGGTTCGCGGCCACGCCGTTCCCGGCGCGTGTCCCCGTGGCCTGACGGGACTTCCCCGCACCCCGCGGGCGTTGGGGTGGGCGTGCGGAGCGACGTGGTGGTGATCGGGGCCGGGCAGGCGGGGCTCTCGGCGGCGTACGGGCTGCGCCGGGCGGGGCTCGCTCCCGGCTCGGGATTCGTCGTGCTCGACGGCGAGGACGGGCCCGGCGGTGCGTGGCGGCACCGCTGGCGCACGCTGCGTGTCGACCGCGCGCACCGCATCTCGAGCCTCCCCGGGCTGCCGTTCGAGCCCGCCGACCGGACCCGGCCCGCGGCCGAGATCGTGCCGGCCTACTTCGACGCGTACGAGCGCGTGTACGACCTGCAGGTGCGGCGCCCGGTACGGGTGGGCGCCATCCGCCCGGCCGGACCCGACCTCCGGGTCGAGACGGACGCGGGCACCTGGACCACCCGCGCGCTGATCAACGCCACCGGCACGTGGACGCGCCCGTTCCGCCCGCGCTACCCCGGCGCGGAGACCTTCCGCGGCCGCCAGCTGCACACCGTCGACTACGCGGGGCCGGAGGAGTTCGCCGGCAAGCGCGTGGTCGTCGTCGGCGGGGGAACGTCCGCGGTTCAGCTGCTGATGGAGATCGCCACCGTGGCGGCCGCGACGACCTGGGTCACCCGGCGTCCGCCGGAGTTCCACGAGGAGCCGTTCGACGAAGACTGGGGCCGCACGGTCGTTGCCCGCGTCGACGAGCGGGTGCGGGCCGGGCTGCCGCCGCAGAGCGTCGTGAGCGTCACGGGCCTCGCACTCACACCCGAGGTGCGGGCCGCGCAGGCCGCGGGGGTGCTCGACCGGCTGCCGATGTTCGAGCGGATCACCCCCGAGGGCGTGGTGTGGGCAGATGGCACAGCCTGGGCCGCGGACGTGATCTTGTGGGCCACGGGGTGGCGCGCCGCCCTCGGCCACCTCGCCCCGCTGCGGCTGCGCTCACCGGGCGGCGGCATCGCCGTCGACGGCACGCGGGTGGTCGCCGACCCGCGGATCCACCTCGTCGGCTACGGGCCCAGCGCCAGCACGATCGGCGCGAACCGGGCCGGGCAGGCGGCCGCGCGCGAGGTGGTCGCGCTCCTGCGGGAACCCGCAGCGGCGTAGCCGCGATCCGGCCCGGACTGTCGGGATTGCGTGGGCGGGCGAGCCACCGCAACGTCTGGATGACGGCCGTCACAAGGCCTCGCCTTCGCAACACCCCACCTCTAATATTCGGCGCGGAGTAATCGGTGCGGAACGATCAGGAGGGCATGTCCACGGTGACCGTGACCCCGCTGGGCATCTCCGTGCTGGCCCTGCTCGCCGAGCGGCCCATGCACCCGTACGAGATGTACCGGCTGCTGCTGGAGCGGCACGAGGACCGGCGGGTGAAGGTCCGGCCCGGCTCGCTGTACCACACGGTGGACCGGATGGCCGAGATCGGCCTGGTCGAGGCCACAGGCACCGAGCGCGACGGCGGTCGCCCCGAGCGCACCACCTACCGGATCACGGACGCCGGCCGGGAGGCCCTCGCGGAGCGGATCCGCACGCTGCTGGCCACCCCCGTCAACGAGTACCCGCAGTTCCCCGTCGCCCTCGGCGAGGCGCACAACCTCCCGCGCCACGAGGTGATCGAACTGCTCCGGGCGCGGACGCGCCGGATCGAGGGCGAGCTCGCCGAGGGCGCCGCGCTGCTGCGGGCCGCCGCGGACCGGCACGTGGAGGAGGCCTACCTGCTCGCCGCCCACTACCTGCAGGAACAGCTCACCGCGGAGCTGAGCTGGCTCACCGACCTCATCGGTCGGCTCGAACGCAAGGAGCTGCGATGGCCGAACGAGGACGGGCTGTGAGCGGCGCCCGGCCGTGGCCTGCGCTGTGGGCGCTCTCCATCGGCTTCTTCATGATCCTCGTCGACGCCACGATCGTGTCGGTGGCCACGCCCGCGATCATGGCGGACCTGGGCGCCGATGTCGCGTCGGTCGTGTGGGTCACCAGCGCCTACCTGCTCGCGTACGCGGTGCCGCTGCTCGTCACCGGCCGCCTGGGCGACCGGTTCGGCCCCAAGCGGGTCTACAGCGTCGGCCTCGTGGTCTTCACGCTGGCGTCGCTGTGGTGCGGGCTCACGGCGAACGTCGAGCAGCTGATCCTCGCGCGGATCGTCCAGGGCCTCGGCGCCTCGATGATGAACCCCCAGACGATGGCCGTCATCACCCGAACCTTCCCCGCCGACCAGCGCGGCCGCGCGATGAGCCTGTGGGGCGCGGTCGCGGGCATCGCGACGCTGGTCGGCCCGATCCTCGGTGGGGTGCTGGTCGACGGCCTCGGCTGGGAGTGGATCTTCTTCGTCAACGTGCCGGTCGGCGTGGTCGGCCTCGCACTCGTCCTGCGGCTCGTGCCGGACCTTCCCACCCACGTCCACCGGTTCGATCTCCTCGGCGTGGTGCTGAGCGGGGTCGGGATGTTCCTGCTGGTGTTCGGCATCCAGGAGGGGCAGACCTTCGACTGGGGCCCGATCGCCGGGCCGATCTCGGTGTGGTCGCTCATCGTGGCCGGGCTCGTACTGCTCGCGGTGTTCGTGCTCTGGCAGGCGCACCACCAGGGCGACCCGCTCGTGTCGCTCGCCCTGTTCCGCGACCGGAACTTCAGCCTCGCCAACGTCGCGATCACCACGGTCGGGTTCGCGGTGACGGCGATGGCGTTCCCGCTCATGCTGTACGCGCAGGGCGTGCGCGGGCTGAGCCCCACCGGGTCGGCGCTGCTCCTCGCCCCGATGGCCGTGATCTCGGGGGTGCTGGCGCCGGTCGTCGGGAGGCTGACCGACCGCCACCACCCGCGCCACATCGCCGGCATCGGGATGGCCTGCTTCCCGGTCGCGCTGTTCTGGCTCGCGGCCGTGCTCGTGCCCGGCGCGCCGATCTGGCAGCTGCTGCTCCCGCTCGTGCTGATCGGCACCGCGAGCGCGTTCGTCTGGGCGCCGATCGGGAGCACGGCCACCCGCAACCTCCCGATGGCGCACGCCGGTGCCGGAGCGGGGGTCTACAACACCACGAGGCAGGTCGGCGCGGTGCTCGGCAGCGCGGGGATCGCGGCGATGATGGAGGCGCGGCTGTCCGCGCTCCTGCCGGGGATGCCCGGCTACGCCGAGGCCGCCGTCACGCAGCTACCGGCCGCGCAGCACGGGGCGTTCGCCGCCGCGATGGCCCAGTCCCTGCTGCTGCCCGCGGGCGTGCTCCTGGCCGGGCTGGTCGCGGTGCTGTGCTTCGCGCGGCCGGCCCACCTGCGCCGGGACCCCGCCCGCGCGGCGGCCGCCGGCGACTAGCGGCGACTAGGGGAGCACTAGCTGCGGCGGCGGTGCAACCAGACCCCGCCCCAGACCGTGGCGACCAGTGACAGCAGGAAGACCGCCGGCAGCGCCACGAGCATCGACATCATCAGTCCGAGCACACCGACGACGAGCACGAGCGTGGGCAGCAGCCGCGAGCCGCCGCCTGCCGGCGCCGGCCACCGCGTGAACCGGCGCGCGAACTCGGGATCCTCTTGCTGCAGCCGGCGCTCGATCTCCTCGAGGCGGCGCCGGTCGTTCTGGTTGAACATCGCATCGCCTCCCCGACTGGACCCCGCGCACGCCTCACCGCCGGGGTGATCAGCGAGTTCCCGCCGGAAGCGCGATCAAACGGCGCGCTGATCGGCGATCGGGTCGCCCCAGTACTCGTCGGGCCCCGGGTCGTATGCGGGGGCGTGAGCCGCGCACCAGCCCAGGTGCACCGGGCGTTCCCCACAGCCTTCGGCGTCGCACCGGGTGAGCCGGACCCACAGCCCTCTCAGCCCGTCGAGCCTGCCGCGGGCAGGCACGTCCGGTTGTCGCGGCGACGCGATCGTCATTCTTTCCCCCCGATGCAACCCCTGTTGCGAAATCCATATCGGGTGCAGGGCGGCGGCCGTTAACGAGCGTGGGGAAGATCGCCGAGAAACCTCTGACGGCCCCGAGGCGCGACCCCTGCGGAGCCGGTCCGGCGGGGGTGGTGAACTCTTCGCGACGGGGCGGCGTGTCCCGTGTGGCGGGCCGACGGGGCCCGCGGACCCCCGAGGAGCACGACCGATGATCCTGCGACGTCAGGCGGGCACCGAGACGCAGCCGCCGCGGTGGCGCCCGCTTGCGGCACGGCTGCTCACGGTGCTGGCGGCCCTGCTCGTGCTGACCGCCCTCGTCGCACCGGACACGGTCACCGATCTCACGCCGGCCGCGTTCGTGCGGCTGCCCGTCGAAGCGCTCGCCGGCGTCGCCGTCCTGCTGGTGCTTCCCGCTCGTGCGCGCCGGCCCGTCGCGGCGGTCGGCGGCGCCGTGCTGGGCCTGCTCACGATCCTGAAGATCCTCGACCTGGGCTTCTCCGCGGTGCTCGCCCGCCCGTTCGACCCGGTGCTCGACTGGGCGCTGCTCGACGACGGCCTCGGCTTCCTCGGTTCGTCCACCGGTCCTGCCGGGCAGGTCGCC
Source organism: Pseudonocardia hierapolitana (assembly GCF_007994075.1). NCBI lineage: Bacteria > Bacillati > Actinomycetota > Actinomycetes > Pseudonocardiales > Pseudonocardiaceae > Pseudonocardia > Pseudonocardia hierapolitana. The sequence continues at coordinate 5,257,406 of NZ_VIWU01000001.1, read as the reverse complement.
GCGGTCGTCGGCGCCGCCGTCGTCACCATCGGGCTCCTCGTCCTCGTGACGCTCGCGGTCGTGCGGCTGGCCCGCGTCACGGTCGGGCACCCGCGACCCGCGACCCGCGTCCTGGCCGCGCTCACCCCGGTCTGGGTGGCGTGCGCCGTGCTCGGTGCGCAGCTCGTGCCGGGGGTGCCGGTCGCATCGGCATCCGCCGCGATCGCCGCCGGGCAGCGGGCGGTGCAGCTGCCGGCGAGCATGCTCGACCAGCAGGCGTTCACGGCGGCGCTCACCACCGACCCGTTCCGCGGCGTGCCCGCCGACCAGCTGCTCACGGCGCTGCGCGGCAAGGACGTCGTGCTCGCCTTCGTCGAGAGCTACGGGCGCAGCGCGCTCGAACGGCCCGAGCTCGCGGGACCCGTCACCGCCGCGCTCGACACGGGGAGCGCGCAGCTCGCGTCCGCCGGGTTCTCGGCCCGCAGCGGCTTCCTCACCTCGCCGGTGGCGGGCGGCAGCAGCTGGCTCGCGCATGCCACGCTGCTGTCCGGGATGCGCGTCGCCAACCAGGCCCGCCACGACGCGCTGATGGCGAGCGACCGGCTCACGCTCGTCAGCGCGTTCGCCATGGCGAGCTGGCGGACCGCCGCCGTCATGCCGGGCACCACCGGCGAGTGGCCGGAGGCGCGGTTCTACGGCCATCAGCACGTCTACGACTTCCCCGCACTCGGCTACCGCGGGCCCGACCTCGGCTGGGCCAGCGTGCCCGACCAGTACACGATGTCGGCCTTCGAGCGCATGGAGCACGCGCAGCCCGACCGCCCGCCGCTCTTCGCCGAGATCGCGCTCGCGTCGAGCCACGCCCCGTGGCCGCTCATCCCACCGGTGATCGGCTGGGACCAGGTCGGCGACGGCTCGGTCTTCCGGACGTTCGCGACCGGCGAGCCGCGCGACGCCGTGTGGGCGAAGGGCACCGACGCCGTGCACTCCGCGTACAGCCGCTCGATCGCCTACTCCCTCGGAACGCTCACCTCGTGGGTGCAGAACTCCGGTGACGACGACCTGGTGCTCATCGTGCTCGGCGACCACCAGGCCGCGCCGCTGATCATCGGTCCGGACGCGGGCCACGACGTGCCGATCTCGATCATCACGCGCGACCGGGACGTGCTCGACCGGATCGGCGGATGGGGCTGGGAGGACGGGCTGCGGCCGAGCCCGCAGGCCCCGGTCTGGCCGATGGAGGACTTCCGGGACCGCTTCTTCACGACGTTCGGCCCCGGCCCGGCGCCCGAGGCGCACTGACGGCACGCTCGCGGCATTCGGGCCGAGCGATCAACGGATGCGTCCGGCCGCGCCGAGCGCCTCGACGAGGACGTCCGCGAGCAGGTGGGCGCCGTCGCCCGGCTCGTCGATGTCGGGGTCGTAGATCGCCAGGTCGAGGCCGGCGACCCGGGGATCGCGCAGGAGGGGCACGAGCGTCTCGACGAGCTCGTCGGGCCGCAGGCCGTCCGGCTCCGGGCTGTCGACCGCCGGCATCACGGACGGGTCGAGGATGTCGGCGTCGAGGTGGACCCAGATCCGGTCGACACCGGGCGCCATCGCCCCGAGCGCGCGCTCGGCCGCCGTCCCGCACCCGGAGGCGCGCATCTCCTCGACGGTCGCCAGCACGGCGACTGCCTCCCTGGCCTCCGGCAGCAGCGGGTCGCCGGGCTCGTGCATCCCGAGCGCGGCCGTGTCGGCGTCCCGGACGTAGGGCCGCAGGCCCTCGATGTCGGTGAGATCGGACTGCCCACGGCCGGTGACCAGCGCGAGCCCCTCGCCGGCCGCGGCGCCGACGGACGTCGAGTTGCCCGGGTGCCGGAAGTCGGAGTGCCCGTCGAGGTACACCAGGCCGGGGCGGCCGCGGCGACGCAGGCCGATCAGCGTGCCGAGCAGGATGCTGCAGTCGCCACCCAGGACGAGCACGAACGCGCCGGGTGCCGCGTGCCGCTCGACCCGGTCGGCCAGTGCCGCGGAGTAGCGCGCGATCGCGGCCGCGTTGAAGACGCCGTCGCCCTCCGCCCAGTCGCCGCGGTCGTAGCGGGGCGGCGTGACCACGCCGCCCTCATCACCGCCGAGCCGGGCGAGCAGGCCCTGGTCCCGCAGGGCACCGGCGAGCTTGTAGCAACCGGGCACGGTGCCGGGGCGCGGCGGGCGCAGCCCGAGGTTCGACGGAGCGTCGACCACGACGATGCTCATGGCCCTTAGGGTGGCACTCGTGAACCGGGCGCTCGCGGTGCTCACCGGTGGCGCGTTCCTCACGCTGGTCATCGGGGTCGTCGGGGGCGGCGGGCCCCTTGCCGCGATACCGGTCGGCGCGGCGTACACGCTGCTGAGCGTGGCCGCCTTCGGGTGGGTGAGCAGGCGGGGGCGGCTGCCCCTGTCGGCCGCGTACGTCACGGTGCAGCTCGCGCTGGCCTTCACGACGTTCGCGCTGGAGCCGGGCGTCGCCACCACGCTCTTCTTCGTGGTGCTGGTGAGCCAGTGCGTGCTGGTGCTCCCCCGACCGGCCACCGCCGTGGTCGTCCTGCTCGTCCCGTTCGTGCACGCGCCGATGGGCTCCTGGCAGGACGCCTTGCGGGAGGGGATGGGCCTGTTCGCCTCGGTGGTGTTCGCCGCGGTCTTCACCGAGCTGCTGCAGCGGGAGCAGCAGCTGCGCCACGAACTGGCCGAGGCGCACGCGCAGCTGCGCGACTACGCCGCACAGGCCGAGCGGCTCGCCACGGCCCAGGAGCGCAACCGGGTGGCCCGCGACATCCACGACGGGCTCGGGCACTCGCTCACCGTCGTGCAGATGCAGGTCAAGGCCGCGCGGGCGGTGCTGCCCGCCGACCCGGCGAAGGCCGACGAGGTGCTCGCGAAAGCGCAGCAGCAGTCGGAGGAGGCGCTGGGTGCGGTGCGCCGGTCGGTGCGCGCCCTGCGCGAACCGCGCTCGACCGGACCGCTCCCCGAAGCGTTGAACGCGCTCGCGGAGGAGGCCTCCGCGGCGGGCGTGCCCACCCGGCTCGACGTGTCCGGCATCCCGCGCCCGCTCCCCGACGACGCGCAGGAGGCGTTGTACCGGGCCGCCCAGGAGGGGCTGACGAACGTCCGCAAGCACGCCCGGGCGAACCGGGCCGACCTGCTGCTGGCCTACGGCGAGAGCGCGGTCCGCGTGGAGGTCCGTGACGACGGCGTGGGCAGCGACGGGAGTTCCGCCGGCTTCGGCCTGGTGGGGCTGCGGGAGCGGGCCGCCCGGCTCGGCGGGGAGCTGCGCGTCGAGTCGGCGCCGGGTGAGGGCCACACGCTGTCGATGGAACTGCCGACGATGGAGGTGCCGGGGTGACGGGCGTCCGGGTCCTGCTCGTGGACGACCAGGCCCTCTTCCGGGAGGCGCTGGCCACGCTGCTCGCCGTGCACGAGGGCGTCGAGGTGGTGGGCGAGGCGGGCGACGGCGACGAGGCGCTGCGCAAGGCCGCCGAGCTCGCGCCCGACGTGGTGCTCATGGACCTGCGCATGCCCGTGCTGGACGGCATCGGGGCCACGCGCCGGCTGCGCGTCGAGCAACCCGACGTCCGGGTCATCGCGCTCACCACCTTCGACGACGACGAGGACGTCTTCGCGGCGCTGCGCGCCGGCGCGGTCGGCTACCTGCTCAAGGACGTGTCGTCGGCGCGGCTGGTCGAGGCCGTGCACGCGGCCGCCCGTGGCGAGTCGGTGTTGCAGCCGTCGGTGGCGGCGAAGGTGGTGGCCCGCTTCGCGCAGCTGCCCGACGCGGCGCCGGAACCGCGGCCGCAGCCACTGGTCGTGCCGCTGTCGGACCGCGAGCTGGACGTGCTCCGCCTGCTGGCCGACGGCCGCAGCAACCGGGAGATCGCCGCGGCGCTGTTCCTGGCCGAGGGCACGGTGAAGAACCACGTGACCAACGTGCTCGCGAAGCTCGGCGCCCGCGACCGCACGCAGGCCGCGTTGCGCGCCCGCGCCCTCGGCCTCCTGTAGCGGAATCAGGTCCGCGGTGCGTTCTCCCCTCGAGGCACGACGTTCGTCGCCGGTGGCGGCACGGCCACGGTCGTCGGCCGCCTGGCGGGCATGGCGGCTGCGACGAGCACTCCGATGAACGCGAACGCGGCGACCGCGGTCATCCCGGCCGAGAAGCCCTCGCTGAACCGCTCGGCGGACGTGTAGTCGCCGACGCCGGCGAAGACGGCGACCGTGACCGCGACACCGAACACCCCACCGAGGATCCGCAGCATCATGAACGCGCCGGACGCCTGCCCGATCTCGCGTGGCTGCACCGCTCCGACCACCGCCTTCTGCGCCGCGGGCATGGCCATGGTGATCCCGACCGAGCCGACGACCAGCGCGGGCAGCAGTTCGAGGTAGCCCGTCCCGGTGTCGGCGACCACAGCGATCCACCCCATGCCCGCGGTCTGGAGCAGCAGCCCGCCGACGACGAAGTTCCGCTCCCCGACCTTGTCGGCCAGCCTGCCGGCGATCGGCGCGCACACCATCAGCGTGCCGGTCCAGGGCATCAGCATCAGGCCTGCGACGAGCGGGCCGTTGCCGAGCACGACCTGGAAGTACTGCGCGAGGAAGAACATCGTGCCGTACAGCGAGGCGAACACCAGGAAGTTCGCCGGGTTGGCCGTCGCGAACGCCCTCAACCGGAAGAACCGCATCGGCAGCATCGGCGCCTGCGCGCGTCGCTCCCAGAGCACGAAGGCGACCAGCAGCACGACGCCGAGCAGCAGCGCGCCCACCACCTCCGCGCTGTCCCAGCCCGCGACGTTCCCGCGGACCAGGCCCCAGACGACGCCGAACGCGCCCGCGGTCACGAGCACGACCCCTCCCAGGTCGAACCGGGTGTTCGGGCCGACGCTCTCCTCCACGCGCCGCTGCGTGAGCAGGATCGCGATCATCCCGACCGGGAGGTTCAGCCAGAAGATCCACTGCCAGGCGAGTCCCTCGGCGACGACACCGCCGATGAACGGGCCGCTGAACGTCGCCAGACCGGTGATGCCCAGGTACAGCCCCATCGCCCGGCCCCGCTGCTGCGGCGGGAAGGCCGTGCTGATCAGGGTGAGCGACAGCGGGAGCACCATCGCCGCGCCGACGCCCTGCCCCGCGCGCGCCACGATCAGCGTGCCGATGTCCGGCGCCAGCGCGCACGCCACCGAGGCGACGGTGAACACGGCCAGCCCGACGACGAACATCCGGCGCCGGCCGAACCGATCACCCAGCGCGGCGCCCGTCAGCAGCAGCACCGCGAACGTCAGGTTGTAGGAGTTGACGACCCACTCGAGCGACTCGATCGACGCCGTCAGGTCCTGCCGGATCGTGCTCAGCGCCGTCGTCACGACCAGGCTGTCCAGCGCCATCATGAACGACCCGAGCGACGCGATTCCCAGCACCCAGGCCTGGGCGCGCGTGGTCCGTCCCGCGTCAGCGCTCATCGTCGGCCCTCCCCTCGATGCGCAGGGACCGCGGAAGGCCGAACATCGGCAAGAGCGAGTTGTCGTGGAACCGCGTCAACGCGCTCACCCGGTCGCCGGTCAGGGTCAGCACGAGCAGCCCGTGCGCGTGCTGGATCGGGGTGCGCGGATCACGCAGGTACCAGCCGAACGCGGGCTGGCCGTTCGCCCGCGTCGGGACCAGCACGTGCCGAACCTTCCCGCACAGCGCGACCGTGGCCAGGAAGTGGCGGATCGCCTCCGGGCCCTGGTACTCCAGCGGCAGGGGCGGCATCGTCAGCCATGCGTCGTCGGTCAGCATGGCCACGACCGCGTCGACGTCGCCCGCCTCGAAGGCGCGGCTGAACTCGTCGACGATCCGGAGTTCGTGTGGCGAGTCCGGTAGCGGGGCGCTCTCCCGGTCGGAGGCGGGGCGCTCCTGCGCCAGCGCACCCCGGGCCCTGGTCAGCGCGCTGGTCACGGCGTTGCGGCTGGTGTCGAGCATGTCCGCCACCTCGTCGGCCCGGAACCCGAGCACGTCCCGCAGCACCAGCACCGCCCGCTGCCGCGGCGGCAGCTGCTGCAACGCCGCCAGGAACGCGAGCGACACCGACTCCCGCGCCTCGTACCGCGCCTCCGGCCCGGGCACGTCGTCGGCGATCCCGAGCAGCGCGTCGGGGTAGGGCTCCAGCCAGCTCGGTTCGGCTCGGCGGTGCGTCGGCTCGGGCAACGGGACCTCCGATCGGCCGGCCGGGTACTCGTGCGGGCGACGGGAGCCGGTCCGCAGCGCGTTGAGGCAGCGGTTGGTCGCGATCCGGTACAGCCACGTCCGCACGGACGCGCGCTCCTGGTAGTCGCCGATCCCCCGCCACGCCGCGAGCAACGTCTCCTGCAAGAGGTCCTCGGCGTCCTGCACCGAGCCGAGGATGCGGTAGCAGTGCACCTGGAGCTCGTGCCGATGGGGCTCGACGAGCTCGCGGAACGCCTCACCGTCCCCGCTCCGCGCCAACGCCAGCAGCGTCCTTCGCATGTCGGTTCCTTCTCTCGTGCGATCCCTCACGAATGGATGGACACCGCCGGTGCCGGAAAATGGTCGGTGCGCGCCGGTCATGCCGGGTCATGACCAGGGGTCATGACTTCCGGCACCTGGCAGGGCGGCCCCGCGCGCGGACCCTTTCCGCCATGACAACCACGCACACCCACTCCACCCGCAGCAACACGCGCAAGCTGGTCCGCTTCGTCGCCCACTACCTCGAGATGGTCGTCGCCATGATCGTCGGCATGGTGGCGCTCGGGCCGCTCTGGCCCGCCGACTGGGTCGTCCGGCCGGACCTGAACGCGATGACGATGGCCGTCGACATGACGATCGCCATGGCGCTGTGGATGCGCATCCGGCGCCACTCGTGGCCGCGGACCGCCGAGATGAGCGCGTCGATGTTCCTGCCGTTCGTCGTGCTGCTGGTCCCGTACTGGTTGGGCGCGATCTCCGGGACGACCGTCATGGTCGCCGCCCACGTGATCATGTTTCCGCTGATGCTGGCCGTCATGCTGTGGCGCCGCGCCGACTACTGGCACTGAGATGAGCGGCTTCCTCCCTCGTGCTGCCCGTGCGCTCGCCCTGCTGGTCGCCGTCCTGGCGCTGCCCGCGGGGTTCGCGGCCGTCTCCGCGTCAGCGGCCTTCGGCGCCTACTACGCACCCGGACCGGAGCGGACCGTCCCCGCGGCCGCGCCGGTCCGGCACGATCCGGCCAAGCCGACCGCCGTGGTCGTCGTGGGCGCGCTCGGCGCGGAGGTCTCCGACACGCTCGCGCCGTACGAGATCCTCGCCGCGACGGACCGGTTCAACGTCTACACCGTCGCGCCTCAGCGGCGGCCGGTCCCGCTGACCGGCGGGCTCGACCTCGTCCCCGACCTCACGTTCGACGAGCTCGCAGGTCTGGCCGCCCCGGCCCTCGTCGTCGTCCCGGCGTTGCCCGACCTCGGCGAGCCGACCACCGCCCCCGTCACGGAATGGGTGCGCGCACAGGCCGGCCGCGGTGCACAGCTGCTGTCCATCTGCAACGGGTCGGGCGTGCTCGCGTCCGCCGGGCTGCTCGACGACCGGCCCGCGGCCGCCCACTGGATGCAGCTGCGCGGTATGCGGACGGCGTACCCGCAGGTCCGATGGGCGCCCGGGCAGCGCTTCGTCGACGACGGGGACGTCGTCAGCACCGCGGGCATCCTGTCCGGCGTCGACGGCACGCTGCACGTCGTGGAGCGGCTGCTGGGGCCGGCCGCCGCCCGCGACGCCGCCGCCGCGGTCGGCTGGCGGCACCACGGTTCGGGCGCCTCCGCGTACACGGGCCTCCCGCTGCCCGACCCAGCCGCGATCCTGAACGCCGGCTTCCGCCTCGACCCGCCGACGGTCGGCGTGGCGCTCACCGACGGCGTCGGCGAGATCGAGCTCGCCTCGGTGTTCAACACGCAGGCCCGGTCGCTGGCCACGCGGACCCTCGCCGTCACCACCGACGGCGGCCCGGTCCGCTCCCGGCACGGCCTGACCTTCCTGCCCCGCGCCGATCTGGCGAGCGCGGCGCCGCGGCTCGACCGCCTGATCGTGCCCGGGGATCACGCTGTCGAGCCGGTGGCCGGGGGCCCGGCGCCGGAGCACCTGCACGGCCGCTCCGGCTTCGCCTTCGACGCGACGGTGACCGACCTGGCCCGCAGCACGGACACCGCGACCGCACGGTGGGTGGCGAAGGCGCTCGAGCTGCCGATCGATGGCCTCCCACTCGACGGGCCCGCCTGGCCGTGGGGCCCGACCATCGTGCTGGTCGTGCTCGCCCTGCCCGGGTTGCTGTTACATCAAATCATCACCAAGATCCTCGACCGGCGTGGTGGCAGCCATCACACTCACTCGCCATGGTGGACTCAGCCCCGGCCCAAGCCCAACCCGAACTCAAGCGAGCCATCGGCCCCGGACTCCTGCTCTTCTTCGTCATCGGCGACATCCTCGGCACGGGGATCTACGCCCTGACCGGTTCGGTGGCCTCCGTGATCGGCGGCGCCCTGTGGGTGCCGTTCCTCGGCGCGTTCGTGGTCGCGTTCCTGACCGCGTTCAGCTATCTGGAGCTCGTCGGGAAATACCCGGGTGCGGGTGGGGCGGCGCTGTACACGCACCGCGCATTCGGCGTCCAGTTCCTGACGTTCATGGTCACGTTCACGGTGATGTGTTCGGGCGTGACGTCGGCGGCATCGGCGGCCAAGGCGTTCGGTGACACCTACCTCAAGCAGTTCGCCGTGCTGCCGCTGTGGCTCGTCGCGCTGGTGTTCGTCGCGGGGCTCGCGATCATCAACTTCCGCGGCGTGGGCGAGTCGGTCAAGGCGAACGTGCTGCTCACCTGCATCGAGGTGACCGGGCTCGCGATCATCATCATCGCCGGTCTCTGGGCCATCGGTGGTGGCCAGGGCGAACCCGCCCGCCTCGTCGAGATCAACACCGGTGAGACGGGGCCGTTCCTGGCGATCACCACGGCCGTCTCGCTCGCGTTCTTCGCCATGGTCGGGTTCGAGGACTCCGTGAACATGGCCGAGGAGACCAAGGACCCGGTGAAGATCTTCCCGCGCGCGATGCTGCTCGGCATGGCCGTCGCGGGCACCATCTACGTGGTCGTCGCGGTCATCTCCTCGATGCTGGTCCCGGCGGCCGACCTGGCAGAGGCCGGGAGCGGCGCTCTGCTCACGGTGCTTGAGGTCAGCGCGCCCGGATTCCCGCTGCAACTGTTCGCGGCGATCGGTCTGCTCGCCGTGATCAACTCCGCCCTGATCAACATGCTGATGGCGAGCCGGCTGCTCTACGGCATGGCCAACGAGCGGGTCCTCCCGAGCGTGTTCGCCACCGTGCACCCCACCCGCCGCACCCCGTGGGTGTCGATCGTGTTCAGCAGCGTGATCGCGTACATCCTGGTGGTCAGCGTCGACCTGAGCGTGCTGGGTGGCACCACCGCGCTGCTCCTGCTCGCCGTGTTCACGATCGTCAACATCGCGGTGCTCGTGCTGCGCAAGAAGACGGTCGAGCACAAGCACTTCCGCGCCCCGACCTGGGCGCCGGTGCTCGGCGTGTTCCTGTGCGGCTTCCTCGCCACGCCGCTGTCGGGCCGCCCGATGATCCAGTTCCTCATCGCGGGCATCCTGCTGGTGGTGGGCCTGGTGCTGTGGCTGGTCAACCACCTGGTGGTGGGCCGGGTGGAGTTCGACCCGTCGCACCTGGACGACAGCCGCGAGCACCCGCACCCGATCGACCCGAAGAAGTAAGCACTTCACAGACCCGGTGCGGACTTCACACAGGGCCGGCCCTGTGTGAAGTCCGCACCGGCTTTGTGAAGTCGCCTTGTCAGGGACCTGCGGTGGGTGGGGGCGCCACCTGGGCGGGAACCTCGGCCGTGACACCCGTGACCGGGCGGCCACGTCGGCGCAGTGGAGCCGGCCGGACCGTCTGGACCGCCGCGTTGAGGTACGCGCCGAGGATCACCGCGAGCGCGATGAAGTACATGCCGAGCAGGAACGCGATCGGCGCCGCGAGCGCTCCGTACGTGTAGCCGGTGCTCGTGATCCAGTCGAGGTACAGCCGCAGGCCGGTGGCGCCCACCAGGAACACGGCGGCGGCCAGCACCGCCCCGGGTAGGCCGCGGTGCCACGGCGGCTTGAAAGGCAGCGCGATCCGGTACAACGTGGTGAGCGCCAGCACCAGCACCACGACGACCACCGGGTAGTAGACGACGTTCACCACCGTCCGAGCCGCCGGCTCGACCACGTCGGGCAGCAGCGGCAACAGGCGGTCGGGGCCCAGTGCCGCGACCGGCAGCAGCACGATGCCGACGGCGAGGCCCGCCAGGTAGAGCAGGATCGCGAGGGTGCGCTGCCAGACCCAGCCGCGCACCGGGTACTGGTCGTGGGCGCGGGTGATCGCGTCGACGAACGTCGCCATCGCCGAGGAGCCCGACCAGAAGCTCAGCACGAACCCGATCGAGACGACCTCACCCCGGGCGGTCGTGAGGATCTCGTCCACGGTGGGGGCGATGATCTCGTCCATCGCGTTGCGGCTGAACACGCCACCGCTGGTCCGAATGATCCACTCCTGCACGGCGACGACCGTGTCCGGGCCGAACCAGAGCTCCGCGTACCCGAGCAGCCCGAACAGCCCGAGCAGCAACGGGGGCAGCGAGAGCGTCTGCCAGAACGCGGCCGACGCGGACTGGCCGAGCACGTCGTCGTCCCACGCCCGGGTCAGTACCCGGGTGATCACACGCCGGGCGGGCCTCGGCTCCCGCACGGCGCGGGGCACTAGTCGCTGGTCGGCGCCGGCCGGGGAGGCCCGCCGTTGGTGTGCGGCCTGCCGTCGGGCACGGCCGCGTCGGCGACCGCCTCGGCGGCTGCCTCCTCGGCCTGCGCGGCGTCCTCGGCGGCGATCGCCGCCAGCTCGTCGGACGCCGTACCGTCGCGGGTGGCGGGCGAGCGCGGGACGTTCTCGGTGAAAGCCCGCGAGACGCCCTGCAGCGCGGAGGTGACCTCGCTGGGGATCACCCAGAACGTGTTGCCCTCGCCCTGCGCGAGCTGCGGCAGCACCTGCAGGTACTGGTAGGCGAGCAGCTTCGGGTCGGGGTCGTTGCGGTGCACCGCCTGGAACACCTCGTCGATCGCCCTTGACTGCCCCTCGGCCTTGAGGATCGCGGCGGCCCGGTCCCCTTCGGCGCGCAGGATCGCGCCCTGCTTGTCGCCCTGCGCGGTGAGGATCTGCGACTGCCGCTGGCCCTCGGCGGACAGGATGGCGGCGCGCTTGTCCCGCTCGGCGCGCATCTGCTTCTCCATCGCGTCCTTGATGGTCTTCGGCGGGTCGATGGCCTTGATCTCCACGCGGTTGACGCGCAGGCCCCACTTGCCCGTGGCCTCGTCCAGCACACCGCGCAGCAGGCTGTTGATCCGGTCCCGCGACGTGAGCGTGACCTCCAGGTCCATCGAGCCGACCACGTTGCGCAGCGTGGTGACCGTGAGCTGCTCGACCGCCTGCAGGTAGCTGGCGATCTCGTACGCCGCGGCGCGCGGGTCGGTGACCTGGAAGTAGAGGACGGTGTCGATCTCGACGACCAGGTTGTCCTCGGTGATCACCGGCTGCGGGCGGAAGGACACGACCTGCTCCCGCAGGTCGATCATGGGGTAGACGCGGTCGATGTAGGGGATCACGAAGTTGAGGCCGGGTTGCAGCGTGCGCTGGTAGCGGCCGAGCCGCTCGACGTTGCGCGCCCGCGCCTGCGGCACGATCCGCACGGCCTTGATCACGGTGATGACGGCGATCAGCGCGACGAGCAGCCCGACGACCATCAGGGCCAGGTCCATGGTCATGGTCACTCCCTGGGGTAGACGACGGCGGTGGCGCCGTCGATCTGGAGGACGTCGACCGTGGTGCCGGTCGGGATGACGACGGAGTCGTCCATCGCCCGCGCGGTCCACTCCTCGCCGCCGATCCGGACGCGCCCGTCCCGCCCGGTGACCTCCTGGATGACGTACCCCGGCTTGCCGACCAGCGCGTCCAGCCCGAACGCGGTGCCACCGCGGGGCCCCGTCAGATGGCGTCGCGCGACCGGGCCGAGCAACCCGACCCCGGCAACGGCGGCGCCGGAGAACACGACCAGCTGCACCGGCACCGGCAACCCGAGCGCCGCGGCCAGCGCCGTGATCAAGGCCGCACCACCGAGGATTCCCACCGCAGCGGTGAGCGTGAAGATCTCCAGGACGATGAGACCCACTGCAGCGATCACCCAGATGACCCACATGTCCACGGCCATCAGACCCTCCCGCCCACGTCACCGGGGGCTGACCACCCCAGTATGCGCCGCCGGACCTGCGAGAAGAAGGGCTCACCGCCGAGCGGCGATCACGGGACCCGGTAGCGCAGCCAGACGAGCCCCTGCTCCAGCGCTTCGGCGGCGACCAGCTCGAACGCGCCCGCCCGCCCCTGCGCGCCGTGCCAGGCCTGTTGGCCGGGCCCGGCGAGCCGGGGATGGACGAGCAGGCTCAGCTCGTCCAGCAGGTTGTCCCGGAGCAGGGCGCCGATCAGCCCGCCACCGCTGTCGACCCGCACGACGCGGGCGCCGTGGCGTTGCCCGAGCACGGCCAGCGCCGCTGCGAGGTCGACCCGCTCGGCGCCCGCGACCAGCTCGGGGACCGCCTGCTGCGGGCGCGGCGGCGTGGCCGCGGCGCGGAGGGCGAGGACCCCCGACCAGTGGCCGACGGCGCCCAGGGCCTCCCATTCCCGCACGCGCGCCCTGCTGTCGACCACCGCGAGCAGCGGGGCACCGGCGGGGGCGGGCCTGCGCGGCGCCTCCCGCAGAGCCGGTTCCTGGGCGAGGATCGTGTCGGCGCCCGCCAACGTGACGTCCTCGGCCCATGTGGCGGCCAGCTCGTAGAAGCGGACGACGGCCGGGGCGAAGCCCGTGGTGGCACCGTCGAGGGTGATCGCGACATGAGCGACCACGTGGGGTCGGATCATGCGCCGACCGTAGGACGTGCATCCGACGAGAACGTCCGTGGCACGCTCTGCCGGTGCGCGTGCTGGTGGTCGAGGACGACGACGGCGTGGCCGGGGCGGTGGTGGATGCGCTCGCGACGCACGGTCACCGGGTCGATCGGGTGGCGCGGGCGGCGGACGTGTGGCCGCACCTGAGGGGCGCCGACCTCGTGCTGCTGGACCTGGGCCTGCCCGACGGCGACGGCATGGACGTGCTGCGCAGGCTCCGCCGCGTCGCGGCCACGCCGGTGCTGGTGCTGACCGCCCGGCACGCCGAGCGCGACGTCGTGCGCGGCCTGCGTCTCGGCGCCGACGACTACCTCGTGAAGCCGGTGCGGCTGCGGGAGCTGCTGGCACGCGTCGACGCCGTGGTGCGGCGCACGCGGGCCGCTGAGGCCGCTGCGGCCGACGTCGTGGAGATCGAGGACCTGCGCGTCGACCTGACCGCCCGCCGCGCCACGGTGGCGGGCACGGAGGTCGCGCTCACCGCGAAGGAGTTCGACATCCTCGCCGCACTTGCGCGCCGCCCGGGCGCGGCCGTGAGCCGCCAGCAGCTGCTCGACGAGGTGTGGGGCGACGCGTACCTGGCGGTGAGCCGCTCGCTTGACGTCCACCTGGCGTCGCTGCGGAGCAAGCTCGGCCGCCCCGGGCTCGTCTCGACGATCCGCGGCTTCGGCTACCGGCTGGGCGGCTGATGCGCCGCAGACTGCTGGTCGTGCTGTCGGCGTTCGCGCTGGCCGCGGTCGCCGGGTTCGCGGTGCCGCTGCTGCAGAGCACCGCGGCCGGCCGCACCCAGGAGTTCGTGCTCACGCGGGCGGGCGACCTCGACCGGTTCGCTGCGCTCGCCCAGCAGGCCACCGGTCCGGCCGGGGCGGGCACCCTCGCCCAGGAGGTGCAGGCCCACCAGTCCGTCTACGGCGAGGGCGTCGCCGTGGTCGACCGCTCGGGCCGGGCGATCGTCGAGGCAGGGCTGCGCGCCGACGACCCCGCCGTGGTCGCGGCCGTGGACGCGGCCCTGCGCAACCAGCCTGCGGCCCGGCCGGTCGGCCTGCGGCCGTGGTCGACCGGCCCGATCCTGCTCGCCCGCCCGATCGGCACCGGCACCCAGGTGGGCGGCGCGGTCGTCCTGCGGGCCGAGCCCGCCGCCGCGGCCGCCGACATCGCCACCGCCTGGACGGCGGTGCTGCTCGGGGCGCTGCTGGCCGCGCTCGCGTGCGCGGCGCTCGCGCTGCTGCTGGCCCGGTGGGTGCTGCGCCCGATCCGGGAGCTCGCGGCGGGCGTCGGCGAGGTCGCGGCCGGGCACCCGGGTGCGCACGTGTCCCCGCACGCGGGCCCCACCGAGCTGCGCGAGCTCGCCGCGGCGTTCAACCGGATGTCCGACGCCGTCGCCACCAGCGCGGAGGAGCAGCGCAGGCTCGTGGCCGACACCTCGCACCAGCTGCGCAACCCCCTCGCCGCGCTGCGGCTGCGCGTCGACACCCTCGACCCGCACGTCGCCGCCGCGGGGCGGGCGACCTACCGGTCCACGGCGGTGGAGCTGGACCGCCTCGAAGCTCTGCTCGACGGGCTGCTCGACCTGGCCTCGGCGGAGAGCCGGGCCACCGCCCTCGCCGCCGGGGCAGGGCCGGGCGACCGCGCCGAGCTCACCGCCGTCGTCGCGGAGCGCCTCGACGCCTGGCGCCCGGCTGCACTCGAGGCCGGTGTCGGGCTGCGGGTGGCATCGTCGACGCCGGCCTCTGTGGAAGCGGCCTGCACAGCCTCCGAGGTGGAGCAGCTGCTCGACGTGCTGCTGGACAACGCGGTCAAATACGCCGGTCGCGGCGCCACCGTCGAGATCGCACTCCGCGCAGGGAACGGGCGGGCGCTGCTCGAAGTGCGCGACGACGGTCCCGGTCTGCCTGCCGAACAGCTGCAGCAGGCGACGAGGCGGTTCTGGCGCGCCCCCGGCAGTCCGGCGCGCGGCTCCGGGCTGGGCCTGCCGATCGCGGAGCGCCTGGTGACCGCCCGCGGCGGCGCTCTGCGCGTCTCGTCGCCGCCGGGCTCCGGCCTCGTCGTGACGATCGAGCTGCCGGCATGACCCCGGTCTCGACAACGGTCTCGCGCCGGACCCTGCTGCGCGGTCTGCTCGCGGCCCCGCTGGTCGCAGGCTGCGCGGGCGGGACGACGCAACCCGTCGCGCTGGCCGCGGGCGAGCCAGGCGGGTTCTACGTCGAGTTCGGTGAGTTGCTCGCCGCGGCGCTCGGGGCGGCGGGCCTGCCCACCTCGGTGGTGACCACCGGGGGCAGCGTGGAGAACATCGAGCAGCTCCGCGACGGCGTGGCCGCGCTCGGGCTCGCGCTGACCGACATCGCGCTCGCTGCCCGCAACGGGGAGGAGCCGTTCGGCGCCCCGGTGCCGCTGCAGGCGATCGGCCGCGTCTACGAGAACTACATGCAACTGGTGGTGCGCGCCGAGGACCCGGCGACCGGCACCGCGGACCTGGCAGGCCGCCCGGTCTCGCTCGGCGCCGTCGGCTCCGGCGCCGCCGTGTTCGGGGACAGGTTGCTCACCGCCGCAGGCATCGCCGCGGACGTGACCCGCCGCCCGCTGCGCGACGCCGTCGCCGCGCTCGAGTCCGGGTCCGCCGACGCCCTCCTGTGGTCGGGCGGGGTGCCCACGCCCGCGCTCGCCGAGCTCGCGGCCCGCCGCCCGGTCCGGCTGCTGCCGCTCGCCGAGCACCTGCCGCAGCTGCGGTCCCGCCACGGCAGCGTCTACGGGCCGGCCACCGTGCCCGCCGACGCGTACGGACCTGCCGGGCCGGTGCCGACGGTCGGTGTCGCGAACCTGCTGGTCTGCACCTCCGCCCTGCCCGACGAGACGGCAGCCGCGGTGGCGCGCACCCTCGTGGCCGCCGCGCCCGACCTGGTGCCGGAATCGGCGCTGGGCACCCAGTACCTCGACCAGCGCTCGCTCATCGGGACCGGCGAGATCCCGCTGCACCCCGGTGCCGCGGCCGAATATCGCACCCTCCACGGCTGACGGCCTAAGGGCTCGTAAAGATCGCGCGCGGTCGTCGTCCGGCCGACCTACGGTCGGCGGGCGGCAATCCCCGGCATCGACGAGGAGCGGGAACGGATGAGCACGTCTGACACCACGGTGGCGAGGCCACCCGTCGGATTCGGAGCGAAGGTCAAGCAGGTCGGGCCGGGGTTGCTCGCCGCGGCCGCGGGCGTCGGCGCAGGCGACCTCGTCGCCACGATGGTGGCGGGCGCCCGGTTCGGCACCGTGCTGCTGTGGGCGGCGGTCCTGGGCGCGATCCTCAAGCTGGCACTCGCCGAGGGCGTGGGCCGGTGGCACCTCGCGTCCGGCTCCACCCTGCTGGACGGCTGGCGCAGGCTGGGTCGCTGGGCCACCGTCTTCTTCGGCGTCTACATCGTGATCTGGGGCTTCGTGTACGGGGCCACCGCGATGTCGGCGGTGGGGCTGCCCCTGAACGCGCTGTTCGGCGGCCTCGACGTCCGGTACTGGGCCATGATCGCCGGCGTCGTGGGGCTCGTGCTGGTGTGGCTGCAGCGCTACGAGATCTTCGAGAAGTTCATCACCGTCCTGGTGCTGATCAAGTTCGTGTCGGTGGTCTCCGTGGCCTTCCTCGTGGCGCCCGACCTCCTGGACCTGGCCGGCGGCCTCGTCCCCCGGCTGCCGGACGGCTCGGTGGTCTACGTGCTCGGCCTCATCGGCGGCGTCGGCGGCACGATCACGATGGCCGCGTACGGCTACTGGATGATCGCGAAGGGCTGGAAGGGCACCGGCTGGCTGTCGATGATGCGGCTCGACAACGCCGTCGGCTACACCATGACCGCGATCTTCGTGATCGCGATGCTCATCGTCGGCGCCAACCTGCTGCTCGGCCAGGACCTCACCGAGAACGACCGGGGCCTGCTCGTCCTCGGCACCGAGCTCGGAACCCGATACGGCGACTGGGCGCGGATCCTGTTCCTCGTCGGCTTCCTCGCGGTGACCACCACGTCGCTGCTGGGCGTGTGGAACGGCGTCAGCCTGCTGTTCTCGGACTGGACGCGCACGATCCGGCTGCCGCACGGCGCGGAGGCCGAGGTGGGGGCCGAGTCGCTGCGCACGGAGCGGTCTACCACCACCGAGACGGGCTACGAGGCCAGGGCGGCCGAACGCAGCCTGCCGTTCCGGGCGTACCTGATCTGGCTGACGATCCCGCCGATGGGGCTGCTGTTCTTCGACCGCCCGTTCGCGCTCACGCTGGTCTACGGCGTGCTCGGGGCAGCCTTCATGCCGTTCCTCGGGATCACGCTGATGCTCCTGCTGAACTCGAAGCGGATCGCGGCGGACGGCCGGTCGGGCTTGCTGTCGAACATCCTGCTCGGGATGGCGTCGGCGCTGTTCGTCGTACTGCTGGTGGCGGACATCTGGAACCGGATCTCCTGACCCGTCCGGTCAATAGCTGACCTGGCCATAGCACGACTATGACCTCTTGCATGGCAAGAAACCTGTAGCTACCATTGGAGATATCCGAGCGCATCCCACGCTCGGGGGGCATCGCGCGATCATGAAAGGAGTGGCCTGCGATGCTGATGCGCACCGACCCGTTCCGCGAGCTGGACCGGCTCACCCAGCAGGTGTTCGGCAACGCCCCCGGCACCTGGTCGCGACCCACCGCCATGCCGATGGACGCCTTCCGGGACGGTGACCACTTCGTCGTCTGCTTCGACCTGCCCGGCGTGCCCGCCGACGCGATCGAGCTGGACGTCGAGCGCAACGTGCTCACCGTCAAGGCGGAGCGGCGCCCGTTCTCGGGTGAGCACGTGGAGATGCAGGTGGCCGAGCGGCCGCTCGGGGTCTTCTCCCGCCAGCTGTTCCTGGGCGACACCCTCGACACCGACCACATCGACGCCTCGTACGACGCAGGCGTGCTGACGCTGCGGATCCCGATCGCCGAGAAGGCGAAGCCGCGCCGGATCTCCATCGCCGGCACGGGCAGCGAACCCAGGCAGATCGACGCCTGAGAGACGCACGTCAAATCGGCGGCCCCGACCGTTCAGCGGTCGGGGCCGTCGCCGTTGCGCCGTCCGACCTCCGCCTCCAGCTCCGCGATGCGCGCACGGGCCGCTCGCAGCTCGTCCTGCAGCGCCACGATCCTGGTCGCCGCATCGAGGTTCAGCCCCTCGTCGAACAGGGCGCGCATCCGCGTGGCCAACACCAGCTGCCGACGCGAGTAGCGTCGGTGACCGCCTCCGGAGCGCACGGGCGTGAGGACGCCTGCGGCGTCCAGGCTGCGCAGGAACGCAGGCTGCACGTCGAGCAGCTCAGCGGCCTGCCCCATCGTCATCGCGGGGTAGTCCTCGTCGTCGAGCCGGTCGACACCCACCGGGGAACAGCCCTCCACACACACGACCGGGCCCGGTCGCCAGACCGGGCCCGTGGATCAACATGACAACGGTGTAGATGATCTCGATGTCGAACTGGCGTCCAGGCGACCACCTCCCGAGTCACTCGCGCTTCCGTGGAAGCTCCGTGCAACTGGCCTGAAACTGTAGTTCGGACTGGAGATGAGGTCAAGCTTTCGAAGGAGGATGCCTGGATCCCCAGCTGTCGGCCACCCCGCTCGAGTGAGGCACCCCTCTCATCCCGGACGAGCGTCGCCCCTGACCTGGCGGGTAACCGCGCCTCCATGACGAGCATGCGCGGCGACGGACGGGCTCCGGTGCGGGAGGCGGTGGCGCCCACGCGGGCGTCGGTCGGGGACACGCTGCGGATCGCGGCGAACGTGCTCACACCACTCGTCGCCCGCGGCGTGATCATCCGGCGACCCCGGGTGGTGGCGGCGGCCGAGCGGATGGATGCCGATCGCCGCCTCGTCCGCACGATGCAGCGGCTGCACGCGCGGTACGGATCGGCCCCCCTGCGGCTGCGGGTTCCGGGGCGCTCGGTCGTGCTGGTGCTCGACCCGGCCGACGTCGAGGACGTCCTGCACCGCTCGCCCGATCCGTTCGCGGCCACCACGCCGGAGAAGCGGGGCGCGCTGGGTCACTTCCAGCCGCGCGGTGTGCTGATCTCGCGCGGCGAGGACCGGACCGACCGGCGCCGCTTCACCGAATCCGTCCTGGAGCCCGAACGCCCCGTGCACCACCTCGCGGTGCCGATGGTCGGTGTGGTGCGGCAGGAAGCCGCCGACCTGCTCGCGGAGGTCGAACGCACCGGCGTGCTGGGGTGGGACCGGTTCGTCGAGGCGTGGTTCCGCGTCGTGCGGCGCGTGGTGCTCGGCGACTCCGCCGGCGACGACACCGAGGTCACCGCCCTGCTCGCCCGGCTGCGCGGCGCGGCCAACTGGTCGCGGGTGCACCCGGGCCACCCGCGCCTGCGCGCCGAGTTCCTCGACCGGGTGCGGGAGCGGCTGTCCCGGGCCGAACCGGGCAGCCTCGCCGCCGTCATCACCGAGACACTCACGACGCCGCGGACCCACGCGGCGGAACAGGTGGCCCACTGGCTGTTCGCCTTCGACGCGGGCGGGATGTCCGGCTTCCGCGCGCTCGCGCTGCTCGCCACGCACGCGGCCGAGCGAGAGGCCGTGCAGGCAGAGCTGGCGGGCCGCGACCTCACCGATCCGCAGGACCTCCCCGCCCTGCGGGCCGCCGTGCTCGAGGCCGTCCGGCTCTGGCCGACGACGCCCGCGATCCTGCGCGAGACCACCGCAGGCACCGAGCTGGGCGGCCGGACGATCCCGGCCCGCTCGCTGGTGCTGGTGCTCGCCCCGTTCTTCCACCGCGACGACCAGCGCCTCCCCGAGGCGGACCGGTTCGCCCCGCACCTGTGGCGGGACGGCACCCCGCCCGCGGGTCTCGTGCCGTTCAGCGCGGGGCCGGTGATCTGCCCCGGCCGCAGCCTCGTGCTGTTCCTCGCGGGCTCCTTCCTGGCGGCCGTGCTGGAGCACCACGACGTCCGGCTCGCCTCCGGGGCCTCGCTCGGGCCGGACCGGCCCTTGCCGGGCACGCTCGACCCGTTCCACCTGCGGTTCACCGTGACCGCACGGTGACGGGCGTCAGTCCTCCCCGCTCTCCCGATCCTCCAGGCCCACCGCCTTGCGCAGCTCCATGCGGTCGGCGCGCAGCTCGGTGGCGGCCATGGCCGCCTCCGCGCCGGTGATCAGGACTACCCCGAGTTCGCGCAGTTCAACGCCGGGCCAGCGCCGCTGTCGCGAGCCCGGTGACCATGCCGCGGAAGATCCGGGTCAGCGCGAGCCGGTAGATCCAGCCCGTGCCGGGGCGCCCCGGGAGGAACGACGCGCTCCACCGGATGCGCGTGCCCGTCCCGGCCGGGGTCAGCTCGACGACGGCCCGGTAGTCGCGCAGCGGCAGCCCGGAGAGCAGGGTGTAGCTGAGCCGGCGGGGAGGCTCCCGCTCCACGATCTCCTCCCGGACGCAGTGGCGACCGGTGACGAACTGCGCGATGCCACCGAGCCCGTCCGGGGCGCCACCCTCGCCGGGCCGCTCGCTGGAGTGCGACCCGAGCGGCGACCAGCTCGGCCACGTGGACCGGTCGGAGAGCAACGCCCAGACCTCGTCGGGCGCGGCCTCCGTGGTGGCCTCTGCGGCGATGCGCTGGATCTTCATGTCAGCCTCCTGATGAACAGCTCCATGGCCGCGTCCGCACCCGCGCGGTCGCCGGTGGCCAGCAGGTCGAGGAGCAAGCCGCGCACGGTCGCGAGCCCGAGCCGGGCGGTGGCGCGCGCCTCGTCGGCGGGTAGCCCGCGGGCGACGAGCAGCGCGGTGACCTGGTCGAGCCAGGCCGGCACGACCCACGTCAGCATCGGCGCCGCACCCGGATCGCCCTGCAGAGCGCGGCCGTACAGCTCGAAGAACAGCCGCTCGTGCGGGTGCAGCCGGGGCTCGGCCACGCGCTCCCACATGCGACGGGCCAGCTCGGCCGCGGAGGCGCTCTCGTCGGCGGCGAGCTCGGCCATGGCGGCGCGCTGCTCCTCCTCGGCGCTGCGCACGATCGCGAGCAGGAGCCCGTCCCGCGAGCCGAAGTGGTAGATCAGCATCCGGTGGCTGGTGCCGATCGCCGACGCGATGCTGCGGAGGGTGGCGCCGCCGAGGCCGTGCTCGGCGAGGTGGGCGATCGCGGACGTCAGCAGCGCCGCCCGTGCGTCCCCCTCCACGGCGGGGACTGTACCACGTGGTACAGCACGACTACGGGGCCGGGACGCCCACCGCCGCGAGCACGTCCGCCACCCGGACCGGGGCACCGGAGCGGGCCGACTCGTACACCGCCTGCACCGTGGCCAGCGCGAGCAACGCGTCGTCGAGCGTGACGCCCGGCCGGCGGCCGGTGCGGATGGCCTCGACGATGTCCCGGTACTGCCGGGCATGGCCGGTGAACATCGGGCCGTGCGCCGGATCCGGCTCCTCCTCGGCGGGGAGGACCCGCGCGGTCTGGTCCGAGCGGTCGCCCTTGTCGGCGCCGACCCCCGCGTCCCCGGCCGCCTCCGCGGACGCCAGCTCCCTGCTGTGGAAGTAGCGCAGCCGGTCGTCGTCGATCACGGCCGATCCGGCGTCGCCCAGCACCTGCAGCCGGACGGAGAGGCCGGGGTAGGCGGCCGTGGTGGCGTGCAGCGTGGCCAGCGCACCCGACTGGAACCGGACGACCGCGGCGACCGTGTCCTCCACCTCGACCCGCTCGTGCGCGAGCAGCCCGGTGTGGGCCATCACCTCGACCGGCGTGCCGAGGAACCACAGCAGCAGGTCGACGGTGTGCACGCCCTGGTTCATCAGCGCGCCGCCGCCGTCGAGCTCCCACGTGCCGCGCCACGCGCCGGAGTCGTAGTAGGACTGGCTGCGCCACCAGGAGACCGTCGCGACCGCAGAGGTGAGCCGGCCGAAGCGTCCCGCGGTGATCGCGTCGCGCACCACGACGCTCGCGGGGTCGAAGCGGTGCTGGCTGATCACGGTGGCCACGGTGCCCTCCGGGGCAGCGGCGGCGGCGGTCACGATCGGCGCGGCCGCCTCGATCGTGACGTCGACCGGCTTCTCCACCACGACGTGCCGGCCCGACTCCAGGGCCGCCACGGCGATCCGCGCGTGGGCCCCGCTCGGCACGCAGATCGCCACCGCGTCGACGTCGTCGCGGGCCAGCGCCCCGTCGAGGGACGTGGTCACCGCGGGCGCCGGGTCGAGCCGCTGGGCCAACGCGTCCGCGGCCGCCGCGTCGACGTCCACCAGCACGCTGACGGCGGTCTCCGCGCTCGCCGCGAGCACCTCGGCGTGCAGCCTGCCGATGACCCCGCAGCCGACCACCGCGAACCGCACCGTCACCGGTACTCCACCCCCACCTTCTCGAGGATCGCCGTGAACGCGGCGGTGGCCCGGCGGAAGTGGTGCTCGCCGGAGAACCCGCCCAGTGAACCCGCGGTGGCGAGGTGCGGCTCCATCGAGCAGAACCCGTCGTAGCCGTCGGTGACGAGCGCCCGCACGGTGGCCTCGACCTCGCCGTCGC
This sequence comes from Pseudonocardia hierapolitana, assembly GCF_007994075.1. Lineage (NCBI taxonomy): Bacteria > Bacillati > Actinomycetota > Actinomycetes > Pseudonocardiales > Pseudonocardiaceae > Pseudonocardia > Pseudonocardia hierapolitana. The sequence goes on along the minus strand of NZ_VIWU01000001.1, from coordinate 5,234,915 downwards.
CCTCGCCTGCCGGCACGACCGTGCCGTCGGCCAGCAGCGCGTCCTTCACCTGCAGGTACTCCAGGTACGGGCGCAGGCGCTCGTAACCGTCGGTGAAGGGCGTGACGCCCACCTGCACGAAGTTGGCCGGGTCCCAGGCCAGCCGCAGCTTCGGCGAGCCGACCGACTCCAGGATGTCGAGGCAGCGCTGCGGGGTGTCGCCGTAGATCTCCTTCTCGTTCTCGTGCAGCAGCACGACGTCGTGCCCCTCCGCCTCGGCGGCGAGCGCGGCCATCCGGCGCAGCACCTCGTCGCGGTGCGCCGCCGGGTCGTCGCCCTTCGGGATGAAGAAGGAGAAGAGCCGGATGTAGGGCGCCTGCAGCACCCGGGCCACGTGCAGGGCGCGGCGCATCCGCGCCAGGTGGGCGTCGAAGTCGTCGAGCACCCCGATCTTGCCGATCGGCGAGCCGACCGAAGAGGTGCCGATGCCGGCGCGCTCCAGCGTCGCGCGCACCTTCTCCAGCTGGTCGTCGTCGAGATCGAGGACGTTCGTGTCCCACGCGCTGCGGAACTCGATGTGGCGGATCCCGAGGTCGGTGAGGACCCGGCACTGCTCGTCGAGATCGGGGGAGATCTCGTCGGCGAAGCCGGAGAGGGTCCACATGCTGCTGCTCTCCCGTCTGGGCACCGTCCGATCGGGGCGCCGCGCGACCGAGCGTAGTCGGCCCCGGTGCGACGCTTGCCCGTCCGGCAGGGCGGGTAGGCGATCGCCATGGCGTCCACAGGTCCAGGAACGGCACAGCCCCGCTCCCGCCCACGGGTCGTGATCGTCGGAGGCGGGTTCGCCGGGCACAGCGCCGCTCGTTCGCTCGCGAAGAGGCTGGGCGACACGGCCGAGATCGTGCTGATCAACCCGACGGACTACTTCCTCTACCTGCCGCTGCTGCCTGAGGTCGCGGCCGGGGTGATCGAGCCGCGCCGGATCACGGTGCCGCTCGCGGCCACCCTGCCCGGCGTGCGGGTGGTGCTCGGGGAGGTCGACACCGTCGACCTCGACAAGCGCACGGTGGGCTGGACCGACCCCGAGAGCGGCCGCGGTGAGCTGGGCTACGACCGGCTCGTGCTCGCCGCGGGCAGCGTCAACAAGCTGCTGCCGATCCCCGGCGTCGCCGAGCACGCGCACGGCTTCCGGGGCATCCCGGAGGCGCTCTACCTGCGCGACCACATCACCCGCCAGATCGAGCTGGCGGCTTCCACCGAGGACCCGGCGGAACGGGAGGCGCGCTGCACGTTCATCGTGGTGGGCGCGGGCTACACCGGCACCGAGGTCGCGGCGCAGGGCCCGCTGTTCACCGACGCCCTGGTGCGCCAGCACGCCGCGCTGCGCGACCAGCCGGTGCGCTGGCTGCTGCTCGACCTGGCCGAACGCGTGCTGCCCGAGCTCGACCCGAAGCTCTCCCGCACCGCTGACCGAGTGCTGCGCGAGCGCGGGGTGGAGGTGCGTACCGGGCAGTCGGTGCAGGAGGCCACCCACGAGCACGTGTGCCTCACGACGGGCGAGAAGGTGCCCACCCGCACGCTGGTGTGGTGCGTCGGCGTGCGCCCCGACCCGCTCGTGGCCGGGGTCGGGCTGCCGACGAACAAGGGGCGGCTCGTCGTCGACGCCGAGCTCGCCGTCCCGGGTCACCCCGACGTCTTCGCCTGCGGCGACGCGGCCGCTGTGCCCGATCTGACCCGTCCCGGCGAGGTGACGGCCATGACCGCTCAGCACGCGGTGCGCCAGGGCAAGCTCGCCGGCCGCAACGTCGCCGCGTCGCTCGGGCACGGCTCGCCGCACCGCTACCGCCACCACGACCTCGGCTTCGTCGTCGAGCTGGGCGGGCGAGAGGCGGCGGCCAACCCGCTGCACGTGCCGCTCGCCGGGCTCGTCGCGAAAGCGGTGACGCGCGGCTACCACCTGCTGTCGATGCCCACCAACCGCACCCGCACCGCGGCCGACTGGCTCCTCGACGCGGTACTGCCCCGCCAGACAGTGCAGCTGGGGCTGGTCCGGGCGCCGAACGTGCCCCTCGATACGGCGTCACCCGAGCTCGAGCGCACCCCTCGGTGATGTAGTGCCCCCCGTGGAGCGGGAGAAGGTCACGCTGACCGGAGCACCGGAGACGCTGCTCGCCACGCTGTACGGGCGGGCGCTCGACAGCCGGGCACCGCGCTCGGTGTTGCACGACGAGGCGGCCGCCCGCGCCGTCGAGCGGATCGACTACGACTTCCGGCGCACCGGGATGACCGCCACCACCGCGGCGGGCGTCGCGCTGCGCGGCCGGCAGCTCGACGGGTGGACCCGCGAGTTCCTCGACTCGCACCCCGAGGCCACCGTGCTGCACCTGGCGTGCGGCCTGGACACCCGCGCCCAGCGACTGGCCGCGGGGCCGGGCGTGCGGTGGGTCGACCTCGACCACCCGGAGGTCGTCGCGCTGCGCGAGCGGCTCCTGCCGCCCCCGGAAGGCGACTACCGCCTCGTCGGCGCCTCCGTCACCGACGAGGGCTGGCTGGAGTCGGTGCCCGCCGACCGCCCCACGGTCGCGGTGTTCGAGGGCCTCTCGATGTACCTGCGCAAAGAGGACGGCCGGCGGCTGATCGAGCGGATCACCGCCCGGTTCCCGAGCGGGCAGCTGCTCTTCGACTGCTACGGCGCCATCGGCATCCGGCTGCAGAAGCTCGTGCCCGCCATCCGCAACGCGGGCGCCACCCTGCACTGGGGCATCGACGACCCGCGCGAGCTCGAGACGTGGCACGACGGGCTGGTGCTCCTCGACGCGCTGCGCAGCGTCGACATGGCGGGCCTGGACCTCCTCCCGCCCGTCGGCCGCCTCCAGATGCGCGTGCTCGCGCGGCTGCCCCGGCTCCGCGACGTCGGGCGGATCCTGCGCTACCGATTCTGACCGGACTCGCACACCACCTGCACCGATCACGCGTCGGTGTAGTTCTTCCCGGGGGCCTTGCCAGGGATGGGTTTGGCGATGAGAGCCACCGGGATGAAGAAGCAGATCTGCCCGATCGCCACGGTGAGCGTCCAGAGCGCGTTGTCGTCGTAGTGGACGGCTGCCTTCGCGAACAGCTCGTCGGGAACACGCTCCCCGACCGGGTTCGGGTTGAGGACGGCCTCCACGAGCTCCAGTGCAACCCTTCGGCGTCGGTGAAGTAGGGGGCGTCCCGCCATGACTGGTCATCAGTCCGTGGACGGATCTCGGTACCGATATCGGAGACCCCTGAAGACCCCGTAGGCCCCGCGATCACGGCGAGACGGTCGCGGGCCCGTTCCCGTGAGCAGGTGTCTGCCCCAGATCGCCACGGGACGGTTCTGCGCGCCACCGGGCTTGCGCGACCACCGCGATCAGCGCTGCGGCGCCCACTGCCAGGGACGCCGTGCCGAACGCCGCGGCCGAGCCGGCGCGGTCGACGACCACGCCGGCGAGGGCCATCCCCGCGGCGCCACCGGAGGTCAGCGCGGTGTGCAGCCAGCCCTGCGCCTCGCTGAGCCGGCCGGGGTCGGTGCCCGCGTCGACGAGCGCCTGCTGCGGGATGAGGCTCGGCGAGATGAACAGCCCCGTGACGGCGAGCGCGGCGACCATCAGCGCGAGGGGCGGTGTGCCCGTCCCTCCCACCACCAGCGCGACCGCGGCGAGGCCCGCCGTGTAGCCGAGGAGCGTGACCGGGAGGTGGCGCCGTTCCGGGCCGCGCCAGGCCCGGCTTCCGTACCAGAGCCCGCCGACCGTGCTCCCGACGGCCGCGGAGGCGAAGAACAGGCCGAGCACGCCGTCGCTCGAGTAGCCGTGCTCCGCCGTGGCCGTCATCGCGACGTCCATCTGGCCGAACCCCACCGACATGCCGAGCGCGACGAGCAGGGTCAGCACCACCGTCGGCGAGCGGAGCGGTGACCGGCCGCGCGGACCCCCGTCGCGAGCCGCGGGACGCCACGAACGCGCGGCCGGGCTGGAGCCGTAACCGAGGCCGCCCGCGGCCATCAGGAGCGCCGTCACCGCGAGGGGAACGGCAGGCGGCGCCCAGAGCAGGGCGGTGAGCAGGAGCGGTCCGGTGACGAAGAGGGTCTCGACGGCAACCGCGTCCATCGCGTACGCGGTCCGCCGAGCGGACCCGTCGGGCACGATCGTCGACCACGCCACCCGGATTGCCGGCGAGATGGGCGGGAAGCTCAGGCCGACGGCGGCCGCCGTGACGACCAGGACGGCGTCGGCGGCCCCGCTCACGGCGAGCACGGCCATCGCGGCCAGCAGGGCGGCCGAGACGCAGGAGGTCAGCACCACGACCCTGGACTGCCCCACCCGGTCCATCACGCTCCCCCACACGGGCAGGCTGATCGCCGTGCACCAGGCGAAGGCCGCGGTCACGATGCCGGCGGTGGCGTAGGACCCGCGCTGCTCCTCGACGAGCACGATCATGCCGAGGGGCGCCATCGCGAGGGGGAGCCGACCGACCACGGCGGATCCGAACGGCCACAGCACGTCAGGGCGCCGGAGCAACCGGAGGTAGGGACCACCCATGCCGGTCATCGGCGCACCAGCCGGAAGAAGGCCCGCAGCTCGGACGCGAAGAGCTCCGGCTGTTCCATCGCCGCGAAGTGGCCGCCGCGCTCGGGCTCGTTCCAGTACCGGATGTCGGTGAACCGCCGGGCCGCCCACCGGCGGGACGGGCGGGGATTCTCGTGCGGGAACACCGAGCACCCCGCGGGCACGTGCACCTGGTCGGTTGTCTCGCCTGCGAAGGTGCGCTGCACCTCGCGGAAGCTCTCCCAGTACAGCCGGGCTGCCGAGGCGCCGGTGCCGGGCAGCCAGTAGAGCATCAGGTTGTCCAGCAGCTGGTCGCGGGTGAGTGCGCTCGCCGGGTCGGTCCAGGCGTGGAACTTCTCGACGATCCAGGCCGCGAGCAGCGCGGGCGAGTCGACGAGGCCGTAGCCGATCGTCTGCGGGCGGGTGGACTGCTGCATCGAGTAGCCGTCACCGTCGGCCTGGCCGCGGGCGAGGTCGTCGAGGGCGGCCCGCTCGCCCGGCGTGAGGTCGCCGAACGTCGCCGGGTCCGGCGCCGCCAGCGGTGGGACGAGGTGGATGCCGGCGACGTGCCCCGGGTCGAGCTTGCCGATCCACGTGCTGACGGACGTGCCCCAGTCGCTCCCGGCGGCGCCGTAGCGGTCGTATCCGAGGCGGGCCATCAGCTGCGCCCAGGCCGCCGCGATGCGCTGCACGGTCCAGCCGCGGTCGGTCGGCTTGTCGCTGAACCCGTAGCCCGGCAGCGACGGGCACACGACGTGGAACGGGTCCGGCCCCTCGGTGAGCAGCGCGACGGCGTCGAGGAACTCGACGACGGAGCCGGGCCAGCCGTGGGTGAGCACCAGCGGCATCGCGTCCGGGTGCGGCGAGCGGACGTGCAGGAAGTGGATGCCGAGGCCGTCGATCTCGGTGCGGCACTGCGGCAGCGCGTTCAGGCGCGCCTCGGTGGCCCGCCAGTCGTAGCCGTCGGCCCAGTACGCGCACAGCTCCTGCAGGTAGGACAGGGGAACGCCCTGCGACCAGCCGTCGACGGTCTCGGCCTCCGGCCAGCGCGTGCGCCGGAGCCGGTCGCGCAGGTCGGCCAGTTCGGCGTCGGGCACGGCGATGCGGAACGGGGTCATGTAGCCGGCTCCTTCCGGGCGGTCGTGGCCAGCGCGGCGGCCAGCGGCAGCACGGCCAGCAGGTACGCCGCGCGCAGGTCGAGCGCCGCGCCGAGAGCGGCGAGCACCACCGGCGCGACGAGGATCGCGGTGCCGGACGCGAGCGCCCCGAAGGCCGGTCCGCGCACGTCCGACATGCCCGGCACCTGGACGAGCCGGGCGAGGGTGACGGGGTAGAACGCCGCCGTTCCCAGCCCGGCGACGGCGAGCCCCGCGACGACCGGCACCGGCGCGTTCGGCACCGCGACGGCGAGCGTGCCGGCGACGACGACCGCGCACCCCACGGGAACGACCGGGAACCCCCGGCTGATCAGCCACGGCGCTCCGTAGCGACCGGCGGCCATCCCGAGCAGGAACGCCACGGCGGCGGCCCCGGCCTGCCCAGCCGCCAGCCCGGCGTCCTGCAGCCGGGCGGCGGCCCAGATCGTGAAGCAGAACTCGATCGACACGCCGAGCACCACGGCCACCCACGCGACGGCGACGTGCCGGGAGACCGGCCGGGACGGCGCCGGGGCGGGCGCGGCCGGGGCGGGCCCCGCGGCCCACCTCGCCCAGGCCGCGAGCGCCAGCAGCGGCGGCACGGCGAGCAGCAGCGCGAGCCGGCCGCTGCCCAGCTGCCCGTCCAGCGTGCCGACGGCGAGCGGGCCGAGGATCCCGCATACGCTGGCGACCGCGTTCACCTGCGACAGCCGCGCCCCGACGGCCGGGCCGCGCAGCAGGGCGGGCGTGACCATGACCAGGCCCGCCGCCCCGGTCCCGAGCAGCAGCGCCCCGGTCGCGGCGAGCAGCGCCGTGGGCGCGGTGCCGAGCAGCGCCGCCCCCGCCGCGGCGACGAGCGCGGAGCCGCGCAGCACCGGCCGGGGCCCGCGCCGCAGGAGCACCTGCCCCGCGGCGCCCATGAGCAGCAGCCCGACGCCGAAGGACGACGAGAGCCACACGAGCTCCTCGGGCGGGCGGTCCAGGTCGCGAGCCAGCAGCACCAGGCACGCACCGAGGCTGCTGATCGTGAACCCGACAGCGGCCGGCCCGGGGGCGACCCGCAGGACGACGTTGTCGGTCATGGGTGGACCGGCACGAGGCGCGACGTCACGACCTGCGGCGCGCCCTCGGCCGGAGGGGGTGAGCGCCCTCATCGGCGGTGTCCGACGGCATCGCGCCCCGACGGCCGCGGGCGGGCCCGCTCCAGCAGGTGGGCGAGCTGTGCGAGGTCGGCGATCCGCAGGTCGCCGTCCAGACCGCGCAGCGCGGCCGTGCGCATGCCTGCGGCGCGCCCGGAGGCGAGGCCGGGCTCGCTGTCCTCCACGACGAGGCAGGCCGCCGGGTCGACGCCGAGCCGCCCCGCCGCGATCAGGAAGCCCTCCGGGTCCGGTTTGCCCCGCTGCACGTCCTCGACGGTGACGAGCAGCGGCGGGTCGATCCCCGCGGCGCCCAGCCTGGCCTCGGCCAGGCGCACGTCCGCACTGGTCACGACGGCCCACGGCAACCCGAGCCGGTCGAGGGCGGCGAGCAGCTCGTGAGCGCCGGGGGCCGCGACGACGTCGGCGAGGTCGTCGTACTGGAGGTCCATCTGGCGCTGCGACGCGGCGGCGACGGCGGCGTCGCCCAGCGCGGGGAGCACCCGCCGCACGGTGCGCTCGGGCGGGCTGCCGTGGGCGATGGCCAGCACGGGATCCGGGTCGAGGCCGTGCTCGGCCGACCAGGTCGTCCACGCCCGTTCGACGGATGCGTCCGAATCGACCAGGGTGCCGTCCATGTCGAGCAGGACCGCGTGCACGGTGCTGAGTTCCACGGGGACCTCCGATTAAACTCGACCTCCGAGCATAATCAGAGGAGGGGAGATGGCAACCCCGCGTTGGCACGGAGCGATCGCCGTGCTCGCCGAGATGCGCCGCAGCCCGGGCACCACCCGGGCCGCGGTGGCGCAGCGGCTCGGGCTCTCCAGCGGGTCCGCCACCGACATCACCGCTCGGCTGCGCGAGCTCGCCCTGCTGACCGAGACCCCGGCGGCCGCCGCTGGTCGGGGGCGGCCCACCACCGTGCTCGCCCCGCACCCGGAAGGCCCGGTCGTCATCGCGGTCGACCTGCGCTACGAGGACTGGCGATGCGCGGTCGCAGGCCTCGACGGCCGCCCGGTCGTGCTGGACGCCGCCCCGCACGCGAGCCGCGATCCGGAACAGGTCCTCGAGGCCGCCGGCCGGGCGGTCCGGCGGGCGCACGCGCGCTACGGCGACCGCGTGCGGGGTGTGGCCGTCGCGGCCGCCGCCACCGTCCAGCACGGGCGGGTGGTGCAGGCGTCCTCGCTGGGCTGGGGCCCGGTCGACCTCACACCCCTCGGCGTGCCGGGCGTCCCGCTGCGGATCGACAACGACGCCACCCTCGCGGGCGTCGCCGAGGCGCGCGACGGCGCGGGTGCAGGCGCGGGCACCGCGCTGCACGTCACGGTCGAGGTCGGAGTCGGCGGCACCCTCGTGGTCGACGGGCAACCCGTGCGCGGAGCCACCGGCGCCGGGGGCGAGTTCGGCCACCTGCCCTTCGGCGACCGCACGCTGCGCTGCCCGTGCGGCGCGCTCGGCTGCTGGGACCCCACCGTCGACGGCCGCGCGCTCGCCCGCCACCTCGGCGAGCCGCCGCCGTCCGATCCCCGCACGTACGCCGTCGCCGTGCTCCGCCGGACCGACCCCGCCGCCGTGGCCGCCGTCGCACGCGCGGCGCAGAGCCTCGGGCGGGGCATCGCGGGGCTCGTCAACGGCCTCGACCCCGAGGTCGTGACGCTGGGAGGGCTCGCGCCACCGCTCCGCGCGGCCGCCACGGGAGCGTTCGCCGAAGCGTTCACCGACGGGCTCATGACGTTCCGCCGGGCGGCTCCTCCGCCGCTCCGCCCCGCGGCACTGGGCGACGACGCCGCGCTGCACGGCGCGGCCGCCACCGCGCTGGACGCCGTGCTGACCGAGGAGTCGCTGTCGGCGTGGGCGCGCCTGCGAGGCGTGTAGCTCCTAGCCGCGCACGGCGTCGAGGTAGCCGGCGATCGCGTCGCGGTTGCGGACGAGGCACTCGATGCGTTCGGCCATGCGCGCGTGCTCGCGTTCCAGGATCGCGATCGTCTCCGACGTGGCGTCGGCGACGTGGATGGCCCCCGTGGTGAGGCACGGGAGGATCTGCTTGATGACGCGGGTCGGCAGCCCGGCGTCGAGCAGCCCGCGGATCTGCCGGACCCGGTCCACGCAGGCCTCGTCGTAGTCGCGGTACCCGTTCGCGCTGCGGCCGGAGGTGATCAGCTCCTGCTCCTCGTAGTAGCGCAGCAGCCTGCGGGACGTGCCGGTGCGCTCCGACAGCTCCCCGATCCGCACGTGGCCCACCTCATATCGACCTTCACACAGGTGTGAGGGTTCGAGTCTAGGGGCATGCGAGCTCTCCAGCAGACGGCACTGACCGGGCCGCGCGCCATGCGCCTGATCACCGACGCGCCCGCTCCGACCCCCGGCAGGGGCGAGGTGCTGATCCGGGTCGGCGCGGCCGGGGTCAACTTCGCCGACGTGATGCAGACCCGGGGCACCTACGTCGGCGGTCCGCGGGCGCCGTACATCGCCGGGTTCGAGGCGGCGGGCGAGGTCGTCGCCGTCGGCCCCGGGGTGACGGGCCTCGAACCGGGCGACCACGTGATCGGCATCGGGTCCGGCGCCTTCGCCGAGTACATGGTGCTGCCCGCCACCGGCGCGGCCCCCGTTCCCGCCGGCTGGACCGACGAGCAGTCCCTCGGCCTCGTCCTGAACTGGGCCACCGCGCTCGCCGCGCTCAGGCTCGGCCGGGTGGCGGCCGGCGAGACGGTGCTGGTCCAGGCGGCGGCAGGCGGAGTCGGGCAGGCGGCGGTGCGGATGGCGATGCACTGTGGTGCGACCGTGATCGGCACCGCATCACCGGACAAGCACGATGTGGTGCGGGCGCTGGGCGCCGACCACGTCGTCGACTACCGGAGCGTGGCGGACGAGGTGCTGCGCCTCACCGCGGGTCGCGGCGCCGACCTCGTGCTGGAGTCCGCGGGCGGGGACGCGTTCCGGGCCGCGCTGGCGGCGGCCCGGAGGATCACCGGCCGGGTGGTCGTGTACGGCATGGCCGGTGGCGAGGCCACGCTCAGCAACCGGGAGCTGAACTTCACCCACCCGATCCACGTGATCGGCCTGCACATCGGCATCCTGAGCCAGGCGGCGCCGGACCTGTTCACCGAGCTCACGACCGAGCTGGCCGCGCTCATCGCAGCGGGCGTCTACCCGCCGGGACGCGCGGTCGTCCACGACCTGGCCGACGGGCCGAAGGTCCTCGCCGAACTGGAGTCCCGGACCACCGTTGGCAAGCTGGCGCTCCGGCCCTGACGAGCGGACACTGGCTGACCCGGCTCCACGGCGAGGTGAGCGGCATGCAGGCCATGAAGCGCTGGAACATCGCGATCGAGATCGACGAGCAGGACGGCAGGACCCGGGCCACCGCCCGGTTGGACGCGGGGTCCATCGAGCTGACCGGCGTCGGTATGGCGAGGCGCAGCCCCGAGGATCCGGACGTGCCGCAGATCGGCGACGAACTCGCCGTCGCGCGGGCGCTCTCGGAGCTGTCCCACCGGCTCCTGGACGCGACGGCGGCGGACATCGAACGGGTCACCCACCAGCCTGCGCACGTCCATATCTAGGCGCGCGGCTGGGACCGGTCCGCGGGCGCATCCCGAGCAGCGGCAGGACCCGGGGCGCGACCACGACCGACAGCACGACCACGCTCGTCGAGCGTGCGATGGTCGGGCTGCGGCCCAACGCGAGCAGGGTGTCCTGCAGGTCCTGGTGCGACGACGCGCCGAGGCGGCAGAGCACGTCGGACGAGCCGGTGGTGGCATAGGCCTCCAGCACGGCGGGCAGGGCCGCCAGCTCCGCGGCGACGTCCTCCAGCTGGCCCTGCGCGATCTCCAGGGTGGCGAAGGCCTGCACCGGGTAGCCGGCCGCGGCCAGGTCGACGTCGGGCCCGTAGCCGGTGATCACGCCCTCGCGCTCCAGCCGGTCCAGCCGCGCCTGCACGGTGCCGCGCGCCACGCCCAGCGTGCGCGAGAGCTCCAGCACCCCGGCCCGCGGGCTCGCGCGCAGCGCCCTGATGAGATCGACGTCCAGCGCGTCCAGATCCATGTGGGCTGACTGTACAGCTGAAGCGGCCGAACGACGCACAATCTGTTCAGGACGGCCAGCTGTCCAGGGAACAGTTGCGCAGCACATCACGAGTGAGCTGTCCTGAAGCATGGCCATCGAGCAGACCCTCACCAGTCAGGAACGCCTGGCCGAGCTCGACCTCGACCAACTGCGCCAGCTCGTCGGGCTCGTCGAGTACGACGCGGAAGCCGACCCGTTCCCGGTCACCGGCTGGGACGCCGTCGTCTGGGCCGTCGGCAACGCCACCCAGGCGGCCGCGTACTACCAGCTCGCCTTCGGGATGGAGCTGGTGGCGTACTCCGGCCCGGAGACCGGCAACCGCGACCACCACGCCTACGTGCTGCGCTCGGGCGCGGTGCGGTTCGTGCTGAAGGGCGGGGTCGACCCGGCCGGCGCGATCCTCGACCACCACCGCCGCCACGGCGACGGGATCATCGACATCGCGCTGGAGGTGCCCGACGTCGACCGCTGCATCCGGCACGCCCGCGCCCAGGGCGCCACCGTGCTGGAGGAGCCGCACGACGTCTCCGACGAGCACGGCACGGTCCGGCTCGCGGCGATCGCCACCTACGGCGAGACGCGGCACACGCTCGTGGACCGTTCCCGCTACACCGGCCCGTACCTGCCCGGCTACGTCGCACGCACCTCGACGCACCGCAAGCCGGAGGGCGCGCCGAAGCGGCTCTTCCAGGCGCTCGACCACGTCGTGGGGAACGTGGAGCTGGGCCGGATGGACGAGTGGGTGGGCTTCTACCACCGCGTCATGGGCTTCACGAACATGGCGGAGTTCATCGGCGACGACATCGCCACCGACTACTCGGCCCTGATGAGCAAGGTGGTGGCGAGCGGCAACCACCGCGTCAAGTTCCCGCTCAACGAGCCGGCGATCGGCAAGAAGCGCTCGCAGATCGACGAGTACCTGCAGTTCTACGGCGGCCCCGGCGCCCAGCACCTCGCACTCGCCACGAACGACATCGTCCGCACCGTCGACGCGCTGCGCGACGCGGGCGTCGAGTTCCTGGAGACGCCCGACTCCTACTACACCGACCCGGCGCTACGGGCGCGGATCGGGGAGGTCCGGGTGCCGATCGAGGAGCTGCAGGCCAGGGGCATCCTCGTCGACCGCGACGAGGACGGCTACCTGCTGCAGATCTTCACCAAGCCGATCGGCGACCGCCCGACGGTGTTCTTCGAGCTCATCGAGCGCCACGGCTCCCTCGGCTTCGGCAAGGGCAATTTCCGGGCGCTGTTCGAGGCGATCGAGCGGGAGCAGGCGAAGCGGGGGAACTTCTAGGCGGGCGTGTTGTCCACACGCTCGGGGTAGACCCGTGGCGGTCCCCTTCACCCGGCTGTCCCGCACTGCCGCACCACCGAGGCCTGATCGGCGGAGCCGCTGATCATGCGCGGGACCGCCGGTCGGGAAGTCGGACGCAACGATCAGCCGCCCGTGATCCGTCCGAGATGAAGTCGAATCGCCCTTCGCAGGGCGCCGAACCGCACCTCACAACGATCAACGCTGTCGGCGCGTCAGACCATGATCTTGGGCATCGGGGCCGTCTTCGGGGCGGTCGTCGCCTTCTCCGAGCCCGCGCCCGTCAGCGCGCGGACCTCCATCTCCGCCTGCCGGGCGGCGGCCGCCTCGTCCTTGGGGCCGAGGAAGGTGCCGATCGCCCCGAGCAGGAACGACGCCGGGATGGACACCAGGCCCGGGTTGGCCAGCGGGAAGACGTCGAAGTCGAGGCTCGGCACCATCGACGTCGGGCCGCCGGACACGGCGGGCGAGAGCACGATCAGCACCACGCTGATGGTCAGGCCGCCGTAGATGCTGCACAGCGCCCCTGTGGTGTTGAACCGCTTCCAGAACAGCGAGTACAGGATCGTCGGCAGGTTCGCCGACGCCGCCACCGCGAACGCCAGCGCCACCAGGAACGCCACGTTCTGGTTGCGCGCGAGGATGCCCGCCCCCACCGCCACCACACCGACCAGCACGGCGGTGCGGCGGGCGACCCGGACCTCGGCGTCCGGTGACGCGGCGCCGCGCTTGATGACGTTGGCGTACACGTCGTGGGCGAACGACGCCGACGCGGTGATCGTCAGCCCGGCCACCACCGCGAGGATCGTGGCGAACGCGATCGCCGAGATGACCCCGAGCATGAACTCGCCGCCGAGCTGGTACGCCAAGAGCGGTGCCGCCGAGTTCGTGCCACCGGGCGCGGTGGCGATCCGCTGCGCCCCGCCGGGCACGAGCGCGGCCGCGCCGTAGCCCAGCACCAGGGAGAACAGGTAGAAGATGCCGATCAGCCAGATCGCCCAGACCACGGAGCGGCGCGCCTCCTTGGCGTTCGGCACCGTGTAGAAGCGCATCAGGATGTGCGGCAGGCCCGCCGTGCCGAGCACCAGCGCGAGGCCGAGCGACAGGAAGTCGATCTTCGCGAGGTCGGACGCTCCGAACTGCAGCCCGGGGATGAGCAGCCGCTCCCCCAGCTCCTTCACGCCCTGAGCGGTCTCCATCGACGGGTTCCGCTCGACCGCCTCGCCGAGCAGCGCGGAGAAGTCGAACGCGTACCGGCCGAGCACCCACGTCACCAGGGTCGCGGCGCCCACCAGCAGGAGCCCGGCCTTGATGATCTGCACCCACGTGGTGCCCTTCATGCCGCCGACGAGCACGTAGACGATCATCAGCGCGCCGACGACCGCGATGACGACGCCCTGCCCGAACGTGTTGCTGTTCGGGATCTGCAGCAGCAGCGCGATCAGCGCGCCCGCGCCCGCCATCTGCGCCAGCAGGTAGAACAGCGACACGATCAGCGTGGAGGTGGCCGCAGCCGCCCGCACCGGACGCTGCCGCATCCGGAAGCTCAGCACGTCACCCATCGTGAACTTGCCGGTGTTGCGCAGCAGCTCGGCGACCAGCAGCAGCGCCACCAGCCACGCGACGAGGAAGCCGATCGAGTACAGGAACCCGTCGTAGCCGTTCACGGCGATCGCGCCCGCGATCCCCAGGAACGAGGCCGCCGAGAGGTAGTCGCCCGCGATCGCGACCCCGTTCTGCGGACCGGTGAACGAGCGCCCGGCGGCGTAGTAGTCCGAGGCGGTCTTGTTGCTCCGGCTCACCCGGAACACCACGACGAGCGTCACGAGAACGAACGCCGCGAAGACCGAGATGTTGAGGAGCGGGCTTCCGAGCTTCTCGTACATCAGTGCCCTTCCATGCGGGTACGGATGGACTCCGCGACGGGGTCGAGGTGGGCGTCGGCGTAACGCACGTAGATCCCGGTGATCACGAACGTCGACACGAACTGCAGCAGGCCGACGAGGATCCCCACGTTGATGTGGCCGAACACCGGGATCGCCATGACCTCGGGCGCGTAGGTCGCCATCAACACGTAGCCCAGGTACCAGAGCATGAACGCCGCGCTCATCGGGAACACGAACCGCCGCAGTCGGGACCGCAGCTCGGCGAACTCGGGGCTGGCCTGCACCCGCTCGTGGAGCGTCCGCTCGTCTCTCACCGGCACCGTCCCAAATTCGTTTCGGAGGTCTGCAGCCCGGTGCAACGACCGCGTGACCAACCGGTTCCGCGGCCGCTGACCTACAAGATCGAATTTGGGCACGATGGGGAGCGCCGTCTCGATCAGGGTCGACCCGACCGGGTGAAACTACGGGGAGCCCCAGTGGCTGTCATCACGCAGTAACCGGAAACAGCCACCAGGAGTAGCCGAAATGCGGCCGATGCGCACGATCTTCGCCCTTTCGGGCCGACTTTCGCCGCACGCCCGAGCGACACGCCGGTGCCCCCGAGTGACGGACCCCGGGGCTACGCTCCCCCGCGATGGGGGGAACGAGAGAGCTCGTCCGGGCGGCGGCGCGCCCGGTCGCGGTCACCGCGGCCACTGCGGCATGGGTGCTCGGGGCCGTCGCGAGCGACCTCTCCGGCTGGTCGTTCACGATCACGGCCGTCGCCGGGGCCGTGCTCACCGCGCTCGCCGTCGGCATACCGCTGCGAGCGGAGCACGAGGCACGGGTGCGCGCAGGCACGGCCGAGCAGATCGCCGAGGAGTCGGCCGCACGCATCCAGCTCGTGCTGAACGACGCGCTCGAGCCGCTCGCCTACCTCATCGGCCGCATCACCGACCGGCGGCGCAGGCTGATGGGCCGCGAGGCGGTGGAACTGCAGGGCCAGGCCAAGGCCGTGGTGCTGGCGGCCTCGGCCGAGGTGCTCGGCGCCGACCGCCTGCGCGCCTGCTTCTTCGAGTACGTCGACGAGCGGCCCGCCCGGCTCGTGCCGTCCGGGTTCCAGGGGCGCGCCGAGCAGCCGCGCACCACGTTCGTGGAAGGCACCGAACTCGGCGACTTCGCGCTGGACATGCTCGCCCGGCGCGCAGACCTCTTCTGCGCCGACATCCGCGCCGCTTCCCCACCCGGGTGGGAGCCCGGCGGGCACGCCTACCGCACCTTCATCGCGGTGCCGGTGGCCACCGAGGCGCGTCAGTTCGGCATCCTCACCGTCGACGGCCTCGGGGTCGGCGACCTCACCGAGGACGACGTCGCCGCCGTGCGGGTGCTCGCCCGCCTGTTGGCGGTCGCCCTGGGCTCCTGAGCGCAGCTATCCTTGCGCCCGTGGCGAACTCCCGGAAGAACGGCGACGACGTGCAGCGCGCTCGGCTGGCACGCCTGCTGAGCGACCCCGCCACGTACTTCGCCGACGCCCGCCGCCAGGCCCACGAGCAGGCCAAGCGCCTGCTCGCCTCCCGCCTCGGCGAGCACGGCGAGCCCTCCCCCGGGCGTCCCTAGCCCAGCCGACGCACCCCGTCTCCTGCGGCGCACCCCATCTCCGCCGCCGCGCGCCCTCGACCAGGCGCATGAGCAGAACCGGGGCGCACGAGCGGAGACAAGGTGCGAGCCCCCGCGCGGCCGCACCGCGACGCACCGCGTCCCCGGCGGCGCACCTCGTCTCAGCCGCGGCACCCCATCTCCGCCGGCGCACCCACTCGGTCGGGCGCATGAGCGGGAACGGGGTGCGTGAGCCGAGACGGGGGCCGGAGTCCTCCACACAATCTCCACATCGCCGACCTCTCCCCTCCACAGGCGGCGCCTAGATTCGGCGCCATGAGCGGGGGGCGGCGGGTGCTGGTGGTGGACGACGAGCCGACGATCGCCGGGTCGATCGTGGCCCGCCTGCGGGCGGAGGGGTACACGGTCGACGTGGCGCACGACGGCCCGTCGGCGATTGCGCGGTTCGAGGCGGGCGAGCCCGACCTGGTCGTACTGGACGTCATGTTGCCCGGCTTCGACGGGCTCGAGGTGTGCCGCCGCATCCATGCCCGCCGCCCGATCCCCGTGCTCATGCTGACCGCCCGCGACACCGAGACCGACCTGCTGGTGGGCCTCGCCGTCGGCGCGGACGACTACCTCACCAAACCGTTCTCGATCCGCGAGCTGGCCGCGCGGGTCGGGGTGCTGTTCCGGCGGGTCGACCGCGCCGCCGCGCACCAGGGCACGGCCCGGATCGTGCTCGGCGACCTGGAGATCGACCCGGCCGAGCGGCGCGTGCTGCGCGGCGGCGAGCCGGCCCACCTCACGCCCACCGAGTTCGACCTCCTCGTGCACCTGGCCCGCCAGCCGCGCACCGTGCACCCGCGGGAGACGCTGCTCGCGAAAGTATGGGGCTGGGCCGACGCCACCGGCACCCGCGCCGTCGACAGCCACGTCAAGGCGCTGCGGCGCAAGCTCGGAGCCGACCTCATCCGCACCGTGCACGGGGTTGGCTACGCGCTGGACGTGCCCCGGTGAGACACCTGATCGACCTGCTGCCCCGCCCGCTCGACCCGCTGCGGTCGATCAAGCTGAAGATCAGCATCCTGCTGCTGGGTTCCGGCGCGGCCGGTGCGGTGTACCTGTGGCTGGAGTACCGCTGGCTGCCGCCGATGGCCACCATGCTCGTCGCGATCGCGATCGTGCTGCTCACCGCGCAGGTGCTCGCCCACGGCATGACCCGGCCGCTGCGCGAGATGACGGCAGCGGCGATCGCGATGGCGCAGGGCGACTACACCCGCCGGGTCCGCGCCACCTCGCAGGACGAGGTGGGCAGGCTCGCCACGGCGTTCAACCGGATGGCCGCCGACCTCGCGGCCGCCGACCAGCAGCGCCGCGAGCTCATCGCGAACGTCTCGCACGAGCTGCGCACGCCGATCGCGGCGCTGCAGGCCGTGCTGGAGAACGTCGCGGACGGCGTGGCGGATCCGGATCCGGCCACCCTGCGCACCGCGCTCGCGCAGACCGAGCGGCTCGGCACGCTCGTCGGCGAGCTGCTGGACCTGTCCCGCATCGACGCGGGCGCACTCACGCTGCAGCCGGAGCTCGTGCAGCTCACGCCGATGCTGGACCAGGCGGTGGCCGAGGCGCGGGTGGCTGCCGGCGTGGCCGGGCGCGACGTCGGCTTCCGGCTCGACGTCGCGCCGCCGGAGCTCTCCGTGCGCGCCGACCCCAACCGCCTGCACCAGGTCGTGGTCAACCTGCTCGACAACGCGGCGCGGCACGCGCCACCGGGAACGGACGTCCACGTCGTGGGGCGTCGAGAGGGAGGGGAGCTCGTGCTCGAGGTTCGGGACGAGGGGCCGGGGATCGCCCCGGAGGAGCGGGACCGGGTGTTCCACCGCTTCACGCGCGGGGAACGGGCCGTGGGTGGGGGCACCGGGCTGGGGCTCGCGATCGCCCGGTGGGTCGTGGACCTGCACGGCGGGCGCATCGCCGTCGTCGACGGACCCGGGACGAACGGGCACCCGGGCTGCCGCATCCGCGTGACCCTCCCGGGGCGGTCGTGACCGGGACACCGGGCGGCCCCGGGACGCCGCCGGAACCCGCGCCGCAGGCGGAGCCCTCACCCTCGGACGCGCCGCAGCCGGAGCTCGCGCAGCCCGACTCGCAGCAGCCCAACTCGCAGCAGCCCAACTCGCAGCAGCCGGAGTTGCAGCAGCAGCAGGCCCCCAAGCCGTGGGCACAGCAGCCCTGGACACAGCAGCCCTGGACAGCGCAGCCCTGGGCACCGCAGGGGGCGCCCGTCGCCACCGCGACGCCGCCGATGGCACCCGTCGGCGCGGGCGCGCCGCCGGCCGTCGGCGAGCCCCTGTTCTTCCCCCACTGGCGGGGGCCGGCCACGCCGCCCACCCGGCTGCTGCTCGGGGCGGCCGCCGCGGCCGGGCTCACCACAGCGGTCGTGCTGCCGCTCGAGCGGCCGGGGATCGGGTGGTTCGTCGCCGCGGCCGTGACCGCGGTCCTCGTGGTGGCCGTGGTGCGGCAGGCGCATCGTCTCGACCCCACCCCGCACGCGCTGCGCGCGTACGCGGTCGACGGGGCCTGGGGGCTCGCCGCCGTCGGGCTGGTCGGGGTCGCCGCTGTCCGCGACGCGGACTGGCTGATCGCGCTCTGCCTGCTCGCGGCCCCGTGCGCGGCGTCGATCGCGGTGGCGGGGCGGAACTTCCGCAGCCTCGTCTTCAGCGCGATGGCCGTTCCGCTGGCCGCGATGCGGGCGCTCCCGTGGGCCGGGAAGGCGCTGTGGGCCGCGCGGCAGGGCGCGGGCGGGCACGGCGCGCGCACCGTGGTGGCGGGCGCCGCCGGGCTGTGCCTCGTGGCCGTCTTCGCGCCGCTGCTCGCCTCGGCCGATCCGGCGTTCGCCCGGCTCCTGGACGACCTGGTTCCCACCGTCGACGACTCCGGCGTGGCGCGGGCCGTGCTGTTCACGCTCGGCGCGGGAGCGGTGCTGGGCGCCGGGTTCCTGCTGATGGCACCGCCCCCGCCGCCCGGCCCCCGCGCGAGCGGCCCGGCGCGGCTGCGCCGCGTGGAGTGGGCCCTGCCGGTCGGGCTGCTGGTGGCGCTCTTCGGGCTGTTCGTCGGCGTGCAGTTCGCCGCGCTCTTCGGCTCGGACGACTACGTGCAGCGCACCACCGGCCTCACCTACGCCGAGTACGCCCGCGGCGGGTTCTGGCAGCTGCTCGCGGTCACCGTGCTCGCGCTGGGCGTCGTGCTGCTCGCCTCCCGGTACGCGCCCGCCCCCACCGGGGCGGACCGCGTCTGGAAGCGCAGCCTGCTCGCCGCGCTGGCCGGGCTCACGCTGGTGATCGTCGCGTCGGCGCTGCGCCGGATGTGGCTCTACCAGGAGGCCTACGGCTTCACGACGCTCCGGCTCGTGGTGCTGACCTGCGAGCTGTGGCTCGGCGTCTGCTTCGTGCTCGTGCTCGTGGCGGTGCTGCGGCTGCGGGCCCGGCCGGTGGTGCGCGAGATGGCGGCCGCCGGGGTCGTGGCGCTGCTCGCGCTCGCGGCCATCAACCCCGACGGGTTCGTGGCGGACTACAACGTCGACCGGTACGCGACGACCGGGCAGCTCGACACCTGGTACCTGGGCACGCTCTCGGCCGACGCCGTGCCGGCCCTTTCCCGGCTCCCCGAGGAGCAGCGCTGCGAGGTCCTCCCGCGCATCGCCGCCCGCACGGCCGTACCGGAGGAGAGCTGGACGGGCTGGAACGCGTCCCGCACCATCGCGCGCGAGGTGCTCGCCTCGATGCGCTGCTGAGGCTCCCAGACGCGGCGCGGTCAACTAGGCTCGGGTTTCACCGCGTTCGCTGCTGAATGGGGAGCTTGATGACCGCCGTCCAGGAACCGTCAACCGCGGTCCGCACCATCACCGTCACGATCGACGGCACGGAAACCACCGTCGCGGACGGCACCACGATCTACGACGCGGCGAAGCAGGTCGGGGTCGACATCCCGGTGCTGTGCCACAACGAGCGGTACGACCCGGTCGGCGTGTGCCGGATGTGCGTGGTCGACACGGGCGGGCGCGCGTTCGCCGCGGCGTGCGTGCGGCCGTGCGAGGACGGGATGCAGGTGCAGACCGCCACACCCGACGTCGAGCGCTCGCGCGCGGTGCTGACCGAGATGTTGATGTCGGACCAGCCCGCACCGGAGGAGGACCGCAAGCACACGACCACGCGGGACAACCTCCTGTTCGACCTCGCCGAGGGCTACGGCGTCGGGCAGGACACGCTGCCCCGCGGGTCGGGGCGCGGCACCGACCTGTCGAACCCGGTGATCGCGGTGGACCACGACGCCTGCATCCTGTGCGACCGCTGCGTGCGGGCGTGCGACGACGTGCAGGGCAACGACGTGATCGGCCGCTCCGGCAAGGGCTACTCCACGCGGATCGCGTTCGACCTGAACGACCCGATGGGCAAGAGCTCGTGCGTCACGTGCGGGGAGTGCGTGCAGGCCTGCCCCACCGGCGCCCTGACCAACAAGCCGATCGGCGGCATCCCGATCCGGCCGCGCGAGGAGCTGGACCAGGTCGAGTCGGTGTGCCCGTACTGCGGTGTGGGGTGCGCGCTCACCTACAACGTCGACCGCGAGCGCGGAGCCATCGTCTTCGCCGAGGGCCGCGACCAGCCGGGTTCGCAGAGCAGGCTGTGCGTGAAGGGCCGCTACGGCTGGGACTACGCCGCCTCGCCCCAGCGGCTCACGGTGCCGCTGATCCGCAAGGACTCCTCGTACCCGAAGGGCGCGCTGTCGGCTGACGTCCGCGGTGACGGGAACGGCTACAACGACCGGGGCCGCGCAGGGGCGGGCGGCGATCGCAGCGGCGGAGGCATGAGGCCGGACGGCCGGCCGGGCAAGGACCGGGGCCGCAAGCCCGGCGGGCTCGTCGACTACGACGAGGTGCTGCCGCACTTCCGCGAGGCCACCTGGGAGGAGGCGCTCGACCTCGTCGCCCGGCGCCTGAAGGAGATCCACGCCGAGGGCGGACCGGGCGCGATCGCAGGCTTCGGGTCGGCGAAGTGCTCCAACGAGGAGGCCTACCTCTTCCAGAAGCTCATCCGCACCGGGTTCGGCACCAACAACGTCGACCACTGCACGCGGCTGTGCCACGCATCGAGCGTGGCGGCGCTGTTCGAAGGGGTCGGTTCCGGCGCGGTCTCCACCACGTACGGCGACGTGATCAACGCCGACGTCGTGATCATCACCGGCTCCAACCCGACCGCCAACCACCCCGTCGCGTCTTCGTTCTTCAAACAGGCCCGCCGCCGCGGCACGAAGATCATCTACGTCGACCCGCGCGCGTCCACCGTCGCCGAGCACGCCGACGTGTTCGTGCAGCTCAAGCCCGGCACCGACGTCGCGTTCTACAACGCGCTGATGCACGAGGTGATCCGGAACGGGAACATCGACCGCGACTTCATCGCCAACCGGACGTCGAACTACGACGCGCTCGCCCGGACGGTGGCGGAGTACCCGCCGGAGCGGGCCGCACAGATCACCGGGGTCGACGCCGACACGATCCGCGAGGTCGCGCGGCTGTGGGGAGAGGCCCGCGCGGGCGTCGTCTACTGGGGGATGGGGATCTCCCAGCACACCACCGGCACCGACAACGCGCGCTGCCTCATCGCGCTGTGCTCGATCACCGGCAATGTCGGGCGGCCCGGAACGGGCCTGCACCCGCTGCGCGGGCAGAACAACGTGCAGGGCGCGTCCGACGCGGGGCTGATCCCGATGTTCTACCCGGACTACCAGGGCGTCGACCGCGAGGCGACGCGCCTGCGGTTCGAGCAGGCGTGGGGCACGCAGCTGGACCCGAATCGGGGGCTGACGGTCACCGAGATCGTCAAGTCGGCGCTGGAGCCCGGCGGTGTGCGCGGCATGTACATGCTGGGCGAGAACCCGTTCCTGTCCGACCCGAACATCAACAAGGTGCGCAAGGCGCTCACCGCGCTCGACTTCCTCGTGGTGCAGGACATCTTCCTCACCGAGACCGCCGAGTTCGCCGACGTGATCCTGCCCGCCACCTCCTACCTGGAGAAGGACGGCACCTACACCAACACCGACCGGCGGGTGCAGCTCGGGCGCAAGGTCCTCGACGCGCCGGGCCAGGCCCGTCCGGACTGGGAGATCGTGCAGGACATCGCGCGGCGCGTCGGGCTCGACTGGCAGTACGAGAGCCCGAGCGACGTGTTCGACGAGATGGTCGAGCTCATGCCGTCGTACGCGAACCTGCGGTGGGACAACCTGGGCGCCTCCGGCAAGCTCTACCCGAACGCCGACCCGGAGCACACCGACGGCACGGTCGTCATGTTCGACGAGCGGTTCAACACCGAGGACGGTCTCGCCCACCTCGTGCCCGCCGAGTGGCTGCCGGCCAAGGAGCTGCCCGACGCCGAGTACCCGATGGTGCTCAACACCGGGCGGCTGCTCGAGCACTGGCACACCGGGTCGATGACGCGGCGGTCGTTCGCGCTCGACGCGATCTCGCCCGTCGCCGAGGTCTACATGCACCCCAAGGACGCCGCCGACCGCGGCCTCGTCCACGGGGAGCGGGCGCGGGTGCGCTCGCGCCGCGGCTCGATCGAGCTCCTGGTGCGGGTGAGCCACCGCGAGCAGCTGGGCAACGTCTTCATCCCGTTCCACTTCCGGGAGGCGGCGGCCAACCTGCTGACGATCGACGAGATCGACCCCTTCGGCAAGATCCCGGAGTTCAAGTTCTGCGCGGTCCAGGTCGAGGCCCTGTGAAGGTTGGGCCCCGGCCCGCGGGCAGGGAGTTCTTCACTGCGCGCACGGTGGCCGAGGCCCTCGCCGGGTTCCGGCCCGCCCGGCGCACCGCGGTGGGGGGCGTGCCGCTCGCCGACGCCCTGCACCGGGTGCCGGCGGGCGCCGTCCCGGCCACGGGGCCGCTGCCCGGCTTCGCCCGCTCCACCGTCGACGGTTACGCGGTGCGCGCCGCCGACACCTACGGTGCGTCCGAGTCCCTGCCCTCCTACCTCGACCTGCTGGGTGCGGTGCGGATGGGCGAGGCGCCGACGGTGGCCGTGCGGCCGGGCGGGGCGGTCGGGATGCCGACCGGCGGCGTCCTGCCCGAGGGTGCCGACGCCGTGGTGATGGTCGAGAACACGGCCGAGACGATGCCCGGCACGATCGAGGTCACCCGGCCGGTCGCGCCGGGCAGCGGGATCGTCCGCGCCGACGAGGACGTCGCGGCGGGCGCGGCGCTCGTCAAGGGCGGGCGACCGCTGCGCGCCCCCGACCTGGGACTACTCGCGGCGGCGGGCGTCACCACGGTGCCGGTGCACGCCCGGCCGCGGGTGGTGATCCTCTCCACCGGCGACGAGGTGGTGCCGCCGGACACGGCGACGCTCCTGCCGGGCCAGGTACGCGACGCGACCGCCCCCGCCCTGGCCGGCCTCGTCCGGGACGCGGGGGGCGAACCGGTGATCGCCGGGATCGTCTCCGACGAGCCGGGCGCACTCCGGGCCCGGCTGCAGGAGGTCCTTCCCGGGGCCGACCTCGTGGTCGTCTCCGCGGGCTCATCGGTGGGCGCCCGCGACGAGACCGCGGGCGCCGTGGCCGCGCTCGGCGACGTCTGGTGCCACGGCCTCGCGATCAAGCCGGGCAAACCGACCCTGCTCGCCGAGTGTTCCGGCGTGCCCGTCGTCGGCCTGCCCGGCAACCCGCTGTCGGCGCTGGTGGTGTTCCGGCTGGTCGGGGTGCCGCTGGTGTGGCGGCTGGCCGGGTGCGCCGCCCCGCCTCCCGAGCCGTCCACCCGCGCCCGCCTCGCCCGCGACCTGCCCTCGGCCGCCGGACGGCTGGACGTCGTCCAGGTCGCACTGCGGGACGGCGAGGCGGAGCCGATCTTCGGCCCATCGGCTCTCCTGTCGGTCCTAACCCGGGCGGACGGCTACCTGGTGGTTCCGGAACCGGCGACGGGCCTGGACGCCGGGACGGAGGTAGAGGTCACCCTCTACCGCTGACGTGTTCCTGCCTTACTGGAACAGGCCCTTCGGATCCCGTTCCGCCGCCAGCTCCGCGCGGCCTGCCACCTCGATCGGCCAGTCCTTCGCGGCCTGCTCGCCGAAGCGGAAGTTCGGCGTGCGGCCCGCCGTCCACGGGGCCACCGCGTCCATCAGTTCGCGGTGCAGGCGGCCGGGCACGTCGGTGCCGTCGACCAGCGAGAGGATCTGCAGGAGGTACGGGGCGTCGCGGTGCGCAACGGCGTCGGGCACGGCGGGCGGGCGGGCCAGTGCACCACCCATGTGTCGCAGTCCCAGCACGCACATCACCGGCGCGTCGGGCCCGGTGATGTCCAGCGCCGCGTCCAGCACGGCCGGGTCGAGCTCGCGCAGCATCGCGTTCGTGCCGGTGTAGGGGTGCGGCTGGTCCGGCTCGTTGAAGATCGTCGCTGCCTGCGTGTACGGCAGCTCGCCGAGCGATCCCGTCGTCGGCACGGCCGCGCGCAGGGGTGCGACGAGCCGTTCCCCCTCCGCCGCCGAGCCGGTCCAGGCGATCCGCACCTGCGCGACGTACCGTCCGCGCAGGTGCTCCGGCACCATCGGCAGGTCGGGGTAGGGCAGCGCGCCGATCGACGAGGTGAGCCCGTCGGGCAGGTCGGCCGTCCACTCCCGGTACGCGCCCAGCAGGGCGCGCACGTGCTCGCCCGCGACGGACAACGCGCCGCCGTAGATGCGGTCGCCCGGCGCGAGCTCGATCTCCATCGCCGTCACGACGCCGAGGCCGTGCCCGGCCCCGCGCAGCACCCGGAACAGCTCCGGGTCCGAATCGGCGGTGACGCGACGCAGCAGGCCGTCGGCGGTGACGAGGTCGATCGTGCGGACCCGGTCGCTCGCCCATCCCAGCTCGCGGGCCAGCACACCGATGCCGCCGCCGAGCGTGTAGCCGACCACACCGGCCTCGGGCGAGGAGCCGCTGGGCGGCACCAGGCCGTGCGCGGCCGCCGCCGTGACCACCTGCGCCCAGCGCGTGCCCGCCTCGACCCGTGCCACGCGGGTCACCGGGTCGATGTGGACCCCGTCCATCCGCCGCGTGCTGATCAGCACGCCGCCCGTGAGCGGCACCGCACGCCCGTGGCCGCTGGTCTCCACCGCGACGGGCAGCCCGTGGTCGGCGGCGTACCGCACCGCGGCCTGCACGTCGTCGGCGGTCTCCGCCCCGACGACGAGGTCCGGCCGGTGCGGGTGGGCGGCCTGGTACCCGGCGAGCTCCCCGTCGAACCCACCGTCCTCGGGCCGGAACACCGGCCCCTTCACGTTCTCGATCCCCTTCATGCAGCCGACGCTACGGACCCTTCCGGACAGGACCTGTCCGGAAATGGTCGCTGCCGACGATCAGCCGCTCGCAGGTCTGGACGAGCACGGCGGCCGCCTTCCGCAGCTCGACCCCGGTGAGCGGGTTGGCCGCGCGACGCTGCCAGCTGGCCAGCTGCTCGGCCGCCGCATGCGCGACCTCCTGCTGCGCCGCATCCGGCGCGAGTCCGAGCCGCGTCCGAGGGTCCGCTCCCGCCGCGCCGAGCAGCCGCTCGACTGCTCGGCGCTCGCTGTCCGGGAGGTCCAGCTCTCCCGCCCGCACCGCGTCCACCACGTCCAGCTCGGTCAGCTCGAACGCCCTGGAACGGATCCGGTCCAGCCGATAGCGCAGCCCGTCGCCACCCACGGGTGGCGGCTCGTGCCGCACCAGGTCCTCCAGGGCGAGCAACACCCCGCGTGACTTGACCGCATCCGCGCGCCGGGTCAGCCGCTCCGCCATGAGCTCGCGCAGCCTGGGCAGCCCGCTGCCCTGCTCGAGCGCGGCAGCGAGCGCCTCCCGGGTCGGGGCTCGCCCGGACCGGATCTCCGTGACGGCGAACCGCACGGCCGCACGCTCGAACGGGACCGGCCGCTCCCGCTCGGGGACATCAGCTGCGGGCACGACGAACGCCGGAGCACCCGCGCCGCGACCGGCCGGGACGGCGCGACGGCCGTCGGCCCGGATCGGGCCCGAGCCGACAGCCGCCACGGGAACGGTCGCCGCCTCGCCCAACGGTTCCGCGATGTCGTCGTCGAAGCCGCCGTCCGCGGACCCGCCCTCCGCCCGGACCTGCAGGATGCGGAACTGCTCGTCGGACAACCGTTCACCCGCCCGCGCGAACGCAGGTGCCACGGGCACGACGACATGGCACAGCTGCCGCACCTCGGGCCCCGCCGCGCACGCGACCGCCACCCGCTGCGCGGCCTCGTCCACCGGCCCGTCGACCAGGAGCGCCCCGATCGCGTGAGCAGAGCGATGCCACGCCGTGCCGAAGGGCTGATCGGGCAGGAGCACGTTGCCGCCGGCGTCACGGCGCAGCAGCACCACGAAAGCATCGGCATGCGGCGCCGGGCGTCCCGCCGGTACCGCGACATCGATCAGCGCAGCATCGCCCGGTGTCCCGTCCGGGCCGAGTGCCGCGAGGGCCTGCCGTAGCGCCACCGACGCCGCGCCGTCGCCCGACACCCCGATCCGCAGCGGCGCGTCGAGTCGCTCTGCGAGCACGCCCACGGCATCGGCGCGTGGGGTGCTGCGGTAGCGGTCTCGTGCCTCCCGGACGGCGTCGCGTACCTGGTCGATGAGGGGATGGGTCGCCTCGGCGGCGACGTCCGGAGCAGCCGGACGGTTCCCGGCGGCCGCCGCGACGGGGGACGGGCCACCGGTCGACGTCGCGGACGGCTGCGGAAGGGGCACCGAGCCGTCCACCGTCGTGCCTTGCCCGGGAGCGGACCGGACGTCGATCCGTCCGCCGACGGTGGAGATCCGGGTGGTGACGTTGCGCAGGCCCCGCCCCGGCGACCCGGTCGCGCGGCTCTGGTCCCAACCCGGACCGTCGTCCTGCACGACGAAGCGCAGGTGGCCGTCCTCGGTGTACAGGCGCACACCGATCGTGGCCCCCTGCGCGTGCTTGCGCGCGTTGTTCACGGCCTCCAGGCAGCTGAAATACACCGCCGACTCCACATCGTGGGAGAACCGGCCGTCCCCGGCCACGCCGCTCGCATCCACCGCGACCGGTGGCTCGCCCCCCGCCAGCTCCTTCTCCAGCGCCCTGAGGAGCCCCAACTCGGCCAGCAGCGGCGCCGACACCCCCATGGCGGTCTCCGCGAGGATCGACTCCGCCACGTCGATCTGATCGCTGACCTGCTCGAGCCGCGCCCGCGCCTTGCCGAACTGGGCCGTGGAGACCTGGTGCTCCACCAGGCCGAGCGCGAGCCGCAGCGACACGAGGTGGTGCTGCGCACCGTCGTGCAGGTCTCGCTCGATGCGCCGCCGCTCCCCGTCCATCTCGGCGACGACGGCACGCCGCGACGCGGCGATCTCACTCGCGTGCGCGAGGGCAGCCCGCAGCTGCCGCTCCAGCTCGATGCCGTACCGGCTCGCCTGCAACACGGCGCCGAGGCTGTCGGCGACGTCCTCCAGCAGGTGCTGCCGCTGCTCCTGCAGACCCGCGACGGCGGCGTAGTCCACCGCGAGCGTGCCGATGGCCTCCGTCCCGTGGCGGACGACCACCTGGACGAGCTCGTCCGGATCGCGCGCCTCCCCCTCGGCCCAGGTGTAGCTGCGGTCGCGCAGCCCGGGCCGGGTGACCGTCAGCCGGCAGGTGGCGGCCCCCAGCCCGCGCCCGACGGCCTCCGCGACGCGCGCCAGGTCCGGGGCGTCGGTCGCGGTGACGCGGGAGAGCGCCGTGACCCCGGCGAGCACGCTGTACGGGGTGGGCCGGGTGCCGAAGAGGAGCCGATCGGTCCACCGTTCGACCCGCACGTAGGCAGGACGCAGCGTCACCGCCGCCAGGACGGTCGCGAGCACGGCGGAGAGGAGCACGCCGTCCTCGAGCAGCAGACCCGCCGTGCTGGTGCGCACCAGGCAGTAGCCGCCTCCGATCAGCGCCGCTGTCAGCCCCGCCGCCAGCCCGCGGCTGAACAGGCGCTCTGCGTTCCACAAACCACCGGGCCGGGTCGCGACGAACACCGCACCCGCGATCGCGATGCTGGCGAGCCGGGAGAACCAGAACAGCAGCGCGGTCGGCTCGCCGCTCGCCTCGGCGGTCGGGTCCGCCAGGAGGAGCAAGCTGCCCCAGCCGGTCGTCCACATCAGGATCGTGATCACGGCGAGGACGATCGCGATGGCGGATGCGACCGCGACCACGCTGAACAGCAGTCGCGCCTGCGTGCGCGCCGTCGCCGTCGGGGCGGTCCTGATCTGACTGGGCAGGACCATGACACCGACGACCGGCCCGAGGAACCCGAAGAACAGCACGCAGCTCACGATGGGCGACAGCAGTACGGAGCCGAACCCGGCCAGCAGCAGCGCTCCGGCACCGGCCAGTACCAGTGCGGTGCGGGCCGACCGGACGGCGCCGGGCTCGCGCTCGGGCGGGAAGACCAGCAACGCGAGGACGTAGGCCGCAACCGCGATCGCCGGGAGCAACTCCTGGTGGAACAGGCCGATCTGCAGGCCCGTCGCCACGTCGACCACCATGACCACGGCAATCGCCTGCACGTTGAAGGCCCCGGCCGACGCGACCATCGCGAGCAGCAGCAGCCGGCTCGACCAGCTCTTGTCCCTGCCGGCGACCAACACACCCGCGGCGACGAGCGCGAGCACGCTGAGGCCGTAGTCGAGGACACCCTGCAGACCGAGCCAGCCGATCAGCGGTTCCCGGGACGCCGCCCACCCGACCGCGCCGGCGGCGAGCGACAGCAGTGACAGCACGGCGCAGGCGACCACGAGCGCCCAGAAGGCGGCGACGGCGAGGACACGGCGCGCGACGGCGGTCATGGTGTCCTCAGCTCATCGCCGACACTGCTGTCGACGACCGGCTCGAGCCGGTCGGGCAGGCGGATGCACAGCTCGACCGAGCCTCCCGCCGCCTCGGTCGTCATGGTGTCCGCCGTGATCGTGAAGTCACCGCCGAGCGCCGTGAGCCGCTCGCGCTCGTCGGCGAGAGCGCCGCGGAGGGCCTCCGGGCTCTTGGTCGCGGCCGGGTCCTCGATGCGCACCATGACCGTGCCGTCCGCGCGGTCGAGGTGCACGTGCAGCTCACCGTCACCCGCGCCACCCGCGAGAGCGGCCAGAGCCGCCGTGACGACGTAGTAGACCCCCGATTCGATCTCGTAGTCCAGGCGACCGCCGAGGCCGCCGGTCAACCGCACCGGCCGGGCCAGGTCGGCCGCGACGTCGTCGAGGGCCGCCGCGGGCCCCTGGTCGCGCAGCACGGCCGGGTAGACGCCGCGGGCGATCAGGCGGAACCGGTCGAGGAGCTCGTCGAGCGCGACCCGGGCCCGTGTGAGCGCACGCTGCACCGACTCCGCGTCCTCGGGGGTGTGGCAGAGCTCGGCACCGGCGGCCGCGACGTCGCTGCGCAGGGCAGCCAGCCGGACGCTCGTCGCGTTGCCCAGCTCCATGACCAGCCGCCTGCGCTCCACCTCCCGCGCCCGCGCGAGGCGTTGCCGCGATGCCTGCAGCTCCTGGGCGAGGTCGTCGGCGCGGCGCACCCGCTCCGCGAGCTCGGCGTTGAGCGCCACGCCGCGCAGCAGCAGCGCGGCACCGTTGGCGACGTCCCGGACGAGCTCCTTGTCGCCGGGGGTGATGGGCGCGCCGGGCTTGGTGATCGTGAGCGCCGCGCGTAGGACCGTGCCGTCCAGCACGGGGACGACGTGGTCGACTTCCGGTCGAGCGAGCAGCACCGCCAGGTTCTCCACGGCATCGGCCCGGTTCTCGGAGCCCGGCGACGGGTGCTCCGCCGCTCCCACCAGCCGGTCGCCGACGGCGAGCCACACGACCGCCCTGGTGGCGCCGGTGCCGTCGGCGAGCACCTGCGCGAGCCCCGGCAGCGCCTGCTCCAGCGCTCCCGCCCGGATGCGCGCCGCGGCCGCCGCGAGCGACGAGTACGGCGTGACCTCGCGGTGGTGGGTGAGTCGTTCGACGACGCGATCGATCCGCGGCTGGACGGCCCCGAGCCCGAGCGCGGCGAGAACGACGGCCACGAACGGCATCAGGATCTCGAGCGGGCCGGGCCCGAGCACTCGGCCCGACCATTCGACCACGACGACGAGCACGACAATCACGCCGCAGGCGACGAGCAACGCCCGCAGCGACCGCGCCACGATCGTCCGATTCATGGTGCTCCCGATCCACGCCTGATCGGGTCCGGGTCCAGCTTCGTCACGCTATGCGCCACGGCGACGCAGGCCAATCGGGCGGACGGGCGAGGGGAAGCCATCGATGGTCGTCAGTCGCCGTCGCGCTGGGAGCGCAGGTAGGTGAGCACAGCCAGCACCCTGCGGTGGTGCTCAGTGGTGTCGGCGTGCAGGTTCAGCTTCCCGAAGATGTTGGCGATGTGCTTCTCGACCGCCTTCGGCGTGACGAAGAGCTGCCCGGCGATGCCGTTGTTCGACCGGCCTTCCGCCATGAGACGCAGCACGTCGAGCTCGCGCTCGGACAGCGTGGAGATGACCCCCTTCCGCTCCCCGCGCGGACGCTCCACCAGCCGCCTGGCGAGCACCGGCTCGATGACGATCTCACCGCTGCTGATCCGCGCGAGCGTGTCGCTGAGGACGTCAACGCTCCCGACCTTCTCCTTGAGGCGGTAGCCGATGGCCTCCGTCCCGATCTGCAGGATGCGCATCAGGTAGTGCGACTCGGCGTAGTGGGACAGGAACAGCAGCCCCATGTCCGGGTGCGCGGCACGCAGGCGTTCCGCCGTGACCAGGCCGCCGTCCGGCTCGGGCGGCATGCGGATGTCGAGGATGGCGATGTCCGCCGGTTCCTCGGCCAGGAGCTTGACGAGGGAGTCGCCGTCGGCGGTGCTGCCCACGACCTCGTGCCCCGCCGCCTCCAGGAGCATGAGCAGGCCCTCGCGGAAGAGAGCTCCGTCCTCGGCAAGCGCTACTCGCATGGGATCCTCACAGTGATAGTGCCGAAGTGCGGTCCGCCCGCCACGTCGATCGCACCGTCCAGGCGCCGGACGGCCCCCAGCATCGCGTCGGCGTGGCGCACCTCGACGCCGACGACGTCCACGGCGAGCGTGTGGTCCTCCCGCCGCACGACGACGTCGAGAGTGGCTGTGCCGGCCGGAAGGGCCTCCAGGCACCCGACCACGGCGAAGTAGGCGGCGCCCTCGGCCGCGGGTCCGAACCGGTCATCGGGGGCGTCCACCCGCACCGGCACGTCCATCCGGTCGGCCGCCTCACGCAGGGCCGGCCCGAGGCCTGCCTCGTCGAGCAGCGGGGGGTAGATCTTGCTGGAGACGTCCCGCAGTTCCTGCAGCACGGCGTGCAGCTCGTTCTGGAAGTCGTCGATGTGAGCATGGAGGTCGCATTCGGCCTTCGCGGCACGATGGCGCAGCAGCCCGAGCTGCAGCGTGAGCGCGGAGATCCGCAGTGCTGCGCCGTCGTGCAACTGCCGTTCCACGCTGCGGCGCATCCACCACTGCTCACGTTCGGCGCGGAGTCGGGCCTCCCTCGTGGGGGCGGAGAGTCGGGTGACGGGTTCGGGGGACGGCGCCGGGGGGCGCGGCGATTCAGGAGACGGGCCCTGCTCGGAGGCGGTGCGGGGAGCGTCGCCGGCGCGCTGCGCTGGCTCGAGCATCATGCAGTCATCGTCCGGCGACGCCATGTATCAGTGAATGGGGTGCACCCCACCTCGGGTAGGGCTGTCCCCCTTGTTCGCCCAGGATCCGGCCAGAACGGTAATAGCAGGCCCCCGGGCGGCGACGGGGCACACGAGCCGTTCTCGGGAGGAGACGTGGGCTATCACCTCGGAGTGGACCTCGGAACGACGTTCGTCGCGGCCGCGCTGGCCAGCGACACCGGAGTCGAGATGTTCACCCTCGGCGACCGCTCGGTGGTGACACCCGCCGTGGTGTACCTGCGCGAGGACGGCGCCCTCGTCTCCGGCGACGCCGCCGCCCGCCGGGCGGTCAGCAGCCCGGACCGGATCGGACGCGAGTTCAAGCGCCGCCTCGGCGACCCGACGCCGGTGATGCTCGGGGGCACGCCGTACGCGGTCACCGTGCTGCTCGGCACCCTGCTCCACGACGTCCTCACCCGGGTCACCGAGACCGAGGGCATCAAGCCGGACAGCGTGGTTCTCACTCATCCGGCCAACTGGGGGCCGTTCCGGAGGGAACTGTTCGACGAGGTCCCCCACATCGCGGGGCTCACGGCACCACGGATGGTCACCGAGCCGGAGGCCGCGGCTGCCCACTACGCCGCGTCCCGCCAGCTGTCCGACGGCGAGATCATCGCCGTGTACGACCTGGGCGGGGGCACCTTCGACGCCACCGTACTGCGCAAGCACGCCGGCGGCATCGAGATCCTCGGCGTTCCCGAGGGGATCGAGCGCCTCGGCGGCGTCGACTTCGACGAATCGATCCTCTCCCACGTCAACTACGTGGCCGGCGGTGCGCTCAGCGAGCTCGACATGAGCGACCCGCAGACCGCCGTCGCGCTGGCCCGGCTGAACCAGGACTGCGTGCTGGCCAAGGAAGCGCTCTCGATCGACACCGAGACGACGATCCCGGTGTTCCTTCCCAACCGACATTTCGACGTGCGGCTGACGAGGGCCGAGTTCGAGGACATGATCCGCGCCCCCGTCGAGTCCACGATCGGCACGCTCGTTCGCACGCTGCGCTCGGCCCAGGTCGAGCCGAGCCAGCTCTCCGCCGTGCTGCTGGTCGGCGGATCGTCACGGATCCCACTCGTGTCGCGAATGATCTCCGAGGAGCTCGGCCGTCCGACGGTGGTCGACGCACACCCGAAGTACGCCGTTGCCCTGGGTGCCGCCGGCCTCGCGCGCGTCGGCGGGGGCACGGTGCGCGGCGATGGGGCCGGTGGGGCCCCGACCACGCCGGTCGGCGAGTTCCCGAAGGCCGTTCCCGCTGATGCGCCGGCCGGCGCATCAGCGGGAGGTCACGGCGCACCTGCGGTCCCGCAGGAACGCGACGAGGGCGGTGGGCTCGCGGCAACGCGCATGACACCGCCCCCCGTGGCCGGGACGGGCGCTCCACCGCACCAGGCGGCGCCCGCCGGGCACCCGGGATCCGATCGTCCACGATCGGGCGCTCCCGACGTGACGCAAGGCCGACCGGGGTTCGGACCACCCCCCGGTCCACCGCCGCCACCCCCTCTGGGCGGCAGCCGGAGCGGCCGGAACCGCGTTCTGCTCGTCGTGGCAGCGGTGATCGCACTGCTCGCCGTGGTCGGCGGGATCGGTTACGTCGCGGTCGATCAGTTCCGGGCCGACGAGCAGCCGCCCACCGCGCAACCGGCACCTCCGGCGGCTGTGCCGGAGCCTCCGGCAGCCGCGCCCGGGCCACCGGCAGCAGCGCCGTCACCCGCCGCCGCTCCGGCGTCGAGCGTGCCGGTGCCGTCGCTGGGCCCCACGGTTCCGGCCGGAGCCACCTCCGGATTCGTCGTCGTCTCGCCCAACGGGCGGCAGGCCTACATCGCGAACCGCGCTGCCGGTGTCGTCACGGTCGTCGACACCGCGGTGAACCGGGTGACGGCCACGATCCCGGTGGCGGCGGGCCCGCCGCAGTTCCTGTCGTTCGCACCGAACGGCAGGACCATCTACGTCAGCATCTGGAACGACGCCCGCACGATCGCCGCCGTCGGTGTGCTCGACACCACCACCAACTCGATGGTCGCCACGATCCCCGTGCGCACCAGGCCGTACCTCGCCGCCGTCACTTGCGACGGGAAGTCGCTGTACGTGCCCAACCACGACTCGGGCACGGTCTCCGTCATCGACACCGCGACCAACACCGTCACGACCGAGATCACGGTGGCCCCCAACCCGCACTGGATCGAGTTCTCGACCGACGGCACGCGCGGCTACATCGCGAACCACGAGTCCAACGTGGTGTCGGTGCTCGACATGTCGAACAACACCGTGATCGCCGAGGTACCCGTGGACACCAGCCCGCACAGCGTGGCGGTGCATCCGACGCGACCGCTCGTGGCCAACGTCAACTACGACTCCAGCACCGTCACGATGATCGACACGGGCACCGAGCAGGTCGTGGCGAGGATCCCGGTGGGGAAGAAGCCCCAGGACATCACCTGGGCACCGGACGGCCGGTTCGCCTACACCGCCAACGTCGAGGACAACTCGGTGTCGGTGATCAACGTCGACACGATGACCGTGACCGCCACCATCCCGACCGGGGCATCGCCCACGTCCGTCGCGGTGCACCCGGACGGCACCACCGGCTACGTCACGAACCTCGAGGACGGCACGCTCACCCTGCTGAACCTCGCCGGCTGAGCCGGGTGGGGTTGACCCCACCCGAGAATGGCGGGTCGCCCCTCTGGTTTGGTAGGGACACCGTCATGTATCAACTCATGATCGGCGGGCATCCTTCAAGGGTCACGGAAACTCCGGCCCGGAAGGAGAACGACGATGAGCACCACCGCCGCCCCCCTCACCAATCGTGATCGTGCTGTTCTCCGGGCCGTCGCCGCCGGCCGGTGCCGAATTTCCCCGGCCGGCGGTGCACTAGTCGTCGACGGTTTGTATTTCGCCGACCAGTTCGCCGGGTCCCGTCTCACCGAGGCCGGCCTGATCGCCGCTGCCTCGGACACGGGATCGGCCCTGCTCACCGCGTCCGGCCGTGCGCTGATCGGGACGGAGGCGGCGTGATGACCACCGCCGTCGCCCACACCGTCCACGCCGCGCTCACCCGCCACGACCGCTGCGACCGCTGTGGCGCTGCAGCGCAGGTCAGGGCGCTACTGCCGGCCGGAGGGGAGCTCCTGTTCTGCGGCCACCACGCCCGTGCGCACGCCCCGCGGCTGCGCGAGATCGGTGCCGACCTCAGCCCCGGACCCTGAACCACCAACGCCTCGTCCCGAGCCCGGTCGCCTCCCCGCGCGGCCGGGCTCGCTGCATGTCCGGCCTCGTCGGGAGGAGGGGTGTCCCCCACGGGAGCGCGGGTGCCAGCTCCCCGGGTCGTGGGGTCTGCTCGATGTTTTCGGCGCCCGTCGTTCGCCATTCTATTCCCGGGCAGAAAAACTGCGGGAATCGGTCCCGCGGCCCGTTTCCACCGAAAGGCGGAGAGCATGTCGGACTGCGAAGACTACGAAGAGGTCGACTTCGAGGACGAGCACGAGGACGAGGACGAGGAGGACTTCGAGGAGGTCGACTACGAGGACGAGGACGAGGACTGCGAGGACTACGAGTACGCCTGATCCTCGCCACCGCACTCGGACCGAGATCATGAACGCGCAGCCCGTGCCGGAGACCGCAGCTCGGACGCCTCAGGACGTCCCGGGTGCGGCCAGCGGCGCAGCGCGGGCCGGAGGCCGGTCGGACCTCACCGACCGGCCCCCGGCGTCTCGGCACCACGCGGCCACCCCGATCACCGTGCAGGTGGCCGGCGGCACGCAGCAGGACCGGACCGCACTCGCGACCGCCCTGCTGAGCGCCGGGTCCGACCGTGTCACGTTCACCGGAGACCACCCCGGCGGCCCGCTGGGCACCGCGGTCGACGCCGTCGTGCTCATCGCCTCCGCCACGCACGTGATCGGGGCCGCCGAGCTCGACCTCGTGCGCACCCTGCGCCGCCGCTCCCCCACCATCCTGCTCGCCGTCACCGCGATCGACCGGCACTCCTCCTGGCGGGAGGTGCTCGACGCCGACCTCGAGCGGTTGCGGGCCACCGGCACCGCCGTCGCTCCCTTCGCGGTGTCGGTCGACGTGCACGGCCAGGCCGTCGCCGCGGGCGACCGCGCGCTCGCCGCTGCGTCCGGCATCCCCGCGCTCGCCCGGCGCCTCGACGACATCGCCGAGCGGGTTGCGCACGACACCGGCCGGACCGTTGTCCCTCCCTCGCCCCGCACCGCCGGACGCCGGCCTCGCACCGCGTCCGACCGCAAGAGCCCCGAGCGCCCGCGCTGGCAGCAGGTGCTCTCCGACGGCATGGCCGCCGCGTCCTCCGACGTGGACTTCGACCTGCGCTGCCGCGTGCGCGCGGCGATCGCCGACGCCGAGGGCGTCGTGGAGGCGAGCGACCCCAGGCGGGACTGGAACGACCTCGACACCTGGCTTCGCGCCCGCCTCGCGTACGAGGGCGAGCAGACGGTCGCGCTGCTGGCGGACCGCACCGCTGAGGTCACCGCGGCACTGGAGCGGGAGCTCGGCGGAGAGCCGTTGCCGCGGCCGGCACCTGCCGAGCCGCCCGACCTCTTCGGCCACCTGCCGGCCCGCGACGCACCCAGAGGGGTCCGCCGTCCCCTCGCGACGCGCAGCCGCAGCCTGGTGATGTCCGCGTACGGCGGCCTGATGATGGCGCTGATCCTGCCGCGCTTCGCGGGGGTGAGCCTCCCGGTGTGGGTGATCGTGGCCGGCGCGCTCGCCACCGCACTCCTGCTGGGCGGCGCCACCCTGACCGGGGAACGCAAGCGGCAGCTGGAGACGAGCCGCACGAGAGCGAAGTCACGCGTCCGCCACTACGCCGACGCCTTCCTCCTGGTGGCGACGAAGGCAACCCGCGACGGTCTCCGCCGCACCCAACAACACCTACGCGACGAATGCACCCGGCGCACTATGGAGCCATAGTGCTGTTTCCACGGGCCGAGAACAGCACTGTGGCTCCATAGTGCTCAGCTCGGGATTGCTGCTCGTACCGTCTGCAGCATTCCTTGCACGTTGCGTAGCAATGGGGCCGTTACGAAGACCACTCGCCAGTTCAGCGCGTGGACGCGGTTCAAGCGGTCTCGGTCGCGGTTCAGCGCCCACGACTCGCCGTCGCGCCAGTCGCCGTCGTACTCGATCGCGAGCTTGTGCTTCGGGAGCGCGAGATCGACGCGGGCGATGCGACCGCCGGTGTCCTCGATCCAGTACTGGGGCACGGGTCGAGGCCATCCAGCACGAGGTGCACACGCATCTTCGACTCCGGCAGCGACTCGGCGCGCGGATCGGTGAGCTCGACGGCGCGGCGCGCGAGGACGATCCCGTTGTCGGACCGCTCCGCGACCATCTGCGCAACGGCCGCTCGCCCGACCTTCCCGGCGCGCAGCACGGCATCCAGGTCTGCGACCGCATCAGGCAGCGGGCGGGCGAGCAGCAGGTCGAGGGCCATGCGGAGAGGTGTGGCGATCCGGCCATTCGACCACGGCTCCCATTCGTCCGGCGCGATCGCGGTCCGCCGAACGTCCAGACCGCTGCGTCGGCCGAGCCGCGCCTCCAGCGGCGCGAGGACCTGAACATCGTCCTCCGGCCAGCACAGGCGCACTCCACGCAGCGTGGCGGCCGATCGACCGGTGATCACG
The DNA here is from genome assembly GCF_007994075.1 of Pseudonocardia hierapolitana. Classification (NCBI taxonomy): domain Bacteria; kingdom Bacillati; phylum Actinomycetota; class Actinomycetes; order Pseudonocardiales; family Pseudonocardiaceae; genus Pseudonocardia; species Pseudonocardia hierapolitana. The sequence goes on along the minus strand of NZ_VIWU01000001.1, from coordinate 5,197,920 downwards.
GTGCCCTGCGGGAGCGCCATCGCGACTGCGCGGCAGCGCAGCTCGTGAGTGAGCCGCGTACCGGACGCCGTGTAGACGTCCCGGCAGAGCCTGCGCACCCCGGTTCCGCGCAGCTGGGCGCGCGTGAGTACACCGCATGCCACGGCCTCGGACCCACACAACAGCGGAGGCAACGGAGGAAGAGCCACAAGAGCAAACTGCAGCAGAAGCCAGTGCAGGTCAAACAGCCATCCACAGGCTATCCACAAGCACACTATGGAGCCATAATGCGGTTTTCAGCCTTCTCAGACAGCACTACGGCTCCATACTGCGGTCCAGGTGGCGGCGTTGGCGGCGGGACAGCGCCCTCAGGAGCATTACCAGGGCCGTTGTGGCGGCCAGCACCGCAGTCACCGTTGTCGCTTTGCCTGCTGGGGTCGCCGGGGGCGGCGGGGGGACGGCGATCGCCTTACCGTGGTGGTCGCCGTGATCGGCCGCCACCGGCGCGGGTCGGGGGGTGCCCAGGGCGAGTTTCAGCGCGTCGTGCGCCGGTTTCGGACCGCCCTCGGCCCAGCTGTCCGTCCACTCGACCGTGCTCCCGGCCGCGTCCGTGCGGGACGCCCGGAAGCGGACCGGACCCGCCCCTTCCGGCATCAGGTCCACGTGCAAGGTGAAGTCCACCGCTCCGGCGGCCCGGGGCTCCGTGGCCGTCCACGCGACAGCCGACACGATCTCGGTCACGGGGCCGTCCGCGCTCGGGGCGGGACCCGGGAGCACGGTCGTGGTGAGTTCCACCGCCCACCCGGGCGGGGTCGGCGCCGTGACGCCGACCAGCGGCCGCCCGGTGGGCAGGAACAGCCGGAACCCGGTGGCGGGCGCCGCGCCGTCGGTCATGTGGAAGACGAGCGTGACGTCCCGGGCGCCGGGCTCGACGTGGTCCGGCTCGATCACCAGCCCGGACCCGCCCGGCGCCGCAGTGGCGATCCCGGCCCCCACCAGCAGCGACGCGAGCGGGACCAGGACCGCCACGAGCCGCAGCGCGGCAGACAGCACGAGTACCCCCCAGGCAGAGTGCGCCCGCCGAGCCGTCAGCCGTGGCGGCTCAGGTCGTGGAAGAAGCCGTCGATGACGTGCAGCTCACCGGAGCGGGCCACCTCGTCGTAGACGTACTTGCCCACCGCGAGGTCGAGCACGCCGAGGCCGAACGGCGAGAACACGACCGGGCGGTCCGCCGGCACGCTCAGGCGCCCGGCCATGACGTCGTCGAGTGTGCCGTGGAGGAAGTCCCGGCTGCCGGTCAGCTGCTCGACCAGGTGCGGCGAGGTGTCGGCTTTGAGGCAGTGCTCGACGTCGTCGACGATGTTGGTCGACGCGAGCAGGATCTCCGGCGCGAGGTCGCGCAGGGACACGTGCAGCACCACCGGGTTGTGCGCGAACCACGACACGTCGTGGATGTACGGCTTGCTCGCCACGGTGGCGAAGACGACCAGGTCGGACGACCGGATCAGCTCCTCGGCGGTGTCGTGCACGGTGATGCGGCCCGCCACCCCGGACCGCTCCAGGTGCGCGCGGAAGCCGGCCGCGCTGTCGGCGGACAGGTCGTGCACGCCGATCTCGTCGAACGTCCAGCCCGTACCGGCCAGGAAGGTGTGGATGTAGCGGGCGATCAGGCCCGTCCCGACGAACCCGATGCGCGCCGGACGCGCCCGCCCCCGCGTGAGCCGGTCGGCCCCCAGGGCTGCCGACGCCGCTGTCCGCGTGGCGCTGATGATCGAGCTCTCCAGACAGGCGAACGGGTAGCCGGTGTCGTGGTCGTTGAGGATCAGCACGGCCGAGGCCCGCGGGATCCCGGCAGAGACGTTCTCCGGGAAGCTGGAGATCCACTTGAGGCCATCCACCTTGATCGGCCCGCCGATCGACGCGGGAAGCGCGATGATCCGGGCGGTCGGGCGGTCCGGGAACCGCAGGAAGTAGGACGGTGGGTTCACCGAGTCGCCGGCGCCGTGCAGCCGGTAGGTGGCCTCGACCAGCTCCACGACCTGCTTCTCCCGGCCCTGCAACGCGCGCTGGACCTGGGCACCCGAGATCACCGCGAACGGCGGCACGCCGGTCACTGGACACCCGCCGGCACCGGCATGCGCAGCGGTGCGCTCATGCCCACGAGCACCTCGCGCTCCCCCTCGTAGGGCTCGCGGCTGTGCGCCATCCGCACGTTGTCGACGAGCAGCAGGTCACCGGCCTGCCAGGGCTCGCGGAGGGTGTTCGCCTCGTAAACCCGGTTGAGCAGCTCGACGATGTCCGCGCCGACCGGTTCGCCGCCGCCGAAGCAGGTCGTGAACGGCAGGCCGTCGGCGCCGTAGGCCTCCACCAGGTACTCGTGCACGTCGGGGTCCATCGTCCACTCGTTGAGGAAGGCGATCTGGTTGAACCAGCACGCCTGCCCGGTGGTGGGGTGTCCGACCAGCGCGTGGCGGCGCTGCCGGGTGCGCAGGCCGCCGTCCGGCCGCCACTCGAACTGGATCGCGTTCGCCCGGCAGTAGGCCTCGACGGCGCCGCGGTCGTCCGTGCCGAACGCGTCGGCGTAGGACGCGCCGATCTCGTCGTTGTAGTTGCGGACGAGCATCCACCCCTCACGCGCGAACCGCTGCACCAGGTCCGGGGGCAGTTGGTTCATCACGGCCGACGAGTCGGCCACGCCGGTCACTCCGCCGGCCTTCGGCGGGGTGAGACAGGCGAACAGCATCAGCGACGGGACCTCGAGGGTGTAGCTCAGCTCGTGGTGCATGCACATCGGCTGGTTCGCGGGCCACTTCGTCGAGGAGTAGATGCCCTCGACGTAGGTCTGGCGCGGCGCGAAGGCCTCCCGTTCGGCCATCAGGCCGGTGCCGAGGCGCTGGTACACGGCGGCGACCTCGGCGGCGTTCCGCAGACCCAGGCCACGGACGAGAACGGCGCCGTGCTGCGTCACGACGGCCCGCAGCCCGTCCCGGTGCTGGGCCGTCCAGCCCGCGGCGTCGGCGGTGGGCTCGACGTGCAGGAGCGGGGTCCGCCCGGGACGCAGCTCGACGTCGAGCGGTGGCGCCAGGTGTGGGGACGACATTGCGATCTCCTCTGGTCGGGTTCGTTCGCGTGGTGGACTCGGATCGGATCAATCAGGCGTATCGGCAGGAGACGGCGAGGTTCCGGTCGGTGTCCGCCGGCTCCTCGGCCGGGGGCCTGCTGTCGATCAGTTCGGCGAGATCGGCCAGCACCGGGTGCTTGATGACGTCCTTCAGGGACACGACGCGATCGAGAACGACCGCGAGCTTCACCGCGGACAGCGAGGATCCGCCCAGGTCGAAGAAGTGGTCCCGCCGGCCGATCCGGTCCGCCTCGACACCGAGCATCTGCGCCCACACGGTCGCGAGCCGCACCTCGGTGGGCGTGACCGGCGGGGTGCGGTCGTCCTCGTCGGTCGTGACCACCAGGTCGGCGGCCAGGGCGGTGAGCGCCTTGGTGTCGATCTTGCCGTTGGCCGTCAGCGGCAGGCTCTCCCGCCAGTGGAACGCGACCGGGACCATGTAGTGCGGGAGCGACGCCCCCAGCCGGGCCCGCAGGAGGTCCACCTCGACGGCTTCCTCGCCGGCGTAGAAGGCGATCAGGTGCTTTCCCCGGTCGGGCCGCTCGGCCACGACGACCGCGCCGTCGCGGACGCCGGGCACGCGCAGCAGGGCGTTGTCGATCTCGCCGATCTCGATGCGGAAGCCGGAGATCTTCACCTGGCTGTCGCGACGCCCGAGGAACTCCAGCTTGCCGTCCGGCCGCCAGCGGCCGTAGTCGCCGCCCTTGTAGAGGCGTTGGCCGGGGCGGTGCGGGTCGGTCAGGTACGCGGCGGCGGTGCGCTCGGGATCGTTGATGTACCCGCGCCCCACGCAGACGCCCGAGAAGGCGATCAGGCCCGGAGCCCCGAGCGGCACCGGATCGAGGTGCTCGTCGACGACGTAGACGTTGACGTTCTGCACCGCGGGGCCGAGCGGCATGCGGTCCCCGTCGGGCGCGCTGTGCATGACCTCGTGGTTGGTGTCGTCGGAGGTCTCGGTCAGCCCGTAGGCGTTGACCAGGGCGGTCCCGGGCCGGGCGGCGAAGAAGCGCTGGGCGAGCTCGATCTTGAGGGCCTCGCCCGTTGCCGAGACGCAGCGCAGATGCGGCAGCTCGTGGGGGTGCTGCTCCAGGTAGGAGAGGACGACCTCGAGGTAGGAGGGCACGACCTGCGCGACCCCGACCTGCTGGCGCTCGACCGTGTCGATGAAACGCGCGACGTCCAGGATCACGTCCTGCTCGACCAGGACGGTCCGCCCGCCGACCAGCAGCGCCGACACCAGCTGCCACAGCGAGATGTCGAAGCACTGCGGCGCGACCTGCGCGACCACATCGCCCTCGCGGATGCCGAGGTCGGCGATCTTGGCGTGGAGGTGGTTGAGCATGCCGGCGTGCTCGCACATCGCGCCCTTCGGCTCGCCGGTGGAGCCGGACGTGAAGTAGATGTAGGCGAGCTGGTCCGCCGTCACCACCACGCCGAGGTCGTCCTCGCCGTGCTCTTCCGCGTACGCGGCGTCGACGAACACCTGCTGCACCCCCGGGAGGCTGACGAGGGCCTTGTCCAGCGTGGTGGTGCTGCCGAGCTCGGTCAGCACCAGCGTGCAGTCCGCCCGGGACAGCGTCCTCGCGATGCGGTCGGCTGGGAAGTGCGGCTCGATGGGCAGGTACACCCCGCCTGCCTTGAAGATCGCGATCACGGCGGCCATCCAGTCGAGGTTCCGCTCGGTCACCACCGCGACCACGCCCTCGCGGCGCAGCCCGCGCGCCAGCAGCGCCCGCCCCAGCTGGTTCCCCCGCGCGTTGAGCTCCCGGTAGGTCCACTGCCGGTCGCGGTGCACGGCGGCGACGGCGTCCGGATGCATCCGCACGCGCTCCTCGAACAGCTCGTGGAAGCGGCGGTCGGGCAGCTCCCGGCGCGGTCCGGCGAGCCCGTCGAGCTGGATGCGCAGCTCCTCGGCCGACAGGAGGCGCGCCCGCCCGTGCTCGGCGTCCGGGTCGGCGGCCATCGACGCGAGCGCAGCGACGTGGTAACCCGCGATCCGCTCCACGCTGCGGGCGTCGAGCGCGTCGGCGCGGTACCTCAGCCGCAGTGCGCCGCCGCCGTTCGTCAGCCCGACCCGGAGCACGACGTCATCGGCGAGATCGGGCCCGGTGACGAGGGTGTCGATCGGGTCGAACTCGGTCTCGAACCTCGGCCCGGCGACGCCCAGCTCGTCCTTCAGCTCGTCCACGTCGAACGCCCGGTGCCGCACGACGTCCATCTCGACCGGCGCGGCGGCCTCCAGCATCGACCGCCACGAGCGGGGCTCGGTGGTGAGCGGGCAGGGCAGTGCCCGCCCGGCCGGCCCGGCGGCGTAGCCGGTCACGACGTCCTGCTCCCCGGACAGCGCCGCCAGCACCTTCGCGTGCGCGGTCAGCACGAGCGAGTGCAGCGGCAGCTCCATCCCGCCGGCCAACCGACGCATCGCTGCGACGAGGTCGCCGGACAGCGGCGTGACGTGCTCGGCGACGCCCGGGACCGGGTCGAGCGTCCACCGCGGGATGGCGGTCGCGCCGCCCGCGGAGAGGACTCCCCGCCAGAACTCCCGGCCGGTCTCGATCTGCGTGTTCATCGAATCGTTCCTCTCCTTGCCGGGTCCTGTTCGCCGCGGACGAGCACAGCGGCGCGGTTGTCGTCGATGCTGATCCGGCGCACCTGCAGATCAGCGGATTGCTCGCGCATCTTCTTCGCGGGGTTTCCGCCCCACCGCGCGTTCGGCGGCATCTCCTCGCCCTTCATGAGGAAGGAGTCGGCGGCGAGCACCGAATGCTCGCCCATCGTCACGCCGTAGTGGACGAATGCGCCGACACCGAGGGTGCAGCCGGCACCGATCGCGGTGCGGTCGGACTTGAAAGCACCGTCCTCCTGCGAGTGGCACTGCACGATGCTGCCGGCGTTGAGCGTGCACCCGTCGCCGATGCTGACGAAGGTCTTCTCGACGAACGCGCAACCGTCGTCGAACACCCGCTCGCCGATCCGGACGCCCAGCATCCGCCAGATCACGTTCTTGAACGGCGTGCCGTTGAACATCAGCAGGTACGCCTGGGCAGGCACCTTCCAGAAGCGTTCGTGCCGCCAGAAGGAGCGGTCGTAGATCGAGCAGCCATCCGGCCGCAACGCCTGCAGTCCGGTGACGGCCCGCTCGACCAGTACGAACCAGGTGACCCCGACCAGGAGGGCGAGGGCGTTGGCGGGCACGACCACCGCTGCACCCCACGAGTGGTGGAGGTCGGCGGCGAGCATCGCGATGAGCGTCAGCGCGAAGACGTAGAACCACCGGACGAACAGGAACAGCACCATCGTGACGAGGTTGTGCCTGTTCTTGGCGGCGAGGCGACGACGCTGCTCGCCGCTGTCCAGGTCGAACCCGATGTCACGCTGCACCGATCGCGGGATCTCGAAGCTGGGCGAGCCCAGCAGCCCGACACCTTCCCGGATCGGCCCGTCGATCGGGACCATGACCTTCGTGGCGAGCAGGCAGTTGTCGCCGGTACGCCCCTGGGACGGGTACGCGATGTTGTTGCCGAGGAAGTTGTGGGCGCCGATCGACGTCCGGGACACCCGGAACGAGGTGCTCGAGAAATCGGCATTGATGATCGACAGCCCGTCCGCGACCACGGTTCCGGTGCCGACCGAGCTCAGGAACGGGTTGTCGTGCTTCACCCGCTGGCCGAAGTTCGAACCGGTCTGTTCCACGCGGGAGAGGTCGTAGCCGAGGCCACGCAGGTAATGGACGATGTACGAGCTGTCCCCGAAGAGGAACGCGAAGAACTTGACGTTGGTCAGGCGCGCGATCGTCCGGTGGGCCCAGTAGTGGAAGCCGTACAGCGGGTAGACCTTGCCCGGCCGGATCGCGAGACCGAGCACTCGCGGGACGGTGAACACGAACACCAGTCCGACGAACAGGAAGCCGAACATCAGCGCGGCCGATGCGACCAGCGCGTACAGGTAGAACGTCCAGTCCCACAACGCCAGCGGTCCGTTGCCGAGCAGTGCCGTGACCTGCGGGACCGCGGCGAGCAGCAGGATCACGCCGCCGGTCGCCAGCGGCAGGGTCAGCAGGAGCAGGTTCAGCAGCTGCACGACCGTGAACACGACCCGGCGCACCGTGCCGCACGCCGTGTCGCCGACGCGGCGGTAGTCGACGTCCGTGCGCTGCGCGGGGGAACCGTGCCAGCGCTCCCCGTCGGGGACCGTCTGGCCTGCGTGCAGTGACGAGGAGTGGCCGAGCTGGGCACCCTCGCCCAGGGACGTCCAGATGTCGAGCACGGTGTGATCGCCGACGAGGGCGTCCTTGCCGAGGGTGACCGCGCCGGTCTGGACCACGCCGTTGTGGGCTCGGTAGCCGGTGAAGAACGAGTCCTTCATGATCACGGCGCCGTCGCCGAGGGTGAGCAGGTCGGTGCAGACGGGCACGTTCTTCGAGAAGACCGCGACGCCGCGCCCGACCTTCGCACCCAGCATCCTGAGGTAGAACGCGTAGAGGGGCGTGCCGACGAACAGGGCCATCGGGTTCCGCTGGACCAGCGTCCTGACGACCCAGAAGCGGAAGTACGCGAGGCTCCAGACGGGCACCTCCTGCGGCTTCCACCGGCCGACGAGCACCCACTTGAGCAGGACCGGAAGCCCGCAAAGGCCTACGAACGACGCGACACCGACCACGACCGACCGCAGGTAGATGTCGACCGGCGCGGTGGCGTCCGCGATCCAGTCGACGCCGCCGATGAGGGCGTAGCCGGTGAGGGACGGGTAGGCGACGAGGAACAGGAGCTGCAGCGCGCCGCAGAGGAGGTACCGCTGCTTGCGGGTCGGCGCCTGCCGGTGCCGCGCGACGCGGACCGTGCGGACCGCCCGGACGGCACTCAGGATCTGCGTTCCGAGCACCGGCGGCTCCGACGAGTCGGCCGGGCCGGCGGTCGCGGACGCCCGCGTGCCGAACGCCGTGGCCAGCTGGGTGACCGTGGGATGCGCGTAGACGTCCTTCATCGCGACGGAGGGCAGGTCGTCGCGCTTGCGGAGCCTGGCGCAGAAACGCGCCATCACCATCGAGTCGGCGCCGAGGTCGTCGAAGAAATGCGCATCGACAGGGACCTCGGCAGCGACGACCTCGGCAAGAACCGTGGCGAGCGCGGTGGCCAGACCCTTGTCGACGGAGCCGGACGTCGGCGCGAAGGCACGTGCGAGGGCCGCGATGCTCGGGTTCGCGTAGACGTCCTTCATCGCGACGGAAGGCAGGTCGTCGCACTTGCGGAGCCTGGCGCAGAAACGCGCCATCACCATCGAGTCGGCGCCGAGGTCGTCGAAGAAATGCGCATCGACAGGGACCTCGGCTCCGATGACCTCGGCCAGCAGGCCCGCGAACTCCCGCTCCACGTCCGACGTCGCCCCGCCGGCGGGCGGAGTCGGCGACTCCACCACGTCGACGGCCCCGACGGCCGCGATGACCTGCGTCGGCTGGGTGTCGACGAACGGTGTCGGGGGGGACGCGTTCTGCGGGACGGGGAGTTCGAACGCCCGTGGCACCGGAAGCGCGACCGCCTGCGGAACAGGCAGCTCGACCGCCTGCGGCACGGGAAGCTCGACCGCCTGCGGCACGGGAAGCTCGACCCCCTGCGGCACGGGAAGCCCGACCGCCTGCGGCACGGGAAGCCCGACCGCCTGCGGCACGGGAAGCCCGACAACCTGCGGAACCGGCAGCGGGGCGGCCTGCGGCTCCGGGAGCGGGGCGGCCTGCGGCACCGGGAGCTCGATCGCCTGCGGCACCGGGAGCTGAACGGTCTGCGGCGTGGGCAGCTCGACCGCCTGCGGCACCGACAGCTGCACGGCCTGCGGAACCGGCAGCGGGGCGCCCTGCGGCACCGGGGCCTCGCGAGCCGGCGGCATCGCGGACTCGCTCTCGTCCAGCTCGGCGCGGTAGCCGCACGCCGCTCCCCGCCGGTCGAGCCGGCCGTGGTACTCGATCTCGCCGTCCGGGTTGACCCGACCGAGGTCACCGGTGCGGAAGATCCGACCCGACGGGTTCGCCGGGATGCCCAGGAAGTCGGGGATGAAGGTCTTCTCGGTGAGGTCATCGCGGTTCTGGTAGCCGCAGGTCAGCCCGATGCCGGCGATGCCGATCTCACCGATCTGCCCGTGCGGGAGGGCGTGGAACGGGTCCGCGACGTCGAGGACGACCGTGCTGTAGGTGGGCAGGGGGATCCCGATGGTCGCCGGCTTGTCCGGGTGCAGCTCGGTCCACGCGGCCGAGACCGTCGCCTCGGACGGACCGTAGACGCTCAGGAACCGCCGGCCGGGCTTGTACCACCGCCGGACGAGGTCCGGTGGGCAGGGCTGCCCGGCCACCAGCAGGAACCGCAGGTCCGGGAGATCCTGCTCGAGCGTGGCGAGCAGGCTCGGGATGCCGCACATCGCGGTGACGCGTTGCGCGGTCAGGAAGGCGTGGAGGTCCTGGCCCAGCAGGTTGACGCCGGCGGGTCGGGGCACCAGTGTCGCGCCCACGGCCCAGGGCACCCAGATCTCCTCGACCGAGAAGTCGTCGGCGACCGGCACGCCCTGGTAGACGCGGTCCCACGGCCGGATGCCGTACATCTCGGCGGCGACCTTGACGAAGTTGCAGACGCTCCGGTGGTCGACGGCGACGCCCGTCGGCGTCCCGTCCGGACCCTGCCGGTAGGTGATGTAGGCGAGCGAGCAGTCCCGCGTGCCCCGCTCGGCGTCCGTGAGCCGGTACGACCTCTGCTCGTTGATCAACCGCGCTGCCTGGTCGAGGCGAACGATCTCGGCACCGAGCAGTCCGACCTGCTCCACCCGGTCGACCACGTCCGAGGACGACAGCACGGTGCGCACCCGGGCGTCCTCGACGATGGCGGCCATGCGGTGTGCCGGGGAGCCCGGGTCCACGGGGACGTACACGGCCCCGATCTTCAGGACGGCGAGGATCGCCAGGTACGCGTCCGCGGGACGGTCGAACAGCAGGCCGATGCGGTCGCCGGCGTTCGCACCGCGCAGGCGCAGGAAGCGGGCGAGTTGGTTGGTCCGGGCGTCGAGCTGGTCGTACGTGAGCGACTGTTCGGCGGAGTCGACCGCGAGCTGGCCCGCCCGGCCGTAGGTGCGGACCCAGTCGCAGCGTTCCTCGAACAGGCGGTCGAGGCGCTCGTCGTTGCGGACCCGCCAGCCCTGCGCCTCGTACCGGTCGACCAGCACGAGCTCGGACATCGGGATGGACCGCCGGATGTCGTCGCGCTCGGCGAGCGGGACGAGGTGCTGCGTGCTCTGCTCCCGCGGGGCCTGCAGCTCGGCCGCGGGGTCAGGCATCAGCGTGCTCATCTCATGCCTCTCAGGCTGCCCGGGCACCGGACAGCTCGTCGACGTCGAGCACGTCGCCGTAGAGGTCCTGCACCCAGTTGCTCTGGTAGATCGTGTCGAGGTAGCGCTCACCGAGATCCGGGGCGATGGCGACCGCGGTGAGGTCACGCGCGTCGTGGCGGGCCAGCCAGGCCGTGGCGCCGCTGACCACGGTGCCGGTGGAGCCGCCGAACAGGAACCCGCGTCGGGCCAGCTGGTGGCAGGTGCGGATCGCGTCGGCCTCCTCGACGTGGAGGACCTCGTCCACGTAACCCTCGTCGAGCAGCGGCGGGCGGACGTTCATGCCGAGGCCCGGGAGCATCCGGCGGGCCGCGGGCGTGCCGAAGCTGACCGAGCCGACGGGGTCGATGGCGACGATCCGGACGGACGGGTGCCGGTCCTTGAAGTAGCGCGCGCAGCCCATCAGCGTCCCGGTCGTGCCGGCCCCGACGAAGAGCACGTCCAGCCCCGGGAATTGACGTGCGATGGCGGGGCCCGTGGTGCGGTAGTGCGCCTTCCACGCATTGGCGTTGGTGTACTGGTTGAGCCACACGTAGCGCTCGTCGGAGGCGCAGAGATTGCGGACGTAGTTCAGGCGCGCGCCGAGGTATCCGCTCTCCGGGTCGGGATCGCTGATGACGTGCACCTCGCTGCCCAGAGCCTCCATCAGCAACCGGGTCGCCAGGTTGCAGCGGGAATCGGTGACACACCGGAACCTGTAGCCCTTGCTCGCCGCGATGATGCTCAGCGCCACGCCCAGGTTCCCGGACGAGGACTCGACCAGCACGGACCCCGGCCGCAGGACACCGCTGCGCTCCGCGGCCTCGACCATCTCGTTCGCGGCCTTCAACTTGACCGAGCCGGCGAAATTGAATCCCTCGCACTTCAGGAACAACGGGTGACCGAAGATCGGTCGCAAGTCGACGTAGAGGTCGTCCTCGTTGAACTCCTGGGGAACGGAGATGATCGGCATGATGCCCCCTCATTGCTGAACCGACCTGGATGCCCTGATCGGTCGGTGCGCTGTTGGGCACAAGAATGCTTCCGGGGACGGCGTGGAACGATGGGGGCAGCACGCCGCTCGGTGCGGGGCACCCCCGGATCCACGTGGGGTTGTCCCGACCGCGGTGAGCGGGGGGTGGACCCCACCCGCCCGGAACGTCGTACCGTTCCCAAGTGGTCGCCGACTCGCCGTTCGTGTCCGACGTCCCCGCCGATCAGGCGCTCGACGCGTGGCGGGACGCGTGTGCGACCGCGGGGTGCCCTCCGCGGGTGGACGCCGTGCGGGTGCCCGTCGGCGAGGCGGTCGGGCGGGTGACGGCCGAGCCCGTGTGGGCCCGGCGCTCCTCCCCCGCGTTCGATGCGGCCGGCATGGACGGGATCGCGGTGCGCGCCGCCGACACCGTCGGGGCGGCCGAGACCACACCCGTGCTGCTCACCGACTTCGCCGTGGTCGACACGGGCGACCCGCTGCCCGACGGCTACGACGGCGTGGTCATGCGCGAGCACGTGCACCGCGTCGGGGACGCCGCCGAGGTGCGCGCCGCCGTGCCGCCCTACCAGCACGTGCGCTCGATCGGCGAGGACGTCTCCGCGTCCGAGCTGCTGCTCCCGGCAGGCCACCGGCTGCGGCCGGTCGACGTCGCGGCCGCCGCCGCGGCCGGTGTGGTGGAGCTGGCCGTCCGGCGGTCGCCGTCGGTCGTGATCGTCCCGACCGGCGACGAGATCCGCCCCATCGGCACCGAGCCGGCACCGGGCGAGATCGTCGACACCAACTCGCTGATGCTCGCGGCGCAGGCCCGGGAGCTGGGCTGCACCGCGCGCGTCACACCGATCGTCCCCGACGACCCTGCGCTCATCACCGAGGCGATGCGCAAGGCCGCGGCCGACGCCGACCTCGTGGTGCTCGTCGCCGGCTCGAGCGCGGGGCGCGACGACTACACGGCGCGGGTCGTCGCGGGGGCGGGCACGCTCGCCGTGCACGGCGTCGCGGTGCGTCCGGGCCACCCGGTCGTCCTCGGCACGGTCGACGCGACCCCGGTGCTCGGCGCCCCCGGCTACCCGGTGTCGGCCGCGCTGACCTTCGACATCTTCGCCGCGCCGCTGCTCGCCGCCCTGGAGGGGGCCGCACCCCGGGAGCGGCCGGTGGCGACGGCCCGGCTGGCCCGCAAGCTCGCCTCCAACATCGGCATGGACGACTGGGTGCGGGTGCGGCTCGGGCGGGTCGGCGGGGAGATCGTCGCCACGCCGCTGCCGCGCGGGGCAGGCGTGCTCACCTCGCTCGTGCGGGCCGACGGGCTGCTGGTCGTCCCGGCCGGGCTGGAGGGCCACCACGCCGGGGAACGGGTGCGGGTGGAGCTCCTGCGCGGGCTCGGCGAGATCGGGCGCACCATCGTCGCGATCGGGTCGCACGACCTCGTGCTCGACGTGGCCGCGTCCGCGCTGCGGGCCGACGACCCGCTGGTCACCCTCGCCGGCGCGAACGTCGGGTCCCTCGGCGGGCTCGTCGCGCTGCGGGACGGGCTGTGCCACCTCGCGGGTTCGCACCTGCTCGACCCGGCCACCGGCGAGTACACGCTGCCGTACGTCGAACGGGTCCTCGGCGACGAGGACGTCGCCGTGGTGCGGCTCGTGCACCGCGACCAAGGCTTGATCGTGGCGGCCGGCAACCCGCTCGGCCTCACCGGGATCGACGGCCTCACCCGGGTCCGCTACGTGAACCGGCAGCGCGGCGCGGGCACCCGGGTGCTGCTCGACCACGAGCTGGCGAACCGGGGCATCGACCCCGCGGCGATCGACGGCTACTCCCGGGAGGAGCACACCCACCTGGCCGTGGCCGCGGCCGTCGCGGCCGGCCGCGCCGACGCCGGGCTCGGCATCCTCGCCGCGGCGCGGGCGTTCGGGCTGGACTTCGTGCCGGTCGCCCGCGAGCCCTACGACCTGGTCCTGCGCGCTTCGATGGTCGACGACCCGCTGCTCGCACCACTGTGGGAGCTGCTGGCCCGCCCGGAATTCCGGGCGGAGGTGGAGGCGCTGGGCGGCTACGGGTGCACGGAAATGGGCCGCAGGATCCGCTAGCTCCGTTCCGACGAACGGCGCGTTGGTCGGAACCTATCCGGCGAACGCGCCGTTCGTCGGAATCCGCCCCGTGACGCTACTGGGATCGGGCAGCTACCGTCAGTGTCTGGAAAGAGATCGTGTTCGGCGTCATGGACGCAGTAGGTTGCCGAACCGTGCCCGGCACTCGTCCCGAACATCGGCAGCTCGACCACGGAGTCCGGCTGGAGTGGGGCCGCGAGGGCGCGGCCCTGCTGGCCGCGGACTGCGCGGTCGTGATCGTGGTCGACGTGCTGTCGTTCTCCACCGCGGTCGACGTCGCCGTGGGCCGCCGGGCGGCGGTCCTCCCCCTGCGTTCCGCGGAAGCCGACCGGCCCGTTCCACCGGACGTCGTCCGCGCCGGTCCGCGGCGCGGGCCGGGTCCCTCGCTCTCCCCCGCGTCGCTCACCGGGCTGCCCGCCGGCACGCGCCTGGCCCTGCCCTCCCCCAACGGCGCCACGCTCTGCGCCGCGGTGGCCGCCACCGGGGCCGTGCTGCTCGCGGGATGCCTGCGCAACGCCTCCGCCGTGGCCTCGGCGGCGCGGGCGGTGGGCGGGCCGATCGGGATCGTCCCGGCCGGCGAGCGGTGGCCGGACGACACCATGCGCGTCGCCGCCGAGGACGCGCTCGGCGCAGGCGCCGTCGCGGCCGCGCTACGGGACCGCTCCCCGGAGGCCGATCTCGCGGCCGCGCAGTTCGCCGTCGCGCGCGACCGGGGGCTCGGTGCAGTGCTCGCGGCGACGTCCTCCGGGCGGGAGCTGCTCGCCGAGGGCTTCGCGGCCGACGTGGAGCTCGCGGCCGCCCTCGACGCGAGCACCGCCGTCCCACGCCTGCAGGACGGCTTCCTGCGGGCGGAGTGATGGACGGGCGCTGGGTCGAGGTCGGCGACGGCGTTCTCGCCCGCCGGTACACCGAGCTCGACCTCACCGTCGGGCTGGTGCTCGGCGCCGAGCGCGCGCTCGTCGTCGACACCCGCGGCGATGCAGGCCAGGGCGCCGAGCTCGCCGCCGCGGTACGCGAGCTCACCGCGCTGCCGCTGACCGTCGCGATCACGCACGCGCACTTCGACCACTGCTTCGGCACCGCCGCCTTCGCCCCGGCCCCCGTGCACGCGCTACCCCGCTGCCGCGCGGTGCTCGCCGCCACCGCGGCGGCCCAGCGGACCCGGTGGGCCGCGTACTACCGCGACCACGGCGACCACGGCACCGCCGACGCGCTCGCCACCACCGAACCCCCGCTGCCCGACGCCGACGCGCCCGCCACGCTGGACCTCGGCGGCCGCCCGGTCGAGCTCCTGCACCTCGGCCGCGGCCACACCGACCACGACCTGGTCGTCGCGGTGCCCGACGCCGGCGTCGTCTTCGCAGGCGACCTCGTCGAGCAGGGCGCCCCGCCCGACCTGGAGGACGCGATCGTGCCGGAGTGGCCCGCCACCTTGGACGCGCTCCTCGCGCTGCGGCCCCGCACGGTCGTGCCCGGCCACGGCGATCCGGTCGGCCCCACCTTCGTGGCCGGGCAGCGGGCGGAGCTGGCCGAGGTGGCGGCGCTGCACGCCGCGGTGGCAGCGGGCACGCTGTCCGCGGCGGACGCCACCCGCCGCTCCCCCTACCCCCGCGTCCCGTGGCCCGAACGCCCGTGACCGACGTCCGAGATTCCGCCTGCCTGCGATGCCAGCATGCCTAGGTCATCGCGTTGGGCCGCGGGGCCTCCGTGCGGCTGTCGCTCACGCTGCGGAGCGTTCGGCGACCGGCCGGCGACGCAGGCTCACGGTCGTGACGGGCGGCGGTGCGTAGGTCACCTCGTTGGGACCGGCGTCGGTACCGGGCGGGGCGACCTCGTCGATCCGGTCGAGGATCTCGTCGTCCAGGGTGACGTCGGCGCCGGCCAACAGGTCGTCGAACTGTTCCATGGTGCGCGGCCCCATGATGGCCGAGGTGACGCCGGGGTGAGCGATCGCGAACGCCATGGCGAGGTGGGTCATCGGCAGGCCCGCCGTCTCGGCGAGCGGGATGAGCTGTTCGACGACGTCGAGCTTGCGTTCGACGTCGAAGTGGTGCGGCATCAGGCCGTAGCGGTGGCTGTCGTACTGCTTGCCCTTCCGGAACCGTCCGGTGAGCAGGCCCTGGCCGAGAGGGCTCCAGACCAGCGTGCCCATGCCGTAGCGCTGGCAGACCGGCAGCACCTCGCGTTCGATGCTCCGATTGATGATCGAGTATGCCGGCTGCTCGGTCCGGAAGCGCTCAAGGCCACGACGCTCGGCGACCCACTGCGCCTCGACGATGTCGGAGGCGGGGAAGGATGACGTGCCGATGGCGCGCACCTTGCCGCTGTGAATCAGATCGGACAGCGCCGACAGTGTCTCCTCGATATCGGTTGTCGGGTCGGGGCGGTGGATCTGGTACAGATCCAGGTGGTCGGCCTGGAGACGTCGCAGAGAGTTCTCGACCTCGGAAATGATCCAGCGCCGTGAATTTCCCCGGTGGTTGGGATCATCGCTCATCGGCAGATGCGCCTTGCTGGCGAGTACGATGTTGTCGCGGCGACCCTTGAGGGCCTTTCCGACGATCTCCTCGGATTCACCGAGGGAATACGCGTCAGCAGTGTCGATGAAATTGATCCCCGCGTCCACAGCCTTGTGGATGATGCGAATCGATTCGTTGTGGTCGGAGTTTCCCATGCGCCCGAACATCATGGCACCCAGACAGTAGGCGCTGACCCGGATCCCGGTTCGGCCAAGTGTGCGGTACTTCATGTGTCGTATCCTTCGACTCGTCTTGTGCGCGCTCGTTGAATGATCAACCCGCCGCCTGGTGGTCCTGCTGCTGCGCATCGGACAACAGGCATGCCGGTCAGGTGCCAGCGGCCGTCGATGCGGCTGCGGTACTGCACACCTCTCCCCTTTGGCGCCACTCGGCGATCGTCCCGGAATCAGGGGAGCGTTCCGGTATCTCCATGCAAGCATCGCCGCCGACGGAAGGCTAGCAAGATGGTCTCGCTTCCTTGCACGATCCTCTTCGCTCAGAAGATCTTCATGGCAGCGCCGCGGCGACTGCGCCCGCCTCGTCGCGCATGCGAACCGCGTCGATGCTGGGCGGGACGCCGAATTGGCGGCGGTATTCCCGGCTGAACTGGGAGAGGTTGTCGTATCCGACGCGCCGGCTGACGCTGGTGACGTCGCGCGGCCGGTTCGCCAGCAGCAGCCTGGCCACCTGCAGCCGTATGTGCTTCTGGAACTGGATCGGGGTCATCGCGGTCACTGCCTGGAAGTTCCGGTGGAAAGCGGAAACGCTCATCCCCGAAAGCCGTGCCACTTCCTCGACCCGGAAGGGCTTGGTGTAGTTGTCCCGGATCCAGCCCACCGCGCGTCTGATGTGGCTCAGGCTGCTGTCGGCCAGGCCGAGTTGACGCACGAGGTGACCTTGTTCCCCGGTGATCAACCGCCACAGGATTTCGCGCTCGACCAACGGAGCCAGGGCCTTGCGGTCCCGTGGCCGGTCGAGCAGACGCAGCAGCCGCACGAGGGCGTCGAGCAACTCGTCCGGGGCGTCACCGACCGCGATTCCCGGTCCCGGGGCTCCGGGAGACCGCGGCAGGTCACCGGGTCCGGCGGCCAGCAGCAGCTCCGCGATGGCAGCGGGGTCCAGGGTCATCCCGAAGCCGAGTGACGCCTCGCCCGGCACCGTGTCGACGAAGTGGCCGGTCAGCGGGAGATCCACCGAAGCGACGAGGTACTGGCCTGCGCCGTATTCCACGACGCGGTCGCCCAGCGCCAGGCGCTTGCGACCCTGGGCGATGATCGCCAGCACCGTGCCGGACATCGCGGTCTCCGGTCCGACGGCGTGGTCGGCCCTGCAGATCCGGACGCTGTCGATCGCGGTGGTCCCGTCGGGGCGCACATGGCGGTCCAGCAGATCGCGAAGCTGGCCCAGCAACATGTCACGAATTCCAGCACACGATCCACCGGTGGCCGTCGGATGCGAGAGGATCGTGCAAGAACGCACGAGTTCTGTCACAACGGCGTGGAGGGCTCATAACGGCGGTTCGGATCACTAGGGTCGCCCCCGTGACGTTCTCAGCGCAGCTGCGGGAGATGACCGCCCCCACGTGGGACGCCGCCGTCGGGCACCGGTTCGTCGACGAGATCTGGCGCGGCGGTGTCGACACCGACGTGCTGACGACCTACCTCGTGCAGGACCACCAGTTCGTCGACGCGTTCCTCGCGCTGATGGGCGCGGCCGTGGCGTCGGCCGACCGCGCCGACGCGCGCGTGGTGCACGCCCGCCAGCTCGGGATCGTCGCGGGTCCGGAGAACGACTTCTTCGCCCGCGCGCTGGACACCCTCGACGTCCCGCTGGCCGACCGCACCGAGCCCGAACTGCTGCAGCCGACCAGCGACTTCATCGAGCTCATGGACGACGCCCGCCGCAGCGCCGACTACCCGTCGTGCCTCGCCGTCCTGCTCGTCGCCGAGTGGCTGTACCTGGAGTGGGCCACGCGCCCCGAGGAGACGCCGCCGGACGAGCCGCTGCAGGCCGAGTGGATCACCCTGCACAGCGGCCGCGCGTTCGCGGGATGGGTGGAGTTCCTGCGCACCGAGTTCGACCGCGTGTGCGCGGACCTGGAGCCGACGCACCGGGACCGGGTGCAGGAGCTGTTCGTCCGCGCCGTCGACCTGGAGCTGGCGTTCTTCGACGCGGCCTACACCTGACCCGGCGCGGGAGACGCGCGTCACATCCCTTCCCGTCGACCTCACATTCCGCCGGGCCCCGGTGTCGATGACGTACAGCCACCGACAACCGGAGGGAACCCATGCAGTCCGCTCCCGGCTCCGTCGCCGTCCCGGACTACCGGGCCGGCACCTGGAAGGCCGACCCGGCGCATTCCGAGATCGCGTTCTCCGTCCGGCACCTCATGATCAGCAAGGTGCGCGGCCGGTTCACCGGCTTCGACGTCACGATCGTCACGAGCGAGGACCCGATGGGCTCGTCGGCCACGGCGACGATCGACCTCGCGTCCGTCGACACCGGCAACGAGACGCGCGACAACCACCTCCGCTCCGCCGAGTTCCTCGACGTCGAGAAGCACCCGACGATGAGCTACCGATCCACCGGCATCCGGCGGGCCGACGACGGCTGGATCGTCGACGGCGACCTGACGCTGCACGGCGTCACCCGGGCCGTGCCTCTCACCGTCGAGATGAACGGGTTCGCCGCGGATCCCTGGGGCGGGCAGCGGGCAGGCTTCTCCGCGTCGGCGCAGGTCAACCGGCGCGACTTCGGCGTCGGCCCCACCGTCGCGGCCGACGGTGGTGGCGTCGCGCTCGGCGAGAAGGTGTCGATCACCCTCGAGATCCAGGCAGTCCTCCAGGAGCAGCTCCCGCCTCCCGTGTGACAACCGAGCAGCACGGACGTCACATCCGTGTGGCAGCGTCAACCCCATGAGTGACGTGCCGCTGCTCGGCGTCGAGGAGGAGTTCCACGTCGTCGACCTGGAGACCCGCCGCTCCGCACCGGAGGTCGACGCGCTGCTCGCCCAGCTGGACGGCACGGAGTTCGCCCCGGAGCTGCAGCGGTCGCTGGTGGAGACGAACACACCGGTGTGCGGCACGCTCGACGAGCTGCGCGGGCACATCAGGCGGCTGCGCAGCCGCCTCGAGGCCGTCGCCGAACCCCTCGGGCTGGGAGTCGTGGCCGCCGGCACCGTTCCGCTCGCCGAGACGGGCGGCGACGCCATCTCGGCCGGGGCCCGCTTCGAGAAGATGCAGCACGAGTACCAGATCCTGGTGCGCGAGCAGCACATCTGCGGCGCGCAGGTGCACGTGGACGTGCCCGACCGCGACCTCGCGGTGCAGGTCGTGCGCCGCGTCGCCCCGTACCTGCCGATCCTGCTGGCGATCTCGGCCAGCTCGCCGTACTGGAACGGCCGCGACTCGGGCTACGCGAGCTTCCGGTCGATGGTCTGGTCGCGCTGGCCCACCGCGGGCCCGCCTGCGCACGTCGAGACGGCGGCGGACTACGACGCGCTGGTCGCCGACCTCATCGCGTCCGGCACGATCAGCGACCCCGGGATGGTCTACTTCGACATCCGGCCCAGTGCCCA
Organism: Pseudonocardia hierapolitana; assembly: GCF_007994075.1. NCBI lineage: Bacteria > Bacillati > Actinomycetota > Actinomycetes > Pseudonocardiales > Pseudonocardiaceae > Pseudonocardia > Pseudonocardia hierapolitana. Next base: position 5,178,284 of record NZ_VIWU01000001.1, on the reverse strand, counting down.
CCTGCCCACCGTCGAGCTGAGGGTCTGCGACGCCTGCCCGGACGCCGAGGACGTCGTGCTGATCGCCGGGCTCTTCCGAGCCCTGGTCGGGAAGGCCCGGGCGGACGCGGAGGACGGCCTGCCGCTGCCCGACGTGCGCCACGAGCTGCTGCGCGCGGCGTCGTGGCGGGCGGCGCGCTCCGGGCTGGAGGGCGACCTCGTCGACCTCGTCGGGCCGTCCCTCGTCGCACCGCCGCTCCTGATCGGTCAGCTCGTCGACCAGCTGCGCCCGCAGCTGGAGGAGCTCGGCGACTGGGAGCAGGTGCTCGAGCTCTCGCAGGCGGCGCTCTCCCGCGGCAGCGCGGCGGCCCGCCAGCGCCGCGCGTTCGGCCGCAGGGGCGAGCTGAGCGACGTCGTGGACGTGCTGATCGCCCACACGCAGGGCCGCACGGTGCGCACCGAGCCACCTGCCACGGTGCCGAGCACCCCGCAGCTGCTCGTCGGCTACCACGCGGGCGGCGGTGAGCTGGCCGCGTTCGACGAGGCGGTGAGCGAGGGCGGCACCGTGCTGCCGCACTACGGGTGGATGTTCCGCACGCTCGATCGGCTGGGCACCCGCGGCATGGTGGCCGCAGAGTCGGCGCTGCGCACCGAGCAGCAGGCGCGCGGCGTCACGTTCCGGGTGGGCAACGGCGACACCGACCGGCTCTTCCCGCTCGACCTCATCCCGCGGATCATCACCTCCGAGGACTGGGAGAGCCTCACCGCCGGGCTCGCCCAGCGCGTGCGGGCCCTCGAAGCCTTCGTGCGCGACGTGTACGGCGAGCGCCGGATCATCGCCGACGGTGTGCTGCCGACCCAGGTCGTCGACGGCGCACCGGGCTGGAGCCGGCTGGGCAAGCTCGTGCCGGCCGACGCCGTGCGCATCGCGGTCGCGGGCATCGACCTCGTCCGCGACCGAGCCGACCACTGGTACGTGCTGGAGGACAACCTGCGCGTGCCCTCCGGCATCGGCTACGCGCTCATCAGCAGGCGGCTGATCCGCAGCGCGATGCCCGACCTGGAGCCGCCCGCGGGCGTCGTCGGGCTGGAGGCCGTGCCCGGCATGCTGCGCTCGGCCCTGCTCTCGGCCACCGAGCCGGACGCTCCGGGCCACGACGAGGTGGCACTGCTGTCCGCAGGCCCGTCCGACTCCGCGTACTTCGAGCACCGGCTCCTCGCCGACCGGATGGGCGTGCCGCTGGTGACCCCGCGCGACCTGCAGGTCACCGAGGACGGCGTCTACCTCGTGAGCACCGGGGCCCGGCGGAGGCTGTCGGCCCTCTACCGCCGCCTCGACGAGAAGGAGCTGCTCACGGCCACCGGCGCCGACATGCGCCCCATCGGGCGGGCGATCTCCAACGCGGTGGCCCGCGGCACCGTGGCCGTGCTCAACGCGCTGGGCAACGGGGTGGCCGACGACAAGCTCGTCTACGCCTACGTGCCGCAGATGATCCGGTACTACCTGGGCGAGGACACGCTGCTCGACAACGTCCCGACCTACCCGTGCGTCGACCCCGACCGGCGCGAGGAGGTGCTCGACCGACTCCACGAGCTCGTGCTCAAGCCCGTGGACGGCTACGGCGGGCAGGGCATCGTGATCGGCCCACAGGCCGACCGCGCCGAGCTCGCCGAGGTGGCGGAGAAGGTGCGGGCCGAGCCCGCGGGCTGGGTGGCACAGGACCTCGTGCAGCTGTCCACCCACCCCACCTTCGCGAACGACCACCTGGAACCGCGGGCGGTGGACCTGCGCGCCTTCGTGCTCCAGTCGCGGGTGGGCGACCGCACCGCCGTGGACGTCGCCCCGGCCGCCCTGAGCCGCGTGGCACCGGGCGGGAGCATGATCGTCAACTCCTCGCGCGGGGGCGGGGCGAAGGACACGTGGGTGCTGCGATGACCTGCACGAATCGGTGCCGCGCTCGTCGTGGCAGCGGGTCGGGTCAGAGTGGGGCGGCCGGGGTGCCGACCCCGCGGAGCAGGGTGTCGATCAGCTGGGTGGCGAGGGTGTCGATGTCGGGGTCGGACTCGGCGACGACGTCCTGGCAGGCCTCGTGGATCAGGGCGTAGTACACCCGGCGGGCCCAGACCGGGTCGACGTCGGCGCGCAGTGCCCCGGTGTCCCGCAGGCGCCGGAACAGCCGGTCGCACGTGTCGAGCATCCGGCACTGGATCTCCTCGACCTCGTCGCCCTTGGCGAGAGCGGTGTCCATCGCGAAGCCCCACGAGGTCTTCACCCGGAGCACGTTCGCGGTCGCCTGGTACAGCGCAACCAGGGGCGGCGCGGTGTCCGGGCGGGCCTCGTCGACGGCGGCTCCGAGCTGCCGGCTGGCCCAGCCCGCGAGTGAGGCGATCAGCGCTTCGCGGGTGCTGAACCGGCGGTGCACCGTCGTGCGCGCGACCCCTGCGGCGGCGGCGATCTCCTCCATCGTGGCCGCCGGATCGCGCGCGAGGACCCGCTCGGCCGCCTCCAGGATCGTCCGCACGGTCCGCTCTGCGTCCGCACGCAGAGGGCGGGTGCTGACGTCGCTCACCCTTGGAGCCTACTCGACTGTCTCGAATTCAGACATAGTTGCAACATCGTTGATGCAACTTGTACGTTCATGAGGTCAGTCACGACGCAACTCGAGAGAGGGGTCCAGCGTGGATCTCCAGTTGAAGGACAAGACCGCGCTCGTCACCGGTGCCAGCCGGGGGATCGGCCTGGCGACCGTCGAGCGGCTGGTCGAGGAAGGTGTCCGCGTCGTGGCGGCCGCCCGGACCGAGACGCCGGACCTGCAGCGCACGGGCGCGCACGTCGTACCGGTGGACCTGACCGATCCGGACGGGCCGGAGCGGCTGGTCGCAGCGGCCCGGCAGGAGCTCGGGGAGCTCGACCTGCTGGTGAACAACGTCGGCGGCGGTGAGGGCGACGCGACGGCAGGCTTCCTCGGGGTCGACGACCAGATGTGGCAGCAGATCTTCGGGCTGAACTTCTTCGCGACCGTGAAGACGACCCGGGCGGCGATGCCGAGTCTGATCCGCCGGCGCGGTGCCGTCGTCAACGTCTCGTCGAGCGGTGCGCGGATCCCGTCGGGCGGGCCGGTCGCCTACACGACCGCGAAGGCCGCGCTGACCGCTCTCGGCAAGGCGCTGGCCGAGGAGTTCGGACCGCAGGGCGTGCGCGTCAACACGGTGTCGCCCGGGCCGGTGCGGACGGCACTCTGGGAGCATCCGGAGTCCTACGGCGGCCAGCTCGCGGCCAAGCTCGGCGTACCGCACGACCAGCTGCTGGCAGCCCTGCCCGCACAGTCGGGGATGCTGACGGGGCGGCTCATCGAGGCCGGTGAGGTCGCTGACCTGATCGTGCAGCTCTGCTCGCCGCGCGCCGGCAGCATCACGGGCGCCGACCAGCTGATCGACGGCGGACTGGTGAAGAGCGCGTAGGGCCGACCCCGCGGACGCACCTCACGCCCACCACCCAGGGCCGGTGCGTGGCCGGTGGGCTCCCACCGATCCTCGAAGGACAGCACTCCTTGCCCCGTCAACGGATCACAGAGCAACAGCGACGTGACGCTGGAACGCTCTGGCGCTACCACCAGCTCGACCACCCGATACGTGCCTGCGATGCCGCCATCGGCCTCGGCAGCCATGATCTGGGAGTCGCCACGTGCGCGGCGGACCTCTACCTTCGCGGGCTGTTCCCGGTCGTCGTCTTCACCGGCAGCACCTCCGCCACGACCCGGGCGCGGTTCCCGCGTGGGGAGGCGGTCCACTACCGGGAGCACGCTCTCGCACTCGGCGTGCCGGGATCGGCGGTCCTCGTCGAACCGACGGCCACGAACACGGGCGCGAACATCACCAGGTCACGAGCAGTCCTGGAAGCGGCGGGCCACCACCCCGCGAGCGTTCTGCTGATTTGCAAGCCCTACGCCCAGCGCCGCAGCCACGCGACGATCCGCAAGCTGTGGCCGGAGGTGGACGTCGTGTGCGCCTCGGCACCGACCGGCTACCAGGACTACGTGGCGGCCATCGGGGACGAACATCTCGTCATCAGCATGATGGTGGGCGACCTGCAGCGGATCCTCGAGTACCCGGAGCGGGGGTTCACGGTTCCGCAGGAGGTGCCGCGAGCAGTCGAGGATGCGTATCGGCGACTTCGCGACGCGGGCTTCGACGCCCGTCGGGTACACGCGGGCGCCGCTGCTACCGGCCCCGCTTCGCGCAGGCCGCGATGAGCGGCAGCGGGTCGGGCGCCTCCCCGGTGGGCTGGAACACCACCGTGCTGGCCCCGACCTCGGCGAAGGTGGCGATCGACGCGTCGATCCGTTCCGCCAGGTCGGAGGAGGCGGTGTCGACCTCGACGAAGACGACCGTGTCGAACGGCCCGTCGGTCCGCCCGGCGGCCTTGCTCGCGGCCGCGGCGTTCGCCACCCCCTCCCGGACCTGGTCGAGGCTGAGCACCGAGTCGAGGATGACGCCGTCGGCCACCTCGCCCGCGAGGCTCACCGTCTTGGGCCCGCGCCCGCCGACGAGCAGCGGCGGCGGGGACGCGGGCGGCCAGTCGAGGGTGACGTCGCGCAGGTGGACGTAGCGCCCGTCGACGTCGACGGTGCGGCCGTGCAGGAGGTCGCGCACCGCGGTGGTGTACTCGCGCAGCAACGTCATCGGCGACGGGACGCGCGCGCCGACCTGCTCCATCCACTCCAGCACGCCGTGGCCGAGCCCGGGGCGGAACCGGCCGGGGAACATCCGGGCGACGGTGGCGATCTCCATCGCGGCGAGCGCCGGGTTGCGCAGCGGCACCGGCAGCAGCCCGACGGCGACCTGCAGCCGCTCCGTCCAGGCCAGCGCGGCGGTGGCCGTGCTGAGACCGCCCTCGCAGAAGCAGTCCTCCCACAGCCACAGCTGCGCGATGCCCGCCGCCTCCGCCGACAGCGCCACCTCGCGCAGCGCTTCGGGCGGGGACTGCGGGCGGAAGGTCACGCCGATCGTGGGATCCGTCATGCGCTGATCACACCACGGAGTCCGACACGAACCTGAAACACGCCCCACCTTGCGCACACCCCCCGCGCCGTCGTCCACTCGACTGTCGAGGAGCGGAGGACGGGCATGTGCGGTATCGCCGGCGAGATCCGGTTCGACGGCGCCGAGCCGGACGTGCCGGCGGTCGCGCGGATCACCGCCGAGATGCACCGCCGCGGCCCGGACGGGTCGGGCGTGTACGCCACGGGCGCGGTCGCTCTCGGGCATCGGCGGCTGAAGATCCTGGACCTGTCCGAGCGCGGCGCGCAGCCTATGGTCGACCCCGAGCTGGGCCTCGTCGCGGTGTTCAACGGGCTGATCTACAACTACCGCGAGCTGCGCGCCGAGCTCGAGGCCGCGGGTTACCGGTTCTTCTCGACCTCCGACACCGAGGTGCTGCTCAAGGCGTTCCACCGGTGGGGGCCCGCGTGCGTGGAGCGGTTCCTGGGGATGTTCGCGTTCGGGATCGTCGAGCGCGACAGCGGTGTGCTGACGCTCGGGCGCGACCGGCTGGGCATCAAGCCGCTCTACGTCAGCGAGGCGCCGGGGCGGCTGCGGTTCGCCTCGTCGCTGCCCGCGCTGCTCGCCGCAGGCGGGGTCGACACGACGATCGACCCGGTCGCCCTGCACCACTACATGACGTTCCACTCGGTCGTCCCGGCACCGCGCACGATCCTCGCAGGCGTACGCAAGCTGCCCCCGGCCACGGTCCGCACCGTCCGGCCGGACGGGAGCAGCAGCGATCGGGTGTACTGGCGCCCCGAGCACGTCCGGAAGCCCGAGCACGCCGGCATGAGCGCCCGCGACTGGAGCGACGCTTTGCTTGCGGCGCTGCGGCTCGCGGTGCGGCGGCGCATGGTCGCGGACGTCCCGGTGGGCGTGCTCCTGTCCGGAGGCCTGGACTCCTCGTTGGTGGTCGCGCTGCTGGCGCGGGAGGGCCAGACCGGGCTCGGGACGTTCAGCGTCGGCTTCCACGGCACCGCGGGCGAGGCGGGCGACGAGTTCTCCTACTCCGACCTGATCGCGCGCGAGTTCGCCACCGACCACCACAAGATCCTCGTCGACCCCGCGCGGATGCTGCCCGCCGTCGACGCCGCGATCGGCGCGATGGCCGAGCCGATGGTCAGCCACGACTGCGTGGCGTTCCACCTGCTCGCCGAGGACGTGTCGAAGTCGGTCACCGTGGTGCAGTCCGGCCAGGGCGCCGACGAGGTGCTCGCGGGCTACGACTGGTACCCGCCGCTCGCGGACGTGCCGCGGGAACGCGGGCCGGAGGCGTACGCGGCGGTGTTCACCGACCGTCCGCACGCCGAGCTGGCGGAGATCCTCGAACCCGAGTGGCTGCTCGACCACGATCCCAGCCGCGCGTTCGTCTCCGAGCACTTCGGCGCCCCGGGCGCCGACGAGACGCTCGACGCGGCACTGCGGCTCGACTCGACCGTCATGCTGGTGGACGACCCGGTGAAGCGGGTCGACAACATGACGATGGCGTGGGGGCTCGAGGCGCGGGTCCCGTTCCTCGACCACGAGCTGGTGGAGCTGGTCGCGGCCTGCCCGCCCGGGCTGAAGCTCGCCCACGGCGGCAAGGGGGTGCTGAAGGACGCGGCGCGCGGGGTGGTACCGGACGCCGTCATCGACAGACCGAAGGGGTACTTTCCGGTTCCGGCGATCAGGCACCTCGAAGGGCCGTTCCTGGACCGGGTGCGCGACGCCGTCACGGATCCGGTCGCGAAGGCGCGCGGCCTGGTGCGCCGGGACTGGCTGGACACCATGCTGGCCGACCCGAACACGAAGAGAACGAACCTGGGATCCAACGCGTTGTGGCAGGTGGCGCTGTTGGAGATGTGGCTGCAGGAAAGGGGGCTGTGAGGATGGAGCAAGCGGGGTTCACCGAGCGACGGCTCGCGCGACTCGGCGGCGCCACGGATGCGCCCGGGCTCTTCCCCGTGCGCTACTCCCATCCGGCCCCGTCACCGGACGGCGCACTGCTGGCCTGGATCTCCGACCGCGACGGCCGGCCGCGCGCCTGGGTCGCGCCCCTTCCGCCCGGCGGCAGGCAGGTGGTCGAACCGGACCGGCCGCTGCCCGCAGGCGGCGATGTCGAGACGATGTGCTGGTCACCCGACGGCCTGTGGATCGCCTGCCAGGTCGCGCCGCACGGCGGCGAACGCACCGGCGTGCAGGTGGTCTCGCCGGACGGCAGCCAGGTGCGTGACCTCGCACCCGGCGCGGCGGCCGCCACCCTCGGCGTCTGGTCGCCCACCGGCCGCCAGCTCGGCGTCACGATCTACGTGGAGGGCTCCGGCGACGGTCAGGCCTGCCTCGTCGACCTGCGCGACGGCACGTCCACCGTGCTCGCCTCCGGCCCGGCGGCCCGGGTCTGCGCGGTGAGCGGCGACGGCAGGCGCGCGGTCGTGCGGCTCGGCCCGCGCGGCGCCCGCAGGCTCGAGCTGGTGGACCTGCGCAGCGGCCGGCGCACCGAGCTCCTGCCCGGTGGCGCGAACGTCGCCGACGCCCGGTTCGGCGTCACCGGCCGGCAGCTGTACGTGCACACCGACGCGGGGCGCGAGCGTCCCGCGCTGCTCGCCGTCACGCTGCGCGGCTCCAGCGGCGTGTCCACCGTCTACCCCATCGCGGAACGTCCCGACGACGACCTCGACCTGGTGGCCCTCGACCCCGCGGGCGTACGCGCCGCGCTCTCGTGGAACGTCGACGGGCGCAGCGAGGTCGAGCTGCTCGACCTGCGCTCCGGCCTGCTCGAACCGGTCGTCCCGGTGCCCGGCGACGTCGTCACGAACCTCGCGTTCACCCTCGACGGCACGGCCCTGCTCGTCGCGAACGAGGGACCCGCGGTGTCCCCGCGGCTCTCGCGGATCGGGCTCGACGTGCACGGGGTCGCCACACCGCTGCTGCGCCCCGTCAAGCAGTTCGGCTCGAGGGACCTCGGAAGGACGCTCGTGGAGCCCACGCTGCACGAGTTCCGCGCCGAGGACGGGCTGCGCCTGTCGGGCTGGCTGTTCCGGCCGAGCGGCGCACTCGGCCCGCTGCCCACGCTGCTCTGGCTGCACGGCGGTCCCGAGGCGCAGGAGCGGCCCACGTTCCAGCCGCTGTTCCAGGCGCTGGTGGCCGAGGGCGTCGCCGTCTTCGCCCCGAACGTGCGCGGCTCCGGTGGCTATGGGCGCACGTTCACCACGGCCGACGACGGCGAGCGCCGCTTCGCCGCCATCACCGATGTTCGCGCGGCCGTCGACTTCCTGGTCTCGGCCGGTCTCGCCGACCCGGCCAGGGTCGGGGTCTCCGGCCGCTCGTACGGCGGCTACCTCACCCTCGCGGCGCTGGCCTGGTTCCCCGACCGGTTCGCCGTCGGCGTGGACGTGTGCGGCATCTCCGACTTCGCCACGTTCTACGCGCACACCGAGCCGTGGATCGCCGCCGCGGCCACCACCAAGTACGGCGACCCGCACGCCGACGCCGCCCTCCTACAGGAGCTCTCCCCGCTGTACCACGCCGACCGCATCGCCGCCCCCCTGCTGGTGGTGCACGGCGCGCACGACACGAACGTGCCGGTCGAGGAGGCCCGACAGGTGGTCGACGCGCTGCGCGAGCGCGGTGCGAGCCCGGGGTTCCTGCTGTTCGAGGACGAGGGCCACGAGGTGCACGGCACCGACAACCGGGTGGTGTTCGTCCGCGAGGTGGTGCGCTGGGTGACCGCACACCTGATGGGACTGTCCGAGCAGACCGCCTGAGCCGGGATGGCCGACGAAGCGACGCTGCGGGCGTGGTGGCACCACCGGCAGGGCCTCGACGGGCACCTGACCGGGCTCGCCGCCGCCGACGTGCTGGCCCGCACGGGGTGGGCCCGTTCGGTGGGCGGCTCCGCGCCGTACCTCACGCTGTTCGCGCGCGCCGGGATCGGTCGGGACGAGGTCGACGAGGCGGTCGCCGCCCAGGAGATCTGCGAGCTGCCGTCCGCACGCGGATGCACGTACGTGCTGCCCGCCTCCGACTTCCCGATCGGGCTCACCTGTGGCGCTGGCACCGCCGAGGCCGAGCTCGCGGCGGCGGTGAAGCACCTCGGCGTCACCCGGCCCGAGGTCGGGGAGCTGTGCGACGCAGTGCTGCGCATGCTGGAGGGTGCCGGCCGGCCGCTGGAGCCGTCGGCCCTGCGGCGCGAGCTCGGCCCGGCCGTCCGCAACCTCGGCGAGGCCGGCAGGAAGCGCGGCACCACCTCCACGCTCCCGCTCGCACTCGGCCTGCTGCAGGCACGCGGCCGGATCCGCCGGATACCGGTGAACGGGCGACTCGACGAGCAGCGGTTCGGGTACGTGCCGTGGGTCCCGTCGCCGCTCGTCGACGCGCCGAGCGGCGAGGCGGCCCGCACTGTGCTGGCCGCCCGCTACTTCCACTGGGCCGGTCCCGCGTCGCTGAAGCACTTCCGCTGGTTCTCCGGGTTCGGCGCGGCGGCCGCGGCGGCCGCCGTCGCGCCACTCGGTCTGGTTCCGGTCGGCGACCTGCTGGCGCTGCCCGAGACCGCCCGCGAGCTGGCGGCCTTCGAGCCGCCGGACGAACCGTCGTACGCGCTGGTCAGCTGGATCGACGGCATCCACCTCCTGCACCGCGACCTGGGGCGGTTGCTCGATCCCGTCGACGCGGCGCGTCCGGAACCGGCGTCCACCCGCGGGCGCACGCTGGGCGAGCTCACCGACCCGCCGTGCCAGCTGATCGTGGACCGCGGTCGGGTGGTCGGGCTGTGGGAGTACGACCCGGAGGCGCGGGAGGTGGTGCGGCAGCTGTTCGTGCCGGAGGACGACGCCCTGCGCGCGGCCGTCGAGCGCACCGAGGAGTTCGCCCGCGAGCAGCTCGGCGACGTGCGCGGCGGGAGCCTCGACTCGCCCGCCTCCCGCGTGCCGCGCCTGGACGCGTTGCGGTAGCGCTTTACAGGCGGCTGAACGACTCGATGATCGTCTGGCCGTCGGAGCCGGTGCCCATCACGAACCGGTACGGCTCGCTCGATGTGGAGCCGTCGCGGCGGGTGAACACGACCGTGCCCTCGACGGTGCTGTCGCTGGTGCGGCGGACGTTCTGGAGGTTCACCGACGCCATCTCCGACCAGAAGCGGTCGTAGCCGCCTCGCCCGTTGGACTGGCGCTGTGCCTCCGAACCGAGCAGCTGCCACGCCGAGTCGGTGTCGCCGGGCAGCAGGCCGTAGTAGCTCTGCACGAACGCGACCGGGTCGGAAGGGGGCGTCGACGGCGATGTGGGCGCGGTGGTCGGCGCTGTCGTGGCCGGCACGGTGGTGGCCGGGGGCGGCGTGGACGCCGCCGGGTCGCTGGTCGGTGCGGGGACGGCGGGTGCGCTGGTGGCAGGCAGGGCGGCCGGGGTGCCCCCGGACTCGGCGCCCCCGCCGCTGGTGAGGATCGCCGCGGTGACACCGGCGCCGAGGGCCAGCACGGCGACCAGTACACCGAGGAGCACCGGTGTCCGCCGGTTGCGCCGGGGCCCGGGACGGCCCGGCGCCGGGCTCGGCAGGTCCGACAGGGTGGGCGGCCCGGACTTGGCGGGCGGCGTCATCACGGCGGTGCTCGCCGGCGTGGCCGCGAGCGGCGCGAGCCCGGCGTCGCCGCCGGTACCGATGGCCGCGAACGCGTCGCGGGCCTGCGCGGCCGACGGCCGGTCCTCGGGCTCCCGGCTCAGCAGCCGCATGATCACGTCGATGACCGGGCCCTCCTGCTTCGGCGGCCGCACCTGCTCGGTGGCGACCTTGTGCAGCAGGGCGTAGGCGTTGTCGTCGAGCCCGAACGGCGGAGTGCCCTCGGCGGCGGCGTAGAGCGTGGCGCCGAGCGCGAACACGTCGGACGCGGCCGTCGGGGTGAGCCCGCGCGCCACCTCGGGGGACAGGAACGCGGGCGTACCGGCGATCAGGCCGGTGCGGGTGAGCTGCACGTCGTCGACGGCGCGGGAGACGCCGAAGTCGGTGAGCTTGACCCGGCCGTCGTCGGCGATCAGCACGTTGCCCGGCTTGACGTCGCGGTGGGTGACCCCGGCGAGGTGTGCGGCGGCCAGGCCGTCGGCCACCTGGCGGCCGATGTCGGCGACCTGCTCCGACGGCAAGGGGCCCTTCTCGCCGAGCAGCTGGGCCAGCGACCGCGACGGCAGGTACTCCATCACCAGCCACGGCCGGTCCTCGTGCACCACGACGTCGAACATGCTGATCACGTGCGGGTGCTGCAGCCGCGCGCCGATCCGGCCCTCACGCAGGATGCGCTGGCGCGACACCTCGAGCGCGTCGATACCCGCCGCGGTGGGTGGCGCGGCGGCCGCGAGCAACTCCTTCACCGCCACCGTGCGGTTGAGCAGCTCGTCGGTGCCTCGCCAGACCGCACCCATGGCACCGGCGCCGATGCGCTCGTCGAGCCGGTAGCGGCCGCCGACGCGGACGGGGGTGTCATCGGATGCGGGGCTCATCGCCCGCAAGGGTAGCCAGGAGCGCTGAGAGCATGCTTAGCACGGGGCACACCCCCGGTCGAGTGAGCACGGATAGCCCAGAAGGGCTAACGGCGACGCCGGGAGAGTGCCCACAGGAGTGCGGTGACACCAGAGGTGAGAGCGGCGCAGAGGAAGGCAGGACCGTCGGCGAGGGTGCCCATCACCGCGACGCCGACGGTCGCGCCCGTCTGGCGGACCGCGTTCAGCAGGCCGCTCGCCCTTCCGGCAGTGCCCGGCGGGGCGGCCGCCACCACGACCGTGACAAGGGCGGGCAGCGTCAACGACACCCCGGTGCCGATCAGGAGCAACCCCGCGGCGAGTACCGGGTACTGCGCCTCCGGCCAGGCCGCGAGCAGGGCCGGGCCCGCCGTGAGCAGCACGAGCCCGGTGAGGACGGGCAGCCCGGGACCGCGAGCGGCCACGACGCGCGCCGTGAACACCGGCCCGGCCGCGGTCGGGAGCGTGAGGGGCAGGAACGCGAGGCCCGCCTGCAGCGGAGTGAGGTGGTGGGCGCCCTGCAGGAGCAACGTGGTGGTGAACAGAACGCCTGCGAGCGCGAGGTTGACCGCCGCACCTGCCAGCAGGCCGGGGCCCACCCCCGGCGCGCGCAGGAGTGCCGGCGGGACGGTGGGCGTCTCGCTGCGCCGCTCCCAGCGGACGAACAGCAGAGCCCCGATCACCGCAGGCACCACGGCGAGCGGCTGCGCGGCGACGACCCCCTCCGTCACGGAGGCGAGGACGAGGCACGCGGCGAGCTGCTGCCGCCAGCCGACCCGGCCGGACATCGGGCGGTCGAGCCCGCCGACGCGCCCGGTCAGGACCAGGCTCAGCGCGGCGAGCGGGACGTTCACGAGGAAGACGGCCCGCCAGCCGCCCAGGTCCACGAGCACCCCACCGGTGAGCGGCCCGGCGACGAGCGCGGTGCCCGTCGTGGCCGCCCAGGCGCCGAGCGCCCTCGCCCGGCGCGCCGGATCCGGGTACAGCTGCGTGATCAGCGCGAGCGAGCTCGGCAGGCATGCCGCACCGGCCACCCCGAGCAGCGCGCGCAGCCCGATCAGGACGCCCGCCGTGGGCGCGCCCGCGCAGACCAGCGACAGCAGGCCGAACGCCCCGACGCCCCAGCGGAAGACGCGCGAGGCACCGAGGCGGTCCGCCGCCGCGCCGCCGCCGAGGAGGAACGCGGCGAACGTGACGGTGTAGGCGTCGACCACCCACTGCTGTTCGGCGAGCGACCCGCCCGTCGAGACACGGAGATCGGGGAGGGCGACGGTCAGGACCGTCGTGTCGAGGAGAACGAGGAAGTACGCGAGGGAGATCCCCAGCAGGCGCGGGGTGGAGGCCCGGGTGGCCGGAACGGTCGTCACGCCGCCGACTCTGAAGACGGTCGACGCCCTCACCAACCGGGCGGCCCGGACAGCGCGTTCGGTGTTCCCGAACGCGCGCGACCTAGGCTGAGCACGTGGACCTGCGTCACCTGCGCGTCTTCCTGGCCGTCGCCGAGACGGGCACCGTGGCGGCCGGCGCCGAGCGCGCCGGGCTGTCCCGCGCCACCGTCTCCGAGCAGGTCCGCGCCCTCGAGGGCACGCTCGGCGTCGCGCTCTTCGAGCGCAGGCGTGACGGGATGGCGCTCACCGGGCCGGGCAGGAGGCTCGTGCCCGCCGCGCGGCAGCTGCTGGAACACGCCGACGCCGTGCGCCGCCTCGTCACCGGCGTCCCCGCGACCGTCCGGGTGGGCGCGCTGGAGACGCTGGTCGCCACCCGGCTCCCCGCCGTGATCGCCCGGCTCGCCGACCGGCGACCCGACCTCCGACTCGACGTGGCGTCGATGATGCGCGGGCCGCTCCTGCGGGCCGTCGCCACCGGCGAACTGGACGCCGCGCTCCTGCTGGACGCCGGGACATCCCTCGGCGAGCTCGGATTCGACGCCGGGGGTGGTGCGCTGCAGTTCGTCGACATCGGCACGGTCCGGCTGCACCTCGCCGCGCGGCCCGGGCACCCGCTCGCGACGGCCGGGCCGCTCGCGCCCGCGGACCTGGCCGACGAGCCCGTGCTCGTGACGCCGCCCGGCTGCTCATTCCGCATGGCCGCCGACCGGCTCCTCGGCGACGGCGGCCGGCGCACCGAGCTCGCCAGCGTGTCCACCGCGAAGGCCTGGGCGGGGCAGGGCATCGGCGTAGCGCTGCTGCCGGACTTCGCGGTGGCAGGCGAGCTCACCGACGGCACCCTCGTGTCGCTCCCGTTGCAGGGCCCCCCGGTGGAGCTGGCCCTGCGCCTCGTCTGGCGCGGCGCCGACGAGAGCCGCGAACTGCGTGACGCGCTCTATGCAATTGCGTCTTGATCAGAGAGGTCCCGGCCGCACCTACCGTTCGGCGCACAGGATCAGGCATCGGTGACGGACCGTGCGTCTTTCCGGTGACGACGCCCTCGCGTGGAGGCGGGACGGGCCCCGCGGGGGCACGATGGTCACACCGCGCAGCGCGGGCGGGCGCTGGGCGAACTCACCGCAGCCGGCAGCGAAGGGGAGAAGATGAAGATCGCCGACATCCTCGACACCAAGGGATCCACCGTTCACTCCGTGCTGCCGTGGCTCACGGTGTCAGAAGTCGTCGAGCGCCTCGGGAGGCTCGAGATCGGGGCCGTGCTGGTGTGCGACGAGCACGGCGCCATGAAGGGCATCGTGTCCGAGCGGGACATCGTCCGGAGCCTGCGCAAGCACGGCACCGCCCTGCTCACGATGCCCGTGAGCGAGGTGATGACCCGCTACGTCCAGACCGCCGGCCCGGAGGAGACGGTCGCCCACGCGATGGCCCGGATGACCTCGGGCCGCTACCGGCACCTCCCGGTCGTCGAGGGCGGCCGCCTCGTGGGCATGGTCAGCATCGGTGACCTGGTCAAGCACCGGGTGCGCGAGATGGAGCTGGAGACGGGCGTCCTGCGCGACGCGCTGATCGCCCGCTACTGACCCGTCCGCGCCCTACTGCTGGTCGCCGACGATCTGGTCGAGCCGGGTGGGGGTGTTGCTGTCGAGCGCGTCGAGCACGAGGCCCAGGCGCTGGCTGAAGCCGGTCACCATCCCGTCGAGCGTGATCCGGGTCTTCAGCCCGGCCTGGAAGATCGGATCCTGCGGTATCTCGAGGGTGAAGTTGTCGAACTGCTGCAGGCCGTCGAACGCCATCTCGAGGGTGAGCAGCGGGCTGAAGTGCCCGCCGCCGGCCAGCAGGTGCTTGAGCGCGTTCAAGGCGCGGGTCAGTCGGTCCGCATCGACCGCGCCGGACCCCCGCTCCATCTCGACGAGCCTGGTGAGGCCCGTGCGGAGGTGCAGGTCGGCGTTCTCGTAGTTGCGGGGCTCCACCTCGCACAGCAGGACCCCGAGGCGGAACCGCGTCTCCTGCGCCGCCAACCGGCCCTCGACGGCGTGCGGTGGGATGAACTGCTCCGAGTCGAGCGTCACATCGGCGAGCGCGAGTGCCACCAACCGCACTCCGGTGTTGTCGATCCGCTGCAGCAACGCCATCAGATCGGCAGCGGATGTGTGGAGCTCGGTGGCGAATCGGAGGTAGGGCCAGGTCAGCTCCGAGATCATCTGGATCTTGCGGTCCGCTGGCGCGTCGGCGAGCGGCTTCAGCCGGTCGCTCTGCTTCTTGCCGGCCTCGAAGATGCGCAGCAGCATGTCGTTGGCCGGGAAGGGCGTCGCCGGCTGTTCGGTCGCGTCGTGGACGATGGCCAGCTGCAACGCCCGCATCCAGAAATGCACGGTGAGGTCGAGCTGCTCGCCGCCCAGTGCCGCCTCGCCACAGGTCCAGAGGACGTTGGGCGCTGCGGCGACCGTCGCGTCGTGGCGAGCGAGGCAGTCGAGGGCGAACGGGACGAGTTCGCGCCGGGCCAGATCGAGGGCGGTGCCCGGCGCCCCCGAGCTGAGCCGGCCGGATACCTGCTGTGCGATCTGGTCGAGCTCGGCGAGTTCGGTATGACGGCTCGGCTGCCGTCTCGCCTTTCGAAAGAAACTCATGCTGGCCCCCCGGAACGGCGTCGTGTAGCTCCGCCTGATCAGCATGGCATTCCCCGGAGCGTCCGCAGAACCCTCGACGAGGCCGCCGGCGCGGCACCGGGGCCTTGATAGGTGGTCGGGTGCCCACATCCAGGCCCACCGGATCCGTGCCAGGCCGGTGGCTCGCCCCGAGTTCCTCGTCGTAGTCGGTGCTGGTGGCAACCTCGGCGAGGGAGGGCGGCAGGAGCTCGAGACAGGCGTCCTCCGCGACGCCCTGATCACCCGCTACCGACCCTCGAGGTCAGCGAAGCCACTTTCATGTCATCTCGTGGCGTGAAAGTGGCTTTGCTGACGTCGGGGTCGGGGATCAGCGCGTGACGAACGCGCTCAGGAGTGCCTGCACCTCGTAGACGTCGACCCCTTTGCCGAACTGCTTGGCGATGGGCGTCGGGCTGCCGGAGAGCCAGATCTTCAGCTCGGCGTCCAGATCGAACGTACCCGCAGTCTCCACGCTGAAGTGCGTGATGCTCCGGTACGGCACGGTGTGGTACTCGACCTTACGTCCGGTCATACCCTGCTTGTCGACGAGAATGAGCCGGCGGTCGGTGAACAGGAACGCGTCCCGCACGAGCTGGTACGCCGCGTGCACCTGCTCCCCGTGAGCCAGGAGCCGGCCATACTCCCGTGCCGCCGCGGCCGGGTCGATTCGGGACGCATTGCCGATGATGCCGTCGAGGATTCCCACGCCGGGGCACTCTCCGATCCGTGGTTGGGGAGCCGAGACCTGTGTGGATCTCGTGCTCCTCTGCTGATGCGTTAACCGGCCCTGCCAGCTTCACGCCGAGGGCCCCATCCCGGCTCCAGTGGCGCACCGCAAGTCGGCCGACGCGACCCGTGGACGGCGCGCATGGCCGAGAACAGGGTGCGTCCGCCGAATCGAGGTGCGCGAGCAGTCCCTCTGACGTACCTCGCCTCCGGCCCGCACCCCCTTCTCGGCCCACGCGCCCATCGACGAGGCGCGTGGGCGGAAACGGGGTGCGGTTCGGGCCGGCTAGTCGAACGCCGGGTCCTCCGTGCGGGTGCGCTTCAGCTCGAAGAAGTGGGGGTAGGACGCGAGCAGGCGGGCGCCGTCGAAGACGCGACCGGCGTCTTCGCCCCGCGGGATGCGGGAGAGCACAGGGCCGAAGAAGGCCGTCCCGTCGACGTGGATGGTCGGAGTGCCGACGTCGAGGCCCACCGGGTCCATGCCGCGGTGGTGGCTCGCCTTGAGCTCCTCGTCGTACTCGGTGCTGGTGGCGGCCTCGGCGAGGGCGGGGGGCAGGCCCAGCTCGGCGAGCGCCTCCTTGATCACGACGTCGAAGTCCTTGTTGCCCTGGTTGTGGATGCGGGTGCCGAGGGCGGTGTAGAGCGGTTCGAGGATCTCGTCACCCTCGGCGCGGGCGGCGGCGATCGCGACGCGGACCGGGCCCCATCCGCGGTCCATCACCTCGCGGTAGCGCTCGGGCAGGTCACGGCCCTCGTTGAGCACGGAGAGGCTCATGACGTGCCACTTGAGCTCGATGTCGCGGACCTGGCGCACCTCGAGCATCCAGCGGGACGTGATCCACGCCCACGGGCAGAGCGGGTCGAACCAGAAGTCGACGCGGGCGGTCTCACCGGCACTCGTCACGGCCACTCCTCGGGTCAGGTGCTCGCTGTTCCCCGGCACCAACCCGATGGGTGTACCCGGCATTCCGTGACGTGCCCGATCTCGACGGCGCGCGCCGAGCTCACGTGGTTGGATCGGCAGCCAGTCCGAGCCGTCCCACCGACCCAGGAGTGCCGAGTCCGTATGGCCCCTCCCAACCTGACCCGCACCGACGCCGAGCGCCGGGCCGCGCTGCTGGAGGTCGTCGACTACGCCGTCGAGCTCGACCTCACCGACGGCGCTGGAAAGCCGGGCGACGCGACGTTCGCCACCACGACGACCGTCCGCTTCCGCTGCGCCGAGCCCGGCGCCGAGAGCTGGATCGACTTCGTGGGTGCCGGGGTCGCCGAGGCCACGCTGAACGGCGAGCCGCTCGACGTGTCCGGCTACCGCGAGGAGGACGGGATCGCGCTGCCCGGGCTCGCCGCCGACAACGAAGTGCGGGTCGTGGCCACCGGCCGGTACATGAACACCGGTGAGGGTCTGCACCGGTTCGTCGACCCGGTCGACGGCGCCGTCTACCTGTACTCCCAGTTCGAGACGGCCGACGCGAAGCGCATGTTCGCCTGCTTCGACCAGCCCGACCTCAAGGCGCGCTACACGCTCACGGTCACCGCGCCGCAGGACTGGAAGGTCGTCTCCAACGCGGCCGCCGAGAGCGTCGCGGACGGAGTGCACCGGTTCGCCACCACCGAGGTCATGAGCACCTACCTGGTGGCACTGATCGCGGGCCCGTACAGCGAGTGGCGCGACGAACACGACGGGATCCCGCTCGGCATCTACTGCCGCGCCTCGCTCGCCGAGCACATGGACGCCGAGCGGCTGTTCACCGAGACCAAGCAGGGTTTCGACTTCTACCACCGCAACTTCGGGGTGCGGTACCCGTTCGGCAAGTACGACCAGCTGTTCGTGCCCGAGTTCAACGCGGGCGCCATGGAGAACGCGGGCGCGGTGACGTTCCTCGAGGACTACGTCTTCCGCTCCCGCGTCACCCGCTTCCTCTACGAGCGCAGGGCCGAGACCGTGCTGCACGAGATGGCGCACATGTGGTTCGGCGACCTGGTCACCATGCGCTGGTGGGACGATCTGTGGCTGAACGAGTCGTTCGCCACATGGGCGTCGGTGATCTGCCAGGCCGAGGCCACCGAGTACCGCAACGCGTGGACCACGTTCGCGAACGTGGAGAAGTCGTGGGCCTACCGGCAGGACCAGCTGCCCTCCACGCACCCCGTCGCCGCCGACATCCCGGACGTGCAGGCCGTCGAGGTGAACTTCGACGGCATCACGTACGCCAAGGGCGCGTCAGTGCTCAAGCAGCTCGTCGCGTACGTCGGGCTGGAGCCGTTCCTCGCGGGCCTGCGCACCTACTTCCAGCGGCACGCGTGGGGCAACGCCACCTTCGACGATCTGATCAAGGCGCTCGAGGAGTCGTCGGGCCGCGACCTGTCCGACTGGGGAACCCAGTGGCTGAAGACCACGGGGCTGAACCTGCTGCGCCCGTCGTTCGAGCTGGACGACGAGGGCCGGTTCACCCGGTTCGCCGTGGTGCAGGGCGGCGCGCGGCCCGGCGCGGGCGAGCTGCGCACCCACCGGCTCGCCGTGGGCGTCTACGACGACCGCGACGGCAAGCTCGTGCGCACCCACCGCGTCGAGGTCGACGTGTCGGGCGAGCGCACCGAGGTGCCGGAGCTCGTCGGGGTGCCCCGGGGCAAGCTCGTGCTGGTCAACGACGACGACCTGACCTACTGCGCCCTTCGCCTCGACCCGGGGTCCCTCGCCACGCTCGTCGACCGCATCGGCGACATCGCCGAGCCGCTGCCCCGCACGCTGTGCTGGTCGGCCGCATGGGAGATGACCCGCGAGGCCGAGCTCAAGGCGCGCGACTTCGCGGCGCTGGTGGCCGGCGGGTTCGGCGCCGAGTCCGAGGTGGGCGTGGTGCAGCGGCTGCTGATGCAGGCGCAGACCGCGGTGGCGTCCTACGCCGACGAGCAGTGGGCCGCTGAGCGCGGCTGGCCGATGCTGGTCGACGCGCTGCTGTTCCGCCTGGACACCGCGCCCGCGGGCTCCGACGCGCAGCTGGCGGTGGTCAACGCGCTCACCGGCAGCGTCCTCTACACGACGGTGCTCGACGGGATGCGCGGCTGGCTGGACGACGTCGACGTGCCGGACGGGCTGACCGTCGACACCGACCTGCGCTGGCGGCTCCTGCACGCGCTGGTGGCGCACGGCTACGCCCGTGAGCCGGAGATCGACGCCGAGCTGGAACGCGACCCCACCTCCACCGGGCAGCGGCAGGCCGAGCGCGCCCGCGCGCTGATCCCGACGGCCGCGGCCAAGGAGCGGGCCTGGACCCGGGCCGTGCACGACGACGACATCCCGAACGCCGTGCAGGAGGCGATCATCAGCGGCTTCTCGCACCCGGTCCAGCGCGGGCTGCTCGGCGGGTACGTGGAGCGCTACTTCGCCGAGGTGGCCGAGGTGTGGTCCCGGCGCACGAGCGAGCGGGCCCAGCAGGTCGTGGTGGGCCTGTTCCCGTCGTGGTCGGTGGACAAGTCCACGGTCGAGGCCGCCGACGCGTGGCTGGCCGACGAGTCCCACCCGCCCGCCCTGCGCCGCCTGGTCTCCGAAGGCCGGGCCGGCATCGTCCGCGCGCTCGGCGCACGGGAGTTCGACAAGTCCTAGCCCCACCCGCGCACGTTCCGACGAACGGCGCGCTCGTCGGAACCCATCCGACGAACGCGCCGCTCGTCGGAACTCAGGAGGCGCCCAACGCCTTCGCGAGGGCGTCGCGGACCTCGTCCTCATGCGGGGCCTTCTCGCCTCGCTCCTCGGCCAGCACCTGCAGGGACGTGATCGGGTCGGCCAGGCCGCAGGAGACGAACTGGTCGAAGGCCGTCATGTCCGGGTCGACGTTCAGGGCGAAGCCGTGGCTGCTGACCCCGCCGCGGATCCGCATGCCGATCGACGCGATCTTGCGATGGACTGTGTCCGTTTGCCGCGGCTCCGCCGCGGCGTGCGAGCGGGCCTGGGAGAGGCCCGCTCGCGGTGTCCACACGCCGACGAGGCTGGATCCGCCGGGCGGGGTCTGCCTGCGGACGGCGGGGACGCCCAGCTCGGCCAGGGCGGCGATGATGCCCTGCTCCATCCAGCGGACGACGTCGGCAGGGCCGCGCTCGCGCACGTTGGCCACGAGGTAACCGACGATCTGGCCGGGGCCGTGGTAGGTGGCCTGCCCGCCGCGGTCGACCTCGACCACGGGCAGCCCGGACGCGGCTGCGGGGAGGTCGGCGGGCGAGGTCCTCGAGCCGTAGGTGACGACCGGTGGGTGGGACAGCAGGAACAGCCGGTCGCCCGCGGTGCCTGCCTGGCACTGCGCAACCCAGCCGTGCATGGCCGCGACGGCCGCCTCGTACTCGACCTCGCCCAGGTCGACCCTGCTGAGGCCGGGGAAGACCTGCACCGTCAGTGGGTGAACCCCATGCTGCGCAGGAAGCGGCGCCAGGCGCTGTTGGCCGGGCGGTACTCGGCGCAGGCCCTGCGGCCGCAGGCGCCGCAGTCGGAACCGGGCCGGTAGTGCTCGTGCGCCTCGGGACCGTGGCCGCACGTGCACGGATCGACGACGGTGTGCTGCGCGGGCGGCTGCGGCGGGTCGGCGGGGATCGGCAGGGACTCCCGCCGCTGCACCGGGAGGGAGCTCTCGAGGTTCGGGATGACCGGCATACCCGTGGGTGGCGTGAGGACGGACGAGCCGGCAGTGCCCCGCCGGCCGCGACGCTGCCCATCGCCGGCTGAGTGTCCCGTTGCCGCGTCACCCATGTAGGTCCCTGCCCTTCATCAGTCCGTGGCCCTCTGAGAAGGCCGTGGACGCACAGTATGCGACGTGGGCCACTGCGTCGACCACCGCCAACTCGGGGCGAAGCTCGAAGGTTACGGCTGATCTGTCACCGGTCGCGCTCCGCGCATGAGCCGGGAACCCCACGGTGAGCGGTCGGGAAACGGCGGCCTGCCTTCGGAGGGCGAGCTCAGCGGGTGCGGCGGGCGCCGGCCTGGTCGGCCAGCATGCGCAGGCCGCTCAGCAGGCCACCGAGCAGGTCGCCCTCCTTGAAGGAGGCCACCATGCTCATGACGGCGAGCTTGGCGCCGCGGTCGGGCAGGCGGGTGCGGGCCTCGGCACCGCTGAGCACCTCGACGAACCGCTGCTCCGGGCTCACGGCCACGAGCACGGCGTCGGCGGAGCCCTCGAGCTGGTCGTGCAACGCGGCCACGCGGGCCGACGGGTCGGGGCCGAGGTCACCGAGGTACACGCTGAAGAGCAGGCCGGTCTCGCGGCTGGCGAGGGTGAGCGCCTCGTCGAGGCGGGCCATCTGGACCGGGGTGAACGGCTGCTCGGCCCGTGACGGCTCCTGGTACTCCTCCGCGCGCGAGATCCGGCCCGACGCCGTGACGACCGCCCCGACGGGCAGGTCCTCGCTGCCCGGCCGGACGACGGCGGTGCCGGTGCCGCCGTGGTCGGTGGTGCTACCCGGGTGTGCCTCACCAGCTGCCACGGGCACCTCCTCGCTCGGCGCCGGCGCGCGCACCCACGAGGGCGGGGCCGCGGTCGGCGGTGTGATCATCTGAGTGGTCGACGGGCGGCAGGTGCGCGCCCTGCGGGTTGGCGGTCCACCACATCGGCTCGTGGGGCCACGGCTGCCCCACCCGGTATCGGGGCCTGCGGGCCATCCGCGGTGCGACCACCAGCAGCGCGATACCCAGGTACAACGCCACCGAGGGCACCACGAAGTAGAGGATCGTCTCCCACACGCTCACGTGCGAGGACGATAGTCGACAGGGCCGCGGCGGCCGCACCCGGCGGGCGGGCACAGGGTCACAGTCGCTCCGCCTCGGCCGACCTGACCCGGTTGCGCGTGTCGAGGATGCGGGCGGACCACCGTTCGAGCAGTGACCAGTCCAGCGCGTCGTGGTCGGTGAGCACGAGCACGAGGTCGGCACACTCGACGTGCTCGGTCGTGAGCGGCACGACGCGGACGAACGGCGGCACCTGCTGGGGATCGATCAGCGGATCCACGGCGGTGAGCAGGGCCCCGCGATCCGCCAGCCGGCGTGCGACCTCGAGTGCCGGCGACTGGCGGGCATCGCCCGAGTTCGCCTTGTAGGCGAGGCCGACCAGCAGGATCGAGCTGCCGTTGACGGCCTTGTACCTGCGGTTCAGGTGCTCGGCCACGCGCGTGACGACGTAGTCCGGCATGTGATCGTTGATGTCGTTGGCGATGTCGATGAACCGGAAGTTGCTCCCCACCGCGCGCCGCACCTGCCACTGCAGGTAGGAGGGATCGATCGGGAGGCAGTGGCCGCCGACGCCGGGCCCGGGGGTGAACTTCATGAACCCGAACGGCTTGGACGCCGCGGCATCGAGGACCGACCAGATATCGATCCCGAGCCCGTGGCAGTACATCGCGAGCTCGTTCACCAGCGCGATGTTCACGTGCCGGAACGTGTTCTCCAGCAACTTGGCCAGCTCGGCCTCGCGGATCGTCCGGACCGGCACGACCTGGTCGACCAGCTGCTCGTAGAACCCGACGACCGCATCGAGCGACCGCTCATCCAACCCGGACACGATCTTCGGCGTGTTCTTCAGCGTCCATCTCGGGTTGCCCGGATCGATCCGCTCCGGGCTGTACCCGACGCAGTAGTCGCGCCCAGCTCGCAGCGCACTCCCCGCCTCCAGCAGCGGGATGAAGACGTCCTCCGTGGTGCCGGGATACGTCGTCGACTCCAACACCACGCAGCAGCCGGTCCGCAAGTGCGGGCCGAGCTCGACGGCGGCGGCCTTGACGTAGCTCAGGTCCGGCACACCGTCTCGCAGCGGCGTCGGGACCGACACGACCGCGACGTCGAACCCTGCGAGAACCGTGGCGTCCGCCGTGGGGCGATACCGGCCGGAGGCCAGCATCGTCGCCAGCTGCGCATCGGTGACATCGTCGATGAACGTTTTCGCGCGTTGGAGCAGATCCACACGACGCTTGTCGGTGTCGTAGCCCACGACCTCGAACCCCACCTCGACCGCGCGAACCGCGAGAGGCAGCCCGACGTAGCCCTGTCCGATCACGACGATTCGAGTCATTGGTCGGCCCCCTCGCCTAGATCGACTCGCGGTACCACGCGAACGTCCGCCGCACGCCTTCCTCCAACGGCACCCGCGGCTCGTAACCCGTGAGTGCGCGGAGCTTGGTCAGATCGGGAACCCGCCGGGCGACCGCGCCGGGCGGCGCCGGCAGCACTTGGAGGTCGGGGTTGAAGTCGGCCAGCCGGAGCACCAGCTTGGCGAGGTCCGCGATGACCGTCTCGGTGTCGGAGCCGATGTGCACGATCTCCCCGACCGAATCGTCTGTGGTCATCAGGCGGACGATGGCGTCGGTCGCGTCGTCGACGTAGCAGAATGCGCGGGCCTGGTCGGCCCCCCACACGCGGAACGGGTTCTCGCGACGAATCGCCCGCGCCGACATCTCACCGATCACGTGGTCGGTGCCCCCTCGCGGGCCATAGACGTTGTGGAACCGGCCGATCACGAAGGGGAACCCCTTGGCCCGCGACGTGTGTACGACCGCCGCCTCGCCCCACATCTTGCTGATCGCGTAGGTGAACCGGGGTGCCGTGACGTCCTCGACCATCAGCGGGACGGTCTCGGGCGTGGGAACGCCCACGATCCCCGCATTGACCCCGCCTGCGTAGGTCTCGCTCGTCGATGCGAAGAACAGGCGCGCGTCCGGCTCGATCCAGTCGAGCATGTTCATCACGGCGAGCGTGTTCACGTGGAGCACCCGCGCCGGATCGTTGATCACGTTCCGCACCCCGAGGACGGCCACGAGCATGTATACCTCGTCCCAGCCGCGCGGAAGCTGGTCATAAGCGTCGCGGTTGGTGAGGTCCGCGTGGACGACGGGGACGTCGAGCCGGGCCAGGTCCTGGTCCTGCCGGCCGCGGGAGAAGTCGTCGACGATCGTCACCGACCGCCCCGCCTCGAGTAGCCGCCGTGTGAGGTGCACCCCGATGAAGCCGGCCCCACCCAGCACGAGCGCTCTCACGCGAACACCCCTCCCGTCGGTGCCGGAGACCTGTCCGGGCCCTTGAAGCCGAGTGCCGCGTAGTGCACGCCGCAGGCGGTCACCTGGTCGGCGTCGAGGATCCGCCACGAGTCGAACACGAACCGGAGCCTCGAGCCGGCGATCGCCGCGGCCACGTCCATACCCCGGTATTCGGGATGGTCGGTGACGATCAGAACGCCGTCGGCCGCCCGGAACCCCTCCGCGAGACCGACGGGCTCCCCGCCGTAGGCACGGATGACCTCGCCCCGCACCCGCGGATCGTGTCCCAGCACCCGGATCCCGGCGGCGGCGAAGACGGGCATCATGGCCGCGATCGGCGTGCCGCGCATGTCGTCCGTCGGCGGCCACCCCTTGTAGGCCCAGCCGAGGACGGTCAGCGTGCCGCCGCGGCCGTCGGGCATGAGGTCGACCACGCGTCGCGCGACGTGAACCGGCAGGTTCTCGTTCAGCGTGCGCGCAGCTTTGATCAGCTGCGGGGTGTACCCGTGGCGCTCGGCTCCCGAGAGCATGAGGTACGGGTCTTTCGACAGGCATCCCCCGCCCACGTACCCGGGCTTCGCGATGTCCGGCCGCGGGTAGTCCAGGTTCGTCGCCCTGATGACCTCCAGCGGGTCCAGACCGAGGCGCTCGGTCAGCATGGCGATCTCGTTGCCGAACGAGTAGATCACGTCCGTGTGGCAGTTGTTCGCGAGCTTGACCAGCTCGGCGGCCTCCAGGCTCGACACCGGGACCAGCTGCCTGGCCAGCCCGCTGAAGAGGTCGACACCGAGTTCGAGGCTCTCCTGGTCGAGCCCCCCGATGACCTGCGGCAACTCGGCCAGCTCACGGAGGGCCTGCCCTTGGATCGTGCGTTCCGGCGCCATCACGAGACGCGCTTCCCCCCAGGCCTGCAGCAGCGGCGGGAGGACGAACTGGCGGCTGGCCCCCACCGGGACCGTGCTACGCACCACGACGAGCGTGCCGGGCCGGCACCGCTCGGCCACGTGTTCGGCCGCCGCAACGAGGTTGTCGAGGTACGGCTCGTGCGTCGCGCCGTCGACGGGGGTGGAGACGCAGATGACGACCGCGTCCAACGCGCCGTCCGGCAGCTCCGACGCCACGAAGATCTTCTCACCGACGAGTTCCTCGAAGGCCTCGCCCACCCCCGGCTCGAAGATGTGCGGTTCACCCCGTGACAGGCTTTCGACGACCGCGGGCTGCACATCGACGCCGTGCACCTCGTAGCCGCCCCTGCGGGCCATGGCCGCGGCCAGCGTGAGGCCGACGTACCCCATTCCGACGATTCCGACTTTCCAGCTCCGTGTCACGGACGGTCTCCAGCCATTTCCTGCATTTCCGCTCACGAGGCGAAACCAACCTGCGAAACGGGTCGAACGGGCGGCAGGAGGATGGACCGGTATTCCTCGAAGGAACGGTTTGCCTCGTCGTAGTCCTCCGGACGACCGATGTCGAGCCAGTAGCCGTCGAACTCGAACGCACGCGGCTTCTGACCGCGGGCCAGGAGGTCCAGGACGAGATCGTCGAAGCCGAACGGCACGTTCCGCGGATACGGCGCGAGCGTTTTGCGGGACATCGCGTAGACACCCATGCTCACGCGATAATTCAGTGTGGGCTTCTCCTGGAACCGCACGATGTGGCCACCGTCGGTCTCCAACGTGCCGAAATCGATCTTCACGTTGCGCTGGTACGTGGCAACCGTCAGCGGCGCACGGGTGTCGATGTGGCATTGCAGCAGCTCGGCGTAGTTGAGATCCGTGAGGACGTCCCCGTTCATCACGATGAAGTGCTCCGGAAGTCGATCGAGGAAGTTCAGGACCGGCCCGATCGTGTACAGCGGTCTCCGTTCCTCGGAGTAGTCGACCTCGAGGTTCCACCGCGACCCATCGCCCACGAATGCGCGTATCAGCGAGCCCAGGTGGCCGATCGCGAGAGTGATTCGGGTGAATCCCTGAACCCTCAACTGCTGCAGGATTATGTCGAGGACCGCATACTCCTCGCCGATGGGCACCAGCGGCTTCGGAAAGGCGGTGGTGTAGGGCCTCAGCCGAACCCCCCGGCCTCCGGCAAGAATCGCAACGTGCATGGTCTATCTCCCCCTCACGTACGCCTTTCTCGTGCATCTGTGGTTTGTAACGCCCCGTACGCATGCAGAGACGCACGGACACCGCGTGATCACGGCTTGCTCGGGCCGCGCAGGATCTGCTGCACGAGCCGGTGGGCAAGTCACCCCGCTCTCAGCGGGCCCACGACTCCCGGTCGACGAGTTCGGTGGACATGCTCGGGCAAAGGCATCGTTCCCCCAATCCGGCTGGCAGCCCCCTCACTACCATAAAAGCGTTATCGCGCGTCCCCGGCACGGCGTTTCCGAGCCTCGCGGCCGTTCACCCGTTCGCTAGGCCGGATCACGGGCGTCCGCCAAGCGTGGAAGGCAGGCCCGTATGAGGCACACGCAGCCGTAAGGCTGTGTTACTCGGATCACACGCCAGCTGCAGCCCGGAGGCGACCACTCGATCAGTCGAGCGCGCTTCACCCTGCTGCCGTCCTGTACGAACGTGCTACCCCGGGTTGAGCCCGTTCGTGTGGATACTTCAGGGGTAGCCCAGAAGAACCAATTGCTTGGTCTGATCCGGTCAGCAAGGCCGGCTTGCTCTCAGGGAAATCTCAGACCGCCACGCCGACGGCCCGGCACAGCGCCGCCACGACCCTCTCGACGTCAGAAGTGTCCAAGGCCGGGTGTAGCGGCAGTGTCAGCTGGCGGTCGCTGAACCGCTCGGTGTTCGGGAGGGAGGTTTCCCCACACGAGCGGCGGTAGTACTCGAACTGGTGGATGGCCGGGAAGTGCACGCTGGTCTGCACGCCCTCCGCGCGCATCTCGGCCATCACCTTCGCCCGGTTGCACCCCTCCGGCAGCAGCACCGGCATGATGTGCCCGGACGTCCGGTGCGCGGGATCGAAGGGTACGACGATCTCCGGCGCCCCTCGGCCCAGCTCCGCGCGGTAGTGGGCCACGAGCTCGCGGCGGGCCTTGTTCCAGCCGGCGAGCCGTTCGACCTGGACGAGCCCGAGCGCGCCGCGCAGCTCGTCCATCCTGAAGTTGTGGCCGCACTCGACCACGTCGTACCCGACAGCACGGCCACGCGTGCGATCCAGGGTGTTCGCCGTCATGCCGTGCGTGCGGAGCAGCCGAGCTCGCTGCCGCCGCTCGGCATCGCGCATCACGACCATCCCGCCTTCGGCGGTCGTCATGTTCTTGTTCGTGAAGAAGCTGAAGGCCGCCGCATCGCTGACGGCACCAGGCCCCACCAGGCCGGCCACGTGAGCAGCATCTTCGAAGAGCAGCAGATCATGGCCGTCGGCGAGCGCACGCCATGCAGCGACGTCCATCTCGTAACCGCCGTAGTGCATTATCATGATCGCTCGGGTGCGATCTGTGATGTGCCGGCGGGCGTCGTCGATCGACATGTGCGGGCGATCGACGCCCTCGACGTCGACGAACACCGGCGTGGCGCCAACGTGGACGACGACGGAGGCGGTCGCCACGAAGCTCATCGACGGGACCAGAACCTCCATGCCCGGACCGATGTCGCAGGCAGCGAGGCTCAACTGCAGTGCCGCGGTCCCCGAGTTGACGGCCACCGCGTCCTCGACCTCGTGCAGCCCGGCGAAGGCCTGCTCGAACCTCCGCACCCGATCACCCATCGTGAGCCATCGACCGTCGATGACCTCGGCCAGCGCCTGCTTCTCCGGTTCGCCCAGCATCGGAGCAGCGAGTTCGATGACGGGCAGTCCTGCTTGGATCATGCTCCCCCGCTCCCCCACACCGACCTCCCGGTAGTCGTTGTCGCGCGCTGGCCAACACCGTCCCACGTCTTCGTCGCCTCGCACCACGGTGCAGGTTCGGGGCATGTTCGAAAGAGCCGGTCGTGCGATTTACTACCGGGCAGGGGTGAGCGCAGGCCCGAGGAGGGGAAATGGCGCGACGGGGTAGGACGGTCCTGATGCTCCACGACGTGCTTCCCGACGATCGGCAGCTCGGCGAGAGCGGCTTCACCGGTCCGGGACCCGACCGCTACAAGATCAGGCAGTCGCTGTTCGAGTCGATGGCCGGGCGGGCTCGTGCTTCCGGCACGATCCTCACCTTCGACGACGGTGGCCGCAGCGCCCTCGACGTGGTGGCGCCGGTGCTCGCCGAGCACGGCCTGCGCGGCGAGTTCTTCATCGCGACGGCGCGGCTCGGCACGCCTGGGTTCCTCGACCGGAAGGGCCTGGGCGAGCTCGCCGCGGCGGGCCACGTCATCGGCAGCCACTCGCACACGCATCCCGAAGTGATGACGGAGCTGTCCGACGAGGAGATCCGCACCGAGTGGCGGACGAGCATCGCGGTGCTGGAGGATGCCACCGGCATGCCGGTCGAGCGCGCCTCCGTCCCCAACGGGTTCACGAACCGGGCCGTCCTCGCGGCGGCGCACGAGTCCGGGATCCGGACGCTGTACACCTCGACCCCCACCCGGCGCCGACGGACCTACGCGACCATGGACGTCATCGGCCGGTTCGCCGTGCTGGGGGTGGACGGCTCGGGCTGGGCCGTCGCACTCGCCTCGGGTGCAGTGGCGCCACGCCTGAAGCAGCAGGCCCGCTGGAACACGCTGGCGCTGTCCAAGAAGCTGCTGGGCGCGCGATACCCAGCCGTTCGGTCCAAGATCCTCGGGGTGCTGTCAGGGAGGTCGGCATGAGGGCGTCGGCGACCTCGACCGTTCGCGCGATCACGGTGCCGGCCGGCACGCCGACGGTCTCGATCATCTTCCCGGTCCGCAACGAGGAGCGGTTCATCGAGGCCTGCCTGGAATCCGTGCTCGCGCAGGACTACCCGGCGGATCGGGTCGAGATCCTCCTGGTGGACGGCAAGTCGAGCGACCGGACCCGCGAGCTGGCCGCCGCCGTGCTCGCCGACCGGATCGCCTGCGGCAGTGCCCGCATCCTGGACAACCCGCAGGGCATCGCCCCGACCGCGATGAACATCGGGATCGGCGCGTCCACCGGAGACGTGATCGTGCGGGCCGACGGGCACACCGTGCTCCCACCCGACTACGTGCGCCGCTCCGTCGAGGTGCTGCAGGAGACGGGGAGCCAGTGCGTGGGGGGCGCGATCCGGACGCTCGGATCAGGCGCGGTCGGGCGAGCCATCGCCGCCGCCCAGAGCTCGCGGTTCGGGGTCGGCGGCGTCGCGTTCCGCACCGGACGCGCCACGGCCGGGCCGGTCGACACCGTGCCGTTCGGGGCGTGGCCACGCGAGGTCTTCGCCTGCATCGGTGAGTTCGACACCGAGCTCGTCCGCAACCAGGACGACGAGCTGAACCACCGGATCCGGCAGGCGGGCGGCACGGTCTGGTACGACCCGGCGATCTGCACGGACTACTTCGCCACGCCCACGCTCCGCCGGTTCTGGCGCCAGTACTTCCAGTACGGCGAGTACAAGATCATGGTCGCGCAGAAGCGCAACGGGTTCGCCTCCGTCCGCCACGTCGTGCCGGCGACCTTCGTCGTGGCGACCGCGACGTCCCTGCTCCTCGCCGTCGTCCGGCGCGATCCCCGGTGGGCACTCGCGTTGCTCGGGCCGTACGCCGTGGCCAACGGCGCGGCCAGCATCGCGGCGGCCCGGCGGACGCAGGCCCACCCCGCACGCATCGCCGTCGCCTTCGCAGTGCTGCACACGAGCTACGGCACCGGCTTCCTCAAGGGCGTGTGGCGCTGGCGGCGGGCCGCTGGGTGGCGGCCGTAGCAACCTCGCCCCTGCCGCCCGGCCCGTCCTCGGTGGTCGGCGGCCAGTCGCGGGGAGCGAGGGCGCACAGGACGATCAGCGCGAAGAAGCCGTGCGTCAGGATCGCGGTGAGGATGGCCGACTCCGCGAGCGATATCGCCGGCACCACGAACATCATGCAGGCGAAAGGCGCGGAGAGCCCGCGGGCGGCGTCGTCGACCGCCCACAGGAGCAGGATGAGCACGATCGTGGCGGCGAGCATCCCGAGATAGCCGAAGTTCGCGTAGCCGTCGGCGAGCCAGTTCCCGTTGGCGTGCGTGTCCGGGTTGCCGAAGAATCCCGCACCGACGAGGTCCGGCGGCTCCTTGTCGTACGGGTAGTGGACGTACGACGACAGGACCGAGTGGCCGAGCTGAGCCTTCGGGGCGTCGTCGAAGACCTGGACGTAACCGGCCGTCGTCAGGCCGGGCAGCACCAGCGTCCGCCGGATGAACAGCGACGTCAGGTCGTTGGACGCGAGCAGCCAGTCCACCGTCATCACGACGACCGACCCGATCGAGGCGGCCACCAGCACCGTGCTGCCGGTCGGCCGGCGCATGCGCAGGAACAGGAAGGCCGCGACCAGGGCGATCGGGGCGAGGGACGCAGTCTTGTTGCCCTGCTCGGCGTACAGGTACAGCTCTCCGACCGTCCCGGCCAAGGCCCAGCCCCAGCGCCGGGTGAACAGGCCACGCACGATCATGAGCGGGTTGACGATCTTGTCGAGCATCGGCACGACGTAGCCCAAGGCGGGGAACTCCGCCTCTTCGATCCGGAACTCGCCGCGCACGCCGTAGACGTCGTTGAACGACGGCAGCGTCCAGTTCACCCCGATGGCGAGCAGGACGTAGCAGTTCAGAACCACGAACAGCAGCGCGATGAGCGCCCACCACGTCCGCGGCCGCAGCGGCATGAGCGGGACGAAGCCGCGCAGCGGCTGGCGGGTTCCGATGACCGCGACCAGCAGGAAGCACCCGCCGCCCCACAGCGCAAGCTCCAACGCCGCCGGCCTGCTCAGGGCGGGCGCGTACTGCGGCACGACGAGGCTCGGCAGCACCGCGATGAGGAACAGCACCCATGCGATCAGGTGCGAGGGCCGCGCGATCTGCCGCGGGAGCACCAGTGCGATGGCGACGACGAGGGCGATCGCCACGGCGTAACCGAACGGATCCGGACTGCGGTAGCCGAACTGCAGGTACGTGAAGATCGGCGCGATGTGGTTGGCGTAGGCGTAGTGCAGGATCGCGACGTAGCCGAGAACGACGAGCACGGCGACCGGTGCGCGCCCGAGCACCGGTCGCCGGGCCGGAGCTACGGCCGTCGGCGGCACGCCTCGGACAGTAGCAATTCGAGCCTGTGACCGGCGGCTAACGTGGAGGGCGTCCCGGGCGATCCCGTCCACGTGGGCTCGTCGACCGAAGTCACATCGCGGAGGCACCGGGGGCGCCCGGTCGTGGGGAGCAACCGCACGTGAACGACATCGCACATGTCCGTCCGAGGATCCGGCACCTGACCTCGGTGCACCGCGTGGAGGACACGCGGATCCTGCACCGGGAATGCGCGAGCCTGGTGCGGGCGGGCCACGACGTCGCGCTGATCGCCGGCCGGCCGGCCCGCGAACCCCTGGCCGGGGTGCGGGTCGTCGGGGTAGGGCTGCCGCGCAACCGCATCGACCGGGCGTTCCGCCTGTCGTGGCGGGTGTTCCGGGCCGCGCGGCGCGAGCGCGCCGACATCTGCCATTTCCACGACCCCGAGCTGATCTGGGTCGGTCTGCTGCTCAAGCTCCTCGGCTGCCGCGTGGTCTACGACGTTCACGAGGACGTCCCGCTGCAGATCATGAACAAGTGGTGGATCCCGTGGTACGCGCGGCGGTTCCTGGCCTGGGGTGCCGCCGTGGCCGAGTGGATCGGTGGCAGGGCCTTCGACGCGATCGTCGCCGCCACGCCGACGATCGCCGAGAAGTTCCCGGTGGCGAAGACGGTGGTGGTCCAGAATTTCCCGGAGGCCGAGATCGCGCAGCGACCGGAGCCGGTGCCCGTGGAGGAACGCCGGTACGCGTTCGCATACGTGGGCGGGCTCAAGGCCGTCCAGGGCGCTCGGGAGATCCCGGAGGTCGCCGCGGCGCTACCCGAAGGGGCGAGGGCGGTCGTCGCGGGCTGGTTCGACGACGAGGCCGTGGAGCGCGACGCGCGGTCGAGCGAGGGCTGGCCGCGGGTGGACTACCTCGGCGGCGTCGCCCACGAGCGTGCGATCGAGGCGATCCGCGACGCGGTGTGCGGGATCGTCGTCGACCACCCCATCAGCAACTACCTCGACTCCTACTCGACCAAGATGTTCGAGTACATGGCTTGCGCCGTGCCGGTGGTGTGCTCGGACTTCCCGCTGTGGGTCCGGCTCGTCGGCGACGCCGACTGCGGGATCACGGTCGACCCGATGGATCCGCGCGCGGCCGCCGCGGCGATCGAGAAGCTGCTCACGGATCCGGACGAGGCACGCAGGCTGGGCGCCAACGGCCGCCGCGCGATCCTCGAGCGCTACAACTGGGAGACCGAGTTCGCGAAGCTCGACGCGCTCTACCCGCGTCTCGTGTAGACGGTGTCCGGCTCGCGGCGGCGGTCGGCCAGTGCGTCGATCAGCAGGGCGACGCCGAGCACGGCGGCGACCGCGACGAGGAAACCGCCGACGGCGTCGGTCGCGTAGTGCCAGCCGGCGGCGACGAGCAGCACGGTCATCGAGGTGCCGGCCAGCGCGCCGATCCCGGCGATGAGCGCGGCCGCCCGCGGCGGGTCGGGCCGCAGCAACGCGGCCAGCACGAACGCCGCGAGGAGGGCGAGTGACGTCGCCCCGGCGGTGTGACCGCTGGGGTAGGCCCAGTCGCCCTCGATGGTGCGGCCGACCAGCGGTTGGAACAGCATCGCGCACGCGCCGGCCGCGCCGGGCCCGAGGACCGCGAGCAGCGCCAGCCGGCGACGCCGGAGCAGCAGGCACACGAGCGCGGTCAGGAAGGCGGTGACGACGACGACCAGCGGGCTGCCGACCTCGATCAGCAGGACGATCCAGCGGCTGCGCGGCGTGAGCTCGTCGACCAGTTTCTCGGTGCGGTGGTCGAGCCAGCGGGCACTCGACCCGCCCGCGTACCGCGCGGCCAGCAGGGCGAAGACGACGACGGCGACCACCACGACCACGGTGGTCCGGCGCCGCAGGGCCGTCGGGAGAAGGGGCGGCTCGACGCGATCACCCACCACCTCGTCCACGCTACCGATCAGCGCGCAGGACCCGCCGGAACCTGAAAACCCGCTGAGAACCGGGACGAACTGAGGTGGAAAGTGCTTCCCCGAGCGAGTAACGGTTGGGCCTCGAGCGCGACGACCTGTATGGGGAGTTGTGAGATTGCCAACAGATCCTGGGCGCTGGCGCCCGGGAGACGGGGGTTGCGTGTGACACCGCGGGAGTGTCTGGACGTACTCGGCGCTCGATGGCGGTCCGTCATAGCCGGGCTTCTGCTGGGCCTGCTCGTCGCCGTTGGTGTCACCGTGCTCGTGCCGCCGACGTACGCGGCTTCGGTCACCATCTTCGTCTCCGCGCGATCTCCCGGTGGTGACGTGGCCGCGGCCGTTGAGGGCGGTGACCTGTCCGCTCAGCGGATGGCCACCTACCTCGAGGTGCTGCGCAGCCAACGGGTCGCCTCGCAGGTGGCGGAGCGGATGGGGGGCGGGATCACCGCCGACGAGGTGCTGGACAAGATCAGCGCGAGCACCACACCGGACACCCTGTTGCTCACCGCGACCGTCGAGGACGAGTCGCCGCAGCGGGCCGCGGACATCGCGAACACCCTGGCCGAGAGGTTCAACGCCAACGTCGCAGAGCTGGAGCAGCCGGACCCGCAGACCCCACCGGTGGTCACCGCCCGGACGTTCGAGTCGGCCGTCCCACCGACATCGCCGACACAGCCGCGGCCGCTGCTGAACATCGCGCTCGGTCTCGTTCTCGGGCTCCTCGCCGGAATCGGCTACGCGCTGTTGCGCAACGCCCTCGACCGGTCCGTCAAGTCCCGCGATCAGCTGCGCCGCGCCGTCGACGCCCCGGTGCTGGGGGTGATCGCCGACGACAACGACGTCCGGGCGCACCGCCTCGCCTTCCGCGAGCGCCCCAGGGGCCGGGTGGCCGAGGCGTTCCGGCAGCTGCGCGCCAACCTGCAGTCCATCAACGTGCACGACGCCCACCGGACGATCCTGCTCACGAGCGCCGGCCCGGACGAGGGCACGACGACGACGGTGTGCAACCTCGCCCTGGCGATGGCCGACGCGGGCAAACGCGTGCTGGTGATCGAGGCCGACTTCCGCCACCCCCGCGCCGCGGACCTGTTCGGGATCGACCGCACCGTCGGGTTGACCAATGTCCTCGCCAGCCGCGTGAACTGGATGCCGGCCGTGCACCGGTGGCACGACGCCGTCGACGTCCTGCCCAGCGGGCCGCTGCCACCGAACCCCAGCGAGCTGCTCAGCCAGCCGACGATGGACCGGCTCCTCGCTGACGTGCGCGCCCGGTACGACGTCGTGATCATCGATTCGCCACCTCTGGGCGCCGTGTCGGACGCATCCGTCCTCGCTCCGCGGGTGGACGGTGTCGTGCTGGTGGTGCGCTGGGGGAAGACGACGACGTCGGCGGCCGAGGAAGCGACGCTTGCCCTCCGCACGGTGTCCGCACGGCTGCTCGGCTCGGTGCTGACGATGGTTCAGGGCAAGAACGACGGCGGGGACGACGCGTACCTCGCCAGCAGCGTCGGCACCCAGTACGCCGTCGGGCCGTGGTCTGTGTCGCCCGGCTCCTCATCGCCGGTGCCGGGAGGGCGCGACGGTCCGCCCCCGCCGCCGCAGGCACCGGCACCGGTGGCACATCCGCCATCCGAGGCGGTGCTCGCCGCCACCGCGCAGCGCCCGTCGCCGCGACCGCGTCCACGGCCTGAAGGGGGATGAGGGGGCAGATGTCCGCAGAGACGACCGCCGGACCGGCACCGCGGGTGGTGTTCATCGGAGGGCTCGACGACGGTCGCCGCGCCGTCGAGGTCCTCCTCCGGCACCCGCGGGCCGACCTGGTCGCCGCCTTCGTCCTCGACGATTCCGAGGCGTCGCGGGTCTCGGGCTTCCGCGCATTCGACGACCTGGTCGAGCCCGGTCGGCTGCGCAAGATCAGGCGCATCAAGCACCACGTCGACGAGATCCGGGAGCTCGCCCCGGATGTGATCATCGTCGTCGGCTTCTCCCAGGTCATCCCGCCGGCGATCCTCGACGTCCCGCCCGGCGGGGTCATCGGCTTCCATTCGGCCGTGCTGCCGGGCCGCCGCGGCTGCTCGCCGCTCATCTGGGCCATGGTCGACGGGCTGACCGAGACCGGCATCTCGATGTTCTACATGGACGAGGGGATCGACACCGGCGACGTCATCGCGGTCGAGCGGTTCGCCATCGAGGAGGACGACGACGCCGCGGACGTGCTGCGCAAGGCCGACGACGCCACTGTCCGCCTGCTCGAGAGGCATCTCGACGCCGTCCTCGACGGCACGGCACCACGCACCCCGCAGCCGGAGGGCGCTGGCACGTACACCCGCAGGCGCACGCCCGCCGACGGCGAGATCGACTGGACCAGGCCTGCCCACGAGGTCGTCAACCTGATCCGGGCACTCGCGCCGCCGTACCCGGTGGCCCACACCTACGCCGGCGACGGCGTACCGGTGCTGATCGAGAAGGCGCGCGCAGCCCCCGAGCTGCAGCTCCCGCCGCCGCGGCGGCTCCAGCACGACCCGATGTACCAACAGGTGCTCTGCGTCGTGGCCCATCCCGACGACGAGACGCTCGGGGTCGGCGGCACGCTCGCGCTGCACGCCGAGGCCGGCAGCGAGGTCACGGTCGTGATCATGTCGGAGGGCGAGGAGGAGAAGCTCGCGCACACCCCCCGGTGCGAGACACGCCGTGAATGTGCCCTCGCCGCGGCCGAGGAACTGGGCATCGCGACGGTGGAGTTCCACGACTTCCCCGACCAACGGTTGGACTCGGTCCCCTTCATCGAGCTGATCAAGACGGTCGAGGCGGCAATCGGGACGCACCGTCCGACCGTCATCTACACCCACCACGGCGGCGACGCGAACACGGACCACCAGGTGGTCTTCAAGGCGGTCTACGCGGCCAGCAGGCCGATGACCCCGCTGGGATCGACCGTCAGCCGCTTCCTGACGTTCGAGACACCGTCGTCCACCGACCAGGCGCCACAGGTCGGAGACTACGTCTTCAACCCCACCACGTACATCGATGTCGAGTCCGTGTGGGACCGCAAGGTCAAGGCGCTGGAGTGCTATCCCACCGAGATGATCGGAGGGCGGCACCCGCGCAGCTTCGAGTACATCGAGGCCCTGGCGAGAGTCCGCGGTGGACACTCCGGGTACATGCTCGCCGAGGGCTTCGTGTCGGTGCGCGAACGGCTAACCAGGCCCGTCTTCCCCGGTCGGGCCTGATTCCCCACCCCTGGCCCGACGAGCGTCGGCCGCTGCGCGCGCGAGGCGTGTCGCAGCACTGCGGGCGGCGAGCATCGGCCGCACGTGCGGCCGAGTACGTGAAACGAAGAAGTACGGCACCTGGCGCGCTCCGAAGGCACGGTTGAACCGCTCGACGGACTCGATCATCGAGCCGAGGAAGTCGAAACTCTGCGACGTCTCACAGGCCCTGCGGATCGCCTCCCAGACGACGAGGCTGTGCGCACCGCTGGAGCGCAACTCCGGATCGGCGCCGCCGAAGAGCGAGTAGGTCGTCGTCGCGTCCCGCACGAAGAACTGGGCGGCGTGGACCCGCTCGCGAGCGTCGACCGCGGCCAGAACGCTCCGCACCCCCCGCGCCTGGCAAGCGCGGTCGAGCCGGTGTGCCAGCGCGTCGCTGAAGGACACCGGCAGTCCCTGCCGGGCGAAGACCTTCCGGTTGATCCGAAGGACGTCGTCGACGCCCAGGTCGGTACGCACCTCCAGCAGCCGGCTCGCGCGGCGGACGTGGTTGCGGACGTTCTTGCCGACGCCGTCCCACAGGCGGTCGGGATCGCTGAGATCGTCGAGCCGGTAGGTGTACCGCACCGTGGCGTCGAAGCCGGCCCAGTAGAACGGCAACCAGTTCGTGACAGTCGGGGCGAAGCTCGCGCGGTACGCATCGAACCTCGGCAGCTTCGCGATCAGCTCGGTCATCAGATCGCGCTCGTTCCTGAGCCGAGCCTCGTACCTGCTTGCCGAGGCATGAAGCCACGGACCGAAGAAGCGGGTCAGCGGCGGCTGGCTGAGCACGGTGACACCCAGCCGACCGCGGCGCACCCAGGGAAGCCTGGCCACGATCTTCCCCTGGCGCTCGACGAGCGTCTCCCCCCACTGGCCGGGGGCCACGGCCTCCAACCACCACCGCTGCTCGAACGGGGTGTGCGCCCAGGGGATCTCGTCGATCACGCCAGCTTCGCTCGGTAGCTCATCGGCAAACGGGCATGGTGTCATCGGACGCAGCGCAGACACAACCGCCACGCGAGCTCACCTGCGAAGTGCGCTCAGCCAGACGTGCCTTCCCCCGTCGGGGTCGACTCCTCGCCTCCACGGCGACGGGCGTCGGTCAGTGCGCGCGCGAGGCGTGCGGCGTCGCGGGCCCCGAACAGCAGCCGCGCGTGCGGCCGAGTACGCGAAACGAAGAAGTACGGCACCTGACGGGCGCCGAAGGCGCGGTTGAACCGCTCGATGGGCTCGATCATCGAGCCGAGGAAGTCGAAACTCTGCGACGTCTCACAGGCCCTGCGGATCGCCTCCCAGACGACGAGGCTGTTCGCGCCACTCGAGCGCAACTCCGGATCGCCGCCACCGAACAGCAGATAGGTCGTCGTCGCATCATGCACGAAGAACCAGGCGGCGTGGACCCGGCCGTCGGCGTCGACCGCGGCCAGGACGCTCCGCGCCCTCCGCGCCCGGCATGCGTGGTCGAGCCGGTGTGCCAGCGCGTCGCTGAAGGACACCGGCAGCCCCTGCCGGGCGAAGACCTTCCGGTTGATCGTCAAGACCTCGTCGACGCCCAGGTCGGTGCGCACCTCCAACTGCCGGCTCGCGCGACGGACGTGGTTGCGGATGTTCGAGCGGAGACCGTTCCACACCCGGTCGGGATCGCTGAGATCGTCGAGGCGGTAGGTGTAGCGCACCGTCGCGTCGAACCCCGCCCAGTAGAACGGCAACCAGTTCGTGATCGCCGGGGCCAAGGATGCGCGGTACGAGTCGAACCTCGGCAGCCTCGCGATCAGCTCCGCCATCAGTTCGTGCTCGGCGACGAGCCGGGTCTCGTACTTGCCCTCCCCGGTCTGGATCCACGGACCGACGAACCGGGTCAGCGGCGGCTGCGTGAGCACGGTGACTCCGAGCTTGCGGCGGCGCACCCAGGGAAGCCTGGCCACGATCTTCCCCTGCCGCTCGACGAGCGTCTCCCCCCACTGACCGGGGGCCACGGCCTCCAACCACCACCGCTGCTCGAACGGGGTGTGCGCCCACGGGATCTCGTCGGTGACGCCGGCTCCGGTCACGAGCTCGTCTGCCGCCGACGTTGTGCCACCTGCGTCACTCCGGACCGAGCTCGCTTGCTCCACATACGCTAACGCGTTGCCCCGAGTGCAGACGTTACAGGGCATCGCGGATTCACGCCGAACGGCTCATCGACACCGCCGTGGTCAAGTCCATCCGGAGCACGTGGCACGATGCGGAGAGATTCCTCGGTTGCGGCATCGATCACGCACCCATAGAGGGAGATGGGAGCATTGCGCCTCAGCGGGCCACTGCGTGGGGTCGCCAGCATCGTCAGCGGCAGCGTCGCCGGACAGGCCGTCGTGATCCTCACCTACCCGCTGCTGACCAGGCTCTACGATCCCGGCGACTTCGGCCTGTTCACCGTGTTCGCCTCCGTGGTGAGCATGATCGCCGTCGCGAGCACCGCCTCGCTCGAGTCCGCGGTCCCGCTGCCGGTCGACGACCGGGACGCCGCGGCCGTGGCCTGGGCGGCCCTTGCTTTCGTGGCGGCAACGGGCCTGGTCACGGCGCTGGTCGGCGCCGTGGCGGCGGCGCCGCTGGCCGCGTTGCTCGGCGCGCCCCGGCTCGCCGGGTACTGGTGGCTGGTCGTGCTCACCGTGCTCGCCTTCGGGACCTACCTCGTGCTGTCGGACTGGATGGTCCGCGACCGGAGCTACGGTGCGCTGGGCAGGCGGAACCTGCTGCAGGGCATCGGTCAGGTCGGCACGCAGCTCGGCCTCGGACTCGCCGGCGTGCGGCCCGTCGGGCTCCTGATGGGCCTCGGCGTCGGCCGTGTCATCGCGCTCGGGGGCCTGGTCTCCCGGAGAGGACTGCTGCGCCAGCCACGGCCGACCGTGGCCGCGATCCGGGCCGCCGTGCGGCGCTACCGCCGGTTCCCCCTGATCGCCATGCCGTCCGCTCTCGTCAACTCCGCGGGGCTCGAGGTTCCTCTGCTCCTGGTCGCCGCCCTGTACGGCGACGTGCGCGCGGGATTCCTCGGCCTGACCGTCCGGGTCATCTCCGGACCGTTCACCGTGATCGGCCAGGCCGTCAACCAGGTGTTCGCGGGCGAGTCCAGCGCGGCGATCCGCACGCCGAACGGCACGCTCGGCCGGATCGTTCGGACGTCGGTGCGCCGGCTCCTGCTCGTGGGAGCAGTTCCGGCCGCCGTTCTTCTCGCCGCCGGCCCGGCATTGTTCGGCGTCGTGTTCGGCCAGGAATGGACCGAGGCCGGCGAGTACGCCCGCCTGCTGGCGCTCGCCTACCTGGGTCAGCTCGCCGTGGTCCCGGTCTCCTCGACGCTCTTCCTGCTGGAGCGGCAGCACCACGAGCTGGCCTGGGTGGTGCTCCGGTTGCTGCTCACGGCGGGCGGCCCCCTCGTGTGCGGGATCGCCGGCGCTCCCGTCACCACGGCGATCGCGGCACTGGCGGCCGGGCACGCTCTGTCCTACGTCCTGCTGTACCTGTTGTGCATCCGAGCCGCGGACGACGCCGACCGGCGCTTCCGCGCGGGGTCTTCGTGACCTCACGACGATCAGATGGTTCGTCTATAGCATGGTCGGGTAACTGGGCGTGCGCTGGGGCTCCCCGGCGCTGCAGGTAGCCATCCCGACGGGACGGAGCCGGATGAGGTACGGGCGGACGATCACCGCGGCACTGGTCGTGGCGGCCCTGGCGGCGTGCGCCCAGGAATCCCCCGAGCCATCACCGCAGAGGCCACCCAACAGCGTCTACCCGGCGCCGCCGACGGCACCAGCCCTCGACGCCGCCGCGCTCGTCGTCGCTCTCGACGGTGACGACGCCGCGGAGGGCACGGCCGCCGCGCCGCTGCGCACGATCGACGCGGCCGCGGGGCGCGCCCAACCCGGGGACACGATCCTCGTCCGGGCCGGCACCTACGAGGGCGACGTCCGCACGGCGGCCAGCGGCACCGAGAGCCAACGCATCACGTTCATCGCCGAGTCGCCCGACACCCGGATCGTCGGCGTCGGAGGCACGGACGGAGCCTGGGAGAACGAGGGCGCCTACGTCGACATCGTGGGGTTCGACATCACGGGACCGAACGCGGACGGGCTGTACAACAAGGGTTCGCAGGCGCGGCTGATGAGGAACCGGGTGCACGGCATCGCCGGCAACTGCATCTACGTGCAGAACGAGGACTACAGCGTCACCGACGTCGATGTGCTCAGCAACGTCACGTTCGACTGTGGGGAGGACAAGCTCGACCACGGCATCTACGTCACCCACCGGGGTGGCCGGGTGGCCAACAACATCTCCTACGGCAACACCGGTTACGGCATCCAGTGCTGGCACGCCTGCAACAGTCTCGCGATCGTGAACAACCTCGTGTTCAACAACCCGGAGGGCGGGATCGTCGTCGGCGCGGATGACGACGAGTACGAGACCGGCAACTCCCTGATCGCCAACAACATCGTGGTCGA
This sequence comes from Pseudonocardia hierapolitana, assembly GCF_007994075.1. NCBI lineage: Bacteria > Bacillati > Actinomycetota > Actinomycetes > Pseudonocardiales > Pseudonocardiaceae > Pseudonocardia > Pseudonocardia hierapolitana. The sequence continues at coordinate 5,137,203 of NZ_VIWU01000001.1, read as the reverse complement.
CAACGGTCGCGAGGGTATCCGGGAGACCGGGGAGTCGGGCGACGGCAACCGGTTCGTGAACAACCTCCTGTGGGGCAACGACCGGGACGCCATCCAGATCAACGGCGGCGACGAGGCGGGCACGATCGTCGCGGACCCGCAGTTCGTGAACTTCGCGGCGGACGGATCGGGCGACTACCGGCTCGCGCCGACCAGCCCGGCCATCGACACCGGGGAGCCGGAGGTAGCCCTGCGATTCGCATTCGACCGTGCGCCGCGGCCCCAGTCTCAGGGGTTCGACGTCGGGCCGTACGAACAGTAAGCAGCGGATGACCCTCCTCGTCTCGGCTCCAGCTGGATACCAGGAGGAGCGCCGCTACGTCCTGGGCGTCGTTCTCGGCGACTGGCTGGGGCTCGACTGGAGCCTCGTGACGCACGAGCGTCCGGACGTCAGGATCGGCCTCGCCGAGGATCCGGACGGTGCAGCCGTGACGACGCCGGATGCCCTCTTCAGCACTGCGCCCGACCAGTGGTTGACCGACTCCGCGCTGCCGTCGAGACCGCTGCCGAGACGGCGAGTGGGTCAGGCCGCGGCCGGGGTGCTGGATGCCGAGGAGCAACTGCCCGTCCTCTACGGCGGTTCCTCGCCCCCGTCGGCCAACCTCGCCGAGCAGTGCGAGCAGGGTGTGCGCCTCGACGTCGACGTGTTCGGCAGCGCATTCGCGATGCTCACGAGGTACGAGGAAGTCGTCATGGCTGCTGCGCGCGACACCTACGACCGCTTCCCCCTGGCATCGACGCTCGCGTTCGCCGAGGGCTTCGTGGAGTCACCAGTGGTCGACGCGTACGTCGCACTGCTCGCCGCGGCCCTCGGCAGGGTGTGGCCGCGCATGGAGTTCCGGCGCCACCGATACCAGGTGATGTTGACCCACGACGTGGACGACCCGTTGTCGACCGTAGGACGCCGCCCCCGCATGCTGGCCCGTCAGTTTGCGGGCGACCTGGTCCGGCGCCGAGACGTCGGGCTCGCGCTGCGTCGGGTGCGTGCGGTCGTCGACGCACGCCGCGGGCGCTACGACACCGACCCGAACAACACTTTCGAGTTCCTCATGGACGTCAGCGAGCGTCACTCCTTGCGCAGTTCCTTCTACTTCCTCGCCCGAGGCGACGCGGATCCGGCAGCTCCGCGCTACCAGTTGTTCGATCATCCCTGGGTCCAGGACCTGATGAGACGCGTCCATCGGCGCGGTCACGAGATCGGATTGCACGCGGGGTTCGGCACGTATCGCGACGCTGCGGCCACGGCGGAGGAGTTCGACCGCCTGCGCACCGCGGCCGAGGGTCAGGGCATCGCTCAGGAGTCCTGGGGCGGCCGGCAGCACTACCTGCAGTGGAGGAATCCGCACACATGGCGGAACTGGGGTGCAGCAGGGCTCAAGTACGACTGCTCGGTCGCCTTCAGTGAAGCCGTGGGCTTCCGGACGGGCACGAGTCGTGAATTCCCCGTATTCGATCTGCTGGCGCGCACACCGCTGGACCTCGTCGAGAAGCCGTTCCAGGTGATGGACGTGTCCCTTTTCGGCCATATGTCTCTCGTCCCGGACGACGCCGCCCGCGCGACGCTGCGCATCGCCCAGCAGTGCCGACGATACGGCGGCACCATCGGCATCCTCTGGCACAATGACGAGGTACTACGCACCGCGCGGGAGAAGCACTGGTACGAGGAGTTGATCGCGACTGTCGCCGCTCTCTGAATTCCAGCGGTAGATCGTGATCAGATGTCGGTCGGCGACTGAGGGGGAGCTGAGGTCATCAGCGAGAACGCCCGGGTGCCACGTTCGCCGCAAGCCCGCGACAGCCGGGGAGCGGTGGACCGCGGGCGGAATGCCGGCCGAAGCCCGAAGAAATCGGTCCACTGGATGGATCCGCCTTCTGCTTGCCTTCATCTCGCCGGGCGACCACCGGTCGGTTCCTGCCCGACGCCCCCGGATCGACGTCACTCAGCCATCCGCCTGAGCGCAGGTGCGGCGGCAGGCCCCTGACCTGCACGAGGGCCTGAACAACGGAGAGGAGCGAGGCATGTTCGCGAGGCGCATCGCGGTCATCGGCGCCGGCTACGTCGGACTGACGACTGGGGCGTGTCTCGCCTCACTCGGGCACAGTGTCGTGTGCGCCGATGTCGATGCCGCGAAGGTGGATCGGCTCCAGCAGGGGCAGGTGGACATCCGGGAGCCCGGCTTGCCGGATCTGGTGACCGAAGGGGTTGCAGCAGGTCGGCTCTCCTTCGTCGTCGGCGCGCGTGCGGCGATGTCCGGACCGGCCGGGCCCGTCGATGTCGTCTTCCTCTGCGTCCCGACCCCGATGGGGGTAGGCGGCATCGCCGACCTCACCGCTGTCGAGGCCGTGATCGACGAGATCCGCGATGCACTCCCACCCGGCTGCGTCGTTGTCAACAAGTCGACCGTCCCGGTGGGCACCGCGACCAGGACCGTAGAGCTGCTCGACCGCGACGAGGTCGCCGTCGTGAGCAACCCGGAGTTCCTGCGCGAGGGGTCGGCCGTCCGCGACTTCCTCAACCCCGACCGGATCGTGGTCGGTTGCGACACACAGAACGCCGCCGAACGGGTCGCGGCGCTCTATGCGCGGCTCGGCGGGCCGACGGTGCTCACTGACGCCGCGAGCGCGGAGATGGTCAAGTACGCGGCCAACTGCTTCCTCGCCATGAAGCTGTCCTACGTCAACTCGCTGGCGGAGTTGTGTGAGCGACTCGGCGCCGACATCGTCGACGTAACCGAGGGAATGGGCTACGACCACCGGATCGGACAGGCGTTCCTCAGCCCGGGACCCGGCTGGGGCGGATCCTGCCTCCCCAAGGACACCCACGCGATGCTGCAGGTCGCCGACTCCGCCGACTTCGAGTTCCGGCTGCTGCGCGCCGCCATCGAGACGAACACTCGGCAACGCCAGCGCATGGTCGAGAAGGTTCGGCTCGCTGTGACGGGCTCCCGCACCGGAACGCTGTCGCGGACCCGACTCGGGGTGCTCGGACTGACCTTCAAGGCAGGCACCGACGACCTCCGCGACTCACCGGCACTCGCGGTGGCGGCTATGCTCCGGCAGGCCGGTGCGGAGCTCCTCGGCTACGACCCCGTTGTGCCCGCGTCCGCGAGCTCGTCCGAGTTGGCATCGATCACCGTGGTCGACGACCCCGCGGCGAGCGCAAAGGACGCCGACGCGCTCGTCCTACTCACCGACTGGCCGGAGTTCCGCAGCCTCGACTGGTCCGAGCTCGCGACCGTCGTCCGTCGGCCGATCGTCATCGACACCCGCAACCTGCTCGACCCCGATGTGATGCGGCGCGCCGGATTCACCTACCACTCACTCGGCCGACGCTGAGCCGCGGCGTGGCCGCGACCCAAAAGGCGACCAGGCAAAGGAATTCCGACCAGAAACCGAGGCCCCCGTGTCGAACGATGTCATCGGAAAACCTCACGTAACGGTGATCATGCCCATCCGCAACGAGGAGCGGTTCATCGCGCGCAGCCTCGGCGCCGTGCTGGGCCAGCACTACCCGCCGGACCGGATGCAGGTGCTCGTCGCCGACGGGATGTCCGAGGACTCCACCCGCGCTGTCGTCGAGGACCTGGCAAGGACGCATCCGCAACACGTGGTTCGGATCGTGGACAATCCTGGACGCATCGTCCCAACCGGGTTCAACGCCGCACTCGCGCTCGCCGACGGCGACGTCATCGTTCGTGTCGACGGTCACACCGTCATCGAGCCCGACTACGTCGCCGAGTGCGTCCGAGCGCTCGATCGGTCCGGCGCAGACAACGTCGGTGGGCGGATGGCGGCGGTTGGCGACGGCCTCGTCGCCCAGGCGATCGCCCTGGCGACCTCATCGCCCTTCGGCGTGGGCAACTCCCACTTCCACTACGTCCGGGGTGAGAAGTGGGTGGACACGGTGTACATGGGTGCCTGGCCCCGATCTGTGTTCGACCGCATCGGACCATTCGACGCCGAGTTGGTCCGCAACCAGGACGACGAGTTCAACTACCGCCTGAGGTCCGAGGGTGGGCGGATTCTCCTCACGGACAGGATCCGGTCGGTCTACTACAGTCGCAGCTCATTGCGGACGGTCTTCCGGCAGTACCGGCAGTACGGCATGTGGAAGGTCCGGGTGCTGCAGAAGCACCCTCGGCAGATGAGTGCACGCCAGTTCGTGCCCCCCGCGTTCGCCGCGACGCTGCTGGCCGGCACGGTGCTCACCCCGGCCAGCGGTGCGGCGCGACGAGGACTGCTCGCCACCATCGTCGCCTACGGACTCGCCGCAGGGGCGGCGTCGGTCTCGATCGCCCGCGAACACGGCTGGCGACACCTGCCGGTGCTACCAGCCGTGTTCGCGGCGCTGCATGTCGGCTACGGCATGGGTTTCCTCGGCGGGCTCGTCAAGTTCCGCACGCGGTGGACCCGCCCCAGAGACGGAACCCGACGTTCGCGAGGTAGTCGAGGCAACTGAGCCCTGGGGCGAACGGCGGGAACGCTTGCGGGTACTCGAACGGCTCGAAACGGTGGTACTGCAGCTTCACTCCTTCGGCGGGGAACATCTCCGGCTCGAGGTAGTTGCTGCCGCTGGGACCGGACAGGTACGTCTCGCCGCCGACCGCTTTGGTCAGGTTCAGCATGAGCCGCGACGAGCTGCCTTGACAGCCGAGTTCCGACGCCATGAGCAGCTGCGTCGTGATACCGAGGCGCTCGACGACGCCGCGGATCAGCGCGGTGTTGAAGTCCGCGAGGTTGTGCAGCTCCTCCTTGGCGTAGATCGGATCGAGGAAGTCCAGCACCTCGTCGCGGTGCGGAGCCTTGGCGAGCACGCTCTGCAGCGTCCGGAGGTGCACGCTCCGCCAGCCGCGGCTTTCGTCGATCTCGACGTCACGGGTGAGCTGGTCGTACCGTCCCTTCGAGATGACGGGGATCGTCAGCCACTGCGGCCCGCCAGTCCCTTTGATCTTCGCCCGGTTCTGGTACCCACGCTTGATGAACTGGACCGAGTCCAGCAGGACCATGACGTCGGAGTGCACCATCTTGTCGAAGAACCCGAGCCACGGTGCGAAGTTCGGTTGGTGCACCGAGACGATCACAGACGGATCCTGATCATCTCGTACGCCTCGGCGAACTCGGTCTTCACCTGCACGCCGCGGACCCTCGCCATCGACTCGATGAAGTCGTAGCGGAAGTACGGCCTGGCCATCTCGAGCTGGCTCTCGTACTTCGTCAAGGCGGCCCACTTCCGGCGGAGGTGCTCCTCCTGGAGCACCACGAACGCCTGAGTCGGGAACGTGATGTGGTTCCACGGCAGCTCGTAGCCCATGATCGTCAGATGTCGGAACACCCGGACGCACTCGTTGTGGACCACGGCGTGGTCCTGGTGCAGGTCGGTTCCGGACGGCGAGAGGATGACCTCGGGCTCGAGCTCCCGGTTGAGACGGACCATCTGCTCGAGCACCTCCTGACGGTGGTAGCCGAGCTCCCGGACCGGGTAGTCGAAGATGAACCGGTTCGCCCGTGGGACGCCGATCTCGTCGAGCGCCAGGTGGCACTCGTCCTTCAGGCGGTACTCCTTGGAGCCCGGAGGCAAGGATTTCTCGGCGGTCGAGAACGCGGCCGTGAACATCTCCGCGCCCTCGTCGATCCAACGGGCCATCGTGCCCCCGCAGCCCAGCTCCGCGTCGTCCGTGTGCGGGGACAGGACGAGAACTCTCTTCGGCGTGATCACGACGTGGCTCCCCCCTTCGTCCGTTTCAGTTGACGGCGAACTCCGCGACCATCCCGAGAGCGGCATGCGGAGGGCCCGTGCCGTCCGCCGTCGGCGTCGTTCCCTGCGGGACGGGGCACGCAACCCCGTACCGGCCGGGGATGAGGGTCATGAACTCGGTATCGGCGGCGCCCGGGCTGGCACTGATCTCTCCGACCGAGGTGAGCACGACATCCCTCTGGTCGTCCGGCAGCAGGACGAGCTCCGGGAAGGGCTGTGGAACGCCCTCGTTGATCCGGTACACGTCCAGCTCGTGCGTCTCCGCACCCTGGTTGGACATCGTGAACGCGACGGTGCCCGCCGGAAGTGCCGGAGGGATGCCGTCGAACCGGTACTCGACGGCAGTGACCCGGACCTGTTCGAACCGGCACTCGGTGATCATGAACGCGCGCAGCCTGCTCGCCGCGGTGTCGTATTCGGGAGTGTTGAGCGGTGCCTCGTCGTTGGTGGCGACGGCATAGCGCGCCTGCCGAGCGATCGTGGCGATGTCCTGCTGCAGGGCGGGGGGCACCGACTGCTCCATCGCCGTCAGCGGCGGCTCCAGCCGCGCCTGGTACTCGTCGAAGGCGGCCGCCACGTCCTCCGGGGGAGGTGGCGGGTTGGGGACGTCGGGGCCGTCGTTCACCACCGCCGCGAGGTCGACCGCAGCGGTGCAGAACCCGGCCGTCTCCGCGGGCAGCCCCTGCCCGGTCGGCGGAACCGGTGCGTTCGGGCCCGGGCCCGTTCCTCCCCCGCCACATGCGGATGTGACCACGGCCAGCAGAAGCACCAACGCTGACGCGGCGCCTCGGCGCGGCACCGCGCGGATCTCGGTTCTCGCGACCATCCCGGCCCCCTGGGCTCGCGAACTGTGAGTCGCCCAGTATCTGCCCCAGCCAGCTGACGTGCACCGCCCGAGACCCGGCTCGACAGCTGCAGGCCTCATCTGCTGCCGCGACCCAGGCGCAAGACCGGTACTCCGGGCCACCGCGCGGGGTCCAGGACCCCCCGTCCGTCGAGAACCACCTTCACCCCGGGTAGGTCGCTCGGCGTCAACTCCTGGTACTCGACGTGGTCGGCCTGCAGCACAGCGGCGTCGACGACCGTGCCGGAGCGGTACGGCTCCAGGCCGAGACCGGAGAGCTCCTCCGCGGTCAGCAGGGGATCCTCGACCTGGGGCCGTGCTCCGCGCCGGCGCAACGCGTCGACCGTCGCGAAGACCCCCGAGAACGCCGTCTCCTTCACCCCGCCCCGGTAGCACGCGCCGAGCACCACGACGACCGCTCCGGTCAGGTCGCCGTACCGCTCGGCCAGCATGTCCACACAGCGTTCCGGCATCGCCCGATTCGCCTCGCGAGCAGCACGCACGATCGTCGCCGCCGGGTCACCACCCAGGTAGAACCACGGGTACACCGGGATGCAGTGGCCGCCGACCGCGATACCGGGACGGTGCAGGTGGCTGAACGGTTGCGAGTTGCAGGCCGCGGCGACCTCGAGGAAGTCGACGCCGATGCTCTCCGCGTACAGCGCGAACTGGTTCGCGAGGCCGATGTTCACGTCGCGATAGGTCGTCTCCGCCAGCTTGGCCAGCTCGGCGGCTTCCGCCGACCCCAGGTCCCATGCCCCGTTCCGCCGCGGGAGGTCGTCGCGTTCCTCGAAGTCGAGCGCGCTGTTGTAGAAGTCGACGGCGCGCCGGCCGCTCTCGTCGTCGATACCGCCGACGAGCTTGGGGTACCGGGCGAGGTCACGGAACACGCGGCCGGACGACACGCGCTCCGGGCTGAACGCCAGGAAGTAGTCCCCTCCGGCACGCAGCCCGCTCGCCTCCCCGAGCCGAGCGGCGATCCGGTTGCGCGTCGTACCGACCGGGAGTGTCGTCTCGTACGTGACCAGCGTGCCCGGCCGCAGGCCACGGCCGATGTCCCGGGTTGCCGCGTCGATCGCGGAGAACTCCGGCTCCCCACGGGCATCGACGTACAACGGGACCACCACGACGACGACCTCGCCGGCCGCGACCGCGGCGGCGGTGTCCGTCGTCGCCTCGAGAAACCCGTCCGCGACGACCTTGGCGAGTCGCTCGTCGAGATCGGCCTCGTTGGGGAAGGGGGGTCGCGCGTCCTCGACGGCCCGGATCACGGACTCGTCGATGTCCGCCCCGACGGTGTGATGGCCCCGTCCGGCGAACTGCACGGCGAGCGGGAGCCCGATCTTGCCCAGGCCCACGACGGTGACTCTCACAGGACGACCTCGACGGTGCGGCCCGCCCTGGCGGACTCGCGCATCAGCTCGGCCACCCGCACGGTGACGAGCCCCTCCTCCAGGGATACGACCTCCGCGGCCTCACCACGGACGGCTGCCACGAAGTTCGACAGTTCCGTGGACAGCGGTTCAGGTTTGGGGATCGCGTACCTGATCATGTCGCCCTCGGTCACCCCGCGGAAGGACGCCACCCGGTCCCACTGCACCGGCTCGGACCCGTTCTTGAAGAAGGTCAGGTCGGCCGTGACCGTGTCGGCGGTGAAGCACCCGCGCTCGCCCGTCACGGTCGTCACCCGTTCTTTGAGCGGCGACAGCCAATTGACCAGGTGCGTCACCACCACGCCGTTCTCCAGCTCGGCGACGGTGCTCACGAGGTCCTCGTGCTCGCGCCCGCTCCGGTGAGCGGTGCGCGCCGCGATCGAACGGTACGACGATCGGGTCACCCACGCCGTCAGGTCGATGTCGTGACTGGCCAGGTCCATGATCACACCGGAGTCGGCGATGCGCGCGGGGAAGGGTCCCTGGCGCCGGGTGAAAACCTGGTAGAGCTCGCCGAGCTCTCCGTGGTCGAGCCGTAGGCGCATCTGCTGCAGGGCCGGGTTGTACCGCTCGATGTGCCCGACGCAGCCGACCACTCCGGACCGCTGGAAGGCCTCGAGGATCTTCTGCGCCGACTTCGAGCTGTGCGAGACGGGCTTCTCGATGAGCGTGGCGACGCCGGCCTCGGCGAGCTCGAGCGCGATCTCCTCGTGGGTGCCGGTCGGTGAGGACACCACACACAGGTCGATCCCCCGCCGGACGAGCTCCGATACCGACTCCACCACCTCGAGACCGGTCGCGGCGCCACGCTGCCGCACGTCCTCGCGCGCGTCGACCGCCGCGACGAACTCGACGCCCGGCAGGCTCCGGAGCACACGCACGTGATGGCGGCCCATATGACCGAGGCCGACAAGCCCCGCGCGCAGGATGCCGTTCACGAGGACACCGCCCTCTCCACCGCGTCGATGATGTGGTCGAGTTGCGCCGCCGACAGGTTGGGGTGGACCGGCAGGGAAAGGACCTGCCTGGCCGCCTCAGCCGTTCGGGGTAGGTCGAGATCGAGGTCGTAGGCCGGGAGCCGGTGGATCGGGGTCGGGTAGTAGACCCCGGTCGGCACGCCGAGTTCCGACAGCCGCGCCACGACGTCGTCGCGGCGTGGCGCACGGACGGTGTACTGGTGCCACACCGGCTCCGCCGCAGGTGCGACCGAGGGCAGCACGAGACCCGAGCGTGCCGCCACCGCGCCGAGGGCCTCGGTCAGGAACGCCGCATTGCGCCGCCGGGTGTTCGTCCATTCCGGAAGACGGCTCAGCTGCACCCGACCGATCGCCGCCTGGAGGTCCGTCATGCGGGCGTTGTAACCGACCACTTCGTTGGCGTACCGCTTCTCCATGCCCTGGTTGCGGAGGAGCCGGACGCGCCGCGCCGTGGCGTCGTCCGCGCACACCACCATGCCGCCCTCGCCGGTGGTCATGTTCTTGGTCGGGTAGAAGCTGAAGGCCGCAACCGGTCCGAAGGTGCCCACCGGCCGGCCCGCCAGCCGGGCGAGATGCGCTTGAGCCGCGTCCTCCACGATGGCGAGCCCATGGGCGTCCGCGATCTCGGTGAGCAGCGCCATCGCGGCGGGGTGGCCGTAGAGGTGCACGGCGACGATCGCCGCCGTCCGCTCGGTGATCGCCGCGCGCACGGCATCGGGATCGAGATCGAAGTGGCGCGGCTCGATGTCGACGAACACCGGGCGCGCCCCGGCCAGAACGACGGTGTTCGCGGTGGCGGCGAAACTGAACGACGGCACGACGACCTCGTCGCCCGGTCCGATGCCGAGCGCGAGCAATCCGAGCAGGAGCGCGCTCGTGCCGGAGCTCACCGCGACACAAGGTCGCCCGGCCACGTGCTCGGCGAACTCCGCCTCGAACGCCGCGACCTCCGGGCCCTGGGCCAGCATCCCCGATGCGAGAACCCGTTCGATCGCCGCCCGCTCACCGTCGCCGAGCTGGAGGCCACTCGCCGGGATCGGCTCGATCCCGATCTTCTCAGGTGCGGAAGTCATCCAAGTTACCGTCCACTTCGTGGTAACGCTCTCCGGTCTGCGGACAGCTCCACAGACCGTCGTCCCCCTGCCGCAACGGCACGCCCGCCCGCCCGACCCACCCGATCCGGCGCGCCGGCACCCCGACGACAAGCGCGAAATCGGGGACATCCGACACGACGACGGCGCCGGCACCGACCATCGCCCACCGTCCGATGACGACGGGCGCGACGCAGACGGAGCGGGCACCGAGCGACGCGCCCTCGCGCACGGCCACACCGACGGGCGTCCAGTCGTCGCCGGACTTGAGCCGGCCGGCGCTGTCGACCGCGCGCGGGTGGAGATCGTTGGTCAGCACAGCCGCCGGCCCGACGAAGACCCCGTGCCCGAGCGATGCCGGCGCGTACACGAGCGCGTAGTTCTGGATCTTGACGTGGTCGCCGATCGTGACGCCGGGACCGATGCAGGCCCCCCGCCCGACGGTGCACGAACGACCGAGGCTCGCACCGTCCTCGACCTGGGCCAGGTGCCAGATACGGGTGCCGGGGCCGATTCGCGCGGTGCCGGCGACGTCGGCCGTGGCAGCCACCTGGTGGGTGTCCGGCTCCGCCGTCACCTGAGGAGCCCTGTCAGGGTGCGTGCGAGGATCCGGAAGTCACCTCGCAACGTCCAGTTCCTGACGTACCGGAGCTCGATGGCGAGCTTCTCCGGCAGGAGCTCGTTCAGGTAGTAGGTCTCGATGTCTGGCGGGTTGATCCGCTCGATGTACGCCTCCTCGTCGCCGAACCTGAGAAACGCGAGGCTGGCCAGGCCGGGTCGCACGGCGAGCACCTTCCGCTGCTCGGCCGAGTAGTAGGCGGCGTAGCGCGGATCCTCCGGACGCGGGCCGACGAGGCTCATCTCGCCCTTGACCACGTTGACGAGCTGAGGCAGCTCGTTCAACTTGGTCACGCGCAGCCAGCGGCCGAACCGTGTGATGCGCGGGTCGCCGGCTCGGGTGAGGCGTGGCCCGCCGTCACCGGGCGCCATGGTCGTGAACTTGAACATCGTGAAGATCTCGCCGCCCAGCCCCACGCGCTTCGCCCGGTAGACGACCTCACCGCTGGTGAGCATCAGCACCAGAGGGATGACGACGAAGGCCGGGAGGAAGACGATCAACGCGATCAGGGAGAGCGTGATGTCCACGACGCGCTTGGCCCTGCTCTCGACCGCCGCCGGGAGGCGCGTCACCGCGCGGCCGCCGCCCCCCGCCGAGCCTGCCTGCGACGGGATCAGCAGCGCGGCCGGCACGGGCTTGAGCAACTCGGCCAACGGCGCGACGACCTTCACCTCGAGGCCGGCGTCCGCGGCGACGCGCGTGATCTCGCGGATCGCGACGTCGTCGACGTGGTGGCCCGTGATCGCGAGGAGATCGGCCTGGGAACGGGCAGCCACCTCGGCGACGTCGGCGCTCGTGCCCTGCACGCCGACACCGGACACCCTGAGTGCGCGCCGTCGCGGGTCGTCGTCGAGGAACGCGACCGGCAGGTAACGGGCATCCGGGTCGGTGAACATCGACCACGAGAGCTGCTGGCCCTCGACCCCCGCCCCGAAAATGATCACACGTTGCGCGGTGCTGTGATCGGGCCGTGACCTGCGGTCGCGATACAACCCCACCCCGATGCGGGATCCGACAGCGATCAAAAGCATGATCGGAGTGCCGATGATCGCGACCGATCGCGGGATCCACTCGGCGACCGATACGACGTTGGCCACGAACACGACGAAACCGCTGAGAGCGATCGCCGCCGACGTGTCGACGATGTTGTCGACGCTCCCGATGCAATGTCGACCGCGGTATACCTGCAGGGCCACCCCGATGAGGACCTGGGCGACGACGGCGACGGCGATCAGCTGCACGATCCCCGAGACGTCGCGGGCATCGAGATCGAACTCGTACCGCAGCGCCAACGCCAGGGTCAGCGCGATCGCCCATCCGATGGCGTCCCAACCCACGAGCAACAGGCGGCGAACTCGCCAGCCCCCCGAGCGGTACGGCCACCCGGCCCCGCCAAATCCCCCCATTACGACCGTTCGGTCGGTCGATGTTCCTGCGACGACCCCCCTCGTCCCCTGAACACTCCCCTGTTGCTCAGCCGACTCCCCCATGAATCCTCACAATGTCGACTCTCAGTTCTTGCGCGCTGCCCCCACTCCCGCTTAGCGATCCCACCCGGTGGAGTGTTACAGAGCTCACATCATGCAGATCTTGGGGCGAACGCGCACCCTTGAGTAGTCGATCATCTTCAGGGTTTTCACAGGATCGAGTGATGCACCGGCGATTATCGGCAAGTGGCCTACAGTGCGTGAGGCTCTAGTCGGCCGTTCGCCGGAAGAGGGCCTCCATCTTGTCTAGGCACTGCTCCAGGCCGGCCCGGGAGATGTCGCGGGCGTCGGGGGTGCCGTAGCCGAACTCCCGTACGGTCAGCTCGGTGCGCCCACCCTCGGCCGGGCGGAGGGTGACCACGTGCCGGACCGCGCGCGGCACGCCCGGCGGGATGGCCTCGTCCGGCAGCAACGCCCGGTCCGCGTCGGTGAAGTCGAGCACGAACTCGAGCCGCTCAGGAGCCCGGACCTCCTGGTAGGTCCACGTGTTGTACATGTCCTGTCCGCCGTACTCGGCTGGGGCGCGCATGCAGACGAGCGAGGTGCCGCCCTCCCGCACGTCCATCTCCGCCAGCGGCGACGTGAAGCCGGTGGGCCCCCACCAGCGCATGACGTACTCGGGCTCGGTCCACGCCTTCCACGCCTCCTCGAGCGGGGCGTCGAGAACCCGGGTGGCGGCGAGGTCGTGCGTTGCGGGACCGCGGCTGCTGATCTGCTGCAGCGACCACTGGTTGCCGTCCGGGTCGCTGAAGTGCACGAAGCCGACGTTGTCGAGCGCGTCCCCGTCACGGGCCGGCCGGAAGGACGTGCCGTCCTCCGTGACGACCACCCCGCCGTTGTCCACCCCGCGCTCCACCAGCTCGGCGCGCGCGGCGCGGATGTCCGGGACGACCAGGACCAGGCCGCGCAGCGACCCCGGCACCATGTCGTCGAAGTAACCCGCCGCAAGCTGGATCGAACAGCCCGAGCCCGGTGGGGTCAGCTGGACGAACCGGTGCTCCTCGTCGGCCCGCACGTCGAAGTCGACCGCGAACCCGAGCTGCTCGGCGTAGAAGGCCTTCGCCCGGTCCACGTCCGCCACCGGGACCTGCACCACCTCGAGCGTCCACTGCATCGTCTGCCTCCTCGGTTCTCCTCCCGGGAAGCGTGCCGCCGCGGGCCTGGCCACCGGATCCGTGGCGACCACGCGACCGTCACGCGGACGTCACGTGCTCCAGCTCGGCCCACCCCTCTGCGGCGCGGTCGGGCAGGAGCAGGAGGGTGGCGGCGCGCTCGAACGCGGCGCCGATCCGCTCGAAACCGGCGACGGCGGCGGCGAGCGCGTCGTCGTCGCCGCGCAACCGGCCCGCGGCGCGGGCGAGGCAGGCAGCGGCCCAGGGGTGTCCGGCCGTCACGGCCTCGGCCGCCGCCAGCCGGTCGGCGGCGTCGGGCCGGCCGGCGACCACGGCCAGCTCGGCGTGCGCGGCGACCGCGTACGCGTGGTAGCGAGCTCCGGGGGTGCGGGCCGCCGGCTCGGGAACGCCGGCGGCGAACCCGACGTGCACGGCGGTCCGCGCCGCCGTGAACACGCCGAGCGGGGCGTGCTGGAGGTGGAAGACGTTCCCGGTCCCGGCCTCCGCCGCGCGGGCGTTCCACCGCGCGGCCTCCTCTGCGTCGCCGGACAGCCCCCACGCGAGCGCCGTGAACTGGGCCGATCCGGGCAGCCACACCGCGGGCGGGCGCCCGGCCCGCTCCCAGCCCTCCCACATAGCCGGTGCCCGGGGGCGCGCCCACCCGAGGTCCCCGGCCAGCACGAGCGCCGGCAGCACCGTGCTCACCGACAGGTGCGGGGAGTCGCCGTGCACATCGCCGTCGAGGATTCGGCCGGCGACCTCGAGAGCGGCCGCGATCTCCCCGGCCGCCACCGCGTCGGCGCACGCGACCGCGAGCACGTCCTCGATCTCGGCCGCACCCTCGGGGGCGGTGGGGTCGAGCGCCGGCACGAGCGCGAGCCGCTCGGTGGAGAGCCGGTGCGCGTCCTGGAGACGGCCGTCGACGACCGTGGCGCCGCGGAGCGCTCCGAGCGCGGCGCTCAGCAGCAACGGGTCGCCGGTGCGCCGGGCTGCGGTGACGGCCTCCTCGGCGAGCGCGCGGTCGGGCGAGAGCTTCTCCGCCCCCGCGTTCCACGCCGCCGCGATCGCGAGCCGCGTGGCGGCAACCGGGTCCGCCCCATCAGCGGCGCCGGTCGCCTCCGCGAGCAGCCCGCGCAACCGCTCGTAGGGCACCTCGACGGCGAACGTGGCGGGGCAGCGGCACGCCAGGTCGACCGCCAGCGCCAACGCCGTCGCCTTCGCGTTCCCGTCGGCGGCGACCCGGCCGGCCTCGACGAGCAGGTCGTACGCGCCGCCGGTGTCGTGGCCCACCTCTGCGCACTCCGCGGCCGAGCGCAGGTCGCGAGCCTGCTCGTCGGGAGTCCCGGCGTGCGCCGCCGCCTGCTCGTAGCGCGAGCGCGCCTCCTGCAGGAACCCGCGCGCGTGGGTGATCCGCCCGAGCGAGCGCGCCAGTGCGTGTGCCTCCGGGTCGGGCTCCGGCGGGTAGGACGCGAGCGCGTCGCGCAGGTCGTCGAGCACGAGGTCCACCTCCGCGCGGCTCGGCTTGGTGAGCGCCGCGGCTCGATCGACCGCCCACACCCGGTACCGGTGTTGCACGTCCGCGGTCTCCCCCGCCTCCCGCAGCTTGTCCGCGGCCACGGCCCGGATCGTGGCGAGCAGCCGCCACCGACCCTGCTCGTGCACCACGAGGCTCTTGTCCACGAGCCGGCCGAGCACGTCTGCGGCCACCGGGAGTTCGACCCCGCCGACGGCCGCCGCGGCCGGCAGGTCGAACCCGCCTGCGAAGGCGGCGAGCCGGCGGAACAGGGCGCGCTCCTCGTCGTCGAGCAGGTCGTGGCTCCAACCGATCACCGCGCGCAGCGACCGGTGCCGCACCTCCTGGCCGCGGCCCCCGGCGAGGAGCCGCAGGTAGTCGCCGAGGCCGGTGAGCAGGCCGGGTGCTCCCAGCGCCGCGCTGCGGGCCGCCGCGAGCTCGATGGCGAGTGGGAGCCCGTCGAGGCGGGCGCAGAGGTCCGTGACGGCGCCGGGATCGATGGGTGCCACCGCGCGGTCGGCGAAGAGCCGCTCGGCGTCCGACCCCAGCGGAAGGGGGCCGACCGCCACCACCCGCTCCCCCGGGACCGCGAGCCGCTCCCGGCTGGTGGCGAGCACCGTGACCGTGGGACAGGCGGCGAGCAGGCGCTCGACGAACCCGGCCACCGCGTCGACGACGTGCTCGCAGTTGTCCAGCACGAGCAGCGAGCGGCCCCGGCTCAACCTCCCGCCGATCGCGGCCTCGAGCGGCTGCTGCGGTCCCTCGGCCACGCCGAGCGCGGCCGCCACCGCCTGCGGCACCGAGTCGCCGCGGGCCGGCACCAGGTCGACGAACGCGCCGCCGAACGGGAACGCCGCGGCAGCGGCCGCCACCACCGCAAGTCGTGTCTTGCCCACGCCACCCGGCCCGGACAGCGTCACCAGCCGGTGCTCGGCCAGCGCGGCGAGCACCGCGGCCTGCTCGGCGGCCCGCCCGACGAACGACGTCCGCGCCGCAGGCAGCCCCGCCACCCCGCCCGGTGGCGGCGCCGGGCCGGCCTCCGGACCCACCAGCGCAGCCAGCTCCCGGCGGTCGGCCACCCCGTACTTGCGCAGCAACGACGAGACATGCCCCTCGACCGTGCGCACCGACAGGTGCAGCCTGCCGGCGATCTGCGCGTTGCTCAGGTGCGCGCCCACAGCCGCGAGAACCTCGGCCTCTCGGCCGGAGACCTCGACGGGATTCGCCATCGGTCTATTTTCGCCGACGCGCGGTAGCTTCGATGAGGTGTCGGCCATCGCTCCCCGCCCGGATCGGGCGATCCTCCCGCCCGGGCTGCACGCACCGGCCGCGGCCGTCTCGGTGCTAGCGCTCCTCGTCTTCGGCGTGTTCGCCGCGCGGTACGCGGACGACTCCACCGCAGGCCGGCTCGACCGGCGCGTCCAGCGGCTCGTCGGCTACCCGGACACCACACCGTCGCTGCCCGACATCGTGATCGCCTCCGGCGGCCTGGATGGGACCGTCGTGCTCGCGGTGGTGCTCTGCGGCATCGCGCTCGCGCTCGGCCACCGCAAGCTGGCCGTGCTGGCGATCGTCGGGCCGGGGCTGACCGGCGTCGCGACCACGACGCTCAAACCGATCATCGGACGGACGATCGACGGGGAGTTCGCCTTCCCGAGCGGCCACACCGGCGGGGCCACCGCGCTCGGCGTGGTCGCCGCGATGCTGCTCATCGTTGTACTGCGCACCCCAACCGGTGCAAGCGCCGTCCTCATCGTGACAGGTGCGGTGCTCTTCGGAGGCACGATGGCACTCGCGCTCGTCGCCGGCCGGGCCCACTACGCCACCGACACCCTCGGCGGGTTCTGCGTGGCGGTCGCGGTGGTGCTCACCAGCGCGTTGGTCATCGAGCGATGGCCCCGCGAGTTACCTCGATGGGGAGCGCGATAGCCCTCGGTCCATCATGGCTGTGGTGATCCATGACGACGAAGGTGCACGCATGACGGACCCGTCCCTGCCGAAGTCGGCGGCGCTGAACGCCCGCCTGCACGCCGCGGTGCCCGGCGGCGCCCACACCTACGCCAAGGGCGACGACCAGTACCCCGAGAACCTCGCGCCCGTGATCTCCCACGGCCGCGGCGCCCACGTCTGGGACGCCGACGGCAACCAATACATCGAGTACGGCTCCGGCCTGCGCGCCGTCTCCCTCGGACACGCCCACCCCCGCGTCGTCGAGACCGTCCGCCGCGAGCTCGACAAGGGCAGCAACTTCGTCCGTCCCGCGGTCATCGAGGTCGAGGCCGCCGAACGGTTCCTGCAGAACGTTCCCACCGCCGACATGGTCAAGTTCACCAAGAACGGCTCCGACGCCACCACCGCCGCCGTCCGGCTTGCCCGCGCCGCCACCGGCCGCACCCTCATCGCCCTGTGCCGCGACCACCCCTTCTTCTCCACCGACGACTGGTTCATCGGCGGCACCCCCATGTCCGCCGGCATCCCAGACCAGGCCACCGTCACCTTCCCCTACGGCGACCTCGACGCCCTCTCCTCGGTCCTGGAACAGCACGAGATCGCCGCGATCTTCCTCGAAGCCGCCACCCAGACCGAGCCGCCGCCCGGCTACCTCGACGGTGTCCGCGACCTCGCCACCCGCCACGGCGCCATCCTCGTCTTCGACGAGATGATCACCGGCTTCCGCTGGAGCGAGCACGGCGCACAGGGCGTCTACGGGGTCACCCCCGACCTGTCCACCTTCGGCAAGGCACTGGGCAACGGCTTCGCCGTCTCCGCCCTCGCCGGCAAGCGCGAGCTCATGGGACGCGGCGGGCTACGCACCGACGAGGAACGCGTGTTCCTTCTCTCCACCACCCACGGCGCAGAAACCCACTCCCTCGCCGCCGCCATCGCCGTGATGGACACCTACGCCGAAGAGGGCATCGCCGATCAGCTGCACTACCTCGGCGACCGACTCGCCGCCGGGGTCCGCAAGGTCGCCGCGAATGCAGGCGTCGCCGACCACGTCGTCGTCCGCGGCCGGGCCAGCAACCTCGTCTTCGCCACCCTCGACGCCGACGGCGAGTCGTCGCAGGACTACCGCACGCTGTTCCTGCGCCAGCTCATCACCGGCGGCGTGATCGGTCCGTCCTTCGTGGTCAGCGCCGCGCTCAGCGACGAGGACATCGACCGCACCATCGACGTCGTCGCCCAGGCCTGCGCCGTGTACCGCGAGGCGCTCGACAACGGCGATCCCAGCCCCTGGCTGGGCGGCCGGCCGGTCAAGCCGGTGTTCCGCCGCTACGCGTGACCGACTGATCAGAACACCGGGTGTTCGAGCGGACGATCAGCCGGCGCGGGCGACACCACCTCGAGTTCCGGAATCGGGAACACCAGCTTGCCGCCCCACTCGCGCACGTAGGACAGCTGGTCGAGCAGCTCGGCGCGCAGGTTCCACGGCAACACCAGCACGTAGTCCGGACGATCAGCCGCGATCCGCTCCGGCGCGTGCACCGGGATCCGCGTGCCCGGGGTGTATCGCCCGTGCTTGTACGGGTTGCGGTCCACCGTGTATGCCAGAAGATCCGGCCGGACGCCGCAATAGTTCAACAGCGTGTTGCCGTTGCCTGACGCCCCGTACCCAACGACCTTCTTCCCGGCCCGCCGTGCCTCGATCAAGAACGACACCAGATCGTCGCGAACCCGCGACACCGCCTCGGCGAAGCCGTCGTGCCCACGCGCCACGTGTAGTCCTGCGGCCTCCTCCGCGGCCAGCACCTCGGTCACCCTCACGCTCGGCTCCATGGCGCACTCGGTCGGCCGCGCCCAGATCCGGATCGCCCCACCGCGGATGTCGACCAACTCGACGTCCACGACCGACAACCCACCCGTGGCCAGCGCCCGCTGCCCGGTCAGCAGCGTGAAGTACTGGAAATGCTCGTGGTAGATCGTGTCGAACTCGGTGCGCTCCACCAGGGTCAACAGGTGCTGCACCTCGATCGACGCCCACCCGTCGTCGGCCACCAGCGACCGCAGCCCCCGCGTGAAGTCGGTTACGTCCGGGACGTCGCCGTACACGTAGTTCGCAATCACCAAGTCGGCCGGACCGTGGATCGCCCGCACCAGAGCACCGGTCTCCGCCGTGAGGAACTCGGTGAACGTCGGCGCCCCCTTCTCCCGCGCTGTCTCCCCCACGTTCACCGACGGCTCGATCCCCAGGCACCGGATCCATCGGCGCACCAGGTGCTGCAGCAGGTAGCCGTCGTTGCTGCCCACCTCGACCACGAACGAGTCGAGCCCCAGCCCGAGCCGCCGGACCGCGTCCTCGACCAAGGTGCGGGCCTGCTCCACCCGTGACGTCGAGTACGAGGAGAAGTAGGGGTAGTCGGTGAACGTCTCCTCCGGCGTGAACAACGGCGGCAGCTGCACCAGCAGGCAGCGTTCGCACACCCACACCTGGAGCGGGTAAGACACGTCGGGGGCAGCCACCGCCTCGGGAGTGAGGAACAGCTCGCACCGGGGTACGACCCCGAGGTCGAGGAACCTGCGCAGCTGGTTCGAGCCGCACAATCGGCAGGTGCGCCCGGCGGGACGCTCCAGCGGTCCGGTGCGACCGTCCTGCTCGGCAACAGCCGCAGCGGACATGGCGCCCCTCCCCCGCGTCGTCATGGTTTCGGCGTGGGTCTGACGTCGCCACCTCGGGCACCTTCGTTAGCCCCGGTGATTCATGAGGCCCCGGTGCCAGCCTCGGCCTCGTGATCATCTCCGGCTTTCCGGGTGGGATCGTGCGGAAGCATCCGGCCTGCCGTTCTGCCGGGTGCCTTGTGCCGTTCGTGTCGATCGGGAGTGGAGTTCAGCCGGCAGGGACGGGCAGGGCGTGGAGGCGGGCGAACGCGGACGTGAGGTCGATCGCCCAGGGCCAGATCCCCTGGATCCTGGCGAAGGTGCGGCGCTGACCTCGGGTGATGCGGGCGGCGACGTGCAGCAGCCGGTAGCGCAACGTCTTGGGCTCGGCCTTCGCGAGGGCGCCGTCGAGGAGCAGGTGCCGGGTCCAGGAGATCAGATCAACAGCGAGCATCACCACCGTCAGCCAGGCCGAGTTGATCGCGAGGGTGCGGGAGGGGAAGTGGTTCAGTCCGGTGTCCTTCGCGGTGCGGATGCGGTCCTCGACGCGGGCGTAAGCGCGGTGGCGGGCTTCGAGGAACGCCGACTGTCCGGCGGGGGTGTCGGTGGCGAAGCAGGTGTAGCGCCAGCCGTCGCGGGTTTCCATCAGGTCCAGCTGTGCGCCCGGGTGCGGGCGCTCGCGGCGGACGATGACCCTTGTGCCCCTTGGGTAGCCGTCCAGCGAGGCGGCGGGGAGCAGCCCGGTGAGCTCGGCGAGCCCGGCGCCGTCACGGTGACTGCCGTCGGCCTCGACCGCATCAGCCCACACCTTGTTCGGGACCGCGGCGATCGCGGCGCGTTCGCGGTCGGTGATGGCCCAGCCGACGGAGAACTCCACGGCGACCGCCTTGGCCTGCTGGTCGCGGCCGTGGGCGTGGGCGTGGGCGAGGAAGGCTTTCGTGCAGCCCGCGATGTCGGCGCGGATCAGAATCGGGCGGCCGTGGCGGTGTGGGTCGGGGATCTGGGCGAGGGCTTGGTCGAGGACCTGGATGTGGTCGGCGGAGGTGTTCGCGCCCGCGTTGCCGCGGCGTAGCACGCCAGCGAGGAACTCGGAGGTGTTGTCGCAGAACGCGAGCAGCGGGTGATAGCCGAAGGGTTCGCTTCCACGTCGGCGCGGCCTGTTACTTCTCCGAGTGGCAGATCACGATCGTCGCGTCCAGGTCGATGACGAGCAGGTTGAGCTCGTGTCCAGCGACCCGGGCCGGCGGGAACGCTCGCCCACGGTGTTCGGCGTGCTGGTCCCAGACGACCTCCCGCGCTCGGGCGCGAGCCGCCGCCACTGCCGCGAGCACGCTGCCGTCGAGGCGATCGAGCAGCCGCCAGCACGTCGAGTCCGACGCCACCTGGCCGAACAGCTCCGCCTGCTCGCCCGGCACCGCGATCTCCGAGATCGTCGTCGCGCCGCCGGCGACCGCGACGGCGAGGTCCACCAACACGCGGCCCGGGTCATGGCACGCCCGCGCCGGTCGCAACGGGTCCAGGGCCTGCGACAACTCGCCGGTCAGGGTGGTCCGGTCGGCGACGTCGGCCGGCAGGCGCGACCCGGCGTGCGACACCACCCCGCTCCCGTCGGCGATCACGATGATCTTCGGACGGGTGGTTGTAGCCTGCACTCGGAAAGTGCCTCCTCAACCGCGGCGGACATGGCCCTCAGCAAGCCCTGTCTTACCTGGTCACGAGGCACTTTCTTCTTTCGGGGGTCACCTACCGCGGAGCCCGCCATGAAGAGTCCGGGTTAACGCGATTCCGCGACGGGAGTGGCCTCGCGACGTGATCCTACCAGCTGGCGTTGATCGCATCCGATTCGCCGGGCTCCTCGGCACCTGGCGCCTGCGCAGCCGCGGTCAGTGAGGACTGTCGACCCTTGGCCATTCCGAGCGGGCACGTAGGGAGGGGTCGCGGCCGCAACGGGGTGGCAAGCGATCCTCTGGGCAAAGGGGGGAGGGCTACGAGCCTCACGATCTCGGTGGCATGAGAATCGACGGAGCCCGCGCGCTCCTCTTCGGCTACCCCGGGTCGGCAGCCCGTTTGACCAGGACCGACCTGTTCAATTCCTCCGAGCGCGTTGCTGTGCCCACGGCTGATGGAACTCATCGCTCACCCGCTACGGCGCGGCTACGTCCTCTCGCGCCGGACTCGGGTGGGCGACGACTCGTCACAACGGTGAAGCGAGCGCTGCGAGGGCGGGCGGACGTGATGATCAACGCTCACCACCGCAGCCACTCCCGATACCGGTAATGCCACTGCGTTAAGTCAATGTATTGCCTAGCCGCATCGTTGTACCATTCACCTGAGTAATGCCAGCCAGCGCATCCCCATAAATCACCTGCCGCGTAACTGGAATCGAGGTAGGTGATGTAGCCCTCGAAGCAGCCGCGCAGGACCGCCAGCGAGTAGTCGACGTTGAAGGCCGTATGGTCGCGCGAACCCGGCCACGATCCCGGACGGGTCGTGTACTTCAGCTGGAGGAGGCCGAAACTCGTAGGGCATGGCACCTCGTAATCGCCGAGACACAGCGCAGGGTCATCCACCAGGTCCCCGACGAACGATTGCCGCCAGAATGTCTCGGACACCGCCATCGCCCGCACGACGTTGGCGTCGATGCCCCACTTGCAGGAGCCCCACGCGATGATCTCATTCGTGCTACCGGTGAACTGACCATTTATCCGCGGTACGTACTCCTCGTTCACCTGCTGTGCCCAAAAGCTCGGCCACGCTGGCAGCGTGAGCCCGCCGGGGGTCGAGTTGTTGGGGGCTGTGTTCTCCGGCCGCACCTCGCGTTCGAGCCCGGCTGCACTCACGCGCTCAGCGCACTCCTTGTCGGAGGGGAGTTCCGCGCCTACCGGCAAGGTCGGGAACTGGGGGTCGGCGTCGTTGAGGGTGAAGGCCGGAGCCCCACTCCGGTCCTCGATGAGATCCTCGACGATCGCCGCGATCAGCACTGCGAGGGCTGCCACGACCACCAGCACAGTCCGTCTGATGTGCGTCGATTGGTGCATCTGCGCTCGCTCGAAACGACACGATGGCTGGCCATGCCGGCGGATTCAACATCATAGCCGGCTTGCAACGCGACGAGGGTCGCGCCTCGACCCCAGCGATGGCGAGGTCGACGGCGTCAACCCGAGTCTACCTGTCTGCGTTCTCGAACCAAGCGGTGCTGCGGCGACAGCCGCTTGCAGCTCCGCCGCGAGGTCGATCCCATCGTGCTCGAACTCGACCGGCACCCCGACTGCTGCGCGCGCAGACGAGATGTCCTCCCAGGTGGTGCCGGCCCATGCCGTATCCGTGGCCGCCGAGGTGGACAGGCAAGTGGTCTCACTGATGATCTCTAACTGAGCAACTGCTGATCTTCTTCCCGGTGACGGAGCGGGCCAGATTGGTCGGCCTGCCGTTCTACCGGTGCCTCGGCGCCGCGGGTTCAACCGCCCGGGGCTGATCACAAAGCGGCTGACCGCGATGATGATCGCGAACAACCAGCTCACGCTCTCCCGCGCCTGCGATCGCGGGTAGCTCGCGCTCACCGAGCGCCGCCAGCCGGCGCCGACATGTGGAATCCGCCGCAACCTACCCGAACAACGCAGTCGTCATCCTCGGCGACCGCTGGGAGCCGTGCCGGACGGCGAAGTCGGCGATGCGAATGGAGACGGGTCAGAGCAGGAGTACGGGGCGACTCCATTCTTTACCTTCACCGTGCCCTCGTGATCAATTTGCCGAGGAGGCGCTCAGGCTGGGCGATGAATCGTGCTGCGGAACCGTACCAAACGGTGCGGAGCAGCCCTCCCCGCCTTGTCGTCGAGGCGCGGAGCGCGGCTACGGCAGTCCAGTGGATGACCTCCAAATCGACCGCAGGCTGGTTGTCGATGTCTATCCGTCTAGAAAGCCGAAGCACCTTTTCCACGAGCCGAACAGACTGCTGATGTCGGAGCCTGCAATGCAGCGTCTTAGGGCGGGCGGCCTCAAACGCGGTCGAACCGAGGAGGTTTCCCAGGCTGACGTCAAGTGGCGGCAGATCGTTCAAGCTTTTCACAACAACAGGATCAAAGATATCAGGAACGCCAAAGTCGAAGAATGTAACTAGCCCTGACGGCACCTCAACAGCCATGTTGCGGAGATGGAGGTCGTAGTACGGCTCGGAGAACGTCAGGACATATATACGCAAGGCGTCGACGATTACCGCAGCAAGTTGGTCGAACTGTCGCTCAGTAAGAAGTACTCCCGCGAGATGGCTCGTAAGCGGCGCGCCTACTGCCCGTTCCATGCGGACGAAGGGAGGGCCTATCAGGTTTACTTCTATGGCCTTTGGGCAAGTAGCCAGTGCATATGTTGACAGGGCCGTGCGGTACCGAGACAGATGGTCAAATTCGCGCTCGGCAGCGTACCGCTCGGCAATCAGGTCCGGGCCGGTGAAGGTCTTCCTGACTGTAGCATTGTCGGCCTCTAGAGTGACAACTCTGCCAGGCTCGCACTGAAGCACTTCATCCATAACGGTCACTGCCGGCGGGCAGCCACGAACAGCTCACGAGCGAGCGTGGCTCGGCCGAGGACAGCGTCGAGGGCCCGCTCTGCGACAAGGAGTGACCGAGCGAGGACCGGTCGCGACGCTGCCCTATACACAATATCAGGACTCTTGTTGGAGCCTGACACCTCCAAGAGGTCGCACTCAAGACTCGTGACCAACTGCACTAGCTCGGATCGTGTTGTGCCGAAGTAGGTGATCGAGTAGCCACGCGAGAGGTGGCTGATGGATCGATCGTTGCACATGCTAAGAATAATCACTCCGCCCGGACGAAGACGAGCGGCCAATTTGATCAGAATTTCGGACCAGTTGCGACTGTACTTCAACATTCGAATGGCAGTCACCACGTCGTAAGCAGCTTCCACCGGAGGGTCTTCGATAGAGAGGTCACACACGTGCAGAGCCGCCACCTTGGGGTGGCCTCCGAACTTCTTTCGGCAAATCTCGATCATTTTCGGTGAGATGTCGAGACCGACTAACTGACTGACGTTTTCACAGCAGAGGAGGTGCTCGCTGATGCGGCCGTTGCCGATGCCCACGTCAAGAACGGTCAGGCCGCGACGGCTAGGAATATGACGGTCAATGAATGCAAGTTCTAGCCTGCTTACGCCGCTTCGCGCGGGATGAGACCAGTTGTCGCTATACGTGCTGCCTACGCGGTCCCAGTGCTGCTGGTTGGAGTACTCCATTGTCGCCCTTCTTCCACTTTCCGCGGATGCGCCCGCTCGGCCACGAGACGAGAATGGTGCTGTACTCGTCCCCCGCCGCTTGGCCGTTACAGAGCTTGACATCAAGAGGCCAAGATCGGACTGTATGCGTGATCAGCGGGCGATTGACCTTACCGCCAGAGGCAGTGGTGATGCGATTTAGCAACTCGTGCCGGGCAACGTCCCTGTCCGCGCATGGCCGCTGCCGAGCTGGCGCTGTTGACCATCGTTCCGCCACCTCGATCGGTTGGGACTGCCAGTTGGATGCGCTGGGCAGGACACCAGATGCTGCGGCCCGGCGGACGAAGGCAGCGAAGTCATCAAGCGCGCCCGGCAAATGATCGGTGGCGTAAAGGCCAACGGATCAAGCGGGTCTGGCACCGACGCCAGCAGCAGTGCCACGTCGTGACCTGGCCGGAGACGTCGTGGCCGATCGCAGCACAGGCGTCGTTGACCGAGCGCACCCGGGCCGCGGCCGCGTTGCGGGTCGGCCGCGGGAAGGAGTTCGCGGCCGCGGGGGCCCGCCGTTTCCGGCCGACTGGCGCGCAAATCATGGCTTCGTTGATGTTCGCGGTGCGCGACCCACGGACGCGCTGACAGAGGATCCCGGCCAGCTCGACTGGATCGCAGCAACGAGGGTGGACGAGATCGCGTTCAGCGCGGACACGACCACCGGCACGACCGAGTTCGTGACCGGGATCGTGGCCTGACCCGTCGGCCGGGCGCCGCCGCTCACTGCTGGACGTCGTCGAGGGCCGCTACGTGGCAGTGTTGCCTGCCGGATCACGCAGCGCGAGCCGGGATGGCGGGCGGACCGGGCGGCGGCGTATATGGATCCGTCCGGTCCAGGCGGGGCTAGTCCCAAGGCCGTGTAGTTAGTCGGTTGTTGTGATCGTCAAGGGTCTGTCGCTGCCAGGATGTTGATGGCCGTGGTGGCTTCGTAGCTGGTCCGGTCGATCGCTGGGCCTCGGGCTTGGTATTTGGAGATGGCCCGTTTGACGATGCGGGGACACACCCGTAGTCGGCGGGTGGGCATGAGGTTGGCCAGGACGTGGCGGCCGATTGTGCCGATCAGGTCGATGACTGTGCCGGCGATGACATCGGCGGCCTGGATGAGTTGGTCCGGGCGGTGTGCCAGGCGATGGTGAAGCTGGCGCGGTCGGGGTCGGTGTCGGGTCGGGTGCTGGTGGCGTCGGCGATGGCGGTGCGCAGTAGTTGGTAGACCACCAGCAGGGCGTAGACCTCTTGCTCGACGCCGGTCGGGGTGCGGGCGCGCAGCACGCGTCCGCCGAGGATGCTGGATTTGAGTTCCAGGTAGGCGGTTTCGATCTCCCACCGCTGGTGATACAGGGTGATCAGGTCGCTGGCGGGGTAGCGGCGGTGATCGAGCAGGGTGGTGGCGAGCCGGTAGACACCGGTGTGCCGGCCCGCTGTGGTGGTGATGGTGATCTCGGCCTCGATCACGCGCACGGGTAGGGCAGCGAGGGTGGACAGGTAGGAGCCGTCGGGGTAGCGGGCCAGGACCGGCATGGTGCGGCTGTTCTTCAGCCGCACCAGCACCTGGGCTCC
Organism: Pseudonocardia hierapolitana; assembly: GCF_007994075.1. Taxonomy (NCBI): domain Bacteria; kingdom Bacillati; phylum Actinomycetota; class Actinomycetes; order Pseudonocardiales; family Pseudonocardiaceae; genus Pseudonocardia; species Pseudonocardia hierapolitana. The sequence goes on along the minus strand of NZ_VIWU01000001.1, from coordinate 5,110,906 downwards.
GGTCGCTGCGATCTGGGCCAGTAGCCCGGCCGCGGCGAAGTTGCGGTCGGCCAGAAGGATCATCCCGGCGCGCAGGCTGGCCAGCAGGCGGGGCGTGTAGGTGGTCTCCCCCGCGGTGGTGGGGCCGAACACGGCGTCGATGAGGGTGCGGGTGCCGCAGGCCACCAGTGCGACCAGGCGGATCTGCGGATAGCCGCCGCCTCCGTGGTTGCCGCGCTGCTTGGTGAAGCGGGTCAACATCGCGGGGCTGTCGGGCACGGTCAGGGTGGTGCCGTCGATCGCGCAGACCAGCAGGCCGCGCCACCACGTTCCGGGCTGGCGGGAACTGGCCGTCGGGGTGCTGGCCGCGGGGCCGCGCAGCAGGTCGAACAGCCACCGCAGCGGTGCCGCGCCGATGCGGCGGCGGGCCTGGGCCAACCCGGCGCCGCTCGGCGTGGCGGTGGTGATGCCCTCCAGCCCGGCGACCAGCTTGCGCCACACGCCCAGATACCCGACCTCGGGGAACAGGCAGGCGGCCAGTAGTAGATAGACCACGACCCGGGATGGCAGGTCCCGCAGCCGCGACTGCGTGGTACGGGTGGCGCTCAGGGCCTCATCGACCATCTCGAACGGAACCTGCTGGGTGAGCTCGCCGAGATGGCCGGGAGCGAACCGGCCCCCGGCCACGGTCGTGGTGCGAGTGATGACAGACTTGGTGTCCAACGGAGTTCTTGCTTCTGGTGATCTTGGTCGACACCGTTCTAGCAGGAACTCCGTTGCTTGTTTCCAGGGGTTGACAACCCCACACACCCCTCAACTACACGGCCTTGGTACTAGACCGCCGACTCCGGCAATCTGCGAGTACATATCCGGCGGTTTCGGGGGTTCGGCCCGATCTGTGCCACGTTGTCAGAACACGGAGTACCGTCGCCTCTCTACGTTCTGCGGATGGCCGGATTGCGGCGCTCCTTGTCAGAACAAGCGCACCGACGAAGCAGTGGTCCTTCCCTGACGGCGGTTGTGCTGTCCGCTCGGCTCGATCGGTAGTACGACGCTTTCGACTCCCTCCCGGATCGAGCTGCAAGCCTGTTGTCGGGCCTACTGGCGGCTACCCGGAGCGGGCTTCCACCGGCGAGCGGCGACGAGCATGCGACCAGATCAACACCGCCTACTTCCATTCTGGTGGGCGCACGGAAGCCCTCGGGCAACTGCCGTCAGGAGGGCTCGACACCTGGGCCGCGGTTCTCGACCGTCCAGCTGGTCAGCGTTTCGGCGGGTTGAGCGGTGTCATCAGCCGAGGCGACGCTGCGGTAGTCTGAGCGCCACGCGCTCGGTGTCACGGTGCATCTAACCCATCCACGGTGCTCCCCGTCGAAGAATCGCACGTGCGGATTCGATGGAAGTGCAAGAGTGACATCCGCCGCCCACGGGCAACCTGACGAAATCGAGGGTCCCACGAACTCAGTGGCGACGGTGGGCGAGTCTGGATTCATCCAATCGATCTTCAGCTCGTTGACCCAACTCGAATGCCAATCGCCGGAAAGAACGACTGGGTTGACGACATGCCGGTCTGCGATACCTCTCAGCAGCCTGTCGCGCGCGATTTGAAAACCGTCCCATTGATCTTTATTCAATCTTTCTCCCGATTCGATATCATAATCGAACCTCGCCATCATTGTCTGTTGAGCGATGGCGTTCCATGTAGTGGGACTCCGCGCGAGCCCGTCGAGCAGCCAGTGCTCCTGCACCGGACCGAGCATACTAGCTGCAGAGTCAGGGAGTCGCGGATCCGAGCGGTACTGGCGCGTGTCGAGGACGCTGAGTTCGAGCAACTCACCGAAACGCAATCGACGATATGCCCGCATCCCCTGGCCATCCGGGCGAGCCGACAGGCGGAGAGGGAGGTGTTCGTAGTACGCCTGAAAGGCGGCACGACGTATTTGTGCAAAACGCCGCTGATCGTTGTTGTCGTAACCGGATGACGGGTATGCAGCCGCCCAGTCGTTCTGAACCTCGTGATCATCAAAGGTCGAGACGAAAGGGAACTGGCGATGTGCGAGTTGCAGATCGGGGGACGTCTTATACTTAGCATGCAGTACTCGATAGTCGGCGAGGCTCTCTGTCGCGTCCTCCTCATAGATGTAGTCGCCGACATGGACTACCAGATCGAGGTCCTCCATGGCCATGGTTCGGTAACTCGCATATCGACCACCAACCCACACTTGGCAGGAAGCGAGTGCAAACCGAATGCGTGCCGGAGCGACAGGCATAGTCACCGTCCGACCGACGGGGCTTTGTGCGTCGCCAGCACGGAATCGGTAGAAGTACTCGCGCCCGGAATCAAGACCCTGGACCTCGACGTGCACAGAATGCGCTAGTTCCGGTACAGCATACGCGCAGCCTCTGCGCACGACGTTCCGCACACGGTCATCTGTTGCAAGCTCCCACTCCATTGGCACCGTCACCGGGGGCATTCCACCAAGTCCATCTGGGGCGAGGGGCGCCGGCGCCAGCCTCGTCCAAAGCACGATGCCATCAACGGTTGGTTCGCCGGAGGCAACGCCAAGAGTGAAGGGATCTGAATCGAAGCGCGGGACGGCACGAACTCGCGCCGCACTCAGCCCCTCGGTCGCGAGTACGAATATTCCGAGGCCGCCAGCGGCGAGCACCTGGCGACGAGAGAGTCGGCCCATCGGATTGACCTTCGAGATCCAGGCGGCGTTCTAATCACTGACTCACGATATCAATCGTACTCCTTTCCATCTCGGGATCAAAGCCTCCGGTGTCCCGCCAGATTTATCTCGTCGATCTGTCTTCATCAGGCATCCGCAGGCTGCGCCGCTACGGGAAGGTGACGGCGGGTCACGGCGGTGGTTCTGTGCAGCGGCGGGATCGGCGACTCGACCTGGGCGGTTGGTCCGCTGCAAACTCGGCGAGGAGCCGGCACACCTACGTCACCGGCCTGCTGCTGGCCGGGATCCGCGTGTTCACAGCTCCGCACAGAGGAAGGATGTCCCTCAACTTGTCCCTGATCCGATGAGCGAGGTACTGCCCTCTCTTGACTTTGGCCCACCAGAGCGGCCTCAGTCTGATGGGCAGCGGAATCGCTATACCGTAAACAAGCAAGCCGGTCGCCTTAAAAAGCGACGAATAGAGATCGTCACCAAGCATCGCTCGGGCAAGGGAGGCGTACATCCTACAGAGGTCTCCGCGTGATTTGCCCTCAAAAAGGGAGATCCGGAATCTCGCTTGGAGGTACCGCAGGTTGCGTTCTAGGTCCAGCTGCTGTTGGTCGAGTCGCAACTCAGATAGCCGCTGGTTCACTCCGACAACAGTCCGACTTATCAAGTCCATCAGCTTCCGATCCGTATCCGGATCAGGCACGAGCGTTCCAAAGTTGTTCGCACCGTGGATCCGGTAGCAGGAAAGGGCCTTGTCGACGGCGCTGACCTGGGTGAGGAGTGGAGCCAACGTAAACACCAGAGCATCAGCGTTGGGTCGAAAGATTTCCTCAGGTACGGGGAACACGTATCTCGTTAATTCTGCCCGGAAACACATCGCACTTGTGATCATCGCGCGCCATCGGCCACCCCTTCTTATGACGTTCTCGGCAATCCATCCTTCCTCGAACTTGCGGTCGTGCGGCCACACGTCAATCTCTTGGCCGGTGGCATCAATCAGGGTCATTGGATGGACCGCGAATCCGCTTCCAGGAGCGTGGGCAAAGTGTCGCACAATCGTTTCCAGCTTGTCTGGCACGAAGGTGTCGTCGGCGTCCAACGTGCAGTAGATGTGCCCGCTGCTCTCGGAGTGCGCCGCATTCCAAGCCGAGGCCATCCCACCGTTCTGCTTTCGTATATGCTTCACGCGGGAGTCGCTCCGAGCAAAGCGTGAGATGACCGCATCGGAATTGTCGGTGGATCCATCGTCACAGACGATCAGCTCGAAGTGGCCGTAAGTCTGACTCAGGACGCTTTCTATTGACTGCCGCAGGTAGCGCTCGTAGTTGTAGTTAGCCATGATTACAGAGACCAACGGATTGCCCGGAAGAGGACCGAGACTTATCGGCTTCAGGTAGGAGATCGCATGCTCGCTCAAACGCTTCTGCATCGGGTTAGACCTCCATAGCATCACTTGACGTCGAGGGCAGTACACCTAGCCCTTTGCGCGTCCGCCGCGCAGCGTCCGTTTGACGATCTCGAGGAACCGGCCTCCGGTCCGCGACCGCTTCATGAAGTCGTACGCGAGGCGCAGCAGCGCGGGTGAGATGCGTTCGACCTGCTCGGTGTACAGGAACACCTCGCCGCCGAAGCTCGTCTTGAACAGCTGGGCCCCGGTCAGGTGAGAGGTGGGGTCAGAATTCCCGTCCATGAGGATTCGCGCCGCGTCCGCGGTGATGCCGCCCACGTCGTACGTGTGGTAGCCGTTGGCCTTGGCCCACAACATCGCGTGCCATACGGTCGCCGCGCTGACCCCTTCCTTGCGCGCCCGGTCCGACCGGTCCATCCCCCTCAGACGCTCCCTCAGCACATCATGGCACGGGGTGCAGAGGAGGGCCGCGGCCGGCGTGCCGTCGATCTCTGCGACGAACACAGCGACGTGCTGGTCGTCGTCCAGTTCCCGGTACAAGGTTCGGATGTAGTCCAGTGACAGGGGCTCGAAATGCTGGTGCTCGGACGTACGGGCTATGAGCTCGGCAACGACTGGAACGTCGTCCACTGAGCCCACTCGGACGGTAACGCCACGCTCGGCCCAGATGCGTGACCGACGCCGGTTGGATCTACTCAAGCCGCTACGGAGATCTTCGATGTCGCGAGTCAGATCTATCCGGATAGATGCGGCGGGAGCGATTCCCGACTCGCTATGCCGAAACCCCCGTGTGAGCAGCTCGGCGCTGACGTCGCTCGCGCCGACGGGCGGTTGTACGAATAGCACACGCAACCGCGTGCGCGCAAGGCTGTCCAGTGCTGCAGCGAGTACGTCCACCACCGGGCCGCGAGGAACGCCCGCGGCCACGACCGGGCCGTTCGAGACATAGCCGATAGGGCCGATTAGAGGCAGTCGGCGCTCCAGCACCAGCGCACCTCCCACGAGCCGACCTTCCTGGCGCGCGAAGACGTACAGCGGGCGGAAGCCGGCAGCCCGACGGATGCGGGCCCAGGCGGACAGCTGAGCAACGTCACTTCCGGGTGTGCGATCAACCAGCCGGTCCCATTCCTGCACAGCGGCGCGGCCAGGGTTGGCGCCAGCGGTCAGTACGACCGGCCGGCCGCCCGGCTCCCCGATGTCGATCTGGACATCGAGTTCGGGGCTTTCGTGCCTCACGTGGGGGCCGGTCATGCGTCGCCTCACGAGAACCTCTCCTCCGAACTGATCAACGGCGGTAGCTGCAGACGCAAATACATCTCACACACGACACATGCAGCGGGAGAGGCGACGCCGGCTGCCTCTGCCCCGGGTGTGAGGACAGGTCGCAGCGTCGGAAGAGCCCGAGGTCTATGAACCTGCGCAGCCCGTGTGACTCGCGCAGCCAGCACGTGCGCTCGGCCAGGCGCCGCGGGAGGCCGGTGCGGCCACCCGGCGCAGCGACAGCCACGGCAGTCATGGCGCCCCTCCCCCGCGTTGTGGTGGGATTCGGCGTGCGTCTGAGGTCGCTGCCCCGAGGGTCATCGTTACATCGCAAGATGCGATTGCGCGGCGGGATGAACCCGAGGACTGGTGTGCGGGCACCCGCCGAGTTCAGCGGCCGATACGTCGACGGGAACTGGCAGGCTTGCTCCTTGAGCAGGATCAACTCGCGCCTCCAGCTGATCCGCTCTGCGATCACGTGGCCGGCATCGTCGGACAAGCCTGAAGCTGCCGGCACCCAGCTGCTCGCATAGCACGTTTCGGCATCCCCCACGCCGGTCGGTCTTTCGCGCCCGGCGCCCCGCCCCGACCAGCACTGCCCGACACCGGCCGTTCAGCACCTCCTCAATCGCCGCCCCGCAGCAGCCAACCGTTGACCTCGAAGAGGCAACGCCTGTCCCCGCGGGGAGATCTCGTATAGCCGAACAGCATTGGAGCGGGACCACGCCCTGGTGGGCCTCATGCCCCTAGACGCTTTCACGAGGCGGGCCCGACCGGTCGCCAGTAGCGCTGCCTCCTCTTCTGGGTTTGCGTAGATGAGACGCACTACCCGAGGGTTCCGGTCCACGGAACTCACTAAATTATCGATCACCCGGTCGAACACCGGTCCCCTGAATGGATTATAGAGGAAGACGACTGTCACCTCCGCCGGAATATCATATTCGACCGCATCAGCGCATACAAGCGTCACGTTCTTACACCGAAGACGCCTGTGATTCTGGGCGAGGTTTGCGACGGCGATTTCGTGAAGCTCGCGGGAGAGCTCCACGCCGATGACACGACGAAACGGATAGGTGGCCGCAACAAGTACGATCCGCCCCTTACCTGATCCAATGTCGAGAAAGACGTCGTCTGACCCTACAGAGCTTCGAGGGAGCACTCTCCGCATGCTCAGCCAGCCGCTCGGGAGGTAATCGCTGCGATGTTCATCGTCGATGCCCAGGTCCGATAGCGGAATTCGGCCGTCCGTATCAACACCATAGCGCTGCTCGAAGACGAGCGCGGTGATCCACCCCCGGACCTTCACATACGGTGGCTTGATCAGGAAGCCAAAGACGCTTCGTACCGCCAAGGCCGCAACGTCCCGCAAGCCTGACACCGTTCCTAATTTGCCCGCACCGCTTCCTCGTTGCCTAGCCAACCGCACCTTCACGCTCCTCCCATAGTCCCGGCGGGAGCCAGGATGATGTTGCGCGACGTGTAGAAGCCGAAAATCCAAGACGTGCTGGTCCAGAGGTACTTACCCCCTCGTGCATCAGTTCCTGGTCGTGACCGACCTCGCGTCAGACCGCACCGTCGTCGTGTCGGAGCTGCCTCCGAGGCGGTGGTTGAGCGCGGTCACCGAGAGCGCGAAGAGCGCGACCGCCACGGCACCGAACATGAGCGCCAGCGGCACGTCGACGAGCGGCTCGTACCCCGTCCTACCGACAAGGATCCATCCAGCGCCGACCACGGGGAGCATCGTCAGCCCCGCGAGACCTGCGGTTGCGAGCTGCCTCGCATCGATCAAGCGCTCGGGCTGAATCGTGCGTCGCACCCGCCACAGGACCAGCGCGGCAGCAACGGCCTCGGCCATCAGAGTGGCGAGCGCTATGCCGAGGAGCCGTGCATTGCCATCAGCCAACCAAGCGGCTAAGAACCCAACGACGACCGTCACCGCGAAAGAGGTGGCCGCGGCCACGCACGGCCCCCGCACATCCAGCCGGGCAAACAGAGTCTGCCGGCCGACCTCGTGCACGGCTGCCGGGAGCTGCGCCACTGCGAGCACGGCGATGCACGTCGCGAGCGCGACGATCAGCTCGCGCTTGCTCAACTCACCGTGCGCGAGCGTCTCGGCGATCGCGGGCGCAAAGGCGATCAAGAGCAACGGTGGCGGCAGGCCGACGAGAACAACGTAGTAGAAGACCTGACGCCAGGCCTTCCCGAACCACTGCGCATCGCCGCGCGCGGCGGCTATCGAGAGTCCAGGGAGCGCCGCGGTGGACACGGCCCTGGCGCCCAGCGCGATTGTTGCTTGGTAGAGCTGGTAGGAGAGCTGCATGACGAGCACTCCACCGGGCAGCGTCGCCGCCACCATCAGCAGCGCATAGACGCTGAGGGAGGGGAAGGCTGCGACGGAGACGGAGGCCCGCAGCCGTCGCACGAGATCCCAAGTGGCCGGCTCCGACCGCCAGCCGAGTCGAGGACGCACAGTGATTCCCACGCGAGCCGCCCCGTACAGTTGCACCGTGGCGTGCAGGACGGCTGACCCGGTCGCGCCGCCTCCGAGCAGCACCACCAGACCGAGCGGAACCTCGCCGATCTCCAGCCCAGGTTCGTAGAGCAGGGCGACGGCGACCATCGTTGCCACCAAGCCAAGGTTCTCGAGGGCGGGTGCGGCCGACGCCAGGGCGAAGCGATCGCGCGCCTGCTGCACCGCGGCACCCAGCGTGGCCATGGTGTAGAGCACGACCTGCGGTGCGACGAGAACCACCATCAGCATGGTCAACGTGCGCGCCTGCGAACGTTCTGCCTGTGGAACGCCGACGGTGAGCGTGTAGGCGAGGACGGGAGATGCCAGCATGAGCACGGCTGCGACAGCGGCCGAACCTGCCAGCAGGAAGCCGGTCACGCGGCCGATCAGCTCGGCCGTACCCGGCTGCCCGCGGTCCCTCAGGGCTCGTACGACGGCCGGGACTATGACGGGGGACAAGACCGTACCCACGACCGCGGTGAAGGTGATCCCCGCAATCGTGTTTGCCGACACGAAGATGTTCGCGAAGAAGGTTGGGCCAAGCACCGCCCCGATCACGACTACCCGGAGGACGCCGGTGATCCGGCTCACCAGCGTCCAGATCGCGACGGTCACCGACCCGCGTGCAGTGCTCATCCGAACCTCGCTCACGCCAGCAGTGGGCGGCCACGTGCTCATGCCTTCCTCAGCAGCGCGCCAGTCACCCGCAGGCCCCGGACCGGCTCGTTGTGCTGGCCCGCGACGAGATCGACCAGTCTGATCAGCCGCACCTGATCGCCCTCCCCGGCCGGACGGGGGAAGGATCTTGTTCCGTCGTCGCGGCCATCTCCGCCGCCCCTTGTCGTCCACTGCTAGTCGGCCGGACGACGAACTGCGGTTACCGGACTCTTTGCCCCGAAGACCAGGTCCGCCACCAGGGCCCGGTAACGCCGCCGCTGGATCCTCCACGCGATCTCGTCGACGACTTCGGTCGCCCGCTCGACGTACTTCCGGGCCCGCTCGGGCTCGTCCCGCAATCGCTGGATCGCCCGTGCGAGATCATTTGCGTCGCCCGAGCGGAACTCCTCGAAACAGCCCGCCCCGAATGTCTCCTCGACGGAACGGGTTGTCGCCACGATCATCGGGATGCCCATGACGACGAAATCGAACATCTTCCCGGCAACCGTCAGATCACGGAACGGATCACGGCGCATCGCGACGACACCCACGTCAGCCGAAGCGAGCGCCGACACCAACTCCTCGATAGGCACGAACCCCTCGCTGAACCAAACGCGGTCACCGACCCCCTTCAGCCGCGCGAGCCGTCGCAGCTCTGCACGCTGGCTACCGTCGCCGAAGATCTGCAGCTGAAGCCCCGGCCACTCCGGCGCGAGCAGCGCGATCGCCTCGATCACCGTGTCAAGGCCGTACTGGGGCTCTATCGTTCCATGACTGATCATGACGAACCGGTCAGCGCTGGGAACGTACTCCGCCAACCGCCGCTCGCGATCGAAAACCGACTCGTCGGCACCGTCCATCACGACGTTCACCCGTTCGGCAGGTGCACCACGCTCGATAAACCGTCGCCGCATCGCGTCGGTGACGGTGATCGCAACGTCCGCGAACCGGATGCTCAACTGCTCCGCGACGGCGACGACGCGCACCAACGGGTTTCGAGCACCGACCCCGAACTTTGTCATGAAGAACTCGGGCATGGGCTCCTGGAGATCCAGCAGCACGCGTGCCCCGGTCAACCGCGGTACGGTCGCGACGAAGACCAGCACATCGGGCACCGAGTTGACTTGCACGACGGCGAAGCGTCGGCGCAGGTGCGACGCGGTCACCAGCACCGCGGCGAGCACGAAGAAGCCCGTGTACTCAGCGAGCAACCGCAGGGCTCCGGCGCCGGCGACGTGCCGCAGCGGCAACCGGTGGATGATCAGGGACTTTCCGCGCTCAAGGCGCGGTTCGTCGAGGTCACGCTCGCAGACCACGACGACTTCGTGGCCGGCCTCGATGAGGGTGGCCACCTCCCTCATCACGCGGCTATCGCGGTAGAGGTGGCATCTAACCACACAGATCCGAGCCACGATCCCGCCTTCATTCGTTCATCATGTGTGTCGACATCAGGTGGGCCTCCTGTGCACGAGCAGGGATTGGATCAACAGAAGTAGCGGTAGAGCAACGCTCCGGCCATAGCCGTGACGCGGCTCGGCACGTCGTCCTGGGTGAGCAGACGGGTCAGTTCGGTCAGCAGCCGTGTGACGTCGGCGCCCTCGTCGGACAACTGGTTTCCGGAGCGGATCGTCAGGATCTGGCGCTCCACGCTCGCCCATTTGCGCTTGTATGCGACGAGACCGGGCTGGTCGAGCTCCGAGAGGCCCCAGTCGATCGATGACAACCCGCGCGAACTCGCCCATTGCATCGCCGTCCAGAACAAGGCGTCGTTCGGGCGAGCCGCGAGGTGGGAGGCCAAGGAGGCACCGAACTTGTAGTACGCGACGTCCTGCCAGACGAGGAACAGCGCACCGGCAACGGGCTGCCCGTCGATGAACGCCAGCATGGTCACGATGCCGTCCTCGCGGTGGAACTCCGTCCAGATCCGCTCGAAGAACTCCACCGGCTGCGCAAGCAGCCGGTACTTCCGCTTCCGCAAGTCGAGATGCAGCGCGTGGAACTCCCGCACCGCCTCGAGAGTGGCGCTCACCGAGATCTCGACGCCATTCCGGCCCGCGACTCGGACGTTGCGACGCGCGCTGGGATGGAGGCGACCGAAGAGATCGGCGGGTGAGCCGGTCAGGGAAGTCCCGTGCCACGCCGCCCGGTGCTCCGTCCGGAACATCGGGTCGACCGCCGGCGGCGTGCCGTCGAGGCAGCGGAGCGTGAACGGCGCGTCGCTCCAGACGAGGCCGGAGGCGAGTGGGATCCAGGCTTTGGAGCTGCGCAGCACCGGATCGGCTCGATCGCTGAACGGCAGGCTCGAAATTCGCACGCCGCGGAAATCGCGGATCTCGACGTCTGCCAATCCGGCGATCGGCTCCCCTGCCACGTCCGTCGCCACCGTTCCTCGTGGTTCGAATCCGTAGGTGTCGCAGACCGCACGGATCCACGGCGAGCTCGTGAAGATGCTGCCGGTCGTGCTCCTTGTGAGCTGCTCCCAGCGCCCGTCATACCTCGGATCGACCACGTGGATCGAATCCGCGCCGGGGTGGCATTGTCTCGTCGTCGTCACGGGAGGCGACACCATCGAGTATCGATCATCACGTCATATCGCCCTCTGTCGTTGGACTGGGTCGCTACGCGAGTAGGCGGGACATAACTGTCGTGCTCAGCATGCGCGAGAAGTTCGGCGAGCCGATCTCCGAATATCGATTGATGCGGACAGCGGACCTTCAATTCACGCGGGGTGGGGCTCCCGCGCATCGGCGTGGCCGACGATAGGCAGAAGGGACATGCTAGGTCGGTTGTGATGAATGTCTACCCTCCGGCCAGTAGCGAGGGCGACATCGCTCGCGGCGAGGACCCGTACGATATCGAGCCCCCGCTGTCCGGGTGTGTTGGGCTGCGTCCCTGTCCGCGCACACTCCACGAAGTGCCGGTCCTGCAGTAAGAGCGGTTCCTGGAACTGGATGTAAGGGGATGTGATGTCACCGGTGCGGTACGAGACAGGCATCGCGTGACTCGCGCCCGGTTCGTCGACGTCTCGAGGATCCACCCCGATGTCGTAGACGCGGATGCGCTCGTTGTCCGAAAGATCGTCGTAGACAGCCATCTTCCGCTCTCCGACCACAGTAACCTGGCGCACCTTGTTCGGGTTCAGCCAGCTGACGTGGATAAATGCGTGTGTGGCGGCGCGCTCGAAGTCGAGCCGCAGGTAGGCGACGTCAGCATGGCGGATCCCGATGTTGCGGTCGGCCCAGACGGCTGCGGCGCTCGGGATGTCGTCGAGCAGGTAGGAGACGATCGAGAGGTCATGCGGGGCGAGATCCCACACCACGTTGACGTCACGCTGGTAACGGCCGAGGCTCAGGCGCTGCGCATTGATGTAGAGGATCCTCCCCAAGCTCCCCGCCTGAATTATTTCCTTGAGCTTCCACACAGCTGGGTTGTACTCGAAGGTGTGCCCGACCATGAGCACGGTACCGTTGCGCTCGGCTGATTCGACTAGAATTTCGGCCTCCTCGACCGACGTCGTCAGCGGCTTTTCGACAAGAGTAGGCTTTCCCGCCTCGCTGGCCAACGCGGTCAGGACACAATGCTCCGCCGGCGGAGTGGCGACGACGACCGCATCGATGTCATCGAGCACATCCTCGAGGGAGCGTGCGAATCGTGCAGCGGGGTAGTAGGCCGCGGCTTCTGCGAGCCGCTCGTCAACTACGTCCACAACGGTCACATCAACATCGGGAAGACTACTGAGAACGCGTACGTGCTTTGATCCCCAGTAGCCGTTACCAACGACCGCGATCCGGATCGATCCACTTCTCATGGTCACCTCCGCGCACGGGTGGCCCAATCAGATCACTGCTTGAGCAGCATGCACGGATGCTCGGCGACTGGCCGCAAGAGCGTTACACGCAGAACCTTGATCAGAGAACGACTCCGCCAAAGGTGATCAGTTGGCTCCGCAAAAGGTGATCAAGAGATGCTGGAGAGTGATCGACCCTGCCACGACCGATCAAGATTCGGCCCGATCAAGAATCCATCACCTCTTGTCCCCCACAGGGCCGCGACGCCTACGCCATGCAGCCCTGACCTGATAGCGATATAGGCGACCAGACGAGTGAACCTCCGGCGAAGGCGGAGATCGAGTATCACCGAGGCCGTAACAGTGCCCGCCACGCCATCGAGCGACCGGGGCAACTGGAGGTCCGCGGCGAGCAGCGACCTCCTGTTTGGACGATCGGGGAGCACGTTGACTCAGATCAAATTGGCATGGATCAAGCAGGTCCCAACAGCACGGATCATCCTGCTCCGGCCACCACGGACCGGATCGAAATGGCTCACCAGCCGCCCGGAGCTCGGCACGCGGCTCGTCCGCCCATGGGGCTCCGTCTGCGGAACACAGGGGCGACTCCCATGACCGCAGTGCCGTTCTTCGATCTTACAGCCATCAACGGCAGGGTTCGCGAGGATCTCGACCTGGCATGGAAATCGGTCCTGCAGCACTGCAAGTTCGTCGGTGGGCCGGAAGTCGCGGCGTTCGAGAGCGAGTTTGCTGCCTACTGCGGTGCCGACGGCTGCGTCGGCGTCGCGAACGGCACCGATGCGCTAGAGCTGATCTTCGCCGCGCTCGGCATCGGAGCGGGCGATGAGGTGATCGTCCCGGCCAACACCTTCGTCGCGACAGCGGAGGCCGTCGTCGCCGCCGGGGCGCGCCCCCGATTCGTCGATGTGCTCCCGGACACGCTGCTGATCGACCCGGATTCGGCGGCTGCCGCGGTGAACTGCCGCACGGCGGCGATCGTCGGCGTGCACCTGTTCGGCCAGATGGTCGACGTCGATGGGCTCTCCTCAATCACGGATCGACACGGGCTGGCGCTCATCGAGGACGCTGCTCAGGCACATGGCGCGCGGTTCGGCGGCCAGCGGGCAGGCAGTGTGGGCGCCGCAGCGGCGTTCAGCTTCTATCCCGGAAAGAACCTGGGGGCACTGGGGGACGGAGGCGCGGTCGTGTCGAACGACTGCGAGCTCATCGGGCGTGTCCGGTGCCTCGCCAACCACGGCCGATCGGCTGTGGAGCGGCATCGGCACGACGAGCGCGGTCGCAACAGCCGCCTCGATTCGATCCAAGCAGCCGCTCTTGCGATCAAGCTGGGTCACCTCGACGAGGAAAACGAGGCACGCCGGGCTGCAATGCGTCGATACGCGCGACAGCTGCCAAGTTGGTGCGAGCTCGTCCAGACCCATCGAAAAGCGGAGCCCGTGCACCACCTCGCAGTGGTGCAAGTGCCGAACCGTGCCGTCGTCGGCAAGTCTCTCACCGACGCTCACATCGGCTGGGGCGTTCACTACCCAATCCCTTGCCATCGGCAACCTGCGTACGCGGAGTTCGTCGAAGAACTGCCGGTCGCCGAAGCGGCCGCAGAAGCGGTCATGTCGCTTCCACTCTCACCGGGGATGCGCGGGGAAGAAATCGAACGAGTGTGCGACGCCCTAGCGAGGATCCAGTTATGAAGACGCCGGCCTCTGACTTTGACCCTGCGTCATCGCCATTGTCCCAGGAAGACGTTCGCGACGGGCAGAATGCGCGAGAACTCTCGTCCGACGAGACGACTGGCAAGTCGCTGCAGGCGCGCCTCTCGGTGCGAGACGTGATCAAGCTGGCCATCTTGGGCATCGTGATCACGATGACGGGCGTGGGCGTGGCGCTGGTCGTGACCTCGTTCATCCCGCCGCAATACGCCGCGCGAACGGAGCTGCTCTACCGGATCAGCTCTGAGTCGCCGACCGGGTTCCTGCGCGAGGACCGTACCTTGACCACGCAGGCCTTGCTTCTGGAGAGCCAGAGAGTGCTTGAGCCGGTCGCCGTTGCACACGGGATGGGTGTTGAGCAGCTCGCGGAGCAGGTGGACGTGAACATCGCGGAGGGCAGCCTGATCATAGAAGTTCAAGTGCGCAACGCCGATCGGGCGACCGGGTTGCAGTTGGTACAGGCAATCAGTGACCAGTACTTCGAGACTGTCGGGGTTCCGGACCAGCCGGAGCTACGGCAGTACTTCGAGAATGAGCTGCAGGAGATCAAACGGCGGCTGAGCGAACTTCCGGTCACGGCCGCCGAGCGCCCGGCGCTGGCTGTTCGGGAGGTGGACGTCAAGCGCCAGCTCGATGAGATCCGGCTCGGTGTTTCGGAGGCATCGCGAGCAGATGTTGTGATGCCGCCGTACTCCGTCGGATCCCCCGTATCCCCGCGTCCGATGCTGGCAGTCGCCACAGGTGCTCTGAGCGGACTGATGATCGCGCTCGTGGTCGTTGCGGTACTGGCCCGGCTTCGTTCCAGGGCCGGACGTTGATCGCACTTCGAGGCGAAGCCCGGCTCCGGGCGACCTCTGATCATGCAGCGGACGCTTGCGACGAGGAGAGGCGCCCAGGGTAGGCGAAAAAGGGGCGAGGCACATGACCAGGAGGGGTCAGCTGATCCGCGCCGACAGCGCGGAGAGGCTCGTTGTCGTGCTGGCATTGACCGGCTCCGCGGCAACTGCCTCTGTGCTTGCCGTGCTGGGGGCGAGTGCCTCGGGCACCATCGGTGGGCGGTACGTCGTGCTGGGCGTGGCTGCACTCGGCGTGGCTGCGCTGACCGCCTACCGCCCCATCGCGGCCACCTACATCTACCTTGCGTTGCTTCCGTTTCTCGCGGGGATCGAACGAGGGGCTCTCCTGCCGCTCGTGCGGCCGAACGAGGCGTTGCTCGTGCTACTGCTCGCGGGAGCCCTGGTCGGCGGTTACGTGCGATTCCTGCGAGGAGAGTCGATCCCATTCGGGCGAGACCGGCTGGATGCATCACTCGTGGCGTTCCTCGTACTCGCGACTCTCTGGCCGATCACATCCATGCTGCTGCGCGGTGTCCAGCCGGTTGGTGCGGATCTTGCTGCCCTCCTGCCCATCTGCAAGCAAATGGCGGTCCTGCTGCTGGTCCGCGCCACCGTGGTCTCGGACATACAGATGAGACGCTGCCTCCAGCTCGTGGTGCTCCCAGCCGCAGCAGTTGCGCTCATCGCCGTCCTGCAGACACTCAGGTTCGGACCTGTGCTTGATCTGCTGGAAACCTACTGGAACGCCAAGACGACGTCCTTCGACGAGAACGTGCGGGGCTCGACCACGCTCGCTCACCCAATCGCGACCGGAGACTACATCATTATCGGACTGATCCTGCTCGTCGTCGGGCGACTGAAAGGGATGTTCCGGAGCCGATACTGGTTGATCCCCGGCGCCCTGCTGACTGTCGGCGTTTTCGCTGCCGGGCAGTTCTCGTCCTGGCTGGCAGCAGGGATCGCGGGGGCAGTCCTGCTCTGGCGCTTCCCTGAAGCACGTCGGAAAGCTGCGCTACTAGTTCCACTAGCGCCGTACGCCGCAGTGCTGGGCGCTCCGGCAGTCCTCGGTCGGCTTGCGGACTTCCAGAGCGGTGAGCTTCCGGTCAGCTGGCGGGTCCGCTGGGACAACGTGACCCACTTCTACCTGCCGGAACTGACGGGGCACAGCATACTGCTCGGCGTATCGCCGAATTCCGTGATCGAGGCGCCCGAGACGTGGCGGCAGACGATTTACCTCGAGGCGGGCTACGTCCAGTTCCTGTGGATCGGTGGCGTCCCGCTCCTGCTCGCCTTCCTCTGGCTGTCCCGAGAGATCCTCAGACAGGCCGGACAGAGCCGGGATTTACCAGGTCCGTACGGTGTCTGTTGTGCGGGCCTCGAGGTGATCTGGTGGATCGTACTCGTCCTCACCGTGCTCGATCCGCACCTTTTCCTCCGCGGCGTCGGGGATCTGTTGTTCATCCTCATTGCCATCAGCACTAGGAGAGCTCATGAGCGCGAGCACTACTCGCAGGTCGTCCCGGGGTAGCGACTACGAGTTCTTTCAACGACTCACCGATCTAATCATCGCGACAACCGCGCTGGCTGTGCTTGCTCTACCTATGTTTGTGATCGCCGTCTGCGTGCGCGTGACGAGTCCGGGTCCGGCGTTGTTCCGTCAGGAACGCGTCGGTTACAGCCGCGAACCGTTCACACTGTACAAGTACCGCACGATGCGGATCGACGGCGATGACCGAGCTCATCGTGACCTCATGCTGCGTGAGCTTCGTGGCGAAGACACGTCCGTGGACGGAAGCTGCAAATTGCATGCAGATCCGAGGATCACGCCGCTCGGGCGATGGCTGCGCAGGACCAGTCTCGACGAGCTGCCGCAGCTCATCAATGTCGTGCGCGGGTCCATGTCGCTCGTCGGCCCCCGACCCTGCTTGGTGTGGGAGGCTGAACTGTTTCCGGAGGAGTACGAGGCACGCTTTTCTGTGCGCCCGGGTATAACCGGGCTTTGGCAGGTCACGGGACGCAGCACGCTCGGAACCCTCGATATGCTTCGACTCGATCTCGTGTACGTCGAAGAGCGCAGCCTTCGACGTGACATCGGCATTCTCATGCTGACCGTCCCAGCATTGCTGAGGGGACTGGGCGCCCGGTGAGGACAAACTTTCACCATCTGACCTTGAGCCTGCTGGTTCCTAGCCTGTCAGATGATCAGGAGGCTCGCGATCCTCTTGGTGCTGGCCGTGTGGGTCCTTCTCGCAGGATCATCCCGCCCGCATGCACGGCACCGCCAGTGGCACATCACCAACCTCGGCGGCCACCGCTTCGGCGTGATGCGCATCCACGACCTTCGACGACGGCCCGTCGGAACACGATGAGAGCACCGGTTGTGCGGATCCTGGTCGCCACCTGCGCGCTACTCGTCTCCGGATGCACGACCACGCCCGTCTCTACTGCTGCGCCCCCGCCGAAGACGTTCGTCAGCCTGACGTTCGACGATGGCCACGCGTCGCACTACGCAGCGGCCATGCAGATGCGTGCCCGCGGCCTGGCCGGCACGTTTTACATCAGCTCCGGTCTCATGGGTAGCAGTACCTACTACATGCCCTGGTGGCAGGTCTACAACATCGCCGAAGCCGGCAGCGAGATCGGCGGGCACACCATGCATCACGCCGACCTCAGCACGGCGGACGCGGTGACCGTCCGGAGGGAGGTTTGCGACGACCGCTACACGCTCTTGAACCAGGGCTTCTCGCCCGTCAGCGGCTTCGCCTACCCCGGTCCCGGGCTCAGCCCGGTGACCCAGGAGCTCGCCAAGGAGTGCGGCTACTCGACGGGGCGAGGCGTTGGCGGCCTGTTCAATCGTTACTGCGTGCAATGTCCGGCCGCGGAGACGATGCCGCCGGAGGACCCGTACAAGCTCAAGACGGCGTTCCCGGCCCGGGCAGCGACGACACTGGCCGATCTGCAGGCGGTGATCACCAACGCGGAGACGAACGGCGGGGGATGGGCCATCCTCGTGTTCCACGGCGTCTGCGACGACGGGTGTACCGCGGACCTCTCGGTGGCTACGGCGACGTTCACCGCCCTGTTGGACTGGTTGGCCCCACGTGCTGCGAACGGCACCGTGGTGCGAACAGTCGGCCAGGTCGCCGCCGGTGGAGCTGTGACGCCACAGGTCACCCCCTGGCTCTCCTGCACCTGATGGCAACCCCGCCTCAGCTCGACCTCGGCACGAGGCTGGGAGCGGCGAGCTGGACTTCTGACGATCCCCGTCAGTGGGCCGCCGCGCCCAGCACCGACGCCGTGGCCTCCGGCAGGTCAGTACGCCACGGCATCCACGGCGTGTGGCCGGCCTGGTACATGGCCTCGAGCGCGATCCGCTCCTTCAGCGTGTCGGCGGGCTGCCAGAACCCGCTGTACGGGTACGCGGCAAGGCGGCCCTCCTTGGCCAGCACCGCGCAGGCGTCGGCCACGAGGTCACAGTTCTCGGGCAGGTAGTCGAAGACCTCCTGCCGCAGCACGAGGTACCCGCCGTTCTCCTGCAGCCGCATGTCCTTCAGCGCGGTGATCGCCTCGATGCGGTTGCCGTCGTTCACCTCGACGACGTGGAACGCCGCCTGCGGCGGCACCGCGAGGAGCTGCCCGACCGCGTCGGGCGTGGCGGCGAACTGGTCGACCATCGCGTCGATGGGGGCGTCGGTGAGCACGTCGGCGTAGTTCGCGAGGAACATCTCCTCGCCATCGAGCAGGCGCCGCACCCGGCGCAGCCGCTCCCCGATCGGCGACTCGAGGCCGGTGTCGACGAACGTGATCGTCCAGTCGGCGATGTCGCTGGTGAGCAGCCGCACCTCCCCGCCCTGGAGGACGAAGTCGTTGGAGCCGGTCTCCTGGTAGTCGAGGAAGTACTGCTTGATGTGGTGCCCGCCGTACCCCAGGCAGAGGATGAAGTCCTTGTGCCCGTAGTGGGCGTAGTAGCGCATGACGTGCCAGAGCAATGGCCGCGGCCCGACCGGCACCATGGGCTTCGGGGTGTCGGAACTCCCGTCCCGCATGCGCATCCCGTAGCCGCCGCAGAAGAGCACGACCTTCACCGCTGTACCTCCTGCACGTCGCGACCGTCCGTATCCGACGCACTAGTCGGGCCGCCGACGAGGGCCGTTACACGCGCCCTCCGGCGTAACGGTGTACGGCGGAGGGCCGAGTTCGCCCTTGACCGCGTCGGTCCGCACCCTACGAGGAGACATCTGTTGAACCCTGCGTGCCGCCTGTGCGCCGCGCCGCTGACGCGCACATTCGTCGACCTCGGGATGTCTCCACCCTGCGAGAGCTACCTGCGGCCCGACCAGCTCGACGAGCCCGAGACCACCTACTCGCTCCACGTGCGGATCTGCGAGCGCTGCCTGCTCGTGCAGCTGCCTGCCCACGTCGCGGCCGAGGAGATCTTCACGGCCGACTACGCCTACTTCTCCTCCTACTCCGACAGCTGGGTCGCCCACGCCGGTCGCTTCGTCGACGACATGGCGGCGCGGCTGGGCCTCGGCGCGGGGAGCTTCGTCGTCGAGGCGGCGAGCAACGACGGCTACCTCCTGCAGCACGCCGTCGCGCGGGGGATCAGGGTGCTCGGCGTCGAGCCGTGCGGGGGTGTCGCCGACGCGGCGCGGGCACTTGGCGTGCCGACCGAGTCGGTGTTCCTCGGCGAGCGAACCGGAACCGAAATCGCCGAGCGCCACGGGCCCGCCGACCTCGTCGTGGCCAACAACGTGCTCGCGCACGTGCCCGACCTGCTCGACTTCGTCCGCGGACTGCGGGCGCTCGTCGCGGACGGTGGGACGGTCTCGCTCGAATTCCCCCACCTGCTGCGGCTCATCGAGGGCCGGCAGTACGACACGATCTACCACGAGCACTACTCGTACTTCACGCTGCGCACGGCCGCGGCCGCCCTCGCGGCGGCCGGCCTCGCGGTCGTCGACGTCGAGGAGCTGTCCACCCACGGCGGCTCCCTGCGCGTGCTCGCCCGGCCCGGCGAGCAACGGCCGTCGGAGATGGTGGAGAAGGTCCTCGCCGACGAGCGGGCCGCCGGGCTGCACACCGTCGAGGGCCACACCGGGTTCGCCCAGGAGGTCTTCGAGGTGAAGGCGGGCCTGCTCGAGTTCCTGTTGACTGCGGCGCGCGAGGGCCGGTCGGTGGCCGGGTACGGCGCCCCGGGCAAGGGGAACACCCTGTTGAACCACTGCGGGGTGCGGGAGGACCTGCTGCCGTTCACCGTGGACCGCAACCCGCACAAGCACGGGATGCACCTGCCCGGCACGCACATCCCGGTCCACCCGCCGGAGCGGCTCGCCGAGGTGCGGCCCGACTACATCCTGATCCTGCCCTGGAACCTGCGCGCCGAGATCGCCCAGCAGATCGCCTACACGCGCGAGTGGGGCGCTCGCCTGGTGGTACCGATCCCCCGTCTGGAGTTCGTGTGATGGCGCTCCCCCGGTCCGCCGCCCTGAACGAGCGGCTGCACGCCGCGGTGCCCGGCGGTGCCCACACCTACGCCAAGGGCGACGACCAGTACCCCGAGGACATGGCGCCCGTGATCTCCCACGGCCGCGGCGCCCACGTCTGGGACGCCGACGGCAACCAATACATCGAGTACGGCTCCGGCCTACGCGCCGTCGCACTCGGCCACGCCCACCCCCGCGTCATCGAAGCCGTCCGCGGCGAGCTGGACAAGGGCAGCAACTTCGTCCGCCCCGCCGCCATCGAAGTCGAGGCCGCAGAACGGTTCCTCGCCACCGTGCCCACGGCGGAGATGGTCAAGTTCACCAAGAACGGCTCCGACGCCACCACCGCAGCCGTGCGGCTCGCGCGGGCGGCCACCGGTCGCAGCTGCATCGCGCTGTGCCGCGACCATCCCTTCTTCTCCACCGACGACTGGTTCATCGCCGGCACCCCCATGTCGGCGGGCATCCCGCAACAGGACGTCGTCACCTTCCCCTACGGCAACCTCGACGCCCTGTCATCGGTGCTGGAGCAGCACGAGGTCGCCTGCGTGGTCCTCGAGGCCGCCACCCAGACCGAACCTCCGCCCGGCTACCTCGAAGGCGTCCGCGAGCTCGCCACCCGCCACGACGCCGTCCTCGTCTTCGACGAAATGATCACCGGCTTCCGCTGGTCCGAACACGGCGCCCAAGGCGTCTACGGCATCACCCCCGACCTGTCCACCTTCGGCAAAGCCATCGGCAACGGCTTCGCCGTCTCCGCCCTCGCCGGCAAACGCGAACTCATGGAACGCGGCGGGCTGCGCAGCCGGCACGAACGCGTCTTCCTCCTGTCGACGACGCACGGCGCCGAGACCCACGCCCTCGCCGCCGCCATGGCCGTCATGGACACCTACGCCGAAGAAGGCATCACCGACCGGCTCCACGCCCTCGGCGAGCGCCTCGCCGCCGGCGTGCGCGACGTCGCCGCCGGGATCGGCGTGGCCGATCACGTGCAGGTCCGCGGGCGAGCGTCCAACCTCGTCTTCGCCACCCTCGACGCCGACGGCAAACCCTCCCAGCCCTACCGCACCCTCTTCCTGCGCCAGCTGCTCAGCGGCGGGGTGATCGGGCCGTCGTTCGTGGTCAGCGCGGCACTCACCGACGACGACATCGACCGCACCGTCGAGGTCGTCGCCCAGGCGTGCACCGTCTACCGCAAGGCACTCGACGCGGGCGACCCCACACCCTGGATGGGCGGCCGCCCCGTCAAGCCGGTCTTCCGCCGCTACGCCTGAAGCGGGAGCACCAGCAGCCAGTCCGCGCCGCCCGCCGAGTTGCGGCCGGGCGTGGGGACCGTGCCGGAGGGACCGATCGCGGCCTCCACCGGCGGTGCCGTCGCGTCCGCGGGATCGACCCAGCGGGCCGTGGGGCGTGCGAGCTTCGTCGGGTCCACGGTGATCGTGCGCGCGGTCGGGACGTAGGCCACCAGCGAGCCACCCGCCCGGGCCGCGGTGACGTAGTCGCTGCCCATGATCCCGACCACGGCACCGGGGCCGACCGGTTCGCCGCGGCCGCCGACGAGGACCTCGGCCGACTCGTCCGGCACGAGCGTCCACCAGTCGAGAGACGCGAAGAATTCACGCAGCCGGCTCAGCTGAGCGACCGCCGGCGTGTCCAGCCGCCCCTCCCAGCCGGGGAGGAACTCCCAGTCGTCGGAGCCGTAGAAGTAGCCCGGCGAGCCCGATGTGAGCGCCCACACCATCTGCCTGCGCAGCACCTCGTCGCCCGTGACCGGCGTGCCGGGCAGGTTGTTCTCGCCCTCGTAGTTCGCCTCGGACAGCAGGGCGGGCAGGCGGTTGCGCCGGTACGCGTCCAGCACCGCCCGGTACGTCGGGAGGTAGGTGTAGACGAAGTTGAAGTCGACGTGCGGCGACCACTGCGGGCTGTCCGTCGAGATCGATGCCGGGTACCCGAGCTGTATCGAGAACGGCCGGGTGTCACCCGTCGACCGGATGCCCGAGAGCACCTCGTCGAACAGCTCGTCGTGCACCGGCGGCGAATCGTTCCGGCCGGGGAGGTCGCTCGGGAAGTGATCTCCACCGGCCATCCAGACGATGTTCGGGAAGCGCGCGTACCGGCTCGCGACCATCTCGCCGTAGCGTCGGGCGTCCTCACGCGTCGCGTTCCGGAACGCGTTGCCGGCGGTCCAGCCGTCGATCGGGTACAGGAACAAGGTGTTCCCGTGGGAGCACGCCGACCGGGCGTACTCGTCGACCCGCTGCCAGTACGCCTCGTTCCACCGGGTGACGTCGTCGCCGTCGAACGGCAGGAGGCCGTCGACGGTGCGACCGTCGTCATCTGGCCCGCCGTTCGCGCTCGCACCGATCAGCGAGATGATCGACGCGTTGAAGCCACGCGCCTCGCGGTCGGCGAAGTACAGCTCCGCCTGCTGCGGTGACCACCGCACCATCCCGGCCCACGGGGAATCACCGAACACCAGGAGCGGTGCGCCGTGCTGGTCGGTGAAGTACCGGCCGCTCGGGTCGACCGCGCTGACGTACCTGTGCTCCTGCATCTTCGCCTCGTCGCATGCCGCCTGCCCTCGCGTCACGGGGAGCGTTGGCACCGGCGCGCACGTTGCACCGACGCCGACGACCAGCGACAGGCCGACGAGCACCAGCGCGTGACGCACCCGGATCAGCGTATCGACGGATCGTCGACGAGCGAGAAGACGCGCTCGTACGCCGCCTTGCCGCGCTCGATCTGGGCACTCGCCCGCTCACGCAGCCCGGACCGGAGCGCCGGTGCCCGCTCCCACGCCGACCGCGCCGCGGACGCGACCCGGTCCTCGAGATCGGGGTCGTCCAGCCGGACGAGGTGCAACCCCTCCCCGCCGAACATCGCGTCGAGTCCGAGGAGCTTCTCGTCGTAGTAGCGGGACGACGACAGCCCAACCACGGGAATGCCCTGCGCGAGCGCGAACACCGCCAGGTGGTACGCGCCGGTCACGACCAGCCGGCAGCCGCCGACCCGGCGCGCGACCTCGACGGGAGTCACGAACCGCCCCTGCACCGGCGCCACGTCGAGGTACTCGGCCACCAGCGGCAGGGTGGACCGCCTGTCCTCCGCGCCCTGCTCCGAGATGACCAACGGGACCAGCCGCGCGCCGAACCCGCCCGCCACCGCACGGACTGCCCGTCCGACGGCTTCCTGGGCCCGCACGGCGACCGGCGAGTAGCCGGCGACGCGCAGACAGACGCCGAGGCCGGTGCCCAGCTCGTCCTGGCGGACCGCGTACGCGAGCTCGATCGCGTCGTCGCCGGTGACCACGATGCGGTCGGCGGGCACGCCGAGGCCGGCCAACAGGTCGGGCCCCACCCGGTCCTCCCGCAGCGCGATCAGGTCCACCCCGGGGAGCACCTCGGCGGCCCGAGCCACCAGCGAAGGCTCGGTCAGCGGGCCGAAGCCCTGCCCGACCATCGCCGTGGGAACACCACGCTGCATTCCGTGGTGCAGCAGGTCGAGCGTGCGGTGGAACTGCCACGGATCGACGTCGTTCATGTATCCGCCGCCGATCGCGAGCACGAGCGACGCTTCCCGAAATGCCGCTTCCACCGCCGGACGGCTCGAAATGTCCGGTCCGGCGCCGTCCGAGTCGCTCACCTCGGCGGACGTTGTCACCGGGGCGGCCCGCGGCGCATTGCGCAATCGCTCGACGACTCCCAGCAGCCCCTCGCGAGCACGGAGCGATCCCATCGATGCGAGCCCCGCGACGACCAGCCCGAGCCGCGATCCCGCGGCGGCGAGCGGCTCCCCGAGGAACCGGGGCATCCGGCCGTCGGAGACCGGCTGGATGTCGGGGTGGTAGGCGCGCAGCAGGGCCGGCGCACTGGTCATCACGTGCAGCGACGCGCCGGACCAGTGCTCCCGCATGCGGCGCAGCGCGACGGAGAGCATCGCCAGGTCGCCGATGTTGCGCATCCAGTGCTCGCCGTTCTGCACCACGACCCGAACGGGTGAATTGTCCACATTTCTCGTCATCGGACTCCCGCGGGACAAAATCAAGTGCCTGCCCGTCCGAACTCGCCGGACCGCTGTTACTCGTTCTCCGGCCGGCAGCGGTTAGCCGGAAACCCGAGTGACCTACGACTCGCGGTGGTGTTAACGCCGCGGGCCGCCGCAGCGAGCTTCGTAGCGAGCCACGCCGACCCATCCCCACGACCCCCCGAGGGAGCAGGTGGACACACCGCAGCCGGGCAGCACGCAGCTGCGGAAGAAGCTCACCCGCGTGGCGACGGCCTCCGCGGGCGCGCAGTTCATCACACAGGGTGTCTCACTCCTGCACACCATCGTGCTCGCACGCCTGCTGAGCCCGGCCGAGGTCGGCATCTTCGCGGCGGGCACGGTGCTCACCGCGCTCCTCGTCGAGTTCTCCGAGGGCGGCCTGCGCGCGGCACTGGTGAACCGGCAGCGCGACGTCGAGGCGGCGGCGGAGACGGTGTTCTGGGCGACGCTGGTGAGCGGCGTGCTCATCAGCGTCGGGGCGCTCGCAGCGGCACCCCTGATCGGCCTCGTGTTCAGCGACTCGACGGTCGGGCTCGTCGCGGCCGCCTCCGCGGGGGGACTGCTCCTCCACTCGCTGACGAACGTGCCCGAGGCACTCCTCCAGCGCGAGTTCAGCGTGTCGCGCAACATCGTCCTCGGCCCGGCCGTCTCGATCTCCTTCGCCGTCGTGGCCGTGGTCTGCGCCGCGCTGGGACTCGGCGTGTGGAGCCTCGTGATCGGCACGTACGCGTCGTCGGTGACGTTGCTGGTCGGCGTGTGGGTGCTGGTCTCGTGGCGCCCGGGGCGGGCGAAGGCCTCGGTGGCGCTGTGGCGCCAGCTCGCGCGCTACGGCTACCCGCTGCTGATCGACCACGTCGCCAGCCAGGTCCGCACCACCGCTGAGCCGGTGGTGATCGGTCGGCTCCTCGACACCGCGGCGCTCGGCTTCTACCGCTACGGCCTGCGCATCGCCCGGCTGCCGGTCAACGTCATGATCAGCGTGGTGGCGTACGCCCTCTTCCCGGCCTTCTCCCACATCGCGGCGGATCCGGACCGGTTACGCCAGACCTACCTGAAGGCACTGCGCTGGGTCACCTTCTGCGCGGCGCCGGTGTCCGGCCTCATGCTCGCGATCGGGGAACCCGCCGCCGTCGTGGTGCTGGGCGAGCCGTGGCGGGAGGCCGGGGTCGTGCTCGTCGCCATGGCAGGGCTGGGAATCGGCAAGGCGTTCGCGTCGGTCAGCGAGGAGGCGATCAAGGGCTGCGGCCGCACAGCGTTGATCAACTTCGCGACCGCCGTGGAGTTCGCGCTCGGGCTGTCCCTGCTGGTCCTGATCGTGCCGTTCGGCCTGCCCGGAGTCGGCCTGGCGATCTCGGTGTCGGCACTCGTCGTCGGTGTCCTCTGCCTCGGGCTGGCGCGATCGGCGCTCGGCGTGCATACCCTGCAGATCGTCCGCGCGACGCTGCCCTCGATGGTGGCCAGCCTCGCTGCCACGGCGACCGCCTACGCACTCGAACAGCTCGTCCTGCACTCCGACACCCGCGGCATCGTCGTCGCCGTGGCCTTCCTCGTGCTCGACGCCGTGGCGTTCCTGGTGGTGTACCTCGCGGTGCTCGCCGCCGCCGCCCCGTCGATGGCGGTCACGATCTGTCGTGTTGCCCGGTCGCGGCGGCTCGCCGGACGGGTTCAGCGCTCGGGCACCAATTGACTGTCTCGGGCTCGGACGTGGCCAGGCTCGGCAGCGCCGCTGACGATCCGAATCGCGTTGCCGACTTCCCGTACGCAGGCGTGCATGCGCCGGCCGATTTCGCCGAAGGAGATCGCGCGCAATCGGTGGAGATACCAGGAAAAGGGGGCGTGGATGACGATGCCGGTAAGCTGTGAGCCCGGACGGGGCAAGACCACGGTGACTCGCGTGAGGCTGGTACTCGTCACGGCGTTCCCGGTCGATCCGGGCGCGCCGCGCGGCGGTGTCGAGGGTGTGAGCGTGGTGCTCTGCGGCGCTCTGCGGGATCGTCGCGATCTCGACCTCCACATCGTGACGACCGGGGGCGTCGACGCGGTGCAGGTCGATGACTGGGGTGCGGCGCGCATTCACCGGTTGCCGTGGACCGCCCCGCGCCTGCTCTCGGGGGTGCTCGGGCGCGACGCCCGCCGCCTGCGCGAATATGTCAGCGGTCTCCGCCCCGATGTCGTGCACGCGCACGACACCTACGGGATCATGATGGAGCCGATCGGCACGCCGCGCGTACTGACGATTCACGGTTTCATCCATGCCGACACCCGGGTCTCGGGTACCTCGTTGGCCCGTCCGCGCGCACTTCTCTGGAAACGGATCGAGACGCGCGCGTGGGCGCGTTATCCGCACATCATCTCCATCAGCCCGTACGTGCGTGAGCGGCTGACCGGTATCGCGACCGGCGCGGTGCACAACATCGACAATCCCATCGCCGATGCATTCTTCGACGTCCGACGCACCGACGGTGCGGCGCAGGTGTTCTGCGCCGCGACGATCTCGCCGCGGAAGAACACGCTTGCTGTGGTGGACGGTTTCGCGCGGGCGAGAGCGCAAGGCCTGCGCGCCACGTTGCGGCTCGCCGGTCCGCAGCCGGTCCCCGCTTACGCCGAGGCGGTCCGCGCGCGTATCCGCCAGCACGGGCTCGACGATGCGGTCGTCCTGCTCGGCCAGCTGAGTACCGACGCCGTGCTCAGCGAGCTGGCCGGCGCCAGCGTCTCGGTGCTGATGTCGGTCGAGGAGAACGCGCCGCTGGCCGTGCAGGAGGCGATGGCCGCCGGTGTTCCGGTGATCGCCTCGAGCCGGTGCGGCATGCCCTATCAGATCGACGACGGTGAGAGTGGGTTCCTGGTCGAGCCGGACCGTCCCGATGACCTGGCGGCACGGCTGCTGCAGGTCATCGGCGACGACGGTCTTCGCGATCGGCTGGCGCGGCGCGCGCGCGACGTGGCGCGCGAGCGGTTCCACTCCGAGCGCGTCGCGACGAGGACCATCGGGGTCTACCAGCGCGCCTGCGGCATCCCCCCGCCGCCGGCCCGCCGATCGCCGTCGGCGCCACGTGCGGCAGCAACAACTGGTGGACGGCTGCCGGACTGAGCCGGTTCGGATCGCGGGGTCGAGGAAAGCAGTTTTGGTTACACCCGGCGGCCCGGCGGCGAGTACCTCGACGTGCCAGCAGACGACGCCGCGGCCCAGCCCGCCCTGACCATCCTCTCCGCTGTCGACGGCCCCGCGCCGCATCTCGCCGAAATGATCGACTCGGTGGTCGCTCAGACCGTCGACGACTGGGAGTTGGTAGTTGTCGCCAACGGGACGTCCGACGACGTCGAGCGGATCGTCGCCGAGTACGCCGAGGACCCCCGCATCCGGATGTTGCGCCAGCCCTACCAGGGTGTTGCGGGCGGGGTCAACGCCGCTGCGGCGGTGGCCCGCGGCGCCTACTACGCCGTCTTGCCAGGTGACGGACGACTCGAGCCCACGTTCTGCGGACGGGTCGCGGAGGTGCTCGCCGAGCATCCCGAGATCGACGTGCTGTGCATCGACGCGCTCCCCTTCCTCGAGGGCACGGACCAGTGGCCGAGCTTCCGGCAGCGTTGCGGGATCACCGATGAACCGGGGGTCGGGCACCGGGTCGGGCTGGCCGAGATCGTCCGTCGCCCCGCGCTGTACACGACGGCCGCCATCCGCGCGTCGGTCTGGAAGGCTGCCGGTGGCTACCCGGCGGACACGCCGCAAGTCGAGAGCCTGGCGATGTGCCTGCGCATGTCGGTCGCCGGGTGCGATCTGCGGGTGTTGCCCGAGCAGCTCGGCGGCTACCGCCTCCACGCCGACAACCTCGAGCACAGGCCGCGCGACCACGGCGAGTACGACGCCAGCGTGGAGCGGGCCTTCCTGCGGGTCGCTGCCATCACCGATGACCCGCAGGTGCTGGCCGAGCTGCGCTCGACGCTGCGACGGCACCGCTACGAGACGGCGTTGCGGCTGGCTCGTGCGGCGGTGCGCGAATCCGACCCGCGCACTGCGCGGGAGCATGCCTGGCTCGCGCTCCGGCAGCGTCCTTCGGTACGGCCTGCGGTCATGTGGGCCTTGCTCCGGGTGGCGCCGGGTGGCATCGACACCGTGAAGGCCGCGAAGCGGCGGATCACCGGACTGGTGCACTCCGGCGTGCAGCGGGGGTGATCGTCCTCCGGTACCGCTCGACGACAGCAAGAGCCCTGGGCGCGGAGGACGTCGATCCGCTTCGCCGCTGCCCCTGGACGCGGAGCACCAGCAGCCGGTCCTGCCGACCCGCGGAGGTGCGCCCTGGCCTGGTCATCGCGGCCGGACGCCGTGTGCCGCGAGTCAGCGCTCGCCGATGAGCCCGCGCTCGCGTAGGGCGGCGGCCCGCGCCAGCACCTGCGAGACGCGCCGCGTCAACCGTTGCTTGAGCGGCCGGATCACGCGCAGCGCACCCGGCGCCACGGTGACCCCGACGAGCACGGCCGTGCTGCGCGGGGTGCGCCGCGCGGCGAACGCCGCACGAGCCGCGGCGCGCGCACCGGCCACGTCCCCGTTCACGAACGCCCACCGGGCGCGCCGCAGCCCCTGCTCGTAGCGGAAGCCGCGCAGTCTCCGGTCGAGCAGGGCGAGCGTGGCCGCGTCCCCCGACTCCTCGGCGGCGGCGGTGTACACGCGCTGGCACGCCGCTTCGAACGCCTCCACGCTGCTCGGGTGTCGCGACGTCGAATCGCCCCTGAGCCGGTACCTCGTGAGCCGCTCGGGAAGGACGCGCACGTCGTAGCCTGCGACGATCAGACGCAGGTAGAGCGCGATGTCCTCGACGAGCTCGGTGCCGGCGGCGTACCCGCCCGCGGCGGTCCACGCCGCGCGCCGGAACGCGGCGAAGTACGGGATCACGTCGTGCTCACCGATCATGTCGGCCAGCGTGATCCGGTGCTCCAGGCCGAAGCGCGTGCGCAGGAACGAGCCGTCATGGTCCTCGCCCTCGCGGAAGACACGGGCGTCGCACGAGAGGACGTCGATCTCCGGCCGGGCGTCGAGCACCTCCGCCATCCGCTCGCAGAACCTCGGGGCGAGCATGTCGTCGCTGTCGAGCGGCACGAGGTACCGCCCGGAGGACGCCTCGACCGCGGTGGCGATACCACCGATCAGGCCACCGTTCTCCTGGCGGACGAGTCGGACGCGGGGGTCGCCGGTGTAGCGCCGGACGATGTCGGCGATCTCGTCCGACGGCCCGTTGTCGACGACGATCAGCTCCCAGTCCGGCAGCGTCTGCGCGACGACCGAGTCGATCGTCTCTGCGAGGTACGCCTCGCACTGGTACGCCGAGCACAGGACGCTGAACGCCGGTGCTCTCCTCTCGTCAACCATCGCTGGGGCTACCACCCGATCCCGACGTAGTTCGCGCTGCCGCGCCTGGTGTCCGCGTCTGCCATCCGCACGAGGTCGACCACCGCACGGTCGTCGATCCCGGTCATGGCCACCGCGATCTCGGGTGCGGCGGAGCCGACGATGAAGACCTCGGCGTGCGCGAGGACCTCGTCGAGATCGTCGGTGAGGAGCTGACCGATGTGCGGGAGGTGTTCCGCGATGTGCTCCCGGTTCGCGCCGACGAGCCGGGACACGGAGACGTTGGCGTCGTAGATGCGCAGGTCGTACCCCTTGCCGATGAGCCGCTCGGCCAACTCCACCAGCGGGCTCTCGCGCAGGTCGTCCGTTCCGGGCTTGAAGGAAAGGCCCATCAGCGCCACCCGCCTCCGTCCGCACGCGACGACCAGGTCCACGGCACGCCGCAGGTGGGCGTCGTTCGCGGGGATCACGTTGGCGAGCAGCGGCACGTCGACGTCGTGGCGCCGTGCGGTGTGCACGAGCGCGCGGAGGTCCTTGGGCAGGCAGGAACCGCCGAAGGCGAAGCCGGGCCGCAGGTAGGCCGGGCTGATGTTGAGCTTGGTGTCGGCGAGGAAGACGTCCATGACCTGGTGGGAGTCCAGGCCGGCGGCGCGGCAGACGGCACCGATCTCGTTGCCGAACGCCACCTTCAAGGCGTGGAAGGAGTTGTCGACGTACTTCGACATCTCCGCCACCGCGATCGACACGCGGAACCGAGGACCGGGCATCCCCTCGTACAGGCCCATCACCACGTCGCCGCTGCGTGGGTCGCTCTCCCCCACCACGGTCTTGGGCGGCGACTCGAAGTCGCGCACGCTCGTACCCTCACGCAGGTACTCGGGGTTGATGCACACGCCGAAGTCCACGCCCGCCCGCTTCCCGGAGGCGCGTTCGAGGGCGGGGACGAGGAGGCCCTCGCACGTGCCGGGCGTCATGGTGCTGCGGAAGACCACGACGTGCCACGACCGCTTCGCCGCGAGCGCCGCGCCGATATCGGCGCACGCCCGCTCGAGGAACACGGTGGAGAGGCTGCCGTTCGGGGCAGACGGGGTTCCGACGCACACGAGCGTGACGTCGGTGGCCGACACCGCCGCCTGCGTGTCGGCGACGATCCGCAGCCGCCCGGACCGCACGCCGTCGGCGACGATCTCGTTGATCCGTTCCTCGACGATCGGCGAGCGCCCGGAGCGCAGCAGTTCCGCCTTGTGCTCGTCGACGTCGACACCGACGACGTCGTGTCCGCGTGCCGCGAAGCACGCCGCCGACACGCACCCGACGTAGCCGAGACCGACGACGCTGAGCGCCGGGAGCGGCGCCGCGTGTTGCGAGCGGGTCATGCATTCACCCTCATCCTGCTAGGGAGCCGACGGACCGTTCTTCGGAGATGGGCGGACCACGTCCACGGACGTGCCGATCCGCCACTCGTCGAAGACGATCCGGCCGACCGAATCGATGCTGCGGTAGCGGTAGTACCCCGTCTTCACGGAACTGCGGGCAGAGCCGTCGTCCGGATTGACGTACAACGTCCCACCGGGCGGCGCGAACCGGGGGAGGACGAGCTGACCGTCGCGCCACACCTCGACGTAGCCGACGGTCGGATCAGGCGAGAACTTCACGTGCAGGATCCAATCGATCCAGCGGTCCTTGTCGGCATGACCGACCGGTTCGAGGAACAGCCGGGGGCCGTCCGGGTGCCCGTATCCCCCCTCGATGCGGAACTCGCCCTCCTCCACGGTCATCTCGAGGGGAGGTGAACCGTCGAAGTTCTGCTTGAACTGCATGATGGTCTGGAAATCGGCGTAGTACGTGGGGAAGTTCGCGTCCAGGTAGGTCGAGAACCCGAACCAGAGGTCTTCTCCTTCGACCATGTCCCGGAACTTCGGCTCGATCTCGTTCCGGGAGCCGCAGCAGATCCCGTCGTCGGGCGCCGTCGCTCCGACGAGCGACAGTTCGACGGCGTACCGGCCGCTGCGCACCGGTTGCTCGACGACCTTCGGCGGAGGACCACCGACGGTGTTCCACGGCGTCTTCTGGAACTGGGAGACATCGCCTGTTTCCATGTCGCCCGACCACAGGAGCATCCCGGGCGGCTCCGATGCGGTGCCCTGGCTGCACGCGGCCAGGACCGCCAGGGCCAGCAGGACCGACCCCCACCTGCTTGCTCGTGCGATGACCCTGCTCGTCATGCCAGCACCGGCAGGCTGTAAGCGACCGCGCCCGGCGTGCCCGTGTCGACCCGCACCGCGGGCCTCGTCGTTCCGTCCGTCCATGTCACTTCCACCCCGCCCGACTCGTCGCGGGCGATAGAGAGGTCCTTTACCCGGAGTTCGCGGTCCTCCGAGACGGTCAGCACCGTGGCGATCGCCACCGGGCACTCCGCGCTCTCGACGACCGCACCGATGAGCCAAGCCGGCGTGCGCGACTCGAAGCGCGGCGACCACCAGCCGAGCCCTTCGTCGTCGTCACCGCGCGCCCGGTACGGCCGCATCGCTGCCGTACTGGTGGTCACCACCTGCAGGACCGCTGACCCGTCACGCTCCACCACCTGCGTCGTCCCGTGGTCCTCGACGCCGAGGTCGGGGTGCAGGGGCCAGGACGTCCGGAAGCGGTGCTGCCCCGTTCCCTCCAGCAGGTCGAGGACGAGCGCCCAGTCCTGCTCGGGCGGAGCCACGAGGTAGCGGCGGTGGCGCACCGGGTCGTCGAGCCGGGTGTACCCGTCGTGCTCCGCCTCGACGACCCCACGTGCCAGGTCGATCCCGCGCACGCTTGTCGCCGCGTGTCGCGTCCACATGAAGGGTCCGCCGGCCACCGACTGGTCGAGGCCGTCGACCTCGACGGTGGCGTGCATCCTGGTGCGCCGGAAGGCGGCGCGCCAGGACGGCTCGGCGTAGTAGCTGCCGGTACCCGGATCCCCGACCAGGTCTCGGCCATCGGCGGCGATCGTGACGGCGAGGGCGTCGGCGTGCCCGTGCGCGGCCAGGGAGAGGTAGCCGAGCGGTCCGACGTCCATCATGATCCGCTGCTTCGGCCTGCGAAGGACCACCACGCCGCCTTGCGGGGCGTACCAGCTCCCCGTCCGCACCTCCGTGCGGGGCGCGCGGTCGGCGCCCGGGGCGGTGAGCCACCGCGCAGGCAGGTCGGCGGATGCGGCGAGGGGTCCGCCTGTGGTGCCCCCGACCAGCGCGAGATGGCGTTCGAGC
This sequence comes from Pseudonocardia hierapolitana, assembly GCF_007994075.1. NCBI lineage: Bacteria > Bacillati > Actinomycetota > Actinomycetes > Pseudonocardiales > Pseudonocardiaceae > Pseudonocardia > Pseudonocardia hierapolitana. The sequence continues at coordinate 5,077,946 of NZ_VIWU01000001.1, read as the reverse complement.
GTATCGACCGGCTCCGGATGCAGCCGGAGGGCGAAGCCACCGTCCTCGTCGCCGTACCGCGGCAGTGGATCGCCGTCCCCGACGAGGTCGGCGAGGTACCCGGCGCTGCGCTCCACGGCGGCGCGGATCGCCGCGGGCGGCCGGTCGCCCCGCAGCTGCAGGAGGGCGGCGGGCACGAGCAGCAGCTGTGCACTGAACATCAAGTAGACCGAGGACTGCTCGGCACCGGAACCGTCGGGCAGGATCTGCCGGTCGGCCTCCCGCGCGAGGGCCGCGAGGGCGCGCCGCTCCCACCGCTGCGCCCCCGCCAGCTCGGGGAACAGGATGCCGACGGTCGCCGCACCGGCGAGCTCACCGAGCAGGTGGTTGTTGGCGGAGCTGAACCGGGAGCGGTCCCGCCAGCAGAGCTCCGCGCTCTCGGCCAGCATCGTCACGATCCGCCGGTACCGCTCGAGGGTCATCGCCGACGAGTCCCGCAGGCCCTGCACCGCGATCGCGACCGAGATCGCCCGCAGTCCCGCCTCGAACCCGCCGCGCCACGCGATCCCGCGGCCCGTCGGGTTCTGGTCGAGCCAGCTGTCGAGCTGGTCGAGCGCCGCTTCCGCGTAGGTCTCGTCCCCGGTGAACAGCCAGGCCTGGGCGAGCCACGGCAGGTGCTGCAGCCGGTTGAGCTCCCAGATCCACTTCGCGTCGCCGCGGTGCGTGCGGTGGTTGATGCGCGCCGCCGGCCTGTCCGGCCAGCGGCAGCCGGTGCGCGGGTCGAGGTTCCAGTCGATGCGGCCGGGGAACCGGACCGGGGGGTTGCCGAAGAAGGCGAACGTGCCGTCGCGGGCGGCGTCCGCCGCCCGAACGACCGCGCTCGCCTCGTCGGGCAGCTCTCGGGCGATCGCGGCGGCCCGGGCCCGGTCGAGCACGACGGGCCGGTCGGTGGCGTCCCGGAAGTTCCGGAACGCCCGCCCCCACGCCGAGCCGGTCGGGTCGCTCAGCACCCCCCGAGCGCGGACACGGGAGGTGAGCGTCCGCGTCGATCCGCCCGCCACCTTGGCGATCCGCCAGCCGACCTCGCGCGGCCCCATCATCCGGGCACGCGTCGCGTACCAGCCCAGCCTGCCCATGGTCACCGTGCTTCCTCGCCCTCCGTGCGTGCCCCGCTGCTCCCCCATCGACGACGGGACAGGGGCGATCCGTGCGTAGAAGTCCGTGAGGTTCCGCTGCGAGTGCGCCCACGACAGCTCACCCTCGACCCTCGCCCTCCCGATCTCGCCCATCACCTGCCGCCGGTGCGGGTCACCGAGCAGCTCGTCGATGCACTTCGCGAAGGCGAGCTCGTCGTCCGCGGGGACGTAGACGGCGGCACCGCCCGCCGAGACCTGCGCCTCGACGAGGTCGAACGCGACGATCGGCCGTCCGATCGCCATGTACTCGACGATCTTGTTCATCGAGGAGACGTCGTTGAGCGGCGTCCTCGGGTCCGGCGCGAGGCACACGTCCGCCGTGGACAGGCAGCGCTGCACGAACTCGTCCGGCACCCGTCCGGTGAACTCCACGCACTGGTCGAGCCCGAGCCGCGTGCACAGCTCGCGCACCTCGTCGAAGCAGTCCCCGCTGCCCATGAAGATCGTGTGCAGATCGTCGCGGCCGAGGTCGTGCCGCACGTGCGCGAGCGCCCGCAGCGCGTAGTCGATGCCGTCCTGGGGCCCCATGACGCCGAGGTACGCCGCCAAGTGGCGCTTGCCGCGGCGGAGGTCGGGATCGGCGTCCGTCGGCGTGAAGCGCTCGAGGTCCGGCGCGCTGCGCACCACCTGCACCAGGGCCGGGTCCTTGCGGCCCCGGTCGATCGCGACCTGCCGGTAGCTCTCGTTCGTGCTGATCACGGCGTCGGCGAGGGCGAAGGTCAGCCGCTCGCACAGCAGGGCGACCTGGAGCAGCCATCTCCCGCCGTCCGGGAACCGGGAGAGGAACAGCTCGGGCACGAGATCGTGCTGGTCGAAGACGAACTTCGCACCGAGGAACTTGAGCGGGAGGACGGCAGGTAGCAGCAGGTCCGGCGGGTTGCAGGCGTGCACGGCGTCGATGCGCCCCTCGCGGCGGACGCGCAGCGCGAGACGCGCGGTGTGCCACAGCGCCGTGCCGTACTCACGCACGTAACCCGCGGGGCCGGCGGACGCCGCCCGCAGCGGATAGCGCAGGATCCGCACGCCGTCGAGGACGACCTCCGGCTCCGCGTCCCGGCCGATCCCCATCGGGCAGATGACGACGACGTCGTAGCCGGCGTCCACCAGCGCCGAGCACTCCTGCCAGACCCGCCGGTCGAAGGGGACCGAGAGGTTCTCGACGAGGACGAGCACCCGCGGCGTGTGCTGACGCTCGCTCATCGGGCCACCAGCCCCACGAGCAGGTCCTGGTAGCCCTGCACCGTTCGCTCGATGGAGAACTCCCGTTCGGCGCGCGCCCTCGCCCGGGCGCCCATCTCCTGTCGGAGCGCGGGGTCGGCGAGCAGCGCGGCGAGCCGGCCGGCGAGCACCTCGGGGTCGCCGACGGGCACGATGTAGCCCTCTCGGCGGTCGGCGAGCAGGTCTCGAACTGCCCCGACGTCAGTGGCGACCATCGGAACGCCCGCGGCCATGGACTCCAGCACGGCGAGCGGTGCACCCTCGTGAACAGAGGACAGGCAGGAGACGTCGAAAGCCGGGAGGATCTCCGCCACGTCGTCGCGCAGGCCCGTGAGCAACACCCGATCGGTGATCCCCAGCTCCTCGACGAGTGCGCGGATCCGGTCCTCCTCCGGCCCGTGGCCCACGGCGACCAGCCGGAGCCGGGGATGCGTCGGAGCGAGCTGCGCGATGGCCCTGAGCAGGACGTGGTGGGCCTTCTGCTCTCTGAAGATCGCGACGATCCCGACCACGAGATCCGATGGATCGAGGCCGAGGCGGGCGCGAGCCGCAAGCCGATCGTCCGGCGTCGGGGCCGTCCCGAGCTCCGTCCCGTTCGGGATCACCACTTCGCGCGTCCGCCGCCAGGGGAACCGTCCGACGCCTTCCTCGTCGTGGAGGTACCGCCCCTGGCTGGGCGCCAGGAGCACCAGCGCGTCCGAGAGGAACAGGGTCTCGACGACGCTGCGGGGCAGCACGCGGTCCCCCACCCGGGTGACGTCCATGTCGTGCGCGGCGACGACGTTGGCGGGCACCCGGGCGAGCCGGGCCGCGATCCGGCCGAGCACCATCGCGGCCCTCTGGTGGTGGGTCACCAGGACCACGTCCGTCCCGGCAGCCCGGAACGAGCGCAGCAGCCGCACGAGGGTGGTCGGATCGAACCGTCCGCGGCGTCCCAGGTTCTCCACCGGCACGCCCGCTGCCTCGAAGTCGGCCCCCATCTCACCGGCCCGGCGGAGGCAGATCAGGTGCGGTTCGACCAGTGAACGGTCGATGCGCGCGCAGAGATCGAGCAGCAGGATCTCCACACCACCGGCTGTGAGCTTGTCCTGGACGATCGTCAGCCTGATCGGCCGCGCCGGCCGTTCCCGACCCGCGGTGCCGAACAGCGTGCGCCGAGCCTCGCCGGGACGCAGGTCGGGACCGACGAAAAGGAGTCGCAGCGGCCCTCTCCGCCGCACCTTCCTCCGCAGCAGGCTCATCGCTCGATCACCTCCAGGTACAGCGCGTCGAGCCTGCGCCAGATGACGTCGACGTCGAACTCCGACAGCACGCGTCGCCGTGCCGCACCGCCCAGGCGCTCACGCAGGTCCCGGTCGCCCACCACCCGGCGCAGTGCGTTCCCGAGGGAGCCGACGTCGTCGGGTGGCACGAGCAAGCCCGAGCGACCGTCCTCGACGAGTTCGGGGATCCCGCCGACCCCGCTCGCCACCACGCAGAGGCCATGGGCCATCGCTTCGAGGACGGACATCGGCTGCCCCTCGGAGCGCGAGGGCAGGACGAAGACGTCGGCGGACGCGAGGAGCGCGGCGACCTCGGACGCCGGCAACCAGTCCAGGACCTCTGCCGACCCCTCGATCCCGAGGTCCGCGATCGTGCGGCGCGCGTCATCGACGCCGCGGTCCCCGGCCAGTGTCAAGCGGACGGGAATGCGCCCGTCCCACTCCGCGGCGAGCTTCGCCCACGCCTCCAGCAGGGAGAACGCACCCTTGGCCTCGCAGATCGCGCCGAGGAACACGACGCTCAGCGGCCCATCGGCGGGCGGTGGCGCAGGCTCCGGCACGACGACGGCGTTGGGGAGGATCTCGACACGGGCCCGAGGAGCGATCCGACTGATGCGGGCCGCCCATCCCTCGCCCAGGGTCACCACGACCGCGGCCTGCGTCAGCATGCTGCGCACCGCCCAGCGGAGCGGAGCCGGTAGCCGGTCGTGGAACCGGTCGAACCGCCCTGAGTGGATGTGGACGAGCACCGGGACGCGGAACGCACGCGCGATCCAGAACAACGCCGCCTTCCGGAAGAAGCTCCCGGCCGAGGACATGTGGAGGTGGACGAGATCGGGCCGCACTCCCGCGAGGGTGCGCAGGTACCGCGGTACCGCCGAGGCGAACGTGCCGATCTTCCGCGCCCGACTCCCGTCGCGATGGGTGACCACGTGGTGGGTCTGCCACCGCGTCCAGAGCGGCGTTCCGCGGATGGTCCGCACATAGCTCGCGATGCCGCCGCGAGTGTCCAGGCTCGTCGAAACGCAGAGCACCCGTCCGACCGGTGCCTCCTCCATCGCACGGTCGTCCATCACACAGCCACTCCGTCCCGTCGTTCGATCGAGCTCGCGGTCGGATTCCGCGGATCTTCGGTCGAGCTTTCGATCGAGGCACCGACCGCGGCCCCGGCGATGAGGAACACCATCAGGTTCGCGAAATCGAAGAAGCGCAGGTCGACGGTCGCCCCACTGCCGAACCACACGAGGAGGGCAACGATCGCGATCACCCCGATGACCCGCCCGTTCATCCCTCCGGTCGGCAACCGCCGGAAGGCGCCGACGACCTGCCGCGCCAGGAGCGCGAGGACCGTGAGCCACAGTCCGAGCCCGACCAGTCCCAGTTCGACGGCGATGCCGAGCTCGTTCTCATGGGAGGAGTACCCGTACCCCGACTCCCACTTGACGTCGCTGGACCACTGCTTGTGGTGGTGGGTGTTGACCTGCTGGAACCTGGCGAATCCCCACCCCATGACGGGTTGCTCACCGATCGCCCAGAACGACGTCGTGATCATGTTGAGCCGATCGTGGATCTCGGACGCCGAACCGAGCCCGCCCTTCGTCCGGTCGGCACTGGTGATCGTCGCCCATTCCGCCGCGAGGAACACGCACGCCGCGATCAGCATCGCGACGAAGACGGTACGTGCCCCGCGCGCGATGAACGCGCACAGCACGAGCGCGAGGCCGAACACGATGAGCACGGCTCGGGTGTGCGTCAGGTAGACACCGACAACGCACATCGGCGCCACGAGGGCCGACAGCACCCGCTGCCACGTCGGCAACGACCGCTCCCGGGCGAGCAGTACCGCCGCGACGAATCCTGCCGACATGACGAGCCCGTTGCACACGGGCTGGTTGAAGACGCCGACCGCCCGTTCGGGCCACGAGGGGGAATCGACGATGTAGCGGGGCCAAACCAGTGCTTTCGGTCCCGTGAACTGCAGGACGCTGACCACCGCCGAATATGCGGCGAATGCGAGCAAGCTGAAAAGCAGGACCCGGATCCTTGACGCACTGCGGAAGTACGCCCGGCCCACGACGTACCCGACGAACGGGAAGACGGTGCCCATCAGGAGGAAGCGGTAGAGGACGATCTCCTCGCCGGTCTTGGGGACGACCGCCGGATACAAGTGCGGCCATACCATCGACACGATGTTCCAGAGCACGTACGCGGCCATTGCCGCTTCGAGCGGGCCGAAGTGGAAGCGGGTCCTTCCGCGGAGGCCGGCGATTGCTGCCGATGCGACGAGCGCGACGAACAGGAGTGTCATCGGCTCGGCCGGGAGGCCGCCCACCTGGATCGCCATCCGCACGAACGACGCGAGCAGCAGCAGCACGGTCGTGACCAGCGGCGAGCCGAGGACGACCGCACTGAGGGCGCACCCGGCGACGGTGAGCAGCAGGCCCGACGGCCCCGGCATCGGCCCGGCGTAAACCAGGCCGATGATCATGACGACGCCGATCGCCACTGCCAGCGCCGTCCGGCTGCGCTCCGACTGCGGCGCGAGGGACGGGACCGCGGCACTGCGGGGCCTGACGCGCTCCCTCAGCGGGAGCAGCGCGCTCAGCAGAGCGGTCACATCCCGTCCTTCGACCCGTTCGACTCGATCGACATGACGGCGGCACCGACCAGGCCGACGCGCGGGTACGGGGTGGGGGTGGTTCGGTCGTGCGGCGAGTCGCCGGGACGCTCGCTCGACTCGGGTCCGACGGCGGCACCGGCGCGGGGAGCCAGCGAACGCGCCTGCGGGGCCGCGTCCGCCGTGGTCGACGCGGGCAGGCGGGTGGCGAGCTGACCCCCCGTCCCGTCGATCACGATGCCTGCGACGTGCGCCTCCGCGGAACGGAGCAGACCGACGGCCTTCTGGACGTCGTCGCCGCGGGCGTGCTTCGCGTCGACCAGAAGGATCACCTGATCGACCGCCGCACAAAGCAGCTGGCTCTCGGGAGCCTCGAGCAGCGGGGGTGCCTCGACGACCACCAACGCGACGGCGCTCGACGCGTCCCGGAGGACACCGGCGACCAGCCGGGGGTCGGCGAGCGCGTAGGGGTCGAGGCCGGTGGCATCTCCCGGAGGAAGCACCCAGAGGCCCTCCGTCCGTGCGACCGCGGTGTCGAACACGCTCTTGCGGCCGTCCAGCACGTCGACGAGGCCTGGCATCTCGTCGTACGCGGGGCGGGGTGACCGCAGGTCGGCGACGACGTGCAGCGAGCCGCCCCGCCGTGCCGGCCAGGCGCTCGCGAGCTCGTGGGCGAACGCGGACAGGCCCTCGGTCCTGCGCGCGCAGACGACCGCGACGACCGTCGTCGCGCCGCCCGCGGTGGTCACACTGTTGAGGAGGTTCTGCATGCGGATGCTGCCGTCGTCTCCGCGCCGCAGCTCCGCGAGCACCGGCACTCCCGCCGCGTCCTGCACCTCCGCGGCGTTCCGCACCCGCCGGTCCATCGCCGCGAAGACGAGTGCGATGAGGATTCCGAGAACCGCACCACCGAACACGCCGCTGACGATGTCCACAACCGGGCTGGGCGTTGAGCTGTCGACGCCGGGTTCGGGCTGGAGTTGCTTGAGGTGGTTCGTGTCGTCGGCCAGGAACTCCGTGAGGCGGCCCTGCAGCGACCGGATCTGGTCGAGGAGCACGTTCTTCTCGACGTCCGTGCGCGCCAGCGAGTTGAGGGTCTCGACGTTCTTGTCGATCTCGGCCTGGAGGTCGTCCGCCGCTCGCCGGCGTTCCGCGACGAGGCTCTGCCGCACGTCCTCGCGGAACGCCTCGGTGGCCGACGTCGCGGCCTCGCGCACGACGTCCTCGGACGGACCCGATGCCGAGACGTAGATGATCGGACTGGACGCCCCGGTCTGCGCGGACAGCGTCACGTCGTCGGGAACGCCCGCCTTCGCGCGCAGCACCTGCTGATAGCTCTCCTGGTTGAAGTAGTCGACGTAACCGATGGCGAGGACACCGTCCTGCTCCGGCGCCCGGAGCTGCGACTGGCTGCTGAGCGCGGTTGTCGCGGTCCACGTGGTTGTCGCGGTTGAGACCGACCACACCGCCGCGAGGACACCGCCGGCGACGGCCAGAACCACAACCACGACCCACCATTCGGCGACGCGCAGGGAGTACTTCCGTAGGGGGCTCATCGGCTGCCTTTGCTGAAGTGCGGGAACGCCCATGTGCTCCGATACGAGCCGGAGTCCGGGCGTGGTTGCAGTGGAGTACTCGCCGCCCGGGGCCCGACCATTACGGGCCGCCGCGGATCTGTTCTCGCCGTGCCCATCAGTAGGCTCCGTGCCCCCTGAGCACGATCCCCAGGGTTTTCCACAGGATGAGCAGGTCGAGCGCCGGACTCCAGTTCTCGACATATCGCAGGTCGAGCCGGACCGACTCGTTCCACGACAAGTCGCTACGACCACCAATCTGCCACAAGCCGGTCAGGCCGGGTTTCACCAAGAGCCTGCGCCGCGCGTCCGCGCCGTAGTTCGCCACCTCGACGGGCAGCGGAGGACGCGGCCCGACGAGCGCCATCGTGCCGGCGGCCACGTTGAGCAGCTGCGGGAGCTCGTCGAGCGAGTACCGCCGCATCAAGGCGCCCACGCGGGTCACGCGGGGGTCCGCACGCATCTTGAAGAGCGGCCCCGCCCCCTCGTTCTGCTCGACGAGCGACTCCAGGCGCTGCTCCGCGTCCACGACCATCGAGCGGAACTTCAGCATCCGGAACTCGCGGCCGTGCCGGCCGATGCGCGTCTGGCGGAACAGGACAGGACCCCTGTCATCGAGCTTGATCGCGATCGCCACGGCGAGCAGGACGGGCAGGAGCAGCACGATCAGCACGACGGCGGAGAGCCGGTCGTAGCAGTGCTTCACCATCCAGGGGACGCCGGTGAACACCGGCTTGGTGAGACGCAGCAGCGGCATGCCGTCCACCGGCTCGACGTGCAGGCGCGGGCCCGCGACGTCCATGAGGCCGGGATCGACGACCAGGTCCGCCCCGACGCCCTCGAGGCGCCACGCGAACTCGTGCAGGCGCCGCGCCGACCAGCCGGGAGTCCTGCAGACGGCGACGACGCGGTGCTCGCCCCGCGAGACGACCTCCCCGGCCGCGTCGAGGTCGCCCAGGACCGGCACGCCGCTGATGTGGTCGGTGCCGTCCGCCCCGGTCCCGGTCGGCGTGCAGACCCCCGCCACGACCCAGCCCACGGTGTCGTCGCGTCGGGTGCGCTCGATGAGGTCCGCGACGGAAGCGGTGGTGCCGATCGCCAGTACCGGGACGAGGCACTGCCCACGCCTGCGCCGGCGGTGGAGGCGGACGCGCAGCACAAGACGCCCGATCGTCGCGAGCGCGCCCGCGAACGGGATCAATCCGAAGACCCACGGCCGCGCGGCCGTCGCCAGCAACGCCAGTCCCAGCATGCCCAGGACGACCGCGCTGATGACGAAGCCCTTGATCAACCGGCTGAACTCCTCGGAGCCGTGGCCGAGGACACGGACGTCCCACGCCCGCGAAGCGGTCAACGCCGCGAGGGTGAGCAGCCCGGCCAGTATCCCCACCCCAGGGGCGACGTCACCGAGGACCGGTACCACGTTCCCCAGCCCGAGGAGGTTCCCCACGAGCACGGCCACCGCAACGCCGAAAACGTCGGACGCGATCACGAGGGTTCGGTACTGCTGCTCCCACGCCGGCCGTCCGGGGTCGCGCACGGGCTCGACCTGGACGGACGTTCCCGTCAGCAGGCGCCGCCCGTTCATGGTCGACGACGAGCTACCGCTGGAGCGCGGCCGGTTGTGGCCGAGGTCAGAAGTCACGTGTCCCTCGCTCGTCCACGTCGTAGGAGAGCACGCCGTGGAAGGTGAAACAGGATGGTTGCGGCGATGCGGTCCCCGACCGGCATTGATCGCTGCTGAGGTCGCGCGTGTGCGTCCGGTCGTTACGCCCCCGCGCCCGACCGATCAGTACGCCCCGTCGCCGTGCACCACCGCGCGCGCGGTCAGCAGGAGGATCCGGGCGTCGAGGGCGAGGGTCCAGTTCTCGACGTAGCGCAGGTCGAGGCGCAGCGTCTCCTCCCACGACAGATCGCTGCGGCCGCTCACCTGCCACAACCCGGTCATGCCGGGCTTGACCAGCAGCCGCCGCCACGCCTCGGCCGCGTAACCGGCGACCTCGGCCGGCAGCGGCGGGCGCGGGCCGACCAGGGACATCGACCCGCCGAGGACGTTGAACAGCTGCGGCAGCTCGTCGAGGGAGAACCGGCGCAGGAACTGACCGACCCGGGTGACCCGGGGGTCGCTGCGCATCTTGAACAGCGGCCCCGCGCCCTCGTTCCGCTCCAGGAGCTGGGCACGCATCTGCTCGGCGTTGGGCACCATCGACCGGAATTTGATCATCTTGAACTCCCGGCCGCCCACGCCCACGCGCGTCTGCCGGAAGAACACCGGCCCGCCGTCGAGCACCACGGCGATCGAGAGCGCGATCAGCAGCGGTGCTGTCACCAACAGGAGCAGCAGCGACGCGACCCGGTCGAGCATCCCCTTGAGCAGGCGGGATGCACCCGTGAACGTCGGGTGGGTCAGCCGAAGCAGCGGAAGCCCGTCCAGCGAGTCGACGTGCAGGCGCGGACCGGCGATCTCCATCAGGCCGGGCTCGACGACCAGCTCGGTCCCGGTCACCTCGAGGTCCCAGGCCAGCTGCTGGAGCCGTCGCGGTGACCACCCGGGTGCCTGCGCGACGCTGACGGCGTCGAACTCCGTGCTCCGTGTCAGACCGGCGACCGCATCGAGGTCACCGACCACGGGCACACCCGCCAGGTCCGGGCCACCGCGTTCACCGCGCCCGGTGGGCGTGCACGCGGCGATGATCCTCCAGCCTTCGTGGGGAGCGCGGCGGGTCTGCGCAACGAGTGCGGTGATGGCTTCCTCGGTGCCGACGGCGAGCACCCGCGCCAGCGCCTTCCCGGCCCGTCTCCGCCGGTGCAGCTCCCAGCGCAGCCAGAGCCGCCCGGCCGTCGCAAAGGCGCCCGCGATCGGGAGCACGCCGAAGACCCACGGCCGTCCGGCGGGGAGCTGGCTGGCGAGGCTGACGAGCGCGACGACGACCGCGCTGCCGAGGAACCCGCGCAACAGCCGGCTGAACTCGGCCGATCCGTGTCCGACCACCAGCGGGTCCCACGCCCGGGCCACCCCGAGGGCGCAGGCGGTGAGGCCGAGCACGACCGCTCCCATGACGAGGACGACCGGGAGGGGGGCGCTGCCCCACTGCGCGTAGAGCGCCGCCGAGACGACGACCGCGAGCAGGTCCGTGACGATCGCGGCCCGCCGGTAGCCTCGCTGCCACCGCTTTCGGGTGGGCGTCCGTTGCACCGGCTTCCGCGGCAGCTGCCGGTCGAGCGGCGGATGGATTGTCCGGGACAGCGGACGGTCGACGTGAACAGCGTCACTGCTCATGTGCTGCTTCCCCCCTCACGGACTCCCCGGTCCGACGCTCCAACGGGGTCGATCTCGGCGAGCCGGGCGTTAGCGGCACGGGCATCAACACCATTCCGGGCGAGTCGCGGGGGAACCTCGAGCAGCCACAGCCTCGGTGCCCGCGCCGCTCACCAGCTGTTCGCGTAACAGAAGGAGGCTGAGACGCGACGGCCATCCCGCCAGCGGCTCCGTCAGGCCGCAATGACCGGCCGGATCGGAGTGGGAGAGGCATGCAGCAGCGCGAGGGCGGCCGACTGGTCGTGTTCGGATGGCACAACGTCGAGCCGACCTGGTACTTCGCCCCCCGGAGAGGATCCGGGCCCCACGGACTCACCCAGCAGCTGCGGCTCCTACGGACGTTCGCGAACGTCCTGCCACTCGAGTCCGCGCTGGCGGACCTCACCGCGGGACGCCCGCTGCCGCCGCGCGCCGTCGCGCTCACCTTCGACGACGGTTATCGCGACAACCTCACCGTCGCCGGGCCGATCCTGCGCGATCTGGGACTCCCGGCCACCTGCTTCCTCGTGCCGGGGCTCCTGTCCAGGACCACCAGGGCGTGGTGGGAGGAGCTGGCGCACGCTGTGGCGAACGCCACAGCCAACGAGATCGTCTGGAAGCAGCAGAAGTATCCGCTGCGCACCACGGCCGAGCGGCGCGCGACGCTCTCACCGCTCGCGCAGGCTCTGAAGGATCGGGACCGCACGTCACGGGAGGCCGCGGTGGACGAGGTCGTCGAGCTGCTCGCCCCGCGCCGCCGCTACCACGTCGACGAGACCTTCATGGACTGGGACGAGGCGGCGCGGCTGCGTGACTACATGACGATCGGGTCCCACTCGCTGCACCATGCGATCCTCGCCCAGGAGGACGACGACGCGCAGACGGCCGACCTCTGCTCGGCCCGGGCGCAGCTGCAGGACGGGCTCGGGGTCGAGGCGCCCGTCCTGGCGTATCCCAACGGCAGCGCGAGCGACTACGGAACAGGCACGTTCGAGGCGGCGCACCGCGCGGGGCACTCGCATGCGGTGACCACACGGCCGGGAGTGAACAGGGCCACCACTCCGCGGTACGAGGTCCGGCGGATCATGATGAACCCGGAACGGGGGGCCGTCGAGCTCACGAAGATCCTCCGGGACGCCGTGGCCGGAGGCCGATGACGCGCAGGGCGACGTCACGGGGAGGCAGTTCAGGACTCCGCAATTGCCACCGGGACGAGGTGGCACCCCATCGGGCCGTTCCTGAGTCACCGTCTCACCCACCGCGGTATGCACCTCGGCGACTTGCTCGCATTTCGCCGTGTCCTACACCGCGGCGCACATACCCCGCGATCCGAACCGGCTCAGTCCGGCAGCCGTCCACCAGTTGTTGCTGCCGCACGTGGCGCCGACGGCGATCGGCGGGCCGGCGGCGGGGGGATGCCGCAGGCGCGCTGGTAGACCCCGATGGTCCTCGTCGCGACGCGCTCGGAGTGGAACCGCTCGCGCGCCACGTCGCGCGCGCGCCGCGCCAGCCGATCGCGAAGACCGTCGTCGCCGATGACCTGCAGCAGCCGTGCCGCCAGGTCATCGGGACGGTCCGGCTCGACCAGGAACCCACTCTCACCGTCGTCGATCTGATAGGGCATGCCGCACCGGCTCGAGGCGATCACCGGAACACCGGCGGCCATCGCCTCCTGCACGGCCAGCGGCGCGTTCTCCTCGACCGACATCAGCACCGAGACGCTGGCGCCGGCCAGCTCGCTGAGCACGGCGTCGGTACTCAGCTGGCCGAGCAGGACGACCGCATCGTCGAGCCCGTGCTGGCGGATACGCGCGCGGACCGCCTCGGCGTAAGCGGGGACCGGCTGCGGACCGGCGAGCCGCAACGTGGCGCGCAGGCCTTGCGCTCTCGCCCGCGCGAAACCGTCCACCACAGCAAGCGTGTTCTTCCGCGGCGAGATCGTCGCGGCGCAGAACACCTGCGCCGCACCGTCGGTGCGTCGGACGTCGAAGAATGCATCGGCGATGGGATTGTCGATGTTGTGCACCGCGCCGGTCGCGATACCGGTCAGCCGTTCACGCACGTACGGGCTGATGGAGATGATGTGCGGATAACGCGCCCACGCGCGCGTCTCGATCCGTTTCCAGAGCAGTGCGCGCGGACGGGCCAACGAGGTACCCGAGACCCGGGTGTCGGCATGGATGAAACCGTGAATCGTCAGTACGCGCGGCGTGCCGATCGGCTCCATCATGATCCCGTAGGTGTCGTGCGCGTGCACGACGTCGGGGCGGAGACCGCTGACATATTCGCGCAGGCGGCGGGCGTCTCGCCCGAGCACCCCCGAGAGCAGGCGCGGGGCGGTCCACGGCAACCGGTGAATGCGCGCCGCACCCCAGTCATCGACCTGCACCGCGTCGACGCCCCCGGTCGTCACGATGTGGAGGTCGAGATCGCGACGATCCCGCAGAGCGCCGCAGAGCACCACGCTCACACCCTCGACACCGCCGCGCGGCGCGCCCGGATCGACCGGGAACGCCGTGACGAATACCAGCCTCACGCGAGTCACATTAGCCCCGCTTGTCCTGGCCTACAAGCTCGCCGGCTTCGTCGTTCACGCCCCTTGCTCGAATCTCTGCGGATTTCACTCGACGTTCTCCGGACGAAATCGGTTGGCGAATGCAGGCGGGAGCCAGCGACGCGATTCGGATCGCCCACGGGGTAGATCGGGAGGCGTCTCGACCGATCGACCGGACGACGGGCTCGACCTGATCCAAGATGATCTGCGCCGCGGGTTCGCGGGCCGCGCTCGTAACGGTGCCTGCTCAACCGTCGACATGCCGGATGGAGCTCCCCAGCCCCCGGCCACCCATCCGGCCGCCCCCTGACGTCGAGGGGTCACCACCTTGCGCAGCACCACCCTCGGGCACCGCGGCCTGATCCCCGTCGGCCGCGCGCTCGCCATCGACCTGCTCGTGCTCGCCGCCCTGTTCACGGGCGCCGTGCTGCTCGGTGTCCTGATCCACGGCCGGCACGCCGTCGCCCACGAGGCCGTCGGCGTGCTGGCGCTCGCGGCCGGGCTCGCCGCCGCCATCCTGCTCGCCGCTGTGGCCGGGCTCACCGGCAGCGCGCGCACCGGACGGATCGCGGGCGCCGTCGCCCTCTACGCGGGCGTGGCGCTGCTCGTGCGGGCCGCAGGCCTCGCGGACCCGATGAACATCTGGGTGCTGGCCGGTTCCGTCGCGATGCTCGGCGCCCTCGGGATGCTCGTGCTGGCGGTGCGCGGGCCGGTCACGGGGCGGGCCGGGCGGTGGGCGGCGGGCGCCGTCGGCGGGCTCACCGTGGCGATCGTCGCGGTGATCGGCGCCGTCGCCGTCGCGCTGCCCGGGCGGATGCCACCGGCATGGCTGGTGGCCACGCTCGACGTCGTCGCGTGGTCCGGTGCCGGCGCCGCCGGGATCATCGCGCTGGGTGCCGGCGCCCGGTCGCGACGTGCGCTGATCCGCCGCACCGGGATCGCCTTCGCCACCCTGTCGGCCGCCCATGCCGTGCGGATCATCGCGGGCCTACCGCCCGGGTCCGACCCCGGTGCGATCGACGCCGCGCTCGAGGTCACCGCCGTCGCGATGCTGCTCGTCGCCGCGGTCGCCTTCTTCGTCGCCGTCCTGCGCGGCCTGCGTACGCATGCGGCTGTGCCGGCTCCGGCCCCGGTCGACCCCGTCGAGCGCTCTCACGACCGCCGGGACGCCGACGCCCCGAGCCCGCTCGGCTCCGTCACCGTCGGCCCGGTCACGGACGGGATCCGGATCCTCACGCCTGCGCTGGTGGCCGGCGAACCCGCCGAGGGCCACGACCGCGCCGGTGGACCCCCACGCCGCTTGACCCGGACGAACCCCCACCGCCGCGGCCGCCCCGACCGCGGCCGCCCACCGGGCCGCACCCGCGACTGACCCCGCACCGCGACACGCGCGCACCGCAACTCGCGGCGGATCAGGCCGCGCGCTCCCCCAGCCACGGTTCCCAGGACGGCAGCGGTTCGACGGCCAGCACCAGGATCCCGCCTGCGGCGCGGTCGGGCGCCCGCGGCGTGACGGCGAGCGTCCAGCCGAGCTCCTCGATCAGCCGGTCTGCCTTCTTCGAGTTGCAGGTGCGGCAGGCCGCGACGCAGTTGGCCCAGGTGTGGGCGCCGCCCCTGCTGCGCGGGACGACGTGGTCGATCGTGTCGGCCCGCTTGCTGCAGTAGGCGCAGCGGCGCCCGTCGCGGCGGAGCACGCCGGCGCGGGTCATCGGCACGGCGTGCCGGTAGGGCACCCGGACGTAGCGGGACAGGCGCATCACCGATGGCGCGGGGATGGTGAGGGTCTCGGAATGGAAGGCGGCGCCGCCGCGGGTTTCCTCGACGCACTCGGCCTTGCCGGTGAGCATCAGGACGATGGCGCGCTTCGCCGTGACGACGGCGAGCGGCTCGAAGGTGGCGTTGAGAAGCAGGACCCGGGACCCCTTCGGGACCGCGCTCGGGTGCCGCGCGATCCCCGGTGCCTCCCCTGGATCGGGGTCGGCACCGATGGGGTCCGGTTGTCGGTGCTTCACGCGACCACCTCCCTGCCGCAGATAAGACCACAGCGGAGCGGCTTACGCACGTGTGATAGTGGACCGACTTTCCGATCACGCGGTCGGCGGCCGGGACCGCTAGTGCTTCCCGCCGGAGGTTCGTCGGGGGTATCGGGGGATCCAGCTTCTCGCTGGGCGTGGCGGCGAGCAGCCCTCGTACCGGGCGTACTCGGGCTGTTCGCCGCTGCGTCCAGCGTGGAGCTGGGCCGCCGAGACCCTCGGCGAACCTCCGGCGGGGAGCACTAGGTCAGCGGGTGATTGAGTCCAGCGCCGCGCGTACGTCGGAGACCAGGTCCGACTCGTCCTCGCAGCCCGCGGAGAAGCGCAACAGCCCGGGCGCCACGTCGTCGCCCCAACGCCGCCGGCGATCGACGGTGCTGCGCAGGCCGCCGAAGCTGGTGGCCGAGCCGATCAACCGCGAGGCGGCGAGGAACTCCCCGACGGCCGCCTCCGACGCGAGTGTGAATCGCAGCACTCCGTTCCAGCGCCGCATCTGCCGCGACGCCACGGCGTGCGCGGGATCGGCCGGGTCGCCGGGCCAGCGGACGTCGGAGACCGCGGGGTGCGCGCGCAGCACCGGGACGAGGGCGGCGGCGTTGCGCGCCTGCCGCTCGAGCCGCAGGTCGAGGGTGGCGAGGCCGCGGTGGGCGAGCCACGACTCCATCGGCCCGGGCACGGCGCCGCCGCGCGAGCGCGCCTCCCGCAGCCGCGCGACGAGCTCGGGGTCGCGCGCGCTGACGTGGCCGAGCACCACGTCGCCGTGCCCGGCGAGTGCCTTCGTGTCGGAGGCGATCACCAGGTCGGCGCCCAGCTCCAGCGGGCGCTGCCCGAGCGGCGTCGCGGTGGTGTTGTCGACGGCGAGCAGCGCGCCGGCCGCGTGGGCGGCCTCGGCCGCCGCGACGATGTCGGCGACGTCGAGCCCCGGGTTGGACGGCGTCTCCAGCAGCACGAGCGCCACGCCGTCCAGCGGCGGCAACGGGGCGGCCGTCGGTGTCTCGCGCACCTCGACGCCCAGCGGCGCGAGCTCCCCGTGCGCGAGCGAGCGCGCGAGGTAGTAGCCGTCGGAGGGCAGGACCAGCGCGCCGTCGGGGGCGGCC